>NZ_JAOWLC010000004.1 GCF_025751535.1 Lentibacter sp. XHP0401 | reverse complement strand
GTCTTGCCGTGGTCAACGTGACCAATCGTGCCGATGTTGCAGTGTGGTTTATTACGGCTGAACTTTTCCTTTGCCATGATGGCCTCCTAATCATTCTATGGATGGGCGGACCAAAGCGGCCCGCCCAGATTTCAGTGTTGGAATTAGGCGAATTTCGCCTGAATTTCTTCCGAGATGTTGCTTGGAACCGGTTCGTAATGGTCGAACTGCATCGTAAACTGCGCGCGGCCCGAAGACATGGAACGCAGGTTGTTGATGTAGCCGAACATGTTCGCCAGCGGTACGAATGCGTCAATCGCAATCGCGTTGCCGCGTGTGTCCTGTCCGTTCACCTGACCACGGCGTGATGTCAGATCGCCAATGATGCTGCCTGTATACTCTTCAGGCGTAATCACTTCGACTTTCATCACTGGCTCAAGCAGTTTCGCGCCGGCTTTACGCATACCTTCACGCATACACATACGTGCAGCGATCTCGAATGCGAGAACCGAGGAGTCAACATCGTGGAACTTACCGTCGATCAGAGCAACTTTAAAGTCGATCACGGGGAAGCCGGCCAAGGGGCCGCTGTCCATAACCGAGTTGATGCCCTTTTCAACGCCAGGAATGTATTCCTTAGGAATTGACCCGCCAACGATACGGCTTTCAAACGAGTAGCCTTCGCCTGCTTCTGTTGGAGAGATGATCATTTTCACCTCGCCGAACTGGCCTGAACCACCCGACTGCTTCTTGTGCGTGTAGGTGTGCTCGACTTCACGGGAAATCGTCTCGCGATAAGCAACCTGTGGCGCACCGATGTTGGCCTCGACCTTGAATTCACGCTTCATGCGGTCAACAAGGATGTCGAGGTGAAGTTCGCCCATGCCCTTCATGATGGTCTGACCTGATTCAAGGTCGGTTTCCACGCGGAAGGAAGGGTCTTCTGCCGACAGACGCTGAAGGGCGATGCCCATCTTTTCTTGGTCTGCTTTTGTTTTTGGCTCAACAGCGATCTCGATTACAGGATCAGGGAACGTCATTGTTTCAAGAACAACAGGGTCGTTTGGCGAACAGATTGTGTCACCGGTTGTTGTGTTCTTGAGACCACCAAGCGCAATAATGTCGCCAGCAAACGCTTCGGAAATTTCCTCGCGTTCGTTGGAGTGCATCATCATCATACGGCCAACGCGCTCTTTGCCACCTTTGGTGGAATTGAGCATGTTGTCACCCTTTGACAAAGTACCGGAGTAAATCCGTGTAAATGTCAGGGAGCCCACGAAGGGGTCGTTCATGATTTTGAACGCAAGAGCGGAGAACGCCATGTTGTCGTCTGCACGACGTGGAATGTTACGTGTCTCTGTCTCGTCGCCAGGCTTGAAGCCCATGTAGTCAATCACATCGAGCGGGCTTGGCAGATAATCGTTGACCGCGTTAAGCAGCGGCTGAACGCCGATGTTTTTAAACGCGGAACCGCCAAGAATAGGCACGAAAGACAAGTTCAGCGTCGCCTTACGGATCAATGAACGCAGCGTTTTCACGTCTGGCTCATTGCCCTCAAGGTAAGCTTCCATCGCGTCATCGTCTTGCTCAACAGCCGCTTCAACCAGCTTCTCACGCCATTCAGCAGCCTGACCAGCGAGACCTTCACGGATAGGAGCCTTGATCCAAGAGGCGCCAAGGTCTTCACCTTGCCACAGCCATTCTTCCATGGTCACAAGATCAATAAGACCTTCAAGATCGTTTTCTGACCCGATCGGAAGCGCAATCGGAATTGCGCGCGCGCCGGTGCGGTCTTCAATCATTGCAACGCAATTAAAGAAGTCAGCACCGATCTTGTCCATTTTGTTGACAAAAACCATACGCGGAACTTTGTAGCGGTCAGCTTGGCGCCACACTGTTTCTGTCTGTGGCTCAACACCGGCGTTACCGTCGAGAACAACAACAGCACCATCGAGAACAGCCAGCGAACGCTCAACTTCAATCGTGAAGTCAACGTGGCCGGGTGTGTCGATGATGTTCATGCGGTGCTTTGGGCCGTCAGGCTCTGTGCCTGTTTCGGTCCGCTCCCAGAACGTGGTGGTCGCAGCAGAGGTGATGGTAATACCCCGCTCCTGCTCTTGTTCCATCCAGTCCATCGTGCCCGCGCCATCGTGGGTCTCGCCCATGGTGTGGTTCTTGCCTGTGTAAAACAGGATACGTTCCGAAACCGTGGTTTTCCCTGCGTCGATGTGCGCAATGATACCAAAGTTCCGGTATAGTTCGAGTGGATACTCGCGTGCCATATCAGATACTTCCTCTTACCAGCGGTAGTGGCTGAATGCTTTGTTCGCATCGGCCATTTTGTGGGTGTCTTCGCGCTTTTTCACAGCAGAGCCGCGAGATTGCACAGCATCCATCAGCTCGCCGGCAAGGCGCTCTTCCATGGTGTTCTCGTTGCGAGCGCGGCTCGCATTGATCAACCAGCGAATAGCCAGAGCTTCGCGGCGCTCGGGGCGGACTTCAACAGGCACCTGATAGGTTGCACCACCAACGCGGCGCGAACGCACTTCAACCGAAGGCTTGATGTTTTCGAGCGCTTCGTGGAACACTTCCACAGGTGCGCGCTTGATTTTGCTCTCAACGCGGTCAAACGCGTTGTAGACAATCCGCTCAGCAACGGCTTTTTTGCCGTCGATCATCAGATTGTTCATGAATTTTGTCAGAACCCGATCACCAAACTTGGCGTCAGGTAGAACTTCGCGTTTTTCAGCGGCGTGACGACGTGACATGTGATCTCTTCCTTACTTAGGACGCTTAGCGCCATATTTCGAACGGCGCTGCTTACGGTCTTTAACACCTTGGGTATCCAGAACACCGCGCAGGATGTGGTAACGGACACCCGGAAGGTCTTTTACACGACCGCCACGGATCAGGACAACTGAGTGCTCCTGAAGGTTGTGGCTTTCACCACCGATGTAGCTGATAACTTCAAAGCCGTTTGTAAGGCGCACTTTGGCAACTTTACGCATAGCAGAGTTCGGTTTCTTGGGCGTTGTTGTGTAAACGCGTGTGCAAACGCCGCGCTTCTGAGGGTTGCCCTCAAGGTGAAGCGATTTGGAGCGTTTGACTTTCGGCTTCCGGGGCTTCCGGATAAGCTGTTGGATCGTTGGCATAGGGCTCTTTTCCCGTTTGTTCGACACATGTGTGCAAGGGTGTCCCCCCGCGGTTTCAATTTGCTGCGCGTTATGCGTCCACAACACACAAAAGCCGCATCGTTCCCATTCCGAGGTAAACGGCGCGGCGGGTTCTCAGAGGATCTTCGCAGCATTAGCTCGGATCTTGACCACTCAAGTTTTGCAAACGGCATCGGGGTGTCCCCTTAGCCGGATGAGGGGCTTTTATGGGGAGTCGCTCAACTTGTCAACACGCGCAGGACGATCACATCAGGCTGCGCCATTTCGCGCAGTCACACGGCCCCACCCGGCCTCGAAGCACTCCAAGTCAACGCCAAATTCAGAACGCGCGAGATCAGGCAATGTCTCAAGCTTGAAGCGGAAGGTATCCACCTTACGCTCTTTTATCGCGCTGTCATTGCCCTCATGCGCGCCGCGCACAAACATCGGGCTCTTGTTGAGGCTGAGCACAGGCATACTCCGCCAGGTGCGCATATGCGGATAGTTGATCAGGCTGCGCTTGTGATCAGGTGGCAAATAGAGCGCCAGCGCAGGTGTCCAAAGCCGCGCCTCTACGGGCAAATAGTTCACACTTCCGTCCGGCTCGCAGCGAAACAGAAAACCGCGGCAAAAATCGACAGCCGCGCGCCCGTGCTCCTTGTAGATCGGTCTCAGCTGGCGGTAGAGCGCCCGCAGCCTCTCAACAAAACTCCGTGCCACGGCATCGTCATCATCAAGACGAAACTCGATAACAACATCAGCCGTCTGGTCGCGATGCTCCATCATCAGCACGCGGCAAGCTTCCATGTGGTTTTGCCCTTCTGGCAAAAACACCGGCTTCACCTGGTCCACATCCTTGATGAGCTCGAGCACCTGCCCCCTCCATGGCTCGGGCAGGCTGTCGCCCATCATCAACAGTAGGGTAAAATCCTTGTCCGTTTGCCCCCGCAGGCTTGGCAGAACAAGGTGTTCCAGAAAAAACAGCCTGACAGCCATCCGTTCAGGCGTGTAAAGCTCAGCGCGCAGCGCTTCAAGGCTCTCGCCCTTGTTGTTAAACGCCCCCGTCTGGCTCGGATAAGACCAGCGGCAAAGCCCGAGCACCTGAAGCTTGGCAGTCCTCATACGCCCCCACCCGCCGCAGGCCGCGCTGCAGCAGCCATTGCCAAACGCTTGTTCAACTGGCGTTCACGCAAGAGCATAAACACACCAGAGCCGATCACAATCGCCGCACCCAACAGAGTAACAGGCTTGGGCCAATCCCCAAAGACAAGCCAGCCCAGCACAAGCGCCCAGACGAGCGAGGTATAGCGAAATGTCGCCACAAAGCTGATCTCTCCAACCCGCATCACCATAATCGAGCAGACATACCCGCCGATCACCATCAAAGCCGCCCCCGCGATCATCATCGCGACATAGCCGTCAACAGGAACCCAGCCCTGTGAAGGCGAGGCCAGTGCAAAGAAAATCGTCACCCCGATTGAGGAATAAAGCGTCACCGCCATGGAAGGCGTTTCAGCGCTCAGACGCCGTGTGGCAAGGTCTCGCACTGTCACAACAGCCACCGCCGCCAGCGTATAGACCGAATAGATCGTAAAATCGTCCGCCCCTGGCCGAATGATCAGCATGACCCCGACAAAGCCCACAAGAATAGCCGCCAAACGCCGCCATCCCACAGGCTCCCGAAAGAAAACAGCCGCCGCTAATGTGATCGTCAACGGCAAAGCCTGCATAATCGCGCTGACATTGGCAATCGGCATGTTGAAAAGAGCAGTCAGGAAAAAATATGCCGACCCCGCCTCCGCAACGACGCGAATGAGCACAAGCATTCGGTCCTGCCGCGGAATCCCGAAGCGCAACCGCCCCATCGCCAGCATCACAAGCGCCACAAGAACAGTCGTCAAAACGCCCCGCAGCGTCAGAAGCTGGAAGAGCGGAATCTGCTCCGAAATCATCTTCATAAACGCGTCGTTAAACGTAAACGCCGCCATAGACGCCATCATCAAAAGCGCACCGCGCACATTGTCTTGGGCCGAAATCATCTGAGGCCTTTCAGCATATCAATATCAAAACCGAATAAGCTCTTTATCTGCTTGGCCACCTTCTCGGGCTTCACCTTGTCGATGATCCCAAGCTTGGCTGGGCTTGATTTGTTATCGCGGTGGATTGTGCGCAAAAAGCAGGGCGCGGAAATATCGGAGTAAACCGTATAATGCTGCGCCAAAGCACGGTGATTGTAGCGATACGGGTTGCGCCCGTAGCTCACCGGATGCAACAGCGCCGTTCCGCAAGACAAAGGCGCGCGCTCGACCGTATCAAACACCGCGTTGTTCCCTTTCCCCGTGACCTCAACATAAAATCCGCGGTTGAAAGCAATAACAGTCGGCTCGTCGGACTTCATCTGCAGAAGCGGCCCCGCAAGCGCCTTGAGCCGCGCAATATAATCGCCCGCCAAAGCATCATCATCATCCAGCCGAAAGGTAATACGATGGGTGTGGCCGTCTTCATGCGCGGAGGCATAGGCCGCCTTTATAATCTGGTAATGCGCGCCCGGCTCGGCGGCAAAAACGCTCATGTTTTCATGCGGCGCAATCAATGCATCAAGCTTCGCGCGCACATCGGCGGGCAGCTTGGTTGATGTCAGCACAACAAGCCGGAACCCCTGATCACTCTGGCGCACAAGCGACGGCAGACACAGCGTTTCAAACATCTGCAACCGCAGCGCCATGCGCTCGGGCGTATACAAATGCGCGGCCACGGCCTCGGGGCTGCCGTGGGTGTCCGAATAGTAATCCGTCGCCAATACGGAAAACCGCACCAGCCCGATCACCTGCGGCGTCTTTGTCTGCTCTGCCATGAAGCGCCTCCTCTTACTCAGAAAACACTTGATCGGCACAAAAGAAAAGAGCCAAGCGCACCTTCGCATCCCCCAAAAGAAAAACCCCGCCTCAAAGGACGGGGTTTTCCAACTGTTATGTGAAAGAGCTTACTCTTCGCGGCTCTCAGGCATCTGACCGGTATTTTCTTCAGCGGCTTTGTTGCCGGAGAAAACATCGTCGTCAGCTGTCGGAGCAGCAAGAGCTGCTGCCGCCTCGGCCTCTTCACGGCGCGCTTCAAGCACTACGTTGTCGCGGTCTTGTGCAACACGGCGCATCTGCTTCGTCGCACCACCTGTCCCCGCAGGGATAAGACGGCCCACGATGACGTTTTCCTTGAGGCCAACCAGCTTGTCTTTCTTACCTTGCACAGAGGCTTCGGTAAGAACGCGGGTTGTCTCCTGGAACGACGCCGCCGAGATGAACGAACGTGTCTGCAAGCTCGCTTTGGTGATCCCGAGAAGGATCGGCTCGCCTTGTGCAGGGCGTCCGCCACGGGCTTCCGCCTTGGCATTGGCCTCGTCAAACTCGACCTTGTCGACATTCTCGCCTTTGAGAAGCGTTGTGTCGCCACTGTCCAGAATCTCCCACTTCTGGAGCATCTGACGCACGATAACCTCGATGTGCTTATCGTTGATCTTCACGCCTTGCAGGCGGTAAACATCTTGCACCTCGTCGATCATGTAGTCGGCCAGCGCTTCAACACCCATAATAGAGAGGATGTCATGCGGCGCAGGGTTGCCGTCCATGATGTAATCGCCCTTCTGGACAAAGTCGCCTTCCATAACTGGAATGTGCTTGCCCTTCGGAACCATATATTCAACGGCCTCCATGCTCTCGTCTGACGGCTCGATCGAGATCCGGCGCTTGTTTTTATAGTCGCGCCCGTAACGGACATATCCGTCGATCTCTGCAATGATCGCGTGGTCTTTCGGGCGGCGGGCTTCGAAAAGCTCGGCCACTCGTGGCAGACCACCGGTGATGTCTTTTGTTTTCGCACCTTCACGAGGAATACGCGCAACAACATCACCCGCTTTGATCTCTTGGCCTTCTTCAACCGAGAGGATCGCATCAACAGACATCGGATAGGTCAGAGGATTGCCCGCATCGTTGCGCACCGGCTCGCCGTCTTTATCCGACAGGATGATCTCTGGCTTGAGTTCATTGCCTTTCGGAGCAGCACGCCAGTCGATCACAATCTTCTGGGTCATGCCTGTCGCGTCATCTGTCTCGTCGCGCACGGCAATACCGCTCACGAGGTCAACAAACTTGGCTGTACCGGCCTTCTCCGCAATGATCGGAAGCGTGTAAGGATCCCATTCAAACAGCTTGTCGCCACGCAGAACCTTGGCACCTTCTTTGACAAAGAGCTTTGTACCGTAGCTGAGTTTGTGGCTTGCACGTTCCTCACCATCGTCACCGACAATCGCGATTTTCATGTTACGGCCGACAACAAGCGCTTCGCCTGCTTCGTTCTCAAGCAATGAAGCGTTCTCGAAGGTGATCTTACCTTGCTGGCTTGCTTCAAGGAACGACTGCTGACCACCCTGCGCAACGCCGCCGATGTGGAAGGTCCGCATCGTCAACTGTGTGCCAGGCTCGCCGATGGATTGCGCCGCGATGATGCCTACGGCCTCACCTTGGTTTACCATCGTGCCGCGCGCCAAGTCACGCCCGTAGCACATAGCGCAAACACCATCCTCGGCTTCACATGTCAGAGGGCTGCGGATGCGTGTGCTGACAACGCCAGCCGCATCAATCGCATCTGCCATACGCTCGTCAATCATCGTGCCTTGTGTGATGATCACCTCGTCGGTTCCGGGGCGCAGAATATCGTCTGCGGCCACACGGCCCAAGAGGCGCTCGGCCAGTGAGGAAACAACCTCACCGTCATTCACAGCCGCTTCAGCCGTGATTGCACGCTCGGTCCCACAGTCATGCTCACGCACAATGCAGTCCTGGGCAACGTCAACAAGACGGCGTGTCAGGTAACCGGAGTTCGCCGTTTTCAGAGCGGTATCCGAAAGACCTTTCCGCGCACCGTGGGTCGAGTTGAAGTACTCGAGAACGTTGAGGCCTTCCTTGAAGTTCGAGATAATCGGCGTTTCGATGATGTCGCCATTCGGCTTCGCCATCAATCCGCGCATCCCGCCGAGCTGCTTCATCTGCGTAACAGAACCACGCGCGCCCGAGTGAGCCATCATGTAAACAGAGTTCGGCTCTGAGACGGACCCGTCTTCATCGCGTTTATCTGCCGAAATGGTGCTCATCATCGCTTCGGTGACTTTGTCGTTACACTTTGACCAAGCATCGACAACTTTGTTGTATTTCTCGCCCTGTGTGATGAGGCCGTCGAGATACTGCTGTTCGAAGTCCTTCACAAAGCCGCGTGTTTCGTCAACGATCGTCCATTTGGTGTCAGGGATTACCATATCATCCTTACCAAACGAAATGCCCGCCTTGAAAGCTTCGCGGAAGCCCATGGTCATGATCTGGTCACAGAAAATAACAGACTCTTTCTGCCCGCAATAACGGTAGACCGTATCAATCACCTGCTGAACTTCACGCTTGCGAAGCAAACGGTTGACCAGTTCGAATGGCGCTTTGTTGTTCTGCGGCAGAAGCGCACCAAGGCGCACACGGCCCGGTGTCGTTTCAAAACGCTGCATCACGGTGTTGCCTTCGTCGTCCACCTGCGGAACCCGCGCGGTGATTTTCGAGTGCAAGTGAACAGCGCCCGCATCAAGTGCGTGCTGAACCTCTTCAATCGAAGCAAAGGTCATGCCTTCGCCCTTCATGCCTTCACGCTCGATGGTCGTGTAATAGAGGCCCAAAATCATATCCTGTGACGGAACGATAATCGGCGCACCGTTCGCAGGCGAAAGCACGTTGTTTGTCGACATCATGAGAACACGCGCTTCAAGCTGGGCTTCCAGCGAGAGCGGCACGTGAACGGCCATTTGGTCACCGTCAAAGTCAGCGTTGAAAGCCGAGCAAACCAGCGGGTGAAGCTGGATCGCTTTCCCTTCGATCAGCACAGGTTCAAACGCCTGGATACCAAGGCGGTGAAGCGTCGGCGCGCGGTTGAGCATGACAGGATGTTCGCGGATAACTTCATCCAGAATATCCCAGACTTCGGGGCGCTCTTTCTCCACAAGCTTCTTGGCCTGCTTTACAGTTGCCGAAAGGCCTTTGGCCTCCAAACGGCTGTAAATAAACGGTTTGAACAGCTCCAAAGCCATCTTCTTGGGCAGACCGCACTGGTGCAACTTCAGCTCCGGACCCGTCACAATGACAGACCGGCCTGAGAAGTCGACGCGCTTACCCAAAAGGTTCTGACGGAAGCGGCCTTGCTTACCTTTCAGCATGTCTGAAAGTGATTTCAGCGGGCGCTTGTTGGCCCCCGTGATCACGCGGCCACGGCGGCCGTTGTCAAACAACGCATCCACAGATTCCTGCAACATCCGCTTTTCGTTGCGCACAATGATATCAGGCGCACGCAGCTCGATGAGCCGCTTCAGGCGGTTGTTACGGTTGATGACACGGCGGTAAAGATCGTTGAGATCCGACGTCGCAAAGCGGCCACCATCCAGCGGAACCAGCGGGCGAAGCTCTGGCGGGATCACGGGAATAACCGTCATAACCATCCACTCGGGGCGGTTGCCACTCTCAAGGAAGCTCTCAACCACTTTCAAGCGCTTGATGATCTTCTTCGGCTTCAACTCGCCTGTCGCTTCCTTAAGGTCTGCGCGCAGGGTTTCTGCCTCGCTCTCAAGGTCGATCTGGGCCAGCATCTCACGGATCGCTTCCGCACCGATGTTCGCGGTAAACGCATCCATACCGTAGTGGTCTTGCGCGTCCATATACTCTTCTTCGGTGAGCATCTGGCCATACGTCAGGTCCGTCAGGCCGGGCTCGATCACAACGTAGTTTTCAAAATACAGCACGCGCTCAAGGTCACGCAGTGTCATATCCAGCATCAGGCCGATCCGCGATGGAAGCGACTTGAGGAACCAGATGTGTGCAACAGGCGAGGCCAGCTCGATGTGGCCCATACGCTCGCGGCGCACTTTCTGGAGCGTGACTTCAACACCGCATTTCTCGCAGACAACGCCGCGATACTTCATACGTTTGTATTTGCCGCAGAGGCATTCGTAGTCTTTTACTGGCCCGAAGATACGCGCACAGAAAAGGCCGTCACGCTCTGGCTTGAACGTCCGGTAGTTGATGGTTTCGGGTTTCTTGATCTCCCCGAATGACCACGACAGGATACGCTCTGGCGAAGCAAGCGAGACTTTGATCTCGTCAAAAACCTTCGTTGGCGTCAGCGGGTTAAACGGGTTGTTTGTAAGTTCCTGGTTCATTTTGATGTCCTCAAATTGGTTGCGGAAGGGAGAAGGGAAGAAGAGCCTGCGCCCTTATTCCTCATCCTCCGCATCCAGGAGTTCCATGTTCAGGCCAAGGCCGCGGACTTCTTTGACGAGAACGTTAAAGCTCTCTGGCACACCGGCCTCAAAGTTGTCTTCACCCTTCACGATGCTCTCATAAACTTTGGTTCGGCCCGCAACGTCATCCGACTTCACAGTCAGCATCTCTTGCAGTGTGTATGCCGCGCCATAAGCTTCAAGCGCCCAGACTTCCATCTCACCAAAGCGCTGCCCGCCGAACTGGGCTTTACCACCCAGCGGCTGTTGCGTGACAAGGCTGTATGGGCCTGTCGAGCGCGCGTGGATTTTGTCGTCCACAAGGTGGTGAAGCTTCAGCAGATACTTGATGCCGACAGTCACAGGGCGGGCAAATTGCTCGCCTGTGCGGCCGTCAAACAAGATCGACTGGCCCGAAGTATCAAAGCCCGCGCGTGTCAACGCATCGTTCACATCGGCCTCTTTCGCCCCGTCAAAAACAGGCGTCGCAATCGGAACACCGCGTGTAACGTTGCCAGCGGCTTCAATGAGCTGCGCCTCTTCCATGCCGACAATGCCTTCTTCGTAAACATCATCGCCATAAGCGTGCTTCATTGCATCGCGCACAGGAGTCAGATCACCCGAGCGGCGATATTCGCCAAGCGCATCGTCAATCTTGAGGCCAAGACCGCGTGACGCCCAACCCATGTGGGTTTCAAGGATCTGACCAACGTTCATACGCGACGGAACACCAAGCGGGTTCAAACAGAAGTCAACGGGCGTGCCATCGGCAAGGAACGGCATGTCTTCCATAGGTACAACCTTTGAAATAACACCTTTGTTCCCGTGACGACCGGCCATTTTATCCCCTGGCTGAAGCTTGCGCTTCACGGCCACGAAGACTTTAACCATCTTCATCACACCGGGTGGCAGGTCATCGCCGCGGCGAACTTTTTCGACCTTGTCTTCAAAGCGCGCATCCAGAGTGCGCTTCTGCGCCTCATATTGCTCGTGCAGCGCTTCAACGACCTGGGCGTTCTGCTCGTCCTTAAGGGCGATCATCCACCAAGCCGAACGCGGATAGGTTTCCAGCATTTCTGCATCAACCTTCGAGCCGGCTTTCACACCTTTGGGGCCCTTGGCCACTTCTTTGCCAAGCAGCATGTCACCCAAACGTGCGTAGATGTTGCGATCAAGGATCGCGAGCTCATCGTCACGGTCGCGCGCAAGGCGTTCAACTTCTTCACGCTCGATCTGAAGCGCACGTTCGTCTTTTTCCACACCATGGCGGTTAAAGACGCGCACTTCCACAACCGTGCCAAAGTCACCCGGCTTCACGCGAAGCGAAGTATCACGCACGTCAGAAGCTTTCTCACCAAAGATAGCGCGCAGAAGCTTTTCTTCCGGCGTCATCGGGCTTTCGCCCTTCGGTGTGATCTTGCCGACAAGAATGTCACCTGGTTCAACATCCGCACCGATGTAAACAATGCCCGCCTCATCGAGGTTGCGCAGCGCTTCTTCACCGACGTTCGGAATATCGCGTGTGATTTCCTCTGGCCCAAGCTTCGTGTCACGCGCGGCAACTTCGAACTCTTCGATGTGGATCGAAGTGAACACGTCATCTTGCGAAATACGCTCGGAGATCAGGATACTATCTTCGTAGTTGTAACCGTTCCAAGGCATAAACGCGACAACCACGTTCTTGCCGAGTGCGAGTTCGCCGATGTCCGTTGACGGACCGTCCGCAATAATCTCACCCTTCTGAACCGTGTCACCAACCTTCACCAAGGGGCGCTGGTTGATACAAGTATTCTGGTTGGAGCGCTGGAATTTGCGCATACGGTAAATATCAACACCCGCATCCCCAAGTCCGAGGTCATGCGTGGCGCGAATAACGATACGCTGCGCATCGACCTGGTCGATGATGCCTGCGCGCTTGGCCTGAATGGCAGCACCCGAGTCAATCGCAACTTTGCCTTCAATGCCCGTCCCGATCAGCGGCGCTTCAGCTTGGAGCAAAGGCACAGCCTGACGTTGCATGTTCGAACCCATCAAGGCGCGGTTGGCGTCATCGTTTTCAAGGAACGGAATGAGCGAGGCCGCAACAGACACAAGCTGTTTCGGGCTAACGTCAATAAGGTCCACGTGCTCGTTCGGCGCGAGTGTATATTCGCCCGATTGACGCGTGCTCACCAGATCGTTCACAAACTTGCCTTCCTCATCGAGGTTGGCGTTGGCCTGCGCTACCACGTGGCGCATCTCTTCGGTGGCCGACATGTATTGCACATCGTCCGTCACCTTACCGTCCACAACCTTGCGATAAGGCGTTTCGATGAAGCCGTATTTGTTCACACGCGCAAATGTCGCAAGTGAGTTGATCAAGCCGATGTTCGGGCCTTCCGGCGTCTCAATCGGGCACATACGGCCGTAGTGTGTCGGGTGAACGTCGCGCACCTCAAAGCCCGCGCGCTCACGCGTCAGACCACCTGGTCCAAGCGCCGAGAGGCGGCGCTTGTGCGTCACTTCCGAAAGCGGGTTGGTTTGGTCCATAAACTGCGAGAGCTGGCTTGAGCCGAAGAATTCACGAACAGCCGCCGCAGCCGGCTTGGCGTTGATCAGGTCTTGCGGCATCACTGTGTCGATCTCGACAGATGACATACGCTCCTTGATCGCGCGCTCCATACGGAGCAGGCCAACGCGGTACTGGTTTTCCATGAGTTCGCCGACCGAGCGCACACGGCGGTTGCCGAGGTGGTCGATGTCGTCAATGTCGCCCTTGCCGTCGCGCAGCATAACCAGCGCTTTGATGCAAGATACGATATCTTCGCGGCGCAGCGTGCGCAGCGTGTCAGGCGCATCAAGATCAAGGCGCATGTTCATTTTCACGCGGCCAACAGCCGAGAGGTCATAGCGCTCGCTATCAAAGAACAGCGTGTCAAACAGGTTTGACGCGGCTTCAACGGTGGGCGGCTCGCCGGGGCGCATCACACGGTAGATATCCATGAGCGCGGTTTCGCGGTTCATGTTCTTATCTGTGGCCATTGTGTTGCGCATGTAGGGGCCGACATTGATGTTGTCGATGTCGAGCACAGGGATATCGGTAAAGCCCGCATCCATCAGCTCTTTCAACGCGCCACCAATGATCTCGCCGTCTTTGTCACGCTCGAATGTCAGCTCGTCACCGGCTTCCACATAAATCGCGCCGGTTTCTTCGTTGATGATATCTTTGGCAACAAACTTGCCTTCGATCTGTTCGAACGGAACCAGAAGGTCGGTCACATTGCCTTCGTCGATCAGTTGTTTCACTGCGCGAGGTGTAACTTTCTTGCCCGCTTCGGCAATCACTTCACCTGTTTTGGCATCAACAAGGTCAAATGTCGGGCGTGTGCCGCGCACGCGCTCGGGGAAGAACTTGGTGACCCAACCCTTTTTCGCCTTCAGCTTGTATGTGACGGTGTCATAATACGCATCCATGATCGCTTCCTGATCAAGGCCAAGCGCATAAAGCAGCGTGGTCACAGGAAGCTTGCGGCGGCGGTCGATCCGCGCAAACACGATGTCTTTCGCATCAAATTCAAAGTCGAGCCATGAGCCACGATAGGGAATAATGCGGCAGGCAAACAGCAACTTACCCGAAGAATGCGTTTTGCCTTTGTCGTGGTCAAAGAACACACCGGGTGAGCGGTGCATCTGGGAAACGATAACACGCTCCGTGCCGTTCACAACAAATGTGCCGTTCGGTGTCATCAAAGGCATATCGCCCATGAACACGTCTTGTTCCTTGATGTCCTTAACCGATTTCGCGCCTGTGTCCTCATCGACATCAAACACGATCAAGCGCAGCTTCACCTTCAGAGGCGCGGCATAGGTCATGTCGCGTTGCTGACATTCTTCAACGTCATATTTCGGCTCTTCGAGTTCGTAATCAACAAACTCAAGCACGGATGTTTCGTGGAAGTCCTTAATCGGGAAAACCGACTGGAACACACCTTTGATGCCTTCGCCGTCAAGCGGCTGCGGCGCATCGCCGGAATTCAGGAAAAGATCATAGGATGATTTCTGAACCTCAATCAGGTTCGGCATCTCCAGAACTTCACGGATTTTACCAAAATATTTACGAAGACGTTTCTGGCCAAGGAAAGATTGCGCCATGCTCGAGTTCACCTTTTCATTTCTCACCGAAAACAAGCACCGTCGGGTCCCGGCCTTGCCTCCATACGAGACAGCACGTTTCGGTCAATTCCCGGCTCCATTCCCATTGGAGCCTCCCGACCATGAACCGCGCCTAAGAAAACGCCTCCCGTGAGGCACTTGCTAAGACAGGTTCGGCTGGGCACGGATTTCTCCCCGCCCAGCCTGAATTTGCGCAAAGCCGAAGCCTTGCTGCAAACCGCTTACTTGATTTCGACTTCCGCGCCAGCTGCTTCGAGCTTGGCTTTGATGTCGTCTGCTTCGGCTTTGTCTACGCCTTCTTTGACAGCTTTGCCGCCAGCGTCGACGAGGTCTTTGGCTTCTTTCAGACCGAGGCCTGTGATGCCGCGAACTTCCTTGATCACGTTGATCTTGGATGCGCCTGCAGAAACGAGAATTACGTTGAATTCTGTTTGCTCGTCCGCAGCAGCACCGCCACCAGCGTCCGCAGGGCCGGCCATCATGACTGCGCCACCGGCTGCAGGCTCGATGCCGTATTCGTCTTTAAGGATCGTCTTCAGTTCTTGTGCTTCCAAAAGCGTCAGGGCGACGATTTCTTCTGCGAGTTTTTTCAGATCAGCCATTTTACTTGCTTTCCGTTTCTAAATTTGTGTTCCAACGATGAGGTCTCGCCCCACGCCAGCCGATTGGTTGCTTACGCCGCCTTCTCTTCGATAGTCGAAAGGATGGAAGCGATATTTGAAGCAGGTGCGCCAATTGCACCGGCGATGTTGCTTGCAGGTGCACCGATCATGCCCGCGATAGTAGCAAGAAGCTCCTCGCGCGAAGGCAGTTTCGACACAGCTGTAACACCAGCACGGTCCAGGATGTCACCGCCCATGGCCCCACCAAGAATCTCGAACTTCGAGTTATCCTTGGCATAATCCTCGGCAACCTTGGCCGCAGCCACAGGATCCTCAGAATAGGTCAGAACGGTCATGCCTGTCAGGTACTCACCCATCTCAGAGATAGGCGTTCCTTCCAGAGCGATTTTGGCGAGCCTGTTCTTGGCGACACGTACGGCCCCACCTGCTTCGCTTGCGCGCGCACGTAGGTCCTGCATCTCAGCAACTGTAAGGCCGACGTAGTGGGCTACCACAACAACGCCAGAGCTTTCAAAGATCTGGCCGAGTTCCTCGACCACTTTCTCTTTCTGGGCTCTATCCACAGTTTCACTCCAAATTTGGGGGTTGCCCCCCGGCTCAGTTCGCCAGCCCTATAAGGGGCCAGCACTCATGTCCGAATTACGGGGCAGAGCCAAAATCACCCGAGGAACCAGCCCCCGTTTAATCTCAGATTTCCCGTCTCAGGCAGGAGATTAAGATAGGTCAAATCACCCATCACCCACCGTCTTGGACGAATGCAAAACAGCGCACGACGAATCGCACGCTGATTTGCAAGTGTCGATTTAGTGCGGATTAAAGGTAAACACAAGGGCCGATGCCCGGATTAGTGGGTCAATCGGCCAGCATTCTGTCTTCGCGCAGCGCAGCTTCTTCCCCAGCCATTTCGCGCGCATATTTGTGACCCGCATAAACAGCCGCTGCAATCAAGCCGGGTGCATGACAATCACCAATGCTGGCAACGCGAGCAAGCCCCGCAGCAGCCCATTCGCCTTCGCGCGCCTTCAAAGCCAGCCAAAGCCCATCATTCGGATTACGCGAGGTCACCGAAACCAGCGTTTCGCAGGACAGCTCCCGCGCAGCACCCGTATAGCTACACGCCAGACTCAACTGGCCATCATTATAGCCCGCAAGGCCATGCAGCGGAACGATGTTAACACCCAGTTCAAGCAACCGCTTCTGAATACGCCCCTGCTCGAGCGTATGGTCCGCCCAAGGCGCAACAACAGCCGACGGCGTCACAAACGTCACCTCATTTCCTTGCGCTGCGGCCACTTCCGCCAACACGCTGGCCATGTAGAAGCGGTCGTCATCAAATACCACAACAGGTCCTTTTCGGTCGACAAGCCCGCCGCGCATCACGTCATCAGGTGTCAGAACAGGCGCATCCGCCATAAACGCCAGCGGCTTGCGGTGCGCACGTCCAGTGCCATCCGAACGCCATGTCGCCCCCGTGGCCAGCGCAACATTGGCAATACCATACTCCAGAATATCCTCCTCGCTCAGCGGGCTTTCCAGATACATCTCGACATTGGGCATGGTCTGCAACTGCCCCATACGCCAGTCGCGCACCCGCGCCCACTCGGCCAAACCGGGCAAACGGCTCTCAAGGCTCACGCGGCCACCCCACTCGCGGCCTGCCTCCGCCACAATCACCTCATGCCCAGCCTTCGCCAGAACGTGCGCCGCCTCAAGCCCTGCGGGGCCGCCACCAACAATCAGGTGCTTTTCCGCCATGCTGGCCTTGGTGGTTATCTCGGGGTGCCACCCGCGCCGCCACTCCTCTGCCGTAGTCGGGTTCTGCGTGCAGCGCATCGGCACACAGGTATTGTCACCCGACACACATATATTACACCCGATACACTCGCGAATGTCCTCCAGCCGCCCCTCTTCGATCTTTTTGGGCAAGAACGGGTCAGCAATCGAAGGCCTTGCAGCACCAATCAAATCCAGATGCCCCTGCCTTACCAACCGCACCATCGTATCAGGCGAGGTATAGCGCCCCACCCCAACCACAGGCTTGCTGGTAACTCTCTTCACAAAGCGCGTATAATCTTCCTGATAACCCTCTTTGGCAAACCGCGAGGTCTGGCTGTCGTTTGACCAGTCAGACAAGTTCACGTCCCACATGTCAGGTTCGTCTGCCAAAGCCGTGATGATATCACGCGCCTCGACATCATGGCGCAGGCCCTCGGCACCGAGCAACTCGTCAACCGCCAACCGCACAGCAACAGCACATGTGTCGCCCACGGCCTCTTTCGTATCTGCCAAGACTTCCCGAAACAGCCGCAACCGGTTTTCAAAGCTGCCGCCGTATTCATCCGAGCGCCGGTTGTGCCGCTCCAGCAAAAAATGCTGGAGCAGCGTCATGTCGTGGCCTGCGTAAACATAGATAATGTCAAAGCCCGCATCGCGCGCGCGCTTGGCCGCATCCACATGCCAGCGGCGGAAGGTTTTGATATCGGCCTTATCCATCGCACGCGCTTGCACAGGGTCGTCGCTGTCAACAACCGCGGCACTGGGCGCAAATGGCGTGTGCCGCGTGTAGCGGTTGGCCACGTGCAAACCGTTATGCGCAAGCTGGATCGCGGCAAGGCTGCCATGGGCATGCACCGCCTCCGTCATCAGCTTCAACGCGGGAATATCCTTGGCATCCCACAACCGCGCTTCATTGGCGGGGGTAAGGTCAGAGCTCGGGTGAATTTCCGTCTCCTGCGTTGAGACAACACCCCAGCCGCCCTCGGCCTTCACGCCCCGATGCGCGGCTTCCGAACGGGGGTAGCGGTGGCCCATCCCCGTGCAATGCGGAACCTGATAAAAGCGGTTGCGTGTCTTTACCGGACCAATTTGCACCGGCTCGAAAAGAATATCATAAGTCGCATCGCGCATTGGAGGCCTCCCGAATTTACCGGTGCACATCACCTCAAAGCCGGCGCATCCACAACCCCAAATAAAAAGAGCGCCCCGAAGAGCGCTCTTTCAAATCTTGCAGGAGTGATCAATCACTCGGCGACGGCGTTGTCCACATTGATGCTCACGCCCGGGCCCATTGTCGAGCTCAGCGAGATCTTCTTCAGATACGCACCTTTGCTGCCTGACGGACGGGCTTTTGAAACCGCGTTCACAAAGGCACGCACGTTTTCAACCAGCTTCTTGTCGTCAAACGAGATCTTGCCGATACCCGCGTGAATCACGCCGGCTTTTTCGACTTTGAACTGCACTTCACCGCCCTTGGCCGCTTTCACAGCTTCAGCCACATCCATGGTCACTGTGCCAACTTTAGGGTTTGGCATAAGGTTGCGGGGGCCGAGCACTTTGCCCAAACGGCCAACAACCGGCATCATGTCAGGTGTCGCGATGCAACGGTCAAAGTCGATCTTGCCGCCCTGCACGATTTCCATGAGGTCTTCCGCACCCACAACATCCGCACCTGCGGCTGTCGCTTCGTCGGCTTTCGGGCCGCGTGCAAAAACAGCAACGCGCACGTCTTTGCCTGTGCCGTTTGGCAGGCCGACAACACCGCGAACCATCTGGTCGGCGTGACGCGGGTCAACACCGAGGTTCATGGCGATTTCGAGTGTCTCGTCGAATTTCGCGTTTGCGCTTGCCTTGATCAGGCTCACAGCTTCTTCAACTGTCAGGTTTTCTTTGCCGGCAAAGGCTTCGCGTGCGGCAACTGTGCGTTTTCCAAGTTTACCCATCTTACTTCACCTCGATGCCCATAGAGCGTGCCGAGCCCATGATGATCTTCATCGCGGCTTCCACGTCGTTTGCGTTCAGGTCTTTCCACTTGGCTTCCGCGATTTCGCGCAGCTGCTTTGTGCTGACCGTGCCAACAGTCTCACGACCTGGCAGTTTCGCACCGGATTTGAGGCCGGCAGCTTTGCGCAGATAGTAAGACGCAGGTGGCGTCTTGATGTCCATCGTGAAGGACTTGTCCTGGTAATACGTGATCACGGTGGGGCAAGGCGCACCTGGCTCCATATCCTGTGTCTTCGCGTTGAACGCTTTACAGAATTCCATGATGTTGATGCCGCGCTGACCCAGCGCAGGCCCGACGGGCGGGCTTGGGTTTGCTTGTCCCGCTGGGACTTGCAGCTTCATCTTGCCGACTAGCTTCTTGGCCATTGGCCTTCTCCTTTTCCAACCCTCCAAAGGACGCGTCCCCGGAGGCTCAATGTTGTGTGGTCCGGTCCGTCAGCCGCGGCTGCCTCGCCTCCCACGCTCTCACATCGGGTCGCCCCGATGATTCCGTCGCACTTACCCTTGTTTGGATACCTGCGTAAATTCCAGTTCCACAGGCGTTTCCCGCCCGAAGATGCTCACCATAACCTTGAGGCGCTGGTTCTCGTCGTCGACTTCCTCGACCATGCCGTCAAAGTCTTCAAACGGCCCGTCGTTCACCTTGACCTTCTCACCGATGTCAAAGCTGATCATCAGCTTGGGCGCGTCTTCGCCTTCCTGCACGCGGTTGAGGATCTGGTTCACCTCTGCATCGCGCATCGGCATCGGGCGGCCTTGCGGGCCCAAAAACCCTGTCACGCGGTTGATCGAGCTGATCAAATGATACCCGCGGTCACTCATCTCCATATGCACCAGCACATAACCGGGCATAAAGCGGCGCTCGGCGGTCACTTTCTTGCCGCGGCGCACTTCAATCACTTCTTCCGTCGGAACCAGCACTTCGTCAATCTGGTCAGACAGATTCTGTTCTTCGGCCTGCTGCCTGATCTGCTCTGCAATCTTCTTCTCGAAGTTGGAGAGAACGCTTACCGAATACCACCGTTTCGCCATTGTCCTGTGCCCGTTCCTTACTCTGCCCGCAACGCAGGCCAATTCCGCTCGCCCGACAGCAAAAAGCGGCGAGCAACTCGAATCGTCGCTCACCATGTCGGGGGTTGAGCGCGGGGTTACACGCCAAATGGCGCAGATTCAAGCCCTCAGGTCGCCTTGGCGCGCCTTTTCCGCTTCGGCTTCCCCGCCAGAAGCGGCTTCACCATCTGCTCGTAAAGCGAGAACAAGAAACAAGTAGGGAGAATGCGCCTGGTACCATGTCACTTTTGGCCCTGCCTTGATCTTAGGATAGATATCAGTTGGTAACCTTGAAAACGCACCCGCGCGGGCGCGCACTTCTTGCCAGCTCAATCTCATGAGCGGACTATGTCAGCAAGACTTGGCAGTGAAAAGAGGCTTCAGCTGAAGATGTTCAGCACGGCTTGCAGGCCGTTGCGGATCAGGATGTCGACCAGCGCAAAAAAGATCGCCGTGAGCGTGGCCATGATAAACACCATCACAGTCGTGAGCAGCACCTCGCGGCGCGTCGGCCATACGATTTTGGAAACCTCTGCGCGGGTCTGCTGGATAAACTGAAGCGGGTTGGTGCGGGCCATGTCGGTCTCGTCTTTCTATCTGTCTCGCGCTCACTTACGCATAAGCCCCCCCAAATTCAAGGGACATTCGCGCCTATTCTGCCGGATCCTGCCGGATCACGAGACGTTCAAAGGGGTCATTTTGCGGAAGTTGCACGTTTTCACGCGCCATATCCCGTTCCGAACGGCCAAGATCGGGCGTAAACACCCCGTCCGCGAACCGCGCAGGTAAACGCGCCAAAATCCCGTCCAGCCTGTCAGCCGCATTCTGGAGCCTGCCCATAATCCGCGCCGCACTCCCGGGTCGCCGCGCCTGATACATTTCCCAAGCGCCCTCAATAAGCTCGCTGATGCGCGAAGAGCCGAGCAGCAAGAAAACAATAAGCGACAGCCAGGCAGAAATGAACAACACCACAGGGATGAGCCATGGCTTGAACAAAACGATCAGGCCAAGCACCATCAGCATTGCCAGCTTGCCATATTTCCTGATCGTGCCAATATCGAGCTTCGCTTTGCGCTCCCCCTGTTGCGGCCTGCCAAACAGCCCCGAAAGCTTCGCCAAAGGCGTAAATCGCGGCCATCGCAAACCAAGCCGCCGCGGGCGCAAATCCTCAACATTGCGCTCAGGGCGCACCCCGACAATCTCGACTTCATCATGAGCTGCGCAAGAAAAGCTCTCTCCGCGCAGCTTGGGCTGCCCGCGCAAAGTCACACGTCGCGGCGCAACAGGGGCCGCTGCAGGCGCAACACCCGCACCGACCGTTGCTCCGGCCTGCCGCTCAGGATGCGCTACCGAATGGCGCGTCTCCGCTTCAATCAGGAGTCGCACAATATCGAGTGTCGCATCATCATCGACAGAACTTGGCGCCGTAATCCCTTCCTCGGAAAGTTTGCCAAGTGCCATAACCATCATCCACCTTTGTCATACAAGGGTTCAGCTAACGCAGGATGCTGTCTCCAAAACGGCCGAATTGCGGCAATCTCACGGAAAAATATAATATTAGCGGCCAGAGATAGCTCAGCTCAAACTCTTTCACATGTGAACATTTCAAGCTATTCTACCCACAAGAGGAGTAACATCATGGCTGATATGCTTGCCCGCCGCCGCGCCCTTCTGGGGCCAAATGTGCCGCTGTTCTATGAAGACCCCGTTCATATTGTGCGCGGTGAAGGGGTTTGGCTCTGGGACGCAGAGGGCAAGCGCTATCTCGACTGCTACAACAACGTGCCGCACGTCGGCCACTGCAACCCGCGCGTTGTCGACGCGATCTGCCAGCAAGCCCGCACGCTCAACACCCACACACGCTACCTGCACGATGGCATCCTGAATTACGCCGAACGTCTCACGGCCACCCTTCATGAAAGCCTCTCAACACTGTTGCTCACCTGCACAGGCTCCGAGGCCAATGATGTGGCAATGCGCATGGCCGAAGGCATGACAGGCAAGCGCGGTATTGTCGCAACAGATGCCACCTATCATGGCAACACGGCCCTCGTGAGCCAGCTCTCGCGCAGCAATATCCCCGAAGTCGGCTTCGGCCTTGGCGACTATATCCGCCACATCCCCGCACCCGACAGCTACCGCAACCCTGATACCGGGGGCGCCGCTTTCGCCGCGCACCTGCAAGCCGCGATTGATAATCTTGAAGCCGCAGGTCATGGCTTTGCCGCGCTCATCATCTGCCCCTTCTTCGTCAACGAGGGCTTCCCCGATCTGCCCAAAGGCTGGCTCTCCGAGGCCGAGCGCATTGTGCGCGCAGCAGGCGGTGTTCTCATCGCCGATGAGGTCCAGCCCGGTTTCGGGCGCATTGGCTCGCACTTCTGGGGCTTTGAGCGCGCCGGCATCACCCCCGATATCGTGACCCTCGGCAAACCCATGGCCAACGGCCACCCCGTCGGCGGCGTGGTCACCCGCCCCGAGATCATGGCGCGCTTCCGCGAGGCCTTTCGTTACTTCAACACCTTCGGCGGCAACCCTGTCTCCTGCGCTGCCGCCCTTGCCGTGTTGGATGAGTTGGAAGAGCGGGATCTGCCCGCTCAAGCCGCCCGCGTCGGCGCTTATGCCCAAGAGCGGCTGACAGACCTTATGTCCAAACACGAGGCCATCGGTGATGTGCGCGGCGAAGGTATGCTCTTTGGCGCGGAGCTGGTGACGGACCGCGACACAAAAGAACCGGCCACCGCCCTCGCAACCGCCGTCTTCAACGAAATGCGCCGGCGCGGCTTTCTGCTCTCAAGTCTGGGGCGTGCTAGAAATACCCTGAAAATCCGTCCGCCCCTGCCCTTTCAGGAAGATCACGCCGACATGCTGTTTGAGACACTCGATGACGTCCTCACGGAACTGGCTCCGTCTTAACCGGCCCGCCTTGCCGCGCCGCGCACAGCCCTACTCTTCCCCCCGGCGCTCCTCTCTCGGGCGCGCGCCCTTGTGCTTCGGGGCAATCGCTGCGGGAATAGGCCCGCCGTCACCGCCCACATCCCGCATCGCCTCGCTAAAAAAAGAGTGTTGCGCGCGCCCGGCCTTCTTTGAAGCGTAAAGCGCCATATCCGCATCCGCGAGCATCACGCCCGCATCGGGCTGCCCGTAGCTTTGCGAAAGCACAGTGCCGCAACTTGCAGAAATCCGGCAGAAATGCTCTCCAAAAGGCATCGGCACTTCAAGCCGCTCAATGATCCGCGCCGCCACGCGGCTCAGTGCCTCGCGGTCGGTGAGCCCATCAAACAGAATGACGAATTCGTCGCCCCCTACCCGCGCAACAGTGTCTTCATCGCGGGTTTCCTCCACCATAAAGCGCGCCACGTTCTGCAATACATGGTCCCCCGCCGCATGGCCCAGCGTGTCATTGACCGCCTTGAAGAAATCCAGATCAATCTGCATCAGCGCAAACCCGCGCTTGCGCTCGATCAACCGTGTCAGCACGTGGTCCATGGCGCGGCGGTTCTTCAGCCCCGTGAGCGTGTCGGTATAGGCCTGCTCCTCGGCGGCAATCATCGCCCCCTGCAGCCGCAGGTTGAGCTTGCGCGAGGCCTCCATCGCGGCTGATTTTGCCTCGACCAGATAGAGCATCTCGATCGCCAGGTCCGTGGCTGCAAAATCAGAACTGACCAAGGCATAATCCCGTACGCCTTCAATCAGCGATATCCCGAACCCGATATTCAGAACCGCGCCGCGTCCGCCTTCAAGCGGCGCAAGCACGCCTTTCAACGCCGTCTCGGGCGTATCGTAAAAGCGCAGATGAAGCTTCACACCAGCGCTTCTCATAAGCTCGCTCATCGAGCTCACCCCCTGCGGGCGGCGCAACTCGAACACCTCAAGAAACGTCTTCCCAACCATCGGTGCATCGGGGCGCAGCTTCTGCAAAGTAGCCCCGACATGCACCATTTGCCCTGCCGCATCCAGCATCACATGCATCGGGCAAAAGGCATCCATCAACCTTCCCAGCTCGGCCAAATCATGCGGCACAGCGCCCATGGGCTTCATGTCATTCATCCCGCGCGCCCCCCAGATCAAATCCCCGACCTTCGGCAAAAGCCGCCTCGATCAGCTGGATATCAATGCTCTCCACGCCCTCCGCCTCGGGCACATACTCAAGCAAAACAAGCGCCCCGTAGTCATCCGCCATCGCGCGTAACACGCCCATCATCACCGCGCCAAAGCCGCGTTGGCGCGCACTCACCTGCAGGGTGAAACGCTCGGCAGAACGCTCCCGCAGCTCCAACTGCGGCAAAATCAGGTCATCCACAGCCAGCCGTGCGCGGTCAGGCAAATCATCAAGTGAATGCAGAAACTCCACAAAATCCACCCCACCAAAGCGCAACAGTCTGCGCACAGCTTCGGTGTTCTTGTGGCTCACAAGATAGGTTCCCATATCCTCCAGTAGCGCGTCCTGTGGCAGCCCAAGCTTACACGCCACAGCGCCCAGGGCCCGCTTGGTCAAGGCCGGATCATAACTCAACATTGCCTCAAAATCGTCAAAGCCAAGCTCTGCTGCCTTGGCAATTTCCAACCAAAGCGCCTCGCTGCGCGTGTCGCGCACAAAACTCTGGATCGTTCTGTTTATCAGCCCGTGCATATGCCTCGCATTCCTTTTTGCCAAAAGAATGCACCAGCAAAGTTAACACGCCCTCAATGTTCCTAATTGTAAGGAATAAACACAGCGTCGCCAACTTTCAGCACATTGCGGGTGATCGGCGTCAGCTCGAAGTCTCCTGCCATGATCCGCTCGAACAAGTCATCAGGAGCCCTCTGCTTCAGCCCGTCACTGTTATAACTATCACTTCTATATATATAGGCCCGTGAACTCTGCGTCTTGATTTCATACACCTGATTGTCCTCACGCGTCACCAAAGCCCCCATGGAGCGCCACAGAGGGTCCGCGCCCGCTGAAACATCGAGAAACACACAGCTCGGCATAGACCCGGCAGGGCACTCCCGGCCAATCTGTTCCAGCACATTCCGCTCCATAACCTCAAGCACAGGCGCAAAATCACCGCCCCCCGCAACAGTCGCAACCCTGTCGCTCATTTCAAGCCGCATATCGGCCAGAGACTCGCCTTTTTCGTCGCGCTCAAAGGCCCAGCGCGATCCGGCCTCTTTCGCCGCCTTCACCCGCGCCAGAACCTGCTCATCCCCGCCTGCGGCAAGCGCCTCCAAAGCAACCCGCCCTGCAACGCCCCAATCATGCGCCATTTCGTAAGCAGGCACATCGTCCAGCTTGGTTTTCCCGCTCTGAAATCGCGCAAGTTGGTTGTTTGCAGAAATCGCCTCGGCATTCATCACAGGCGTCAGCCAGAAAAGCCCGCCCACGCATACGCCAAGCGCCATATACAGGTTGCTCTGCCTGAGGCGCTCCTGCCAGTCCCAGCGGCTGACAACCGCCCAAAGATAGCTCACCACATACCCCAGCAAAAACAGCGCAATATAAGCCGCAATCACCCGCTGGGGCGTCCAGCCATAGGCAGCAACCCTCAGCCAGATCGCATAGACCGCCAGCCCCACAAGCACAGGTAGCAGCAGCGCCATAAGCCGCGCCGATACCGTCATCAGCTTCATCTGCGCGGCGCTCTCGTCATCGCGATCAATCGCCGTGGTGATAAGCGTGATTCCGGCAAACGCCACCGCCATCAAGACACCGCCGGTTGAAAGCTTGCCAAACAAATCCGACAGCCCGCGAAACGGAAGCGCGCCGATAAAGACAATCACCACAACAAGCACCAGCGGCAAAAGCATCCGGAGCAGACGGTGCACCAAAACAGGCGAAACATAGTCGCGCAACTCGTGCACAGTGGCCACACCAAGACCAAACACCGCGCCCACAATCGTGTAGCGAAGCCAGTCGACATCAAGCAAATCGCCAATGGCCCGAATGCCCACAAGCTTCAGAAGCTCGTCCGACAAAAGCAGAACCAGAAAAATCAGCCCCGCAAAAAGCCAGCCGGCAACATAGCGAATGAATATCCCCCAAGC
The DNA here is from genome assembly GCF_025751535.1 of Lentibacter sp. XHP0401. Classification (GTDB taxonomy): domain Bacteria; phylum Pseudomonadota; class Alphaproteobacteria; order Rhodobacterales; family Rhodobacteraceae; genus Lentibacter. The sequence goes on along the minus strand of NZ_JAOWLC010000004.1, from coordinate 256,350 downwards.
GCAGTCAAACAACCGCGCATAATCGCGCCAGCCGTCCTTTTCCTCAAGCGCTGCGGCAGCAAAAGGCGCGCCAATAAGCGCAATCACAAACAGCGCCATTAACGGATGCCCCGCATCATAAAATGCGCTCACACTCTCAAAGCGCAGGCCCGCCCAAAGCGCCAAAGCGCCGGTCACACCCCCAAGCGCAAGCGAAGGCAAAACCGCCCGCAATGGCCGCTCGGGGCCAACAAGCGCCATCAATACGGCAAAGAAAACACTTGCCCCGACCGTCAGCGCCAGAAGCAAAAACCCCTCGCCAACGACGTGCGGCAGATTTTCAAACAGCCCCCAGAGACAATACCCCGCGACAGCACCAATCCCCGCAAGCTCGAGCCTGTCTTTCATTGCGTCCATGAAGTGTCTCCTTTTGCACCTATGCTAAGCCCTTCCTGACGCGGCGAAAAGGCAAATTCTGTGCAAGGCTTGCGCAGCTTTTGCTCAGTAAGGCCGCGTTGCCCCCTCGCAAACAGGGCGGCAGCGCTTTCGGTTTGCGCATTGTGTCCTGCAGGCAAGTGTTTAAATAGAGCCACCAGCAAACCAACCTGCATGTCTGCCTCAAACCTGAAAGACTCTCGCCCATGAAAGCCCTGCGCATCACTGCCTTCGCCGAAGCCGTCACACTCATTTTGCTCGTCTGTGTCGCCGTGCCGCTCAAATACGGCCTTGGGCTGCCCGGCTTCGTCTCGGCTCTGGGGCCGGTTCACGGCGCGGCCTTCATCGGCTTTCTTGTGGTCACCATGTATGCCTTGGGCGAAGGGCTGGTCACCCGCTCGGGTGCCCTGCGCCTTTTCATCGGCTCCCTGATCCCCTTTGGCGGCTTCATCAACGAGCGCTGGCTGGCCCGCCAAGCAGCCGGAACCCCCGCAAAGTAATAGGCGCTTCACGCCGCCGTCCCTCACCATCCGTCCAGACACTCAAAAAGCAAGTGCCGCCCTGCCGAGCGAAGCGGGCTACTGCGTCAGTGTCGTATAACGGCTTTCCACGGTCCGACCACCGGACCAGACGTTAACCCGGAAGCCCGTCAATCTTTTCGATGGAGGCCAGATCGGTGTCCCAGTCCGCGCGACTGGAAAAGCAGATATGCGCGTTGGGCCGTATGTTGATCCGGCTATCAAGTGATCCCGCAGGCACGACAAGTAAACCAAGGTCCACTTGAAAAACAGGCAGCGCGGAACCACAGTCTTTGCAAAAACTCCTGATGTGCCGTGATCCGGAGAGCTGGAATGTCTTCATATTATCCTCTCCCGACACCCAGTCGACCTTTGCAACGGTTGAAAACAGGTTGGCCGAATGGGCCGAACCACTGTCCTTGCGGCAACGGCTGCAGTGGCAAAGGAAGAAGCTCTCGAACTCTCCCGATATGCAAAACTTCACTGCGCCACACAGGCATTGCCCGTTTGTCATATTGTCGTCCATTCCGCCCCCTCTCGACATGCAAGCCCCTGCCGTCAGCCAAATGTAGTTTCATGTATCCCTTGTATCGCGTGCAGGATCACGGTCAAACTGGGCACAAACCAGCCCTGCGGCAGTGCAACATTCGATTTTGAATCATCAGTGCCCCCTGAAGTTACCCGATGACCGCTGTCAGCCCCACAAAAGACAGTCAACCAAGCACATACCGCCGGTGCCGCTCAGACAGGTCGGGGGGGGGATTGCTGACTTTAGCAGCAACTGCATGAGTTTTGCCCCAACACTAAGAAAGCAGACATTCAGGGAGCCGCAGTGCCGACCTCATGCTACCTTAAGCATAAAGGTCAGCTATGCGCAGGGAGGGGGCGTTGTTCTCTGGAGCGATATGCTGCGGCGGCTGCCTGCCATGTGGACTGCGGGCGGTTTTATCGGGCTTACTGTCGACACGATGGTTGGCTCGCTTGCGATTATTGCGATGTCGAGCAGCATTTGGAAAACACAGTCAGGGAATATCAGAGCGCGCTTGAGCAGGCGCATGACATTGCACTGAGCGGCCAATCGCTCGAGCGGGAAATCGAGCGCGCACGGCAGAGCTTTGACGCGCTGGCAGAGCTTGAGCAATCGGGCGATCTTTCCGGCGCGGCCGGGCGGGGTCCTGTCTTTCGGGTCTTGAAGCAAAAGTCGGAAGAGCTGGAGAACCTTGAAGACCGGATTGCCAAACAGCAACCGTTGATTGACGAAGCCTTTGGAGACGGCAACAGGATCCTTGCGCGGATGCGCGAGCTTACCGTGGCAGCGGGGCCTGTTGATATGCGCTCGACCTGCGCAGCAGGTTATTGAAAAACGCAGCGGATGCGGTGCTGGAAATCGAGCCGCCGATCGAGACGGCTTACAACCCTATTTCGGCGGCGGACGCTGTGATCCGCTACGCGGGGAACTTTGTGCCGTCTTGGGCAGGGGCGATCAGCCTGTCAGCGAGAGATTCTGCCGGTTTTGAGGAGACAAATCCGGTGTGCGCAAAGCTGAGCTGGCCTGCCTTCTCTTGAATGGCGGCGATCACTTCAGCATCCGAGTGGCCAAGGCATGACACCGCGGCCCCGCCGGAAGCATCAAGATAGCGCTTGCCGTTTTCGTCAACGATGTAAGGCCCGTCACACCGCTGGGCGATGGGCAAGCTGCCTTTGGTATGTCGCGGAAAGATATGGCTCATGGTGCCTCCAGTCTTCGAGGAACTGTGAAGCAGAAGCAACCAAAGTTGACAACATTTCAAACTCGTGGAACAGTTGAAGCCTTGTTTGTAGGGTGTCAAAATTTTGCTTGAAACTAAAGACATGCGTTTGGCCGACAGTCGCGATGCTTTCGGCGCATGCCGTTTTACAGCAGACGATATGGCTCGCGACCCGATAGGACTTTATTGCAGTCTTGTCACCTCCGGCTACTTCTCCGCTCGCGTTTCCGCCGTTTGTGGGGCCCGGACCATGATCGAAGAGAGCAACCTTCGCCTACGCGTCGGGTCAAGCAGCCATGCAACGTCCAATTGAGTTCAACTAACCATAGGAGATTACTATGTTGACCAAATTCAAATCAGTGTTCGTCGGTGTCGCTGCGGCGGCCGTGATGGCACCTGCGGCTTATGCCGAGGAGTTTATTACGATCGGTACAGGGGGTGTAACAGGCGTCTACTATCCGACAGGTGGCGCGATTTGCCGTCTCGTCAACAAAGGCCGCAAAGAGCACGGCATTCGCTGCTCTGTCGAGTCAACAGGCGGCTCCGTCTACAACATCAACACGATCCGCGAAGGCGAGCTTGAGTTTGGTGTGGCCCAGTCTGACTGGCAGTATCACGCCTACAATGGCACATCGAAATTTGAAGATGTCGGCAAGTTTGAAGGCCTGCGCGCTGTTTTCTCGATTCACCCCGAGCCATTCACAGTCGTGGCACGCGCCGATGCAGGTATCACCAACTTTGATGACCTGAAAGGCAAACGCGTCAACATCGGCAACCCGGGTTCAGGCGCGCGTGGCACCATGGAAGTGCTGATGGAGGCCAAAGGCCTGACAACAGACGACTTCACACTGGCCTCCGAGCTGAAGCCGGCAGAACAGTCAGCCGCGCTCTGCGACAACCAGATCGACGCAATGGTGTTCACTGTTGGCCACCCGTCCGGCACCATTCAGGAAGCAACAACAGCGTGTGATTCCGTACTGGTGACGGTTGATGGCGAAGCCGTTGACAAGCTGATCTCGGAAAACTCGTTTTACCGTACAGCAGTTGTCCCTGGTGGCATGTATCGTGGCAATGACCAAGACGTTTCGACATTCGGTGTCGGCGCAACTTTCGTGACTTCTGATACTGTATCTGAAGACGCCGTCTATGCCGTCGTCAGCGCGGTCTTTGACAACTTCGAAGACTTCAAAAAGCTGCACCCTGCGTTTGCCCACCTCAAGCCCGAGGAAATGGCAACCGCTGGTCTTTCGGCTCCGCTGCACCCCGGTGCTGCGAAATATTACAAAGAAAAAGGCTGGATCGAGTAAGCTCGAACACAAGGGAGCGGGCGGCAACGCCCCTCCCGCACCACTAAAAATAATAAAAACGCCGCGAAGAAAATAATAACTCTGAAACAATTCAGGAATCCGAACCGGGGGACACATGACAGACAATCAAACTCAGAACCGCGCCTTGAGCGAAGAAGAGCTACAGGATCTCGTAGCCTCTTCCGACGCCGGCGCTCGTAACCCCTCTGGTGGTGTCGGCAAGTTCCTCGCCATCGTTGCTGTCGTCTGGGCCTTGTTTCAGGTGGTTTTAGCTTCTCCTCTGGCAAATTATCTACTGCCGGGTGACGTCATCAACAACTCGCGGCAAGTGCACCTTGCCTTTGCCATTTTCCTCGCCTTCATGGCCTATCCGGCGTTCAAGTCGAGCCCGCGAAATTACATCCCGATCACGGACTGGTTTCTGGCGCTCCTCGGCACGTTTATCGCGATGTACGGCTTTATCTTCTATGAAAAAGTCGTCAACGCAGGTGGGCTCGCCGATGATGTGGACAAGTGGTTCGCACTCGTCGGCCTGCTGATCCTGTTTGAAGGTGCCCGCCGCGCGCTTGGCCCTGCCATGGCGATCATCGCGACAATCTTTCTGGCCTATGTCTTTTTCGGCTCGTCCGATCTGGTTCCCGATGTCATCCGCTGGAAAGGGGCCTCGCTGAAGAAAGCGATGAGCCACATGTGGATCACCTCGGAAGGGGTGTTTGGCATCGCACTGGGCGTGTCTACCAAGTTTGTCTTCCTTTTCGTTTTGTTCGGTGCCCTTCTGGATAAGGCAGGTGCTGGCAACTACTTCATCAAAATGGCCTTTGGCGCGCTCGGCCACCTGCGGGGTGGCCCGGCCAAAGCCGCTGTTGTCGGCTCCGCGGCTACAGGCCTGATCTCGGGTTCCTCGATTGCCAACGTGGTGACAACCGGCACATTCACGATCCCGCTGATGAAGCGAGTCGGGTTTAGCTCTGAAAAGGCGGGCGCTGTCGAAGTGGCCAGTTCGGTCAACGGGCAGATCATGCCGCCGGTCATGGGGGCTGCGGCCTTCCTGATGGTGGAATACGTCGGCATTTCTTATGTCGAGGTCATCACACACGCCTTCCTCCCTGCGACGATCTCTTATATCGCGTTGATCTATATCGTTCACCTTGAAGCCGTGAAAAACAACATGCCGACACTGGGCAACCGCGTGGTTTCCATGGGTAAAACAATCGGCGGCATGGCGGTCTTTTTCATCGGCTTTGCGGCGCTGTGTTACGGCGTTCAATACCCCGTTGGCTGGATAACTTCGGCTCTGCCAAACTCGGCGCTTGTCCTGTCGGCCCTGATCTTCGTTGTCTACGCGGCCCTGCTTTACCTCGCAGCCGGAGTAGACGATCTGGAGCCGGACGACCCCAACGCAGAAGAAGTCGAACTTCCCGTTGTTGGCGAAATCTACAAGAGCGGCCTCTACTATCTGCTGCCGATTATCGTACTGGTCTACTTCCTGATGATCGAGCAGAAATCTCCCGGCCTCTCGGCCTTCTGGGCGACAATGCTGCTCTTCGTGATCTTGCTCACACAGAACCCGCTCAAAGCGATGTTTCGCGCTCAAAGTGACATTGCCGGCGCGTTCCGCACTGGTGTGACCGATCTTTGGAACGGCCTCATCGACGGTTCGCGCAACATGATCGGTATCGGCCTTGCCACGGCAACAGCCGGCGTGATCGTGGGCACTGTCACCCTCACGGGCGTAGGCCAGGTTATGGCCGATCTGGTCGAGTTCCTCTCTGGTGGTAACCTGATCCTGATGCTGATCATGGTTGGCTTGCTCAGCCTCATCCTTGGTATGGGCCTGCCGACCACAGCGAACTACATCGTGGTTTCCTCGCTCATGGCAGCTGTTGTCGTCGAGCTGGGCGCGCAGAGCGGCCTCATTGTGCCGCTGATCGCGGTGCACCTTTTCGTGTTCTACTTCGGCATCATGGCCGATGTGACGCCGCCTGTCGGCCTTGCAAGTTTCGCAGCCGCGGCTGTTTCCGGTGGCGATGCGATCAAGACGGGGTTTGTCGCGTTCTTTTACAGCCTTCGCACTGTCGCATTGCCCTTTGTGTTCATCTTCAACACAGACTTACTGTTGATTGACGTGACTTGGTGGCAAGGCATAATTGTCTTCATTGCCGCGACCATAGCAATCCTTGTGTTCACGGCTGGCACGATGGGTTACTTCATGACCCGTTCGCGCATTTATGAAAGTGTTGCACTGGTGCTTGTTGCCTTCGTTCTCTTCCGGCCCGACTTCTTCATGGACCGTATCCAGCCACCGTTCTCGATGATTGAACCGACAGAACTCGTGTCGGCGGTTGATACGGCCGAAGTAGGGCAGGAACTGCGCTTTGTGGTTTCAGGCCCGGACTTTGACACGGGCGAAATGAAAGACATGTCTCTTGTCGTGCCTGTCCCGGAAGGAGCTGACAGCGCTGCGAAACTCGAAGCTATGGGGTTCATGACGCTTGAAGAAGACGGGTTGATGAAAATGGAAGAACCTATGTTTGGCGCTCCGATTGCCAACCAGATGGGTAGCTTTGATTTTTATGCAGACGAAGCCGTGCGCATTACCGAAGTCAAAGCACCGAAAGTCCAAATGCCAAAAGAACTCGTCTTTATCCCGGCTCTTTTGTTGCTTGGCCTCATCACCGTGTTGCAGCTCGGACGGGTTAGAAAAGAAGGAGTAACAGCATGAGTAAGCCAGTCGTACTTTGCGCTGTCGATATCAGCAACGAAAGCCGTGACATTCCGGTGATCAAGCAAGCTGCAAAGCTCGCTGAAATGGACGGGGCACAGCTTGATGTTATCACCGTTGTGCCTAACTACGGCATGAGTGTTGTCGGAGGTTTCTTTAGCGCCGACCACCATAAAAAGGCGATGGCGGAAGCCAAACGGCATCTTGAAGACGCGGTCACCGAAGCACTTGGCGAGACGGCGAACAAGAACGTTCGCCACATCGTCGGCACCGGTAGCGCTTATGAAGAAATCCTGAAAGTGGCAGCTGCAGACGCCGCGAACCTGATTGTTATCGGCGCTCACAAGCCCGACTTCAAAGACTATTTGCTGGGCCCCAACGCCGCGCGCGTGGTGCGTCATTCAAACTGTTCGGTTCTGGTGGTTCGACCGCAATAGCTGCACTTTCACTTTCAGCGCAAATCCTCAAATCGCCACTTGTCTGTTTTCAAAATCGTGCCCCGCAACACCAAAGCTGACATTCGTCGAGATGCTCACGAATGTCAGCTCCGGGCCGATCCCCCGAACGCCGTATTAACTTAATTCCCGTTAACACATCCCCTATCAGACGGTGCACGCAGGGTGCACGCTTTGTGCACGGGTTTCACCCCCCTGTTTTAAGAAGCAAAACCGTCGTTAACCTTTCGGAACGGCCTAATTACCAAAACAGAACACGGGTATGATACTCTCACACCCGTGTCCGTTAGAGCCTTGAAAGGTATATACTTTTCAGACCATGGCACCTTAATAATCCGTCGGTGCGCCACCCTCTTCCTTGCGCCGCGCCACAAAGGCTTCAAGCTCCTCGCGGATGCCCTCGTCCATATGCGGTGCCTCAAAGCTCGTAATGATGTCTTTGTATAAATGATGCGCCCGCTCCGGCGTCCAGATACCGCCCGCCGCCTCCCAGGCCTCAAAGTTGCGCCAGTCGCTCAGGAAGGGCTGGTAGAACGCGGTTTCATAGCGGTCCTGCGTGTGCTGAAGCCCGAAGAAATGCCCCTGTCCACCGACTTCGGCAATCGCTTCGAGAGCAATATCATCTGCCGTTGTAGCAAAAGTCTGGGGTTCCATATATCTCTGGATTTGCTGTAGAATTTCGCAATCCATGATAAACTTTTCGGGGCTGGCAATCAGCCCTCCCTCAAGCCACCCCGCCGCGTGGTAGACCATGTTTGTGCCTGATTGCACGGCCGCCCAAAGGCTGTTGGAGGTCTCCCAGATAGACTGCCCGTCAGGCACATTCGCCGCACAAACCCCCGAAGAGCGCAGCGGCAAATTGTAAAACCGCGCAAGCTGCCCCGTCATTTGCGTGGCGCGCATATATTCAGGTGTCCCAAAAGCCGGCGCGCCTGATTTCATGTCCACATTGCTGGTAAAAGTCCCGATCGCACAGGCCGCTCCGGGCCTGATATACTGCGCCAAAGCCACCGCAATCAGCCCTTCCGCAAGGCTCTGCGCCACGGCTCCCGCCATCGTAACAGGAGCCATCGCCCCCGCCAGCGTAAAGGGCGTCACCACCAGCCCCTGATTGCGCCTCGCAAGTCTCATCCAGCCGTCCAGCATCGGTTCGTCATGCTTGAGTGGCGAGGTCGAGTTGATGTTGGTATACATCCTCGGCTTGGCCTCGAATTCTTCGTGGCTGAGCCCCCCCGCAATCCGCACCATCTCCATCGCGTCTTCCACCCGCTCCTTGCCGAGCGAGTAGGTATGCACCACCTTATCCGTCAGCGTAAGCTTGTCATACAGAACATCCAGATGCCGGATACTGGCGTGAATGTCCTGCGGTTCAACAGGGTAGCCGCCGCAAAAATGGATACAGTTAAAGTATTGGCTCAGCTTGATAAAATCTTTGCACATCTCGCGTGTGCCGGTCATTTTTCGGCCTGTCTCAAGTGTCCAGTATGAGGGGGGCGAGGAGACGTTGCCAAACAGGATATGCCCGTCGCCCATCACCAGTTCATGGTCAGGGTTGCGCGGGGTCATAGTCCAGCGTCCGGGCGCCTTGCCAATCATTTCCATCAGCCAGTCGCGCCCGACGCGCACATTGGTGTCCTTGATCGTCGCCCCCGCCTCGCGGAAAATCTCCAGCGCCTCGGCATTGAGAATCTCGATCCCGATCTCTTCGAGAATGCGCATTGCGCCTTCGTGGATCGCCTGCACTCCCTCTTCGTTCAGAGGCTCGGTCGGCTTGTCGAGGTTCTTGGGAAGCCGCCATGGCATCTGCTCGATCACAGCCGCACCGCGCCGCTCTGCGGCCCCTGCCCGCCCGCCACCGCGCCCTTTACGTCCTGACCGTGCCATGCGTATCTCCTCTGGTATGACACCCCTGATCAAACAGCTCAGTGCTTCATCAAGCCTGCCTGTGAGCGACGATATGAGTCGGATTCAGAACACGAAACGAAGTTAAAAAAGTGATCCTTGATCTGACGGCTTGCTCGCCCCGCCCGCTCGCTTGGGTCTGGCGTTCAGGCTCATGCGACCGTCGGCAAATTCGACCTCAAGCGCGCCCGCTTTTTGCGCCTCAGCCTTGGTTGTCACAACCCCGTCCTCACTGCGCACTACAGCATATCCGCGTTCCAAAGTGGCCTTATAACTCAGCGTTTCGCGCAGGCGGTCGGTTGCCTCAAGCCGCTCGGACAGCACTTTAATCTGGCGCTCACCTGTGTCACTCATCCGCCGTGCAACACGCTCAAGGTCAACTCGCTTGCGCGCCAGATCACGGCCAATCGCCTCGACATTCAGTCTTGCAACAAGCCCTGAAAGCCGTTGCGCCTCGCCGCGAACCGAGCGCGCCAAAAGCGAAGGACGTAAACTCCCCGCTGCATCCGAAAGCGCCACACGCCTGATCTGCACACCACGTTGCAGCGCCGCTGGCAACCTGTCTGAAGCCCGATCAAGCCGCTGGCGAGGCGCTTCCACAAGGCTCTCGATCCGCGGCATCGCGCGCGACAGATCGCGCAAGCGCTGGCCCCGCTGACTCACCCCATTCGAGAGCGCATAAGACATTCGCGAGCCTTGCTCGCCTACCCAAGCCAGAAGCTCCAATCGCACGGGCACAGCAAGCTCCGCTGCCGCCGTAGGCGTGGGCGCACGCTTGTCGGAGACAAAGTCAATCAAGGTTGTGTCTGTCTCATGGCCCACAGCCGAAATAAGCGGAATCTGTGAGGCCGCAACCGCTCGCGCGACCACTTCCTCATTGAACCCCCAAAGGTCTTCAACCGAGCCTCCGCCACGCGCCACAATAATCAGATCAGGCCGCGGCAAAGCTCCTCCCGCGCTGAACCCATTAAACCCGGAAATCGCACGGGCCACTTCACTGGCGCATTTCTCGCCCTGCACAGCCACAGGCCAAACCAGAACCTTGCGGGGGAACCTGTCGCGCAAGCGGTGCAAAATATCACGGATCACCGCACCGGAAGGCGAGGTAACAACCCCTATAACCTCAGGCAAATAAGGCAAAGCGCGCTTGCGCTCGGGCGCGAACAGCCCCTCGGCCGCCAGCATTTTCTTGCGTTTTTCCAGCATTGCCATAAGCGCGCCCACGCCCGCAGGCCGTATCTCTTCAATGATAATCTGGTAACGCGACTGGCCCCCGAAAGTGGTCATTCGCCCCACGGCGATCACTTCCATACCCTCTTCAGGCTGCACTTGAAGGCGGCTCGCAACCCCCTTCCAGATCACCCCGTTGATCACGGATTTGTCGTCTTTCAGATCAAGGTAAATATGCCCCGAGCGCGGCCGCGATACGCGGCCCACCTCGCCCCGAATGCGAACGTGCGAAAACTCACCCTCAATCACCCGCTTGATGGCGTTGGAAATATCCGTAACCGAAAATTCGGGCGCATTGCCTACATTATTGCCATCGTCGATCAGATCGGACATTTCGCCTCGCTTGTATCTCGTTGCCCGCCAGCTTAGAACGCTGGCCAACGAAGGCCAAGCAGGAGTTGCGCCCATGAACATCCTTATTCTTGGAAGCGGAGGTCGCGAACATGCCCTAGCATGGGCCACCGCGCAAAACCCCAAGTGTGACAAACTCTTCGTCGCCCCCGGAAACGCAGGCATCGCCGAGCTGGCCACCTGCATTCCGCTCGACATCAACGATGGCGCAGCAGTTGTCGAGTTTGCCCGGAACGAAGCCATCGACTTTGTCATTATCGGCCCAGAAGCACCGCTGGCCGCTGGTGTGTCTGACACTCTGCGCGCCGCAGGTATCCTCACCTTCGGCCCAAGCGCCGCCGCCGCACAGCTTGAAGCCTCCAAAGCCTTCACCAAAGAAATTTGCGACGCATCGGGCGCGCCCACAGCAGGGTATGCCCATTTCAAAGAAGCCGCTCCCGCGCGGGCCTATGTCGAGGCCCAAGGCGCGCCCATCGTGATCAAAGCCGACGGTCTTGCTGCAGGCAAAGGCGTTGTCGTGGCGATGACGCTTGAAGAAGCCCTTGAAGCTGTCGACGACATGTTCGGCGGAAGCCTTGGCGACGCGGGTGCGGAAGTTGTGATTGAGGAGTTCATGGACGGCGAAGAAGCCAGCTTCTTTGTGCTCTGCGATGGCGAGGAAGCACTCCCGCTCGGCACGGCCCAAGACCACAAACGCGTCGGCGAAGGTGATACGGGCCCGAACACTGGCGGCATGGGCGCTTACTCCCCCGCTCCCGTGATGACCAACGATATCATCGCCAAAACCATGGACGAGATCGTGCGCCCCACCCTGCGTGAAATGGCCAAGCGCGGCACACCCTACCAAGGCGTGTTGTTCGTTGGCCTGATGATCAAAGATGGCCAGCCCCGTCTTGTCGAATACAACGCCCGCTTTGGCGACCCCGAGTGTCAGGTTCTGATGATGCGCCTCGGCGCGCAGGCTTTTGACCACATCCAAGCCGCCGCCGAAGGGCGTTTGTCAGAGGCAAAGGTGCATTGGGCAGACGACCACGCGCTTACAGTAGTCATGGCCGCGAAGGGCTATCCTTCTTCTTATGAAAAAGGCACCCTGATCAAAGGCCTGGAGACCCTCCCGCAATCCAGCTCGCAAATGGTCTTTCATGCCGGAACCGCAATGTCAGGTAATGAAATCACAGCCGTTGGTGGGCGTGTCCTCGCTGTCACCGCGCGGGCGGATACGCTTGATGCAGCGCATAAGCTGGCCTACGCCATGATAGCAGAGATTGACTGGCCCGAAGGGTTCTTCCGCACGGATATCGGCTGGCGTGCTCTAAGCTGATTTCGAATTTTCGCTTCGCGAAAACCCGACCGTTGCGGGGGCCAGCCCCCGCAACCCCGAGGTATTTTCAAACAGAAGAAGCCAAAACAGTTCAAGTTTCAGGCGTTGGCGAGCATCCCACGATCTTTTGCCAAATCACGCATACGCTTTTGAAGTTTCTCAAACGCGCGAACTTCAATTTGGCGAATACGCTCACGGCTCACATCATACTGGCTTGAAAGATCTTCTAGCGTGATAGTTTCCTCGGACAAACGGCGCTGCGTTAGAATATCTTTCTCACGCTCGTTAAGCACATCCATCGCCTCGGCCAGAAGCTCGCGGCGCGCTGTCAACTCGTCGCGCGCTTCATAGTCGCCAGCCTGGTCTGCGTCTTCATCCTCAAGCCAGTCCTGCCACTGCATCGTTCCTTCACCCTCGGACCCGACCGTAGCGTTGAGCGAAGCATCCCCGCCCGAAAGGCGGCGGTTCATCGAGATCACTTCATCCTCGGTTACACCAAGATCTGTCGCAATCCGCTGCACATTTTCGGGGCGCATATCCCCTTCTTCAAGCGCACCAATCCGGGATTTTGCTTTGCGCAGGTTGAAAAACAGCTTCTTTTGCGCCGATGTCGTCCCGAGCTTCACAAGGCTCCACGAGCGCAGGACATATTCCTGAATGCTCGCCCGAATCCACCACATCGCATAGGTCGCAAGGCGGAAGCCCTTTTCAGGATCGAACCGTTTCACAGCCTGCATGAGGCCCACGTTGGCCTCCGAAATCACTTCGGCCTGTGGCAGGCCATAGCCGCGATAGCCCATGGCAATCTTGGCAGCGAGACGCAAATGCGATGTCACCATACGGTGCGCCGCTTCAGGGTCTTCCTGCTCAACCCAGCGTTTGGCGAGCATATATTCTTCTTCTGGCTCCAACAGTGGAAACTTGCGGATCTCCTGCATATAGCGGTTCAACCCGCCTTCTGGCGTTGGCGCCGGTAAATTCTTGTAGTTACTCATGTTCTGTCCCCTCCCATTATGTAACAGGGCTTAACATTAATTTAGGTTCGCTGAAGCGTGGTTTCAAGATCAGCATTCTTGAAGGTCAACCTAAGCACTCGGCGGAAAATTCCCAGATTTGTTACGCAGCTTCACGCATTTGGGATCAATATGACAGGTGCTCCGCCCGCGATGGGCATATTTCGGCTCAGTTTGCGCGCTCACTCGCGAGCACAGCTATCAAAGCTGCCATATCTTCGGGCAACTCCGCCTCGAACCGCAGCATCTCGCCACTGACAGGATGCTCAAATCCAAGGCTCGCGGCATGAAGCGCCTGACGGTCAAACCCTTTCACAGCCGCCGCGGCCCCCGCGCCAAAAGCCTTTTCGCTCAACTTCCGCTTACCGCCATAAACAGGATCGCCCACAAGCCCGTGGCCAGCGTGGGCCATATGCACCCTGATCTGATGGGTGCGTCCCGTTTCAAGCCAGCAATCAACAAGCGATAGACTTTCAGGGGAGCCAAAGCTTTCAACAACGCGCGCCCGCGTCACCGCATGGCGCCCACCTTCAAAAAATACGGCCTGACGCTGCCTGTCGTGCTTGTGGCGCGCAAGCTGGGTCTGGATTTTCATAACCCCACCCTGCTCAAAGCTCACACCCTTTGTGCCACGCAAACGAGGGTCTGACGCATCAGGCACGCCATAAACAAGCGCACGGTAGTGCCGCTCGACAGTGTGCTTCTCAAACTGTGCTGCAAGCCCGTGGTGGGCCACATCAGACTTGGCCACAACCAGAAGTCCGCTCGTATCCTTGTCAATCCTGTGCACAATCCCGGGGCGTGCCACACCGCCCACCCCACTCAGAGAAGTGCCGCAATGATGCATCAAAGCATTCACCAATGTACCGTCCGGTGTGCCGGGCGCAGGGTGCACAACCATACCCGCAGGCTTGTTGACCACCACCAAAGCCTCGTCTTCATAGACCACTTCAAGCGCAATCTCTTGCGGCTGGATGTGGCTCTCTTCCGCTGCTTCCAGCACGATCTGCACCAAGTCGCCCTCGGCAACCTTGGCCTTGGGGTTGCTCGCCACGGCGCCGTTCACCTTCACTGCGCCTTGCTCCATCAGCCGCGCCAGCCGCGTGCGGCTGAGCGAAGCGGCCTCTGGCACATCGCGCGAAAGCGCCTTATCAAGGCGGGCAGGCGGATCTTCCAGGATCCTGAATTCTAGCGAGGCATCGGCCATGAGTGAAACCCCCGAAGGCTTTGAGCAAGTTGAAGTCGACCCGAGCCTCGTGCGCTACCTCAAACTTTTGGTAACGGCCCTCGCAGGGGTGATGATTGTCGGGCTTGTAGCGGTCATTGCCCTGCTTGTCATCCGCTTGCAAGCCGATGTTCCGCCGCTGCCCTCGCGCATCACCCTGCCCGAAGGCACAAAAGCCCAAGCCTTCACCCAAGGTGAAAGCTGGTTTGCCGTGGTCACGGAAGACGAGCGAATCCTGATCTTCGCGCGCGACGGTGCGACGCTTCTTCAAGAGATCAAGCTATCAACGGGGGAGTGATGGTACCGCCTCCCCGGCTCGAACGGGGGACCCCTGGTTCCACAAACCAGTGCTCTAACCAACTGAGCTAAGGCGGCATTGGGGGTGATTTAACTTTCCATTCGCACGAATGCAAGAGCCTTAAAGACCAATTTCCCAGCTTTGTTCTATCCTGTCGGCTCCGAAACTGTGTACCGCTTTTGAAGAAACAAGGCTCCACCCCGTTTTGGCATAGAGCGCGCAGGCCGCCTTGTGGCTCTCATGGGTCCAAAGCTGCATCCGCGTGTAGCCCTTGGATTTAGCATAACTCATACATTCGCTCAAAAGTCGCCGCCCCAACCCTTTGCCGCGTGCCTCAGGCATCAGCAAAAACAATCGAAGCTTAGCGGTTTGCCCATCCAGCCTCACACAAAAGATCGAGCCGAGGCGCACACCATCCTGCTCCGCGATCCAACCGCGCTCGCAGACCGGGTCGTGGTTGCGAATAAAGTCCGCAAGAATCTCGGCCACCAAAATCTCGAAACTCGCATCAAACCCCTCATCGCGCGTGTAAAGTATACCATGCTGCGTGGCCAGCCAGCCTGCATCATCCGGATGAAACTCTCTCAAAGTGATCTCGCTCATAGCCTAAGCCTGCCTCTAGTCCGCTTGCATCACAACTAAAAACTCGCTAGCTCCAATACGCAACGAAGGAGAGCCACCATGGGCATCAACACCGAACGCGACATCGAAGCCAATATGCAGATCGGCCCAACAGATCAGGGCATGGTGCGTATTTTCGTCGAAGCTGGCGGCGTCGAAATCCCGATGGACTTCACGCCTGAAGAGGCGGAGGAAATCGCCGAAGAGATTCTTGCCGCAGCAAAAGCCATATCCGGCTAAGCCCTCGGATCCCGCAGCCTTTGGTGGCGCAGCGCCACGTCGCGGGCAAACTTCAGCGTGATTTTCTTGCGCCGCGCGGCGGCAAGCTTGCTCTCGGGGCCCATCCGCACGACTTCCGCGCCATACGCATCCGCCATGATCAGCCCCGTTTCGTCTGGCAAAAGCTCAAGCGGGAACTGTGCATCGACCGCCCAGAAAAAGCGGTCGCACCACTCCAGATAGCCCCGCCACTTGTGATCGGCCATGTAGTCCTCACGGCATGATTTGCATTCAATCACCCAGATCTCGCCCTTGGGGCCCAGCGCCATAACATCCACGCGCTTGCCGCGTTCGGGCACAAACTCTTCCAGTGACGTGAAATTGTGGCTTAGTAAATGTCGGCACACACCACGCGCCAGAAGCTGGCCTGCCTGCATAAAAGGGGGGAGTTCATCCATGGACTCAAGCTTGAACAAAAAGAGAACACCAATCAACCCCAAAATGCCACATTCGCCCACTTGCGCGCAGCCTCCGCAAGCCCTACCTATGAGAAGACGGCTTCTGCCCTTCTCGTTTTACGGTTGCATTCCGGTGGCCTTAAGCATTCCGAGGGAGTTGGCTCTGTCATGGCCCTGGCCATGTTACCTGACGCCCACCTGTACATACAGGTCCTCGGGAATGAGATAACCCAACGGTTGCGGTGGTTCCGTCACTTTACTACTCTTCAGGGATGAAAATTCGGCTCAGTAGCGGCGCGACTGTTCCTGCATGTTTGGCTTGGCCTTCACGCGCACAAGCACAGGCTCGGCAAGATGCACAAGGCTCGGGGCTTTATTGCCTCCGCGCGGCTCGTCGTCATCATCGTCCTTCATGCGCATCACAGCAATTCCAAACTGAACGCCCGCAAAGATAATCCCGTTTGAAATCCACAAAATGATCACGGCCAACAGGCCTTTGTCCGAATGGCTCACAAGGTGCCAGAGGTTTGCGATATTGAACCACAGCAGCATCCCGACAAACAGCCCGGCGAGCGCGAACCCGATGGCAACATTGACGATGTAGAGCTTGATGAGCTTTGGCATAGCGCGAATCCTCTATTCAATCTAAACGTAACCTTTCACCGCTCGGTTGCAAGTTCTGCGCCAGATTTCTTTCAACTGAGCCAAACCGCGCTTATCCACCAGTCGGGCTTTTGCGCTTTCAGGTCAGCGGCGGCCTTCTCTGCTGCGCCGATCTCGTCAAACAGCGCAAAGCAGGTGGCCCCCGAACCCGACATGCGCGCAAGCCGTGCGCCCTCCAAAGCCCAAAGACGGTCAATCACCTCGCCAATGACAGGCGCAAGTGCAAGCGCAGGGGCTTCAAGGTCGTTTCGGGTTTCATTGGCCAGAAAAGCAACCAACGCGGAGACATCGTCAAGCACAGGCAACACGGGCATCGGCGGATTGTCTTTAAGCGCCAGCGCAGCAAACACTTTCGGTGTCGCCACCTCGACGCGCGGATTGGCCAAAACAGCGGGCACCCTTGGAAGCGCAACGCCCTCAACCTGCTCTCCGACGCCGCGCATCAGGCAGGATCGGCCAAAATAGCAAACAGGCAGATCCGCGCCCAACTCGGCCAGTCGGGTCACATCCACGGCCCGCCCCGTCAGAGCCTCAAGCGCGCGTAAAGCCGCCGCCGCATCCGAAGAGCCGCCGCCAATCCCTGCCGCCGCAGGCAAGTTTTTCTCAAGCTCAAACGCAGCGTCATGCCCCGCCCATGCGGCCGCCTTCAGCACAAGATTCCCGGGGCCGGTTGGCACACCCGCCGCCAGCGGGCCATGGACATGCAGGCTTGGCTCATCAGCCAGTCGCGCAGTCACGCAATCACCTATGTTTGCAAAAACCACGAGGCTTTCCAGCAGATGATAGCCATCAGCCCGCTGCCCTGTGACATGCAGCGCAAGGTTTACTTTGGCCGGCGCAAAAGCCTCTTCAACTCTCGTCATTCACAAGCTCAAGTGCCTTTGCGCCCTCGTCTTCCAGAACCTTGTCCAGTCCGACCTCAAGCTTGCGGCGAATGCGCTCAGGGTCTGCATCCTGGCTCACTTCACCATGGTCGATAAACGAAAGCGCACGCTTCCACTGAAACTCGGCCTCAAGCTTGCGCCCGACAGCCCAGTAAACATCGCCCAGATGGTCATTCACCACAGGATCAATCGACATAAGCTCGGCGGCCCGCTCCATATGCGGCACAGCCTCTTCATAGCGTCCAAGGCGGAACAGCGCCCAACCCAAACTGTCGATAATATAACCGCTCTGTGGCCGCGCAGCGACAGCCTGTTCGATCATTTCAAGCGCTTCATCAAGCTTCGTATGATGTTCGACAAGCGAGTAGCCGAGATAGTTCAGCACATTCGGCTCCCCCGGACTGATCGCCAGGGCCGCACGAAAATCGGCTTCCGCCTGCTCCCATTTGTCGAGACGTTCGTGCACAATCCCGCGCGCGTAATAGGTGCGCCAATCGGTATTTTCTCGCCCGTCCCAAAGCGCAAGCGAGCGGTCATAGGCCGCAATAGCTTCTTCAAAGCGCTCTTCCCCGCGCAGCAAATCTCCCATGGCACTCTGCACAACAGGCAAGGTTCCATAGGTCTTGGCAAGCGTTGTCATCACCTCGATGGCCGCATCCGTCTTGCCTGCCTCACGCAGCGTTTCCGCGCGGCCCATCTCGGCCACATAAAAAGCGGGGTGCGTGTTGGGCACAGAGCGGTAAGCCGCCACGGCGGCCTCATATTGCCCCTGATCTTCCAGGAGCTGCGCCAGAAGCAGGCTCGCATCAACCAGATCGGGGCGCATGTGCTGTGCCACGCGGGCAAAAAGCAAGGTATCCGTGCCACGCGGCTCTACAGCCAATGCGCCTGCTATTGTAAAGAAAACCTCGGCCACCCCGTCACGCGGGCTTTGCAGTACATCAAATCTCAGATCGCCCCCCGCCTCCAGCACGTCACTCATCTGCGTAATCTCGGGGTCTTGCGTGTCGCCAAACCGCGCCTTGAGCTGTTCAAGCGCCACTTCGCTACGCCCGAGCTGGCTCAGGATCTGCACATGCGTCAGCAAACCGCGCCGCGATTGCATAATCGAGCCGGGCTGCGCTCCGCCAAACAGCGCCTCCGCGCCCTCAAGGTCGCCCACAAGCGCCAGAGCGAGTGCCTTGTGATAATGCCCGAAAGCCCGCGTGCCGTTTTCTTCGGAAATAACATCAAACTCGGCCAGTGCCGCGCTCATATCGCCCTTTCCGACAAGCGCCCAGGCCTTCACCAGCCCGTCAACCAACTCGCCCATCAAGCGCTCGTCTTCGACGCGTGCAATCAGCGCATCATAATTCTCTTCAGCACCCTCAATCGCCGCAAGCGCCATTTGACCGACCTGGCTTCTGTGCCCGTCAGCCTCAAGCTTGCGTGCGACAGCGCCAGCCCGGTCAAACTGCCCCAGCGCGATCTGCGCCAAAATCAGCTCGTCCATGATCTCGATATTTGAAGGGTCACGTGTCAACGCAACCGTGAAATAGCGCGCCGCTGCTTCATAGTCGTTCAGATACTGTGCCTGACGTGCCGCCAGATAGGCTCCCGAGAAGCTCTCTGCCACCGCCGGCAGCGGTGCGCTCACCGCACAGCCAAGCACCGCAACAAGCGCCGCCCGTTTCAAACCTGTCATCATACCTGCGGCCCTCTTTTTATATCTGCTGTTTCCAATCTAAACATGGGAAACGTAAAAGCAAGTTGAAGGCGCGCCAGCATCGCTGAATGAGCAGAAAAGCGGCCCCTAACCAGCTGTGCCGCTCCCCGCGGCCTCCTGCCCCAGAAGCACATCAATCACCACGCTCAGAAGCTCGCCGCGGCTGTGCGTGCCTGACTTGCGGTAAATCGCGTTCAGATGCGCTTTCACCGTGCCTTCCGCACATCCGCGCACATGTGCAATCTCGGCAATATCAAGCCCCTTCACAAGAAAGGTCGCCACATCCACTTCCGCGGGCGAGAGCGCCCACTCGTCAAACTGGGCCTCGATCACATCATAAACAGCCGCGCTCGCAAGCCGCAATCTGTCTTGTAAATGCGCCTCTCGCCGCAACAAGCGCAGCAGGAACTTCGCCTCAAAGGCAATCGTTACAAACAGGCTAACGGTCGCAAAAACTTCAACCCAGAAGTGAATGCCCCCCGTAAGCCCGCCCATCGCGCGGTAATCAGCCACAACATCACCGATGAAGAACACCGCGCAGAAGAACTGCACGACCATCAAAAGAAAAAGCCCGAGCGGGAAACGAGACATCTTGTTGATCGGCATCTTCCCCCCTATTCTTCGGGCATGTCCTTAAAGCCAGTCACCATAGCCTTTGGCAGGTTTACTCTGGTGCGCTTGCTCTCGAAGAGAGCCGCAAGAATATGAACAATCACCGAAGCTTCTGTCCAGATCGCCGCCAGCTCGTGCAATTCCTCAGTCCATTCTGTGCCCCAGAACATATCGGTCGTCATAAGATAGCCCGACAGGCCTAGCACCAGAAGAGAAGCGATGAGATTATAAATCATGAGCGCGCCAAGCGGTGAATGCCCGACATGGGCATGATTTCGCTGTGTGGCTATGTCGGTCAACTGCGCGGCAGCACCACGAACGCTTGGTGGAAAACTCGCAAATCGTGCATATCCACGGCCAACAAAGCCCCAAACAATCCGCGCCAGCACAAGCGCCAGTACGCAATACCCCACCCAGATGTGTAACTTGCTGTCATCATCAATAATCAGCGCGTTGGCAGCAAAGCCGAGCACAAGCAACCAATGAAAGCAGCGTACAAAAATGTCCCAAACATAGATATGTTTCATATCCCGTCCCCCTCATTCGAAAGGGGCGCGGTCATCCCGCACCCCTCGCCCAGATCAATCATCAAGGTCTGTTTTTACAATATTGAAAGCCGCATCAAGATAGACCTCGTAGCGCTGCCCATCTTTGCGTGCATAGGCTTCATACATACCATCTTCGAGCTTGATCTTGGCAACCTCGTAGCCCTGCTCGGTCAGCATCGCGCGGATTTTCGTGGTGTTCTCATCATTGAGCTGGACTGTGTCGCTCGCAAAAGCAGGGGCAGCCAAAGCGCTCATCAGAACGGCGGGGAGGATAAATTTACGGATCATTGCATTGTCCCTTTCAGGTTTGAGTTTCAGGCAAGAAGCATCTCGCCCTTGCGCCTCAACATGCCTATCCTGTGCACAAATCCTATTGACCCAAAAGCCTAATCTGCGTCTCTAAACCCCGCGACATAGCCGCCTATACCTCCGGTTTAGGCCCACCTCACAAACAAAAAGGGCGGGGTCATCCCCCGCCCGTTCGCCGCTTACATATTCGGATAGTTCGGCCCGTCCCCGCCTTGCGGCGTGGTCCAGTTGATGTTCTGGCTCGGGTCTTTGATATCACATGTCTTGCAATGCACGCAGTTCTGGAAGTTGATCACAAACTGCTGCTCGCCATCCTTCTCGACAAACTCATAGACACCCGCAGGGCAATAACGCGCCGAGGGCCCTGCAAACTTCGGCAGGTTCACCGAAACAGGAATGCTCGCATCCTTGAGCTTGAGATGCGCAGGCTGGCTCTCCTCGTGGTTGGTCATCGAGAAGCTCACGTTGGTGAGGCGGTCAAAGCTCAGTTTGCCGTCCGGCTTGGGGTAAGCAATCTCTTTATGCGCCGCAGCGGGCTCGGTGCTGTCCGCGTCGTTCTTGCCGTGCTTCATCGTGCCGAACAGCGAAAAGCCGAAGGTGTTGGTCCACATGTCCAAGCCACCCGCAACCAGAGAAGGCAAGAGGCCCCACTTCGACCACATCGGTTTCACGTTGCGCACTTTCTTGAGGTCTTTACCAATTGCACCCGTGCGCACTTCGGTCTCGTAAGCTGTCAACTCGTCACCCTCGCGGCCTGCCTTGATAGCCTCATGCGCCGCCTCGGCCGCCGCCATACCCGAAAGCATCGCATTATGGTTGCCCTTGATGCGCGGCACGTTGACCATGCCCACAGAGCAACCCAGCATCGCCACACCGGGCGCAACCATCTTGGGCATAGACTGATAGCCGCCCTCGCTGATCGCGCGCGCGCCATAAGCCACACGCTTGCCGCCTTCCAGAAGCTCCGCCACCATCGGATGGTGCTTGAAACGCTGGAATTCCATGTAGGGATAAAGATAGGGGTTCTTGTAATTCAAGTGAACCACAAACCCGACATAAACCTGATTTTTATCAAGGTGGTAAATAAACGAACCACCGCCTGCATTGCCATTAAGCGGCCAGCCCATCGTATGAGTCACGCTGCCTTCTTTGTGCTTGGCGGGGTCGATCTCCCAGATCTCTTTCATACCAAGGCCGAATTTCTGCGGTTCATGCCCGTCCGAGAGATTGTATTTCGCAATCACCTCTTTCGACAGGCTCCCGCGCACACCCTCGGAGAGGAACACATACTTGCCGTGCAGCTCCATACCCGGTTCGCTGTTCGGCCCGATGCTGCCATCGGCCTCAAGCCCGAAAACACCGGCGACAACACCTTTGATACGGTCGCCCTCATAGACAAGCTCGCTACACGCCATCCCGGGGAATATCTCGACACCCAGTTCCTCCGCCTGCTCCGCCATCCAGCGGCAGACATTGCCCATGGAAACAATGTAATTGCCATGGTTGTTCATCAATGGCGGCATCGGAAAGTTGGGAATACGCACACCGCCCGCTTCGCCGAGCATATAGAAGTTATCGTCTTTCACAGGCACATTCAGCGGAGCGCCTTTTTTCTTCCAGTCAGGGATCAGCTTGTCCAGCCCGCATGGGTCAAGTACAGCCCCCGAAAGAATATGCGCGCCCACTTCCGAGCCCTTTTCCAGAACCACAACCTGCAAGTCCGCATCCAGCTGTTTAAGGCGGATCGCAGCCGAAAGCCCGGCAGGCCCCGCACCAACGATTACGACATCGTATTCCATAGTCTCGCGTGCTGTGTCGGACATGTTCTGTTTCCCTCTTGCGCATCTGGGTAATAATATTTCACGCAGAATTACATGCCTTCAAGCCACGGCGTCAATCGCAGCTAGGCGGATTCTTCGCATTTGCAGAGAGTTTCCACACGTCAGATGGCAGATTCCCGAAGTTTTCTCCCCTCCGGGGAAAACTTGGCCCCGCGCAGCAGCCGAAAAAGCCAAGGAGCGGCACAAGCCAGAGCAACCGCCGCAATCGAGAAAATCCCGTCCACAGCATAATGCCACCCTGTAAAGACAGACAAAAACAGGATCAGCGCCGCATATCCAATGCCGAGAGGAGCCAGCCACTTGCTGCGCTCGGTCAGGTAACAGGCCCAAAGCGTCGCCATGGCCACATGCATCGAGGGGAATGCCGAAATTCCGCTGCCCTGCAATTGTTGTCCGCCATCCGCCTCATAGGCTCCCCAAAGCCCTTCCTGAAGCATCCGCACAGAGGTGTTCTCAAAGCCCACACTGGCAAGGCTCGCTTGCATACCGGCAAAGGCCTCGGCTCCGATCAGCCTGTCATGATAGATCGGCCCCGCCGAACTCATCAGCGTCGCGACCCCCAGCCCCAATACAAGCCACATGTAAAAATAGATCTTCAGATAGGTCTGCTTGCGCACCGCGTCTGTCTCGACCAGCACAACAAAGGCAGGAAACAAAAGCATCGAGATCGCCCAGACAGGCATATAAAACATCATAGCCCAATTTGCGCTCATATAAGGCGTAAACCCATGGCTCCATTCATAAGCATGCACACCGCCAAAAAGCGCCTTGTCCCAAGCGGCCAGCATCGGGTCGGCCCAATACGGCATCATCAACGGGATGGTTGTCTTGATAATGATAAACGAGCTACACAACAGCGCCGCCCCAAAAAGAGCACCTACAATCTCAATGCTCTTAAAACGATTATAGATCAGATATCCAAAGCAGATCGGCACGACAAAAAGCCCCGTCTTCCCTGTCACCATCATCTGGGCTACCGAGAGGTTCCCGGCCAGAAAGGCAGGCAGATAGGCAAACGAAAAGCCACGAACAATAAAGCCAAATGCCAGCGCAAAAAGGGTAAAGCGCAAACAATAGCGCAGAAAAAATGTCTGATGGTCGGCCATGCCCATGCCCTGGTTGTTCTTGTTTGGCTATAAAAACCAACACAATGTGGCACGAGCATGGCCGCCTCTTGGAAGGTTTCGGGCAGGTTACTCTGCGCAAATACCCCTGTTATAGTTTCCCACTTCGCGGATCACCTGCCCGCCCGAGGCTTCGCGCCGTTGGCCGGAAAGCTCGCTTGCCAGCACCCGCACCAGCAAATCCTTCAACTTGGTCACACGGTAGCAAGAGATCGTCGGCTCCGCATGCGCGTGGCCTACGCCGCTGTCATCGGTCAGAAACATATAGCGCCCACCACTCACCAGCGCCGCCTGACGCATCAGAAACTCGCTTTCCTTTCCAACACCGCTCGCGCCAAGTCCGAAGATCTGCACATTCTGTGCCGCTGCTTTGGAAGCCGCCGCCAAAAAGCGCTTGGCCTTGCTGTCATGCGCGGGCGCGTCGGCAATATGAAACACAATCCGCTCGCCCTTGCCGCGCCGCCATTGCATCGCAACGGCCGCTTCCAGCGCTTCCGCCGCCGCTTCGGGATAATCCCCACCGCCACTGGCATCCAGACTGCGCAGCCAGTTCTGCATCTCGGGCTGGCTCTTCGTGAAGCCAAAGTTCTTCACTTTATACAGGTCGCCATCATCACGATAAGCAATCAGCCCGAAGCGAATATCGACGCCCGGCGCCGCCCGCTTGGCCTCGCGCACAATCCCCTTAAATTCGCGGGTCAGCCAAGCCAGTTCGTCGCCCATGCTGCCTGTCGTATCAAAAACAAAGGTCAGGTCCATAAAATCGGGGGTCCAACCCTCCGTTTTAGGCACAACCAAGCGTGGCATAGTGGTGCTCCCCGTGCGCAAATCATCGCCCGACACCTGCACGCCCCTGTCAAACACTTTCAGCATCACTTCGCGCGGCGCGCTCGCCCCCAGAGCAGCAGGAAACGCGGTGATCACACCGTCAACACCGCTATACCCCGTATGAAACGGCTGGCTCGCCCCCATTTTGGTCAGCGTATAAGCCATCCCCGCAACAGGCGCGCCATCGCCGCTCACCAGCCTTGCGGCCACCATCCCGCCAAGGTTCACCCGTGGCAGCTTCAGCTCCTTCGCCGCCCCCGCCTGATAGCGAGAAAACGCCGCAAGGTTGAGCGTGTCGTCGATATCGCCCGCCGTCACAACGCCGCGCTTGCCCCTCGGACTCATGCGCGCAGACATCGGCTCAGGCGCCGCCATCACAATCGCATCCGCCATCGGCGCACCCCTGGCGCTGCTGCTCCCTCGCGTTTCCGAGGCAACAGGCGCGCTTTCCAAGCTCATTGCCTCGGGGTTCACCCCGCTTTCACAAGCCGTCAAGGCAAAAGCCGCAAGGCCCGAAAGCCAGATCTTGTTTCGAAACAGGGTCATCTTACGTCTCCACTCTAAATAATGTGCAATTTACACACTGATAAAAGCACCGCTTGCTTTCGTCAATATAAATGTGCAATTTATCCATTATGCTGCCAACACTTGATCATATCCTCGCCCCCCTTGCCCGCCTCCTTGTCGCACGCGGCGTTCCCTTTGGTGATCTGATGGAGCGGATGAAAGGCCATTATGTGCAGGCCGCCTCCGAGCAATCAGCCGCGCAATCCGATGGCAAAATCACCGATAGCCGCCTCTCGGTCATGACAGGCCTGCAACGACGCGACATCGCCCGCCTGCGCGCGTTCGAGCATAAGGCGCCCAAACCCAACCCGCTCACACGACTGGTCGCGCTCTGGCAAGCGCACCCTGATTACAGCCGGAGCGGCAAGCCTCTGCCCCTGCCCCGCACAGGCGATGCGCCCAGCTTTGAAAGCCTCGCCCGCGAGGTCCGTCAGGATGTGCACCCCCGCGCCATGCTCGATACACTCTTCGCGGCAGGCACGGTCAAACTCTGCAAAGACACAGTCGAACTCACCCAAAACGCTTATGTTCCCCTCGCAGGCTCCGAAGAGCAGCTTGATTACCTCGCCGAAAACGTCGGCGATCACCTTGCCGCTGCCGCCGAAAATGTGCTTGGCCCCTACCCGCTGCACTTCGAGCGCGCGGCGCATTACACAGGCCTCACACCCGCACAGGTGAAAATCCTTACCGCCAGCTATGATGCCGCCCAAATGGCTCTGCTGGAAGACATCGCCAGCCAGGCAGAAGCCCTCAAGTTGAAAGCTCCCACTGGCGCATCCGCACGCTTTCGGGCAGGAGGGTATTTCTACTCTGCAACAGGCGAGACATCCGATGATTAAGCGCACAGCCCTCACCCTCTTTTCCCTGCTCGCCCTGGCCGCCTGCGCGGCGCCCGAAGGCGAATTTCTCAAAGGCGCTACAGCGCCAGCACCCGCATCGGCCCCGCTTGATGCAGCGCCCGTCATGGTAGAAGAAGCCCCCATGCACACCTCGCCCGGCCTTGAGGTTTGCGATGGGGATGGCATCGGCGGCACTGGCTGCCCCGAAAGCTGAAGCACGCCCGGGAAGCGCCTCGGCAAATTCCGCCCATTGAAGCGCCGCGCCCTTTACCCTATTGCAAGACAGCCCATCTGTGGGACAGAGTGATTTAACGAATACGAAAGCGAGCGCGCCGCGCCGCAATGACTATAAAGGCAAGTCTAATGGACAAATTTCCAATGACACGCGCTGGCCATGCCGCGCTCGAAGCAGAATTGAAAAACCTCAAATCCGTTGAGCGTCCCGCCGTGATCTCGGCCATCGCGGAAGCGCGCGAGCTCGGCGATTTGAAGGAAAACGCCGAATACCACTCCGCCCGCGAGAAGCAGGGCTTCATCGAAGGCCGCATCCAGGAGCTTGAGGCTGTGCTCAGCCTCGCCGAAGTGATTGATCCCAAAAAACTTTCCGGCACAATCAAGTTCGGCGCGACTGTGACTGTGGTTGATGAAGACACCGATGAAGAGAAAACCTGGCAGATCGTCGGCCAGCACGAGGCCAATATCGAAAAAGGCCTGCTCAACATGAGTTCCCCCATCGCCCGTGCCCTCATCGGAAAAGAAGAAGGCGACAGCGTCGAAGTCCGCACGCCGGGCGGCGAGAGAAGCTACGAAATCCTGAAAATCGCGTTCGTTTAACCGAAAGAGAGCGCCATGTCAGAGCCAAACGAGACACGCCCGACACCGCTGGGGATCTATGATCGCCAAGCCGCCGAGAAAATCACCGCGATCGAGATCATCGCGCTGAGTCTTTCGGCCGTCTGGCTCTTTGGCGCGGCCATTTTCTTTCTCTTGCTGCCCTCCGATGCGCCTGCCGATGAAACCGCCTCCGGCTCGCTGCGCTTCATGATGACAATGATGGCCGTCTTCATGCCCGTCGGCATGATCTGGGTCGCCGCCACAGCCGCGCGCTCGTCAAAAATCATGCGCGAGGAAAGCCAGCGCCTGCAAAGCGCAATTGATGCCATCCGCCACGCCTACATTGTGCAAAGTCAGAGTGGCAAAATAAGCGCCGAACCCTCGGTCGCCCGCAAGCTCGATGAAATTGCCGCTGCCCAGCGCAAGACCGAAACGGCCCTGGCGACCTTCACCTCCAGCCGCGACAATCGCAGCCAGCGCCCTGCGGCTGCCGCACCAGAGGCCCAATCCGAGGCACAAACAGCCCTTCCCCTCGGCACAACCGCACAAGATATGGCCCCTTCGATCAGCCGCGAAGAGTTCATCCGCGCCATAAACTTCCCCGAAACGGCCGATGACACCGTAGGCTTCAACGCCCTCCGCCGCGCGCTCAAAGACCGCGCTGTCGCTGGCCTCGTGCAAGCTGCACAAGACGTGCTCACCCTGCTCAGCCAGGATGGCATCTACATGGACGATCTCAACCCCGACATGGCCCGTCCCGAAATCTGGCGCCAGTTCGCCCAAGGCACACGCGGCCGCCAAATCGCCTCCCTTGGCGGTGTGCGTGACCGCTCGTCTCTGGCACTCACATCAGGCCGTATGCGCGAAGATCCGATCTTCCGGGACGCGGTGCATCACTTCCTGCGCCGCTTTGACAAAAGCTTCGTCCAGTTCGAAGCCGAAGCAAGCGATTCCGAGATATCAGAGCTCGCAGGCACCCGCACTGCCCGCGCCTTCATGCTCCTTGGCCGCGTCGCAGGCGTGTTCGACTAGCCAGAAGCGCGGCCATGCTCTACCCTAAGATGACAGGGGGAACGGAGCATGACAGCCAAGGCCCGCAAAATCATCATCTGCATCGACGGAACCGGCAACGAAATCGGTGACCGCGAAAGCAATGTCCTGAAACTCTACAAAGCGCTCAAACCAAGAGATGAGGCGCAAATCTCCCATTATGTCCTCGGTGTCGGAACCTTTGACGGAACCAAGCTTATGGGCCGCACCCGACACGCAATCAATCAACTGCTGGGTCAGGCTTTCGGCTACGGCCTTGAGGATGATGTGCTGCAAGCCTACCGCTTCCTCTGCCGCACTTACCGCTCCAAAGCCGACAAGCGCGCCGCCGATGGCGGCCTTTCAGAAGACGCCGCCGAAAGCGATCATGTCTATATCGCCGGCTTCTCGCGTGGCGCATACGCCGCGCGCATTCTCGCAGGGTTTGTGCACAACTTCGGCCTCATCGCGCCTGCAAAGCTCCACCTTATTGCCCCCGTCTTCCGCGCCTACCGTCGCGTCAGTGACTTTGACCAATCTGCATCTGATGACCGCGTGTTCCAGGCCCTGCGCGAGTATGAAGACGTGCTCAAACCAACCCCTGCATCCATCCGCGCACTCTTGCTGTTTGATACGGTCAACTCGCTCGTTCGCTTCCGTCGCCCATGGCACAACTTCAAGAAATACGGCAGCCTCGCCGAATTCGGTACACATGCCAGCGTCAATTCCAACGTCTCGGTGCGCATCGTCCTGCACGCTCTTGCCAAACACGAGCGCCGCTCGCTCTTTCGCCCGCAACTTTGGGCGCCCACAGCAGGTGACCGTGAGGGGGGCAGCCCCAATGGTGTACCCCTCTACTTTGGCAACAATTTCCGTCTGCCCGCTGCCAAACGCGCACAAATCATCCGTCAGCGCTGGTTTTCAGGCTTTCACTCCGATGTCGGCGGCTCCCCGCCCGAAGATGAAAGCGGCCTCGGAAAAATAGCCCTGCTCTGGATGATTGACGCTTTGGCCGACGCCGAAAAGCAAGCCGATGCCGAGGACAACGCCGCGCGCAAGAAATCCCGCCGCAGCCCGCTCATGAAGCCGCGCAGATACGGTCTCGCCCTCAAATCAGGCGCGCGCAAACGCTATTTTGAAGGCGTCGTCCCCGAAGCTCGCACGCCGGGTGGCCTGCCCTACGCCCCGCCCGATGCAAACGCGCCGCTGCACGATTCCCATCGCAACGGCCTGCTCGCCCCGATCTGGAATATCATGGAATTCTTCCCCAAATCTGCCCGCCGCCGTGAAGCCGGTGCGCCCGAATGGTTCCGCCGTGCACTCTGGAAATGGTATCTCCCGCTTTATGAGCCGCGTCGCATTCCGCCGGGGCATGAAGTTGACCCGAGCGTCACAGAAAGCTCGCATAAGGGATAAAGCGCACCGGATCACCCTGCGCGATTTCAAGCTCTCCATCAGGCAGTTCAACCAATCCGTCCGCCCAACTCAGCCCGCTGATCCTTCCTGAGCCCTCCGAGGCAAACACCTCAACAGAGCCGCCGCGCATCCGCGCGCGCAAATACTCGCGCCGCCCGGCCTTTTTGCGTTTCTCAAACGCCGCTGGCAGCGCATACCCAAGCGGTTCATCCCAGCCGCGCCCCGCCAGAACACCCATCGCAGGGCGCGCAAAAATCAAGGTGCAAACAAGCGCCGCCACGGGATTGCCCGGCAAGCCGAAGACAGGCGTCCCCGCCCACATTCCAAGAGCCAAGGGGCGCCCGGGTTTGATCGCAATCCGCCACTCCTGCATCGCGCCAGCCTCGCGCAGCAGAGCTGACATATGATCTTCATCACCGTTCGAGGCCCCACCCGATGTCAGAATAACATCTGCCTTGCCCGCTGCCTCATTCAGCCGCACCCGCAGCGCCGCGCGGTCATCTCCCACGCGGCCCAAATCTACCGGTTCAAAGCCCATCTCGGCGACCAGCCCCAAAAGCATCACACGGTTGGCATCAAATATCTGCCCCTCGCCCGCCACTTCTCCAGGTTCAACAAGCTCGTCGCCCGTCGAAAGCACACCGACCTTGAGACGCTCGAACACGGGCAAAGCGCCCAGCCCCGTTGCCGCTGCAAGCGCAAGCTCGGGCGCGCCCAGCCGCAGACCCTGCCGCAAGATCACATCGCCAGCGATGACATCCTCACCGGCCTTTCGCGTATTCGCCTTTGGCTTCACACCCGCCCGAAAGGCAATCTCGCGCGCGCCGGCGTTTACGTCCTCTTCCAGAATCACCGTATCCACGCCCTCCGGCAATGCCGCACCCGTCAGAATACGCACAGCAGAACCATACGGAACCGCATGGCCAAGCGGCACACCCGCCGCCGAGCGCCCCTCAATGAGAGGCAAGGTCTGATCGCCCGCCCCCAGCGCTTCAAAGGCAAAGCCGTAACCGTCCACAGCGGAGTTCGGCAAAGGCGGGTTCGAGCGCTTCGCCACGACATCCTCAGACAGCACCCGCCCCAAAACCGCACTCAAAGGCAACTCCTCGCGTGCCACCACTCCGCGCAATCGCCCTCGCAAGCCCTTCAGGGCTTCATCTACAGGCGTCCAATCCACCCCGGCAGGCAGCGCAAAACAATCATCGCGTAAAGGAGGTGGCTTCAATCCTGTGTCATTCTCTTCAGTCAATTCCGCCTCCTGACCAAGCCCCAAAATCCAGCCTTCCTCGGCGACGCGCGGCTCCCTTACATCCAACATGGCCCTCAAAGCCGCGTCAGACAAGCCCGCCACACATCCTGCCAGACCAACCCGCGCCTCCCCACAGGGGTCAAAGCCCGACCTCGATCAAGATAAAATCCGCAATCGCACGCGTGTCGTTCAAATCAAATACCGGCCGGTCAAGCTCCATCGGCGTGTCAGAAGCAACAGCGCGCACTGTCAGGTCATCACTCGCAATCAGCGCATTTCCCGTCTCGGCCCGAAACGCCTCCACCTTGGGGTGCGCATCGCGCTTATACCCCTCGATCAACACCAGATCGACGGGGCTCAGCCGCGCCAGCAATGCCGCCAAATCAGGTTCCTCTGCCCCGCGCATCTCCTGCATAATCGCCACACGCTTGCGCGAGGCAAGCAACACCTCGCTCGCCCCCGCCGCGCGGTGGCGGTAGCTGTCTTTACCCTCATGGTCTACATCAAACGCATGATGCGCGTGCTTCACCGTTGAAACAGAAATCCCCCGCGCCGTAATCTCGGCCACAAGCCGCTCCATGAGCCCAGTCTTGCCCGCGTTCTTCCAGCCGACAACTCCGTAAACTCTCATATCATCGCCTCTGCCTTCACCAGGTCTTCTGGCGTATTGATGTTGAAAAACGGCTCGCCCGCTCCGTCGAACTCGGCCATCTGCCCGCCGTGCTTATCCGTCCACATCACAACCTTCCGCAAGCCCCCCTCAAGAGCGGCACGCAAATCATCGCGCAAAGCGACAGGCCAAAGCCCGAAGGTTGGCTGCCGCCCGTCAGGCGTGCAGGCAAGCGCGAGCGGATGCGCCATGCCTTCTGCCGCCAACAACAAACGCGGGACAAGATCGCAAGGGAAAAACGGCGTGTCCCCCGCCGCTGTCACAATACTCTCATGTCCCTGCGAAGCGGCCCAATCCAACCCAGCCAAGACCCCTGCCAAAGGCCCCGCAAAGCCCGCGACACTGTCGCTCACAACAGGCAAACCAAAGCCTGCAAACCGCGCGGAATCGCCGTTGGCATTCAGCGCAAGCTCTGCCACCTGCGGTTCCAGCCGCGCAATCACACGCTCCAGCATCGGCGCGCCACCGAGCGGCAAAAGGCACTTGTCTCCGCCCCCCATCCGCGTGGCCAACCCGCCCGCCACTATCACTCCAGCCGGCTGCTTCATGTCACTCTCCACTCTTCCAGATCCGCCGCAAATGCCTCAGGCGTTACCCCCTCAGGCAGAGCCGCATCAGGCACAATCAGCCGCGCGGTCGGCAACTCGATCAACGTCGCGCCCTCAATCCGCCGTATCTCGCGCACAAAAGCCCAGCCCACATGACTCTCTATATTGGGCCGTGCCGCCACAATCCCCTCGGGCGCAAGCTTCATTGCCTGCGCGCCACCCGTCTCGTTGTAGCGCCCGTGCACACCCACAAGTTTGCGGTGCTGCCGCCACCAAACGGCAAGCACAAGCCCGCCTCCAAGAGCCGCCGCAAACAGCATCGGCACAAGGCTCTCGGGGTCAAACAGCGCGCGGTTAAACATGAAAATCGACGTCGGAAACAGTACCGCCGCTGCCAGATTGCGCAGCGCCACTCTGTTTTTCGAAGGCACACCCTCTATCGGCGTTGTCACAGCGCGGCGGTAAAGCTCCGGCGCAATTTCGAAGCTCAGATTATAGCTCATTGGCCACCCTTCCGCCCGTGCTTCCTCGACTCTTCAGGCACACTCGCAGGGTCTGCATCCCAAAGAAGTCGCTCCTCGCCGGACAGACAGACAAACCGATGCCCGCGCATCCGCCCCACAAGTGTCAGCCCCACCTGCCGCGCAATTTCAACGCCCCAGGCGGTAAACCCCGAGCGCGACACAAGCGCAGGTATCCCCATAAGCGCCGTCTTGATCACCATCTCGCTCGTCAGGCGGCCCGTGGTATACAAAAGCTTGCCCTCGGGGCCGACCCCTTCGGAAAGCATCCAGCCGGCCACCTTATCAACCGCATTGTGCCGCCCCACATCCTCCATATAAACCAATGGCTTACCCCCCTCACAAAGCACCGTGCCGTGAATGGCCCCCGCATTCAAGTAAATGGAAGGCGTGCGGTTGATCTTCGCGCTCAGTGCATAAAGGTCAGACAGTTTCACCTCGCCCGCAGGCAGCACCAGCCCCTCAAGTCCTTCCATCATATCGCCAAACACAGTGCCCACGGCACAGCCCGATGTGCGCGTTTTCTTCTCGAGCTTGTCCTCAAACCGCGTGCGCTGATTGGTGCGCACAACAACAGCTTCAGACTCCTCGTCATAGTCCACACCCAGCACCGTGTCGGCGTCGGTGATCATCCCCTGATTGCGCAGAAACCCGAGCGCCAGATACTCGGGGTAGTCCCCGATGGTCATCGCCGTCACAATCTCGCGGGAGTTGAGGAAAATCGTCAGCGGCCGCTCCTCGACCACGTTGATCTCGGTCACATCGCCGTTCTGGTCGCGCCCCTGCACAGATCGCGTGAGCCGCACCGCGTCAGGGTCAGGCGCGAGGATATAGCTGTCTGTCTCAGTCTCTTTGCCCATTTACCTCTCCCCCCAAAACGCGGTAGCCCATTCGCTACCAATGTAGGGGCAAGACATGCGCGCAACCACATCAAAAACGCCGCTTCGGCAGGGGATAGGCGACGCCGCCCCCTTTATTCTGGTGGTTTCGCCCTTCGCGCTGGTCTTTGGTGTGGTCGCCACCGAAGCTGGCCTCAGCATCGCCGAGACCTTGCTCTTCTCTATCGCCGTCATCGCAGGCGCGGCCCAGTTCACCACACTGCAACTGCTCAATGAAAATGCCCCCGCCGTAATTGCCCTGCTCTCGGGTCTCGCGGTCAATCTGCGCATGGCGATGTATTCGGCCTCCCTTACACCCTACCTTGGCGCAGCTCCCCTCTGGCAACGCGCGCTGGTCGCCTATCTCACGGTTGACCAGTCCTACGCCTGCTCCGTCGCAGCATTCGAGCGCAACCCCGGCTGGAACCTGAAACAGCGCACCACCTATTTCTTCGCAACATGCCTGCCCGTCATTCCGATGTGGTATCTCATGTCGCTCGTCGGCGCCCTCATCGGTGAAAGTATCCCCGAAAGTGCAGCGCTCGACTTTGCCGTGCCGATCACTTTTCTCGCCCTCATCGCGCCCATGATGCGCACGCCAGCCCACCTCGCGGCAGCGCTCGTGGCCAGCCTCATGGCGCTCGGCCTCACATGGGTTCCCTACAACTTGGGCCTCATGATCGCGGCCACTTTGGGCATGGTCACAGGCGCGCAAGTTGAGCTCATGCTCACAAAACGGGGGCTTTTCAAATGATCGAACGCCCGGAACTTTGGTATGTCATCGCAGGCCTCGCCGCAGGCAGCTTCCTGCTGCGTTTCACGTTTCTCGGCTTTGTCGGTGACAGGCCGCTGCCCGAGTGGCTCCTGCGCCATTTGCGCTACACAGCCGTTGCGGTTCTACCCGCCCTCATTGCACCCATGGTGCTCTGGCCTGCAGCCACAGGCGGCAGCTTCGATCTGCCCCGCGGCCTCGCAGCCTTCGTAACACTGGCCGCCGGCTTCTGGTTCCGAAATGTTCTGATATCCATAGCAGCAGGCGCAACCACGCTCTATCTGGCGCTCTACCTACTCGGATAAGATCAGTTGATCTTCACTTTCGAGGGGTCATAAGCACCCAGATCAGCGTTGTCATACTCGTAAAGCTTGCGCTCGGTCACACCCGGCAAAGCACCGAACTGCTCTGCAAGCTTTTTCGGATACCAGCCCACATTGATGCTCTCGAATCCTGCCAGCTGGCTCAAAATACCCGATGTCGAAAGCGCACATTGCGCATCACCGACATTGCCCTTGTTCATGGCAAGCTGAAGCGCGCGTTCTGCCACGGCAGGACTCACTTCAACTTCCTGCACAATCACATGAAACGTCTCGCGTGCGTGGTAGCGCGTGTAAACATCAGCCACCCGCGGGCTGATCCCGAAAAGCACATCGTTGCGCTCGGGAATCGCCGGATGGTAAAAACTTCCCGCAGGGTCCCAGATCACACGCTGGCTGCCGCTGATCATCAGCGAAGTGTGCGCGCCCTGTCCGCTGCGGTTGTTGATCATCGTGAACAACGTGAGCTTGTTTGGCCCCGTGTCACGGTATTTCACTTTATCGATGACTTCATCTGGCGCCCAAACCGCTTCTTTGGCACATGCAGAAACTGTTAGCGCCAGGCCAAGCGCCAGAAAAACCTTCAAAAAAATGTGCATTAGATCAGCCGTTGATCATATAGGCAAAGAGCAGCACCAGAATAATCACAATGGCCGTGCGTGTGACCGCTGTAATAAAGCCGGCAAATGTATCTTCCTGAACCTGGATGTCCATTTCGCCGTGTTTGTGATCGCTCATGTCTGTCTCCTAATTCGCGTTTGCAGCTAAATACTTTATTTGCCGGAGCCTGTCACTATCTTGCCGTGCAAGCTTCGCATTTTTAGGCCTCGCCCTCTTCAAGCGCCTTGGCAAGCCTGAAACCGATGCGATTGGGCGCCGCCGTCTCGACCTCTTTTGGAAGCGCGCGCAACAGCACGCTGAGCTGGCTTACATGCTGCACAAGCTGGGTTTTCGCCCCAGTTGCGTCACTGCCGTAAAAGGTCACGATATCAGGGTCAAAAAAGCCCATCCCTTCGATGCGCATGACGCCCGCGTCGCCGCCGGTAAAGCCCATGGCAACCTCATGCTCGTTATCAAGCTGCGCCTCGAAGTTCTGTATATAAAGGATCAGCCGCTCATGCGCCCATTCCGCAGGGCTCTTCTGGGCGACAGGTTTTTGCGTCACGGCTTTGGGCATTTCGCCCGCTTTGCTCTGCTCCGCACAATGCGCCTCATAGCGTTTGGGCAGGGCCTCAGCCTCCAATGCTTCCGCCGATGTCAGAATTTCGTCATCCATATCCTACCCCTTTTTGTTCCACAACCACGCGCCACTTTCGCTCATTTTGCACGTGGCACGGCCTTCCCGGAACAAATGATTAAGGTGCGCGACAGCTTCCACAAGGGCCAATCCATATGTGCCTTGGTCAATTTTTCGTTTGAACAGCACAGGAAAACACTCAACAGCCGTCTTCGGCTCGGCAATATACTCGGCCAAACGGTCAAGCCCGTGAACGTGATTCTCTTTCAGCTGGCGCATCCTGAAAGGCAGCCCCGTAAAGGGCCGCTTGTGCCCCGCCAGCACGATATGATCCTCTCGCGCAACCTCGGAGAACTTCTCGCAACTTTCAATCCATTCGCCCACAGGGTCCGCCTCCGGCTCGGTCGGATAAACCCCGATGTTGGGGCTGATCGAGCAGATAATCTGGTCGCCCGACAGCACCAGACCGTCCTCACGGCTCCAGAAAGTGAGGTGCTCGGGGGCATGCCCGTTGCCCTCCAGCACATCCCATGTGCGCCCGCCCGCATGCAGCACATCGCCATCCTTCAGCCGCGTGTAGCCTGTCGGGATAGGTGCGCAAACGTCGGCAAAGTTATAGGGCCGCTCCGCTATACGCTTGGCCAGAATGTCAGGGTCCATCCCCGCTTCCCGCCAGAACTGCACCGCCTGCGGCGTCACGGCCTCTTCCACATCCAGAATAAGCATACGGCTCAGAAGCCAAGCTGTGCGCGAGGCCCAAAGGCTCGCGCCGCGCTCCATAAACCAACCCGCCATACCGATATGATCAGGGTGATGATGCGTGAGAATAACGCGGCTCACAGGCTTGCCCTTGAGGGCCGTCTTAAGTAGCTCTTCCCACATGGCAACAGAGCGCTTGGTATGAAAGCCCGTGTCAATGAGTGTCCAGCTGTCGCCCTCGTCGAGCGCGTAGACATTCACATGATCCAGCACCATAGGCAGCGGCAAGCGTATCCAGAGCACACCCTCGGCAACTTCAAGCCAGCCGCCCGGCTCGGGCGCCTCACCCCAAGGATACCTTATGCCATGCATCTCGTCTCTCATGCGCTTTCCAAATCCTCGATGCCCAGCGCATAAAGATCGTCAGCACCCTGCATGGCGTGGCCCAACTGCGCCTTATGTTCGGGCAGCAGCCGGTTGATGTAAAACCGCGCAAGTTTCGTGCGCGGCCCTTCGCCCCCCTCAGCCACAGCAGCGCGCAGGTGGAAATATCCGCCCAAGACACGCGCATACGCCGCCAGAAACGGAACCGACCCCGCAAAACGCGCCGTCATATCCTTCTGCGCCACCATCCATTCTGTCGCCTCGCGCAAATTCTCGGTCGCATCCCAGACAAGCCCTGCCATACGGGGGCGCGTCGCGCGCGCTTCCTCGGCAAAGCCCTGCATCTCGTCAATCAGCGCATGCGCCGCCTCGCCACCGTCCATCAGCTTGCGGCCGACAAGGTCCATGGACTGGATGCCGTTCGTGCCCTCGTAAATCGCCGTCACACGCACATCGCGGGCGTATTGCGAGGCACCTGTTTCTTCAATAAAGCCCATACCGCCATGCACCTGCACGCCCATTTCTGCTACTTTGATACCCGTGTCCGTGCCAAACGCCTTGGTGATAGGTGTCAGCAAAGCCGCCCGCGCGGCCCAGTCGGCCTCGCCTGTGGCGGTGCCCATATCAATCGCAACCGCATTGGCCAGAGCAATGGCCCGTGCTGCAAACAGCTCCGCACGCATCGTCGCCAACATGCGGCGCACATCGGCATGGTCAACAATCGTGCCGGTGCCGCCCTCAACGGGCGTGCGCCCCTGTTTGCGTTCCATCGCATAGGCCAGAGCCTTCTGGTAAGCGCCTTCGCCCGCGCCAATCCCCTGACACCCCACACCCAGCCGCGCGTTGTTCATCATCGTGAACATCGCGGCCATACCTTTGTTTTCCTCGCCCACAAGCCAGCCTGTCGCGCCGTCATATTGCATTACAGCGGTCGGACTGCCGTGCAGGCCAAGCTTATGTTCAAGGCTCACAACCTTCAGCGTATTGGCCACACCTGCCTCGCCGTTGTTGTCCGGCAAAAATTTCGGAACCAGAAACAGGCTGATCCCCTTGGTGCCCGCAGGCGCATCAGGCAATCGCGCCAGCACAAGGTGGCAAACATTATCGCTAAAGTCGTTGTCGCCCCAGCTGATATATATCTTCTGCCCCGAAATGGCATATGTCCCGTCACCATTCGCAACGGCCTTGCTGGAAAGCGCGCCAACATCGCTGCCCGCCTGCGCCTCGGTCAGGTTCATTGTCCCGCACCACTCGCCCGAAACAAGCTTGGGCAGATAGATCGCCTTAAGCTCCTCGCTCGCATGATGCTCGAGCGCTTCAATCTGCCCCTGCGTCATCAACGGGTTAAGCTGCAAGCTCAAACAAGCCGCGCTCATCATCTCGTTCACTGCCGTTGTCACCGTCATAGGCAGGCCCATCCCGCCATGCTCGGGGCTTGCCGCAACCGACACCCAGCCGCCCTCGCGGATCGCTTTATAGCCGTCGGCAAAGCCCTTGGAGGTGCGCACGACCCCGTTTTCAAGCCGTGCCGGGTCCAGATCACCGTTGCGCTGCAACGGGAAAAGCACCTCGTCACACATTCTGCCCGCTTCCGTCAGAACAGCGGCCGTCACATCGTCACTCGCCTCCGCAAACCGTTCTGTTCCGCTCACTTTGTCAAAACCGACAACATGGTGCATGATATACTGATAGTCATTTACGGGGGCACGAAAGCTCATGGCAATCTCCTCAACGGGTTAATGGGCCGCTTGGCAAAAACGTCCCCCTGACATACAAGCTTTCAAACTTCAATTCTGCAATAACGCGGCGTCATGACATCACTCAACACCCTTCTTTTGCCGTCTGACAAGGCAGGCATAGCCCAAGCCGCCGCTCTTCTGGCCGATGGCGGGCTCGTCGCGCTGCCCACCGAGACGGTCTATGGCCTCGGCGCCGATGCACGCGCAGGCAAGGCCGTGGCAGGCATCTACGCCGCCAAGGGCCGCCCCGGTTTCAACCCCCTCATCGTCCATGTCCCGAACTCCGCCGCCGCGCAGACCTACGTAAAATGGAATGATGCCGCCGAGCGCCTCGCATCCGCCTTTTGGCCCGGACCGCTCACGCTCGTTTTACCTTTGTGTGAGGGCCACGGTATCGCGAGCCTCGTTACGGCGGGCCTTGATAGTCTGGCCGTGCGCTGCCCTGCGCACCCTGTTGCACAAGCCCTGCTCACGGCCTTCAACGGACCAATAGCGGCTCCCTCGGCCAACCCCTCGGGCAAGATCAGCCCAACAACAGCCGCCCATGTCCTCGAAGGCCTAAGCGGCAAAATAGACGCCGTGCTGGATGGTGGCTCTACCGAGATCGGGCTGGAAAGCACAATTGTCGGCCTGACGGGTTTGGGGCAGACGGGCGCACCAACCTTGCTTCGCCACGGCTCCATCACCCGTGAGATGCTCGAAGCCGCTCTCGGCGCAGAACTCCATGAGGCCACGACACCCGCAGCCATCACCGCCCCGGGCCAGCTAGCCTCGCACTACGCACCCGACGCAGCCCTGCGCCTCAATGTCACAGCGACGGAACAAGGCGAAGCGCTCCTTGGGTTCGGCCCTGTTGAAAACGCCACGCTCAATCTCTCGCCCGCAGGGGACTTGCGCGAAGCCGCCGCGAACCTCTTCGCCATGTTGCGCGAACTTGATGCAACGGAGGTTAAAATCGCCGTCTCGCCGATCCCTGCACACGGGATAGGCCTTGCCATAAACGACAGGCTTATCCGCGCAGCGGCACCCCGTTGATGTTTGGTCAACTGTGCAGGTATCGAATTTGCTTCGCAAATCCGATCGTGGCGGGGGGCTAGCCCCCCGCCCCCCCCCAGGATATTTTTAGAAAGAGGAAGCGATAAGAGTCTGTTTTCAAGCGTGCCCTGCTGCAGCGGATAGCAACAAAGGATCAATTCCCAGCCGCTTCAAAGCCGCGCTCCACATCTGCTCGCCCCCGCCCGAAAACACAAACTCCGCGTCCGCAGGCCCGCTCAACCAGCCGTTCGCCAATATTTCACTCTCAAGTTGCCCTACACCCCAACCGGTATACCCCAGCATCAGCAAGGCGCGTGCCGGCCCTGTGTCCTGTGCCATATCTTCCAGCACATCAAGCGAAGCGCTCAAGCGCACATCCTCAAGCACCAGATGCGAGGACAGCCCCGAAACATATTCGCCGGAATGCAGCACGAAGCCCCGGCCCATCTCGACGGGCCCGCCGAAATGCACCTGATGCGCACGTTCGGACGCCCCGAGATTGAGCTGTTCGGTGAGCTCGGCAAAAGAAATCTCGTCAGAAGGCTTGTTCAAAATAAGCCCCATCGTGCCGTCTTTGGAATGCTCGCAAACCAGAATAACCGAGCGCTCGAACCGCGGATCACCGATATCGGGCATGGCAATCAGAAGCTGCCCTGTCAGATCGCTCATGTCGCTCATAACCGCACCCCTTCGTTGCCTTCACCTCACCTTAGCCAAGCGCCCCCGCGCATCACAAGCCCCGCGAGCGAAATCTTTCTCTCCGCATTGTGAGTTGCCGTTTCACCGCCTTTGCCCCATGTCAGTTTCATGAAAAAACTTATCGCCCTTTCAGCCGCGCTTCTGGCTTTCGCCCTCCCCGCGCTGGCCAATCAATACGCCAGCAAAGCCCAGACCCGCATTTTGCACGGCTGGACAGAACCCGACGGAACACGCATGGCCGCCATCGAAATCAGCCTCGCTGACGGGTGGCACACCTACTGGCGCGCTCCGGGCGATGCAGGCATCCCGCCACAGCTCAGCTGGCAAGCCTCACGCAATCTCTCGGCCGTCACCTTCAGCTGGCCGCGTCCGATGGTCTACGACCAGAACGGCATGCGTGCGATCATCTACAAAAACCGCCTCGTGCTGCCCATGGCGCTCAGCCCGCAAAATGCGGGCAAGCCGATCCGCTTCAAGGCCACGCTCGACATCGGCATCTGTAAAGACATCTGCGTGCCACTTCAGGTCAATCTGAACGAGATCATCTCCCCCGACAGCACCAACGCCACAAGCGATATCAAACAAGCGCTCGCCACTGTGCCGCACAAAGCGGCCGAAAACATCCGATGCACAACGAGCGCAGGCACACGTGGTATCATACTCACGGTTCTGGCCGATGTGCCCCGGCTCGGCAGCCCCGAGAATGCCGCTGTCGAAACAGGTGATCCCTTGGTCTGGGCGACCGATCCGAAAGTCAGCCGCATAGGCCGCAGCCTAAAGCTTGAAACCGAGTTTGTTCATGCCCTCGGCGGCGCGTTTGCGCTCAACCGCTCGGCTCTGCGCCTCACCCTCATCGGTTCGCGCGAAGCTGTCGATATTCAGGGCTGCGACTGACGCATCTTCAGCGCCGCACCAAAGCCCACGGCCGCCACCAGCACCAGAATTACCACACTCCCCGCAAGGAAAAGCCCGAGCGCTCCAAGCGCTGTTGTCGCGCTTAACACTGGCGCAATCGCAGGCGACAGGCTGCCAAACGCTGCAAACCAGCCGATGCTCAGCGCAAACCATATACCAATCAAAGCCGCACCAATGCCCACCGGCAATTGAACCCCGCGCGCGCCTTTGGCCTTCACCGCACGGCGCAAACCGGTTGTCTGGCGCGCAAAATCCGCCTGCATCGCAATAAGCGCCGGCACAACCAGCAACACAAGCACCATGCCAAAGCCAAGCCCGTAAACCAGAGTAATCACCGTGGGTTTGAGGAACTGCGCCTGCTGACTCTTCTCGTAAAGCAAAGGCGCAAGGCCAAGCACAGTTGTGAGTGTGGTCAAAAGCACAGGCCGCAAACGGTCGACCGCCCCGTCAATAATAGAGGGGACCAGCCCGCGTTCTTCGGCATAGTCGTCAATCGTGGTGATCAGAACAATCGAATCGTTGATGATAATTCCCGTCATCCCGAGCAATCCGACAACCGTGAACATGCTTAAAGGCACATCCCATGCCGCATGGCCATAAATCGTCCCGACAAGGCCGAAGGGGATGATCGCCATCACAACGGCAGGCCGCGTCCAGCTGGCAAAAACCCACGCCAGCACAAGGTAAATCCCGACCAGACAGAGGATAAACCCTGTCAAAGCATCGTTGAGAAATTCGTCTTCCTGCTCTGACAATCCCGCCAGGCGCCACTCAACCTGAAAGCGCGAGGCAATCCGAGGCAAAATCGTCTGCTCAAGCACTGTCATAATCTCGGCCGCCCGCGCGGCATCATCCTCGGAAATGTCCCCCGTGACAGAAACCGTGCGCAGCCCGTTCTCGCGCCGGATGGTCGAGAACCCCGCCTGCTCGCGCACACTCACAATATCGGACAGCGCCGCATACTGCCCGCCCGGCGCACGCATCTGCGTGCGGTAAATAAAATCAGCCGTCAGCTCGTCTTCAGGCAGCTCGACACGGATCTCGGCCGAGCGCGCGCCCTCGGGGTATGTCGCCGCCTCAAGCCCGCTGAGGCGGTGGCGCAGCTCGCGGCCAACCCCGTCAATGGTAAAGCCAAGCGCCTGCCCGCGCGCATTCAGGTCCAGCACAAACTCACCCTTGTCATAGGCAAGGTCGTCCTCCACCGCGCTCACTTCAGGATATTGTGCAACCGCCTCTTTCAAGGCCTCGCTTGCAGCTTTCAAAGTGTTCGCATCCGCGCCGTAAAACTGCACATCAAGCGCGTCGCCCCCCGGCCCCGATCGCCACCCGCGAAAGCTCACGGTTTCCAGCAGCGGATGGGTTGGCAAACGCTCTTGCAGCTCGGCCAGAAAGGCAAAACTCGAATAGGGCCGCAGGTCCGCATCAATCAGCTCGATCGCAACCGCGCCAAGCTCGTCCGGGTCTTTGGTGTCGGCCCCCGCCAGCCCGCGCCCTGTGTTGCCGCCCACTTGCGCAATAACATAATCAAT
Organism: Lentibacter sp. XHP0401; assembly: GCF_025751535.1. GTDB lineage: Bacteria > Pseudomonadota > Alphaproteobacteria > Rhodobacterales > Rhodobacteraceae > Lentibacter. The sequence goes on along the minus strand of NZ_JAOWLC010000004.1, from coordinate 214,154 downwards.
CGGGTTGGCCCCGTACTTTTCCTCATATTCCGCGCCGAGGGTTTCGACCACTTGCTGAAACAGCCGCATCATCTCGAAGGTGTCTTCGCGGGTTGCCCCGGGAACCATGGCAAAATTCCCCGAAATCGAAGCCTGCTCGGGCGCGTTGAAAAACCGCCACTGCACATCGCCTCGCACAAGCATCGCAACCTGCGAGGCCAGAACCAACACAACCGCTGCCATAACAGGATAGCGCAGCTTCACGACCCAAGCCATGACAGGGCGGAAAAGGCGCTCGCGGACGTGCTCGAACCCACGGTTCACAACACGGCTCGGCATGTCATACCAATGCGTTTCAAACGCGTGTTTGAGAGAATGTGCCATGTGGTTTGGCAGAATGAGAAAGCACTCCACCAGGCTCGCCAGAAGCACAACAACAACCGTAAACGGAATATCCGAAATCATATCGCCAAAGCGCCCGCCAACCATGGTCAGTGCAAAAAAGGCAATCACGGTTGTCAGCGTTGCCGAAAACACCGGCATCGCCATGCGCTTGGCGGCGTTTTCTGCTGCCTCCACAGGCCCTTCACGCAGCTTTCGCAAGCGCGCATCGGCGTGTTCGCCCACCACAATGGCGTCATCAACAACAATCCCCAGTGTGATAATGAGCGCAAAAAGCGAGATCATATTGAATGTCAGCCCAAAGGCATACATCAGCGCAATCGCTGCCAGCATCGAAACGGGTATCCCCGCCGCCACCCAAAACGCCGTGCGCGCATTCAGAAACAGGAACAACAGCCCCACCACAAGGAAAAGCCCGACAAGCCCGTTGTCGAGCAATATATCAAGCCGCCCCGTAATGGCCTCGGCCCGCGTGCGGATCAGATCAATCGAAACACCGGGCGGCAGCGTCGCCTCAAGCTTCTCGGCAACCTCCTCAACCGCGTGTTGGATGCCAATCGCATCCCCGTTCGCCGAACGGTCCACCCGCACCGAAATTGCAGGGTTCGCGCCTACAAAATACGTCTCGCCGCGCAAAGCGCCCTCAACCTCGATCTGTGCCACATCACCGACAGTCAGCTTTGAGCCGTCCTCAAGCGCCTTCAGCACAATCTGCGAAATCTGCTCGGGGCTCCGTTTTTCAACACCGGTTCGCACCCGCGCATTGGCTCCGGTGACAGTTCCCGCAGGGTCGGTCTTCACTTCTTCCCCAATCGCGGCCGCGATCTGGGCAAAGGTGATGTCATGCTTGATCAGTTCGCGTGTGGCAACAATCACATTGGTCTTTTGCCCCGCGACCCCCCTGATGGTTGTGCGCGTCACGCCACCTTCAAAAAGCCGCGCCACAAATTCGTCGGCAAAGCGCGCAAGCTGCTCGGCCCCCACAGGCCCCGTAATCACAACATCCGTCACACGATCACGCCAGACACCACGGCTGACCTGAGGTTCATCGGCCTCCTCGGGCAACAGCGTGATAAAATCCACCGCCGCCTGCACATCATCGGCGGCACGTGCCATGTCCCAACCGGGCTCAAACTCCAGCGCAATGCGCGCAACACCCTCGCGTGAAGTCGAATTGGCCTCGGCCACACCTTCAACCGCCAGAAGAGCCGGTTCGAGCACCTGCACAATGCCCGCGTCAACATCCTCGGCGCCTGCGCCGTCCCATGTCACCGAGACAGACACGTTGTCCACAACCACATCAGGAAAAAACTGCGCCCGCATCCGTGGCGTCGCCACAAGCCCTGCAACAATCATCGCCACCAATAGCAGGTTGGCCACGGTTCTGTGGCGCGTAAAATACGAGATGATCCCGCCGATAAGCCCCACCTCGCGCATATCCTACCCCCCCATGCGGCTTTCAATCCGCTCAACCATTCTTGCCGGCACTTTCGGCTCCTTGAGCTGCGCCAGCATCCGCTCCTGCACGTCCTTGGGCATACGGCTGTTGGCCTCGATAGCGGCCACAAGCTTCGCGCGGCGTTCATCCGTCAGTTCGATAAGCTCGGGCGCAGCAGGCGCCTCCACAGCGGCCGCGGCCTCAACAGGGGTCACGCGGATTCCCGCACCCAACAAAGGTGTGCGCTTTGAAACGATAAGCCGCCCGTCCAGCGCGGGCGCACGGATGATAACATCGTCGCCCTGCCTGCGCAAAAGCTCGACAGAGACAAGCTCAAGCCGGTTGTCCTCACCAATCGCCAATACAGTGTCACCCGCACCCAGCGCCGTTGCGGCAATCAGCGAAACATTTTCCATCGGTTCTTCACTGATCTTCACTGTCACAAAATCACCGGGCTTGAAGCCCTTGGCTGCCTCCAGCCGTGCAAAAAGCACACGCCCTGTCTCTCCACTCGCGTTGGAAGCGCCCGCGCGGCTCAGCGTTCCCTTTGCCGAAAGGTCGATGCCAAAATCGCTCAACACAGCCAGAATTGCAGCGCGCTTCAACTGTCCGCTGTCGTCCAGAAGCCGCGCGTAATCCTGCGTTGAAATGCGAAAGGCCACTTCAAGCGCCTCCGCGTCCACAAGCTCGGCCAGCCGCTCGCCTGTGCTTACAAGCCGCCCCTCAACTGCGCTCACATCTGAAAGCACACCCTCAAACTGGGCCGTAATTTCCGTCTCGGCAAGGCGGCGCTCCGCCTCATTCAATGCAATACGCGCCCGCGCAAGCTGCGTTGCCGAGCTGTCCACCCGCGCCTCGGCCTGCGCCATGGCCTGCCTCCGGGTCAACACCGCCGCCTTGGCCGTGCTCGCGGCAATTTCGGCTGTCTCCACTGCCGCATCCGTGCCAACACGGCGCGCCTTCAGGTCTTGCTGGCGCACCAAAGCCCGCTCGCGCAAGGCAACCTGCTCTTCACTGTTCACAAGCTCGTCCCGCGCCAGTTCCAGCGCGCGCGCCGCGTCCCGCGCCTCGGCTTCGGCGTCCATCACATCGGCCTCGGCCCGCTCGAAAGCAGACTGCGCGTCCGCTTCGTCAATTCTGAGCATCACTTCGCCCTTGGCAAAGCGTCCGCCTTCGATGAAATTCTCGCTCATCATGACAACAGTCCCGCTCACAGCGGGGCGGACTTCAAGCGTGCGCAGGCTTTGCACCTCGCCATATGCGGTGATCACAGGCACCAGTGTTTCGCCCGTAACCCGCTGGGCATTCACAGAAAAAACCCTTTCCTGCGCCTGCGGCGCCCGTGCTTCACGGCTCATGCGGTCATTGATAGCACCCCGCACCAATATCGCGCCATAGGCCAGAAAGCCGAGTGTCACAGCCAGAATAAAAAGCCCCGTCAATCCACGCCGCAAAAACCGCATCCACCATCCTCTGTATACCTGATCGCCCCCACAAAAAGAGCGCGCTCTGAACTTATACGCCTCTGCTGCGCATTTCAGTCGAAAATACTTTCAAAAAACTGTTCATAGGTGCGCACAAATGAAAAATCCTTCGCCTGCGCCTCGGTCAAAAAGGCAAAACCCGCCCCTCCCCAAGGCAAACATCACCCGGTTCAACGCGCTGGCCCAACTCGAAAATATGGATCATCCAGTCGGGAGAAACACTCGACGCAATCATAGAACGCGGGCTCAAATCGGCCTCGGCAATGCGCATTCCCGTCTCCTCGTGAAACTCGCGCACAGCAGCCGCGCGCAGGCTTTCGCCCGCCTCCACGCGCCCGCCAAAAAAGCTCCAAAGCCCTGCTCCCGCCACATGCGGCAGGTCATCGCGCAACTGGCAAAGGATACGCCCCTTCATGTCGCGCACAAAAAGCGCGACAACCCGCACGGCGATCACCTCGGGTTGCTCTCCGACAGGCTCGAAAGTATCGCTCATTTTCGTCGCTTGTGCTCTTCAAGCCGTGGCATGATCTCGACGAAGTTACAGGGCATATGGCGGTAATCGAGCTGCCACTTCAGTATCTCGTCCCAGCCGTCCTTACACGCCCCGGGGCTGCCCGGCAGTGCAAACAAATAGCATCCGCCCGCTACACCTGCAGTCGCGCGGCTCTGCACAGCGCTCGTGCCGATCTTGCCAAAGCTGATCATGGTAAACAACGTGCCGAACGCGTCGATCTCTTTCTCGTAAACGTCCCTGTGGGCTTCCACAGACACATCCCGTCCCGTCAGCCCCGTGCCGCCCGTCGAGATAATCACGTCAACCTCGCCAGACGCCACCCAGGCGCGCAGCTCGGCGGCAATATCGGCGCGCTCGTCGCGGACAATCTTGCGCGCGACAAGCACATGCCCCGCCTCTTCGATCCTGCCCGCCAGAATATTACCCGAGCGGTCCTCGGCCAGCTCGCGCGTGTCACTCACCGTCAAAACTGCGATCCGCACAGGGATAAACTCGCGGTTTTCGTCAATTCTGCTCATGTCAGCCTCGCTTTAATCTCTAACAAATCCGCCCATGCCTCACGCTTCAAATGCGGCTGGCGCAAAAGCGTCTCCGGCGGAAACATCGGCATTGCCGGCACACCGTAAGCTTCCGCCCAGGTCCCGCGCAGCCGCGTGATCCCACGCTGCCCAAGAGCAGCATCACATGAAATATTGCCCATCAATATCACCAGATCGGGCTTTGCCAGCGCCACATGCCGCGCCATAAACGGCCGCATCATCGAAACTTCTTCAGGGCTCGGCCCCGACTGGTTCAAAAGCCGCCAAGGCATCACCGTGGTCGCGTAAACGCTCTCCTCAAGGCTCAGGCCAATCGCCCCCAGCATCTTGCCCAAAAGCGCATTTGCCTGCCCGACAAAAGGCTTGCCTTCGCGGTCTCCCTCACGGTCGGGTGCTTCCCCGATAATCATCACCCGTGCGTCAGCAGCGCCATCACCAAACACAAGGTTGCGCGCCCCGCGTTTCAGCTCGCAATGCTCAAAGCCCTCAAGCTTGACCCGTAGCTGCGCCAAGTCCTGCGCAGCCTCCGCCGCAGCGCGGGCCACAGCCACAGCATCCACCTTCAGCGCTTCAACATGCACATTCTGCACTTGGGGGGCAGCCGCCGCCACAGCGGGCTTGGCCTTCACCTTCTCGACAAGTTCGAAGCGGTTCACAGGCGCCTCGCTCAGCGCCTCATTCGCGCCAAGCTCTACCTGCCATTCGAGCGCCGCGCGCATCGCGTAATAATCCTGAGCCGATTCCATGTGCCAAGCCTACCCCATCACAAGCGCCGCCAAAACAGCGAATGACCGATTGCGCAAGCAAAGCCCAGCGCCTATAACGCCACACAGTTTTAAAGGGAGCTGAGAGCATGAGCTTTGCACATCGTCACCTTTTAGGGATCGAACAGCTCTCCCAATCCGATATCACTTCCCTGCTTGATCTGGCCGATCAATATGTCGCACTCAACCGCTCGGCGCACAAACACTCCGATGCCCTTGCAGGGCTCACCCAGATCAACATGTTCTTTGAAAACTCGACCCGCACGCAGGCCAGCTTCGAGTTGGCAGGCAAGCGTCTCGGGGCCGATGTGATGAACATGGCAATGGGCGCTTCCTCGATCAAAAAAGGCGAAACGCTGGTCGATACGGCGCTGACGCTCAATGCCATGCACCCCGATCTGCTTGTGGTCCGTCACCCCAATTCAGGCGCAGTCGATCTGCTCGCCCAAAAGGTCAACTGCGCTGTCCTCAACGCAGGCGATGGAAGCCACGAACACCCGACTCAGGCACTGCTCGATGCGCTCACAATCCGCCGCGCCAAAGGCCGCCTGCACCGCCTCAGCATTGCCATCTGCGGCGATATCGCGCACTCCCGCGTGGCCCGCAGCAACATCATGCTGCTCGGCAAAATGGAGAACCGCGTCCGCCTCATCGGCCCGCCCACACTGATGCCGAGCGAAATCAGAGAGTTCGGCGTCGAAGTCTTTGATGATATGCGCGAAGGCCTTCAGGATGTTGACGTGGTGATGATGCTCCGCCTGCAAAAAGAGCGTATGGACGGCGGTTTCATCCCTTCGGAGCGCGAATATTATCACCGCTTCGGCCTCACCGCCGACAAGCTCACCGCTGCCAGACCCGATGCCATCGTTATGCACCCGGGGCCGATGAACCGCGGTGTCGAAATTGACGGCGACATCGCTGATGATGTCACCCGCTCGGTTATTCAGGAACAGGTCGAAATGGGCGTCGCCGTGCGCATGGCCGCTATGGACCTACTGGCCCGCAACCTGCGCCAGAAGCCGCCGAAAGACACCTATGTCTAAGCGCGATCTTCCCGCCCCCGTCACCACACTTCTGGATGACGAGGCCTTCCTCGGAACCTACACCCCCGACATCTGGACCTTTATCCAGCGCTCGCTTCTCATCGGATTTGTCACAGCCCTGTTCTTCGGCCCCATCATCGGCCTGCCACCACAGACATGGATGCCCATCATGGCATTCACCACCATCTTCTCGGCTTTCATCTTTGATGATTACACAAGCTGGCTACGCCACCGCACCGATGTCTGGCATCTCACCTCCCTGCGCCTCATTTATGAAAACACCAACGCACCCGAGCAAAACGCAGCTGTCAATCTCGCCGACATTCATGCCACAAAGCGTATGCTTTATAAAAACCTGCGCATTGATCTCGAGATAGGGCAATCCGTGTTGATGAAATACCTCACCCGCCCCCGCACGGTCGAGCGTGATATTGATATGGCGCGCCTCGCCCTTATGGGCACGATCGCCGACGAAGCCGATATTCCAGCCGAAGAGAACGCCGAATGAGCACTGTAGTCGCCGAGTTCCCGCCCGCCCGCAGCACCTATATCCGTGAGCACATCATGCTCGCCGCCATCGGCTCCTTGCTGCTGTCCGGCATTCTCTTCTACATCGGCAATCCGCACCCGTGGACAGGCGTTGTCGGCTCCGTCCTCGCCATCGGCGCGCGCGGCGCATATGCCATGAGCGAACAACTCGGCATGGTCTGGAAACTCACCGACAGCAAACTCGTCGGCCCTGACGGGCGCATCATCCCGCTCGCCGATGTCGCCGACGCGCGCACCATGCTCTCCGCGCTACAAGTCATCACCAGGACGGGCGACAAATACCTCATCAAATACCAATCCGACCCCGCCGCCGGCGCAGCCCAGATCCTGCGCACCCGCGACGCCGCCCTGAGCGCAAGGAGCTGATATGAAAACCCTATTCACCAACGCCAGGCTCATCGACCCCGAGGCCCAGACCGAGATCACAGGCTGGCTCCTCGTTGAAAACGGCAAAATAGCTGCCACAGGCCGGAATGAGCCCCCCCAAGCCGACGAAATCACCGACGGCAAAGGCCTCTGCCTCGCACCGGGCATTGTCGATATCGGTGTCAAAGTCGGCGAGCCGGGCGAGCGCCACAAAGAAAGCTACGCCTCCGCTGCCCGCGCAGCCGCTGCCGGCGGTGTCACCACAATGGTCATCCGCCCCGATACCTCCCCCGCAATCGACACCCCCGAAGCGCTCGAATTCGTCAAGCGCCGCGCCAATGAAGACAGCGCCGTGAATGTCCTGCATCTCGCGGCCCTCACCAAAGGCCGCGAGGGGCGCGAGATGACAGAACTCGGCTTCCTGCTCGATGCAGGCGCCGTGGGCTTCTCCGATTGCGACGCAGTCGTTACCAACACCAAGGTTTTCCAGCGCGCCCTCACCTATGCGCGCTCCCTCGGCGCGCTCGTCATCGCGCATCCGCAAGAGCCAATCCTCTCGGCAGGGGCCGCTGTCACCTCGGGCAAGTTCGCCACACTTCGGGGGCTCCCCGCCGTATCTCCGATGGCCGAGCGCATGGGCCTTGACCGCGATATCGCGCTGCTTGAAATGACCGGCGCACGCTATCACGCCGACCAGATCACAACCGCCCGCGCCCTGCCCGCCCTTGAGCGCGCAAAGAACAACGGCCTTGATATCACGGCAGGCACATCCATCCATCACCTCACGCTCAACGAGCTTGACGTGGCCGACTACCGCAGCTTCTTCAAGCTCAAGCCTCCGTTGCGGAGCGAAGATGACCGCCTCGCCACGGTTGAAGCCGTTGCCAGCGGGCTCATCGACACCATCAGCTCAATGCACACGCCGCAAGACGAAGAAAGCAAGCGCCTGCCCTATGAGGAAGCCGCCTCTGGCGCCGTCGCGCTCGAAACCCTGCTGCCCGCTGCCATGCGCCTTGTCCATGCGGGCGGGCTCACGCTGGCGCAACTGTTCCGGGCACTGGCGCTCAATCCGGCCAATCGCCTCGGCCTAAAATCCGGCCGCCTTGCCAAAGGTGCGCCCGCCGACCTCATGCTCTTTGACCCAGACAAACCCTTTGTGCTCGACAGAACCACACTCCATTCCAAATCAAAGAACACCCCCTTTGACGGGCAGCGCCTGCAAGGTAAGGTCTTCGCAACGTATGTTGCTGGCAAAAAGGTCTTCGGCTGATGCCCCTGATTGAACACTCCGCCGCCGTCCTCGCCCTCTGGGCGCTCATCGGCTATTTTCTTGGTTCGGTTCCCTTCGGCCTGCTCATTTCCCGTGTGATGAACCTCGGCGATGTCCGAGCCATCGGTTCGGGCAACATCGGCGCAACCAATGTCTTGCGCACAGGCAACAAAACCGCCGCCGCACTCACGCTTGTTCTCGATGGCGCAAAAGGGGCCGTGGCCGTGCTTCTGGCCCGCGCTCTGGCAGGCGAAGATGCGGCTCAGCTCGCTGGCCTTTTCGCCTTCCTCGGCCATTGCTTCCCCGTCTGGCTCGGCTTTAAAGGCGGCAAGGGCGTTGCCACGTTCTTCGGCCTTTTGCTCGCGCTCAGCTGGCCCGTGGGTCTTGCCTGCTGCGCCACATGGCTCGCCACTTTCGCAATCTGGCGGATTTCCTCGCTCGCTGCTGTCGCCGCCGCCAGCACCTCGACAGTCTGGATGGCCCTGCTCGGCGCACAACCCGTCCTGCTTCTCGGGATCATGCTCACAGTTCTGGTCTTCTTCACGCACCGCGCCAACATCGACCGCCTCCGCGCCGGCACAGAGCCCAAATTCGGCAGCAAAAAATAAAGTTACAAATCTCTTGCAAGTTTCTGTCTAGTCACTTATTTCTGTCACAACAGAAACTTCAGAAGCAAGCGACTCGCCATGCAGCTCACCCCCTCCATGCAAGACTTTATCCTTCACTGGGGAGAGATGGGCGCAAAATGGGGCGTCAACCGCTCCGTTGCCCAGATCCACGCGCTCTTGCACCTCTCCCCCGATCCGATGACCGCCGAGGAAATCTGCGACACACTCAGCCTCGCGCGTTCCAATGTCTCGACCGCGCTCAAAGAGCTGCAAGGCTGGAAGCTCGTCAAAACCTCCCGTCAGCTTGGCGACAGACGGGATCACTTTCACTCCGTCCGCGATATGTTTGATCTGGTCAACACCGTGGTCGAAGGCCGCCGCGAGCGCGAATACGTCCCGACGCTTGAGGCCCTGCGCATCGTCGCCGCCGAGGCCGGGAGCGACGGAACTCCCGAACACATCCGCGCCCGCTACGCGGAAACGCTCGATACCATGCAACAGTTTGATGACTGGTATTCCGAGATCGCCAAACTACCGCGTGGCACCCAGACAGCCCTCCTCAAGCTCGGCGCAAAAATCGCCCGTTTCCTGCCGAAAGGCTCCTGACGTTCAAAAATTTTGCCTACTAATTTCGGAGATTACAGAAATGTCCGCACTCACAAAAAGCCACTTACTTTACCCGACACAGCGCATCCACATGCCCGCCTTCTTCGCGGCGCTCGTTCTCGCGCCGATCATCATAACAGGCGCAACCTTCTGGCTCGTTGTTCCGGTTTTTGCAGTTGTCATAGGCGCGCCCGCCTATCTCGGGCTCGGTCTTCCGCTCTTGATCTGGCATCTGTCGCGCGCCCCCTGCAACGCTGGCGAAATCGCCGCGCTCGCCTTCGTCAGCAACTTCACCGCTTTATGCCTCACAACCTTCGCCGCCTTTGCCCTTGGCAAAGAGCAAATCGTCGAGGCCACAATTTTCTACTTCGGTTTCGGGCTCATATTCGCCCCCCTCTGGGGCTGGATGTTCGGCCTGCTCTACAACCGTTTCACCCGCAACGCAGCTTGAAAGGAAACGCTATGTTTGCAACATCCCTCATCTATCTCGCAGCCTCCCTCGGCACAGTCTTCGTGCTCAGCCTGATGATCCTCAAGATCGGCAAAATGCTCGGCGACTGCCCCGAAACAGGATTTCGCGCGCGCACCGCCTCCGTGACCGTGGCCACAGGCTACGCCGCAATCGGCGCGGGCTCAGTCCTCCTCATCGGCGCGGCCTTGCCCCTGTTTCAAGAGGCCGGCAACCTCGTGCTCTTGCCGATGCTCGGCTTCGCCGCCCTCTGCCTCGGCCTGGGCTTCACCCAAGCCGTCACAACCCTGCGCCACGTGCTCGCAGAAAAAACCGCCTGAAAAATGTAACGCACCGTGCGGAATACCGTACGGTGCGTTACCTAATTTTCCCTTAACAACAACGCGATTCAACCGGTGCACGCTTCGTGCACGCGTGGTGCACGTATTTCACCCCCCCCGGAATCGGTGGTTTTCAAGCGTGTTAACCAGCCTGAACGCTGCCTTAATCAGTATGAATAATCAGCGTAAATACTGCTCAAATCTCCGTCCCAATCTGTCTCGTATCGGCGCAAAAGCTCGTCCGCAGGCACTTCTCCGCTTTCAAGAGATTCCTTCAACGCATTGAGGAAATGGGTCTCATCTGGAATCATCCCACCAGCCCCGGCTTGGCCTCGCGCCTTCAATCCGGCCTCCGAAATAGTCACCACTTCACGCGCCAGATCATACATCTTCACACCGTGGGTTTCGGCCTGCAAACCCTGCTCGGACGAGGCCACACGCAGCGCCTCACGGGTCTCTGCATCCCAGCCTTTGGTGAGGTCCAGCGCCGCGTCAAGCGCGCCGTCATCATACATGAGGCCCACCCAGAAAGCAGGCAGCGCACAGAGCCTGCGCCACGGCCCGCCATCGGCCCCGCGCATCTCCATATATTTCTTGATCCGCGCCTCGGGAAACAGGGTTGTCAGGTGATCTGCCCAATCTGAAAGTGTCGGCATCTCACCCGGCATAGCGGGCAGTTCGCCCTTCAGAAAATCACGGAAAGACTGCCCTAAAGCATTGATATACTTGCCATCGCGATAAACAAAATACATCGGCACATCGAGCGCATATTCCACCCAGCGTTCAAAGCCGAAGCCCTCTTCAAAAACAAACGGAACCATCCCGGTTCGCGCATCATCCAGATCACGCCAGACGCGGCTACGCCAGCTTTTGTGGCCGTTTGGCTTGCCCTCAAAAAACGGCGAGTTCGCGAACAGCGCGGTGGCCACAGGCTGCAGCGCAATCGCCGCGCGCATTTTCTTCACCATGTCGGCTTCCGAGGCAAAATCAAGGTTCACCTGCACAGTGCAAGTGCGCCGCATCATATCGCGGCCCATCGTCCCGACTTTTTGCATGTAATCGTTCATCAGCTTGTAGCGGCCCTTGGGCATCAGCGGCATTTGCTCATGAGTCCAAATAGGCGCCGCGCCCAGCCCGATAAAGCCCACGCCAACAGCGTCGGCCACATCCTTAACTTCCTTGAGATGGATGTTAACCTCGTCGCATGTCTGGTGAATATTCTCCAAAGGCGCACCGGAAAGCTCCAACTGCCCCCCCGGCTCAAGGCTCACATTCGCCCCATCCTTTTCTAATCCAACGATATTTTCGCCTTCAAAGACAGGGTTCCAGCCGTGCTTGTGCTGCAAGCCTTCCAGCACGGCGCGCACAGAACGCTCACCTTCGTAAGGAATTGGTAAGAGAGTATCCTTACAGTAGCCAAACTTCTCGTGTTCGGTGCCGATTTTCCATTCGCTCTTGGGTTTGCACCCCTCGGCCATATACTCGGCCAATTGCGCGTAATGTTCGATCGGGCCGCCGCCGGACTGAGGGATAGACATGTGTAAGCTCCGATATGTTCGCGTGAGGGGTTAGGAGTGCAGGCGCGGGCGCGGGCTGTCAATGCGCGTCAGCGCATCTTTGCGCCAAATCACGCGTGCGTGATCCTTCGCGCCGCGCTGCGCCGTAAGCAACCTGTCGGCAGAAAGGCCCGGCAAAGCGGCAAAGGCGTCAAACAACTGTGGTGCGCCCTTGGCATTCGCAGGAATAACGAGCTCCGGCAGCCCTGCCTGCCTAAGTGTCCAGACAGGCGGATTGGGCCGCGCATCATAGGTGAGCTCGGTGAGTTCACGCACTGCAATCATCCCGCCGCTTTCCGGCGCAAAATAACTTATCTGGCCTTCATCCACTTCGACAAACCCGCGCCCGCCTTCTCCACGGGCAAACCAGGCCCGCTGAAGGAAGGAAAACAGCAACAATCCCGAAGCTGCCATCACTATGTAGCCAAGCCATGGCAGCAACCCAAAGGAGAAAGCCGCCCAGTAGGCGCCCAACAGAAAAGCAAAAGTGGCGACAAGCACTTCTTTGTATTTGTTGAGGAATTTTTCGGCCTCTGGTCTGATGAAACTCATGCCCAATCCCCCAAAACTTGTTGCCAAACAGTCAGTGCCGCAACAGCCGCAGTATCAGCCCGCAAAATCCGCGGCCCAAGGCTCACTGGATAAGCAAATGGCAAACCATGAAGCCGCGCGCGCTCGGCCTGAGAAAAGCCTCCCTCAGGCCCGATCAGCACCGCCCAAGGCCCCGCCCCGGTAGCCTGCAAAGCCTCTTGCGCGCCCGTCTGTCCCGCAATGCCTTCATCACAAAACATAAGCTTGCGCTCGGCAGGCCACTTGTCGAGTAAGGTAGAAAGCTTCATTAAATCAGCTACTTCCGGAACAAATGTTCCGCCACATTGCTCTGCCGCTTCCAACGCATGCGCCTGCAAACGGTCTTGTCTAATCCGCTCCGCATTGGTGAAATCCGTCTGCACAGGCACAATCCGTGCCGCGCCCATCTCGGCGGCTTTCTCGACAATAAAATCCGTACGCGCTTTTTTAATCGGTGCAAACAGCAACCAAAGATCAGGCGGATTCACCTGTGGCCCGCGCTGCTCTTTGCACAAAAGCTCGCCACCTCGCTTGCTGGCTGTGGAAACTTCCGCCAACCACTCGCCATCTTTGCCATTGAAAACAGCAAGTTGCGCACCAATCTGCTGACGCATCACGCCAAAAAGGTAATGCGACTGCGCTTTATCCAAAGCCAGCGATTGCCCCGCCCCCAGCGGGTGATCTACAAACAATCTGATTTTTACATCTGTCATGGGCCAAAACATATGAGCAGCGAAAAGAATACGCCAGAGCAGAACGGACAAGTTGCCGATGCCGTGAAAGGCAATTGGGTTGACCGTTACGCCCCCATAGCCACCCGCCCTTACCTGCGCCTCTCGCGCGCCGACAGGCCCATCGGCACATGGCTTTTGCTCATCCCCTGCTGGTGGGGCTTGCTGTTGGCTATGCTGCACGACCGCCTCGTCACCTGGCATGACCTCTGGATATTCGCCGCCTGCGGGGCGGGAGCGTGGCTTATGCGCGGCGCGGGTTGCACATGGAACGATATCACCGACCGCGACTTTGATGGCGCAGTTGAACGAACCCGCTCGCGGCCTATCCCCTCGGGGCAGGTGACCACCCGCCAAGCCGCCATTTGGATGTGCTTACAAGCCCTTATCGCCTTTTTCATCCTCCTCACATTCAACACAGCAGCCGTATTGCTCGGCATACTCGCGCTTGTGCCATTGGCCGTGTATCCCTTTGCCAAGCGCTTCACATGGTGGCCGCAAATCTTTCTCGGGCTTGCGTTTAACTGGGGCGCCCTGCTCGCATGGACAGCTCACCGCGGTGAACTCGAAGCCCCCGCACTCTACCTCTATGTTGCAGGGATTGTGTGGACTCTGTTCTATGACACTATCTATGCCCATCAAGACACCGAAGATGACGCCCTCATCGGCATAAAATCAACCGCGCGGCTTTTTGGCAGCCAGAGCCCCATGTGGCTCAGCCGCTTCCTTGCCGCCACTGTCACGCTTTTGGGCATCGCGATCATCGGTGCGATGCTGAGCAGTGCGAGCAGCCCTTTTTCCATGACAGTCGCTCTGGCCGGGGCCTGCGCTATGGGTTGGCACATGCTTTGGCAGCTGCGCCTTTTTGACGCTGAAGATAACGCAATTCTACTCAAACTCTTCCGCTCAAACCGCGATGCAGGGCTCATCCCCTTGCTGTTTTTCGCCGTAGCGCTCTTAGTGTGATTGAAACCCCTGTTCTCACGGCTTAAGAGAGTTCGGGTAACCTCTGATTAATAGGTCTAATGCGCGTATCATCCATACTCATTCTTTCCGGAACGTTCGTAGGCGCGGCGCTTTTGTCCTTCTTTGCGGCAACTTTTGCTGTAACGCTGGTTGAAGAAACGTCTGAATACAGCGTGCGTCAAGCACTTGATTCTAAAGAGCTTACATGGGCGGAAGTCGAGGCGAACGGCCTTCAGGTTCTGCTCATCGGAACAGCGCCCTCCGAGGCAAAACGCTTTATTGCGATCAGCACAGCGGGCAGCGTGGTTGATGCCGCCCGAGTGATTGACGAAATGGATGTTGAGGCTTTGGCAGCCCTCGCCGCTCCGCGCTTTTCAATCGAAATTTTGCGCAATGACAACGAAGTTTCGCTCATTGGCCTGATCCCGACAGGGGCAGACCGGGAAGACCTGCTCAAACGCCTCGGGCGCATCTCGAGCGATGACGAAATCGCCGATCTCCTCGAAAGTGCCGATTACGACATCCCTGACGGCTGGGAGAATGCTGTCGATTTTGGCCTTGAAGCCCTTGAGGCTCTGCCCCGATCCAAAATCTCGATTGATGCGCGCCGCGTGATGATTACGGCAATGGCCGAGAGCGAAGAGAAGAAACAGCGCATCGAAAGCCAGCTCAAGCGCAATGCGCCATCGGGCTTGCGTCTGGGCTTTGATATATCTTCTCCACGCCCTGTCATTACCCCGTTTTCTCTACGTTATTTACAAGACGATGCCGGACCCCGCTTTGACAACTGTTCAGCCGACACAGAAGAATCCCGCTCCAAAATTATCGGGGCAGCCCGCAAAGCCGGGATTGAGGGCGAGGTGGAATGCCGTGTGGGCCTAGGCGTTCCCTCTCCGAATTGGGCGGATGCGGCATCTCTCGCAATAGCAGCTGTTGCCGAGCTTAAGGGCGGCTCGGTGACTTTCTCTGACGCGGATGTCACGTTGATTTCTCCAGCGGGAACAGATCAGCGCGAGTTTGATCGTATCGTTGGAGCGCTGGAAAACAGCTTGCCTGATGTCTTTGCATTACACGCCGTTCTCACACCTGACCCCTCCGACCCAAGTCAGGGTCCTGCCGAGTTTGTCGCGACTTTGAGCCCCGAAGGCCTTGTGCAGCTCAACGGCCGCCTGAACGACGAAATCGTCGCTCAAACTGCCGAGAGTTTTGCAACCGCGCGCTTCGGGAGTGCAACGGTCAGCAACCGTGCCCGCACCGATGAAACACTGCCCGGCGATTGGCCCCTACGGGTCTTGTCGGGGCTTGAGGCGCTTTCACTCCTGTCAAACGGATCAGCAACCGTAACAGCCGAAGACATCACCCTCGCCGGCAACACGGGTAACAAAAATGCCCGCTCCGAAATTACCAAACTGCTTTCCGAAAAGCTGGGGGAAGGTGCACGGTTTTCTGTTGAAGTCACCTATCTGGAAAAGCTTGACCCAATCGCGAGTATGCTGACGCCTGATGAATGCGAAGCCAAAATCGCTGAAATCCTGCGTATCAAGAAAATCTCCTTTGAGCCCGGCAGCGGGACTGTTGATGCGGGCTCCGGAGCCACCCTCGACGAGATTGCGGAAGTTCTGAAGAATTGCACGGAACTGACAATGGAGATCGCGGGCCACACCGATAGCCAAGGTGGCGAAGAGATGAACGAGACCCTCTCGAAATCACGTGCGCAGGCCGTGTTGAACGCCCTGCGCGACAGGCGCATTATTACAAGCGGCTTTGAAGCTGTTGGATATGGCGAGATGCAGCCCATTGCTTCGAACGACACTGAAGAAGGCCGTGAAGCAAATCGTCGCATTGAGTTTAAGCTCGTGCGCCCCGAGCCTGAGGCAAGCACGGAAACAACGCTTGAAAGCATCGAGCAAACTGGTGCATCAGACACCGACGAACAAGCCGATGAAGAAGCGGCATCGAGCGAGGGCCAAGACGAATGACACGCACCGAGTTTATTATCGCGACAGCGATCATCCTGTTTATTGCCTTTTGCATGGGTTGGTTCGTCAATTGGCTTGTCCACCGCTTCACGCGGGTGTCGCGTGGCGACATGGAGGAGCTGGAGAAGATGGCACAAGAGTTGCACGAGGCCGAAGAGACCCGCGATCAGGCGATTACCTATTTGCAGCAGCGCGAAGCGGAGCTGACAAACCAGCTCTCCCAGACAGAAGCCGAGCTTGCAGCTGCCATGGAAGGCCTACGCGATGCGCGTCATGAAGCCGAAGAAATGCGCGCTTATGTCGAGCGGATCAGCTCAGCCAATACCTAAGCTTCAGCTAACTCCAGCCCTGCAAACCGTGCAAACCTTGTCAGTTCAGCAACCCATTTTTGCTGACGTGCGGCGCCCCATTTGACGCCCGCTTCTGGCCAGAGCTGAGCCACTTTTAGCATACCTGACTTGCGGTCGGCCTTCAGCTCGGCGCGGCCAACGAACCTTGTGCCTTCAAGGATAGGATAGACATAATACCCCCATTTTCTCTTGGCTTTAGGCACAAATATCTCGTTGCGATAGTCAAATCCGAAGAGCTTGTTGCAACGTGTTCTGTCACGGATGGCAGGGTCAAACGGATTGAGAATACGCAGCCCGCCGCTGGCCGAACCAAGTGTCTCAAGGTGCGCTTCGATACTTGGCATAGCCCAGAGCAGGGCCTTGCTTTTATCGGCCAGTTCGACGCTGACCTGGACAAGCTCTGTCCCGCTTTGGGCCAGCCAGCCCCTCACCTCAGCCGCGCTGCAAGCATCCCAGAACCGCTGAATCTCTCCTGCACTTGCAAAACCGAGGCGCTCCAGAGCTGCGCGGCAGAGCCAGTCGATTTGGTCTTCATGGTCAAGCCGCTGCGCGTGTAGATGCTCGGGAAAGACCCGCTCGGCGAGGTCATAATATTTTACGAATTTCTCACGATGGCATGTTGCGAGTTCGCCTGCATACCACATGAAATCCAGAGCGAGCTTGTGCGGCGGGCGCTGCCACATTTCTTTTGGGCGTGGCCCCTCGCTTTCAAAATCCTTGGTGGATAGCGGACCTTCCCGAGCAATGCGGGCTTTGATAGCGGCGCGGCCTTCGGCGTCGGGCATGTTTTTCCACCAGCCTGCTTGCACAATTTTGTCAGCACGGCGCTGGAACTGCCGCTGCCACATCGGTAGGAAAGCCATTGGAATAAGGCTGGCATCATGCGTGAAGTGCTCAAAGAAATCTCTTTTCTTCAGTGACTTATCTAGGATGCCGCGGCGATACTTCTGATTGCGCGACCAGATGATATGATCATGCGCGCGCTCGATATGGCGGATAGAGTCAAGCTGGATGAACCCAAGATCTTCACCGATTTGGCGGACATCAAGAGGGCCTGTCGGAGCCTTCAGCAACCCGTGCCGCTCGAGCCAGAGAATGCGTGCGGTGCGGTTAGAAAGCGTTAACACACTCATTTTTGCCAGCGCGTAAGCGCGGCTTCGTCTTCATCTCGGGCATCGACCCATTCGGAGCCGTCTTTTGAAACTTCTTTCTTCCAGAACGGCGCGCGGGATTTGAGGAAATCCATCAAAAACTCGGCCGCTTCAAACGCATCCTTCCGATGACGCGCGGCGGTGGCGACCATCATGATCATTTCACCCGCGCGCATTTTGCCAATTCGGTGAATGATCATTGCGTCTTCCAGTGACCATTTGGTTAACGCATCATCCGCAATCTGGCGCAGAGCGCTTTCTGTCATGCCCGGGTAGTGCTCGATATCCATGTAGTCCAGCGAATTCCGGGCGTTATCGCGCACGATACCTGTGAAGGTGACGACCGCGCCGGAAGCACTTGTTTTGCTGGAGAAGGTGCTTGCTTCCTGACCCAGATCGAACGGGTTTTCCTGCACGCGAATATCCATTTATCCACCCGTCATCGGCGGGAAGAACGCAACTTCGCGCACACCTTTCAAGGGAGCGTCAAAATCAGCCAACTCCTGATCAACGGCCACGCGCAAGGCGGAAAGGTCTTCAAAAGCAGCGGCGTAGCGCTCTTCACGCGCGCTTAGTTCTGTTACAAGCTCGGCTACAGTGTTTGCTTTTGTCTCAACCACCTCGCGTGGCAGTCCTATCCGTTCGCGCACCCATGCAAAATAAAGCACATCCATGGCTTAATCCTTCAGGTAAGGGATTGATTTACGAAAGTAATCCCATCCTGTGATCATCGTAAGGATTGCCGCGAGCCAAAGCAAGATCATGCCGATAGGCCCGGCCCATGCGGCGCCAAAGGCCTTCCAGCGGATGCCAAACACATCTTCTTCACTGCCGGAAAGCACCTGACCGATGATTTCATCATTCATGCCCATTGTAGCCATGCCGAAGTAATGCTCGAAGATTTCTCGTGAGAAAAGCACAGCGATTGCAACCATTTGTAAGGTGGTTTTCCACTTGGCAAGCTTGGTAACTTTGAGCGTTCCTGCTGTATCTCCGAGGAACTCGCGCAAGCCTGAAACAAAGACTTCACGGAAGAGAATAAAGGTAGCGGGTAACACAAGCCATGGTGTCCAGCTTGTGTCGGAATACCCTACAATGATCATCAGGGCGATGACGACCATGGCCTTGTCAGCGATCGGATCAAGCATCGCGCCGAGCTTTGTCTCCTGCTTCCACATGCGGGCCAGATAGCCGTCAAACCAGTCGGTTGCGGCAGCCGTCACGAAAAGGATAAGCGCGAACCAATCCGCATAAGGCCTTGTGAAATATAGAAACATCACCGCCACGGCCGGGGCGGCGAGCAGGCGCAGAGCCGTGAGGATATTTGGAATATTCCAGATCATATTAACCAACCTTCTAGCCCGTTTCAAAGCAGGGGAAAAGCTGCAATCTTCGCTGCGGGCAACCGTGGGGCAACCTGTAGGGCAAGCTGTATATACGCCAGTATGGACAGCGCATAGGGCAGATCGCAGCGCTGTGTGCTTGTTAACCTTTGCGCGCCAGAGTGGCGAAAGCACCGCATAAGGAGGCCCGAGAATGCCAAGACTGACAAAGGCAACCGCCCGCATCGAGATGTTTGACGAGCTTAAATCCTTGCAAGAGGAATTGCGCCGCGACTGGGTGGAGCGCTCTTTGCCGAAGGACTGGTCCGGCTCGATCAGTGCATTTGGCCAGACCTCCCGCAAAGAGAAAATTTCGATCCGGCTGGATGAGGATATGCTCCGGTGGTTTCGCAGTCTGGGGCCCGGCTATCAGGCCAAGATCAACAAGATCCTGAGGATATATTGGACCGGAATCATTTGCGGCATGGTCCGCTCGCATTATGACGACGAACAGGTGACTCCCATGTTTCAGGAGATGATCTTGCGCAAGGCCGAGCTTGGTCGACTTGAACGTGAGGCACGCGCAAAAGAGGCTTGGGAAGACTAGCCCTTTTCGTGAAAGAAATCATAGATCGTTTCGGCGATGGTATCGGAGATGCCGTCCACGGCCTTAAGATCGGCCAGCGCTGCGCGGCTCACGGCCTTGGCGCTGCCGAAGTGGGTGAGCAGCGCGCGTTTGCGGGTTGCTCCGACGCCGGGTACATCATCAAGCGGAGTGGCGCTTATGGCTTTGCTGCGCTTGGCGCGGTGGGTTCCGATGGCGAAGCGGTGGGCCTCATCTCGCATCCGCTGCACAAAGTAAAGCACGGGGTCATTGTGCCTGAGAGCAAACGGCGGCTTGCCTGTCCGATAGAACTCTTCCTTGCCAGCGTCACGGTCGAGCCCCTTGGCGACGCCGACCATGGGAATTTCTGACACGCCCATCTTGTCCATGATCGCGCGCACGGCGGAGACTTGCCCTATGCCGCCGTCGATTAACAAAAGGTCGGGCCAGAGGCCTTCCTTTTTGAGCGGATCCTCCTTGATCAGACGTTTGAAACGGCGCTCGAGCACCTCTTTCATCATACCGAAGTCATCTCCGGGCGTAAGATCATCGCCCTTGATATTGAACTTGCGGTAGTGGTTTTTCATAAACCCGTCTGGCCCGGCAACGATCATTGCGCCGACAGCATGTGCACCTTGAATATGCGAGTTGTCGTAAACCTCGATGCGCTGCGGAGGTGCGGGCAGCGAGAAGGCTTCAGCCAGCCCTTTGAGCAGCTTGGCCTGGGTGGCGGTTTCGGCAGATTTACGCGCGAGACTTTGCTGGGCGTTGCGCAGAGCGAACTCGACGAGCTCGGCCTTTTCGCCGCGCTGCGGGAGCATAATCTCAACCTTGCGTTCTGCTTTTTCGCTTAAGGCTTCTTCCATAAGCTCTTTGTTTTCGATCGGATGGGAAAGGAGAAGCAGGCGGGGTGGCTCTTTGCTGTCGTAAAACTGGCCGATGAAGGCCTCGAGCACTTCGGAGGCTTCGATCTCTTCGGAGCCGACACGGGGGTAGAAGTCGCGGTTGCCCCAGTTCTGGTTGGCGCGGATGAAGAAGACCTGCACGCAGGCCTGCCCCTTGTCCATATGCAGCGCGATGACATCAGCCTCGGCCGTGGCGCGCGGATTGATCCCTTGGGTGCTTTGCACCTGGGTAAGTGCTTTGATGCGGTCGCGCAGAGCGCCGGCTTTTTCAAACTCCAGTGCATCGGAAGCGGTTTGCATATCGGCGGCGAGCTTCTCCTGAAGGTCGGTCGAGCGGCCCGAGAGGTAGCGCTCGGCATCTTTCACATGCTCGCGGTATTCGACGGCTGTAACCTTGCCCACGCAGGGGGCGGAGCAGCGCTTGATCTGGTATTGCAGGCAGGGGCGCGTGCGGCCCTCAAACTCGGCATCCGAACAGTTGCGCAACAGAAAGACGCGCTGAAGCTGCGCAAGCGAGCGTGTTACGGCCCCGGCGGAGGCGAAGGGGCCATAGTAATGACCCTTTTCCTTTTTGGCACCGCGGTGCTTTTTGATCATCGGGAAAGCATGATCGGTCACAAGGATGTTGGGGAAGCTCTTGTCGTCGCGCAGGAGCACATTGTATTTGGGTTTGAGCTGTTTGATGAGGTTTTGCTCAAGCAGCAGCGCTTCGGTTTCTGTTTTGGTGGTGAGAAACATCATGGTCGCGGTTTCGGAGATCATCCGTGCGATGCGGCCAGAGTGACCGGAAAGACGCGCGTAGCTGGAAACCCGCGCCTTGAGGTTGCGCGCTTTGCCGACATAGAGCACCCGCGCCTGGGCATCGAGCATGCGGTAAACCCCCGGCGCACCGCTGAGCGACTTCACGTAATCAGCGATGACCTTATGGCCTGTCGGGGTATTTTGCGGCTCTGTTTCGTTCATCTCTGCTTTGTCTCGATTCGCCTGTTGTGCTGCAATGTTAACCCGTTGGGGGCAAGAGGAAAGCTGTCCACTATTCCTGTGGATAAGTCTGCGTATAACCTAGGGCGAAGCGGGATTTTCCCTTGTTTTTGGCCCCCTTGCTTGATCTGCCTAAAAAATAGGCTTTTTCTCAAGGTATTGATTTTGCTTATGTTTTTTATTGCAATTTGGCAACTCTTTGGTTTTGTTAAGTTTTTCTTAAGCTTTTATGACATGACCTTAGGTCAGTGCAAAACTTGCATTGCACATGCAGCATTTGTGCTTACTCAACGCCCAGAACATCAGGGGTTTTCCAGCCGAGATGCTGCCCGCCATCGACGCAGAGAAGCTGGCCGGTTACGGCTGGCGCATCGAGAAAATAGCCAAGAGCAGCCGTTACATCGGCAGGATTTGCCCCACGCCCGAGCACTGTATTTTCGCGCTGTCTGGCGAAGTGAGCTTCGGTTTGGCGCGCGCCTATGAGTGTCGGACCCGGGCCGATTGCGTTGACACGGACCGCCGGCGCGAGGCCTTGCGCGGCGGTTTGGGTGAGCGCCCACAACCCCATCTTGGCAATGGTGTAGGTGCTGAACTCGGGCGTGACCTTGCGCACGCGCTGATCCACCATGTTGATCACAAGAGAACTGGCGAGCGCCTCACCGTTTTCATCCGTAAGGGCTACAGGTGCCTGAGCGGCAAAGGCTTGCGTGAGCACATAGGGTGCACGCAGATTGGAACCGATGTGGCGATCCCAACTTTCGCGGGTGGCTGTGTGGATCGTGTCGTATTCAAAAATCGAGGCGTTGTTGATGAGGCAGGTGAGCGGCTGGCCCAAGGCTTTGGACGCACGCGCCACCAGCGTTTCTGTGGCTGCTTCATCAAGCAGGTCAGCGCCAAGTGCCACGGCGCGCACGCCCTGCCCTGTGAGCTCTGTTACGAGCGTGTCGGCCTCGTCAGACGATGTGTTGTAATGCACTGCAACCGCATATCCGCGTGTGGCAAGATAGCGCGACATGGCGGCGCCGAGGCGCTGTGCGCCCCCTGTGACAAGAGCAGCCCCGCTCATGCCATGACCACAATCACGATATAGACGACATAAAGTGCCACCAGCAGAATGCCCCAGTTGCGTGTGATGTCACGTTTGAGAAAGACGAAAGGTATCAGCAGGAGTGATGAAGCCAGCATGACCCAAAGGTCAAATTGAAGGAACTGGCTATCAACAGGGATCGGCCCCAACAGCGAGGTAATACCGATGATGGCCAGAAGGTTGAACATATTGGAGCCGATGACGTTGCCCAAGGCCACATCGGCCTGACGGCGCAGCGCGGCCATGACTGTTGTTGCCAACTCGGGAAGCGATGTGCCGAGAGCCACAAGCGTGAGGCCGATCACCGTTTCGGTGACACCGAAATCACGCGCGATGTTGACCGAGCTTTTGACAAGAATGTCCGCACCGAGCGGCAGGCCGACAAGCCCGAGCACGAGAAAGACCATGATTTTCCACCAGGGCAGATCAGGGTCGGCGCCTTCGAGTTCTTCAAGCTCGGCCTCTTCCAAGGCGGCTTCGGCGGCGCGGGTTTCGCGGCGGTGGTTGCGGGCGTGAAGAAAGCTGTCAGCGAGAACGGCGGCCAAGGCGGCCAAAAGCACAAGGCCCGCCAAGGCATCGAACACGCCACGGAAGGCAAGCGCAATAAACAGCACTGTGCCGGCGATCATGTAGAGGTAATTTTTGCGGGTGTCGCACTCTGACGTGTGCATACAGGCCAAAAGGGCCGGAAAGCCGAGAACCATAAGAATGTTGGCCGTGTTGGAGCCAACGACGTTGCCCATGGCGATATCGGGCGCATTGTCGAACACCGCTTTGATCGCGATAAGCAGCTCGGGTGCGGATGTGCCGAAAGCCACGATAGTGAGCGAGACGATGAGAGCGGGAATACCGACACGCAGCGCAAGATTGACCGCGCCGCGCACGAGGCTGTCACCTGCCAGAAGCAAAATCACCAGACCGAGAGCCGCAAGTAGCCAATCCATGAGTTACCCTTTTGTTTTGCAGGGGCATGGCCCCTTGCCGATGCGAAAGCGCTTACATTTGGGACAGCGCTTGTCGGCGATTGTTTTGGCACCCGGAACCTTCAGCTTACCGAACATGGCCAGAACGCCCATGGCCACAAGGAAGAGAGTGACTATCTTGAAAATCATCTGCTCACAGCCCGAAGCGGGCGTATTCGGCCCGCTCTTCTATAGCTGCCAAGCCGTCATTGACAACCTGAGCACCAAAGCGTGCGAGCAGCGGCTTTCTGCGGCCGTAGCGAATGAGGCGGACCTTTTCGCCGTAAAGCTCTTTGAGTTTGGGTTCGATATGGCCGATGCCATCAATCAGGCCCAGCTCAAGCGCACGGCCCGCGAGCCAGAACTCCCCTGTGAAAAGGTCTGCGCTTTCGTCAAGTTTGCCTGCGCGGCGGGTTTTGACATGCTCGATGAACAGCGCGTGCATATCCCCCAGGAGTGACTTGAGGCGCTTCACGTCTTCGGGCTTTTCCTTTTGGAAAGGGTCCAGTGTCGACTTGGATTTGCCCGCTGTGTAAACGCGGCGCTCGATGCCTTGGCGCTCTAGCAACTCATGCGCACCGAAGCCTGCCGAGATGACCCCTATCGAGCCGATGATGCTTCCGCCGTCGGCCCAGATATCATCGGCTGCGGCTGCGAGCCAGTAACCGCCCGAGGCAGCCACATCCTCGACAAAGGCATGCACGGGGATTTCTTTTTCATCGGCCAACCTGCGGATGCGCGCGGCTATGAGCCCTGATTGCACGGGCGAGCCGCCCGGTGAATTAAGAATAAGCGCGACGGCTTTGGGTTTGCCTCTGCGAAAGGCTTTCTCGATCAGCGGGGCCAAAACCTCGTCTGACAAAGAACCGCGCGTGCCTGAAGCGATAGTGCCTGCGAGCCGTATCACGGCCACGCGGGGCTGCTTTTTGAGGAAGGGCAGTTTTATGATCATACAGTCGCATGTAAAGCTGCGCGCAGGGGTAAACAAGGGAGCCCCCCTGCGCGCTGCAAAAGATTTGTGAAAAAAGCGGGTGGCATGTGGTTTTAACGCCTCAAGGCTTGAGCCTGTAGCCTGACTTGAAGATCCAGCCGATGATGAGAAGACACGCCCCCGTGAAGCCCGCAATGGCCAAAAGCGAGAGGCCGATGGGCACATCTGCCGCGCCATAGAATGACCAACGGAAGCCGGAGATTAGGTAAACCACTGGGTTGAAGAGTGAGAGCTTCTGCCAGATGTCCGGCAGCATGGTTATCGAATAAAACGCGCCACCGAGAAAGATGAGCGGCGTGAGCACCAGAAGCGGGATGAGCTGGAGCTGCTCGAAATTACCCGCCCAGATACCGATGATGAAGCCGAAAAGCGCAAAGCTGAGACAGGTGAGCAGGAGGAATGCAACCATGGCGAAGGGATGCGCGATCTGAAGATCAATGAAAAATGAAGCTGTTGCGAGGATGACCAGCCCGATGAACAGCGCCTTGGTGGCAGCGGCACCGACATAGCCAAGCACGATTTCAAAGAAATTGATGGGCGCAGAGAGAAGTTCGTAAATTGTGCCCGTGAACTTGGGGAAATAGATCCCGAAGCTTGCGTTGGAGATTGCCTGTGTCATGACCGAGAGCATGATAAGCCCCGGCACGATAAAGGCAGCGTAGCTGACGCCCTCAACCTCCTGGATGCGGCTGCCGATGGCTGTGCCGAAGACCACAAAGTAGAGTGATGTAGAGATCACCGGCGAGATGAAGCTTTGCACGAAGGTGCGGAAAAAGCGGGTCATCTCGGCGGTGTAGATTGTCCAGACGGCTGACCAGTTCATGCGGCGTCCTCCGCTTTATCAGTTGTGAGGCCTACGAAGATGTCTTCCAGACTCGACTGGTTTGTTTTGAGATCGGCGAGTTTGAGGCCCGCGCTTGCAAGGTCGGCCAAGAGCGCGGTGATGCCTGTGCCCTCGCCTTTTGTATCGTAGGTATAAACAAGAGTTTCGCCGTCATCGGCCAGATCAAGCCCGTAACCGGCGAGCGCCTCGGGCACGGATTGAACCGGTGCGCGCAGGGAGATGCGCAGCTCTTTGCTGCTCATCCGCTCCATCAGCGCGGTCTTGTCTTCAACCAGCAAAAGAGCGCCTTTGTTGATCACGCCGATGCGATCGGCGATGGCTTCGGCTTCCTCGATATAATGCGTTGTTAGAATAATGGTGACGCCATCGGCCTTGAGCTGGGCGACCGTTTCCCACATATCGCGGCGCAGCTCGACATCGACACCTGCTGTGGGTTCATCCAGAAACAGCACGCGCGGCTCGTGGGCGAGCGCCTTGGCGATGAGCACACGGCGTTTCATGCCGCCCGAAAGCTGCATGGTGCGGTTGTTGCGTTTGTCCCATAGGGAGAGCTGTTTGAGGATACGCTCTATATGGGCATCATCGCGCTTGAGGCCAAAGAGGCCACGCGAAAAGCGGACCGCGTCGATAACTTTGGTGAACGGCTCCAGCGCAATTTCTTGCGGGACAAGCCCGACAAGCTGGCGCGCTTCACGGTAGTTTGCAACAATGTCATACCCACCAATGCGCGCGTGCCCGCCTGTGGGCGACACGAGGCCGCAGAGCACAGAGATAAGTGTGGTTTTGCCGGCACCATTGGGGCCGAGAAGGGCAAGGATCTCGCCTTCTCCAATTTCAAGGGTCACCCCTTTGAGCGCCTGAAAACCGCCCTCGTAGATTTTTTTCAGATCGTTGATCTCGACAATGGCCATGGCCTGCCCTCCTGTTCGCGTGCCGACACTACTGCGCGGCTGACCCGAGCGAAACCGCGAAAGCGCTTTTGTCGCTAAACGGCGCGCGGTGTCGCTTGCGGTCTGTTAACAGGTTATCAAAAGGACATGTCATGACGGAAGCTTTGAACCGCCCTGCTGCGGGTATTTTATTTGTTATCGCAGGGATTACGGCGATCAGCGTGAATGACGTGCTGATCAAGCTTCTCTCGGGTGGCTACCCTCTGCACGAGATGGTTTTCATCCGCTCAGGTATCGGAATTTTCTTTAGCCTTGTTTTGGTACAGATCGAAGGCGGCTGGGGGATTTTGAGAACTAAAACCCCCGGCTTGCACCTGCTGCGTGGGCTTTTTGTGGTTGTTTCAAACCTGAGTTACTTTGCGGCGCTGGCTGTGCTGCCGCTGGCGGACGCCACCGCGCTGTTCTTTGTTGCACCTCTGATGATCACGCTTTTATCGATCCCAATCCTTGGAGAAAAGGTCGGGCCGTGGCGGCTGGGCGCGGTTGTCATCGGCTTTGGCGGGGTGATTCTGATGATGCTGGCGTGGCGCGGAGAGAACGCGCCAGCGGATGTGTCATTGGTTGTTCTGGCGCTACCAATATTTGCCGCGCTGACCTATGCGCTCAACCAGTTGATGACCCGTAAGCTGGGTGTGGCCAGCAAAGCCAGCGCGATGGCTGTCTATATTCAGGGGATATTTCTCATTGTCTCGCTCGGATTTTTCCTTGTCGCAGGCGATGGGCGGTTTACGGAAGGCGCGAGCAATGAAAGCGTGATCTTTCTGTTAAGGGCATGGGTTATGCCCGAGGGCACAGACCGCTGGCTATTTCTCGGGCTTGGACTCAACTCGGCAATCATCGGCTATTGCCTTGGGCAGGCCTACCGCCTTGCAAGTGCGGCCACGGTTGCACCGTTTGAATATTTGGGGCTGCCATTGGCTGTACTTTGGGGCTGGATGGTCTGGGCCGAGTTCCCTACCCCGCTGGTTTTGGCGGGAATCGCTCTGATTATGGTGTCAGGTTTGTTTGTCTTTGTGCGCGAGCGCATCAAGAGCCGCCCGATGATCAAGAAACGGGTTCACAGGCGATATTGAGACGCTTCAATCCGGCACATTGTCGATGCCGCTGCCGCCCCACGGGTGACAGCGCAGGATGCGGCGGACCATGAGGTATGTGCCTTTGATGCCGCCGTGCTTGCGCAGGGCTTCCATGCCGTAGGCCGAGCATGTCGGATGATAACGGCAGCCGTGGCCAACCCACGGGCTGAACACGAGACGATAAAAGCGCACCGGCAGCGATATGACGAAAGCAAGGGGTGTCATGATGCATGCACCTTTCCGAGCGCATAGGCCAGATCGCCTTTGAGCGCCTCAAAATCGCGGTTGGCTGTTGTTTCAAAGCGGCCGATCAAGACGTAATCATACCCACTGCGGCCATTGACGGGTAGGACCGCGCGCGCAGCTTCGCGCAGGCGGCGCTTGGCGCGGTTGCGCGCTACGGCATTGCCAACCTTCTTGGAGCAGGTAAAGCCAACACGCATCGGAGCCTCATCGCCCCGCGAACGGGCTTGAAGCATCAGGCCCTTTGTGCCGCACTTTTGCGCGCGGGCAGCGGCCAGAAACTCGGACCGTTTTTTGAGGATGATGAGCGGTGCTGTCATGAGAGAGGTTTTCGCGCCAAAGTGAGGGCAGAACAAGTGAAAACCGCCTGAGAGGCTCTCAAGCGGTTTGATCTCTTTTTCGCAATCCTATGCCCTGTAAAAAGGGCAAGGCCAGCTTACGCGCTAAGCGACTTGCGGCCACGCGCGCGGCGCGCGTTCAGGATTTTGCGACCAGCTTTTGTGGCCATGCGTGAGCGAAAACCGTGGCGCCGCTTGCGGACGAGGTTGCTTGGTTGGTAGGTGCGTTTCATCGCTCCGTCTCCGAATTGTCAGGCAGGCGTGCGAGTCGCACGGATGCTTGGTGAATACTTGAAGCCCGCTCTATAGGCGGCAGTTTAGGGGCTGTCAAACCCGTAGAGCAGGGATTCAGCGGAAATTGCAACAAAAACCGCGAATGCCTGACGTGCTATGTTACAGTTTTGCAGGATTTACCCGATATGTTCACAAAATCGCAATGACAAGATCAACGCCCTGTGAGTCCTCTTGGGTTTTGCGGCAAACCTGCGCAGGTTGCGCTCTACAAGTAAAAAGCCGGAAATGGACAATGACAAACATGTCAAATGACGCGGATATGCAGAAATCTTCTGCCGCACGGCTTTTGCCTTTGGCGGTTATTGTCTGCGCAGCCATATTTGGCGCGGTCTATTTGCGCGATTATCTCAGCTTTCAAGCACTGCAACAAAACCGCGAGGCGCTGATTGCGTTCCGCGATGCCAACTATCTTTTGACTGCTTTGGTTTTTATTGCGGCTTATGTTGTGATTGTTGCCTTCTCCCTTCCCGGAGCGACGATTGCCACACTCACCGGCGGGTTTCTCTTTGCCACCTTCCCCGGCGCATTGTTCAATGTGACAGGAGCAACTCTGGGCGCGACCCTCATTTTTCTCGCGGCCCGTTGGGGCCTTGGTGCGCGACTTGGGGCCAAGCTTGAGGCTAGTGACGGCAAGATCAAAGCGATCAAGGACGGAATTGACGAAAACCAATGGTCGATGCTGTTTCTCATCCGCCTTGTGCCGGCTGTGCCGTTTTTTGTGGCCAACTTACTACCAGCCTTCCTTGATGTGTCGCTCAGGCGCTTTGTGATCAGCACGTTCTTCGGGATCATCCCCGGTGCAGTTGTTTACACTTCGGTTGGAGCGGGGCTGGGCGAGGTGTTTGCCCGCGGTGAGACCCCCGATTTGGGCATTATTTTCGAGCCACATATTCTCTTGCCGATTCTCGGCCTTGCGGTACTGGCGGCGCTCCCGATTGGCATCAAGGCGATACGCGGCGGCAAGGCATTTTAAGCCAGCCCTCCCCTGAAAGGACATCTCCATGGAAAAGATCAAAACAGACCTGCTGGTCATTGGTGGGGGTTCTGGCGGGCTGTCTGTTGCGGCGGGTGCTGCGCAGATGGGTGCAAGCGTTGTGCTTCTGGAAGGACACAAGATGGGCGGGGATTGCCTTAACTATGGGTGTGTGCCCTCCAAAGCGCTGCTCTCCGAGGCCAAGGCGGCTTTTGCCAAGGGCCGTGCACCGGCCAAGGCTTACGAGGCTGCAAAGGACCATGTGCGCGCCGTGATTAACACGATTGCGCCACATGATTCTGTGGAGCGGTTTGAAGGCCTCGGTGTGCGGGTGATTGAAGCCTACGGAACGTTTACGGGGGCCGAGACAGTGCAGGCGGGCGACTACGAGATCAGCGCGCGACGGATTGTGATTGCCACGGGGTCCAGCCCGCTTGTGCCGCCGATACCGGGGCTTGAAAGCGTGCCTTACGAGACCAACGAGACCATCTTTGAACTGCGCGAGAGGCCCGAGCGCTTGCTGATCATCGGCGGCGGGCCGATTGGCATGGAAATGGCGCAAGCACATCAGCGACTTGGCTCGCAGGTCACGGTGATTGAAGGCGCGAAGGCACTGGGCAAAGATGACCCCGAAGCGGCCACGGTTTTGATTGAACGCCTGCGTAACGAGGGCATTGTGATTGAGGAAGATGCACTGGCAGCAGAAATTCGCGGAGAAGCAGGCGCGATTGAAGTTGAGGCCAAGGACGGCCGCATCTTCAAGGGCACACACCTTCTGATGGCGGTGGGGCGCAAGGCCAACACCGACAAACTGAACCTTGAAGCCGCAGGGATTGAGCCGACCAAAACGGGCATCAAGGTGGATGCGTCCCTCAAGACGACCAACCGCCGTGTTTATGCGATTGGCGATGTGGCGGGCGGGATGCAGTTTACCCATGTGGCGGGCTATCATGCGGGGATCGTCATCCGCTCTGCCCTGTTCGGGCTGCCTGCAAAAGCCAAGCACAGCCACATCCCTTGGGCGACTTACACAGCACCCGAACTGGCACAAGTTGGCCTCACCGAAGCAGGTGCGCGTGCGCAGCACGGCGACAAGCTTGAGGTTGTGCGCTTCGAGTATGCTGGCAATGACCGTGCGATTGCCGAGGGGCAGACAACGGGGTTTATCAAGGTGATGATTGTGAAGGGCCGCCCTGTTGGCGCGACGATTGTGGGCCATCAGGCGGGCGAGCTTATCAACACTTGGGCATTGGCGCTGGCAAACAACATGAAAATGAGCCAGATCGCAGCTATGGTTGCGCCCTACCCCACTATTGGTGAAATCAACAAGCGCGTCGCAGGGGCCTATTTCTCTCCGCGGCTATTTGAGAGTAAGATGATCAAAAGGGTCGTCAGCGCGGTACAGCGCTTTCTGCCGTAAGAGGTAACACAGGCTATGCTCAACACGCTGTCAGGGCGCTTTCTGGTTTTGACCGTCATCTTTGTGATGCTGGCCGAAATCCTGATTTTTGTGCCTTCGATTGCGCGGTTTCGGGAAGACTACCTGCTGAGCCGCCTTGAGCGCGCGCAGATCGCCTCGCTGGTGCTGCTGGCCGATGATATGATTGACACGGATCTTGAAGAAGAACTCCTGCGCAATGCCGAGGTGTTTAACGTGGTGTTACGGCGCGACGAAGCGCGCCAACTGATCCTCTCGTCTCCGATGCCGAGACCTATTCATGCAACATATGATCTGCGCGAAGCTTCTGCCTTTGTCCTCATACGCGATGCTATGGCACGACTGTTTGACACCGAAGACCGTGTGATCCGCGTGATCGGGAACCCTGTTCGCGAGGCCGGTCTGCTCATCGAGGTGTCGATGGTAACCGACGGTTTGCGCACCGCAATGATTGATTACGGCCTGCGCATTTTGCTGATGTCCGCAGTGATTTCTGCATTTACGGCGGTGCTGCTTTTCCTTGCCGTCCGGATGCTGCTTGTGCGCCCGATCAAGCGCGTTGTCGGGGATATTCAGGCCTATGCAGCCAACCCTGAAGATGCCAACCGGATTATCCAGCCTTCCGCCAGTGTCTCGGAATTGCGCGAGGCCGAGGAAGCGCTGCAAAGCCTTGAAACCCAACTGACCAGTGCCTTGAGACAAAAGGATCGCCTCGCGCAGCTTGGCTCGGCTGTGGCCAAAGTCAGCCATGATTTGCGCAACATTCTGACGACCGCACAGCTTTTTACCGACCGTATCGAAATGAGCGAAGACCCGGCGGTAAAGCGGATGGCGCCCAAGCTCGTCAACTCGATCAGCCGCGCGGTGAAGCTTTGCGAAACCACGCTGACCTTCGGCAAGGCCGAGGAGCCCGCGCCCAAGCTGGGCGAAGTGAACCTGAAAGAACTTGTCGAGGATGTGTTTGAAGCCGAGCAACTCACACGCAGCGACGGCGAAATCATATTTATCGACACTGTGCCGCAAGGTTTTACTGTCAGGGCTGACAGCGAACAGCTTTATCGCGTGATCAGCAACCTTGTGCGCAACGCGCGCCAGGCACTTGAGAGCGCCCGCCAAAGCGGCGAGGTGCGCGTTGCGGCGCAAGAGGCTGACAAGATGCTGGAGATCAGCGTGAGCGACACCGGCCCAGGGCTGCCCGAGAAGGCGCGCAAACATCTGTTTGAGGCCTTCCACGGCGGCGCGCGCAAAGGCGGCTCCGGGCTTGGACTTGCGATCGCGTCCGAGCTGATCCGCGGACACGGCGGGGAACTATTGTTGGAACGGTCAGACGAAAACGGCACAAGCTTCACAATTCGCCTCCCCCGATAAAACAACAATACCATAAGGTCGCTTGCTAGCTCACCGAGAGGCCGAACAAGCAAATTTTGTTTTTTTACGAAAAGCTGCTTGCAAAGCCAAAGCACAGGGCTTAATTGCTCACCCTCACGGACCGATAGCTCAGCTGGATAGAGTACCTGACTACGAATCAGGGGGTCGGGGGTTCGAATCCTCCTCGGTCCGCCATTCCCCCCCTTCTAATAGCCGAAATAAGCTTCTGAAATTTAAGCATGCACTTCTCCTCAACGGCATAGGATTGGCTGATATTTCTATGCTCAACCGAGTGAAGCCTCGCGACGCAAAAGGACAGCAAGCTAAGCTACCGGCACAGTGTCCTGTATCTTGTGAGGTGCATTCGTGTGACTGCGTCCGCCAGATTAATTGCTGAGTGGTAAGTGATTAAGGAAGCTTGATGCCGGACACGACCAACGTATTGAACTTATCGTAGCGAACGTTGCAATGTCTACCGAGGCGTCGCCACGCTGTGCGCGTGGCGACGTCTTTTTAAGATGCCAATACCGCGCGGGCAGCCATAACCTTGATAAGGTTCGCGCGGTAAGCGGCGGCTCCGTGGATATCGGACATAAGCCCGTCGGCTGAAACGTCAGCGCCTTTTGCCGAAGCTTCCGACCAGTCCGCCGTCAGCGCCACTTCGAGCGCCTCGGAGCGGAACACGCCTTCATCGCCCGCGCCCGTAACCGTCACGCGCACGCCATCTGCAGTTTTAGCGACGAACACCCCAACAAGTGCAAACAGAGAGGCGGGTTGCGCAAACTTGGCGTAGGCTGCGGCTTCAACTTTGGGGAACTTCACGGCCGTGATGATTTCGCCCTCGTCGAGTGCTGTGGTGAACAGCCCGTCGAAGAAATCATCCGCCCCGATTTCGCGCTGGTTTGTCACCACCGTTGCGCCGAGTGCCAAAAGAGCTGCCGGATAGTCGGCTGCCGGATCGTTATTGGCGACCGATCCGCCGATTGTTCCTGCGTGCCTGACAGCGGGGTCGCCGATACCGCCTGCCAGTCTCGCGAGCGCGGGGGTGTGCTTTTGCACCTCCTTGCTGCTGGCCACCTCTGCGTGGGTTGTCGCCCCGCCGATGACGAGCATGTCGCCATCTAGCGACACGCCAACCATACCCTCGATACTACGAACATCAACCAAATCGCTCGGGGCGGCGAGGTGTTGTTTCATCGTTGCGATCAATGTTTGTCCGCCCCCGAGGATCATTGCCTCTTCGCCCGCGCCCAGCGCTTTTACCGCGTCATCGATGCTTGCGGCTTTGTGGTATTTTGTCGGATACATACTCTGTCCTCCCTTACTCTGCCGCTTGCGAAGCTGTGACAGCTTGCAACGCGTTCCAGACATTCTGCGGTGTCGCAGGCATGCTGAGGTTGTTGTTGCCGATCGCATCGGTGATCGCGTTGATCACGGCGGGTGGAGAGCCGATGGCCCCCGCCTCACCGCAGCCCTTCATGCCGAGCGGGTTACCCGGGCATGTTGTGGACGCATGATGCACCGAATAGAACGGCAGATCAGCGGCGCGCGGCATCGTATAGTCCATATACGAGCCGGTGATGAGCTGGCCGTCATCGTCGTAGATGACCTGCTCCATCATCGCCTGACCGATGCCTTGGGCAAGCCCGCCGTGCACCTGGCCTTCAACGATCATCGGGTTGATGATGGTGCCGAAGTCGTCAGAGGCGGTGAATTGCACCACTTCTGTTCTCCCTGTCTCCGGATCAACCTCGACCTCGCAAATGTAGGTGCCTGCGGGGAACGTGAAGTTCGACGGATCGTAGAACGCGCTTTCCTTGAGGCCCGGCTCCATCTCCGGCGGCAAGTTGTGAGCCGTGTAGGCCGCCAGCCCGATTTCATGCCAGCCGAGCGCCTTGTCGGTGCCTGCAACTTTCACCTCGCCGCCTTCGATGACGATGTCGTCCTCGGAAGCTTCAAGCTGGTGTGCCGCGATCTTGCGGACTTTGGCTTCGACTTTGTCCATCGCCTTGACGATAGCGGACATGCCGACAGCGCCGGAGCGCGAGCCGTAAGTTCCCATGCCGAACTGCACCTTATCAGTGTCACCATGCACGATTGAAACATTGTCGATCGGCAAATCAAACCGCTCGGCGACGATCTGGGCGAACGTTGTTTCATGGCCTTGGCCGTGTGAATGTGAACCTGTAAGGATCTCGATTGTTCCCACAGGGTTAACCCGCACTTCCGCGCTTTCCCAGAGGCCGACGCCCGCGCCAAGGCCGCCAACGGCCGCCGAAGGCGCGATGCCGCAAGCTTCGATGTAGCAGGAGTATCCGAGGCCGCGCAGCTTGCCCCGTTTGGCCGCCTCTGCCTTGCGCGCCGGGAACCCCGCCACATCGGCGGCTTCTTCGGCTTGGGCAAGGTTCGCGTCAAAGTCGCCGCTGTCATACGTCATGATAACGGGTGTCTCATGAGGGAACTCGCGAATGAAGTTCTTCGCCCTGAGTTCGGCGGGCTTCATACCAAGCTCGCGCGCCGCTGTCTCCATCATCCGCTCTATGAGGTAGCAAGCTTCAGGCCGCCCCGCACCACGGTAGGCGTCAACCGGCACGGTGTTGGTGTAGACAGCGCGCACGTTGGCGTGGAGGTTCTGGATATCGTATTGCCCTGACAGAAGCGTGGCATAGAGATAAGTCGGAACCGAGCTGGAAAAGAGTGACATGTAAGCGCCGAGATTGGCAATTGTGTCGACTTTGAAACCGGTGATCTTGCCGTTTTCGTCAAAGCCCATTTTGGCAGTGCTGATGTGGTCACGGCCATGCGCGTCGGTGATGAAAGCTTCCGAGCGGTCCGCCGTCCACTTGACCGAGCGGTTTGTTTTCATTGACGCCCAGAGACAGGTGATCTCTTCGGGGTAAATGTAGATTTTCGCGCCAAAACCGCCCCCGACGTCGGGCGCGATAACGCGCAGTTTATGCTCGGGCGCGACGTTATAAAACGCGCTTAGGACAAGGCGTGCGACATGCGGGTTTTGCGAGGTGGTGTAGAGCGTGTAGTGCTCTTCGGCCTCGTCATATGTGGCCACAGCCGAGCGCGGCTCCATCGGGTTGGGCGAGAGACGGTTGTTTGTGATCTCCATTTCGGTGATGTGCTTTGCAGCCGCGAGGCCCGCATCCGCTTTTGCCTCATCACCGATCTCCCAATCGTAGATCAGGTTGCCGGGTGCGTTCTCGTGAATCTCCGGTGCGCCTTTGGCGAGAGATTTATCGGCTTTCACCACAGCGGGCAGCTCTTCATACTCGACTTCGACAGCTTCTGCTGCGAGGCGCGCGAGTTGCTGCGTATCGGCAATGACAACCGCGACAGCGTCGCCCACATAGCGGACTTTCTGTGTCGCCAGCGCCGACCATGCCCCCATGTTCATCGGCGAGCCGTCTTTGGAAGTGACAGCCCAGCCACAGATGATGTTGCCGATGCCGTCGCCTGTTAGCTGGTGGCCGTCAAGCACATCAACGACGCCCTCCATGGCCAGCGCGGCTGACTTATCAATGCTCTTGATGTTTGCGTGCGCATGCGGACTGCGCACAAAGGCTGCGTATGCCTGATTTTCCATGCGAACATCATCGGTGTATTTACCTTTCCCCGTGATGAATCGTTTGTCTTCCTTGCGTTTGACGCGGGCGCCAATTCCGGTAGCTCCATTAGCCATGTCTTGTCCTCCCTTGTCAGATTACATTTTTGTGGCTGCGTCTTGCACAGCCTTGACGATGTTGTGGTAGCCCGTACAGCGGCAGATATTGCCTTCCAACTCGTGGCGCACGGCCTCGGCTGTCAGCTCGCGGCCCTCGGCTTTGTAGCGGTTCACCATATCGACGCCCGACATGATCATGCCCGGTGTGCAGAAACCGCATTGCAACCCATGGTGCTCTTTAAAGGCGGCTTGCATAGGGTGCAGTTCGCCGTTGGCGAGGCCCTCGATTGTCGTGACATCCGCGCCATCTGTGGCCGCAGCAAGCGTGGTGCAAGCCTTCACAGCTTTGCCATTAATATGCACAACACAAGCGCCGCATTGGGATGTGTCACAGCCAATATGCGTGCCGGTCAGGCGCAGGTCTTCGCGTAGAAACTCCGACAGAAGCGTCTCGCCGGAGACATTCCGCGAGACGGCTTTGCCGTTTACTGTCATATTTACTTTTGTCATATGGTCCTCCCTTTTTGGCCCCGCCTAGCCCTCCTCCGGCGTGTCGGGTCCGTTTAAGTGTTCTTGAAAATTGTCGAAAAACTTCGCCGCCAACTTTTTTGCTGTGGCATCAATAAGACGGCTGCCGAGGCGGGCCAGTTTGCCGCCGATCTGAGCGTGGGCCTCGTAGCTCAAAAGCGTGCCTTCGGGCACCTCCTGCAGCACCACATCAGCGCCGCCCTTGGCAAAGCCT
The DNA here is from genome assembly GCF_025751535.1 of Lentibacter sp. XHP0401. Taxonomy (GTDB): domain Bacteria; phylum Pseudomonadota; class Alphaproteobacteria; order Rhodobacterales; family Rhodobacteraceae; genus Lentibacter. Next base: position 177,709 of record NZ_JAOWLC010000004.1, on the reverse strand, counting down.
GCAACGCCGCCATTGCCTTCACCTCTGATGGTATAGCTGGCGGGGGCATCTATGTTGAGAAGCTCGATAGCACCAGCGAATTTGGCTTTAACTGGGCCGATCTTCTGGACAACTTTGGCTTCCATCGTGGTCGGTGAGGTTTGTTCTATCTCTTCACATCCGGGGATGCAGAGCTTAAGCACCTCAACGTCGTTGAGCGCGGCCCATACCGCTTCGCGTGGTGCGGCAATGGTATGCTCTCCCGTCATATCCATTTAGGTTTTTCCTCCCCGAAAAATCTAAATCAAGACTTCAAAGTGTAAGCCTGCAGCGATTCTTAGCAAGTGATTGTTTTCGCCTTAAAGCTGAGCAATAAACTCGGACTTTTGTGAGGGTGCACCCAACGCCTTTGACAACTCGGCGAGGCTGTCAACGTTGTGGCAGGCATGGAAGCTGTCGACCAATGGCAAAAGTGTGCGCACACCTGCGGCCTTAGGGGCAAAGCCGTCAAAGCGCAAAAGCGGGTTGAGCCAGACGAGGCGTTTGCACGACAACGATAGGCGCTCGGCTTCTTTACGGAGCATCTCGGTGCCGCCAGTTTCAAGCCCGTCGGTGATCAGCAGCACAACAGCCCCTTGCCCCAGAACACGACGCGAGTAATCGCGATTGAAGGCATGCAGCGCGTCACCAAGCCGCGTGCCGCCCTGCCAGTCGGGCGCGTCGTGTCCGACGGCTTTGAGGGCATCATCAACGTCACGCCGATGCAAGGCACGGGTGATATTGGTGAGCTGTGTGCCCATCGTAAAACCGTGGACGTGGCCCCAGTCCGAGTGAGGCGCCCAAACAAGCGTGTGCAGAAAGTGCATCATCATCCGCGCATATGTGGCCATGGAGCCGGAGATATCACACAGCACCACGAGGTTGAGCGGGCGGGTGCGCAAAGCCTTTTTAGGTAGCGGGCCGAACTCACCGCCGCTTTTCAGAGCATTTCGAAGCAGAGCACGCACATCGGGCTGGCGCCCGATGTGCGAGGGTGTTGTGCGACGGGTTTTGACAGGCTTGGCGGGCAGTGTCAGCTTGCTGATCGCCGCGACTGCTGCGGCCTGCTCAGCGTTGCTCATCTGCTCGAAATCAAGGCTGCGGAGCACTTCGGTTTGCGACAGGCTCATCTGCGCGTCCATCTCGAGCACGTCACGCTCGGGCATATCATCAGGCGCCTCGTGCTTGCCCTCTTCAAGCGCGTCCTCGGCGCGGCGTTGGGCGGCTTTGGCCTCCGGAGCGTCACTGCCCATCGTCTGCAACAAAGGCAGCATGGATCGAACCATTTTTTGCAAAAACTCGGGGTCACGCCAGAACAGGGTGAAAACCTGATGAAAGGTTTGAAACTGCTCGGGGCGACAGACGAGCGTGGCTTTGAGGGTGTTATAAAAGTCTTCCCGGCGGGTGAAACCTGCTGTTTGCACTGCCTCGATGGCCGAAAGCACTTGCGCGGGGCCGACATTGACGCCCGCCTTACGCAAAGCGCGGGCGAAGTGAATAATATTCTCGGCCAGCTTGCCTTCGGTGTCCGGCAGCGCCTGCATTACTCTGCCAACAGTTGGGCGTGGGCTTCATCAAGCAGTCGCGCGGTTTCTGAGCCTGTGATCTTGGCGATATCGTCCTGATACTTGAGCAGCGCGCCAAGCGTGTCGGCGACGACATCAGGCGTGATCGCGACAGCATCAAGCGCGATGAGACAGCGCGCCCAGTCGATCGTTTCGGCTACTCCGGGGTTTTTGAACAGGTCTTCGCCGCGCAAGGCCTGCACGAAAGCGACGACCTCACGGGTGAGCTTTTCAGTGCACTCCGGCAGGCGGGCCTTGAGAATTTCGACCTCGCGCTCGAACTGCGGGTAATCAACCCAATGGTAGAGGCAACGGCGCTTGAGGGCGTCATGCACTTCGCGTGTGCGATTGGACGTGAGAATGACAATCGGTGGCTCGCCAGCTTTGATGGTGCCGAGCTCGGGAATGGTGACTTGAAAGTCTGACAGGGCTTCAAGCAGGAAGGCTTCAAACGGCTCATCGGTGCGGTCGAGTTCGTCGATCAGTAGAACGGGGGGGCCTTCCGGGTGCGGCTCGAGCGCTTCAAGCAGGGGCCGCTTGATGAGGTAGTCAGGTGAGAAAAGCTCGGTTTGCAGCGATGTACGGTCAGCTTCGCCCGCTGCTTCGGCGGTGCGGATCGCGACCATTTGTGCGGTGAAGTTCCATTCGTAGAGTGCGGAGGACACATCAAGGCCTTCGTAACATTGCAGGCGGATCAGGCGGCGGCCCAAGGAGTGGGCGAGAGCCTTGGCAATCTCGGTTTTGCCGGTGCCTGCCTCGCCTTCGAGAAACAGCGGTTTACCAAGCTTGAGCGAAAGGAAGGCGACAGTGCCCAATGCACGGCCACAGACGTAGTCTTGTTTGGCGAGCATTGCGATCGTGTCGTCGATCGAAGCGGGAAGAGCGGCCATATCGGACTTTCTGTTGAGTTTCACAACCGCCATTAAAGCAGTCACGTGACTGGCTGTCTATCGTGGGAAGGGCGGCGCGTTGACTGGCCCGCTTCGCCGCGCTCTGCGCTGGCTTAGCAGCAGCCACAGACACTGGCGCGCCTATCCCGAAAGACCAGCATGTCTACATTGCTAGCTTCTGAGCGACTTCTTGGGCTTGGCGCTATTTTGCTTTGACGCTATCACGGCACTTCGAACACTTTGGAGAGCCAGTCATGAACGCCGTTGCAGAACGCATTGCCCGCAATATAGCCGCCGAGATCAATGCGCGCCCCGAACAGGTAACCGCCACGGTCGCGCTTCTGGATGGCGGTGATACCGTTCCTTTTGTAGCGCGCTACCGCAAGGAAGTAACTGGCGGCCTCGACGACACTCAGCTTCGCGTTCTGGCTGAACGGCTGGACTATCTGCGCGACCTAGAGAAGCGACGCGCCAGCATTCTTGGGGAGATCAAGGACCAGGGCAAACTGACCGATGCACTGTCCCGCGCCATCACTGGCGCTGAGACCAAGGCCGTTCTTGAAGACCTTTACCTTCCCTTCAGGCCCAAGCGGCGCACAAAAGCGATGATCGCCCGCGAGAACGGGTTGGAGCCACTCTTGCGCGCCATTCTCGACAATCGCGCTGCTGACCCTGCCAAACTTGCAGGCGGCTATCTGTCCGAGGCGGTCGCAACCGAAAAAGACGCGCTGAATGGCGCGCGTGATATTCTGGCCGAGGAACTGGGCGAAAACGCCGCCCTTCTGGGCCGTTTGCGGCAGGTGATGCAACAAGAAGCCCTGGTGTTCTCTCGCGTGAGCAAAGGGAAAGAAGAGGCTGGCGTCAAATTTTCGGATTACTTCGACCATACCGAAAAGTGGGCGACGATCCCTTCGCACCGCGCGCTGGCAATTTTGCGGGCTGCAAAGGAAGAAATTGTCACCGTCGATATCGGGCCTGCTGATGATGAGGGCCTTGCGCGCATCAATGCTATCATTGCCGCCGAAATCGGCATCTGCGGTCAAGGGCCCGGAGACTTGTGGTTGCGAGAGGCCGCCGCCTGGACATGGCGCGTCAAGCTCAGCCTGACAATGTTTATGGAGTTGCTGACGGATTTACGCCGCCGCTCACATGCCACAGCGATTGAGGTATTTGCCCGCAATCTTCGTGATCTTTTGCTGGCCGCGCCCGCAGGTGCACGCGCGACATTGGGTCTCGATCCGGGTATACGAACTGGCTGTAAAATTGCGGTCGTCGATGAGACGGGCAAGTTATTGGACACGGCCACAATCTATCCGTTCCAGCCCCGCAACAATCTGCGCGGGTCCGAGGAAACCTTGCTGCACTTAATCCGCAAGCATGACGTCGCCTTGATTGCGATTGGCAATGGCACAGCGAGCCGAGAGTCTGAAAGGTTGGTCGCTGATGTGTTGAAGCATCTGCCCACAGGGGTTGCGCGGCCAACGCCTGTGATTGTCTCTGAAGCGGGCGCTTCTGTCTATTCCGCATCAGAATTGGCCTCGCAGGAATTTCCGGATGTAGATGTGTCGATCCGCGGGGCTGTTTCAATTGCTCGGCGGCTTCAGGATCCTCTCGCCGAACTGGTGAAAATCGAACCACAAGCCATCGGCGTGGGACAATACCAGCACGATGTCGACCAGCGCCAGCTTGCCCAATCTTTGGCCGCTGTTGTCGAAGACGCGGTGAACGCTGTTGGTGTCGATCTCAACATGGCCTCGGCGCCGCTGCTGTCACATATTGCGGGCCTTGGACCCTCACTGGCACAAAGCATCGTCGTGCACCGGAATGCAAACGGACCCTTTGAAAACCGCAAGGCCCTACTGAAAGTCAGCGGATTGGGGCCAAAGGCCTTTCAGCAATGCGCTGGATTTTTGCGCATCACCGAAGGGAAAGAGCCGCTGGATGCGTCATCGGTTCACCCCGAGGCTTACGGTGTGGCGCGCAAAATCGTGCAGGCTTGTGGGCGCGATGTCAGGGAAATTATGGGCGATAGCAAGGCCCTTGCAGGTTTGAAGGCCGAGCAGTTTGTCGATGGCGATTTTGGGCTGCCCACAGTACGCGATATACTGTCGGAACTCGAAAAGCCGGGCCGCGACCCGCGCCCGGCGTTTAAGACGGCAACCTTCTCCGAAGGGATTGACAGCATTACCGACCTCAAACCAGGCATGTCGCTAGAAGGCACGGTGACAAATGTCGCGGCCTTTGGGGCTTTTGTAGATATCGGCGTGCATCAGGACGGTCTGGTACATGTGAGCCAACTTGCTGATCGCTTTGTGAAAGACCCACATGAGGTTGTCAAAGCCGGTGACGTCGTCCGCGTGCGCGTCACAGAAGTTGACGTGCCGAGAAAACGCATCGGCCTGACCATGCGCAAAGACAATAGCGTGGATTCTACAAAGGATCGACGTGCGCCCGAAAAGCCAAAAGCCAATGCCAAAACGAAGCCCAAGGCGGCGCGGACGCAAGCGGCAGGCACCGATGGAGCCTTGGGTTCAGCTCTTGCGGAAGCTTTGAAGCGCCAGCTTGATCAGAAAAGTTAGATCGGTTCGTGCGGCATCCACCTTTCTGTTCCCTCAAAAATCCCAGTCCTCATCTTCCGTAGCGACAGCCTTGCCGATGACATAAGATGACCCGCTCCCTGAAAAGAAATCGTGATTTTCGCTGTCGGGGGAGAGGGCAGCGAGGATCGCCGGATTTACCTCGCAGACTTGTCCGGGAAACAGCGCCTCGTAGCCGAGGTTTTGCAGAGCCTTGTTGGCGTTGTAGTGCAAAAATGCCTTTACGTCTTCGGTGAGGCCCAGATCATCATAAAGCTCGGCGGTGTATTGCGCTTCGATTTCGTAGAGTTCGAACATCAGAGAGAAAGCGAAATCCTTGAGGGCGTCGCGCTCTGTCTGCGACAGTGTTTCGGTGGCCCGCTGGAATTTGTAGCCGATGTAATAGCCATGGATCGCTTCGTCGCGGATGATGAGCCGGATCAGGTCGGCGGTATTGGTCAGCTTGGCGCGACTTGACCAATACATCGGCAAATAGAAGCCCGAATAGAAAAGGAAGCTCTCCAAAAACACCGATGCGATCTTGCGCTTTAGCGGGTCTGCTGCAGAGCTGTATTCTTGCAGGATCAACTTTGACTTGGCTTGAAGGTGCGGATTCTCTTCCGACCAACGAAAAGCTTCATCAACCTCTTTGGTCGAACATAAGGTCGAAAAAATCGACGAATAAGAGCGCGCATGAACGGCCTCCATAAAAGCAATGTTGGTCAGCACGGCCTCTTCATGAGGCGTCTGCGCATCGGGCATCAACGCAGGCGCACCCACGGTATTCTGGATGGTGTCGAGCAGCGTCAGCCCTGTGAACACACGGATCGTCAGGGTGCGCTCTTCAGGCGTCAGCGTGGCCCAGCTTTGCACGTCATTGGAAAGCGGCACCTTTTCGGGCAGCCAGAAATTGACGGTCAGGCGGTTCCAGACCTCAAGGTCTTTATCGTCCTGAATGCGGTTCCAGTTGATTGCACGGGGAACGGCGGTGATGTCGGGAGTATCTTTCATTTGGGTTCTCACAATGTACAGGATACGCAGCCGTCGACTTCCGTTCCCTCTAGGGCGGTCTGACGCAGGCGGATGTAATAGATGGTTTTGATACCTTTTTTCCAAGCATAGATCTGGGCACGATTAATATCGCGTGTCGTGGCCTCAGCCGGAAAAAACAAGGTCAGCGACAGACCCTGATCAACATGCTCTGTTGCGGCGGCGTAGGTATCAATGATCGCTTCCGGCCCTATTTCATAGGCATCCCGGTAGAACTCCAGATTGTCATTGTTCATGAACGGCGCGGGGTAATAGACGCGTCCGATTTTGCCCTCCTTGCGAATTTCGATCTTGCTGACGATTGGGTGGATCGAAGAGGTTGAGTTGTTGATATAGCTGATGGAACCGGTGGGAGGCACGGCCTGCAAGTTGCGATTATACAGTCCGTATTTCATCACCAGTCCGCGTAGTTCTGTCCAGTCTGCTTTTGTGGGTAGGTCTTTGCCCTTGAACAATGCCTTTACCGTATCACTCACGGGCAGCCAGTCATGTGTGGTGTATTTGTCAAAGAAGTCGCCAGTCGCATATGCCGAGTCCGAAAACCCTATGAAGCTCTCACCCTTTTCTTGTGCCAAAAGGTTAGATGCGCGGATTGCGTGATAGGACACGGCAGCGAAATAGACAGAGGTGAACTCGACACCCTCTGCACTGCCATAGTGAATGCGCTCCCGCGCCAGATAGCCGTGGAGGTTCATTTGCCCCAGCCCGATGGCATGGCTTTCATCGTTGCCGCGCCGCACGGAGGGCACAGAATTGATTTCCGACATCTCAGAAACGGCAGTCAGAACGCGAATTGATGTTTCCACCGTCGCGCCAAAATCAGGGCCATCCATCGTTTTGGCGATATTCAGAGAGCCCAAGTTACACGAGATATCCGTGCCCAAGTGATCATAGCCCAGATCGTCGTTGAACGTGCTGGCCTCGTTCACCTGCAGAATTTCCGAACACAAGTTCGACATCGCAATCCGCCCCGCAATTGGGTTTGCACGATTAACTGTGTCTTCAAACATAATGTAGGGATAGCCGCTCTCGAACTGGATTTCTGCCAGCGTCTGAAAGAATTCTCGCGCGTTGATTTTCTTTTTGCGGATGCGTTTGTCATCTACCATTTCGGCGTATTTCTCTGTGATCGAGATATCCGAGAAAGAGACGCCATAAACTCCTTCTACATCGTGGGGCGAGAACAAATACATATCCTCGTTTTTCTTTGCCAACTCAAAGGTAATGTCGGGAATGACCACACCAAGGCTCAGTGTTTTGATACGGATTTTTTCGTCTGCGTTTTCACGTTTTGTGTCCAGGAATTGGAAAATATCCGGGTGATGCGCGCTGAGATACACCGCGCCCGCGCCTTGCCGTGCGCCAAGTTGGTTGGCATAGGAGAAGGAATCCTCCAGCAGTTTCATCACAGGGATCACACCGGAGGATTGGTTTTCGATCCCCTTGATCGGCGCACCATGTTCGCGGATGTTGGTCAGCATCAGCGCCACACCACCACCACGTTTGCTAAGCTGCAAAGCCGAGTTGATGCCGCGTCCGATGCTTTCCATATTGTCTTCAAGCCGTAGCAAAAAACACGAAATCAACTCGCCGCGGCTTTTTTTACCGGCGTTCAAAAACGTAGGCGTGGCGGGTTGAAAACGCCCAGACAGGATTTCGCGCATGAACGCCACGGCTTGTGGTTGATCACCACGTGCCAAGGTCAGCGCGGTCATTACAACGCGGTCTTCATATCGCTCCAGAAACCTTTTCCCGTCGCGGGTTTTAAGCGTGTAGGAGGTGTAATATTTGAATGCGCCCAAGAATGTGGGAAAGCGGAATTTTTGCGCAAACGCATCCTCCCAAATCCGGTGCAAAAATGCCTTGGGATAAGCTTCTAAAACAGCCGCTTCGTAATATCCCTCATCCACTAGATAGCCGAGCTTTTCATCCAGCGAGTGGAAGAATACCGTATTCTGGTTGACATGTTGCAGGAAATACTGACGCGCAGCTTTGCGATCTGCATCAAAACGGATATGGCCCGCCTCGTCATAGAGGTTTAGCATCGCGTTCAGCGCATGATAATCCAGCCCTGCGTTTATACTGTTATCAAGCATTGCGTTCTCCAAAATTTGTCAAGCCCGTCACGGATGCGGGCGATATCGAGTTCTGTTCCTGCCAGCTCGAAGCGGGTGAGCACCGGCACGTTACACTTCTTTGCGATCACGTCTGCCGACAGCGCAAAGGTTGCGCCGAAATTGCGATTGCCAGCGCCGATCACACCACGCAGAAAGACGCGGTTTGAGGGGACATTCAAAAAGCGGATCACCTGTTTTGGAACTGCCCCGCGCCCAGCCCCATCAGCAAAAGTGGGGCAGATCAGCACAAAGGGACCTGCGGGGACTGGCATCGGGTCAGACGGGCGCAGAGGGATACGCGCAGACTTTAGTCCGAGGGCGGCAACCAGCCGCGCAGTGTTGCCCGTGGCAGAAGAATAATAAACCAGCCCGCCCATGTCCCTTTACGCCAACTGGCCGATCATGTCGGGGCGAAAGCCTGCCCAATGCGTATCACCTGCCACAACGACAGGCACCTGACGGTAGCCCATTTCGGTGATATTTTGCATCGCTTCGGTGTCTTGTGTCAGGTCGACAACGCGGTATTTCAGCCCCCGTGTGTCAAGTGCGCGGGTGGTGGCCGTGCATTGCACGCAAGCAGGTTTTGAATAAACTGTGATGGTCATGCCCATATCCTTTTGGTTTTCTGACGAAGGAACAGGGGCGCGCAGGGTATCGGCCTCGTTTGGCCCACAACCTTAAACACGTCCCCAAGCCCTCCGCTCGCGGTAGTCGTATCGTGCTTGGGCAGGTTTCCTGGCTCGCGGCTCGAATGTGCGACCATCCTTCCCGATGCTGGTGCATCAGTGGACAACAGGCCAACACTTGCCGCTTACAGTTGCGGGGGCAGCGCCGGTTTTACACCGACTTCCCTCTTAGCCTGCGACTCGCGCCACAGGAACCAAAGCAACTACATAATGTGCCAGCGATGCAGTGCGTGTCAACATGCTGATTTTTAAATTGCGATCTCTTCTCGCTCTCTCAGAACAAGCCAAGCAATACTCAACCGAACCAATCGTATGTGGAGAAGACTTATGCTGACCAAACCCAGCCCTAGGTGCCTGCAAATGGGCGATAAGCATCACAAAACAGAATGACATCTGCGTCCCATGGCAGTCTTGAAACGTGATACTGGCGATCAATCCGCCAGTGGTCAAATTATTTAGGGAGCGGATTTTCGCGAAAGCGTGTCAGTGGCAGCTTGCATGAATTCATCCGCATGGGACGTGTCAGGGCTGGTTATCAGACTGACCCCAATGAAGAGGATAGTTGCAACCGGAAAGCCGAGAATGCCGGCATTCAATCCGAACAGTGAGTTGCCCGACAGATACATGGCCACGACAAATATGCTGCCAGCAACGATCGAAACAAGCGCCCCTGCCGCAGTCCCTCGCCGCCAGAAAAACGCACCGATCGTTGCGGGAACCATCAGCACAAGACCAACCGACGCTGCAACCGATAGAATGGCAATCATGCTGAACTCCATCCATGCGAAGGCCAGCGCCAAGAGCGAGATAACAGGAATCACCAATTTGCCAATCAGCAACTGTTTCTTGTCTGTCACATCTGCATTCAGGTTCCCGTAAACATCACGCGCAAAGATTGAGGAGAGTGTAAGAAGAATAGAGTCGATGGTCGAAACCGCGGCGGCGATAATAGCGATCATCACGATCAAGCCCAAAACGGGCGGAACCATGTCCGAGGATAAAAGCATCGAAGTTGCAAGATCAGGCCGTTCAAGATCGGGAAAAGCCACAAGCGCCGAAAAGCCCCAGATCACCGAAACCAACGTGTAAATCAAGCCGAAGCACAGGAAAATTAGAAGCATACGCCGCAAGGCCCCAAGCGATGCAGGCATAAACAGCCGTTGGCTAACCTGCGGGTTAGAGATGGAGAAAAATAACCACGGCAGCGTCAGCCCCAGAAATGTCGTGAAACTGAAAAATCCCGGCCCGGGGACGCGCAACATCTCGGGCCGTGTCTCGGCAAGCGTGCCAAACAATCCACCAAAGCCGCCCAGCTTAGAGACAACCAGCCCCGTTACAAACAAGGCCGTGACAATCATCACCACTGCCTGAAGACTGTCTGTCCACATCACCGAGCGGATGCCTGCGATGTAAGAAAACACAATTGCCAGAACCGTCGCAATCACAATGCCTGCTCCGAACGGTATGGTGCCGTCGGTCATGCCTGCAAGTAAATAACCGACGCCGGCCAACTGGACCGCAGAATACGGGATCAGAAAGATCAAACTGACGAGCCCCCCTGCCACCGCAACCCAGCGACTCCCATAGCGATTTCCAAGCATTTCATACGGGGTGACGAAACCATATTTGCGACCTACAGCCCAAAATCTGGGGCCGAAGATGGCAACCAGTGAAACTCCTGCGAAATATATGATCTCGAAACCCAGAGCGCCAACCCCACCCCGATACGTCAGACCGGCAAGCCCCACCATCATGAAAGCCGAATAGGTTGTGGCAGAATATGACAAAGCAGAAACAACGCCCCCCATATTCCTTCCGCCAAGGAAATACTCTGACATTGAAGAAGATGGCCCAACCCGCGAAAGATATGCGACAAAAAGCGAGAACGCGGTGTAGATTACTACCCCCCAGATTACGAGAGACAGTGTCATTTTGAATCATCCTTAAAACCGGCTGTTGCCATCAGATTCAAAACGATGGTGAAAACACCTACAAGTGTCCAAAACAGAAAACTACCATACCATGCACTAACCGAGGCCAGCACAAGATAAGGAACCGCGTAACTGGCGACAATCAAAACACCTATAAGAGTGAAGGATACTTTTCGTAACATTGAGCCTGCCCTTTATGATACTTTGGGCTGAACAACCCGCCCTAGAACTCTCGCGTCAGGCCTATAGTCATATATCGATTGTCATAACGGGCAAGCGGAATATGCGAGCGGTTTCCTTCAATCTCCGCAACCGGCCCAGGTGCAAACCGGCAACATCAATCAGCCCTCAACACTGCTATCGACGGTGGTGCTTACGATTGCGCCTTCATAAATTCTGGCCGCAACAGGCACTACCTTCTGCCCCACACGCAGCGGCATTGCCCGATGTCTGGCGTTCTACACTACAAGGAGAGCCCATTCATCGCGTAGCGGGCATTCGTCTAATTAAGCAGTCTTCGCCTTCTGGCGACTTAAAGTCTTGCGCACCAAGATGAAAAAGAGCGGCACAAAGATGATCCCAAGTATCGTTCCTGTTATTGTTCCTCCGAGCACAGCAGCCCCGACCGAACGGCGCCCACCTGAACCCGCACCCGATGACAGAACAAGCGGGACAACTCCAAGTGAGAAAGCAAGCGAGGTCATAATAATAGGACGGAACCGCAATCGGGCTGCTGTCAAAACAGACTCGTAAAGCTCTTTACCACTATCTACCTGTTCACGAGCAAACTCGACAATCAGAATGGCGTTTTTACCAGTAAGCCCGATGACCGTCAGAAGACCTACCTGAAAAAATACTCCATTCTGAAATCCAAAGTTCCATGCTGTAAAGAGCGTGCCCAAAATCCCTACAGGCATGGCCAGCATCACTGAAAGCGGAATTGCCCAACTCTCGTAGAGAGCTGCAAGGCAGAAGAAAATCGCCGCAAGTGACAATGCATACAGCATCGGCGCCTGAGACCCTGATTCTCGCTCTTCAAGCGAGAGCCCCGTCCATGCCACGGAGAAGCCAGGCAGTTGGTCAACAAAGCTTTCAATCTCCAGCATGGCCTCGCCAGTAGATACATCCGGAGCTGGAGAACCTTGTATCTGCATCGCGGGTGTACCGTTGTAACGGTTCAACCCCTGAGGGCCATAAACCCAGCGTTCACTAGAAAAGTTGGAAAAGGGAACCAACTCGCCTGCTGTGTTGCGCACACGCCATCTCTGAAGATCAGACGGTGTTGCACGTGCGCTGGCTTCGCCTTGCACATAAACGCGCTTGGTGCGGCCATTGTCATTAAAGTCGTTCACATAGGTTCCGGCCATCGCAATCGCCAATGTGTTCCCCACATTTGCGGGTGATACCCCCATTGCACCAGCGGCACGCCAATCAATATCCAGCTTGAACTGGGTTGCATCTTCAAGGCCCGAAGGGCGCGCAGAGGCAATGAGCGGGCTTTGTGCTGCCATCCCCAACACCGTGTTCCGTGCTTCCAGTATCTGCTCGTGCGACTGGCCTCCCTGCGCTTGCAGGTAGAAATCAAAGCCGGAAACATTGCCAAGCTCAGTGACGGCAGGCGGCACGATAGGAAACGCCATTGCCTCCTGAATACCCATCATCGCAGGGAATGCGCGGCCAGCTATGGCCTGAACAGACTGTTCAGGGCTTGGACGTTCATCCCAATCCTTGAGCCGTATGAAAGCCAAGCCATTATTCTGGCCCGCCCCTGCAAAGGAGAACCCAACAACGCTAAACACTGAATCGACGTTTTCACTTTCGTTGTTAAGGAAGTGATCCTGAATTTGTTGTGTGGCTTTCTGTGTGTTTTCGGCGGTTGTCCCTGACGGCCCTTGAACCAGCGCAAGCATAATTCCCTGATCCTCGTCGGGCAAGAAACCTGTCGGTGTTTGCAAGAAAAGCCAAGTAATGCCAGCACCCATCGCGCCATAGACCAGCAACATCCGCAGAGGGCGGCGAATTACAAAATTCACTGTCCATCCATACCCACCAGCAAGTTTGCTAAATGCACGGTTGAATAGCCCAAAAAAGCCGCGCTTGGTGTGGTGGGCATCTTTGCTTTTCAGCAATGTGGCGCACAGCGCTGGCGTCAGCGTCAGTGCAACCAGAACTGAAAGCCCCATCGCGGAAACGATAGTCACGGAGAACTGACGATAGATCACCCCTGTAGAGCCGCCGAAGAAGGCCATTGGAATAAACACAGCCGAAATCACAAGGCCAATCCCAACCAATGCGCCGGTGATCTGGTCCATGGATTTACGTGTCGCCTCGCGAGGGGACAGCCCCTCTTCTTCCATGATCCGTTCGACGTTTTCCACTACAACGATGGCATCATCCACAAGCAACCCGATGGCAAGCACAAGAGCAAGCATCGTCAACACGTTGATGGTATAACCAAACACTCCAAGGATCGCGAATGTGCCAAGTATGACAACGGGAACAGCCAGCGTCGGGATCAGAGTTGCGCGAAAATTCTGTAGGAACAAAAGCATCACAAAGAACACAAGAATAATCGCTTCGATCAGTGTTTTTTGCACTTCATGAATTGAAACCTCAACAAAAGGGGTCGTGTCATACGGGATAACGTAAGTCATACCCTCGGGGAAAAATCCTGAATATTCCTCGATTTTCTCGCGAACGAGTGCTGATGTATCCAGCGCATTGGCTCCCGGTGCCAACTGGACGGCCATCCCCGATGCGGGCTTGCCGTTATACTTAGCGATCGCCATATAGTTTTCCGCCCCGATCTCTACGCGGGCGACGTCTTCAAGCAGGACAAGCCCGCCATCGGCTTCGGAGCGCAGGATAATGTTCCGAAAATCTTCGGGCGTTTCCAAAAGGGATTGTGCAGTGATGGTCGCTGTAAATGCCTGGCCCTCGACAGCAGGAAGAGCACCAAAAGACCCTGCGGAAATCTGGGCATTATGAGATGAGACAGATGCAACTACATCCGAGGGTGCCATATCGAAAGCTGCCAGCTTGGACGGGTCAAGCCAGATACGCATTGCATATTTCGCCCCGAAAACCTGAGTGCCGCCCACGCCTTCTATCCGGCTAAACGCATCAACGAGGTTGGAGTTTAGATAGTCAGACAAATCGGCCTGATCCATGCTTCCGTCTTCCGATATCAGTCCGATCACCATGAGGAAGCCGGCAGACGACTTTTGCACTGTCACACCCTGACGTTGCACGGCTTCGGGCAATAGCGCGGTTGCCTGGGCCAGTTTGTTTTGCACCTGAACTTGAGCAATGTCCGGATCAGTGCCTGTCTCGAACGTAAGCGTGATCGAAGCTGAACCAGATGACGTTGATGATGAGGAAACATAACGCATCCCATCTAGCCCCGTCATCCGCTGCTCGATAATTTGGGTCACTGTATTGGCAACAGTATCAGCTGATGCACCAGGATATGTCGCGTTGATCGTCACCGAGGGTGGAGCAATCTGAGGATACTGCGCCACAGGCAACGTGTAGATAGACAACAGACCCAAGCCCATAATCAGAATTGAAATCACCCATGCAAAAATAGGGCGGTCAATGAAAAAACGGGCCATGGGGTGCTCTCAAATTTGAGTTTAGTTGTTTTCAGCAGAAGGCTCTTCAGCTTCCTGCTCTTGCGGAGCCACTGTAGCGCCAGCGGCAGTTTTTTGAAGCCCAGCAACAATGATACGATCACCAGCAGATACACCTGCGGTTACAACCCAATCCTCGCCGTGGTCACGCAGAACCGTTAGCTTGCGTTGCTCAACGACGTTTTCCTCGTTGACAACGAGCGCCGTGGGCTCACCCCGACGATCACGTGTTACAGCTTGCTGCGGCACCAAGATCGCATCTTTCACGACGCCTTGAGGCATATCAACCTGCACATACATCCCAGGCAAAAGAAACCCCTCAGGATTGGGAAAGGACAGCCTAAGCAAAATTGTCCCAGTGCCTTCGTTTACATGTGGCTCAGCGGCAGAAAGCTCGCCTTGGTGTTCATATATCGTACCATCAGCAAGTTTTAATTGAACCACTTGGCCGAGCTCTTCAGCAAACTCAGCCCCACCGTCGGCGCGGCGCCAACGCAGAATATCAGCGGCGGCTTGTGTCACATCGACATGAACAGGATCAAGCGCGCGGATAATCGTCAAAGGGGTCGCTTGGCCGGAGGTCACAAGCGCCCCAACGCTGACTTCGCTCAATCCAACCACCCCTGCGATAGGCGCACGAACAGCGGTGCGTTCTAGGTCAATTTCAGTTGCAAGCAATTGAGCTTCTGCAACTTTCACACTGGCACTCGATATTTCACGTGCCGAAATAGCATTGTCCAGGTTTTGCTGTGAGACAACGTTTCGAGACTTCAGTTCTTGCTGACGATCGAGTTCTCGTTGAGCCGATCTGAGTGAGGCATTCGCCTGTGCAAGCAATGCTTCTGCAGACGTTTTCTGGGCTTCATATGATGCGGCATCAATACGATAGAGAAGATCACCCTTCGCAACCGGACGCCCCTCAACGTAGAGCCGTTCGCGGATAATGCCATTCACCTGCGGGCGGACTTGTGCTTCAGACGAGGCTGCAACACGGCCGGGAAGTGGGGCTGTTAGAGTAACGTCGTGAGCTTCAAGCGTAACAACAGTAACCGGTACAGGAGGGCGGCCTTCCTGAGCAAACGCGCTCAAGGGCAAGCTTAACGCAAGAAACAGCGTGGCGGAAAACCGACCAAGTGGAGCGGTAAACAATTGGGGCATTGAGAAGAGCTCCATAAATTAAGAGATCATGGGGATAAATACCGTGAATCACGATGAATGTAACACTGGTTACTACCCTATCAGGAAATGAAAAAACACCCTTGCGATACGATTAAGGAAACCAGATAGTTTTGTAAAGATTATTTCCTTTGGCTAATGTTACACCACTTTCTGGGAGCAGCTCTAAGATGAGCGACAAACTTACTGACACGAAAAGCTCCTGCTGCGGGAAAGTGCGGCGCGGTCGTCCGCTACAAATGAAATTGGCGGCCCGAGAGGCCGCTATTTTAAGAACCACAGCGCAACTGCTTTTGGAAAGACCATTTGATGAAGTGACCATGGCGGTGATTGCTGGCAAAGCAGGCATGTCTAAGCGAACAGTATATGAACATTTTAAGAACCGCGAAGATTTACTCACACGTGCAATTATCAACCTTTCAAGCACCATCTTTCTTCCCCTAAGCCTCGAAGACTTGCGCCGGCCGCTGAAGGAAAGATTGTCACTTTTACTACGTTATAACACTCCGACGGGCAGTGGGCCGAACAATCTCGAATTTCTTAGGTCCATTATTGCAAAGGCGAAAAGTTATCCTGATTTAGCACAAAAACTATACGCAACAAGCCGTGGAGCATTGGCTGATTTTGTTCGCGCAGAGGTTTTACGAGCCGTCGGGAGTGGTGAAATTTTTTTAGCCCGGCATGACCTAAATATGGCGGTAGAAATGCTACTCGATATGGCATTCGAGAGTCCCTTGACACGCCTTCTACATCCCTGCTCTCAACCACAGAACCAAGCAGAAATAGAGCGACGTCGTGAACTTGCCATTTCAATATTTTTACAGGGCTGCGCACCCTAGCGAAATATCCTTCCTGTCTTCATCTAACCGTATTGCTCCGTAAGATTTTAAACACCTCACTGTTGGTGCTCCATCAATGCCTGATGCAACCTGCCGCACGCGGAGCTTTGGCGCACAGTCTTTCAACGGCTATCCCAAATTGTTGAGAACAACGAAAACCGCCAGCCATATCACCAAGGACCTGATGTCCGGAGCAACGACACATCGCTTAGGCGGATGTCGTGCCAAGGATAGCTTTCACGAGGTTTCTTTCAGAGCCGCCAGACCTGTGCCTGTCAGGATCATGTTTGTCTCATCGACTTGCCGAATGAAGCCGAGCTGGTCGTAGGCGGCCAAAGCCTGAGGGTTATCATGATAGACTGTGAGCTTGAGAAAATGGCCTGCGTTAAGGCTCACTCCCTCTTGCGCTGTGAGGGCCAGCAACCTGCGTGCAAGCCCCTTGCCGCGTTGGGCCTTTGCAACCCAAAGATCACTGACATAGAGCCCTGCCCCACCACGCACGGTAGAGAACACTCTTGAAGCCAGAGCTATACCCAAGGGCTCACCACCCGCATGAGCCAGCAGCGCAATACAGGGAGCATTGGCCCCGCAAACCGCTTCGCAAAGAGTGTCTTCGTCGGTTAGAAAATCATCACCAAGATCAACGGCAAGCGCGCGCAGGGCTTGGTGAAGAAGCGTTATTTCTTTGAGCGTGACGCGCGCAATTTTTATGTCAGACATGGCTCAAATTCCTGTCCGGTCGCCACCCTTGAGATCGAGTATTTCGCGGGCTTCATCGGCGGTGGCGACAGTGCGGCCCAGTTCTTCGACAATGCGACGGATTTTCAAGACTTGTTCTGCATTGCTTTTGGCAAGCACTCCGCGCGAGATCATCAGGCTATCTTCCAAGCCGACACGGACATGCCCTCCGAGAATGGCTGACATGGTAATAAGCGGGATCTGATGACGGCCTGCGGCCAACACCGAAAAAGCATAATCATCACCAAATAGCTTGTCGGCAATGAGTTTCATGTGGGTAAGGTTTTCGGGGTCTGGCCCTATCCCGCCGAGCACACCGAAGACAAACTGTATAAACAGTGGCCCCTGCACCAAGCCGCGGTCTACAAAATGGCGCAGCATATAGAGGTGACTCACATCATAGCACTCAAACTCGAACCGCGCGCCGCGTTTGTCGCCCATTTCGTGCAAAACATATGCCATATCACGAGGCGTATTCTTGAACACCAGATCGTCAGAGTTTTCGAGAAAAGGCTTTTCCCAATCATACTTCCATTCGGTGATCCGCTCGGCCGCTGGATAGAGCGCAAAGTTCATTGTTCCCATGTTGAGCGAGCACATTTCGGGCTCGGCAAGCTTTGGCGCGGCCAATCTGGCGTCCAGCGTCATCGTGGCGCTGCCACCTGTCGAAATGTTGAGCACAGCATTAGAGCGCTGCTTTATCTGAGGAAGGAAGGCCATGAAATGCGCCGGCTCTGCCGAAGGGCGGCCATCGCCAGGATCGCGGGCATGCAGATGCAAAATAGCGGCGCCCGCCTCGGCAGCACCTATAGAGTGCTCGGTGATTTGCTCGGCTGTGATTGGCAGATGCGGCGACATGGAGGGTGTATGGATTGACCCTGTAATGGCACAGGTGATAATGATCTTTGACATAAGATATCCTTAAGTTGCGCCAGAAAATTGAGGAATTTCAGCCATATACTGCGCTAGTGAGGCATCCAAAATGTCGGTCATTTCGTCCAGCTGAGCCTCGGTCACAATCATAGGTGGGCAGACAAGGAAGTGATCCCCTGACGTGCCGCCGCGCGTGCGACGCGAGTAGATGATGAGGCCGTTGTCATAAGCGATATCAACAAGCCTTGCGTGGGCGTGTAAGTCGGCTGGCAGCGGCTCTTTGCTGGTGCGGTCTGTCATCAGCTCAAAGGCTGTCAGAAGGCCTTTGCCGCGCACATCGCCAACAAGCGGATAGCGCTGCATGAGGCTGCGCAGGCGCTCGGCCAGTTTATCGCCCATGTGCTCTGCATTGCCTGTGAGATCATGCTCTTCGATCTGTTCAAGCACAGCACAGCCAGCAGCGCAGGCGAGCGGATTTCCTGCGTAGGTAAACCCATGAATAAAGCCTCCCGCGTTCATCACTGCCTCGACAATATCATCACGCGCAACCATTGCCCCCAATGGCACGTAACCTCCGCCAAACCCTTTGGAGAGGCTAATAAGATCGGGGGTAACGCCCCAATGTTCGGCCCCGAAGAAGCGGCCTGTGCGACCCCCTCCTGTCATGACCTCATCATGGATGAGCAAGACTCCGTAGCGTGTGCAAATTTCGCGGATGCGTTGCATATAGCCTTTGGGCGGCACAAGTGCACCGGTCGACGCTCCACCGACCGGCTCGACAATAAAGGCGAGCACAGTGTCGGGGCCTTCTTGCAGGATTTTGGCTTCCAGCATATCGGCATAGTAATGGCCTGTGGCTTCAAGCTCGGGGTCAAGTCCGTCAAGATAGGCGCGGGGCGCCGGGATTTTGGGCATCCTTTGCATCATCGGATCGAACGGGGCCGTCATAGGAGCATAGCCCGTGACCGCGAGCGCCCCGAGGGTACAGCCATGATAGCTTGGATAGCGTGAAATTACCTTGTAACGCTGGGCTTGGCCTTGTGTGAGCACGTATTGCCGTGCCATTTTCAAAGCACTTTCGACAGCCTCGGAGCCGCCTGAAACGAAGAAAACCTTGTTTAGCCCTTCAGGTGCAAGCGCAGCCGTCATCGCTGCAAGCTTTTCAGATGACTCGGTCTGAAAGTGCAAACGGTAGCCGAATGTCGAACTGTCCATCTGCGCGCGCATGGCGGCTAGCACCTCCGGATTGGAGTGCCCGATATTGCTGACCATCGCGCCCGAAGAACCGTCGATGTAGCGCTTGCCGTCTTTGCCCCACATATAGATGCCTTCTGCACGCTCAAGCATCGGGCGGAGAGACTTGGTTTGATAGAACAAATTGCTCATGGTGGTGCCTTCAGCGGCTGAGGTGTTTGCGCAAGAAATTGCGTGTGCGTTCTTCTTGAGGGTTTTCAAAAATGACCGAGGGCGGCCCCTCTTCAACGACAACACCCTGATCCATAAACAAAACTCGATCACAAACAGAGGCCGCAAAATCCATTTCGTGTGTAACAATAATCATTGTCATGTGCTCTTCGGCCAATTGCTTCATGACCAAATTGACCTCCTCGACAAGTTCAGGATCAAGAGCAGATGTTGCTTCATCGAAAAGCATCACTTTGGGTTTCATCGCCAAAGCCCGCGCAATAGCCACGCGTTGCTTCTGTCCACCGGAGAGGCGTGATGGGTATTCGTCGATCTTCTCGGCTAGTCCAACCTTGGCCAGTTGTTCCTCGGCAAGCTTGTTGGCTTCGTCTTCTGACAACCCTTTAAGCATTCGCGGCGCAAGTGTGATGTTGCCGCGCACAGTGAGGTGTGGAAACAAATTGAAATGCTGAAACACCATGCCAATATCTTGGCGTACCTGATTAACGTGCGCTTCATACTGGCGATGCGGAAGTGTTTTGTTAACTTGCACACCTTCAAGCCAGACTTCCCCTGAAGTCAGAGGATCGAGTTCGTTTATCGCCCGCAGAAGTGTCGATTTTCCCGAGCCTGACGGACCAATGATCGCAACAATCTGACCACGCTCGACTGTCAGATTGATATCCTTAAGGACTTGAAGTGCGCCAAAGCTTTTGGCCGCGTTCTTGATTGTGACGAAGGCTTGATCTGTCATGTGGTTTCTCCCAGTCTCAACGCGATGCAGCGATGCGGCGTTCCAGTCGGCGCAGTCCCGCCTCTAGCGCGAGGTTGATAATGTAATAGCAAAAGGCAGCCGCGAGATAGAACTCGAAGGGACGATACGTTCGGCTGATGGCTTGTTGCGCCGCCAGCGTCAACTCGGCCACACCGATTACCGAAACCAGTGCGGAGTCTTTCAGAAGCGCGATCATGTTATTCCCCATTGGCGGAATCACCGCACGCACAGCTTGGGGAATAACGATGCGCCGTAGCGTTTGACCTCGCGAGAGCCCAAGCGTGCGTGCACCTTCATACTGGCCCTTATCGACAGCGAGTATAGAGGCCTGAATGAGCTCGGAATTATACACTGCAAAATGCAGCCCCAGCCCTATCACACCCGCCACAAATGCAGGCAGGTCGATACCAATCTGGATCAACCCGAAATAGATGAGAAACAACTGCAACAGAAGCGGTGTGCCCATAAAGAGAAACGCAAATGCCCGAAACGGCAAACGCAGAGCCCAGTGTCCGTAGAGGGCAATGACAGCAAAAAGGATGCCGCCGAAAAAACTCAATAAACCAGCGCTGATAGTAATGGCGACGGTCCAACCCATGCCCAGCAAAAGCATGCCGAAATAATCGGGGACAACCGTGAAATCAAGACCCAAGGTAGCCTCCTGTCAACGCAAATATGGGGGAACAGAAGCTCATGATATCCGTGCCTTCCGATCAAGCCAGTTGATGCCGAGACCGACCGCATAGATGAACAACATATAGAGAATACCAGCCAGCAAAAACATCTCGAATGGCTTGTATGTCGAGCCAATAAAACGCTGTGCGGTTTGTGTGAGTTCAATCACCGAGATCGGCGCAAGCAGGGCCGTTCCTTTGATCAGCGCGTTGATGTTCACCCCTAGCGGGCGGATCATCATGCGTGCGGCCTGTGGAAGCACGACTTTGCGCATTGTTTCCCCTTTGCTCATCCCAAGGGTACGTGCGGCTTCCGTCTGACCTTTATCGACAGACAAGATAGCGCCGCGAATTGTCTCGGTCATATAGGCACCTATATTGACGCCCAAAGCGATAGTGCCAGCGGTGAATGCATCAAGGTTGATCCCGACCTGCGGACCGCCGAAATACAGGATGAAAACCTGAATCAAAGCGGGAGTGCCGCGGAACAAGCTGACATATACTGCCCCGAACCAGCGCAACGGCACTAGTCGAGACAAGCGCATAAACGCGCCTATTGCACCGCATATCAGGCCTAAGATGCAGGTCAGGACCGAAAGTTGAACCGTGACAAGAGCTGCCTGCAAAAAGAACGGATAGACACGCAGGATAAGTTCAATATCCAAGGGGAAACTCCGAATGTATCACGTCGTATGACGCGCCTGATGGGGCCGGTCATGGCCTGCCAGAACAACCAGCAGGCCACAAAACTGAATTAACGGATGTCGCCACCAACCCACTCGTTGGCAAACTCCATATACGTACCGTCTTCCATCATATCATCCAGTGCTTTTTGCATTGCTGCAGCCAGCTCAGGGTTGTTCTCGCGAATGGCGATTCCGGCAGGAAAGGCCTCTGCATCCGGTGCAGGAATTTCGGCCAGATCATACTGGCCCGCCTTCATTGCCAGCAGAACGGGAATTGAATCATTCACAATAACATCCACGCGGCCATTGGTCAGTTCAAGCAGCAGCTCGGGCAAACCTTTGTAGGTTTTTACATTGTATCCCTGATCACGCGCCCACTGGTCGTGTGTCTCGCCCAGGGTAAGACCCACTCTGACGCTCTCGTCGTCAAGTTGCTCAAGCGTGGTGATCTCTGAACCCGCGACAGTAAAGAAGGCGCGCTTGGTGTTGTAATAGGGACCAACGAAATCGATGACTTTGTCACGCTCTTCGGTGATCGACATCGAGCCAACAACAGCATCATATTTATTCGCAATCAGGCCACCAATAATACCGTCCCATGCCGTCGTGATGATCTCTGTTTCCAAGCCCATCCGTTTAGCAATTTCGGTTCCAATGGCCGGATCGAATCCGACAACCTCATTGCTCTCGTTAACGAAGTTGAACGGCGGATATTGACCCGTCATTGCGATACGCAATACGCCGCGTTCTTTGATCTCCGCAAGCTCGTCTGCATTTGCTGCCAAAGGTGAAAAGTTCAGACCGATCATCGCAACGGCCCCCATCAAAACGCTGCGACGCAAAAAGTTCTTCGAGTTTTTCATTTTATTTCCCTGTCTTTATTCGTGCCTACTGCAGGCTGCTCAAGCTGAGTCGCTATCCAGATGCACTCTGATGAAGAGGTTGCGCTGCAATCGCTCATAGGGCAAATAGATATTATAAATTCCAAAAATAGACTGAAATAATGCTAAAACCCTATGAACAACGTTTTCCCTGGCATCTCGATTGGAATCTATTGCGGACCTTCATGGTCGTCGTTGATCAAGGCGGGATAACGCCTGCCGCTCATTATCTAGGATTAAAACAACCGACCATCAGCGCCGCCCTAAAGCGGCTAGAAGACATTACCGGGCGCAAACTGGTCAACCGCTCCCCCAAACATTTCAGTCTGACCCCTTGGGGACAGGTTCTTTATACAGAAGCCAGCTCAATTTTCGGCGCAGTGACTCAACTGCCCGATCTTATGGACGGGCTGGAAGAAGAAGTGACGGGCCAAATTAGTATTGCTGTCGCCAGCCATGTTGTTTCGCCGCATTTTGATGATGTTCTAAAACGATTTAACGCGCTTTATCCGGGCGTCCACTACACCATATCGACAATAGACAGCACAGAGGTCATTGCGTACCTTCTGCAAAACCGAGTGACCTTTGGTGTTTGTCTGCTTAACGAAGCACCAATGGGCCTAGAGGCCCGCGTTCTTTACCGCGAGTTCTTCGGTTTGTTCTGCGGCCCGCCTCATAGGCTATTCGGACAAACCAATATAGAACTTTCCGAACTTAAAAACGAAGCGGTGGTCACCTTTCAGACAGATGAAGTAAACGGCCCGCTCGAAAGCGTCGCTCATATGCGCAAAAAGCTTGGTATGCGCGTGGAGCCGAAAGGCCTTTCCTCAAACCTCCCTGAGGTAAGGCGTATGATTGTCGCCAATATCGGCATCGGAGCCCTCCCCGTCCATGTCGCCGAGCGCGATGTGCGAGCAGGTCTGCTTTGGCAAGTGCCACCTTACAAGTCCTTGCCGGCGATTGATATCCACGTGCTCACCAATCCCAAGCGAAGCATGAACAAAGCAGAACAAGCTTTGGTGAA
Organism: Lentibacter sp. XHP0401; assembly: GCF_025751535.1. Lineage (GTDB taxonomy): Bacteria > Pseudomonadota > Alphaproteobacteria > Rhodobacterales > Rhodobacteraceae > Lentibacter. Next base: position 154,174 of record NZ_JAOWLC010000004.1, on the reverse strand, counting down.
GATGTTGAATGAACAGCTTGATACCGTTCCATTGGAAGAGCGCATCTACAACGCCTAATATCTAGGAGTGATTGGATTTCTGGCAGAACGAACTTTATGACGCCAGTAGATTGCCAACCACCAGGGATTGAGCCACAACCAACAGGCGCTAGACTGGAGCCCGGAATGACGCCCCTCCCCTTCAACATCATGACAAAGCCCATCGGGCCGCGCTGCAATATTGATTGCAAGTATTGCTATTACCTTGAGAAAGAAAAACTTTACCCCGACGAAAAAAAGTTTCGTATGTCAGACGAGGTTTTGGAGCGCTACATTCGCGAAACTATCGACGCCTCACTGGAAGCTGGCGTTTCAGAAATACACTTTGCATGGCAGGGTGGAGAGCCTACGATGCTAGGTATTGCATATTTTCGCAAGATCGTTGACCTGCAAAAGAAGCACACCCCCTTTGGAGCAGGCGTCACCAATTCGTTGCAGACAAACGCAATGTTGCTAGATGATGAATGGGGCCATTTTCTAGCAGACAACCGCTTCCTTGTTGGCATCAGCATTGATGGGCCAAAGCAGATTCACGACCGCTACCGCGTCGACCGCGCCGGGCGCCCCACCTTTGACGCAGTGATACGCGGCCTTGAAGTGCTCCAACGCCAAGGCGTTGCCCACAATGCACTGACAACTGTTCACCGTGCCAACGGTGGCAAAGGCAAGGATATCTATCGCTTCCTGAAAGGCCTCGGATTTGATCACATGCAGTTTATCCCGATTGTTGAGCGCATTGGGGCGACAGGGCTGGCTGGTGCCCCACAGATTGAGGGCGACCCAGCTATTAACGTTACAGACTGGAGTGTTGCACCCCGCGTTTACGGCAAGTTTCTCTGCGATGTTTTTGACCTCTGGTTTAAAACCGATGTCGGAAAACTGTCTGTGCAGTTCTTTGATGTGCAACTCGGGCTATGGGCAGGGCGCCCTTCATCGCTGTGTGTTTTTGCAGAAACCTGCGGGAATAGTTTGGCCCTAGAACATGACGGAAGCCTCTATTCTTGTGACCACTACGTTTACCCCGAATACAAGCTCGGCAATATCAAAGAAACGCCAATGCGCGATATGCTCTGGAGCGACAGGCAGGTCGAATTCGGCCAAGATAAACAGGCGGCCCTGACAGCCCAGTGCCGCGCTTGCGAGTTTCGCTTTGCTTGTAATGGTGGCTGCCCGAAGCACCGCTTTTCCAGCGCCCGCAATGGGGAAACTGGCCACAACTACTTCTGTGAAAGCTACACTGCGTTTTTCAAACACGCAGGCGCGCGGCTGCAGAAAATGGCATGGCAACTCAATAACGGCATTCCCGTAACGGGCGCTCCGCCGAAAGCCTGACGCAAACTCAGTGGGCTGTTCCCTCAACACCTTTATGCAAGATATCCAGAAGCTCGGAAAATTTTGCATCAGGCTGTCTTAAGCGACGGGTCATATCCCACAAAGCGGCGCGGCGAGCGAGCGGAAGCCCATGCGCCATTGTATGGAATTTGGCCTCGACTTCGGACATTTCCATGGGGGATTCCGGCCCGCCGCGCGCATGGACATCACCCGATTTGAGCACAGTGCCGTCCGCCAAATGCAAAGTGACATCGGACCACCGCCCATCAGGGAAGCGCTTTGAGTGACGCGCGTCTTCAAGAATGGTGACCTTGCCCAAAGCTGCGGCAACACTCGGATCGCGCAAACCCGCGTCTCTGATATGCTCAGGTCCGATCCGCCCGTGTACAAGGCGCACGGCTAGCGCGAAAGGTAGCGAATACTGCGCTTGCGAGGTCGTTTCGGGCATGTTCGGAAAAAGAGCTGCCGCCTGCGCAAACGTATGCACTTCGATCTTGCAAACGTCCTCGTCTTTCAAGCCGTGTGCGTCGAGCAAGCCACCAAGTGCATCCAAAGCCGCATGTGCCCATCGGCAAATCGGATAGGGTTTTATATAGTTAAGCTCGATAGTCCATTTGTGTCCAAGGTCTTGCCAAAAACGAGCCGTTTCAGTGGCTTCAACCGTCACGGCGGGTGCGCCGATGAAGCCGTCCTCTGCCAGCAAAACGGCCATTATCCCAACCAATGCCCCCATGCCTGAGCCATCATGGAGCATCGTCGGGTTGGCAATTTCACGCATCATCTGGCTGCGGGGGCCATGATACTCGGCAATCCCGAAGGCTTGGCGCAGAGCTTCGATGTTTGATCCGCGTAAGCGACAGCCGAGGGCCGCAACACCAAGTGCATTCCAAGCACCAGAGGTGTGATAATCGCAGGCACTGGCATGAAGCGCTATACCTGCGCGCGCTGCAACTTCATAGGATACCGCGAGGGCCACCAGCGCGTCATGAGCAGACAGATCGGGCTGATGCTCGGCAAATGCGCAAAGTGCCGGCACAACTGCGCAGCCGATATGCCCTTTTGTGGGGTTGTAGCCATCATGCGCATCAAGGTTGTCGATCTGTGTTGCCAGCGCAAAGGCCGCACCAGACAAGGACGCTTTACGCCCGTCAAAAAGTAGGGTCGCAGCATCCTCGGGCGAAGCAGCTGCATGAAAGCGAAAAGCGTGGTCACGCGCAATTCGGCCTGCTTGAGTGTTTGAAGCACCCGCGGCGACACCAAGAGTATCGACCAGCAAGAGTGCAGCCATATCAAGGGCACTGTCGGGAGGCGACATTGAGCCCAGACAAAAGTCGGCAATTCTTTCGAACATCATTTCATCCTTTACCAAACCCTTCAAAACCTGACGTCAGCCTCCTTTTCCATGAGGAAATCCGTCCGGCATACTCTCCGAGTAAATCCTCGTTAAGCGGATTGTGTTTTGCCAAATACCACTGTTTTACGCCTCTTTTGGTCGCAAACGCGCCGCATCTTATAGTCGGCCACGTATTGACCTGCATCAAAACGGGGTAATAGAACACATTCTATAAAAGGCATGTAACGCGGAGGAATTTCCATGCATGATTCGACTTACACGCCATCACGGCGTGGTTTTTTGAGCTTGGCTGCAGGCGCAGGAGCGCTTGGCCTGACAGGAGCAGCGAGCAACGCCAAAGCGCAAGTTCAAACGAGTGCAAAGATTGTGATCCTCGGCGCGGGTGCGGCAGGTGCGGCGCTTGCCAACAGGCTCACCGAACGGCTGAACGGCGCGCAGATCACAATTGTCGATGGCCGTAAGGAACACTGGTATCAGCCTGGTTTCTCGCTCATTGCCGCAGGCCTTAAGCCCTCAAACTATTCTGTAAGCCAGACAACCGACTGGCTACCAAAAGATGTCACCCTCAAGCATGAATGGGCGGCAAACATTGACCCTGAAAGTCGTAAGGTTGCTCTGCAAAGCGGAGAAGTGTTGAGCTATGATTATCTCATCGTCGCAACAGGGCTTTCACTTGACCATGACGCCATCGAAGGCTTCGATCTCGATATGGTTGGTGAAAACGGAATCGGCGCACTCTATGCAGGGCCCGAATATGCGGCACGCACATGGAAGGCTGCCTCAAAGTATATTGAAGATGGCGGCGTGGGGCTGTTCACTCGCCCTGCCACGGAAATGAAATGCGCAGGCGCGCCTCTCAAACACACGTTCCTGATTGATGATCTGGCCCGTAAAGCCGGTTCGCGCGGGAAGATGGATGTGCATTATATGGCGAATAACAACAGCCTGTTTGGCGTGCCAATTGTCTCTGAAAAAGTACGGATGCTCTTTGGTGATCGTGGAATTGCGCCAGACTATTCACATGTGCTTACCGGTCTTGATGCGGGAGCGAAGCGAGCGCGCTTTAGCACGCCTGAAGGCACGGTTGAACGGGACTACGACTATATTCATGTCATCCCGCCCCAGCGCGCGCCCGAAGTTGTACGCCAGTCTGGTTTGAGTTGGGCCGACAAATGGGTCGGTGAAGGCTGGATGGAAGTCGATATGGCTACGCTGCGCCACAATCGCTACCCCGAAGTCTTTGCTGTAGGCGATGTGGCTGGTGTACCAAAAGGTAAAACCGCCGCAAGCGTGAAGTGGCAAGTTCCTGTCGTTGAAGAACATCTGATCGCCCAAATTACGGGAGGCACATCGGATGCGGCTTACGATGGTTACACCTCATGCCCCCTGATCACGCAAGTTGGCCGTGCGATGCTTGTCGAGTTTGATTATCACAACAACCTTGTGCCGAGCTTCCCCGGGATTATTGCCCCGCTGGAAGAACTCTGGATCAGTTGGCTCATGAAGGAAGTCGCGCTGAAAGCGACTTATAACGCCATGCTGCGCGGCAAAGCTTGAGGAGACAGCCATGCAAGACCTTACATTCACAACACTTCTCGCCGTCTTTGAAGAAATCTTCGGACGCGGACTTTTCTGGGCGATGGTCGTGGCTGCGGCAGTCGTGACCTTGCTTTACATATTCGTGCTTATCCGCGACCGCGCCGTAAGCTGGCGCAAGTTTCTCTGGGCGCAACTATCCATGCCTATCGGAGCGATTGCGGCTGTGATGTTCGTTCAGGGCGTGACCCGCTCGGGCTTTTCCGACATTGGCGGACCAATCGATGTGATTGTTTTGCTCGGTGTGGCAGCAGGTGGGGCAATTGGTATGGCAATCTTGGTATACACCGTCCAGTCACTTTTCTGGCGGCAAACCGAAGACAGCTGATTACTCTGCTGCAACTGCCTTCATAAACCGGTCGCGAATGATGACGGGGTCCATTGTGATCACCGGCATCTTCGCGTTACCGCTGTCGCATTTCACGACCATCACAGTCATCTCGCCACTATCCAGCGCCTCTTGAAGAACACGTCCCGTGTCCACATCCCGGCATTCAATCACCCGATCGCAGCCGCAAGCCTCGGCCACTTTGGCCAGTGAGGTCTTCTTGCCGGTGTAAGTCGGCTGGTCGCCGGTTGAGCCATACGAGCCATTGTCGATGATCATCAGGATGTAGTTGTTGGCCACGTTGTTGGCGATAGTCGGCAGCGTGCCCATGTTGGTGAGGATCGAGCCGTCACCGTCAATCACTATCACCGGTTTGGGCTGCGAAAGTGCGAGGCCAAGGCCGATGCTTGAGGCAAGCCCCATCGTGCCGAGCATATAGAAGTTGGTCGGCTGGTCATCAATCGCGTGCAGCTCTTGACTGGGAATGCCGATGTTGCAAACGACTAGCTGGTCACGCAAGATCGGGGCGATGTCTTTCAGGATTTCAGAACGGATCATTGGTCGCCGTAGCCTCCCCAGAAGTTGGCATCTGTGAGGATTGCCACAGGTTTATTGCACATGAATGTGTATTTCAGGATTGCGTCGAGCTCCTCGACATCGGACTGCTTATGAAAGTGGTAGGTCGGAATGTTCATCTGCGCGAGTAGCGCTTTTGTATGCACAGCCATTTCCACTTGGCACGCAACAGGCTCACGCAGTTCGCCACGGTAGCTGATAAGCATGGGGAGCGGCATTCTGTAGTATTGGATGAGCGTGGCCAAGGTATTGATCGTCACACCAATAGCTGTGTTCTGCATAATAATTGCAGGGCGCTTTCCTCCCATCCAGGCCCCCGCGCAGAGGCCCATGCCCTCGTCCTCCTTGTTTGAAGGAATGTGGAAAATCTCGTCTCGATGCTCGATTTCTTCAATGACACCCGCCAACTGCTTGCAAGGAACAGTCGTCACAAAGGAAATGTCATTGGCCACCAAATCATCGGCTATCTTTTTGTCGATACTCATTCGAAGCCTCCTAAGCCTTGGCTGCCAGTATGAAGCGGCTTTGACAAAATGCTCAAGTGCGTGTCTGAGTGGACCGCAGTGTTTTTACTTTGCCCGAAAGCCTGTTTGTTGCTTTTCGAAAGGTACTGCGAAGGCATGCCGCCTCCCAAAAGCGGGTTGGAAAGCGTCTTCAGCGGTCGCAGTGAGGAAAATCATGTCGCAGTGAGGAAAGTTATCCACGCTTTTTTGAGGCTTGCTTGATGCAACTGTAGAGGAGGCACCCAGATGACAACGGATATTTCCGGCGTAATGCGCCCTGTGGCAACTGCCAACGGCTTGCCCAACGAGCATTATGTCGATGAAGGGGTCTTTCTCGAAGAGCGCGATGCCGTTCTTTACAACAATTGGTCAGGTATTGCCGTTGTTACCGATGTGCCAGAAAACGGTGATGCAAAGCCAATCGAGTTTCTCGGTATGCCCCTGCTGCTCATTCGCGACAAAGACGGCAATGTACGCGTGTTTCAAAACACCTGCCGCCACCGTGGGATGATACTTGTCTCCGAACCCAAGAAGATCGAGGGAGCCATCCGCTGCCCCTATCACTCATGGTGCTACTCAACCAAGGGTGATCTGGTTGCTACGCCGCATGTGGGCGGACCGGGTATGAACACCCACAAAGACATGCCCCGCAGCGAGCTTGGCCTCTATGAAGTGCCAAGCTACATCTGGATGGGTGTTGTCTTTGTGAATGCCTCCGCAACAGCCGAGCCTTTTGACGTGATTCACTCTGAGTTACTGGAGCGCTGGAAGGAATTTGACCTGCCGCTCTATCACGGCGGAGAAGATAGTAAATTCGAGCTTGAAGTAGATACAAACTGGAAGCTTGCTGTCGAAAACTATTGCGAGAGTTACCACTTGCCTTGGGTTCACCCCGGCCTCAACAGCTACTCACGGCTGGAAGATCACTACAACATTGAAGAATATGGCCGCTATTCTGGCCAGGGCACGCTGGTATACCGCCAACTCACAGGGCAAGAAGGCGAAACCTTCCCTGATTTCCCGAACTTGTCCAGTAAATGGGACACAGGCGGCGAATACATCACAGTTTACCCCAACGTGCTATTGGGCGTTCAACGCGATCACGCTTTCGCGATTATCCTAGAGCCGAAGGCCGTAAACAAAACGGTTGAGCATGTGCACCTGTTTTATGCCGAACCAAAAGTTGATGAAGCCCTGCGCGCCAAAAACGCGACCCAATGGAAGACCGTATTTGTCGAAGATATCTTCGTGGTCGAGGGTATGCAAAAAGGCCGCTATGGCCGGGGCTTTGACGGCGGACGCTTTTCACCTGCCATGGACGGGCCAACCCATTGCTTCCATGACTGGGTCGCCAACCAGATCACGGCTCACCGTCAGAAAATTGCTGCGGAATGAAGGATCTGCATTCTCGGCTTTTATCCGCGCATGAGCATGACGACCACGAGGAACTGATTGTGCTCTATACCGAGGCCGCAGACCAATCGAATGACGTTATCAAGGAATCATTTTTTCTGACCCATGCCTTTGTCTTTGCGCTTGAGGCGGATGATGTCCGCGCAGACGGTTTACGCGACCGCTTGCACGGGATGGGGCGGATTTAGTTGCCCCGCCCGTTTTGACAAGCTATTGGCTCAGCCATGTTAGACAAAGCAGAAGACATTCATCCGCTTTTTAACGGCGCGCCCAAAAGCACCGAATTCAAGAAGTTGCGCAAACGCATCGTGAGCCAGACTCGCGAGGCGATCGAGCAATATGGGATGATCGAACCCAACGGAAAATGGCTTGTCTGCCTTTCGGGCGGTAAAGACAGCTATACGCTGCTTGCCGTGCTGCACGAACTGAAATGGCGTGGGCTTTTGCCTGTGGAGCTTCTGGCATGCAATCTTGATCAGGGCCAACCTGGTTTTCCTGCGACCGTTTTACCCGAGTTCCTTAAAGAACGCGATGTTCCCCACCGCATCGAGTATCAAGATACCTACTCGATTGTCATGGACAAGATACCGCAGGGGCGGACCTTTTGCGCGCTCTGCTCGCGGCTTCGTCGTGGCAATCTCTACCGCATCGCGCGTGAAGAAGGCTGCACAGCAGTTGTCCTTGGCCACCACCGTGATGATATTTTGGAAACGTTTTTTATGAACCTGTTTCATGGTGGCCGCCTAGCGACGATGCCGCCGAAACTGCTGAATGAAGAGGGTGACCTTTTCGTCTACCGCCCGCTTGCGCATGTCTCCGAAGCAGATTGCGAGAAATTCGCCCGCAGCCTTGATTATCCGATCATTCCTTGTGACCTCTGCGGCTCGCAAGACGGGCTACAGCGCCAACAGGTGAAACAGATACTCGATGGCTGGGAGAAGAACAGCCCGGGACGGCGTCAGGTCATGTTTCGTGCCTTGATGAACGCACGGCCAAGCCATCTTCTCGATCCCGATCTATTTGATTTCAAAGGGCTCGAGCGATCTGAAGGCCCGAAAACCCAGTCAAGCGATCTGCCGCCCCTCTTCCGTTAATCGCCTGTTGAGACTAATGCGTTAGCGTCCCTTTCAAATCGACTTGAGGGATATTGATGATGGCGGCCACTGGCGAAACAGCAAAACGCGGCAAGACACAAGAATTCGGCCGCTGGCTGCTCGGGCCGCATATGCTTGCTTTTGTGCCTGCTATCGCACTGAGTGCCTTCTGGCTCGCGGGGGAAATGGCTCTTGTGATGGTCGCTCTCGGGCTGCCGCTGGTTTACCTTCTGCTTGGAACACTCAGCGATGCGCGAGGCTCACGTATGAGGGAAGTTGACGGTACAACTGGCTTGCCAATGCTCGACAGGCTAGAGCATGACGCTGAAGAGGCCCTTCTAGCATGCGCCGAGACGGGTCGAAAAACCGCTCTTTTCTATATTCAGCTCGAAGAGTTCGACCCGCTGGTGCAACGGTACGGCCAGCAAGCTGGTGGCGTACTCCTTCAGCGTTTGGGAGAGCGGTTCCGTGCCCTTTTGCGAGAACATGACAAAATCTACTGGCTCGGTGGCGCGCGCTATGCTGTGCTTATTGCACCCGTTCCGCATTTTGAACTCGAAAGCGCCATTCAACTGGCTGCGCGGCTTCAATCTGCCGCTGAAGAGCCTGTGTCAGTAGACATGCAGGCGCTCTACGTTAGCTGCGCTATTGGAATCTGCCTCAGTGCGCGCACCCCCGAAGCCTCAAGCCCTGCCTTGCTGAAAGCCGCAGAGGCAGCCTTACACGAGGCCTGTCGCAACGCCCCCTCCTCTATTCGTGCTTATAGCAGTAAAATGGGCAAAATGACGCTGAGGCGGGAAGCCTTGGTCAAAGACGCATCCTCAGCATTGGATAACGGAGAGATTGCCCCTTGGTTCCAACCGCAAATCTCGACAGACACAGGACAGGTGACAGGCTTTGAGGCCCTTGCCCGATGGCAACACCCCACGCGCGGGACGGTTCCACCCTCGGAGTTTTTGCCCGCACTTGAAGATTCGAGCCAACTTGAACGCTTGGGAGAAGTCATTCTCTACGGCGCGCTCGCCGCGCTCAAAGAATGGGACAAGGCAGGTTGGTTTGTTCCCTGTGTTGCCGTGAACTTTTCTTCAGACGAGCTACACAATCCCAAACTGGCCAAAAGAATTCGCTGGGATCTGGATCGCTTTAATCTTACCCCGGACCGCCTGACCATCGAAGTGCTTGAAACAATCGTCGCAAATTCACCAGAGGATGCTGCAGTGCGCAACCTTGCCGCTCTGGCTCAAATGGGCTGCCGGGTTGATCTGGATGATTTTGGTACGGGCCACGCGTCGATTACGGCTGTCCGCCGATTCGCGATTGAGCGGATAAAAATTGATCGCTCCTTCATCACACGGGTCGACAAAGACCAAGAGCAGCAACGTATGGTTTCGGCCATTCAAACCATGGCCGAGAGACTTGGCCTTGAAACATTGGCCGAGGGCGTCGAGACAGCCGGCGAACATGCCATCCTTGGCCAACTCGGCTGCGCCCATGTTCAGGGCTACGCGATTGCACGGCCTATGCCTTTTGATGAAACCTTTGGCTGGCTTGAAAATCACAATGCATCACTAGGAGCTCTGCCTCAGATACGCGGCAAATCAGCCTAGAGCGCTCGACCTTACAGATAATGAGAAGCGGCAGCACAGAGACAATTAACAACACTCCACTGCTCGGGTGTTCAGAATACTGGCTCCTTTTACCCCAAAAGCACCATTAACTGCTTGACCTTCGCGCCTTCACTCTGTTGAACCTGCGTCACTCTCAAAGGCAAAGGGCTTGGGTCTTCATGGACAATCAGAACAAGAATCTCATTCTCGCGGTTGCACTCAGCATGCTTGTTATTCTGGCATGGAGTTTTTTCTTCCCTCCCCCCGAGCCAACTCCAGAGCAAATTGCCGAAACAGCTCCCAACAGCCAAACAGCTACCGGTGATACCGCAAGCGTGCCAACCGCCGCGACAGGAACAGATGCACCAACCGCGGCCACAGCGCAGCCAACAGTCAATGCTCCACGTATCAATGTGGAAAGCAGTGTTGTCGAAGGTACAATTTCGCTTCTTGGCGGTCGGATTGACGAATTGAAGCTGAAAAATTATCGCCAAGACCTCAAAGAAGGCAGCGATATTGTTCAATTGCTCAAGCCAACGAGCGAAGACGGCGCTTATTATGCCCTCTACGGCTGGGCACCGGGCGCCGGCCTGTCGACAGAGCTTGTCCCTGGCCCAAACACGATTTGGGAGATTGAAAGCGGAGAAACACTCACTCCCGATAGCCCAATCACTCTGAAATGGCAGAATGGGGCTGGCCTCGTTTTCCGTCGCGAAGTCGGGCTTGATGAAAACTTCATGTTTTCTGTCAAACAATCCGTCCAGAACAACGGTACAGGCACTGTCAGCCTAGCACCTTATGGAACGATCGCCCGACACGGTGAACCAGCCGATCTCAAAAATTTCTTCATTCTGCACGAAGGGGCAATCCGCCACGTAGGGGGGGAACTCACTGAAACGGACTACGACGACTTCGAATCAGCACGAAATCACGAAGAATATCCCGTCGGTGAAAAAGGCTGGGCCGGGTTCACCGACCATTACTGGATGACAACGCTGATCGTTGACCAACCAGACGCCGAGATTAGCGCGTTCAAAGATACCAGCCGCAACATCTTCCAAACCACGGCCAAGCACAAAACCGAAACTCTTGCGCCAGGCCAAAGCGCAGAAGTGTCTTCGCGGCTGTTCGCCGGTGCAAAAGAATGGGAGACCATTCGCAATTACCAAGACGATAGCGGTGTGCCCAAATTTCTGGACAGTATTGATTGGGGTTGGTTCTTCTTCATTACCAAACCAATGTTCTGGCTCCTGCACCACCTTCATGCTTTCTTGGGAAATATGGGGTGGGCCATCATTGGCTTGACCTTCATCATCAAGCTTCTGTTGTTCCCGCTGGCTTATAAATCTTACGCCTCAATGGCGAAGATGAAAGAGCTGCAGCCTCAGATGGAAAAAATTAAAGAGCAGGCAGGGGATGATCGCCAAAAAGTCCAACAAGAAATGATGGCGCTCTACAAAAAGGAAAAGGTCAATCCGGCTGCAGGCTGCTTGCCAATTCTGCTGCAAATCCCGATCTTTTTCTCGCTCTATAAAGTAATTTTTGTGACGCTTGAGTTGCGCCATGCTCCCTGGATCGGCTGGATCAAAGACCTCTCGGCTCCTGACACCTCCTCGATCTTCAACCTCTTCGGCATTTTCCCTTGGGCAGCCCCCGAGCCAGGCACCATCATGGCGCTCGTTTTCATCGGTATTCTGCCGCTCCTCCTCGGGATCACGATGTGGCTACAGCAGAAGCTTAATCCTGCGCCTTCGGACCCTATCCAACAGCAAATTTTCGGTTGGATGCCTTGGGTGTTCATGTTCATGCTCGGCAGCTTTGCCTCGGGCTTGGTGATCTACTGGATCGCAAACAACACGATTACCTTTACCCAGCAATATCTGATCATGCGCTCACACGGCTACAAACCCGACGTGTTCGGCAACATCCGGTCTGGTTTCAAACGGGTGTCGAAAGACAAAGAATGAGCGGGCGCGTCACCCAGCTTTGGCGCTACCCCGTGAAAAGCCACGGGCGTGAAGCGCTAGGTGAAGTGACGCTCACCAAGGCCCAAACCCTTCCTTGGGATAGGGTTTGGGCCGTTGCGCATGACAGTTCGGTGGCTGATGGTTCTGAGTGGGTGCCCTGCCAAAACTTCTCGATCGGCACAAAAGCCCCAAGCCTCGCGGCGATAAATGCCGAACTCGACGAAGCCACAGGCTGTGTGCGGCTGACGCACCCCGAAATTGGGACACTTGAGTTTGACCCGGATACAGAAGGTGAAAAACTCGTCGCCTGGGCTGGTCCACTCATCCCCGAAAACCGTGCTCAGTCTGAACGGGTGATCCGTGCCAGTCAGCGTGGGTTTACCGACACGCCCTTCCCCTCTGTTTCACTTATGAACGCGGCCTCCCACAAAGCTGTAGAAGACAGGCTTGGGCATGCTCTTGAGGCAGAACGCTGGCGCGGAAACATCTGGCTTGAGGGTTTTGCACCTTGGGAAGAGTTCGACTGGATCGGCAAGCGGATCGAGATCGGTGCGGCAGAGCTTGAAATCAAGGAGCGTGTGATACGCTGCAAACACACAACCGCCTCGCCCAAATCGGGCGAGCGCGACACTGACACACTCGCGCTTCTCAAGGACGGCTGGGGCCATCAAGATTTTGGTGTCTATGCCGAAGTCACTCGTTCGGGCCTCATAAAGCGCGGCGATAAAGCAAAGGTGCTATGATGCAACTTCCCTTCCCCCTCGCCGAAACGCCTGATGAATTTACCCGTGAAAAAGGGCGCAAACTTTTTGCAGGTGGTGGTGCCGAGTTCGTCAAAGGTGTTGTTGCCATGTCAGGACTTCCTGAAGGCGACCGCCTTGAAGTTTGCTTTGCGGGGCGCTCGAATGTGGGCAAATCGACACTCATTAACGCATTGACCAACCGCAAGGGCCTTGCGCGCGCCTCTAACACGCCGGGTCGCACGCAAGAAATTAACTTTTTCAACATTGGTGAAAGTCACTATCTTGTTGATTTGCCGGGCTACGGCTTTGCCAATGCGCCGCTTGCTGTGGTTGAAAAGTGGCAACGCCTTCTCAAACAATACCTGTCGGGCCGCCAGAACCTGCGTCGCGCCTTTGTTCTGGTTGATGCGCGTCATGGCGTTAAGGCCGTTGATGAAGAGATCATGAGCCTCCTCGACAGTTCGGCTGTGACTTTTCAAGTCGTTCTGACAAAATCGGACAAAGTAAAAGACGCCGACCGTGAGCGCGCGATTGAGGCCACTCGCAAAGCGCTGGCCAAGCACCCTGCTGCCTTCCCCGAGATTATCCTTACGTCGAGTGAAAAAGGCGATGGTATTGATATCCTCCGCGCGGTGATTGCGACGCTTGAATAAAGCTGACCGCTTGCACGGCAGCGCGCAATAAGGTCATATCGTTTAACCGCAACAAGGCGCTTAAAATGAGAACTCAAGATATGAAACGCGACTGGATCGCCACGGCCCGCACACTCAACCAAGCACTGCCAAACCTTCAACGCTACAACGGTTCAATCGTTGTGGTAAAGTTTGGCGGCCACGCCATGGGTGATGATGCGGCAATGGACGAATTTGCCCGCGATATAGTGCTGATGCAAACCGTCGGCGTGAACCCCGTTATCGTGCACGGCGGCGGCCCCATGATCAACGAAAAGCTTGCCGCCCTCGGGATCAAAAGCGAGTTCGTTAACGGCAAGCGTGTCACTGATGCCGCAACTGTTGAAGTTGTTGAAATGGTGCTCTCCGGCCTTGTTGGCAAACGTATCGTCCAAGCAATCAACCGTCAGGGCGGTAAGGCTGTTGGCCTGTCCGGAAAAGACGCAAACCTAATGATTTGTGACCAGACAGATCCGGACCTCGGCTTTGTGGGCACACCATCCGAGATGGATCCGACCATCCTGAAAGACCTCTTCGAAAAAGGCACAATCCCTGTGATTGCGCCCCTGGGCGCTGGGCGCAACGGTGAAACATTCAATGTGAATGGCGACACGGCCGCCGGCGCGATAGCTGCCGCATTGAAAGCAGACAGGCTTTTGCTTCTCACTGATGTCGAAGGTGTAAAAAATGCCAAAGGCGACGTGCTTACAGAACTGACCTCGCAAACCATCAGAGATATGATTGCGGACGGAACCATCGCAGGCGGTATGATTCCGAAGACCGAAACCGCGCTTATGGCGATTGATGGTGGCGTGCGCGGTGTGGTCATCCTGGACGGACGCGCACCCAATGCCTGCCTGCTCGAGCTTTACACATCGCACGGTGCAGGAACGCTCATCAGAGGCTGACACAGGCGTGACTTGTGTTTCGCCAAAAGGGATATCACATTCAACATATGGAACATGAAACGCTCATTCGCCTCTCTATCTTTCTCGGCCTCTTCGTGCTTCTGGCAAGTGCCGAAGCATTGTTGCCGCGCCGGCCACGCAAGATAGCGCGTAGCAAACGCTGGGTGACAAATTGGGCCATAACCCTGCTCAATACAGGCATGTTGCGGCTCATGGCCTTTGCCTTGCCGCTACTTGCTGTGGGCGCCGCCGTTGATGCCGAGCAAAACGGATGGGGCCTTTTCAATCTGCTCGACTGGCCAAGCTGGCTTGAAATCCTGCTGGCTGTTCTGTTCTTTGATTTCGCTATCTGGCTACAACATTTGATCACCCACAAAGTGCCTTTGCTCTGGCGGTTGCATCGCGTGCACCACGCCGACACCGAAATTGATGTAACGACAGCCATACGCTTTCACCCCATTGAAATCGCTCTTTCAATGTTGCTCAAAGTCGGGCTTGTTTACCTTATGGGGCCGGCAGCTCTGGCGATTATTCTGTTTGAGATCATTCTCAATGGCACGGCGATGTTCAACCATTCCAACCTTGCTTTGCCGCTCTGGCTTGACCGGATTTTACGTCTCGTGCTTGTTACGCCAGATATGCACCGCGTTCATCATTCCGTTCACCGCTCCGAGCATGACAGCAATTACGGCTTCTCGCTGTCGATCTGGGACAAGCTGTTTCGCACATATATTGCCCAGCCCAAGGCGGGCCATGATGACATGAAGATCGGCCTTCAATGGCAAGATGATCGACCTTCAAAGCTTGGTTGGAGCCTATGGTTGCCCTTCGCCAAGCGCTGAAGCCTGCGCCCGAAACCTGCTCTCTCTCCGTATTTGGTGCGCTCTATGAGGGCGAAGACACCATCGTCTTGCTTGGCCCAAATGAACCGGGCTTCTGGGCCACATTCAGCTCCTCCCCCGAGTATCTGGACAACACTTCCGACCCACTTGACCGTTGGTCAAAGCGTGTCATCGCTACTCTGGCACAACACTGGGGCGGGGTTGCCGTTTTCCCGTCTGACGGGCCGCCCTATCCGCCCTTCATGCGCTGGGCTCTGGCAAGCGGGCAAGCTTGGCAATCTCCTGTTGGGATGCTCGTTCACGCGCGCGCAGGTCTTATGGTCTCTTACCGAGGTGCCGTGCGCCTCCGTCGGAAGCTTACTCTTGAAGAGCCGGCCCAAAACCCGTGCGATACCTGTATCGCGAAACCCTGCCTCAAAGCCTGCCCCGTCGCAGCACTTGACGAGAGCCAGCTATATGATGTGCCCAAGTGCAAATCCCATATTTCAAGTGCACAGGGGCAAAACTGCTTAACAGGCGGCTGCCTCACTCGCCGTGCCTGCCCTATATCCGAACGTTACGGGCGCTTGCCCAAGCAATCCGCTTTCCACATGAGGAGCTTCCTATGAGCCTCCGCCTGATCCTGATGCGTCATGCCAAATCAAGCTGGGATGACCTGAGCTTGCCAGACCATGACCGTCCACTATCCCCCCGGGGTCAGCGCAGCGCCGACGCCATAGGAGCCTGGCTCAAAGATAACAACTACATGCCAGATCAAGTTTTATGCTCAAGCTCGGCACGTACGCGCGAAACATTTGAACGCTTGGGGTTGGCTTTAGAGCCGATCTTTCTCCCCTCCCTCTATCATGCCAGTGAAGACAGGATGCTCCAGCTTTTACAATACCAAGCAAAAGGCTCCTGCGTTCTGCTTCTGGGGCACAACCCAGGCGCTGCCTTTTTTGCAGAGTCTATAGTTGCAAAGGCGCCGCAAGACGAGGCCTTCGCGCTTTTCCCGACAGCCGCAACACTTGTTGTCGACTTTAACTGCGATACTTGGGCCGACCTGCGCTTTGGGCAGGGAGAGTTCCACGACTTTGTCGTGCCGCGCGCGCTTATGGATTGAACTTTGGCGCTTTAATTCGGGATAGGCCTGCCGCGCTTCCCGCAGCACTTGCCCGCGCATCAACACTCTCGTGTATGCTTTCACACGCGCCAGAACCAATACTCCGCTGACGGCGCAGCAAGAACAGTTTGCCCCACCCGCTCCATGTTCCAACAGATTTGGCCATTGGATCTTGGACAAACCGCTGTTGCCAATCAACTGGTAAAAGCAACCCGCAACTCTCGGCTTTCTCAAGCATCCAGACCAGAGGGATATTAGCAAGCGGCCGGGCGGCTTCATCGCCGCCAAGCTGCCCGCCAACATCCCCATGCGCACCGGGAAACCAGACCTGCTCGACACGGCCCTGCCAATCATTGGGGCATTCCCAGAGAACAGGCTCGAAAATCGAACGTGTCTCATGCAGCGCCAGCGCCTGAAAGCCATGGCGAATTGAGCCGCCCAACTGGTGATTGTGAAAGTCATGGTCGCCCTCGGTCCAGCGCCAGACAATGGGCACGCGAAGTCCAAGAGCCTTGACCGTATCCCACACTCCAACCATTTCAACTTCGGTTTGCGCATGGCAATTCGCCTTGCGAAAAGCCGCTTTCAGCTTGTCACTCGCACCTCGCTGATAAAGTCTGTAGGCCTGCTCGACATTTCGTTCTGTCGCTGCATCTGCGCGCAAGAGCCCCACTGCGTCAATCACTCCTGCAAGCGAACGCACAGCATACGCACCGCGTGAATATCCAAAGAAAAAGATATTGTCACCTGGCCGATAACGTGAGGCCAAATAGCCGAAAGCGCGC
Organism: Lentibacter sp. XHP0401; assembly: GCF_025751535.1. Lineage (GTDB taxonomy): Bacteria > Pseudomonadota > Alphaproteobacteria > Rhodobacterales > Rhodobacteraceae > Lentibacter. The sequence continues at coordinate 137,314 of NZ_JAOWLC010000004.1, read as the reverse complement.
TTGATCTGCCGGTTTACGCCGCGCCCCATCATAACATGATGGGTGCTGCGCCAGTCCTGCCATTGAACGCCAGCTTCATAGTAAACCGATACAGAGCCCCCCACCTCACTCAGAAGACGGTAAGTGAGGCCTGCGTTTGTTTCGCACCCCGGCTTAAGCGAAGACATCGTGCCATCCAGAACGATCACATGGCTCATAGGCCCACGCACCTTCGAAAGCGCGGTCTGCCCCTGCCTTTGATCTGGCCATATCAGGCCAAAAAGGCGTTTTCCTAGCTGATAGAGTGACATGATCCTGCGACTACTTTTACCTGAACCTCATATATCATTTGATCGACAAAGCCGATGGTCTCTGCTGCACTGGCTATATGCCGCCTCTCAAAGTGTAGGCAAGCTGCAAGCGTTCGCAAAGAGGCTTCAACGATAGATGATGAGGCTGGCACACAATTCAGGCACACTCAGGGCAAATCCATGCCGAACAATGAATACCGGCTGCAAAAGCATGAACAAGCCCCACGCTTTTACATCTCACGCCGCCTCAATCAAACACGCCCGACCGTCAGAACAGACCGCACACCATATCCATTAAACCCCGTTGCAATGGCAAGCGAATAGGCTCCCATACCGGCAAAAAGCACATAGTCGCCCTCTGCAATTTTACGCGGCAAGCTCACTTCGTCAGGTAAGCAGTCGATGCTGTCACAGGTAGGCCCGAAGACCTTTCTTAACTGCATACCTCCCTTTTTCTCTGATCCGTCAACGCCCAGAACACGAATGCGGCTTGATGGACAAATATCGCGCCACTCCGCAAACCCGCCATAAATCCCATCATTCAGAAAGACAGCCCCATCGGGGCGCAGCGCTTTAACACGTGTTGCAAGAGTAAAGCTATCTGCAACCATCCCGCGGCCCGGCTCACAGACAAGCGCGGGCGGGTGAGGGAAGCAAGCGCGCACTGTTGCTTTTATCTCTCTGAAGATGCGCTCGAGGTCAGGAGCAACACCTCCACGGTGCGAAGCAAAACCGCCACCCACATTCAGGCGTTCGGGCTGCACCCCTGCACGACTGGCGATATCGGCGGCCGCCACAATATAGGCAGACCACACTTCAGGTGCAGCACATTGCGTGCCCGGATGAAACGTGAGCGCAGGACGATACCCCGCAGCTACGACCGCTTTCAAGAGCTCGACGGTGACATCCGGTGTCGCACCAAACTTTGCGCCAAAGTCATAATGCGCGCCCTTCACAGGCAACTTGAAGCGCACCGAAACTTCTTCTTGCGAATGCGAAGGCGCACCAAGCTTTACAAGCTCACTGACATCATCAACCGACCAGGAGCGCACACGCGCGCGTTTGCCTTCCACAATCTCAGCGCCCGATCTGACAGGGTTGTTATAATGCAAGTCAGCCGTTTTCGAGGCGGCACGCACCCTCGAAATTTCCTCGGGGCTGGCCACATCAAACCCGTTCAATCCGGCAGAGACAAGGTTTTCCAGAACCTCAGGCGCAGGGTTGGCCTTCACCGCATAGGTCACCTGCCCGTCAAAGCCGCGGCTAAACCGCTCGGCTTGAGACCGTAATGCATGGGGCGAAAAATACATTATGGGCTCATCAGGCCGCGTCAGGCCAAGATGCTCTTCCGGGCTTTTAAAAATGGTTCGTTCAAACATAAACACCGCCTCGTTTTCTTTTCAGCTTGGCGCAAAATTTGGTCGATTCATCGCGTCAATTCGGATAAAAAGACAGAAATGAACGTCAATATGTCAGGCCAAAATGAATAACGACGAAACTGACAGAATGCTGCTCACTCTTTTAGCCGAAAACGCACGCGCTTCGGTGACCAGTCTGGCGCGCAAGTTAGGGCTGGCGCGCACCACAGTGCAGGCTCGGATCGAGCGGCTGGAAACAAACGGCAGCATAGCGGGCTACACCCTTCGGCGCGGCATCAAAGCGCGCGCGGCCTTGCGTGCCACCGTGCTTATTTCGATCGAGCCGCGTTCCGGACCAGCCGTTCTTGCCCGCCTCAAGCTACTTACGGGTGTCGAGCAGGTTCACACAACATCGGGGCGGTGGGATCTCATTGCACTCCTTAGTGCCCCCACAACCGAAGCGCTTGACGAAACACTCGATGATATCGGCGCAGCCAAAGGCGTACGTAGTTCAGAAAGTCTTATCCATCTCAGTACAAAGATCGACCGCAGTTAAATTCTGCTGCGTTCATCCTTTCTTATTGCCTTAAATACCCCAGGGGGTCTGGGGGACAGCGTCCCCCAGCGGATCGGATTTTGCGAAGCAAAATTCGAGATCAGATCTCGGCCAAACGCTTGAGAGCGGCCTTCATCAGCCCCTCTTCCTCTTCCCGTTCAGCAAGGTTCGCACGGGTTTCCTCAACCACCTCATCAGGGGCGCTTTCCACGAACTTGGGGTTCCCCAACCGCCCGCGCATACCGCCGATTTCTTTAGCCAGTTTTCCAAGGCTCTTTTCAAGCCGCGCCTTCTCTGCATCGACATCAATGATGTCCGCAAGTGGCAAGCCAAATTCGGCCCCCGTCACACTCAGCGCAGCCGTGCCTTTGGGGAAGTCGGTTACAACATGCAACGCGTCCATGCGTGCAAGCTTTTTAATCAGAGCTTCGTTGCCCTCATATGCCGCCTTGGCCTCAACGCTCATGTTGCGCACCACAACTGGCACTTTGAGGCCAGCAGGCACATGCATTTGCGCGCGGACAGAACGGATTTCTTCGATGAGGCCAATGACCCAGTTCATCTCAGCATCCGCTGCCGCATCAACAAGCTCGCTGCCGTAAGTTGGCCAATCGGTGTGCGCGAGGATTTTCTTGCGCTCACCCAAAGTGCCCCAGAGCTCTTCGGTGATAAACGGCATGATCGGGTGCAAAAGCACCACGCATTGGTCGATCACCCAAGCCATGACGGCCTGTGTTTCTGCCTTCGTGGCGTCATCGCCATCCAGCAAGAGTGGCTTGGAAAACTCGACATACCAGTCGCAGACCTTGCCCCAAACAAACGCATAAAGCGCGTTGGCGGCATCATTGAAGCGATAGGCTTCAAGCGCCGCATCAACCGTTTCACGCACTTTGGCCGTCTCACCGATAATCCATTTGTTCACAGTTGCTGTGGCCTCTGGCACAGTCCCATCACTGCCCACAGCTTCATTCATTTCAGCAAAGCGCGCGGCATTCCAGAGCTTGGTTGTGAAGTTCCGGTAGCCTGTAATCTTCTGCGTAGAAAGCTTCAGAACGCCCCCCAGTGCCGCCATCTGTGCGTTGGTAAACCGCAGCGCATCTGCGCCAAATTCGTCAACGATTTCAAGCGGGTCAATCACATTTCCTGTGGTCTTGGACATCTTCTTGCCCTTCTCGTCACGTACGAGTTGATGCAGGTAAACCGTGTGAAACGGAATATCGTTTACCACGGCTTTCTGCATCATGATCATGCGTGCAACCCAGAAGAAGAGGATATCAAAACCGGTGATCAAAACATCGGTCGGGAAGTAGTGTTTCATCTCGTCGGTGTCTTCGGGCCAGCCCAGAGTTCCGATCGGCCAGAGACCAGAGGAGAACCACGTATCAAGCACGTCGGCATCGCGCCAGACGGGGTAGATCAGCTTGGTCGGGTCCTGATTTGCCGCATACTCTGCGAGGCTTTCCGACAGGGCATCAGCAGCCGCATTGCGGCTCTCGACTTCGACAACACGTGCGTGATTAAGCGGTACAGGCAGGCCTGCGAGAACGTCGACGAACTGCTGCGTCACGGTCTCAAAATCAGGTGCTGCATGGTGACGCTCGTCTCCTTTCAACAAGTGCTGGGCAGAGAGCAAACGGCCCATCTCGACAAGGTCCAAAGCCCCATTGCCCTCATCGTCCTTGAAGCCTTCGCCCGAGAGATCGAACCCATACCACACAGGGATCTGATGCCCCCACCAAAGCTGCCGAGAGATACACCAAGGCTCGATATTTTCGAGCCAGTGATAGTAGGTTTTCTCGCCGCTTTCAGGCATGATCTTGATCTCGCCCGAGCGCACGGCCTCAAGCGCGGGGCCAACAACTTTTTCGGCATCGACAAACCACTGATCTGTCAACATCGGCTCGATGACGACCTTGGAACGGTCGCCAAACGGCTGCATGATCGGCTTGTTTTCAACGTAAGGCACGATGCGCGATTTGAGCTCGCCGTCGTCCTCGTATTGCTCGTTGACCATCACAGCCAAACCCTCGGATGTTATCTGCTCCACAACGGCTTTGCGAGCTTCAAAACGGTCAAGCCCGCGCAGGTCCTCAGGCACAAGATTGAGCGCATCAGCCTCTGAAATACTGAGCGTTTGCAACCCCTTGGATACATCCATAGCCACAGTCGCTGCCTCGTCATAGCTTGCCCCGTCCGAGCGCATTGCGCCCTTGGTATCCATCAAACGATAAAGCGGAATACCGCCGCGTTTGGCGACTTCATAATCGTTGAAATCATGCGCGCCGGTGATTTTCACAGCGCCAGACCCGAAGGTCATATCAGGGTATTCATCTGTAATGATCGGAATAAGGCGACGGTGTTCTTTCGGCCCCACGGGGATTTCGCAAAGCTGGCCGACGATGGGCGCATAGCGCGCGTCATCCGGGTGAACAGCGACGGCTCCATCGCCCAGCATTGTCTCGGGGCGGGTCGTCGCAATCGAGATATAATCGCGCTCTTCTTCGAGCGTCACATTGCCGTCTTCGTCCTTCTCGACATAAGTATATGTCGCGCCGCCTGCGAGCGGGTATTTGAAATGCCACATATGGCCGGCGACTTCGATATTCTCAACCTCAAGATCGGAAATCGCGGTCTCGAAATGCGGGTCCCAGTTGACCAGTCTCTTGCCTCTATAGATCAGGCCCTGGTCGTACATTTCAACGAAAACCTTGATCACCGCATCATGGAAATTGGCCGAGTTTTCATGGCCAACGCGGGGGTCACCCTCGGCGCCCGCCATGGTAAAAGCGTTGCGATTCCAATCACATGAGCAGCCAAGGCGCTTGAGCTGCTCCACAATCGTTCCGCCGTATTGCCCCTTCCACTCCCAGACTTTCTTAAGGAATTTCTGGCGGCCCAACTCTCCCCGCGAAGGCTGCCCCGAGGCCGCCAGCATCTTCTCGACCTGCATCTGCGTGGCGATGCCTGCGTGGTCTTGTCCGGGCTGCCAGAGCGTGTCGAAACCACGCATACGATGCCAGCGGATCAGGATGTCCTGAAGCGTGTTGTTGAAGGCGTGACCAACGTGCAAAGCGCCTGTCACGTTGGGCGGCGGGATCATGATTGTGAAGCTCTCGTCGCGCGAGCGGTTGGCTCCCGCGCGGAAAGCTCCGGCGCGCTCCCACATCGCGGTGATGCGAGGTTCAGCTTCGCTTGCGTTAAATGTCTTTTCCATCGCCATAATCTTCAGCCCTTCTTGGGGTGTTCCGTTGCCTCAAGGTCTAGCGAATACGCAGGCAAAACCCAAGGGTCAAAAGGGGCAACACATGTCAAACCCTGAAAGCAGCGCACGCTGGGGTTAACGCTGCGGAGCAACCCCAGAAACAGGGGGTGAAAAGCGTGCACCATGCGTGCACAACCCGTGCACCGCGTGAATCGCCTGTTCGTTAACAGAAATTAAGTTAAGGCAGCGCGCGATGCCCCCAGCGCCCTCAGAATTCCGGTGCGCGTTTTTGCATGTTCGCGGCGATGACTTCCATCTGGTGCGGCTTGCCGACAAGATCGGTTTGCTCACGGCTTTCGGCCAGCAGAACTGCATCGTCACCAGCATCGCTTTCGGCAACCCCGATGAGCCGCTTGGCTGCACGAATGGCTGAAGGGCTTTTTGAGGCGATTGTCGCCGCCAGCCCCTCGGCAGCTTCCAGCGGCGTGTCAGACAACTCGGTCACCAAGCCCCAATCAAGCGCCTGTGCGGCGCTCACCGGCTCGGCGGTATAGGTCATCTTGCGGATCACATCGGAGCGGGTGAGTTGTGGCATCAGAACCATGCCGCCCATGTCGGGCACAAGGCCCCATTTCATCTCCATGACTGCAAGCTGCGTCTCGGGGTGAGCGATACGGATATCGGCGCCAAGCGCCAGTTGGAAGCCCGCACCATAAACCACACCATGCAGAGCAGCAATCACCGGCACAGGGATACGCCGCCAGATCAGGACCAGTTCCTGAAAGAGGTTGGTGCTGCCATATTCTCGCGGCATGATCGTGGCTTCGGGATCGCCCGCCGCCAACATGGCGAAGCTCTGCACATCAAGCCCGGCGCAAAAGGCCCGCCCCTCGCCCGAGAGAACCACAGCTCTGATGCTGTCATCTGTTAGAAGAGCTTGCCCCGCCGCAACGAGGGCCTTGGCCATTTCGATATCGACGCCGTTCATTTTGTCAGCGCGGGTGAGCGTGACATGGGCGATATGATCTTTGATTTCGGTGGTGACACGGGCCATGGGCAAAACTCCTCTTTGAAAAGAGACTAACCCGTGCGCTGCTTTCGCAAAAGCTTAACGTAAAGGCACAATCTTCTCGACCGCGCGCATCATGCCCAGCGATTTATCATAGACCAGCGTAAGGATGCGCCGGCTGCCCGTTTTGCTGGCCACAGTTGGAACTGTGCGTGCCGCTCCGGCTGCCAGAGTGGTTCCGATAAAGCCGCGGCGGGTAAGTTTGGCCATGTTCAGCCCTCCAGTTGCGAGTGAGTCTCATGTAAGTGCTCTCGCGAAGCTTACAAGGCCACTTGCCGCCGCGCCCCTGTTTGGATTAACGATAGCGCATGACACATACACGCCTCACCAAGCTCGCCGAGAGCCTGCCCGCCACCGTCCCTTTTGTCGGCCCCGAGGCGCATGAGCGTGCCACGGGTGTTGCGTTTTCCGCCCGTATCGGAGCGAACGAAAATGTCTTCGGCCCCTCGCCGTTGGCGCTTGCGGCCATGGCCGAAAGCCTCTCGGGTATCTGGATGTATGGCGACAGCGAGAACCACGACTTGCGGCAGGCTCTGGCGGCCCATCACGGCTGCGCGCCCGAGAACATCATGGTCGGTGAAGGTATCGACGGGCTTTTGGGCTATCTGGTGCGCTTGATGATCGGTGAAGGCGATACTGTCGTCACCTCCGATGGGGCTTACCCGACCTTCAACTATCATGTCGCAGGCTTTGGCGGCGTATTGCACAAAGTGCCGTATCGTGACGATCATGAAGACCTGTCCGCGCTGATGCTGAAGGCGCGCGAAACCGATGCCAAGCTCGTCTATTTCGCCAACCCCGACAACCCGATGGCCACATGGCGCAAAGGTGCTGACGTGCTCAAAAGGCTTGATGACCTGCCCGAGGGCTGCCTCTTGGTGCTGGATGAAGCCTATATCGAATTCGCCCCCGAGGGCACGGCCGCCCCTGTCGATATCAACGATCCACGCGTCATCCGTATGCGCACCTTCTCAAAAGCTTACGGCATGGCAGGCGCTCGTGTCGGCTATGCGATGGGCGCGGCCCCGCTGATTATGGCGTTCAACAAGATCCGCAATCACTTCGGCATGAACCGCACCAGCCAGATAGGCGCTCTGGCGGCATTGGCAGACCAAAGCTACCTTGCCGAGACACTTGCCAATGTTGCCGCTGCACGCAGCCGTATTTCCGAAATCGCGGCTGACAACGGGCTCAAAGCCCTGCCCTCTGCCGCCAATTTCGTGGCAATCGACTGCGGAAAAGATGGCGCGTTTGCCAAGGCTGTGCTGGATGGGCTGATCAAGCGTGGCATCTTCGTGCGTATGCCCTTCGTTGTCCCGCAAAACCGCTGCATTCGCGTCAGCTGCGGCACGGAGGGCGATCTCGCAGCCTTCAAAGCCGCCCTCCCCGAAGCCCTGGAAGAAGCTCACAAAGGCTAAATCCCTTTCTTATTGCTCTAAATATCCAAATCCTGCGCCATAAAAGCGCTCAACACTTCAAATCCGGCATATACACCAGATACAAGCAGGGGGGCGGGCCGCTTTAGCGGCCCGCCCCCCTGAGCGATGCACGAAGTGCAGCGCAAAACCTCATTCAGACACCAGCTAAACCAGCGAAAGCGCCACAACCGCAATAAGCGCTCCGGCCCCAAGCTCCAGAAGCGCCGAAAGCCTGAGAGCCGTGCCGCTTTCGGCCACCGCACCAAAAGCGCTTTCGCGCATCAAAACCGAGAGCACTGCAACGATCACCGTTACACTGGCTGTGCCGAAGCCCATCACAAAGGCTCCCGCAATCCCGACCAGATCAATCTCGAGCCGCCAGGTGAGAATCAACAAGAAAAGTGCGCCTGTGCAGGGACGTATGGCGACAGAGCCGATCACCAGAAGCGCGTCGCGCAGGCTGTGGACATGGGCGGCCTCATCGGCGCTGGGGCCGTGTTTGTGGCCGCAACCGCAGCTGCCGTCGGTGTGATGGTCATGGTCGTGATGGGCATGGCCGCGATGTTTCCAGATCGAATAGAGCTTTCGCGCCCCGCGCAGGGCAAGCCAGGCCCCGACAAGCGCAATCGCGATATAGGAGGCGGGCGCAAGCCAGTCTTCTGCAAGGCCTGTCATGGCTTGACGCGTGAGTCCAAAGGCGAAGACGCCGGCATAGACCAACAGCACGGCTGCCGCCGCCTGCCCGAGGCTTGAGAGGACAGCGAGAGCCGAAAGCCTGAGCACCGGCACGCGCCGCGCGGCACCGTATCCGCCGATGATCAGCTTGCCATGGCCCGGACCTGCCGCATGAAAGAAGCCATAGGCAAAGCACAGCCCCATAAGCCCCCAGAAGGCCCCCGGCTCGCCGCCTTTCAGCGCGCGCAAGAGGCCTGCCATTGCGTTTTGCACTTTGCGCTGGCCTTCGGACGCCCAAGCCGAAAGGTCCGCGGCTCCCCCCATGCCCCAGAGCCAGACCACCAGGGCCATCACGGCTGCGAGGGCAAAAATCAGGAGTCCGATGCGCATGTTACAATAACCTCATCTGCAAATTCTTCGCCGACTTCGGGGTAGTCGGCTTCGGGGTCGTCAACATCATCGCCCAGAAGCTCCGCTTCCAGTTTGTAGGCCGCTTCAAGATCGGCCTTTACCACATTGGATTTGCAGCCCGCAGGCATGTGAACTCCGAGGCCAAGGTCGTAGGCGGTGTAATAGGTCGGATCAAACGCCTTGAGGCTGAGCGCCTTCGGCCCGTCGGCAAGCGCGCGGTAATGGCGTGAGGTGATATGACCGGCATCAACGGTTGTGCCACGGTTCTCGGGCGGGCCGAGCACCAGCTTTCCAGCGCCGGCCTGCGCATAGAGGTCGCCCTCAAAGCCCTCGATCCATTGCAGATCAAACCCGTCGAGTTGGGCCAGTTCGGCCTGCGTGAGCTTGCCATCAAAGTCGCTATCAAGCTCCATATCTTCAAGAACAAGGAGAGAATAAAGCTCGTCATAGCGCCATGTCACCTCGACGCCTGCCACTTGCCCGCTTTCATCCACGACAAGTCGCAAGCCTGTCTCGACAAAGACATGCGGGTGCGCCCCGAGAGGAGCGGCAAAACATATGAAAAGGGCGGTTAGAAAACGCATGTGAAAGCCTTAGATTGCTATCCCCCTGCCTGCAATGGGAGCGAAAAGGGGCTGGCGGAAAAGCGCCAACCCCTTCGATTTGCTTGATGTTTACTTTCCGCGGCGTTGATCGGGGTGCAGGGAGGCACCCAGAATGTGATCTGTGCGGTGAATCACGTGATTGGCGCTTGAGCAAATCAGCGGATCAGGTTCGCCCACGAGTTCGACATCTTTGCCGGGGTAATCGAGGCTCGCGAGGAAATGCCGCATACAGGCAAGGCGCGCGCGCTTTTTGTCGTTTGATTTCACCACGGTCCAAGGTGCGTCGGCGGTATCGGTGTAAAAGAACATCGCCTCTTTGGCTTCGGTGTAGTCATCCCATTTGTTGAGGCTGGCTTTATCAATCGGGCTCAGCTTCCACTGTTTGAGCGGATCGGTCTCGCGGCTGGCAAAACGGCGGGCCTGCTCTTCCTGTGTGACGGAGAACCAGTATTTGTAGAGCCGGATGCCGGAACGGACGAGCATTTGCTCGAAGTCGGGTGTCTGGCGCATGAACTCCAGATATTCGTTCGGCTCACAGAACCCCATGACCCGCTCGACACCTGCGCGGTTATACCAGCTGCGGTCATAGAGCACGATCTCGCCCTGTGTGGGCAGGTGCTGGATGTAGCGCTGGAAATACCATTGGCCGCGCTCTTCATCTGTGGGTTTGTTCAAGGCCACAACGCGCGCGGTGCGCGGGTTCAAGTGCTCGGTGAAGCGTTTGATCGTGCCGCCCTTGCCTGCCGCATCGCGGCCCTCAAACAGCATGACAAATTTCTGGCCTGTCTCCTGCGCCCAGTGCTGGACTTTCAGAAGCTCGGCCTGAAGCGCGGCTTTTTGGGCTTCGTAGTCTCTTTTACCAAGTTTGGTTTTGTAAGGGTAGATTCCGTTCTCAAACGCACGGCGCACCTCTTCGAGTGAAGGTTTGGGGTGCTTCGCATTTGCTGCCGCAGGTGTGTTTGCCGGAGTTGGAGACTTTGCCGTCATGTCGCGTGTTCCTTTTGTTAGTGTCAGCTCCTTTTATACCGTGTTTTGAATGTATGCGCCTTGACCTCGCTCAAGCTTTTGGGCCTTCTTGCGCGCAAACTGAGCGAGGGTAAAATGAGAGCGCTACTTCAGCGGGTGAAAGAGGCGCAAGTGCGCGTCGAGGGCGAGCGGATTGGCGGCTGCGGGCATGGGCTGATGATTCTGGTTTGCGCCATGCAGGGCGACGGAGAGGAGGACGCCGCGAGGCTGGCGGCCAAGGTTTCGAAGTTGCGCATTTTCAAGGATGAGGCAGGCAAGATGAACCGCTCGCTTCTGGACATTGAGGGCGGGGCCCTTGTGGTGAGCCAGTTCACACTGGCGGCAGACACATCCCGCGGCAACCGCCCCGGCTTTTCTGCCGCCGCCGCGCCTGACGTGGGCGAGCGGCTTTATGAGCTGTTTGCAAAGGATCTCGCGGCGCTTGGCGTACCTGTTGAAACGGGGAAGTTTGGCGCGGACATGCAAGTAAGTCTGGTCAATGACGGGCCGGTGACGATTTGGGTTGAAAGCTGAAGGGGTGCACGGACGTGGCAGAGGCTAGGTTTGAGCCTAAAGCGGCCATTCTGTCGCTGCCGTGACCAGACTCATGTGGCGATTGCAGCACCCTGCCGAGCGACATCTTCCACGTCCAGGCTAAGAGCAAGATTTCCTGTGCCTAGCTCAGTCATCGGAAACCATTGGGCCTCAAGGGCGTCATCACCCGCAATCGGCTCACCCGACACCCAAGAACAGAGGACAGCCGCTAAGACGTAGTGATGGCGCACCATGCCTTTTTCATCACGGTCGAAAGCATCGACTGCTGTGAAGACCTGCTGTGCTGTTACGTGCACCCCGGTTTCCTCAAGAACTTCGCGGACGGCTGCATCTTGAATAGATTCTCCGAGATCTATTTTTCCGCCCGGAAAGCCCCACTTGCCCGCATCCGGCGGGTTCGCGCGGCGCACCAGCAGCACATGATCAGCTCTAAACACCGTCGCGATCGTTGCAACGATTGGCCGCGTCATGGGCAGAGCAAGCTTGTCTATGTCAGCAGGCATTCTGAATCCTTTGGTTCATTCCGGCAAAACACCGGCGGCACTTGTTCCTTAACGGCGGGAAGCAGGCTGATGTGCATAGACGCTCCCTCACAACCGAGTGGCAAGCTTGTCTCGCAGAAAGACGTTGCTGTCCTTTATGCCAGTGCTTGCGCCGCTGCGTCCAGCGCTCCTGAACCGCGTGGGACTTGCAGGGCGGCGAGGCCCGCTTCGATGCTGCCCAGAGCGCCCATGATCATCTGTGGATTAACGTAGCCCATGTGGCCGATGCGGAAGTAGCCGTCGGCCATCGGGTCCTCCTCGTTGCCCATGCCAAGGCCGATGCCGAGTGTGAGGCCGGCTTCACCCTCGGTCCATTGGCGCAGGCGTGTGCCTATTGTTTTGCCGATGTGCAGCGAGGTGACAGCCGTTGAGCGGTGCGCGGGCTCCGGCACGTTGAGCGTAAGCGGGCCGCCCTGCCCCCAGGTTTCACAGGCTGCCCAGATAGCACCAGCGAGCTTTTCGTGGCGCGCCCAGACGGCTTCCATGCCTTCGGAGTGGATCATCTCGAGCGAGGCTTGCAACCCGTAGAGGTGATGTGTGGGGGCTGTGCCTGCGAAATATTGCCAGAGCGCTTCGGGCGCGCTGCGCGGGCCCCAATCCCAGTAATGGCTGACGCGGTCCATACAGTTGCGGACGGCTGCGGCCTTATCGCTGAAGAAAACAAAGCCGAGGCCGGGCGGAACCATAAGCCCTTTTTGCGAAGCTGCGACCATGACATCGACGCCCCAAGCGTCCATCTCGAACCTGTCACAACCGAGCGAGGCGATACAATCAACCGCCAGAAGCGCACTGTGACCCGCCGCATCAATCGCGGCGCGAAGGGTGGCGATATCGTTTTTTACCGAGGTCGAGGTATCGACATGGGTGCAGAGGACAGCTTTGATCTTGCCTTCTTTATCAGCGCGCAGGGCAGCTTCCAGCGCTTCGCCTTGCGCGGGCGCTTTGAGGCCGCAATCGAGCGGGATGACATTGACGCCGAGACCTTCTGCCACGCGCGCCCAGCCGCGGCCAAAGTGGCCATTGATGACGCCAAGAACGGTATCCCCCTCACGCACGATGTTGCTGAGCGCGGCCTCCCATGCGGCGTGGCCATTGCCGATATAGATCGTGGCGAAATGGTCTGTGCGGGCAACTTTTTTGAGACCCTCAATAAGCGAGGGCATCATATCGGGAAGTTCGCCTGCATAAATATTGGGCGCAGCACGGTGCATGGCACGCAGAACGGCATCGGGCATCACCGATGGGCCTGGAATTGCTAGATAATCACGTCCACCTGCGCCTGACATTGTGTCTCTCCTTAGCGAATATTCCGGGGACTTTAGCCCGATGCTGCGCAGCGTCAATGCTGTGTCGTATGCGGCGAAACCTTGCCAGCGCGCGGCCCCTTCTCTAAACGATTATGAAAGGCAATAAAGATTGGCCCATAATGAGCGATACCCCCCAACACAGCAACGAACAGAACGGGGATAAACTTTTCCGCTGGATCTGGCGCAACTACCTCAGTCGCTTTACAGGGTTTCTCCTGCTGTCACTTGTTTTCATGATCATCGAAGGCTCCATGCTGGGCGGGCTCAGCTACATCATGCGCCCGATGTTTGACACGGTGTTCATCGCCGGCAACGAAGGTGCGATCAGGTGGGTGGCGCTGGCGATCTTTGCTATTTTTGCGGGGCGGGCTGTGGCCGCTGTCGGGCAAAAAATTACGCTGGCGTATATCATGCAAAAGATGGCGGCGGCGCTGCGCACCGATCTGCTGGCCCATATCATGCGTCAGGACGGGGCTTTTCACCAGACTCACCCGCCCGGATTTCTGATCCAACGGGTGCAGACGGATGTTGCTGCCATCAACGAAGGTTGGCGCGCGCTCATTATGGGGGCGGGACGTGACTTTATCACGCTTTTCGTGCTGATGGGGGTAGCGATCTCGGTTGATTGGAAGTGGACGCTTGTGGCCCTGATCGGCGCACCTTTGGTGCTGGCGCCTACGCGGCTTGTGCAGAAATTTGTCCGCCGTCGCGCGCGCGAGGCGCGTGACCTTGGCGCAAAGCTGGCCACACGCCTCGACGAGGTGTTCCACGGGATTGTTCCTGTAAAGCTTAACCGCCTTGAGGGCTATCAGAGCCAGCGTTACGGCGCCTTGACCAACAAGCTTGTGAAGGCCGAAGTGCGCGCCCAAGCGGGCAGTGCCATTGTGCCGGGGATGATTGATATCATGTCGGGCCTCGGCTTTGTCGGCGTGCTGGTTTACGGCGGTTCCGAGATTATTGCGGGCGAAAAATCGGTTGGGCAGTTCATGTCTTTCTTCACCGCAATCGGTTTTGCTTTCGAGCCGTTGCGCCGCCTTGGTGCGGTGAGCGGACAATGGCAAATAGCGGCTTCGGGTATCGAGCGTCTGCGCGAGCTTCTGGAGACGGAGCCGAGCCTGAAATCCCCTGTTTCCCCCAAGCCTGCGCCAAAGGGCACACCCGGGATCGAGTTGCGCAATGTCACGCTTTCCTATGGGGACACCACTGTTTTGAACGGCGCAACACTGACGGCGGAAGCGGGCAAGACCACAGCGCTTGTGGGAGCTTCCGGCGCGGGGAAATCGACGGTTTTCAACCTGCTCACACGGCTTGTTGACCCGGACAGCGGCAATGCCACCATCGGAGGTGTGGAAACGCGCGATATGTCTTTGGAAGATTTGCGCGGGCTGTTTTCTGTCGTGAGTCAGGATGCCGCTTTGTTTGATGAAACCCTGCGCGAAAATATCCTGCTTGGACGCACGGATGTGAGCGAGGCGCGTTTGAAAGAGGTGATCGAAGCGGCGCATGTGGCTGATTTCTTGCCACAGCTTTCTGACGGGCTGGACACCCCAGTCGGGCCGCGCGGCTCCGCCCTTTCGGGCGGGCAGCGCCAGCGGGTGGCGATTGCACGGGCTTTGCTGCGCGACACGCCTATTTTGCTACTCGATGAAGCGACATCGGCTTTGGATGCCAAATCTGAAGCTGTGGTTCAGGAGGCGCTTGAGCGGCTCTCGAAGGGGCGCACAACCCTGGTGATTGCGCACAGGCTTTCAACGGTGCGCGACGCAGACAAGATTGTTGTGATGGACGCAGGGCGCGTTGTGGACGAGGGCACGCATGAGGCGCTGCTCAAGGGCGATGGCGTCTATGCGCGGCTGCATGACTTGCAGTTCAAGACGAGCGGTCAGACTGCCGATAAAGCCGCGCTAGAGCGGCAGGGTCTGCGCCGAGGAAGTAGCGCAAGAGCAGCCAGAGGTTCCGCGAACCGCGGCGCATCCAGCCTGATTTCTCGTATTTTCTCGCGTCTGTCAGGGCAGTAAGCCCGAGCGGCACGAGCTTTCCCTTAAGGGCGCGTGCAAGGGCGACATCCTCCATCAGCGGCAAACTCGGGTAGCCGCCTGTATTTGCGAGTAATTCCGCCGAGATGAGCAACGCCTGATCGCCATACGGCAGGCCAAGGAAACGCGCACGCAGATTCGCCCAGCCCGCCACAAAGCGCGGCGCAAAGCCGCGTGTGGCGAAGGCAAGCCGGCCATAGCCAGCTTTGTCGGGGGCGTTTGCGATATGCGAAAGAACGGGCCGCGACCAGCCCGCCTCCAACACCGTATCGGCGTGCAAAACGAGCAGCCACGCCCCCTTGGCGGCCGCAATGCCCTGTGCAATTTGCACGCCGCGCCCTGCCGGCCCTGTGAGCCAGTCGGCGCCTGCGGCTTCGGCTATCGTGCGGGTAGCATCCTGCGAGCCGCCGTCTGCAATGATCAGCTCGCGGATGAGGCCCGCTTCCAGCCCCTCGCCCAAACTGCCGAGCGCCGCGGGCAGGCCATCGGCCGCATTGAGCGTTGGAATGATGACTGAGACCGGCGCGCGCATCGACTGCCCCTTTTGTTCGGCTACACCTACTCTATATTACGAAGGTAACGCGAATGGGAGAGCCGTGATGAGCCGGGAAATACTGATGATCACGGGGGAAGACCGTGAGCATTTTTTGCAGGGTCTTGTGACCAACGATGTGATGCAGCTGAAAGACGGGTTGGTTTATACCGCCATGCTGACGCCACAGGGCAAATACATTGCGGATTTCTTTCTGGTGCCGCATGGCGAGGCGATTTTGCTGGATGTGGACGCGAGCCTTGCGGCGATGCTGAGCCAACGGCTGACCATGTACAAACTGCGCTCCAAGGTGAAGATCGAGCCTTCTGGGCTGCATTTACACCGTGGCTTGGGCAAACGACCCGAGGGTGCCTTTTCCGACCCGCGCCATGCGGCGCTTGGCTGGCGGGACTATCGCGACGAGCCGCAGGCCGAGGACACGACCGACTGGATAAGCCTGCGTATTGTGCACGGAATTCCCGAGACGGGAGCGGAGCTGACCTCTGATACATTTATCCTCGAGATGGGATTTGAGCGGCTGCATGGCGTGGACTTCAAAAAAGGCTGTTATGTGGGCCAGGAAGTAACCGCGCGGATGAAGCATAAGACCGAGCTGCGCAAAGGGCTGGCGCGAGTGGTTGCCGACGGACCATTGCGCGAGGGCGCGCAGATTACGGCGGATGGCAAAGCAGCGGGCACGGTGCTGAGCGTGGCGGGCAACGCGGCGCTAGCGTATTTGCGGTTTGATCGGGCCGAGGCGGGCCTTGAGGCCGAAGGGCAAGCCCTGCGCTTTGAGAGGCTTGACTGAAACACAAAAGCCCCCGCGCTTTTGGCAGGGGCTTTTCAAACTCTGGCTGAACGGCTTCAGGCGCGCTCGGAATATTCCATTGTTTCGGTGTTTACGATGATCGCCTCGTCCTGACCGACGAAGGGCGGAACCATGACCTTCACGCCGTTGTCCAGAATGGCGGGCTTGAAGCTGTTGGCGGCTGTCTGGCCTTTGACCACCGGCTCTGTCTCGGCAATCACACAGGTGACCTTCTGCGGCAACGTCGCGTTGAGCGCCTCGCTGTCGTGGAACTCTACAAAGATGGTCATGCCGTCTTGCAGAAAGGGGCGGCGCTCGCCCAGAATTTCTGCATCAAGCTGGACCTGATCGTAAGTTTCGGTGTCCATAAAAATGAGCTGGCCAGAATCCTCGTAGAGGAACTGCATGTCTTTTTGCTCAAGGCGCACACGCTCGACTTTATCGGCGCTTCTGAACCGTTCGTTAAGCTTTGATCCGTTACGAAGGTTCTTCATCTCGACTTGAGCGAAGGCTCCGCCCTTTCCGGGCTTCACGTGATCGACTTTGACAGCAGCCCAGAGGCCGCCGTTGTGCTCCAGAACATTTCCGGGGCGAATTTCGTTTCCGTTGATTTTAGGCATTATGGCAAAACCGTGGCAATAAGGTTGATCGGATACAGACCGCACCTATATCTTGGGGGAGGCCCCTTGGCAAGAAAACCAGATACTGTGCTGCATTTGCAGAAAGATATGCACAAATTGCAACATAGCTATGCAAATCTGATCTATCCGAATCGGATTAAACCAGTCATAACCAGCCTCACGCCGAAAAAGACAAGAGCAAAAAACAAAGGACGAATCATGAGAGATTTCGTTGACGGCACGGCCTTCAATAACGAGCAAGGCAACCGTGCACGTAAACTATTTGCAGCCGTGGTACTGGCTGCCCTCGACGATGCTATCGCCGATGACAAGAAGTATGGAAACGGTCCCGAGCAAATCGCTCGCTGGGCGCGCTCACGCGACGGGCGTGAAGTGTTGTCTTGTGCAGGGATTGACCCGAACGAACGTGTCGTTTCGGGGCTGATGGACTTTGTCTCCAAAGGGGTTCGCACCTCTGTTGCGCTGTCTCGCGAAGAAAGCGAACGCCGTAATGCTGCTGCTCAGGCCGAAGCTGCCTAAGCAACGACACGCACTATTTTGCAAAATCGGCCCTCCCTCGGGGGCCTTTTTTGTGTCCGGGTTTCAGTGAAAGCGTGAGCATGGCAAACGTTGTGATGATACAGGGCATCGGCTCTGATGTGGGAAAGTCGCTTCTGGTGGCGGGGCTGTGCCGTGCGGCCGTGAATCGTGGATTGCGCGTGGCGCCCTTCAAGCCACAGAATATGTCCAACAACGCAGCCGTCACGGCGGATGGCGGCGAGATTGGCCGCGCGCAGGCGCTTCAGGCGCTGGCCTGCCGCGTGCCGCCGCATACGGATATGAACCCTGTGCTGCTCAAACCCGAAAGCGAGACCGGCGCGCAAGTGATTGTGCAGGGCAAGCGCGTGGGCACGCAAGCGGCCCGCGACTTTGGCAAGCGCAAGCAGAGCCTCATGGGGCCTGTGCTGGAAAGCTTCACACGACTCAAGGAAGCCTATGACCTTGTGATCATCGAAGGGGCCGGCAGCCCAGCCGAGATAAATCTGCGGGCCGGTGACATCGCCAATATGGGCTTTGCCGAGGCGGCGGGTGTGCCTGTGATCTTGACGGGTGATATCAACAAAGGCGGGGTGATTGCACAGATTGTGGGAACACAGGCTGTGCTGCCGGCCGAGGACGCAGCCCATATCAAGGCGTTTATCATCAACAAGTTTCGCGGCGATGTAAGCCTGTTTGATGACGGGTTGAGGGCAATCGAAGTGCACACGGGCTGGCCCTCGATGGGAGTTGTCCCATGGTTTTTCGACGCCTGCCGCTTGCCTGCAGAAGACGCCCCCGAGTTGACGGCCGACACGGGCGGAACACTCAAAATCGCTGTGCCGCTGCTTTCGCGGATTGCGAACTTTGATGATTTCGACCCACTGGCTTCGGAACCTGATGTGAACCTTGTGATGGTTCCGCCCGGGCAGACGCTGCCTGCGGATGCTGCGCTTGTGATCTTGCCGGGGAGCAAATCGACCATCGCGGACCTTGGCTTTTTGCGCTTGCAGGGGTGGGATATCGACCTTGCCGCGCATATCCGCCGTGGCGGGCATGTGCTGGGCATTTGCGCGGGGTTTCAGATGCTTGGCACGCGGATTGGTGACCCAGACGGGATTGAGGGGGCCGCCTGCGAGGTTGAAGGGTTGGGCTTGCTTGACGTGCAGACAATCATGAAACCCGAAAAGCGCGTGACGCTGACGCAGGCTCTAGAGCCTGAAAGTGGCGCGCCGATCAGCGGCTACGAGATCCACCTTGGCGAAACCACGGGAGCCGACTGTGCACGCGGCTGGCTTGAGGTTGAAGGCGCGACCCATGGCGCGCAGAGTGCCAACGGGCGGATCAGAGGGTGCTATTTGCACGGGATGTTCACATCAGACGCCTACCGCGCGGAATTCCTGCGCGGCTTCGGGGCAAACTCGACGCTGAGTTATGATGCAGATGTCGACGCTGTTCTGGATGCGCTGGCCGCGCATTTGGAGGCACATCTGGACATAGACCATATTTTAGAAATCGCTGCGAAAGCCTGAGTTATTCAAACTCTTGCGCCATAAGTGCGCGCTGAATTTCGCGGCGGACAAGCTTGCGCACATTGCGGGTGATCCGCTCGCCCAAAGCGCCTTGAAGCTCCTGGCGCACGATGTCAGCCACCATTTCACGCAGCGCGTCTTCATCGAGCAAGGTCTCATCGCCTGCCATAAAGTTGAAGCCGTCTTCGCTTTCATCTTCTTCGGTATACTCTGCATCTTCTGCAGGCGCTTCAGCACGGTGAGTATCGGATGTGACGAAGGGTTCAGGCGCGACATCAGGCTCTGTGCTGTGATCTTCCCAAGCCAGAGCTTCGCCGGTTTCCTCTTCTTCCCACTCGCCTTCCTGCGTTGAAACGGCTGCTTCAAGCTGCTGGATGCGATCTTTCAGGCTTTCGCCTGCATCTGTTGCGGCAGCGGCTCCTTCGGGCGCGGCCTCGCCAGAGGCGGATGCTGTCTCTTCAAAAGAAATGGTATCCTCGGTGAGAGCATCCTCGGCGTTTGCCTCTTCAGCCTGCGCGCCCTGCTCTTCAGCAGGCGATTCCGCAGTTTCTGCGTCTTGCCGAACTTCGGAGTCTCCGGTTGTGTCGTGCCGGAACTCTACATCCTGGGGCCCCGCTTGCTCTGTCTTTTGACCAGGCGCATCAACGACACGCAGAGCGGGCGTAAGCACAAGCTTATCAAGCGATTCTGCCTCGGAGGCCGACGCGGGCTTGGCCGCGGGGGCAACTTTCGCAGATGAATACGCAAGCCTTTCGGCAGCAGGAGACGCCTTCTGCACTTCGGTTTTTGTGCCGCCGCTTTCAGATACAAGCCGACGGATCGACGACAATACGTCTTCGATTTCCACGTTTGTTACGGGATCTGACATCTTATTATACCACTCTTGCCTCACGCCCAGTGTAGCGCGGAGGCGGGATTCTCACAACAGATATGAACGACTTTACTCTTTCCCGAGGGATTTAAGCACACGGTCAAGCTGCCGGCCTTGTTTGGACATATTCGTCGGCGCTGTTTTTACAAGGTTGTAATAGGCCGCCGGATCATAGCTTGGCACGTTGAGATTGAGCCGTTCCGCCGTGAGCAGCCCCATGGATGCGAGAAGCGTGTAGCCTGACAAAACCTCGTCAATCTGGGCAGACAGCAGTGTCACGCGCGCGTTGAGTAGTTCCTGTTCGGCATCGAGCACATCAAGCGTTGTCCGGGCACCGAGCGTGGCTTCTTCACGCACACCACGGAAGGCAATCTCCGAGGCGCGCACTTGCTGGGTACTTGCAACAACCGTTGCGCGGGAGACCTCGAGCAATGCCCAGGCGTTGCCGACATTCTGCGCGATCGATTGGCGCGCAACGTGCAAATCACCACGCACGGCATCACGCTGGGAGCGCGACTTACGCTCCAGAGCGCTGAGGCGGCCGCCCTGATAAATAGGCTGGTTGGCCTCAAGACCAAGGCTGGCGGAGCGACCATCGGTTGTAGAATTAAAATATTCGGAGACCCCGAGACGGCCCGAGAGCGTGACAGTGGGACGCTTCGCAGCCTCGGCGACCATAATACCAAGCTCGGCAGCGCTGACCTGGTGCTGCACTCTCTTGAGATCGGGGTGGGTTCTGAGTGCGATACCTTTTGCGGCGTCCAGCGTGTTGGCCGGTGTTCTGATGATACCGGGTTTAACAAGATTACCGGGTTTGCGGCCGACAGCGGCGCGGTAGGCCTCAACGCCGCGCGCCAGATCACCTTGGGCAGAGGCAAGCTCGGCGCGTGCTGCAGCAAGGCGGGCCTCTGCGAGCGACACATCTGTGCGCGTCACTTCACCCACTTCAAAGCGGTCACGCGCAGCGCGTAGTTCTTCGTTGATCACACGCAGGTTGTTCCGGCGCAACTGGACAAACTCGTTCGCGCGGCGAACGTCAAAGAATGCGTTGACTGCGGACAGCAACACCTGCTGCTCCACAGATACAAGTGTTTCGCGGGTGGCCAGAACGGTTTCCTTGGCGATCTCGATGTTCAGCTTGCTTGCGCCACCATCGTAGAGCATCAGCTCCGCGACCAGCCCGATTGTGCTGCCAACAGTTTCAGTGGTAACCGTTTGATTTGCCGAATAACTATAGCCCAACGTGCTGCTCCACGCCACAATCGGGCGCAGCGCGGCCATGGCCGCAGCCACGTCTTCATCAGCGGCGCGCAAGAGAGCACGGTTTTTGTCCATAAGGCCACTGTGCTTGTAAGCGCCAACCATTGCATCCGCGAGGGTTTCCGCATGGGCCTTGGCCGCGGGCATTGCCAACAGTGCCACTGCAGACACGGCAACTGCCGCATTC
Source organism: Lentibacter sp. XHP0401 (assembly GCF_025751535.1). GTDB lineage: Bacteria > Pseudomonadota > Alphaproteobacteria > Rhodobacterales > Rhodobacteraceae > Lentibacter. The sequence continues at coordinate 115,938 of NZ_JAOWLC010000004.1, read as the reverse complement.
CGCACTGATTTCATCGTATAGCCAAGCCGCATAAGAGCCGCCTCCAATATTTATTTCATTCCAACCAAACGGCTGGCCTTAAAGGCAAAATGCCTCTGCCTTCTCGAAACCGGCCAAAACGGGTGCGCCCGCGTTAAACGAAAAGCGCCAGCTCATCTGTCCGTTGATTTTATGGCCGATGCGCACAGTTCCAAGCTTGCCTTCCGCAAAGATAGCGACCATGCGGCCCCCCTCTTTGAGCTGATCCAGAATGGCTTGTGGCACAGTTTCAACGGCACCCTCAATGGTGATCACATCATATGGGCCATGCTGCGGAGCACCTGCGGCAATCGGCCCCTGCTCAACGACAGCATTTACCGCACCTGCCTCGGCCAGTAGCGTTTCGGCTTCCCGCGCCAGTGCCTCGTCTTCCTCTACAGCAATCACGGCCTCGGCCATCCGCGCGATCACAGCTGACGAATAGCCCATGCCACAACCCAGATCGAGCACAAGCTCGTTTCCTGTGATATCAAGCGCGTCCAGCATCTTGGCCAGCGTGCGCGGCTCAAGCAGCACACGACCTTGCGCAAGCGTGAGGTTTTCCCCCAGATACGCTGCTTCGCGGAGCGATTGCGGAACAAAGTTTTCACGCTCCACACTCAGCATAGCTTCGATGATCGGAAATTTTGTTACATCCGAAGGACGCACCTGATTGTCTACCATCATGCGACGGCGAGCGATAAAATCTGTCATAAGTGAACCCGTTCGTTCAGAATCTATGCTTTAGTTATGACACTTTCCCTCGCCCCTATCAATCCAAAGCGGCAGTTCTGCGGGTTTCGGGCAGGCTCGATTTTTTGTTCGGCTCTATGAGGTGATCTGGCAACACTGAATGACGCGCGCGGCGCATAAACACCTCAACCGGCGCCGGATACATATCGGAGCCGCCAATTCGGGAATGCTACGGCATGATTATCGTGATCAAAAATTAGGCGCCAGAATGTATAATCTATATATTTAACAACATGCTACGGTAATTATTTTATTGCGTAAAAAAAGGGCTTGCTGCCAAACCGGCAGTCAATAGTATCGTTAGAGGACTTTGGGCCTCCTATTTGGTGGGCGTGCTTGAAAGTCGGAAAACAACCGGGAGACGAACAATGACCCTACTCGCACCACTTAAAAAATCGGGAATGGCCACCAAGCTCGCCACCTCTGCACTTGCCTTGGCAATATTCGCCGGCAGTGCCAGCGCCGAGACTATTCGCTGGGCCCGTGTCGCCGATGCGCTGACACTGGATCCGCATAGCCAGAACGAGGGCCCGACATTGGCCGTTCTCCACCACATGTATGAATCGCTGGTGCGCCGTGGGACCGACGGCTCTCTTGAGCCGCGTCTGGCGACTGAATGGAATATTCACCCCGATGACCCTACAATCTGGGTTATCAAACTGCGTGAGGGCGTGACTTTTCACGATGGTAGCGCGCTGACCGCCGAAGATGTGGTCTTTTCCTTTGATCGGGTGCGCCACGAGAGCTCGGGCTTCCGCGCGCTGCACACTGCCGTAACCGGCGCAACAGCCGTTGACGACTACACTGTGCATGTCCAGATGGAAGGCCCATCGCCGCTTTATGTGCAGAATCTGACCAACTTTTTCATCATGGACAGCGGCTGGGCGGAAGCCAATGACGTTGTCGCACCGCAAAACTTTGCCGCAGGTGAGGAAAACCACGCTGTGCGCAATGCCAACGGCACCGGCCCTTACACTCTTGTTTCGCGCGACCCCGAAGTTCGCACGGTGATGGCCTACAACGAGAACCACTGGGCCGAGGCGCCACAAGTTACCGAAATTATCTACACTCCGATTGCCGAAGCCGCGACACGCGTTGCTGCTTTGCTGTCTGGCGAAGTTGATGTGGTGCAGGACGTGCCGGTGCAGGACATCCAACGTCTTGAACAGACAGACGGTGTGCATGTCGTGACGGGACCAGAGAACCGGAACATCTTTTTTGCCTACGACGTAAGCTCGGAAAAGCTGGCATCATCCAATGTTGATGACAACCCGTTTGCCCATGCGGACATCCGCGAGGCTTTGGCGCTTGCACTGGATCGCGACGCCATCCAGCAAGTGGTCATGCGTGGACAGTCGCAGCCCTCCGCAGCTCCGCTTCCGCCATTTGTCAACGGCTGGACCGAAGAGCTGAACGCCTACAGCAAGCCTGATTATGTGCGCGCAGCCGAGCTTGTAAAAGCAATCTATCCTGAGGGTTTCTCGTTTGATATGCATTGCCCGAACGACCGCTACCTGAATGACGAGGCGATCTGTCAGGCCTATGTCGGCATGTTGGGCCGTATCGGCATTGAAGCGAACCTTGTGTCGCAGACCCGCTCGCTTCACTTCCCGCTGATCGAAAAATGGGAAACCGATTTTTACCTGTTGGGTTGGGGTGTTCCGACGTTTGATTCTGCCTATGTGTTCAACTTCCTGCTGCACTCACGTGAAGAAGGCTTCGGCAGCTACAACGGCTCGCGCTATGCCAACGATGAAGTAGACGCGAAGATTGAATCGCTTGCCACAATGACAGACCTTGACGCGCGCAATGCTGTCATCGCCGAGATCTGGGAGCAAGTTATGGAAGATCGTCCGATCCTGAACATTCATAACCAGCTGCTGGCCTATGCAATGCGCGACGGTATCAACCTGGCGGTACATCCCGAGAACCAGCCGCAGATGACGACGCTGACTTTCGACAACTAAACCAGCCAAAACCGATCGACCCGTGCGGGACCACTCGCGCGGGTCGTTTTTATAAACCATGCCGGCTTTTACTATTTCGACCAGTCAGGGGGTCTTATGCTTGCCTTTATCATTCGACGGATTGTGCAATCGGCCCTTGTGATGCTGGTTGTCGCATTGGTGGCCTTTGCGCTGTTTCGCTACGTTGGCGACCCGATCAGCTCGATGGTCGGGCAAGAAACCTCGCTCGCAGACCGTGAGGCGCTGCGCACCACGCTGGGGCTCAATGATCCTTTCATCGTCCAGTTCGGCCGTTTCATCGGCAATGCCATACAGGGTGATTTCGGTATTTCCTATCGCTTGCAACAACCCGTCATGGAGTTGATCCTGCAACGTCTGCCCGCCACGCTGGAACTGGCGCTTGTCTCGGGGCTGGCGGCATTTATTTTCGGGGTGTCAGCCGGAGTTTACACAGCGCTCAACCGGCGCGGCTTTTTGTCGACAGGCATCATGGCTGTTTCCCTGATCGGCGTGTCCCTTCCCACATTTCTCATCGGTATCCTGCTGATCTGGCTTTTCGCGGTCGAATTGCAGTGGCTTCCCTCTTTTGGGCGCGGTGATACCGTTGCCTTGCCCGGCGGCTGGACCACCGGATTTCTGACGTCCTCAGGACGCCAATCGTTGATCCTGCCTGCAATTACGCTGGGGCTTTTCCAGATGACCCTGATCATGCGGCTGGTGCGGGCCGAAATGCTTGAAGTGCTGCGCACCGATTACATCAAATTCGCCCGCGCTCGTGGCTTATCGAACCGCACTGTGCATTTCGGCCATGCGTTGAAAAACACATTGGTCCCGGTGATTACCATCACAGGCCTGCAACTGGGTGCGATTATCGCTTTTGCAATCATCACCGAAACCGTCTTCCAGTGGCCCGGCGTGGGTGCGCTCTTTATCAATTCGGTGCGCGCTGTGGATGTGCCGGTCATGGCCGCCTATCTGGTGTTGATCGCTCTGATCTTCGTCATCATCAACCTGATCGTCGATCTGCTGTATTATGTCGTCGATCCCCGCCTGCGCGTCGAGCGCGGTGCGGCGCGTCATTGAGGGCAGAACCATGAGTGACACCAAGACACCAAGCCGCCTCTTCCGCCTTTGGGACAGCGACATCGCCTATTCCTTCCGCCAGTCACCGCTTGCCATTATTTCGGGCGTGGTGGCGCTGGTGATTATACTGGCGGCGGCTTTTGCGCCACTGATCGCGCCGACCAACCCGTATGATCCATCCAGTCTGAACCTGATGGACGGTTTCACGCCGCCGATGCAGGAAAATGCCTTTACAGGCAGCACTTTTCTGCTGGGTGCCGACAACCAGGGCCGCGATGTTCTCTCCACCATCCTGTATGGTGCGCGCATTTCGCTTTTCGTCGGGTTTTCTGCCGTCATTTTTGCCATGGTTCTGGGGATCACTGCCGGCTTAATTGCGGGTTATCGTGGCGGCTGGGTTGATGCGGTTTTGATGCGTATCGCCGATGTGCAACTTTCCTTCCCGTCCATCCTGATTGCCCTGCTGATTTTTGGTGTGGCGCGCGGGTTTATTCCGCCGTCACAACGCGAAACGATGGCGATCTGGGTACTGATTGTGGCCATCGGCCTGTCCGACTGGGTGCAATTCGCCCGCGTTGTCCGCGGGGCGACCATGGTGGAGAAAGGCAAGGAATATGTGCAGGCCGCGCGCGTGATCGGGGTGAACCCGATCCGTATTCTGTTGCGCCACATTCTCCCCAACGTGATGGGTCCAGTGCTTGTGATCGGCACAATCGGACTGGCGCTGGCGATTATTGCCGAAGCGACACTCAGCTTTCTCGGCGTGGGCGTGCCCCCGACACAACCCAGCCTCGGCACGCTTATCCGTATCGGCCAGCAATATCTGTTCTCGGGAGAATGGTGGATCCTGCTGTTTCCTGCTGTCACGTTGCTGGCGCTTGCATTGGCCGTCAACCTGCTGGGCGATTGGCTGCGTGACGCACTCAACCCGCGTCTGCGCTGAAGGAGGCCAGAATAATGACCGAACCCTTGCTGTCTGTCCGCGACCTTGTTGTTGAATTTCCAACACGTCGCGGCATGTTGCGTGCGCTTGATGGCGTGTCTTTTGATATCGCACCGGGAGAAGTTCTTGGCATGGTAGGTGAATCCGGCGCTGGCAAGTCGATCACCGGTGCGGCGATCATCGGTTTGATCGAACCACCCGGCCGCATTGTGCGCGGTGAAATCCGTCTGGCCGGAGAACGTATCGACAACCTGCCCCCCGAAGCCATGCGCCGCATTCGCGGCAAGCGCATCGGTATGGTTTTTCAGGACCCGCTGACCAGCCTGAACCCGCTCTACACGGTTGCCCGCCAGCTCATCGAAACCATCCGTGTGCATCTGGATATGTCCGAGGCCGAAGCCCGCGCCCATGCCATCGGTCTGCTGGACCGTGTGGGAATTCCTGCTGCCGCGCGACGGATCGACGATTATCCGCATCATTTTTCGGGCGGGATGCGGCAGCGCGTGGTCATCGCGCTGGCGCTCGCGGCCGAGCCCGAACTTGTCATCGCAGACGAGCCGACAACGGCGCTTGATGTCTCGGTCCAGTCACAAATTATCGACGTGCTCAAGGAAATCTGCGCTGAACGCGGCGCTGCCGTCATGCTGATCACCCATGACATGGGGGTGATTGCCGAAACGGCAGACCGCGTTGCCGTTCTGTATGCAGGGCGCATGGCCGAGATCGGACCGGTGCGTGACGTGATCCTGAACGCCAGCCACCCTTATACGAGCGGGCTCATGGCCTCTATTCCGACACTTGTGCAAGACACCGACAGGCTGGTCCAGATTCCCGGTTCGATGCCACGGCTTAACGCTATTCCCTCAGGATGTGCCTTTAATCCACGCTGCAATCAGGCGTTTGAGCGGTGCCGCATTGAACAGCCGCCCTTGATTGACGTGGCACCGAGGCACGCAGCGGCCTGCTGGCTTGCTGAAGAGGAGACGAAAAATGACGGATAGTTTTCTCAGCGTCACCAACCTGACGCGGTATTTTGATGTCTCGAAACCATGGCTGAACCGCGTTCTGGAGCGCGAGGACAAGACCTTTCTGACTGCGACCGACAATGTGAGTTTTGACATTCGCAAAGGTGAGACTTTTGCGCTGGTGGGCGAGTCCGGCTCGGGCAAATCGACCATCGCCAAGATGATTGTCGGCCTGCTGGCCCCTTCGGATGGCACAATCGAAATCGCGGGTCGGCGTATCGGCCCTGATGATCCTGATGCCATCCGCACTGTCCGGCGACGGATGCAGATGATATTTCAAGACCCCTTTGCCAGCCTCAACCCGCGCTGGCGTGTTGGTGACATCATTGCAGAGCCGATCCGCACTTTCGGCTTGATGAGCGGAAACGACGTCACAAAAGAAGTCGCGCGTTTGCTTGAGGTTGTGGGGCTGTCCGCGACAGATGCGAGCAAGTTTCCACATGAGTTTTCAGGGGGCCAGCGCCAGCGTATCGCCATTGCGCGTGCCTTGTCTTCAAAGCCCGAGTTTATGGTCTGCGACGAACCGACGTCTGCTCTGGATGTATCTGTTCAAGCCCAAATTCTGAATTTGATGCGGGATTTGCAGGACGAATTCGGACTGACCTATCTGCTCATTTCACACGACCTTTCCGTGGTGCGCCACATGGCCAACAGGATTGGCGTGCTCTACCTTGGCCGTCTGGTTGAAGTTGCCGATAGCAAACGGCTGTTTGTCGAGCCGCAACACCCCTATACGCGGATGTTGCTGGATGCTGTTCCGGATCTGGCTCTGTCAGGGCGGCGGCGCAAGCCTGTGACCGGAGAAATCCCCAACCCGATCAACCCGCCGTCAGGATGTGCCTTCCATCCACGATGCCCGCTGGCCATCGAACGCTGCAAGTTTGAAATCCCCGAACCGCGCATCACTCCTACCGGAACAGCGGCCTGTCATCTGGTAGACGGAGATATCCAGCAGAGCGTTACGGGCGGCACAGAATAATTTCTGCCGTAATGGAAACGGGTGCACCGTTCCTTTGCACTGTGCCGCTGTAGATGTCTTTGCAGATGTCCACAGCGGACAGGGTGACGCTTGCCTGACCGTTTACCAATGCGCCAGAGCTGATGACAAATTCCGTAATGGCACTTGGCATGGGCGGCGCGTCCTGAAAGCAGGCACCGTTGAGGCTGCCAAGCCCGAAGATTTTTCCATCGCTGATACCAAAGCTACGGGCGGTTTCTTCGATCGCCGCGCACAGATCGGTATTGGGGCGCAGGGTCAGGATAACCGCGTCAGGAGCGTCCGCCGGAGTGTCGGCGGGGCACGCTCGGAAGAGATCAAAACAGGTTTCAGCGTCTGGTAGCCTCTCGAACCGTCCACCTTGAAACGCAATTGCGCGCAAGGTTACAGGCCGCGACACGGTGCAAACCAGCGCCAGCATATGCCCCAGCGTTGTGCCGTTTGCCGAGGTCCAGAGCCCGTGGCAATGGGTGAAAGGGCCGCCGCGGTGATGCCCGACAGTCAGCCCCCCCATGTCCACGCGGGTTTCTCCTTCCGGCTTGTAGGTTTCGCTATACCAGGCGACGCGAGTGCCATCAGGCGATGTGTCCGGCATGACAAAAGCGAAAGGCTCGGCGTGTAGCCCCGCCATATCCACCCATGCTCCATCACAGCCTGCGGCGGCCACGGCTTCGCAAATGGCGGCTTCTACCTGCTGGCCAGGCTCCAGATGAATGTCCAGATCACGCTTGCGCACAGCTATGGCTTCAATGCGGCTGGAGGCGACAGGCCCCGGATGAACCATCGGGGGGTTTATCGCTTTGGCAGGCACATCAGAGCTCATGCCAAGACTGTTCCGTCCAGCAAGCCGCGCTGTTCCAGTGTTTCGCGGATGATCTTTTTGGTGATTTTGCCATAGGCCGATTTGGGCATTTCCTCCAGCAGCACAAACCGCTTCGGCATTTTGTATCCTGAAATTTTTGGCTTCAGCCATGCATGGAGCGCTTCTGGCGTAGACTCGCACCCTTTGTGCAAGACGCAAACGGCGAGACCGGATTCTCCCCAGACAGGATCGGGCACACCCAGAACAGCAACTTCGCTTACGGCCTCATGTGTCAGGATTTTTTCTTCGATCTCACGCGGATAAATGTTCGAACCGCCGGAGATATACATGTCGGATTCCCGTCCAGTGATGAACAGATAGCCTTCGGCATCGACATACCCCAGATCTCCGGTGCGGAACCAACCCGCGCGAAAGGATTTGGCGTTGGCTTCGGGATTGTTGTAATAGCCCGCGAATACGGCAGGCCCGATGACACAAATCTCGCCTTGCTGACCCGTCTTTACTTCATTGCCCTCATTGTCCTGAATGGAAATCTCGATGCCGGTCCGCGGATAGCCGCAGCTGCCGACACGCATGTTTTCATCGTCTGTAAAATGCTCGTCGGGCGGGAGCACTGTAATATTGCCCGTCACTTCTCCGAGGCCGAAATACTGCACCAGAACATTGCCAAGAACCGATAGCGCATATTTCTGATCTGAGCGATACATCGGAGCGCCCGCGTAAATCATGTGTTTCAGCGAAGTGGTGTCATATTTGCTTACGCTTTCGTGCTCGACCAGCATTTTCACGATTGTCGGAACAGTAAACATATTGCTGATCCGATACTCCTGAACGATCTTCCAGGCGATTTCTGGATCAAAACGACCGGTTGGAAACAACACAGTCGCAGCCCCTGCGGCCACTTGGGTAAGTTGGTGGATACCTGCCCCGTGACTGAGCGGCGCAAGACACAGGGAGCGCGCCTGCGGGGTCGTTCCCGGCATCAGATCGTTCAAATGGTTCAAAAGGACAAACGCCATCTGCCCATGTGTCAGCACCGAAGCTTTGGGCCGCCCTGTTGTGCCGGATGTAAAGAAGAACCAGCAAGGATCATCGCGGCCCACTGCGCAGTTGGGAACAGTTTGCCCCATGTAGCTGTCGACCAGCGCATCAAAATCGTGCTCCTCTGCCCCCTTCCCGCCGATCACCAGTGTAAAGCGACGCTCGGGGGTGTCACAGGCCTTCATATGATCGGGAAATTCTGCACCGCAGATCATGCCCGACGCGCCTGAGGATTCTGCCAGCCAGGACACCTCCTCGGGGGTTTGTCGAAAATTAGCAGGCACCCAGACGGCGCCCAGCCGGAAACAGGCCAACATGGATTCGAACATTTGGTTGCAGTTCTGGGACTGAATCAAAATGCGGTCACCCTTGGTCACATTGAAACGCTCTTGCAGCCCGTATGCCAAAGCATTCACGCGGGCTTCCATTTGTGCCCATGTCCATTGTTCCTCGCCCCATACCAGCGCCAAACTGTCCCCCAGCCGCCGCGCATTGCGGGTCAGGTGATTGGCAAGGTTAGACACACGGGTTGTCGACGGGGCGATACCACCTTTCGGATCAGGGTTCGGGGAGGCCCAATTGTTCATTTTACACGCTCCAGAACTGACATGTAGTTGGCGACAGCCGCGCCACCCATGTTGAAAACACCGGCAAATCTTGGGTCTTTGGCTTGCATACCCTCGGGGGCTTCACCCGCGAGTTGCATTGCTGCCATGACGTGCATCGAGACGCCTGTCGCACCGATCGGATGACCTTTGGACTTCAGGCCGCCGGACAGATTAACGGGAAGGCGACCGTCTTTGTGAGTGATGCCGTCACGGATCACATCTGCGCCTTTGCCCGGCTCCGCCAACCCCATGGCCTCATATTCCAACAGTTCGGCGATGGTGAAACAGTCGTGCGTTTCGACCAGATCCAGATCATCAAGGGTCAGCGAGGCCGCTTCAAGAGATGCCGCCCAAGCCCGCTTTGCGCCATCAAAATTTGTGATATCACGACGCGACATAGCAAGCGTATCATTGGTGTGGGTCCGCGCGCGGAACGCGATGGCGCGTCTCAAATCAGCCGCCACATCCGCCGACGCCACGATCATGGCAGCCGCTCCATCCGACACTAGCGAGCAATCGGTGCGACGCAGGGGCGCGGCAACATAGGGGTTGCGGTCGGTGACCTCATTGCATTGCTCGAAGGTGAAGGGCTTTTGCATATGCGCATAGGGATTGTGCACACCGTTCTGGTGGTTTTTGGAGGCGATCATCGCCAGCGCATCGGAGCACTCACCATATTTTTCAAAATACTTCTGCGTGATCTGGCCAAACAAGCCTGCAAACCCGCCAGTCACATTTGCTTCTTCATTGCGGTAACAAGCCCCCAGAAGAATATCACCGACGTCGGCTGTCGGCAGCGCGCTCATTTTCTCGGCGCCCACCACCAATGCAATTTTACCGCGGCCGGATTCGATGAAATCAAGCGCGCAATACAATGCCGCCGAGCCGGTTGCACAGGCATTTTCCATGCGCACGGCGGGAGTTCGGCCCAGTTGTTCCATTGCCATGCCAACCAGGGCGCCCTGGAAATCCTGCTTTGAAAAACCGTTGTTCATAACGCCAACGAAAATGCCGTCGATGTCTGCGGCACCGACCCCTGCGTGTTCCAATGCTGGTGCGATGACTTCGGCCATCAAGGTTTCAGTATCCGGCGCAGCGGATTTTCCGAATTTACTGTGCGCCCAGCCGACGATCTGTGCATTCTTCATGGCAAATTTCCTTTGTTGAGTGAGTATGACCGGCTATCCCTTGGCAGCCGCGCCAGCTTGGTTGCGGGGGTTGCGGGCATCGGCAATCCAAACACCTTGGCAATGCGCGCTTCCAGTTTTGTGGTTTCTTCAATCAATGCGGCTCCGAGCTCTGCTTGACGCTCGGGGCCCATACGGCTGTCAATGGCGGCGATACTGAGCGCACCGGCCACGCGACCGTCGGGCATACGAAATGCCGCGCCGACCCCCCAGGAATTGGCCAGAACCAGCCCGGGGTTCAGAGAATATCCCCGTTCTTTTGCCTGAGCGATCAAAGGCCGCAGGGCCTCGGGACTAAAGCCCGGGAATTTCTCCAGCAGTATATCGCTGTTGCGATTCAGGATGTCGGCCTGCTCCTGCTCGGGAAGGGCGGAGAGAATCGCAAGTGATCCAGCACCCACACCCAACGGATGACGATCTCCGACCTTGAGCGCGTAGGTCCGGATGGGGAATGCGCCGTCTTCTTTGACCATACAAACAGAATGATAATCACGGCGCACAGACAGAAAGACAGTGTCCCCGCTCTGGCTGGCCAGATCCAGCAAACTGTCGCGGGCCAGATCAACAAGATCAAAGCGCTGCGCTGCCAACACACCGAGAACATAAGTCTCTTCGCCTAAAAAATAGCGCCGGTTTGTTGCGTCCTGTTCCACCATCCGCGCGCGCATCAGCGCCAAGAGCAAGCGCCGCGCAGTCGGACGGCTCAAGCCTGTGTTCTGAACAATCGCTGACAGGCCGATTCCCTCAACAGGGCTGCGGCCAATAAATGAAAGCAGGGCCAGAGCGCGGTCAACACTCTGGGCACCGATGCTTTCCGCAGGTTTTTTCACACCCGTCATTACGCCACGCAACTCCCGTATGTCCATAATGTGGATACCATCTTGAGTATCGATGTATTCACAAATCGGCTCAATACTTCATTTTGCCTTACTCTTGAGCAATGTTTAGCATGTTTCAAGACGTCAAATTGAAACCTACAGCAAGAATCGAAAATTTCTTCTTGCAACACCATCCAAAATATGGACCTCCTGTCGCCGGAGGCCTCCTATTGGGAGGATGGGAAACTGGAGGAAACAGAATGTCTAAACTAAAATTCATTTTTGCAGCCGCGATTTCAGCCGCTGCTGCTTTTGGCACGGTTGCACAGGCCGAAACGCTGCGCTTGTCACACAACACTGGCGACACAACATCCTGGCATCAGGGCGCCGAAAAGTTCTCGGAGCTGATGAAGGACGCAACCGGCGGAGACATGGACGTGCGTGTGTTCCCGAATGCGCAGCTGTCCGGTGGCGACCAGATGAAACAAGCCGAGATGGTGGGGCGCGGTGCGTTGGACTTTGTTGTCACCTCCGCAATTAACGTCACACCGATTGTGCCTGAAATGGCGGTTTTCTCGCTGCCGTATCTCTACTCGGGCTATGACGCCGTGGACGCGACAACAGCCGGTGCACCGGGTGATAAAATGAAATCCATCATGGCCGAGCACGGCATTGTTGTCTTGGCATGGGGCGAAAACGGCTTCCGCGAAGTCACCAATAATGTTCATCCGATCAAATCACCGGCTGACCTTAAAGGTCTGAAAATGCGCGTTGCCGGCCCGATGTATATTGATGTGATGACAGCTTTGGGTGCGAACCCGCAGCAGATGCAATGGACAGAAACATTCAGCGCGCTACAGCAAGGTGTTGTAGACGGTCAGGAAAACCCGATCGGTGCCGTGATCGTGCCCCAGCGCGTGTATGAAGTTCAAAAATACATCACGCCCTGGCACTATTCTTACGACCCTATTTTTCTTGGTGTGAGCCAGAAGAAATGGGACAGCTGGGATGCCGAGACGCAGGCCAAGGTGCAGGCTGCCGCGAGCGAAGCAATGGATTTCCAGAAAAAAGTCACGCGTGAAGGAACGGCCGCAGGCCTCGACAAGCTGCGGGCAGAAGGCATGGAAGTTTACGAACCTTCCGCCGAAGAACTGCAAGCATTCCGCGATGCCACAAAAGAACCTTTCGACAAATGGGCGGCCAAAGTCGGCCCCGAGCTTGTCGAGCTTTTCCAAACGGCCATCGACACTACAAACTAATTATCTATAAAAATGCGCGCTCCGCTTGTGGCGGAGTGCGCTGCCCTTTTTGCAAACAGCTTTCACAGAAAATGCTTGGGCATCCCTGACCGGCAAGATGTTCATGACAAAGGTATCCTCCATGCAAAAACCGATATTTAGAGTTGTTGATCGGCTGGAGGAATATATTTGCAGCATCATCTTTCTTGTGATGACCATTATCGGCTTTGCCAACGTGCTGGTGCGCTACCTTTCAAACTATTCTTTCGCGGCGACACAGGAAATCCTGCTGAACGGTTTTTTGCTGCTAACTGTTTTCGGCGCGGCGATTGCGGCGCGGCGAGGCGAGCATCTGGCCGTGTCGCTGTTCGCGGATATGCTTCCGACTGCGATGCAGCCCTTTGTACGCTGGTTTGCGCTGGTTTTAAGCGTTGCCCTGTTAGCTCTGTCCGCGTGGTACTGCGCTGAAATGGTGGTAAATCAACGCGCCAGCGGTATTGTTTCGCCGGGGCTTCAGGTTCCGTCATGGTATTATTCTCTGGCGCTGCCTCTCGGTTTCCTGATGATCGCGTTGCGCCTCGTGCAAAGCGCGGTTTCCGGCCATAAAGCAGGTGATCATGTTTAACCTCGATACCGGCACCCAGATGCTGATCCTGTTTGCGGTTCTGCTAACAATTCGTGTGCCTGTGGCCTTTTCGCTTGGTCTGTCCTCCCTTTTTGCCATGTGGCAAATGGGCTTCGGGCTTGATCTTGTGGGTGATTTGCTTGCCAGCGGCATTACCAAATTCTCGCTTCTGGCCATTCCGTTTTTCATTCTCGCAGGTATCCTTATGGGAACTGCAGGCATGGCGGACCGGATGATCCGGTTTTTCCGCGTGCTGATGGGCAGCCTTCCGGGCGGCATGGGGCTTGTTGGTGTTGTGGTCAGCCTGTTCTGGGGGGCTGTGTCGGGGTCCGGGCCCGCATCGGTTGCTGCAATCGGACCTATGGTGATCCGCGGTATGGTTGCGGATGGTTACCCCAAGGCTTTTGCCGCGGCGATGGTCTGCACGGGGGCCGCCCTTTCCATTGTCATTCCGCCATCTATTGGTTTGGTCATCTACGGAGTGATTGCCGAGGTCTCCATCGGAGATCTGTTTATTGCTGCAATCCTGCCCGGTGCCGTTATGGGCGCGCTGATGTTGGCGGCCTTGCCTTTTGTCAGCCGTCAGCGGGCCTTGGCGAAATCGTCCAGTCTGACCGAACTTGCCCCGATGCCCTATGGCGAGTTCAGCTTTCCAAAACGTATCTGGCTCAGCTTCAAGGATGCCGTCTGGGGATTGATGACCCCTGTGGTTATTCTGGGTGGAATTTACACAGGGATTTTCACACCGACCGAAGCCGCGATCGTCGCTGTGGTTTACGCTCTGTTCGTCGGGTTCTTTGTTTACCGCAGCCTTACGATCCCGACCCTGTTTAACGCTTTGAGCGATGCCTCTGCCTCGTCTGCTGTTGTTATGCTTGTTGTCACATTCGCCAGCCTTTTCGGGTGGGTTGTTACTGTAGACGATGTTGTCGGGCGCTACTCCGAAGGCTTGCTTGCGCTCAGCTCGTCGGAGTGGATGATCATGCTGGTGATGGCAGTCATTCTGCTCATTGCAGGAATGTTCATGGACGCGGTGACGATCATGTTCATTTCGCTTCCGATCTTTTTGCCAGTGGTCCGTGCGCTTGAGTGGGATCCGATCTGGTTTGGTGTTTTCCTGATGATCAATCTGGCCATCGGGCTGTTTACGCCACCTGTTGGCATCAATCTTTTTGTGGCCGCCAATGTCGCGAAACTTTCGCTTGAACGGATTGCTGCGGCCGCGGTTCCCTTCCTTGCGACCAGCATCATCGGCCTCGCTATTATTGCGCTCTGGCCCGAATTGACGACCTATTTGCTGATATGGATGAAGTAACCTCTTTGCGCGCTGGATTTCGACAGATCAGGAGTGAATGATATGAGCCAGAAAGTAGCACTTGTGACAGGAGCGGCCCGTGGTATCGGGCTGGCAACGACTGCACTGTTCATAGAACAGGGTTGGCTGGTTGCGATGGTTGATCGTGATGCCGACGAGCTGAACCTTGCAGTCAAGCAGTTCAATCAGGCCCGCCCCTATGAGTTTGATGTATCGCGCCCCGACGATGTGGACCAAATGGTAGACGCAGTTCTCGAGGATTTCGGGCGCATTGACGCGGTCGTGAATAACGCCGGCGTCGCCGATTTTCGTCCGTTGGAGAAAACCAGCTATGCCGATTGGCGCAGGATCATGGAAACCAATCTTGACGGGGTTTTTCTGGTGTCACAGGCCACGACGCCCGCGCTCAGGAAAACAAAAGGCGCGTTGGTGAACATCGCATCCATCAGCGGCTTGCGCGGATCGACACTCAGGGTGGCTTACGGCACTTCAAAAGCTGCGGTCATCCATCTGACCAAGCAACAGGCGGCAGAGTTAGGGGAATATGGCATTCGTGCAAACTGCGTGTGTCCGGGGCCCGTGCGCACAAAACTGGCCATGGCCGTCCATACTCCCGAAATCATCGCAGCCTATCACGACACCATTCCGCTGAACCGCTATGGCTCGGAGCAGGAGTTGGCCGAGGTGATTACTTTTTTATGCTCCGATAAAGCCAGCTATGTGACGGGTCAGGTTATCGCGGCGGACGGAGGCTTTGAAAGCACCGGTGTCGGCCTGCCCGCCTTGCGCGGCTGATCGGCCAGCTTCCCGATGGACCAAGGACACATCATACACTACCTTTCGATCTGAACCGTCGGGAGGAGAGGAAACTATGGGGCAGGACATATGGGCCGCAACGGTCAGGGAATTTTCCGACATTCCCGACATTGCCACGATCACACTTATTTTTATCCGCCTGACACTGGCGGCAATCCTTGGGGGTATTCTCGGCTATGAACGGGAGCGCAAGGCGCGAAGCGCAGGCGTGCGAACCCATATGCTTGTCGCAGTTGGGGCGGCACTTTTCGTGATAGGCCCGCTGCAAAGCGGTATGCCGATAGAAGATATGTCACGTGTGTTACAGGGGATCGTGCAGGGGATCGGCTTTCTGGGTGCGGGAGCTATCATTGTGCGCACGGCGCAACATCAGGTGGAAGGGCTGACAACGGCTGCAAACATCTGGGTAACTGCTGCAATCGGCGTGCTCGCGGGCCTTGGGCTGGAGGCAACCGCTGTGCTCTCGGTGGCTATTGTCCTGATCATTCTGGCCGTTGTCCCGTATCTCAGCAAACCGGAAGTGGGAGCGGATCCTGATCAAAACGATTCAAAATCGTAATGCTGAAAGCAACCGAAAGGCCGCGCTTTAGAAAGGCGGCCTTTCCCATTTTCAAACTTAGGCGAACAGTGCCAGAAGGATTATAATCCAAATCGGGACACCTAGCAGCCAGAGCAAAATTGCTTTCATGTCATGTCTCCTTAAGCCCATCGGCCAAAGCGGGTAAATATACGGCTCTCATCACGATGTTGTCCGCCCATAGCCGTGGCCCAATACGCACCGGCCCCTGCGATCAGCATAATTTAGTGACATCGCCAGGGCGAGAACATATAGTGAACGTATGGTGAAACATACTCTTGATCAAAAACTGGCGATTCTAAGTGATGCGGCGAAATACGATGCATCATGCGCCTCGTCCGGATCGACACGGCGCCACTCCCGCGATGGAAAGGGCCTTGGGTCCAACGAAGGTAGCGGCATTTGCCATGCCTACACTCCCGACGGGCGCTGCATCAGCCTGCTGAAAATATTGATGACCAATTTCTGCATCTACGATTGCAGCTATTGCATCAACCGGGTGTCCTCCAACGTGGCGCGTGCGCGTTTCACCGTGGAAGAAGTGGTTAGGCTTACGGTTGAGTTTTACCGCCGCAATTACATTGAAGGTCTGTTTCTGTCATCGGGTGTCATCCGCTCCCCTGATGCAACCATGTCGGACATGGTGCAGATCGCCCGGAAACTGCGGCACGACGAGAACTTTCGCGGCTATATCCACCTGAAAACCATCCCTGATGCTGCACCCGAGCTGATTGCCGAGGCAGGACTTCTGGCTGATCGGCTGTCAATCAATGTGGAGCTGCCAACCGATGCCGCCGTTCAGCAATATGCGCCCGAAAAGAAGCCAGAGCAGATTCGCAAAGCCATGGCCGATGTGCGCTTGCGCAAGGATGCAGGCAGAGACAAGTCGTTCAGCGGCAAGCGGCCGCCACGGTTTGCGCCTGCGGGGCAATCAACGCAGATGATCATCGGCGCCGACGGCTCAAATGACGCAACCGTGTTGGGGCAATCCACGCGGCTTTATTCAAGCTACAAACTGAAGCGTGTTTACTATTCAGCCTTTTCGCCCATTCCGGACAGCTCATCAAAACTGCCGCTCATCCGTCCGCCGTTGCAACGTGAACACCGGCTGTATCAGGCTGATTGGCTGCTACGGTTCTACGACTTTCAACTGGATGAAATCACATCTGTTACGCAGGATGGTAATCTTGATCTGGAGATTGACCCGAAACTCGCCTGGGCCTTGGTTCACCGTGAGATGTTTCCTCTGGATGTGAACCGTGCCAGCCGGGAGATGTTGCTACGTGTGCCGGGGTTTGGTGTGAAAACCGTGAACCGTATTCTGGCGACACGGCGGTATCGCACATTGCGATACGAGGATTTGCTGCGTATCGGCGCGTCGATGAAAAAAGCGCGGGTCTTTATCACTGCGGGCGGATGGTCTCCTCGTGGTTTGATCGACAGTGCCGATCTGAGGGCACGGTTTACGCCGCCCCCCGAGCAGTTGGTTCTGTTGTAATGCACCACGCGAACATCCCGAGTATCGGAGCGGCAAGCGCATGGCGGAAGGACGCGCGCAGGTTTTTGTCAGCGGGCGTGCCGCCAGATCAGATACTATGGGGAGATTACGCATCCAGCCCTGATTTGTTCACCACACAAACCAAGCTTGCTCCTCGCGGGCAAGTCTCTGTTCCGCAAAGCTTCGTAACTTTGGCGCAAACCGTTGTCTGGCATAGCGATCCTGAACGTTTCGCGAGGCTCTATGCGTTTTTGTGGCGGCTGAAAGATGACCCGCATCTGATGTCGGATCGTGGTGATACGGACTTGTCAAGGTTGCGCCAAATGGAGAGAAATGTGCGGCGCTGCCAGCACAAGATGAAGGCATTTGTCCGCTTTCGCGAAATCGGCACATCGCACACTGGCAGGCGCAGCTTTGCCGCGTGGTTTGAACCAACTCACAACACTGTCGAGCCGACCGCCGACTTTTTCGTGCGCAGGTTCAGCGATATGGACTGGCGCATCCTGACACCCGATGTCTCCGCGATATTCGAAAACGGCACGCTGTCTTTTCAGGAAGGGCATTTGAAGCCCGACTTGCCCGAGGATGCAGGAGAGCAGCTTTGGATTACTTATTTCCGTAACATTTTCAATCCGGCGCGCCTTAAGGTCAAAGCGATGCAGTCGGAAATGCCGAAAAAATATTGGGAAAACATGCCAGAGGCCGCTGCGATTCCGGACATGATTGCCGGCGCCCCTGCCCGCGCCCGCAGCATGGCCGAAGCCGCACCAACCCTACCGCCAGCGCGAATGTCACAGGTTCAAGCGCAATTGAGCAACTGTAACTCTGCATGGGACGGCCCCAGAGAGGCGTTGCCCGCCGCTATTTCTGCCTGCACCCGCTGTCCGTTGCATCGCACTGCCACGCAGGCTGTTGCTGGCGAAGGCCCGAGCAATGCGGCACTGATGATTGTCGGAGAACAACCCGGAGACGATGAGGACCTGTGCGGGCATCCTTTTGTCGGCCCTGCCGGGAAAGTGTTTGATGCAATCGCGAGCGAGGTAGGGCTGAACCGGAGCGACGCATATGTCACGAATGCGGTCAAACATTTCAAGTTCACGGCTCGTGGTCGGCGGCGCATTCACCAGCGCCCTGTCAGCTCAGAGATTGATCATTGCCGAGGATGGCTGGATGCGGAAATCGACCAGATCAATCCGAAGCTGATCCTTGCCATGGGGGCCAGTGCCACAGAAAGCCTTACAGGAAGCGGAAAAGATATTCTGTCACGTCGTGGCGGAGTTGAGACAAGCAGGTCAGGCCTGCCAGTGTTGATCACGCTGCACCCTTCATATTTGCTACGCGTTTCAGACCCCAAGGCGAGGCTGCGCAGCCACGCCCTTTTTCGAGAGGACTTGTCAAAAGCTGTCGGTTTTTTAACCTGATCAGTTTTGTGCGACGCAAGACACCCTCGGCCCACTTATCTGCCGATGCGCATGTCATTCTGCAATTTTCACCAAATCCGGCAATCACATAACCAGCGCCCGACGGGGCCGTGCCGTTTGCCATGTCGATCCCGTACTTGAGTTTCCCGCCGAGGTCATCAACGAAAAATCATGCCCGCCTTCAAGCTGCCGGCTTCGAAAATCACACCATCCTTGGGGAGACGGTCACTCCGCGTGCACTTCTCCAACGGGTTTTTATGCGTGAAAATACCATTCTCTGAACTTCCTTCCGAGAACAACATGAAGGGCGCGAGCTTGGTTCCATAATCAATTCGAACCTGTCCCATTCAGCGCCGCGTCGGTTTTTGCCTGCAAGCCTTGCGGCCTTAACCGGACAGGCAAGCAACACAGGCTGCTTGCCGCTTGAAGGCGGTGGCAGACGGGCATCACAAACCCGATGAAACGCAGAAGTCTTTTGTATATCCCAGTTGCTAGAAAGCTTTGAAACCGATAGCATTTCCGGACTTGCGTGCATTGCACGCTTACGGGATAACATTTCCTGATCTTGTCGCGTGTCAAATGCCCCTTGCCGCACCAAGGGTGACACAGAATTGTGTATGGAGGGCAGATGCGAAGCGGCTTTTTATCAGTCTGCCACTGGCTTGACCGGATCACCACATGGATTTGCGCCACCGCTTGTGTGGTGTTGGCCGGTGCCGTTCTGGGCACTGTGATCTTGCGATTTGGGTTTGATACCGGATTTGTCAGGCTGCAAAACCTTGCCGGCTATGCCTTTGCCGTGTCGATGATCCTTTCGCTGCCCTTTTGTTTGCGAAGGGGCGGTCATGTCCGTGTCGAGGTTTTGTCCGAGCGGATGCCCGCAGGGTATGTTCGCGCTGTGGATATGGCTGCTTTGGTGCTGTTTCTGATCCCAGTCTTCGGCCTTATGGTATGGGCCTGGTTACCCGATCTGGCTTACAGCTGGAAAATTCTTGAAGGGGCGATAGAGACCGGTGGATTGGGGGGCGTATTCCTCGTGAAGACCATGCTGCCCTTTGCGGGTGTTCTCATGATCTTGCAGGGCATTGCCGTGCTTCTTGACCCACGGTTGGTGACCCAATGATCGCACATGAATTTTACATTATCGCCATGATTGTGGCCCTCTTTGCCGGTATCCTAAGTGGCATTCCAGCGATGCTGGCGATTGCAGGGGTGCCTTTGGTGATGGCCGTCATTGGCAGCCTGACGGGCGCGTTCGACCTTAGCTTCCTTAACTTCTTCCCGGCACGGGTATACGGCGTGATGTCCAATCCGCTGCTGATGGCCGTGCCGCTGTTTGTCCTGATGGGCGTGCTGCTCGAAAAATCGCGCCTCGCCGAAAGCATGCTGGATGTTCTGGGACGGATGTTGGGGGGGACGGCGCGCGGTATGGCACTCTCGGTTCTGGCCTTTTCGGCCATCATTGCCGCCTCAACAGGAATTGTCGGCGCCACTGTGGTTATGCTGGTGCTGATAGCTTTGCCGACCATGCGCGAGGCAGGCATTCCAAAGAGGTTGTCGGCAGGGATCATCTGTAGCAGCGGCACTTTGGGGCAGATCATTCCACCCTCGATCCTCTTGGTTCTGCTTGGCGATCAGATCGGCAACACCTATCTGGAAGCCCAACAAAAGGCCGGAAATTTTGCCCCTGATCCAGTTTCGGTGGGTGACCTTTTTGCCGGAGCCCTGTTGCCCGGGCTAATGCTGGTGGGGCTATACGGACTCTATATATTTATGCGGCTGCGCCCATCGGCGCGCGACGCTGTTCCGCCTGTCGCCACCAAACCGGTAGACCGTTCGGAAATCCTGTCTAGTTTTGCACCTCCTTTGTTGCTGATCCTGTCGGTGCTCGGATCAATCCTTGGCGGGATCGCCACAACCACCGAGGCCGCAGGACTGGGGGCAATCGGCGCATTGATGCTGGCGGGATACCGCAGCGGCGTATCCGGAAGCGGGCGTGCCCTCGTCCTGTGCTCTGTTGCCGCGGCATTCGCGCTGATGGCACTGCGCCTGTTCAGCGACTCCCGCACCGAAGCGGCCAGCCTGGGTGTGCTGGCAGCAGGGCTTGCAGTGCTGTTTGTGCTCGGGGTGATTGTTGCGGCCTCACGCCTCTGGACCAGCGGCATGTTACAAGAGGCCGTGGGGGATACGCTACGCATCTCGGGCATGGTTTTCGGCATCGTGGTTGCGGCCTCGATGTTGGCCTTGGTCTTTCGCGGGTTTGGCGGCGAAGAGATGGTGATGGAGGCAATGGCAGTTGTACCCGGTGGCACATGGGGCGCGCTGGCGCTGGTCATGATGGTGGTCTTTCTGCTCGGTTTCATCCTTGAGGCGATCGAGATCATCTATATCGTCGTGCCATTGCTTGGCCCGCCGGTGCTGGGCGGTGATATTTCGCCGGTTTGGTTTGGCGTCTTGCTGGCGATGAACCTGCAAACCAGTTTTCTGACGCCGCCTTTCGGCTTTGCCCTGTTCTATTTCCGTTCGACAGCGCCGCGCGATATCACAACGAGCGACATTTATATGGGGGTTGCTCCCTTTGTAGGGCTGCAACTGCTCGGGCTTTGTTTGCTGATTGCCTTTCCGGCGCTTGCCACATGGCTGCCAAGTGTTGTCTTTGGGAGCTAACGCTTTTCAATTTTTCAAACTGGGAGAAGGATATCAACCATGAAACGCAGAACTTTCCTCGCCTCGGGCGTGGGCCTCACGGCTGCCGCTGGCGCGCTTGCCAGCCCCGCCATTGCACAAGGCAAAATCGAATGGAACCTGCCGACAGCATTCCCGAAGAACGCACCGGGCGTAGGCTCCAACGTAGTGAACTTTGCGGAAAAAGTCGCCGCCATGTCCGATGGGCGCCTCAGCTTCAAGGTGTTCGGCGCCGGTGAGTTGGTACCGCCCTTCGCGGTTGAAGACGCGGTGCAACAGGGCAATGCGCCAGTGGGCCACGGGCCAACCTACTACGCCGCGGGCAAAAACCCGGCGCTGCACTGGTTTACCGCCGTGCCCTTCGGCATGACTGCAAGCGAACAGGTCGCATGGCTGAAATACGGTGGCGGACAGGCAATCTGGGATGACATTTATGCAGAGCGCGGTCTGGTGCCGTTTTATTGCGGCAACTCGGGCACACAATCGGGTGGCTGGTTCAAAAAGGAAATCAACAGTGTGGATGACCTAAAAGGTCTCAATATGCGCATTGCCGGTTTAGGCGGCGAAGTGTTCCGTAAAATGGGCGTGAACGCTGTGCTTATGCCTCCGCCCGAAATCTTTCAGGCGCTGCAATCCGGCGCGATTGATGCCGCCGAATGGGTTGGTCCGATGCTGGATCAGGCCTTTGGTCTGCAAAAGGTCACCAAGCTGTGCTATCTGCCCGCCCTGACCGAACCTGGCGCCGGGCTGTCTATTGTCTTCAACAAGGATGCCTGGGCAGAGCTGTCGCCTGACCTGCAAAGCATCTGCGAAAACGCGGCCTACGCCGCCGCTTTGGAAAACCACGCGAATTTTGACTACCACAACGCTCAGGCAATGACTGCTCTGCGCGCCGACGGTGTCGATTTCCGCGCCTTTAGCGATGATATCGTTGCAGCAATGCGGACGGCTTGGCTGGAAGTGCAGGACGAGCTGACAACGGCAAGCGCCGATGTGGCCCGCGTGCGTGAAAGCTATGACGCCTATCTGGCGAACGCACGGGATTACGCAAGCGCTATGACCCTGCCCATGCTGTCCGGGCGCAGCTGAGCCGCCACATTTCGAGTCAGGCCGGATCTCCGGCCTGACCATCATCATTGTCGACCCGCTTCGCACCGTGGTTCAGCATCGTTACGTTTGGGATCTGTCCATCAGGGTGCGAATATGGCGGGCAAAGGCCCATGTCGCCGGCACACCGATAATCGCTCCGAATACTATCGACCAGCCGGTAGAAACCACTGGCAGGCCAACCCATGTGCCGATGAGCGAAGCGAAAAAGACGTTTGTCGCCATGGCCCCCGCTGCGAAGGGGTAAAGCGCCAATGCAATTTTGCGTGTGGGCCAACCCTCCTGCGTCATCGGCGCGCGACCAATCGGGCCATCGCCACCAGAGCGAGAACAAGCGCGATACAGGCAAATGCATACCAAAATTCCGCTGTTGCGGATTGTGCCTGAGGAATCGGGCGATCGAAGGCTTCGGCAAGGGCCGAAACCGGCAGTGCCAGAGTTATGATGCCGAGAATTGAAAAAAGCTTCATGTCAGGTCTCCCGTGTAAGCTGACGGTAAATGTCGGGCAGCGCGCGCGTCAGGCGCGCAGGATTGGGCAGCAAGGAAAATCCGCCCCGCCCGAAGATGCGGGCAAACCAGTCCTGCCCGTCCTCGTCTATGATAACACCATGCAGTGTTTGTCCCGCGCGACGGGCTTCACGCACGGCCATATGGCTGTCTTCGATGCCATGCTGACCTTCGTAATGGTCGAGATCGTTGGGTTTGCCATCGGTCAGAACGATCAACAGTTTGCGGGCCGCTGCCTCATTGGCCAGATGCCCGCTGACATGACGGATAGCAGCGCCAAGACGCGTATAGTGGCTGGGCCGCAGCGCGCCGATGCTCTGTGTGACTTCAGATGACATAGGCGCGTCAAAGCCCTTGCAGCGAGTCACAAGAACACGGTCGCGCTTGAGCGAGGAAAATCCCCAGATGCCAAAGCGGTCGCCCGCTGCATCAATCCCACCTGCCAGGGCGGCAAGTGTGTCGCGTGCCACGTCGATCACCGAGGTTTCGCCCACGGCAGCTTCGGTCGAGCGTGATGTGTCGATCAGGAATGCCACAGCCAGATCGCGTTCGATCTGACGGGTTGCCTGCCAGATGCGGTCGCTGCCCTGTCCGGTTGCTGCAATTTCTGCACGGCTTGCAATCAGCGCATCAAGGTCCAGTTCCGGTCCGTCAATCTGACGCGGGCGCAGGATGCGACGCGGACGCAAGGCCTCGAACTGACGGCGCACCTCGCGGATGCGGTTTTGATCCGGAACGAATACAGCACCGGTCTCTTGCGGAGGGGCTTCCAGAACGCGGCAATGATCCGTCATGTAGCTTCGGCTTTGGTGGTTCCATTCGTTATAGGTGAATTCTGACGCAAGCGCCTCGTGATCGGCATCCGCGGGCGACAGATCAAGATGCAGGCGCAACCGCGTAGCAGCGCGTTTATCTACCTTGGACAGGGTTATATTGTCCTGATCGTCAGCCGCTTTCCGGGCGTTTTCGTCATCATCATCGTCGACCGAGCGGTTCAGGTTCATCGACTCGACCCACGACAGAATTGACTCAAACCGGTGCAGGATAAAGCTGTCCTTGCGGTTTGCCTCGCCCCGGTCTTTGCGCAACCCCAGCTTTCGCTTGGTGGTCGCCGCGGCAGGAGGCGGCGCATCAGTCTCGGCAGCCTCTGCCGCCACACCATCTGCCGTGGGGGCCACGAAACGCAACCAGATCGGCACAGGCTGAAATGGCGCGTATCCCCGCCTCGCTTCCGGTGAAGGCGAGATGTTACAAGTCCCGTTAAGCTGGTTGCGAATGGCGCATTCGATCGCAGCCTCGGCAGCGGGAAGTATTTGGGCGGGGCGCAACGCCACGCATAAATGAGCCATCGCGGTATAGGAGTCTTGCAGGCCCGGGCAGCGTGCGAACGCGGCATCGCTGGCTTGAGCATTCAACGCGATTTGCAGGGTGTCGAACGCATATGAATCAAGCTCGGGCGAAGGCAAAGGGCTCGCCTCAAGATCGACCGAGGCGGCCAGTGCCGTCAGCCAGAAATAAGCGGCGCGGTTCAAAGCCGGATCGTTAAAGCAATCCATGACAGGCGGCAGGCGCAGACTACTTCCGTCAAAACTGGCGATATAGGTTTTGTCCCGCTCTGTCGCCACCCGACGGCGCAAACTGCGACGGTGCTGCACCAACTGGGCAGAGGCCTCGGACAGCTCGACCCCCGACATGCCGCCGAGCGCGCGAAACAAAACGGCGAGGCTGGTGCGCACGTCTCCAAGCGCCACGGCGGCCTCGGGATATCGCACATCAGCCCCCATCCCCTCGGCCATATCATGCCAGAGTTTGCCAACGGTTTCTTCGGGCTCCATGAGATCAAGGGGATGAAGGGCCATGGCGCCTATCCGAATGTTGTGGCGACCAGGTCGCGCAGGGCCAGTTGAA
Organism: Lentibacter sp. XHP0401; assembly: GCF_025751535.1. GTDB lineage: Bacteria > Pseudomonadota > Alphaproteobacteria > Rhodobacterales > Rhodobacteraceae > Lentibacter. The sequence goes on along the minus strand of NZ_JAOWLC010000004.1, from coordinate 90,977 downwards.
TGTCTGCGTCATCGCTCAGCGGCTCGATAATGGCGGCCTCGATCGCATGATCAAAAGACATCCCGCCGTTAATCAGCGTTGCCGCATAAATCAGCAGACGGGTAGAGACACCCTCCTCGAGGTCCATCCCCGACAGCCGGCGGATTGCGCCCCCCAAACGGACCAGACCCGCAGCACGCGATCCGTCGATCCCACTTTCCTGTGCGACCACTTCAGCCTCGATTTGTGCATTCGGGAAATCGAAGCTGATCGACAGAAAGCGCTGACGGGTGGAGGGTTTGAGCCGTTTGAGAATATTCTGATAACCTGGGTTATAAGAGGCAACCAGCATGAAGCTTTCAGGGGCGCGCAGCTCCTCGCCTGTGCGGTCAATCATCAGCGTGCGACGGTTATCTGTCAGCGGATGCAGCACCACGGTCACATCCTTGCGCGCCTCGACGATTTCGTCGAGGTAGCAGATCGCGCCTTCGCGCACCGCACGTGTCAGCGGCCCATCGACCCATTCGGTCTCGCCGCCTTTCAACAGGTAACGGCCGATCAAATCCGCAGCCGACAGATCGTCGTGACAGGCAACGGTATAGAGCTTGCGGCCCGTCTTGGCTGCTATGTGTTCGACAAAACGGGTTTTGCCGCAGCCCGTCGGCCCCTTCAGAAGAAGGGGCAAACGGTTGTTTTGTGCTGTTTCGAACAGCGCGCATTCCTGTCCTGTAGGGAGGTAGTGCGGAACTTTGGGGTGCTGTGTCATATCGTTCATGGTTATTCACCCGGAGCAGGGTTTGCAGAGCCCGGCTCGATGATCTCGCGTTTGCGGACGACCAGCATGGAATAGATGAACAAGAGTGCGCCGATAACCACACAAAGACCCGCACCAAAGCGCATCAGATAGAAGATCGACAGACTGTCTTGCACGTCCATGTAGTAGTCTCCGATAACGCGTTGCATGTGGGTCTGGATGGTGCCCGCAAATGTCAGCACGAAGGTCATGAAGGCCATACCGCCCGTCATCAACCAGAACGAAGCCATGTTGAGCACTTGGTTATATGGCACGCGTTCACGCAAGATCGGGAAAGCGTAGGTGAAGATCGCGAGGTTCAGAGCCACATAAGCGCCGTAGAAGGCAAGGTGGCCATGGGCCGCCGTAATCTGCGTGCCGTGACTGTAGAAGTTGACCCCGTGCAGTGTATGGAGGAAGCCCCAGACGCCCGCGCCGAAGAAAGCCACAGTGCTGGACCCCAATGACCACAAAAGCGCAGCCTTATTGGGGTGGTTGCGGCGACCCTTCCAGACCATGACGAAAGCAAAGGACATCATCAGGAAGAAGGGGATCACCTCGAAGGTCGAGAAGATCGAACCTATCCACTGCCAGTAGCCCGGCAAGCCGATCCAGTAGAAGTGATGTCCTGTGCCGAGAATGCCCGAGAAGAGCGCGGTTGCGACGATGACATAGAGCCATTTCTCGACCACTTCACGGTCCACTCCTGTCAGCTTGAGCAACAGGAACGCAAGGATTGCGGCCATGACCAACTCCCAGGTCGCCTCGACCCAGAGATGAACAACGAACCACCAATACATTTTATCCAGCGAAAGGTTGCTTGGGTTGAAGAAGGCAAAGACCCAGAGCAGGGACAACAGCCAAAGCCCCATCAACAAGACGTTGGTGATTGCAGTTTTCTTGCCTGCAAGCGATGTCATCGAAATGTTGAACAGGAAGATCAGTGCGGCCACAAGGATGCCGAATTTGACCCAGAGCGGTTGTTCCAGAAACTCGCGCCCGCCGTGGATGCCGACAAGGTAAGACCCCACAGCGCCCAACGTGCCAACCAACAGAATGATCAGCTGTAGATAAGCCAGCTTAACCGAATAGATCTCTCGCTCGGCCTCTTCGGGGACGAGAAAATAGGCGGCACCGAAAAAGCCCAGCAGCAGCCAGACGATCAGCGCATTTGTATGGATCATCCGTATGATATTGAACGGTAGAATTTCGGACAGAAAATTGGGCGAGACGTAAATCCACCCGGCGATCAGACCGCCCAGAACCTGAATTCCAAACAGCGCCATTGCTGCAAGAAAATACCAGTAGGCCACTCTTTGTGTTTCATATTTCATGGCGTGTTCTCCTTAACCCGCTTCATTGGGCGGCCAGCCCTGTGTGTCTGTCTGGTCAGCCCAGCGTAAAAACTCGGCCAAAGCGCGGACTTCTTCGTCAGTCAGTTCGAACAGAGGCATTTGTCGGCGCCCCTCGATGCCGCTAGGCTGGCTGGCCATCCAGCCACCCAAAACTTCAGCGGCGGCTTCGGGATCATCCTGAACACCCCAGCGCGTCATCACATTGCCGACTTCAGGTGCGAAATACGCCCCTTCGCCATGCAGTGAATGACAGTTGATGCAGGAATTGCGCTCCCAGATGTGCTTTCCGTGAATGACCTCTTCGCTCAGTGGCATGCCAGCGGTTGAGACGTTCACGATGTATCGATGTGAATGCACGGTCAGCACAATAAATATGGCTACGAAGAACAATGATCCTGCGTAAAAAATATTGCGCGCCCGTGACTTTGTCAGGATTTCGGCCATCCCTCAGCCCTCCATTCAAGTGTTATGAAGGCGGCAATAACAGGCGGCAATGATGCCAAGTTTGTGTTTGCGCAAGGTTCAAAGCGATTTTAGCGCCTAAACAGATGGGGCAGAAAGGAGCTGACCATGACACGACATCGCTTTGACGATCCTGACATGCCCCTCGATGAGCTCATGTCGATCTGGCCGGAGACGATCGCCGTTTTCCTGCACCACCAGATGTTATGTGTCGGCTGTATGGTAAGCCCGTTTCACACTGTTAACGATGCCTGTCACGAGTATGAGTTGGACGAACAGATTTTTCGCGCCGAGTTGCATGACGCCATAGGCACGTGATCAGGTGCCGCCAAGAACGACCAGACGGTGCGGATCACAAACCACGATTTTCTTGCGCTTGCTGTTTACAAGCCCGTCCTTTTCCCAAGCGCTGAGAAGTCGGCTGACGGTGTGAAGCGTTGTCCCTGTCATTTCCGAAACATCCTGCCGCGTGATCGGAAAACTGATCTCGATGCCTGCATCAGTGCGCCGCCCCGACTGGTTGACCAGCCTCAGAAGAGCACGGGCAATACGTTGCTCTACATGTTGTGTCGACATCTCGACAATGCGGTTGTTCATCTCGTTTACGCGTGCGCCCACGGTTTTATATGTCTGGGTGGCAAAGCCCGGATAGTCCGCGATGAAACCGTGCCACAAAGATATTGGCCAAGATAGGAACAAGGATTCCGAAGCCGTCACTGCCGTGGCAGGATAGGTGTCACGACCAAGTGCCGGGGCGATTCCGAACAGTTCTCCGGCGGGGATATGCAACGAAGTGACCTGCTCGCCATCCGGTGTCACTTTAACAACGCGGATCGTTCCGTCGAGCAATAGATAGAACCGTTCCGCCGTTTCACCTTCACCAAAGACAACAGTTTCCGCATCGGCCCTGCGGCTGACAGCCTGGTCCAGAATCGCCCTGATCTGGCCACGCTCCAGCAAGGAGAAGAGTGGCAGTGGTGCGAGCAAGCTTTCGTCCAGTTTTAAAGACACTGCGGGTATTCCTAAGGCTCCAGATAGCCAGTTGATAGTGGGGTTTCACCGAAACTACCAGCGACGAGGTTTGTTTCCTTGCGGTTCGGAAGTTTGATCTTACGCAAAGTCTTTTCGCGGTGAATTACCTAAATCTTCAGCCAACGGATGAATGGTATCAAGAAGAAACAAGAATGTTCCGCCCGCTAATGACAAATACCCCCAATATCGTCGCTCGTGGTGTTGGCGCAATCGCAGGGGCCTTTGAGCTTCGAATGTCGAGCAAATGCGGGCGTGACACAATTGTGTTCGTGTCCTTGCCCACCTTCAAATGCTGCAAGTCATGGCCCCCCGTCAGCGCCGCGCAAAAACAGAAAGCCGCTTCAAAATGACAGACACATTCAAACACTACATGAGCCGCAATGTGCCGCGCTACACCAGCTATCCGACAGCGCCGCATTTCTCCACCTCAATCGACAGCGATAGCTACCGAAACTGGCTGTCGGCTCTCGACGTTGCTACGCCCGTATCACTCTATCTGCATGTCCCCTACTGCCGCGAGCTGTGCTGGTATTGCGGTTGCAACATGAAACTTGCCACGCGCGAAGCACCTGTCGCGCAATATGCCAAAACCCTCGTCAAAGAAATCGGGCTTTTGTCAGAGCACTTACCCGCCCGCATGGATGTCTCGCACCTGCATTGGGGTGGCGGCACGCCGACAGCACTTGTGCCCGACGATCTGGAGCGCGCGATGGATACAGTGCGGGCTCATTTCAATGTCACACCCGAGGCAGAACTGGCGATTGAAAGTGACCCGCGCACTTTGACGGCCGAAATGATCCAGCGGATTGGCCGTCTGGGCTTCAATCGGGCCAGCTTCGGTGTGCAGGAGTTTGATCCGAAGGTTCAGAAAGCAATCAACCGCATTCAGCCGCCCGACATGGTTGAGAGGTCCGTCAACGGATTGCGCGGTGCGGGCGTAAGCAACATAAACTTTGACCTGATTTATGGCCTGCCCCACCAAACGGTCGAAACATTGCTTGAGACAATTAAAATATGTGCAGAAATGCGCCCCGATCGCATTGCCCTTTTCGGGTATGCGCATGTGCCATGGATGGCCAAGAAACAAAGATTGATCGACGAGGCCGCCCTGCCCGGCGCTGATGCTCGTCTTGCACAGGCAAATGCCGCCGCACAGGCGCTTGAGGCAGTGGGTTATGTGCCTATCGGGCTCGACCATTTCGCCTTGCCCTCGGATAGTATGACCAAAGCAGCCAAAGCCGGAAATTTGCGGCGCAATTTTCAGGGATATACAACCGATCCGGCCGAGACCATGCTCGGAGTCGGCACAACATCAATCGGGCGCACCCCGTCGGGCTATGTGCAGAACATCTCGGAAACCGGTGCGTGGACACGCGCCATTGAGGCAGGCGAGTTGCCCGTGGGCAAAGGCGTTGCATTCAGCCGCGACGACAAGCTGCGCAGCCATGTGATTGAGCAGCTTATGTGTGTTGGCACGGTCGACCTGATCGAGGCGGGCCGCAAATACGCAGCACAGGACGGATGGTATTTCGACCATTCAGACGACATGCGCCGCCTGCAATCCGACGGGCTGGTCTCCTACCGGAACGGCCAGCTTACGGTATCGGAAAAAGGCGCGCCGCTTATCCGTGTCATTGCTTCTGTCTTTGATGCTTACCTGCAACAGGGCACAACCCGACATGCGGTCGCTGTGTGACTTCGGGTTCCGAAAATATATTCGACGAACTCCCCGGCGAGTTGTTGATCTGGGTGCTGATCGTCAGCGAAATACTTGTCTTCGGGGTCGGGTTGATCGTGTTCCTTTCAGTCCGCTTGACCGACCCTGAAGGGTTTGCCGAGGCCCAGAATATGCTGGACCGAACGGGAGCAGGCATAAACACGGTCATCCTTATCACCAGCGGCTATCTGGCGGCACTCGCTTGCCATTGGACGCGGCCAGCCGAGCGTGCCAGACGGCGGCTGGCACTGGTCGGGGCGGCTGTGTTGGGGAGTGTTTTCCTATGGATCAAAGGCTCCGAATTTCTGGCAAAATCCGCCAGCGGTATTGTTTGGGACACCCACCCGTTTTTCAACTTCTATTACATGTTGACAGGCTTTCACGCGGCACATGTTATCGCGGGTGTCTTGCTGTTGCTCGTGGTCGCCTGGCGAGACCACGAAGGCACGACCGCAGACGCAGTTGCTTTCTGGCACATGGTTGATTTGGTCTGGGTGCTGCTGTTTCCAGTCATATATCTGCTGCAATGACAAACAAGGCACTTCATACCGCATGGGTTTCCCTAATCGGACTTAGCATCGCATCGACGCTATTGTCGCTTCCGGAAACCGGCAGCCATTGGCCTACAGCCTCAGGTCTCGTTGTTCTGCTGCTGGCATGGCAAAAAGCGCGGATTATCCTCGCCCGATACCTTGGCCTTTCGGCTGCGCCGGCGTGGCAGCACGGATTCAACCTGGCACTTGGCGCATTATTTTTGATACTCTCAGGGCTGTTTTTTGCGCCCCTTTTAGGCTGACTTGTAAACCTCGGACAAGTCACGCGCAGCTTGAATGCGAGCAGAGCGGAACCATGCAGTTGCTATGACTGGCAGGTGTATCTAACCTCGAGTTCGAGGCAATAATTTTGGGCGCTGAACCATGAAGCTACTTTCGATAACATGCTTACGGAACGAAGGCCCGTTTCTATTGGAATGGATCGCATACCATAGGCTGATTGGCGTTACTGATTTTCTTATTTTCAGCAACGATTGCGATGACGGAAGTGATCTGCTTTTGTCAAAATTGGAAAGTCACGGAATCGTCAGACATATCGATCACAAAGTGCAGAGTGGCGAGAGCGTGCAGTGGCAAGCTATCAAAAGGGTTTCCAAGGAACGACTGACAGATCAATATGATTGGGTCATGTTTACGGATATTGATGAGTATCCGGTAATTCATGTTGGTGAACACCGGTTTGCAGATGTACTTTCAGCGATACCGGAGGAGAGCGATGCTCTTGTAATGCCGTGGCGATTGTTCGGCGCAAATGGATGCAATGCATTCGTGGATTTGCCAGTCACTGGGCAATTCATGAGATCGGCACCTCCAAATCTGTATCACCCGATTGCTGGACGCTTTTTCAAGACAATTTTCCGCCCTCACAAGTTTCGGAAATGTGGAATTCACAGACCAAAGCGAAGGCAAGAACAAAAGTTGCCAGTTTGGATTGATGGAGCCGGCAACAGGCTACCAGATCGATTTTCCGAGCGTGATAATCAGATTGCTCTGCCGGAAATGAACGTAGGACGTCAACTCATTGAGTTGAATCATTACTCGCTAAGATCTGTTGAGAGTTTCCTTGTAAAAACTTCTAGGGGCCTCGCAAACAGTCGTATAAAACTGATCGATCTGAACTATTGGATTGAACGTAACTTTAACACGGTGGAAAATTCTGCGATTTCTGTTTGGGATGAAGCACTTGCCTCAGAGATATCGCACTTGAAAAGACTGCCCGGAATCGAGGTTCTTCACGAGAAGGCCTGCGCTTGGCATCAAGAAAAGTTTTCCGAAATCATTCGAACGCATGAGGGTTATCGACTGTATTGTGACTGTCTACACGCCCAAAACTCTGCTGCTCTGCCGCTCAATCTTGCGATGAAGCTTTATGCTGCTTTCAGTGATCTTAAAGAATGACCAAACAATCCCTCTCATTGAGTCTGCATATTGGCCTCAACGCAAGCCGATCACGAGCTGAGGGTTGGGGTGAATTTGCCTATGCCAAAGCCCTGATCCGAGCGCTGGAAGGACAGGGGCACAATGCCGAGCTGTTCTACCGCACCGAAAGCCCAAGGCTTACCGGCGTAAACGATGTCGTTCTTCGTATTGTTGGTCCGCATTTGGACGAACCGGTCCCAAATGTTCCAAATATGCTTTGGATGATCAGCCCTCCGAACTTCACACCTCTGGCCCGTTTACGACGATTTCAATCTGTATATTTTGCTTCGCAGTTGCTGGTCAGCACATATCGAGATCTAGGCGTTAATGCGTTCTATCTGCCTCAGGCGACCGACACCGATCTGTTCAAGGTTGATGCAGCCGAAGGTGGGACGTCGTCACATGAAATTGTTTTTGTTGGCAACCGAGCGTCTAGAGCGCCCAGGACGAATATCTTGAGGGCAATTGCTCAAGGCGTAGACATCCACGTTTGGGGTGCAGGGTGGGATGATGTCTTGCCGTCAGGCCACTTTCAAGGCGAACGCCTTTCAAGCCCTGAACTGGCACAAGTCTATGCGGGCGCGCGCATTGTCTTGAATAGTCACATGCCTACGATGGCCCAACTCGGTTTCATGAGCAATCGAAGCTTTGACGCTATGGCCTGTGGAGCAAGGGTTGTGTCCGATATTGTTGAGGGGTTTAACGATCCGTCACTTCACGGCCTTATTCAGGTGGATTTCAGGAGGATTTCAAGTGAATTGAACCATTTGGAAACCAAGGAACGGTCTTTGGCTGATCGCCATGCCATCGCAAGACCAGTAAGGGAAGCATACGGTTTTGATGCACGTGCTCGAACACTTGCTGACGCTGCGATACAGCATCTTTTAGCAGACAATTTTGCCGAGCCAATATTGGCCAGGAGTATCCCGAAACAGGCGAACGAGATTGGCACCCAATGTTCCAACCAGAACATTACCCTGCATGATCTTGATTGTTCCGATGGCACTGATGCTGAGCAATGGCGAAAGGTCATCGCTTCAAAAGGAAACACGCAGAGCCTAAGTGTAACGTTACAATTAGGGGATGCGACTTCTACACCCGATAAAATGGCCGTTAAGGCGGCAATGATTAGATCTGCTCGTGCAATTCTGCGGATAGGCCAGATTGTTTCAAATAAAAGTAATTTCACCCAACTCAAGGTGACGCCCCCCCAGTCTGAAGCGTGTAAAGGTCTCGTGCATGCATTAATGCCCGATCACCGCAAAGCTCAATCGTTCGCTATGGCCGAGAACTTTAGCGACATTGCTGAACCGATGATTTTGCTTTGCGAGAAAGCCAGGCGGGTTATTGAAGCTGCGGCGGTGGAAACACATCCTCTGGCATTCAGCGCCGAGAAGTCCAACGAGGCTCAGCATCTCATTAGGGCAAACGAGAACCGCCCCCTTTTTCCCCACAGCCCAGAAGGCTTTTCACGCGATCATCAAAAACGACATCTTGCGCTTTGGCCGAAGAGAAACCCTACTTCGACCAAGCGTCCATTGGGTGTATTCCTTCATCTCTTCTATCCAGAACTGGCACCGTTGTTTCGCGAAAAGCTTTCACGAAGCTTGGAGAACCAGACTCGCGTCTATATTTCGACAGACACCTCGCAAAAGGCCGCGATCATATCGACTTATTTCCCCGAAGCCGTTGTAACCGTATTTCCGAACCGCGGGAGAGACATTTATCCTAAGCTTTTCGGATTTTCGCAGGCTTATGAAAATCATGATATCATTCTTCACCTTCACGGGAAAAAATCCAGCCACTCGGATAAGCTCGATGAGTGGCTAGATCACAGTCTCGCATGTTTGCTGCCGGACCAAGACAACGTGCAGCGAATTTTGTCGCTCTTTGAGGCCTTACCTAACCTGGGGATGGTCGCACCAGTAACTTATAAGAGAATCCTTGATGCGGCACATTGGGGAGATAATTTAGCGCTTGCGACGGAGCTTATGGAACGGATGAACTTAAAAACCGGGCTCCCAGATGATTTAAATCTGATTTTCCCTGCCGGTTCGATGTTCTGGGCGCGGACCAAAGCATTGCGCCCACTGCTCGATTTAAAGCTAGAGGCCAGCCACTTTCCACCCGAGGAAGGGCAGGTTGATGGAACCATTGCCCATGCTATCGAGAGACTGTTCGGTGTCGTTTGTAACTCCACCGGTCATCAAATTATCCGCGTTGCGCCCGAGTCTAGCGGACTATACCGGCGCTACCGTTTGACAGCAAAAAGTAATCGCGAGGTTCGGGAGGCGCTTTCACATGGTGAATTGTAGTTAGGTGGTCTTCGCGCATGGATGAAAAATTCTATAGGCAGCAATTGTCTGGTCCAGTGGCCGATCCGATGGAACATTACCGGTGCACCGGCGATCGGCTTGGCTTGAATCCGACACCCTATTTCGACACGAAATATTATAAATCGCAGTATCCCGACTGGGCATCGCGGGGTTCGCCGACCGCTTTTGATGATTACTTGGCGCACGAAAAGCAAGGGCATTGGCGGAGTCCGCATCCGCTAATGTCTCCCACGGAATATCTGAGACGGTATCCTGATGTCGCGGAGGCCGGGATTTCTCCGATGAGCCATTTTATAAATCATGGTGATGCCGAGAAACGTTCGCCTTCGTCTGGGTTCAACGCAGAGTTTTACAACCGTTGTTATATGACACTAGGATCGAGCCACCCTTTTCGCCATTACGTCACCAAGGGACGGGCGAACGGTTATCTACCTTGCCCCGAGCCCAAGGATAGAAAAGTTTCGCGCGAAGCGATGGAGCAAGCGGTGGCAGGAATGGCGCGACCTGTTCTGCTGGTCTCGCATGATGCGCAGGCAGCAGGGGTTCCTATTCTCACACTGGATATCGCGCGCGCTTTAACTGCACGGAACTGGGAACCAATGTTTTTCCTTCGAAATGCAGGTCCGCTTCTGCCTGAATTTAAGCAACTTGGGCCAACCTTTATACTTGAGGAGGGCTGGGACGAAGCAGGATTGGTATCGGCATTGCCACTGGATACTCCCGCATTGCTCAATACATCTGTCGTCGCGTCGCTGGCCACCACCTTGGCGACAACTGGGTTGCGCTGTCTTGTCCTAATACACGAAATGGCGGACTTCGTGAGGGAACATGGGCTACTATCGGATCTGCACGAAGCCCAAAGTGCGGGCGCTAAGCTGGTCGCTTCCATGCCCCGCATGGCGAAGACATTGGCTCTTGAATTTCACGACGTCGAACAAATTCGACCTGGGATCGTGTTGCCCCAAACATCGTTGGACGCGTTTAGGCAGGTGCGGCTAAGGGTGTGTGAGGATAGAGAGAGGCCAGTGTTCATCGGGGCAGGACACGCCGATAGGCGCAAAGGGTTCGATCTTTTCTTACAGGCTGCATTCGCAATTAAGCGCACAGCAACTGACGCACGTTTTGTTTGGTTGGGCGCGCTCGACTCTTGGGCGCAAGGGCTGGCGGACGAAGCGCTAGCTGAGGGGCTCGATATTCAGCTACCGGGGTTTGTTTCAAATAGCCTTGCATGGTATCGGGCTGCAGATGTGTATTTACTGACCTCGCGGCAGGACCCGGGGCCCGCGACCGCTATTCACGCGGCTGCGGTCGGAACACCATTCGTTGGCTATAAGGCGGATATTGGCTTGATCGGATTTACCGATGGAGTCGGAAGCTTTGTGCCAAAAGGTGACAAAGAGGCATTCGTGAACGTAGCACTTGCAAAGGCTTTCTCGAATACGCCCGCGTCCCGGCGCAACATACGCAAGAAAGTTCAAAAGGGAGCAAGTTTCCCCCGTTATGTCGACGAGTTGCTCAGTCTCATTGCTGGGTGTCCAGCCAACGGCTGAACTTCTTCCAGCGTTCTACCGACATAGCAGGGTTTCCGACCATGCGCGCGCCGGGTCCGACATCTCGAGTGATGACCGCACCTGTGCCAATCACGGCCCCGTCTCCAATCCGCAATGGCTTGTCTCTTGTACCATTTCCTATAACCGCATTTGGGGCGATATTAACGTTTCGCCCGATCACGACGTGACCAAGCACAGATGAGTTGACATTGAGTGTGCTAAAATCGCCTATCTCGACATCGTGTGCCACTAACGTGGAAAGAACCTGCACTCCTTTTCCGATCCGGATGTTTGGCCCTAGACGGACATAGGGGCCGACAACACAACCCGGGCCAAAATGCACGGCCGGGTCAACCCAATATTGTTTGGGGCAGGTCGCTGTCGCGATAACTGCACCCTCTTCTGCGAGACGCGCAGCAGCAGCTTCTCGGGTGGTGCCACTGCCCGGGGTCAATAAGACCGGAAGGTCGGGATAGTCGCGCAGCCGCTGTTCTGACGATATCACTGGAATGCCCATGACCGGATGGGTGAAGCCGTTTTCGATATCATCAATAAGAACGCGGACTTTGACATTTCCACGCCAGTATTCTTCCATTCCCTTTATGATAAGCATGCTGTGGCCGCGTGCGCCGAAAACTGCGATTTCGCCTAATTGGTCGGTCGATATCATCTCAACCCCTTCTTCTGTTGTCCACCGCTTCCGCGATAATGGTTGCGATCTGCGTGGCATCTGTTTGCGTGATCCGGCCGTGAAACGGTAGGCAAATGATTTCTGATCCTACGCAGGGCGCAACAGGCGATCTGCCATTGGCCGTTACCACGGGCGAGTCAGGCCAAAATGTGTCTGGACCACATAACAAAGGAAAGTGATCCCGGGCAAATATACGTTCTTGCAGCAAGGCATGATAAGATTTCTCTCTCAGTGCAGATGGCATGCGTAGGGCATAGAACCCCAAGCTTTCGCTGGCCCCTGGTCGGGTGCCGTGAATTTCTATTCCCGAGATTTCTCTAAACAATCCATTATAGGTTTTGCGTAGTGCGCGTCGCGCGGCAAGTTCGGCTGGTAAATCAGGCAGCAGGGACAAACCCATCGCGGCATTCAATTCCGACATTTTGCCATTTAGGCCTTTGCCAACAGCTCGGCCAGCTTTAATGCCGAAATTTCGCATCTGTCGTACATTCGCAGCCTGATTGCGTGAGGTCGTGATATATCCACCTTCACCGGTGTGCAGGATTTTCGTCGCGTGGAGTGAGAATGCCGAGGCATCTCCAAAGCTCCCGATAGGTCGGTCGTCAAAGGTTACACCAAACGCATGGGCCGCATCATAAACAAGCCAGAGATCATGTTGCTGCGCCACTTCAGAGATCGCATGCACATCACATGGAACGCCGAGAAAATGCACTGGTAGTATGGCAGCTGTTCGTGCAGTGATAGCTGCCCTAACGGCCAGCGGGCAAAGAGTCAGTGTCACTGGATCTACGTCAGCGAAGACAGGTTTCAAGCCGCACCAGTAAATGGCCTGAGACGTCGCAGCAAACGTTAATGGCGTGGTGATAACCTCGGCTCCCTGTGGCAAATCACCAAGGCCAAGCGCCAACATCAGAGCCATTGTCCCCGATGAAACAAGGGATGCCACGCGATTTTTGTCCTCTTTCGCTGACAGCGCCTTCTCGAGCTTCAAGTGCAGAGCGCCACCATTTGTTAACCATCCCACTTTCAGCGCTTCTGCTGTTAGAGCCGCTAATCGATCCGGATCAGGAAGCATTGGTGCCCCGAAAACGACCTTTCGCGAACTATCTATCATCACTTAACGGTCCTTCCACTGGAGCCGAGACTGGGCGCTTCCGAGGTTAAAACTCAAATTATATAGCCACTTTTTCTGTTTTTTTACAATATGTTGATTGATTTCAAGCGCAGGTAATTGGACGTAGTATATCCCGAGTAACCGGTAACACCTTTAATAAAGTCTGATTTAGTGGATGTCATTTAGAACCGACTTTATGGCTTAATCGATCCGGGAGCCAAGCTGTAATGACTGGCCAGTTGATACCGCAATAGCTTGGACTGCTACAAAAACTCTTTCACGATTGTGCGGGCAGGTTCTGGCCTGAAAGCCTCTTCCAAAACCCGTGGGAAAAGCGTGACGATTTCTTCAAATTCAGCCGACGCGAGCTCCTTTACTCCACACACCACGCAGCAGTGGAGTTCTGTCACAAAGGCCAACACGGATGACATCGCCTCGCATACCTGGCTCAAGACACCCCCGATCAGTCAAACCCGCGGCCATTGCCGGATTTTTCGTTGCACATGCCACTGCGCGTGGCAGATCATTCCAAACTTCAGACAAGTAAAAAGTCGACAGTAATAAGGCCGATGGCACATAATCGGACGAGACAATATCCAGCAATCCGGCTTTGGCAAGATCTAGCGCCGAAACGTTTCCGGAATGCGACCCACCGCGAATAATGTTGGGTGCCCCCATCATCACAGCGATCCCATGCTTCTGACAGGCTTCAGCAGCTTCAAACGTTGTGGGAAACTCTGCAAAACCCGCGCCAACACTATAAGAAGTCGCCACCTGATCAGCTGTGGTATCATCATGGCTCGCCAAAGCCGCACCATATCGTTTTGCTTCAGCGACCGCGCCAACAGCATGCTTTATCCCGTGAAGTCTCTGCAGGTTCTTCAGGTTTTCAACATGGGCATCAAATTCATCATCCGACATACCGCGTTTTTTTGCGACATAGGTTTTAAGCGCCGTGAGGTCGCGAAACTGGCGCTGCCCCGGCGTGTGATCCATTAAGCTAACAATACCGATGCGGTCATCAGGCCCAAAACCCGCCATCTCTTCCAACAATGTTTCCGAGCATATCTCGGCTCGCAAGTGCAAGAAGTGACTGATCCGCAGATGCCCCGCCGCACGAACTTCCAGAAGTTCGTTGGCAAGGTTTCGGGCATAAGCGTCATAGCGCGCCTTGCTATCATGGATTGATCCAACACGCAGCGCATCAAAAACGGTGGTGATCCCTGTCGAGGCCAGCTCGGCGTCATGCGCCAGAATTGCGGCTCGGTGCGGCCAATCAACCGATGGACGCGGCTCGATATGACGCTCAAGATTGTCGGTGTGTAACTCAACCAGTCCAGGCATGACAAAGTCACCTTTGCAGTCAACGGCACCCGTCGGAACAGCATCACCTTCGGTAATCTCGGCAATGATCCCGTTTTCGATACGTAGAGCCCCCATCAGAACCTGATCTGCCAGAACCAGACGTGCATTCGCCATACACACATCATCTGACATTGAAGTGCCGTGTTCATCTGACAGGGAAATTGGGCGGAAGGGAGAATTCATTTTAACACTCATTTCTTTAGGTATCGTCTGGTGCTTAGAGGTTGTTTAAAAACCCAGTTTGCCAGAGTTTGATGACAGTCATGCAACATGCTTTTCCATATTACCCACCCACAAGCTGAACAGCCGACAAGGCCTTGCCAACAGCATCCTCAAGAACCCCGTCATTGCGTATTTCGATGACATCAAGCCCCTCTGGCAGCGGCTTTTTCGCGCTTGCCAGTCTTTTCTCGATATCGTTTATGTCTTCACGCCCACGTGTTTTCAAACGCTCTGCCAAAGCAGCGGGACTGGCTGTAATGTTCAACACCGACAACTTCGGAAAGACCCGTGACGCTTCCTGCAATGCCCCGCGAGACAGGTTTGCAATACAGACAGCTCCGCTCTGTACGTCCTTCAGCGTCTGCATCGGAATGCCATAAAGCAACTCATGCGCGCCCCAATGCAAACAAAATGCGCCCTCGCTTGCAGCATCTTTGAACGCTTCTGGCGTCATGGCGTCATACTGTTCGCCACCCAACTCAGGCGCGCGGGTAATCGCTCGGCGCACCAGTTGGATATGGGACGCTTCAGCCACGACCCCAGCCATAATACTGTCTTTGCCAACACCCGACGGCCCGACAACCGCGACGAGACAGCCAGCACTCATGTGACGCAGGCTGGCGAAAAGCCAGTTACATCAATCTCTCGGTCGCACACCCGGGTACGCGCTGCTTCATCATGGAAAATCCCGACAATCGCCGCACCGCGCGCCTTGGCCTCTTCAATCAGCGTCAGCACAACTTCACGGTTGGCCGCATCAAGGCTGGCTGTTGGCTCATCCAGTAACATCGCAGGATAAGGGTGAGAAAACCCGCGCGCAATGTTCACGCGCTGCTGCTCACCACCCGAAAATGTCGTGGGCGAAAGTGACCACAAGCTTTTCGGAATGTTAAGCTGCCTCAGCAGTTCCTGTGCACGGGCCTCGGCCACGGCTGCCTCAACGCCGACAGAGCGCAGCGGCTCAGCAACAACTTCAAGTGCCGGCACGCGCGGCACGACCCGCAGAAACTGGCTGACATAACCCAAAACCTCGCGGCGGATACGAATAATTTCGCGGGGTTCGGCTTTCACCAGATCGATTTCGCCAATCGAAATCGCCCCCGCTTGCGCCATGTAATTTCCGTAAATCATCCGCATAAGTGTCGATTTACCGGCCCCTGAAGACCCCGTCAGCGCCACGCATTCACCAGCTTTGACCGACAGGTTCACCCCCGCCAGAACCTCGATGACAGCCCCCCCCTGATTGTGCAGTGTGAAAGTCTTTGAAACGTCTCGCAATTCAATCATGTTTTTCCCTCACACCTGCAAAACCGAGCTGACAAGCAGCTGTGTGTAACCATGTTGCGGGTCATCCAGCACCCTGTCTGTCAGCCCCTGCTCCACCACATGCCCCGATTTCATCACCATCAGCCGGTCTGCCAAAAGGCGCACCACGGCAAGGTCATGCGTCACGATAATCGCCGACAACCCCATGTCGCGCACCAACCCGCGCACCAGATCCAGCAGGCGTGCTTGCACGCTCACATCAAGGCCGCCCGTCGGCTCGTCCATGAAAACGAGGCGTGGGCCCGTCACCAGATTGCGCGCAATTTGCAGACGCTGCTGCATCCCCCCAGAGAATGTACCGGGGCGGTCATCAATCCGGCTTTCGCTTATTTCGACACGTCCGAGCCAGTCTGTGGCCTTGTCACGAATGTCGCCATAGTTACGCGCACCCACGGCCATCAGCCGCTCGCCTACATTGCCACCAGCACTCACACCCATACGCAGCCCGTCACGCGCGTGTTGATGCACAAACGCCCACTCCGTACGACTCAGCATGCGGCGCTCGGGCTCACTCATCGTCACAGTGTCACGCGGCCCATCCGCGCGAGTATCAAACACAACCTCACCCGCATCTGGGGCCAGATGCCCCGACATACAGTTGAGCAAAGTCGACTTTCCAGACCCGCTCTCACCCACAATCCCCATAACCTCGCCAGGGTAAAGATCAAACGAAACATCGGAACACCCGATATGCGCTCCATAGTGGCGGCTCACGCCGCGCACCGATAGCAACGGAGTATCTATCATGCTGCATCCTTCCCTTTATGTCCCGCCGCGCGGCGCGCCTCACAAAAATCCGTGTCAGAGCAAACAAACATCCGCCCGCCCACATCATCGACAATCACCTCGTCCAGATAGCTGTCCTCCGCCGCGCAAAGCCCACAAGAGTGGTCGGCCTTTGACGCCTCAAATGGGTGATCTTCAAAATCGAGACTGACAACGCGGCTGTAAGGCGGCAGCGCATAAATGCGTTGCTCGCGGCCCGCGCCAAACAGCTGGATCGCCGCGCTGTCTGACAGTTTCGGGTTGTCAAATTTCGGGATCGGCGACGGGTCCATCACATAGCGCCCTTCGACCTTGACGGGATAGGCATAGGAGGTGGCAATATGGCCATGCCGCGCGATATCCTCGTAGAGCTTCACATGCATCAACCCGTATTCCTCAAGGCTATGCATCTTGCGTGTCTCGCTTTCACGCGGCTCCAAAAAGCGCAGCGGCTCGGGGATAGGCACTTGATAAACCAGTATCTGCCCTTCACTCAGAGGCATCTCCGGCACACGATGGCGGGTCTGAATAACCGTTGCCGCCTTGGTGCTCGTAGTGGTCTTTATTCCAGCGGTGCGCTCAAAAAAACTGCGGATCGAAACAGCGTTGGTTGTGTCGTCCGCGCCTTGGTCGATCACTTTGAAGCAATCATCAGGGCAAAGCACTGCCGCAGATACCTGCACGCCGCCCGTGCCCCAACCATAAGGCATCGGCATTTCACGGCTCGCAAACGGCACCTGATAACCCGGTATGGCAAGCCCCTTAAGGATAGCACGGCGGATCATCCGTTTGGTTTGCTCGTCAAGATAAGCAAAGTTATAGGCTTGGTCGGTCATTCTGCCGCCTCCTGAATCTGCTCTGCCCCGGCATCCCGGCGCAGCTTGCGCACCAGTTCCAACTCCGATTGAAAATCAACGTAATGGGGCAGTTTGATGTGCTCCAGAAAGCCCGTCGCTTGAATGTTGTCCGCGTGATAAAGGACAAACTCCGCGTCCTGCGCGGGCGCGCCCACATTGTCCTCGCCCAGTTCTTCCCAACGCAGCGCGCGGTCCACCAGCGCCATCGAAATCGCCTTCCGTTCAGTCTGCCCGAAGACAAGCCCATAGCCGCGGGTAAACTGAGGCGGCTCGGTCTTGGAACCCGTGAACTGGTTGACGGTCTCACATTCCGTCAGGATGATCTCGCCGATCTCAACCGCAAATCCCAACTCTGGAATATCCATTTCTACGGCCACAGTTCCAATCCGCAACTCGCCCACAAACGCATGGTTGCGTCCGTAACCCCGCTGCGTGGAATAAGCCAAGCCAAGCGTGAAACCTTCATCTGCGCGGGTCAGCGCTTGCAATCGAAGACTGCGCTCCGCAGGCATTTCAAGCGGTTCGCGCGTAAGGTCCGGCGGCGGAGTATCATCGTGCGGTGCTTCTTCTATGAGCCCCTCGCGATTGAGAAACCCCGTAACATGCGGAACCTTTGCAGGCTCGGCTTCGCGCGTTGGCGCAGATACCGTTTCACCCTCGGCCGCCAGTTTGAAATCAAGTAAGCGGTGGGTGTAGTCAAATGTTGGCCCCAGGATTTGCCCACCTGGCACATCTTTGAATGTGGCACTAATACGCCTGTCACAAGCCATAGCCTCGGTCGCAACTGCGCAAGATGCGCCAAGGCGTGGCAACGTGGTGCGGTAGGCCCGGATCAAGAAGATCGCTTCAATCAGATCGCCACGCGACTGCTTGACCGCCAGCGCCGCAAGGTCAGGGTCATAAAGAGAGCCCTCCGCCATCACACGGTTCACCGCAAGGCTCAGTTGCTCACGGATTTGCGCCACGGAAAGCTCGACAACAGACCTATCTCCACGCCGTTCTTCCGCCAACCACGCATGGGCGTTTTCAATGGCGCGCTCGCCACCTTTGACTGCAACATACATGCTAGAAAACCTCCGTCGAGCGCGGCAAGGCTGCGATACTCTCGCCACTGGCGAAAATAAAATCGAGCCCCAAAGGAAACTGTAAATGGTTTACCTGAAAGGCTTCGAGCTCAGGCAAAGACAAATGCGCCGTGTCGCGAATACCCGGTCCGCGCAGGCTGTGGCCCTCACCACTCAAGGTGCCCATCTCCACGATCAGTGTCGCTGAGCGGTCAGGGTATTCAGAGGTGCCGGTCGGATAGGCCGACAGCGGCATAAGATCGGCCCAGCCACCCAAGGCAAACATGCAATCCGCCGCCGCAACAAATGGTGCACCGGTATGAAACGAAATCCACGCGCGCACTTCGGCACAATCAAGCGCACCAGCCAGATAAAGGGGCGTATCCGTGTCACATAATGTCAACACAACAGTCCCCGCAGCAGCCGAAAGCGGCGCAGGTGGCGTGGCCCCGTTAAGCGTTTGGAAAGAACCGGGCCGCGCCATCGCATCCATTACGGCACGAAAGGCTTGTGCAGCCTGCATTGCCGGCTCCGAAAACCCGCCTTCAAGCGTTTGAACCCGCATCAATCTTCCCCTCTAACCATCGTAAAGAAATCTACTTTCGTCGCTGCTGCCTTTTCGGCGCGCACCTTCCGCGCTTCAGACTGCTCGGCCTCAAGCGGCGCAAGCACCTGCCCCCGAAGCTTCTCTCTGAAATCCGTCTGCATTAACGCATCCACCAGCGCAGCCGCTTCAGCATCGGCCTTGCTGCGGCCCTGGACATACGCATGGCCAACCTCACCGGTCTCAAGGCGAAGCGCGCAACGTGTCACTGTCATCTCGCCAAGATTAAACGGCGCGCCCTTGCCACCTGAGCGGCCCCGCACCATAACGCTGCCCACTTCGGGAACCCGCAGCCAGTTAAAGTGAGGACGGGTGATAGCCCCATCCAACAGCTCCGGAATCCGCCGCTCCGGTGCTTTTGCCATGAGGCTCATCCATGCTTTGCGTTCTTTTGTGTCGTCTGTCGCAGTTTTCATATCGACAACTCTGCCCATTACTATACAACTAGACTCATATTAGCATATCACCCGATGTGTGACAGAGGAGATTTGTGAAGATTGCGTAACACGCCACCCGCCAACAGACGCCGCACCCCCGTCTGGCAAGCCATCGCGACAACCTTGCGAAACGATATTTCCGAGGGCCGCTACACGTCAGGTGACAAGCTGCCAACCGAAGCCCAACTGGCTGACCGTTTCGGCGTAAACCGCCACACAGTGCGCCATGCGCTATCGCATCTTGTCGAAGAAGGCTTGGTGCGCACACGGCGCGGCGCTGGCGCTTTTATTACCGCGACACCAACCGACTACCCCATCGGCAAGCGAGTCAGATTCCACGAAAACTTGCGCGCAGCAGGGCGACGCCCCGACAGAAAGGTGCTCCAAATAGAACAACGCGCCGCTACCAAAGGTGAAGCACAAGCGCTCGACATCGCAGCAGGTGAGCCAATTTGTCTCTACTTCGGCTTATCACAAGCTGATGGCGTTCCCATCGCCCTCTTTGAAAGTCTTTTCCCCCTGAGCCGCCTTAAAGGCATTGATGCCGCACTTGCCGAGAGTGGGAGTGTGACCCAAGCGCTGAAAGCTGTCGGCATCGATGATTACACCCGCGCCAGCACCCGCCTTACCGCCGTGTTGGCCGATGCCTCGCAAGCGTTGCACCTTCATGTACGCGAAAGTGATCCGCTCTTGCGCTCAACGGGTGTTAACGTTGATCTCGACGGAACACCCGTTGAATATGGCCGCACATGGTTTGCAGGTGATCGCGTAACGCTGACAATCAGCGACTAGCCGTTATACCGCTCCAGAAACGCCTCTGCCGAAAGCACGCGGAAGTCTTCAAGGCCCTCCCGCAGCGCCTCGTGGGACCAGTCCCACCATGCAAGCGCCATCAGCCGCTCGGCAATATCCGCGGGCTGGCGCTGCCGCAATACCTTCGCAGGTGTGCCCGCAACGATGGTGTAAGGCATGACATCTTTCGTCACAACCGCGCCCGCAGCAACAACAGCGCCGTCGCCCAAAGTCACCTCCGGTTTGATCATCGCGCCATGGCCAATCCATGTGTCATGCCCGACACATGCACGGCGCGCAGCACGAGCGGCCATAAAATCCGCATCCGGTTCCGCATCGTCCCAATAATCCGCCGAGCGGTATAGGAAATGATGACACGCCGCCGTTTCGAGCGGATGGTCGGTTGCCCCAACGCGAACAAAGCTCGCTATATTGGCAAACTTCCCGATCGTTGCATTGGCTATATCTGCAAAACGATCGCAATAGCTGTAGTCACCCACTTCACTCTGC
Source organism: Lentibacter sp. XHP0401 (assembly GCF_025751535.1). Lineage (GTDB taxonomy): Bacteria > Pseudomonadota > Alphaproteobacteria > Rhodobacterales > Rhodobacteraceae > Lentibacter. The sequence continues at coordinate 70,033 of NZ_JAOWLC010000004.1, read as the reverse complement.
GCGATACGGCTGCCTGCCCCGATCTCGACATAGCGGCCAAAAGTGGTGTCCGAGATCGAACATCCCTCATGCACAAATGGCGCATCTACCTTAAGGCGCGTCATGCCCGTCTTTCCCGCCAATCAAACGGCCTCGAAGCCAGCCCGAGAACCAATCCATCAGCATAACCACGCCGATAATCAGAACGATGTAATAGGCAACCTCTTCCCAGTCTTTCTGAGTCTGGATTGCCTGCGTCAGCATAAGGCCAATACCGCCGCCAGTGATGGCCCCGATGACCGTCGCTGAACGCGTGTTTGATTCAAGGAAGTAGAGAATCTGCGCGAGCAACACAGGCACAACCTGCGGGATCACACCAAAGCGGTAACGCTGCAATGGCTTAGCCCCGGTGGATGCAACGCCCTCGATCTGTTTGTCATCCACGTTCTCCAAGGCTTCGGAAAATATCTTCCCGAAGGTGCCGCTGTCTGTCAGCAAAATTGCCAGCGCCCCTGTCAACGGACCCGGGCCAAAAGCACGCGCCAGAACCACTGTCCAAATCAACGCATCTACACCACGCACAAAGTCGAATATGCGGCGCATACCAAACCGGAGCGCTGCGAACGGCGAAAACTTCTTCGCCGCAAAAAAAGCCAGAGGCAGAGCAATCATGGCCGCCCCCATTGTCCCGAGAAACGCCATGAGTATGGTTTCACCAATAGCCCAAGCCACATCCTTGTGCCGCCACATACCGTTGTTCCAGAAGTCCGAAATGGCACCGGACAAGTTCCTCCGCGTCGGATCAATGCGATCACCAAAGAAGATCGTGCCTAAGCTGTGGCCGTGATACGGGCTATCAAGCGTAAACCAGAACAACTCCCAACCGGCGAAATAGCGATGAACTTCCGTGCGCGAGCTGGTCATGCTCATCCGGCCCGCATCTGTTGTGATCGTAATACGCCTGTCAGACAAATTGACCCAATCAGGAATAGGCTCTGAAAGATTGGTCTTGATGATACCATCAACCAACTGCACTTCGATACGACCAAACTCAGGAATGTCGAACACAGCCGCGTTGTTTGGCAAAAAATGAACGAGATAGTCGCCTTCAAGGTCAATAATTACGTCATCCGCATTGGTCGGGTTTACCCAAGCCGGATGCGTTCCTTCCTCGTAAGCGCCTTTGCGCTCCCCCTCAATCGCATAGGACGTGCCCCCACGGCGGTTGTCGCGCGTGACATGCACTTTGTAAGACCAGCTATCAGAGGCAAGTATACCGGCATTCTCAAGGCTTGCGCGCTTCGCAATCCCTGGCACATCAAAGGAGATGACGATGTAAAACAGATAGGCCAAAATGATGGCGGGCAAAGCAAAAGCTGTCACCCGCTTGCGGAAAAAAAGAGTTGTCGCCGAGGTTTTGGAGGCGTCAATATGTGCTGCTGCGTCGGTCATATTACTGCCCCTCGATCATTTTATTACGGTAACGGCTGGAGAGTTGGTCAAAGAAAACAATCGCTCCAAAAAGCAGAAGGAAAATCGCTGCGGCTTCGTCAAAGCGCCCTGGCCCCCAGGACATCGCATGGCGCAACTCTGCACCGATACCGCCCGCCCCGACAAAGCCAAGAATGGCAGAGGCGCGGATGTTGATCTCAAAACGCAATAGTGTGTAGCTCAGAAAATTGGGAGCGACTTGCGGCAAAACACCAAGCCACATGCGCTGCGACCATGTCGCACCAGTAGAACCGAGCCCCTCAACCGGCTTGAGGTCGGCATTTTCGGCGACCTCGGAGTAAAGCTTGCCCAGCGCTCCAGCTGTATGAAAAGCAATGGCGATCATGGCTGGAACGGGCCCTCCACCAAGAATAAAAATCAGCACCAATGCGATCACAATCTCGGGAACCGCACGCATAATATCCATGATACGGCGAAACAGCGGGATCAGGCGTGGCCATTTGGCAAGCCCGCGCGTGGACAGCAGCGCCAGGATCAACCCGAGCATCGCCCCAATCAATGTTGATGCGGCAGCGATGTTGATGGTTTCGAGCAAAGCAGGGAAGAACTCGACCAAAAGGCCTGGCACCTCCGCCCGCTTTTCCCATGCTTCCGACATAACATCTGCGGGAAAGTCTAGCACCTGTCTCCAGCCATCCCAGAAACCGCCAGCATTGCGGTCATCTGCAATCGCGAAACCGGATACCATCAGCAGAACAAATATCCCCAGCGTCAGCCCGCCATACATCCGGCGGCGGCGCACCTGCACCATATAACTGTCCTGAATTCGGTTAACCCGGGACGAGCTTGGCCCGTTTAGCGCAGCATCGGTCATGGCTCACTCCAAAGTATGGCGGGGCAGCGTCTTGCACTGCCCCGCACCAAGTCTCTGTGGCTTAGTTGCCTTGAACAGCTTTGCGCACGGCGATGATGTTCTTGTAAGCGTCATGCGTGATCGGCATAAAACCTGCAGTTTCTCCAGCGGCCATATTGTAGGCGCACTGCTCGTCTTCTGCGTGCAGACCCTCAAGGAACGAGGTGACATCGGCTTTGACATTTTCCGGAAGATCGCGACGAAGAACAATCGGCCCTTCAGGGATGACTTCTGATTTCCAGATCTCGACCAGATCGTTCATGTCAACGAGGCCTGAGTCTGAGGCCTTGCGCAATGCGCCGGAGTTGTATCCGTCGAGCCAGTCGCCTTGGGCGTCGGCCCATGTCACGCCTGCGTCAACATCGCCATTGGCAACAGCAACGATTGTCTGCTCGTGGCCGCCCACAAAGCGAACTTCACCGAAGTAGTCGCCGGACTCCATTGTCGCACCGACTGTCTTGGGGATTTCAACGGAAGGGATCAGAAAGCCTGAAGTAGAGTTTGGGTCACCAAAGGCAAATACTTTGCCTTTCATGTCTTCCAGTGATGTGATGCCACTGTCCGCACGGGCAAAACCGATAGAATGGTAGCCAAACGAGCCGTCAAGGTTGGTTTTGACCAGAACAACATCAACTGCATCAGGATCGGTCATGTATGTCTTTGCATAGGCAGAGGCACCGAGCCATGCCATGTCTATCGTTCCGCCAAGCAGACCCTGGATAACACCGTCATAGTCGGCAGGTGTAAATATTTTGGTTTCTACGCCGAGCAAATCTTCAACATATGCCCGCACGCATTCGTTAGAGTTCATACGGTCTTGGGCGTTTTCACCACCAAGAATACCAATGCGGAATTCTGTGATTTCTTCCGCTTGTGCCGCGCCCATAAAAGCGGTTGTGGCCAAGGCGAGGCTGATTGTCTTTTTCATCTTAGTCTCCAGATTTTAAAATGTGCCCGAGCGGCAGCGCGGGCAACGGGTCATTCAGGCAGGAAGAGCGTAGTCTCTTGCCGTCTTCTCAAGTGTCTCGATTTCGGTAGACGTGGCCGCTTCCGAGAAGTTCGCGCCAGCACCATAGATGTCGCGTGCAACACCGGTTGTGAGTTGCTCGGGTGTGCCGTCAAACACCACCCGTCCGTCACGCATCCCGACAACGCGGTCGCAATAACGCCGCGCCGTGTCGAGTGTGTGAAGGTTAGCAACAACGGTGCGCCCGTCTTCTTCGTGAATGCGGCGCAAGGCCTGCATCACGATCTGGGCGTTCATCGGGTCAAGCGAAGCAATCGGTTCGTCCGCCAGAATAATCGCTGGATCTTGCATTAAGGCCCGCGCAATCGCAACACGCTGTTGCTGCCCGCCCGACAAAGCCTCGGCACGTTTGGGCGCTTGCTCTGCGATACCCAAACGGTCCAGAATTTCGATCGCTTTGTGAATGTCGCTATCGGGGTAAAGGTTGAACATCGTCGCCAGTGTCGAGCGGCGGTTCAACGTGCCGTGCAACACGTTTGAGACAACATCCATCCGCGGGACGAGATTGAACTGCTGAAAGATCATCGCACACCGGGACTGCCAGTTGCGGCGTTCTGCCCCCTTCAAACGCGTAATGTCACGCCCTTCGAATTTAATAGATCCGGAAGTCGCATCACTCAGCCGGTTGAGCATCCGCAAGACGGTAGACTTGCCAGCACCCGAGCGACCAATGATGCCAATCATCATCGGGCGATCTACAGTGAAGCTTACATTATCCACGGCCTTCTTGTCGCCGAATGTCTTGGTCAGTTTATCAAGTGTCAGCATAGTAGCCCCCAATTTGGAGCCACCGCTAAGGAAGTTACATTACAATGAGATGACGGTTGTGCATCAGATATATGAAAATGACAGAGCGTCGGGACTTTAACGCGATAAAATAGTAATTGTTGCTGACGACCTAAAATAGACAGCAGGGCTGATCCCTGCCTTCGCAGAAAATCTCTGCGCCTTCGGTGCCTTGCTTTACAATGAATGCCTTCTGCGCGTCTATGAATTGGGATGCGTTCATCACTTCCACGCCCTCTTCCAGCCAGAAAAATAGCAACAGAAAAGATGCTATTCCGGGCTACATCTCAGATAAGCGAGGCGTAGCCGGTGACATTATGAAATGCCCAAGCGCTTCTTAAGTCGCTTAGTCACTTTCGTGTATGAGGATGGTTTGACCGGCATCAGCCACTCCAAGAACCGTTGCTGCCTAGGGATTGGCAGCCGCAGGTCCGTTAGCAATTCATCAATTTGATGCATGGAAAACGGGATGATATTCGTGCCTTTGGCGTGTTTGCCCTCTGTCCGCTCCGCCATCCACGCCAAACGTTCATCGGTCAGCCTCAGCATCTCTGCTTTACTTGGCAGCTTTAGATCGCCTGCAAGATAGGCGGCGATCCAAAGTGCACCGATCTCCGCGGATAGCGCACTGAAAAAGCTGGAGTTATACCCATTGAACAATAGGTTTTCCACATCAAGCGGCTTGACGCAATTGTAGAGCTGGAAGTTCCCTTTGTCGTCCATAATTTTGGATTTTGTCTCGTCATCAAGGAAAGGGATCTCCTGATGCCAGCCGGTTCCGCAAATGATAAGATCCGCAGGTAAACGTTTGCCATTTGCGAGAATGGCAAAGCGTTTACGGTCTTCAATGATCAATCTGTCAATTTGGGTATCCCGCTGCACATTGATTTTACCAGTGCCGACCATATCGTAAAACCCATCAGTGGCCAGTGATACCGTGGAGCGCGCAATTTTCTCAAAGTTACCCTCCGGCACAAGACCAAGCTTTTTGAGCCCCAGTTGTTTGGTCGTGATGGTCTGAACACCGCCAACCATTGCATTGCGCACCGGTTTTCCTATGCCGTGCAAAAATTTCTCAACTCCTTGCACGCGGCTATATTTAAACAGAGCTTCCCCCATTCGGGTCAGCAAAAGATATTTGTAATTCAGCACTCCACCAAACTTCCGAGGCGACTTCCAGATTAGCTCTCTTGCAATCACGCTGGTCGATCTCGCCGCATTTCCAACGGCAGCGGCGACATCGCAAGACGACTTCCCATAGCCGATAACAAGCACATCCTTATCCTTGGCATCCTCCAGATTAAGAAACTCCGATGAATGACAAATCCGTCCTCCATCCTGCAAAAAGGCCTCGGACCCCTGAAAATTCGGGATAGACGGACGTGAAAATATCCCGTTGGCGATCACAAGGAAATCGAAGACCTCCGATCCTTCATCAGTTGTAACGGTCCAGCGGCCATCTTCACCCTGAGCCGTATTTACAACTTCGGTGTTCAGTCGGACAGACGGCATCAACCCGAATTTCTTGGCATAGCTATCCAGATACGCCTGGACTTGCGGGCCGGTCGGCCATTCGGGATAGTCTTTCGGCATGGGAAAATCGGACATATGATAAGTGTCTTTGCCATTTTGCGTCGTAATGCCGGGGTAGGTTCTTGAGCCCGACCAAACCCCGCCAACATCACCAACTTTTTCAAAGACAGTAACGTCATGCCCAAAATCGCGAAGATGCCGACAGGACGCCAAACCGGCAAAACCGGCTCCAATAACAGCAATTTTCATGAGATCACTCCATCAACAATGGAATTGCAGGCGCGGCTCTTTCCGGGCCCATTGCGCCATAACCACCATCTACCTGAATATCTGTCCCCGTAATAAAGGTTGCTTCATCAGAGCAGAGGAACATTACAGAATTGGCGACTTCTTCCGCATCTGCCACGCGGCCAAGAAGGTGAAAGTCGGAAGCCACTTTGTTGGTCTTCTCGCGATCTCCTCCCGTTAATTCATCCATGATATTTGACCAGGTCCAGCCGGGTGAAACAGCGTTGACCCGAATGCCGTCGGGAGCCAAATCCATGGCCTGATTACGTGTCAGTTGCAAAATTGCGGCTTTGCTAACGGGATAAAGCCAACGCCCCGTCTGTGCTACGCGCGCAGAAATAGAGCCGAAATTGACAATCGCGCCCTTGTTCTTCGCCAGCTCTTTATGTGCAGCTTGCATCAACATGACCGATCCAATGACATTAACGTCCAGACTTTCGAGCCACTCAGCGCGGGTAGAGGTCATCCCGTTATCCAGATAGGAGCACGCAACATTGACTAGAAAGTCGATCCGCCCGAATTCTTTCTTCGTTGCTGCAACCAGATCTGCGATCTGCGCATCATCGCGCAAATCCGTTTGTTTAAATGAAACATCTTCGTTCACCAAGGCCTGCCCGCCTTCTACATTTACGTCCGCAACCATTACTTTGACACCATGAGCTCGAAATGCTTCAACGACGGCTACACCAATCTTGGTTGCCCCACCTGGAACGATGGCAACTTTTCCTTTTAATCCGCGCATAATTTATCTCCCCTGCTTCTTGTTCTGAGTAAAATCTGCGGTTCCCGTTAAGTTGGCACTATCCAGAATACGAAGCGACCATCCAGAAAACGCTGGATTCTGCAGTGTTCTCCTCTAGGCTGGAATGAAGGGGGCGAGATGGACGCGGCAATACCATTGTCAGATCACGAACTTTTTTCCAGCTGCGACTTAGATGAAGCGCGCGAGCGGGTCGCTCAAATTTATTGTCCGCACCGCTTGGAAACCATGGGCGATGAAACGTTTCTTGCTCGCCACAATCATGTTCGAGGCCATAAAATATCGATCAATTATATGGAATATGGCGCACGCACCCGAATTGTCCCTGGAGAACTCGAACGTTTTTTCCTGCTCCAAATTCCCCTATTGGGCACAGCTCAGATACGCAACGGCAACAGCTGCCACGACAGCGATATACGAAGGGCAAGCATCCTAAATCCGCACCGCCCGACAGATATGTGCTGGAGCAAGAATACCAAACAACTTCTTTTGCAAATAGATCGTGGCGCGCTGAACCGCCAACTTTCAACGCTTTTGGGCGAACCCGCCGGCCAAGTTTTATCGTTTGAAGGGCATCTCGACTTGACCACCAGCTCAGGTTTTGCACTCAAAAGCCTGTTGAATTTTCTGGTACGCGAAATTGATATAGGCCGCATGGAACTTGGGCATGGTTTAATGTCCCGCCATATTGAACAAACCCTGATGGTAGGTCTGATTGAAGCCGCTCCGAATAATTTTTCGGCAGCTTTAGGCTCCCAAAGAGGATCGGCCAGTCCAAGTATTCTGCGCCGCGCCGAAGAATTTATTGATGCCAATTTGAAATCTGACTTATGTCTTGATCAAATATCTGCGGCTGCGGGCACAACACCTCGTAACCTTCAACTGGTTTTCAAGAAATTCAGAGGTATATCCCCGATGCAATTCTGGCGTTGTCGGCGATTGGAAGGCGCATACAACGATCTAAAGCTGCGAAACGGGAACGTTACTGAAGTCGCCATGCGATGGGGCTTCTCTCATTTGGGGCGTTTCTCAAGTGTGTATCGCAATCAGTTTGGTGAAACACCATTAGAAACACGTCAGAGATGGCACTAAAGTGCAACGTAACTTGAATGGAATTTTGTAAGTTCGATCACAAAACTTGGAGATGTCAGCCAACATGTATGATCGTGACAAACTACCTACCCCCCTTTTCAGCACCACTGGTTTTGCTGCTATCTAATCGGGGGCCAGGCCCTGACAGACGCAATTGAAAAGTGAAAGCTCCAGATGCAGCAAACTTCCTCAATCAGCCCTGAATACCCTTCACGGACCACACTGACCTCACAAGTATTTGGTAGGTGGAGCGCTCGATGCAGTTTTCTCGCTACCCGTCTCGCGTTAGTTTCTTTTGGCAGTCTCGCCGGTTCAATCCACTGACGTATGGTTACCAAGGAGTTTCGTTGATTTACTTTGCGTGATGTGTTGCCCTGCTCCAATCCAGAACACTTTGGGAGGAGTTGCTTATGGAAATCTTGGTCAGCGTAATACTGCCTCTATCCCTCGCGGTTATTATGTTTAGCCTCGGCGTAGGGCTCACCCCGGCCGATTTCAGACGCGTTGCAGAACGCGGCTGGGCATTTGCGGTTGGCGCCATCTGTCAAATCGTTTTCATCCCGATTGTGGCCTATGCTGTGGTTGTGGCGTTCGGTTTAAGCGGTGCCATTGCCGCGGGGGTCATGTTGCTTGCGTTCTGCCCAGGCGGTGTAACGTCAAACGTCGTCTCGCGCCTTGCAAACGGAGATGTCGCTTTGTCAGTATCCCTGACCGCGCTGGTGTCCTTGATGTCCATGCTGACAGTGCCGCTGTTCATCGGCTGGGCTGTTGTGCATTTCATGGGTGAAGACGCACCTGAAATCACGGTCACCTCTCTCGCACTAGCAATGTTCCTGATCACAACCTTGCCGGTAAGTATCGGCATGGGAATTCGCTATGTTGCTCCGAATTTCGCATCCCGAGCCGAGCCGAAGCTGCTGGTATTGTCGAGCATCCTCTTCGTAATCATCATCCTTGCAGCCATTGCATCGAACTGGGCACTTTTCGTTGAAAACTTCGCAACTCTGGGGCCTGCATTGGCAGTGCTAAACATAGTCACGATGGTCGGAGGACTGGTTATAGCCGGCGTGTTGGGGCTGAACTGGGCCGAGCAGAAAACGATATCGATCGAAGTGGGCCTGCAAAACGGCACCTTGGGCATCACACTGGCCCCAATCATCGCAGGTGTCGCGAGTGGCATCCCAACGATTGGCCTGCCGTCAGCAGTGTATGCCGCGATCATGTATATGACAGCCATCCCCTTTGTCTTCTGGCTTAGGAGCCGCAACCATGAAAGCTGACGTCATCGTCGTCGGCGCGGGCCTCGCGGGGCTCGCAGCTGCGGCAGAGCTAGGCGACCGCGGTAAATCCGTTCTGATCGTAGATCAGGAAGGGCCGCAGAACTTGGGTGGTCAGGCACATTGGTCTTTGGGCGGATTGTTCATGATCGACACGCCAGAACAGCGACGGATGGGGATCAAGGACAGTCACGCGCTTGCGCTGAATGACTGGATGGGGTCGGCACAGTTTGACCGAGCAGACGATGCATATCCACGCCAATGGGCCGAGGCCTATCTCGACTTCGCAGCCGGTGAAATGCGCCCATGGTTGTACAAAATGGGGCTTCGCTGGTTCCCTGTCGTTGGTTGGGCCGAACGCGGCGGAGGTTTTGCAGACGGTCATGGCAATTCGGTTCCACGCTTTCATATTACATGGGGCACCGGACCTGGCGTATTGGAGCATTTCGTCCGACGCTGTAAAGCCCACGAAGAAGCAGGGTTGATCACCTTCAAATTCCGCCACCAAGTAGACCGTATAGAAATGCAGAACGGTTCCGCTACCGGCGTAAGCGGATCAGTCCTCAAACCGGATGAAGCCGTGCAAGGGGCACAAACATCACGCGAGGTCGTTAGCGATTTTCGCTTCAGCGCACCTTCTGTCATAGTGGCTTCGGGTGGTATCGGCGGAAATTTCGGCTTGATAAGACAGGTCTGGCCTACAAAACGCCTCGGACCGGCGCCAAAGAAAATGCTCTCGGGCGTGCCAGCACATGTCGACGGTCGAATGATCGGCATATCCGAACAGGTCGGCGGCCATGTCATCAACAAAGACAGACTTTGGTTCTACACGGAAGGCGTGAAAAACTGGGATCCTATCTGGCCAAATCATGGTATCCGTATTTTGCCCGGCCCTTCTTCGATGTGGTTTGACGCCAATGGCAACCGTTTTGCACCGCCTGCCCTCCCGGGTTTTGACACCAATGGAACATTCAAGGCAATTCTGGATACCGGCTTTGACTACAGTTGGTTTATCCTCACCCAGAAAGTCATCAAGAAAGAATTTGCACTCTCTGGTTCTGAACAGAATCCTGACTTCACCTCTGCAAAGTGGAAAGAGGTTATTAGACAGCGCATCTTGTCCGGCAAACGCGCAACCGATCCGGTTGAAGCCTTCAAAGAACATGGCGAGGACTTCGTGGTCGCCAACACCCTTTCAGAACTTGTGTCGGGGATGAACAAAGTTACGGGTGATGCGCTGATAAATGAAGCACATATTCGCGCTCAAATTGAAGCGCGCGATTCTCAGGTCGACAATCAATTTAGCAAAGATGCGCAAATGACGGCCATCCACGGCGCGCGGCAATATCGCGGCGACAAACTGATACGAACAGCTAAACCTCACAAATTTCTTGATCCAGAAAACGGCCCGTTGATCGCTGTGCGCCTCAGCTTGATCACACGGAAAACCTTGGGAGGGCTGCAGACAGACCTTAACAGTCAACTGGTAGACGCCACCGGAAAAACCATCCCCGGCTTGTTCGCGGTTGGTGAGGCTGCTGGCTTTGGCGGCGGTGGATACCACGGCTACAATGCCCTTGAAGGAACGTTCCTTGGCGGCTGCATCTTTTCAGGCAGGGCCGCAGGCCAAAGTGATGCGGTGGGATAGCCTCGAAAGGGTGTTCTCAGAGAGATTTGCACCGGCCTCTTTTGTCGCCAAATGCCGAAACTTAGGCCGAACAAAGCCGACGCCATTCGGAAAGAACCGCCACTGACAAAGGTTCAAAAACATCCACCGCGGGACCGCCCGGTCCTGCATTCATCGTTGCCATACAGACCTCATCCAAAGTCGCGCAGTGTTTCCGAAGCACATCATGTCTCAATCCGAACCCCAAATTCAAGCTGGTCCTGCGATGCACAGCGCAACAGGCGACAGGGCATCTCAAAACAACCCAACGCAAGACGCTGCGTGTGTTGATTGACCGGAAACTTTGATACTTTGGGATGTTTTAGGCTGCGTTAATTGGGCTGGCTTCGATCAATTTTGTGGTGGGGTTCTGCCAGTGCTGAGGCTGGCTTGAACTTGTCAGAAACAGCCACATCAGTTGTTGCGCTGGCAAGTTGAACCCACAGTCAATTAAATTGCCGTGCTGCGGCAACTTGCTGCTTGCCATAAATTCGGAACACGACCAAAAGTTTTCAGATGATCGTTTGGACACATATAATGCGTTTGCTCGGCAAGGTTTTGCCGTTGCTGTTGTCGCTTGTCCTTGCCATCGAAATTGCTTCGGCCTTTGTGCCGCGCACTCTGTCCAGCATAGACGGCTTGGCTATTCAACTCTGCGCCGATGGTGGCGTCCAGACTGTCATTATCGACCCCGAAACCGGCAATCCGATGGAAGACCAAACCGTAGAAGGGCATTGCCCCCTCTGCGTGATCGGTATGGCGACACTCTGTCCGTCGCCAACCGTTGTGCCTGTTGCTCTTCGCCTCTTGCCGCAGCCGGCATTTTTACAGCACCAAGTGGTTCAAGCCCGAATTATACTGCTCTCGGACAGTATCAGGGCACCGCCAGAAAAAACTTAACTGAACGACGAAATGCACGCCCGAACGGCGTGCTGGCGGCTGTGATCTCGGGTGAGACACGGCACGCTTTACAGTTATTTTACTTTTTCAGGGGTGTCTAAATGACCTTCAAAAACTCACTGCGCCTTGGCGTAAGCCTTCTTGTCCTTGCTGCAGCCTCGAACATGGCCAGCGCTCAATCAACCATCGAGACCGATATCGGGCCAGTCGAACTCACGCCGATCGACGTCAAAAACCAGTCTTTGCGGCCTCCTGCTGAGGGCACTGCTCAGACAGTAATCGACCCTATGGGAGCCGATGTTCCGCCCGCTGCAGACGTGGGTGACCTATTGCGCCGCACGCCCGGTATCACCGGAGGCCGGATGGGCGGTCACGCGCTTGAAATCTCAATCCGTGGCCAATCACAGAACCAAATTTCGGTCATCGACTCAGGGTCTGTAACCTATGGCGGCTGTCCCAACCGAATGGACCCCCCAAGCAGTGTAGCTGCCGGATATCGCGCAGACCGGATTGTGGTGCAACGCGGCTATGCCTCGGTTGCGAATGGGCCAGGTGCTACGGGCGGCGCCGTGATCCTTGAGCGCGACGCGCCTGACCTGGAAGAAACGCCACGCTGGAGCGGAACCGTATCGTTTGGCGGCACGAGCAATTCTGAAACTCTAGACGCTAGCGGCCGCGTCACTTTCAACATGGGTAACGGATTTTACCTGCAAGGTGGTGCGATGGCAGGCAAAGCGGGGAACTATGAAAATGGTGACGGTGTTGCGGTGCGCAGCGGCTACCAGCAAAAGAATGCAGGCCTGACCTTTGGCTATGCCCGCAACGGTGTAGACCTTGCCTTTGACTACGAAAAGAACCGCGTCGACGACGCGCTTTTTGCCGGCGCAGGAATGGATGGTATCTATGATGCAAACACCATCTATCGCTTGCGCGGTGGATTTGATCTGGACGCTGGTGCCTTGCGCCGGATCGAGAGCAACCTCTTCTTGAGTGAGGTTGATCACATCATGGACAACTACTCTCTACGCGGCAGTAGTATGATGGGAATGGTTGCACCGACCACGTCAGACACGTTTGGAGGCAAGGTTGAGGCCCAATTCGAATTTGGTCAGACGCGGGCAAAAGTGGGTATTGATCACCAGTCAAACAATAGAATGGCCGAAGGTTATATGGGCCCTATCGCGGCAATTGAAGCGCGCGATCCGTCTCGCCAAATAGCCCTCAGCTGGCCCGATGTCACAATTGCTCAAACAGGCTTGTACGCCGAAACCGAAACGGACATCAGCGATAAGACCATGGTCAAATTTGGCTTGCGCTATGATCGCGTGCGCGCCAGTTCCGGGTTGGCCGCAGTCGCTCCTACCGGTGGCGGGATGCCAGCCAACAGTTACTACACAACACAATATGGCACCACTTTTGACAGCCCCCGCACCGAGAACAATGTTAGCGCCCTGGTCCGGCTGGAGCATGAGTTCACACCGGGCAATACATTTTATTTCGGGTTATCGCGCTCTGTGCGCACTGCTGATGCCAACGAGCGAGCCATGGCGCGGATGAACTGGGTCGGAAATCCCGACATTGCACCGGAAAAGCACAACCAGTTCGACATGGGCCTCATTGTAGAACGCAGCAACTGGAACCTCGCAGCCTCAGCATATGTTGACCGGGTGAATGACTACATTCTGCGCGATGCCTTCAGTGTGTCAGGAGTTACAACTTACCGCAACGTCGATGCCCAACTCGCAGGCTTGGAGCTATCAGGAGCATGGGAACGCGATGGTTGGCTCATCTCTGGAGATGCGGCCTACACACGCGGGCGCAATTTATCCGATGACAGAAACCTTGCACAGATCGCACCGTTCAATGGAAAATTCACAGTCAGCTATGGCCGCGATGCATGGCGCGGGGGCGCGCGGGTAAACTGGGCCGCAATCCAGAACCTGATCGACCCGGCCCGTGATCCGGGCAAAACAAGCGGTTGGGCAACGCTCGACTTGTTTGGAAGCTACGCCCCGAATGACAACTCCATGCTCCGGTTTGGCGTCGATAATGTCACCAACAAGACCTATGCCAACCATCTAAGCCGCTCGGATGTCTTTGATCCCGCTCTGTTTCAAGTCGATGAGCCCGGCAGGACATTTTATGTGAAATACGAGATGACATTCTGATCTTCACACTATGGCCCCGGTGCGCAGCCGTCTCTGGCTGCGCACCGATTTTCTGTTTGACCAAAAAGAGCTACACATGAAAACCTTATCAAACCGCTGCCTATATTTGACTGTTTTTTCTATCATGCTCACGGTGACATCAGCGGGCTTTCTGGCAGCTCAGGAGGCTCATGATCATCATATGCACTCCGATGTTGAAGCCGCACCGGCACAACCTCTGATGTCGTCTCCTGTGCAGATGTCCGACACAAGCGTAGCGCCCTTGCAAGCGCCACTCCCGCAATCGTCTACCCCGATAGGGTCACCCGTTGCGCCTCCCGCGGCTGTCGGCGACGAAAACATTGAGACGTCACCGTCAGCCCCCACCCAGCCAGCCGCCGGAATGTTCCATCGTCTGGAGCAAGGCGGCCCGGCAATTTGGGCCATTGCGGCGCTCTCGGTTCTTGCCCTCACCGTCATCTTGTGGATACTTTGGCGGTTCATTCTCATTGGAGCGTGGTCGCGCGGGCGTATGCGCAGGGCTGTCGAAATGTGGGAAAGTGGCGAGTTTGATGCCGCCCGAACCATGGTTTCACGCGCCCAGAATCTGCGTGCTAAAGTGTTACGCTCAACTTTTATTGCACGCACCGACTTGCCTGAGGAAAGCGCCCGTGAGGAAACGTCCCGCGTGGCACGCAACGCACTTGCCGATGCCTCAAGCGGCTTGCGCGTGCTTGAGCTCATTTCTACAATTGCGCCGCTCTTGGGCTTGCTTGGCACTGTGCTCGGCATGATCGCTGCTTTTCAGACCCTGCAACAGAGCGGCAATCGCGCAGATCCGTCGATGCTGGCTGGTGGCATCTGGGAAGCGCTTCTGACAACCGCGGCTGGTATGGCTGTCGCCATTCCGGCATCAGTGACGCTGACATGGTTTGAAGCCGTCATAGAGCGGATGCGCCGTGATATCGAAGATGCCGCGACACGCATCTTCATCGCCAAAGCCCCTGACACATCCGCGCTATGAGCTGTTTCACCACACCCAAGCGCAATCGGCGCCAACCCAGCTTGACCCCCATGATCGACGTAGTTTTTTTACTCTTGGTCTTCTTCATGCTCGCCTCACGTTTTGGAGCGGGTGTGGTGATACCTGTACCATTGAGCACCGGTGGCGTTAGCCTGTCACCAAGCTTGCCACGACTGGTCGACATTCTGCCCTCTGGCTATCGCTTCAACGGCATTCCCTGCGAAGATGGCACTCTCATCGAATGGCTCTCTGCGCAAAACGCTGCGCCAGAGGCGACCGTGGTCTTGCGCGCGGATCCAATGGCTGATGTACAGCGCCTGGTCGATACAGCCACATTGCTGAGACAAGCCGGATTTACCGCGCTTGCTGTGGCGGAGTAGAGCCATGCAAATAGAAACTCTCAAACGAAAGCCGCGAAGCGAAGCGATATTGCCCATGATCAATGTGGTGTTTCTCTTGCTGATCTTCTTTCTCATGAGCGCCCAACTGAGCAGCCCTGATCCTGTTGAAATCACCCCGCCGCTAGCGGCTGTGGGTGAGCCGGCAGAAGCCAGCCTGAAGGCTTTCATCGACCGGGGTGGCGCACTCTATTTTGAAGCCGAAAAGGGCGCAAAGGCTACTGCAGCACTCGCCGCAGCGCTGGCGAAAGCGCCTGATCGGCGCATTGAACTGCGCGCAGATGCTCTGGCCCCTGCACAAGCGCTCACGCGGGTGATGACCGAGTTGGCAGCGGCGGGCGCAGTTCAGGTCGATGTTGGGGTGAACACACCATGAAGCGCGCCCTTGAGTTTGCCGGTTTTGCGGTTCTAGCCATAGCGGTCCATCTTGCAGTTCTGGCAATGCATCGCAGCTCCAACATTGATATGATGTCCAGTGGATCAGACGGGCAGGCCGAAATTACGCTCCACGCAGTCACCGGCAACGTGAACGAAATCATCAACCAATGGATGGCTCCACCAGAGATCACAGCTATGGTCGCCGACATGACACCACCCGAAACAGCGGCCTTGCGCGACATTCTGCGCCCTGTAAGCCCGCAAGTGTCTCGGCGAATGCCAGCGCCCGTGCCAATCCTGGCTCCAACATCGGAGGCCAGAGCACCAATTATCCAAACCGAGAGTTATACGCCTCCCAAACGACCTGTGGCTGCAAAGCGTAAGCCGCAGCCAAAAGCCAAAGCGAAACCTTCGCAGACCCAAAACAAGAAAGCGGCGCAACCGCCCGCACGCCAAGCTCAACGCGCTTCAGGGACAGGAGGCGGATCACAGGCTGGCGCTAACGGTAAAACCCAATCAGCAGGGTTGAGCCAAGGCAAGCAAAGTAAACTCATTGCAAAATGGGGAGGTCAGGTCCGAAATCGCATTCTGCGGCATAAACGCTTTCCCTCGGGAGCCAGCGGGACAGGCACTGTGCGCCTGCGTATCATTGTTGCGCAATCTGGGAAGCTTGTGTCTGTAACAGTCACAAGATCGTCGGGCTCGGCGGCGTTCGATAGCGCTGCCCTGCGCGCCGTCCGGTCAGCACGCTCGTTTCCCCGTGCTCCCAAAGGCTTGACGCAACCACAGTACACATTTACGCTCAACATCCGCTTCGGTTGAACGCTGTGAAAGCTCACTTAGGCAGAGGTGTTGCACGAACCACAGTATCCCCGGCTTGATTGGCCAACTCACTTGGCATCCGGTCACGATGTCTTTCTAGCTGAGCCGTAGTCACCAATCACGTTTCCGATGACAACAAGGTCGGTGTCCAGACATTCACTGGATATGTGCAAACGTCATGCCGGTAAAAGTAGATTCTTCATTCAGCCTCCAAACGGCTACGGAAGCATGATGCGCTTGGCTCAAAGGTCAGCAAGAGAAAGACTTGGGCTAAAAGTAAGTGCTTTGATGCAAAAGCCTCCCTCAGCCCAGTGTTGTAATGCGTCGAGTGCCCATTACCCGCATTCTCGTCACAAGTTGTCACACACCACATTGTTTTCCGGTTTCGGACGTACTTCAGGCCGATTTGCATTTCACATTTAAGTTGGTTTCTGGAGATCATTATGTGGCATATCGCCTTCTCAATGCTATTTTGCCTGATCACCGCTGCGCGCCCAGCGGCAGCTGAATGGACCGTTGAAAAGCTTCGAGATGCACGGATCGAAGCGCTGGAGAGTCAGGAAGCCGCAGCAAAAGATGCGCTGCAAATCACGTTTTCAAAATACCGTTCGATGCTCGACGATCTCCTCTCACCGCAGCGGGCAGATGATTTTCACCCAGAACATACTCCGGAGGTTGCCGCATTAGCCTCGGATTGCAAGCAGCAAGACTGGGACGCCTGCCATACCCTAGCGGGTATGCTCGATGCAGGACGTGCCACGTTTCGCGACCGACCACTTGCGCAGGGGATATATTGGCTTGGGTGCCATGCCAAACACGGGCCGTCTTGTGTCAGGCTCTTTGAAACGCCTGCGCGCGAAACAGATCAACCATTTACCGGAATTTCGCCGGCAAAGTCCTTTTATACGGAGGCTTGCATGTCCGGGGACGCGAAGGCGTGCCGCGCTTTGGCTGCTAATTACCGACACGCATTCACGACGGACTACCCTGGGCTTTATCCACGCGATCCTGATTTGGCAGAGGCCATGGCCGACCTCGCCTGCCAGTTCGATCCGGACCACGCGTCCTGTCCCGCTCAACCGGAGCCATCAGATGAAGATGTTCGCCACAGGCAGCTTGTAGCGGGGTGCGCCGCAGCCAACTCTACGCAGTGCAGCAAACTCGCCGATGCGCTAAGCGCGGAACGCAAGCCCGATCAAGCCTTTGAAGTTCGGACAAAAGCCTGTGATCTGGGTGATCTATGGTCGTGTCACATTGCGGCTGATAATCTTTTGCATGGTACGACGGTAGCACCCGATGCAGAGAGTGCCCTCGGGTTAATGGCGCAAAGCTGTGATGATCACGCTTACGGCTGCGGCCGGCTGGCTCAGGTTTATTTGGCACGCGGCGCGGTCGACATGGCGCGGCCACTTTTCCATGCCATATGCCAGGACCAGGGCGGCAGGCCAGATGAGATTGCTTGGGCCTGCACGCAAATCATTGAAATGGGCGCAGACATCTTGTCGCCCGAGATCGAAACCAAGGTCGCGCTTGAATTGCGAGAACATGTTCACCAAACGCGTGTCGGGTGTCAGAACGGTGATGCAAGTGCCTGTCGGGCTCTCGCAATCACGGCTCAGGGTTACCGCGATGCGCCGCTTTTCATGCACTCTTACAAAGCTCTGATGCAGCGCGCCTGCGATCTTGGCCACCTTGGTTCTTGTAGCGAAATCACGCATGCGATTTATGAGCCGAACAGCAATCATCCCCATGATAGAGGCTGTGCTGCAGGTTTTCCGGAAGCCTGTACCAGAGCCCTTGCGCAGGACCTTACATTGGCACCGGAAATGCGCATGAACGGTCTGCAAGACTTGTGTGCCCGTGGAAATGGCCCTGCCTGCAGTAGGCGGGGGTTGGCTTTGCAACGCATAGATGATCTTTTGCTCGCCCCTCGGGGGACATGGGGGCCGGTGCGGGACCACGACGCTGCGTTGGCCTCTTATCAAGCGGGTTGCAACCTCATGGACGGGCCCAGTTGTGCATGGCTCGCTCTTTTGCGGGATCCGGCTGTAAGCGACAGGGATACCGCACATCTCAAGACAACGGCGCAAGAAGCGCAATCCCTTTATCTAAAAGCTTGTGAATTCGGCTACGGTTGGGGTTGCACCAAGCTTGCATATGATGAAATGTACATGAAATCTGCGACAGAGACTAATTTTGATCGAACTCTTGAACTCGCATTGATCGGGTGCCGGGATGGTCAAAATTGCGTTGAGTTTTTCCAGGCACGGCTCAAACGCGATCATGCGCAGCTTGTTGCAGACCACGGCACTGTGCCCGCTGCGCTGATGGAGCGCTATGATATGGTGACCCCCTCTTGGCATGGCCCCGTCCGTCGTTTGCGCCGCAGCTGTGCGCGCGATGTCACCGCCGACTGTATTGCACTGGGCGCGCTGTTCGACGCAGCGGGTCAGGGCGACAACAGCAAAATGCGGTATCAGACCCCGTATCCAGAGATCAGTCAGGCGCTTTACTTGCACGCCTGCGACCTGAAAGATGGAGATGGCTGCGCTGTGTTGGGGGAGAGGCTGAAAGATGGTTTGATCCGAAATCCCGAGCGCGCATTGACTTACGCCAAACGCGGATGTGATTTGGGATCATCCAAAGCGTGTTTTCTGGCGGCAAGTTTTTATGAGGTCTATTCCGAGTATCCAGACCGCGCGTTGGCGTATTTCTATACTCAAAAAGCCTGCTTGGGCGATCGCAGTCTGCAGTGTCAAATCATGCATAAACCGGGTGACGATGCACGCGCAGCCAAGATGGAAAGAAGAGTTCTTGGTTGCGTCCATGGGGAGGCCACAACCTGTTTTTTAATCGCTGAGAACCGTTTTAAAAATTCTCCGGAGATGCGGCACGACCTGCATCAGATCGGATGCCATCTAGGCGAAACTAGGTCGTGCGATGCGTTGAAACGGATACCATAATTGGCACTTCGCGCTCTGACTAACTGCAACTTTGCCTACAATTATGGTCATCAGAGGTTCTTGGTTACTGCACAAAAAACAAGGTTCTCTGCCGAGCAATCTGCATTGCTGCACCTAGTGCAAGTTTGGTGACTAGTTTGGGCCGTTCTCGCCGTGGTGAATGCCAACTTTCAGCAACTTGCCGCGGTTGGTGGGGTGCGCAGCATCCGTTACATTGAGCTCACACCGCCATTCACTGCCAGCGCCACCAACGGCTGCTTAGGGCCGTGAGCAGCCCCCTCCTCAGGGGCAGGTTGCGAACCTTCGCTATGGTGGGCGTGAACTTCCGCTTTGCGGATGCATCGGTCATTCGAAAACAATTGGAATGACCGATTTCGCTCCTTACCCGAACACCAATCCACCGTCGACAATCAGGTTCTGGCCAGTGACAGCGCGCGCCCATGGGCTCGCAAAAAACACGACGGCATCAGCCACCTCCTCAGGAGTTGCCACCGCGCGCAACGGTGTGACCCCTGCGATATAGTCAAAGACATCTGCCGGAGTTGCTGCGCTTGCGTCTGTTGTGCGCAACAGGCCGCCAGAAACCATGTTAACAGTAATGCCCTTTGGTCCAAGCTCTGCGGCTGCTGTTCTGGTGAGGGAAAGCAATGCGGCTTTTGCGGAGGTGTAATCGTGATACGGGACCACAGGGTTCTGGAACAGGTTCGTCCCTATCGTGACAACCCGCCCAAATTGCGCTTCAGCCATCGCGGGTGCTGTTGCCTGAATGGCATTAAGAGCGCCAAGCACCGCCGTGTTGTGTTGATCCAACATATCTGCAGCTGACAGACTGTCGATACTCGCTCGCGCATCGCCATTGAAGCTAAAATCGGCTAAGGCGTTGTGAACGACTGTCGTAATAGGTCCTGCCCACTCTACCGTTTGCGCGACCAGTTGCGCCATTGCGTCGACATCCCGAACATCCGCTTGTAGCGCGATGGTACGCTCTCCCAGCGCTGCGGCCAGATTTTTGGCGGCGTCCTTGCTGTTGCGGTAATTGATGACGACCCGCGCCCCTTCGCGTGCAAAGGCGGATGCAATGGCCGCCCCAAGCCCGCGGCCAGCGCCAGTGACAAGAACGGTTTGGTCTTTTAATGGTTTGCTCATAAGTGATCCTTCCATAGCTCATAAAAGTGATTTACTGGCCCATGACCGCTTCCGACGGTCAATTGGCCTGAGGTTGAAATTGCCCTAGTGACATAGGCTTTGGCCGCGTGGACGGCGTCCTTAGGAGATTTGCCCTTGGCAAGTTGTGCGGTAAGGGCGGCAGACAGGGTGCAGCCGGTGCCATGGGTGTTTCGGGTTTCTGTGCGGCGGCCTTCAAGCCAATGCAGCGTCTCGCCATCGCACAGCACATCGGGGCTTTCCTCACCGCTCAGATGCCCGCCTTTGACAAGTACGGCATGTGGACCAAGCTGCGTTAGCGCGTGTGCCTGCCTAGCCATGTCATCGCGACACCGGGCTTCCGGTTCATGCAAAAGCCGCGCGGCCTCGGGAAGATTGGGGGTCAGAAATGTCGCTTGTGGCAACAGGGCGCTCCGCAATGCGGTAATCGCCTCGTCTTGCAACAATGCAGCCCCGCCTTTGGCTACCATTACAGGGTCAAGCACAACAGGAATGCCGCGGTAAACCTCAAGCGTCTGCGCAACAGCCGTCGCGATATCGGCCGTTGCGATCATGCCAACCTTGACTGCGTCTACACGCACATCAGCAAAGACAGCTGCAATTTGCGCTTTGACAAAATCATGCGGCACCAGTTCTACCCCTGTAACCCCTTGGGTGTTTTGAGCAGTAAGTGCAGTCAAAGCAGCCATGCCGTATACGCCATTGGCCGCAAATGTTTTGAGGTCGGCCTGAATCCCTGCCCCGCCAGAAGGGTCGGACCCCGCTATCGTCAGAACATTTCGGATCATGACTGTGCTCCCGTTTTTTGAGGGAAGGCGCAACACAACAACCGCGCCGCCGCCTCAGGGTCGGGCTGGCCACAGATGGCGGAAACGACGGCCATGCCATCGCATCCCGACGCGATCACAGCTGCCGCGTGCTCTGCCTTCAGCCCCCCGATCGCCACGGTAGGTAACGTGGTGAGCCGAACCATGTTGGCCAGACCAGCCAGGCCAATGGTTGGCTTGTGATCCGCCTTTGTCGCGGTGGGGAAGACCGTGCCAAGCCCGATATAGGTAACGACATTCGGGTCTGCCGCGCACACCTGGTCGGGTGTTTCACATGACAATCCGATGATTTTATCGGGCCCCAGTAGAGCGCGCGCTTTGGTGGCGTTAATGTCGCTCTGTCCGATATGGACGCCGTCAGCTCCAGCGGCAATGGCTGCGTCCAGATCATCATTAATCACCAAGGGCACGTTGCTGCCCTCAAGTGCAGAATGCACTGCGCGGGCTGTTTCGATCCGCGTTTGCGTAGACGCGTCTTTGTCGCGCAGCTGAACAAACGTGACACCGCCACGAACGGCAGCGACGACAGTGTCAAGCAAGGTTGTCGGCGAGCACAGTATAGGGTCGGTGACCAAATACAGCCGCAGTTTTGCTGGATCTGGTTTCATGACAGGCGTCCTTCATCCAAATCCCCAGCCTGCAGGCTGCGCAACTGGTCAAGAAACGCCACGCTGAAGCTGCCGGGCCCTAGCGCGTTTTTGCCGGCACGTTCGCCGGCCTCTGCAAAGTGGGTGAAGGCCGCCACAGCAGCATCAAAGCGTGGAGCGATTGCAGCATAGGCCCCTACGAGAGCCGTTAACGAGCATCCAAGAGCCGTCACCAGGGGCATAAATTCCGAGCCCCCACGAATGTGTGTGCTGCGGGTCCCATCCGTGATAAAGTCTTCTACGCCCGACACCGCGACGACACACCCTTGGCTGACTGCCAGTGCGTGAGCGGCGGCTTGCGCATCTGTAACGCTGTCCCCACTGTCCGCACCTTTGCCTCCCCCTTTACCACCTGAAAGCGCTATTATTTCCGACGCATTGCCTCGGACAATATCGGGACTTAAGGCCAACAATTTTTGTGCGACGCAAGCACGATAAGGCGTTGCAAAATGGGCTACCGGATCAAGAACCCACGGAATGTTTGCGCGTTGTGCCGTTCTCGCAGCAACCTTCATGCTGTCCGCCCAGGGCGCAGACAAGGTCCCGATGTTGATTGTCAGCGCCCCCGAGATGGGCACAAAATCCGCCACCTCTTCTGCAGCATGAAGCATCGCAGGTGATGCGCCCGCGGCGAGTGTGACATTTGCCGCAATGTTCATAGCAACATAATTGGTGATGCAGTGAACAAGCGGGGTGTGCTCGCGCAGAGCTTGCAGGGAAACATTTGGATCCATCGGGCCTTTCCTTCTGAAAATAGACAGAAAGAAGCCACACATACCCACAAGCTGTGATCCTGCCTCCCTCCGCCAGCATTATCTGGTTCAGGTTCAAAGGGTACATCTCAGCCTTGCGGCGCCCCTGACGAAGACGACGCTACAGTTCACCTGAAGGGAGTTCAATCACCAAAATTAAGTAGAAACGAAGTATCGAAAACAGACCTCTGCTATCGACATAGCCTCTGTTGACTCGGGAACAACGAGACTTCCATTTTTGACGTACGGTAAAGTCTTTTGCTTCGCTCAGGTCATCAAAGGCGGAAACCGGATGTTCACGACTCTTACTCGGCTGATGTGTCAACACGGTGAAACCATCATTTGTAGAGCAAATTTCGCATAGGCCACCCAGTGCAGTACCGGGTAGCCCTTAGTATCAGGAAGCCTGCAATTTGCGCGCTCCTATCAGGTAGATCAGGCCTTCAATGACCGCCAAGACGATCAAAGTCAGGCCAACCAACGGAAAGAAAACCCCCGCGACGATGGCAAGAAACAGCACTGTGCGTGGGATACGCCAGTCTGTCGGAAATTGCGGTGTGCCTATGGCGCCAGCAGGACGGCGTTTCCACCACATTGCTCCAGCGGCGACGGACATGACCATCATGGCTACGCAGACTAGAAGCAACACGATCTGGTTCACCAGCCCCCATGCCTGTCCCATATGGATCGAAATACCCCATTCCGCAGCCCAACCGAGTGCGCCGAGATCATTCAGGCCAGCATCATAGAGAACTTCTATGGTATATTGATCGAGATGGATCACCCGCTCTTGGGTGATATCATCGGGATACACCGAAGCGGAGAAGACGCCTGTCTCTCCCGATGGCATGTTCAAGGCATAGCCCGGCGCGATGCCCAGACCTTCGACCGTGGCGACGACTTGATCTAGCCCAGCAGGAACGCCCGAAGCTGCCCCCGAAACCGGCATAGGTTGCTGTTCCATAATCCAAGGTGTGCGGTCCAATGCCTCTCCAGTCATCACGGTGGACTGTGGCTTATTCGTCCAGTAACCATCGGGCATCCCGAGACCAAGGGCATATGCACTATCGTAGAAATACCCTCCCCAGACCGACGACCACGGCAAACCGGTCATCGCAAGGAACACGATGAACGCGGCGGAGTAGATACCTGTCACCGCGTGCATATCACGCCACCAAGGGCGACCCTTGGTGGCTTTGATCGTGGCTGTGCCGACTTTCTTGCCCCGCGGCCACCACAGGTAAATGCCGGTCACGGTCAGCAACACCATCCAGCCTGCAACAGCTTCGATGATCCGGTTACCGACCCAGCCGACATATTCGAGCGAGTGCAACTTGCGCACAACATACATCGCGGGCGTGCCTGATGCTCCCGCATCCCAGAGGCTGCCCAACACATCGCCGGTGTAGGGGTTGACGAAGATAGAATTCTTCAGCCCATCCTCACCAAGTATTTTAACTTCCGCCGTGCGATTAGGCATCGGGGCTGGCTGATATGCTTTCAACTCACCAGGATAGGCAGTCAGAGCATTTGCGATGATTTGCGAGGCCGCGAGCGGCGCGGTGTCGGTTTGCGCGACAATACGCAGATCGCGATAAACTGTGTTGTTGATTTCATCTTTGAACAGATAAATGCCTCCTGTGATGGCGATGGTGAAGATGAAGGGCAAAATCAAAAGTCCAGCGATGAAATGCCAGCGCCAGACTGCGCGGTAAAGTGCTGAGGAACCCGCTTGTCTACCCGACGGATTACCTGAAAGATTGGTTGCGCCAGTCATAGTGAGCCCCCCAATATGGTGGTTGTTTTGACGGTCAGTGCTGAGCCATGCGGCGCCCATGGACTGACCCTCGTGGTGGCTTCGGCGCGCCGCGCCTTCTGCTTGAAAGCCGTATGCTCGGAAACGGCATCGGCGAGATGAAATAGGTTCATTGGTTTCTCCATAGGAATGCGCACGCGAACGCACCGCTGTCTGCGCTTTCAGGCGGCCGATAAGCCGCAAATCTGTTCAGATAGCTCCGTCTCGAGCCATGATCAGACGAGGTCGGGGGGTGCTCTTGGAGATCGGGCATGATCCCGCGCCTGTGCCGCGCGGTAAATGTCAGTGGCAAGCTTCCACGCCATTGTGAATAGCAGTCGCGCTTCAAGCCCGGCCGGAGAAGGGATCTGCGCTTCAGTCAGCAGGTGACAATATGGACAGCGATGGTCGCGAGCGGGGAAATCTCCACAGATATCGTCAAGGCTCAAGCCCAGTTGGGTAAGCTGTGCAAAAGCCACATCGTTTCGATCCGGCGCCATCATAACTGCAGACGTGACGCTGGCAACCGCGAGCAGCAGCACCACGAAATAGACTCTCAAATGGCGACATATCAAGCCGTTCATAAGCCTTTTCATAAATCGGTTTTGCATTGAACGCACAACTGTTTTTAGATGGCCGGTTTTTACCGCGCCATAGGGAAACGCCCGCTTTGATATCTGAAATCGGTTTCGCCGATATTATGCTGGAAGGCAGCTGGTTCACACCGAATGTGTGTTCAGATTCTCCAAAATTATACACCTATAAAAATGTCAAACCTTAACTTTCTTTGATGATTCCTGACAGATCGAGAGCCCTTTAACTTCCAGCAACGCGACAGGCTACAGTCGGCGTTCTTCATACCCTATGAGATCGAGAAGGTGCGCAGCCAAAAAGCAACCAATTTGGGACAACCTTTTAGTACGGGCGCATTTAGAGGATAAATTTCCTTATTGAAGCGAGGCTCTAGCCAATTGTCGGGAAAATCGTCCACAATGAGACCTGTTCAAGATGGCGGGCGCAGGCAATGAAATACTTTCCGATCTTCATTAAATTAGATCAAAATCGAGTCGTCGTCTCTGGTGGCGGTGAAACGGCGGTTGCCAAGCTACGGCTACTGTTGAAATCATCAACTCAGATCGAGGTATATAGCGACACCCCAAGCCAAGTTGTTGAGGACTGGGCTACAAAAGGGCTGCTGACTCTAAATCGGCGCGCACTGACGAGCAGCGATGTTGCGGGCGCTACGCTTTTTTATGCCGCCGACGAAGACCCCAAAGAAGCCGCGCGCACAGCCGCCATCGCACGCTCGGAAGGCGTTATCGTAAATGTTGTAGACAATCTCGAGGCCAGTGATTTCATCACACCCGCAATTGTCGACCGTGACCCCGTCACCATTGCAATCGGAACCGAAGGTGCAGCCCCCGTTTTGGCTCGCGCAATCAAAGCCAAAATTGAGGAACAGTTGCCACCATCGCTCGGCATGCTGGCAAGGATAGGAAAGCACTTCAGAACACAAGCTGCGAAGCTACCTCAAGGCTTAGCGCAACGGAAATTCTGGGCTGACTACTACTTCAAACATGGCCCAAAGCTGTTAAACGCGCAGCCGGAAGCCGCAGAAGCGGCACTGGATGGCTTGCTTAAGCAACACCTGAATAACGCCCCTGCTGCGGGCCATGTTTCATTCGTAGGTGCTGGGCCCGGTGATCCTGAGTTGCTCACTCTCAAGGCGCGCAACGAGCTTCACGAAGCGGATGTTGTCATTTATGATCGTCTCGTATCAGCGCCGATCCTTGAGCTATGCCGTCGCGAAGCCTTGATGATCGCTGTGGGCAAAGAAGGCTTTGGCCGATCAACCTCGCAAGAAGACATCAATGCCTTGCTAGTTGAGCACGCACGGCGTGGCGCGCAGGTAGTGCGCTTAAAAGGGGGGGATCCTACGGTTTTCGGACGGCTTGATGAGGAAATTGACGCTCTGGAGCCGGTCGGCATCTCGTGGCACATCGTGCCTGGAATAACCGCTGCCTCAGCCAGTGTTGCTGCAATCGGGCAAAGCCTAACAAAACGCGGCCGCAACCAAACTGTTCGCTACCTGACAGCACATGACATGCAAGGGTTTGCCGAGCATGACTGGCGTAGCTTGGCGCGTGAAGGGGAAGTCACAGCCGTCTACATGGGCAAGCGCGCAGCGCGGTTTATACAGGGGCGCATGCTGATGCACGGTGCGCACCCTGCCACGTCTATCAGCATCGTTGAGAACACCTCGCGCCCTGATCAACGTATCCTTTCCACCAAACTCGGACAGTTGGAGGCTGATCTAACTAAAGCGCAGCTGTCTGGCCCAGCCCTCGTCTTTCTCGGGCTGGCGCCTCGAATGGCCCAAGAACAACTACAACAGGAAATAGCCCTATGAGCTTGCAAGTTATCACCGCCAATGCGCTTCTTGAGGGCGACGTTGTTTATCTCTCCGCTGAGGGAAACTGGTCACTGAACCTTCGCGAAGCAATGGTATTTTCCGAGCCCAAAGCGGCTCAAGCAGCCCTGGCCACTGCCGAAGCACGTAGCGATGAGGTTGTCAGCGTCTATTTGGCGGGCGTCACACTCAAAGATGGAGTTCCACGTCCCAAACACTTCCGCGAGGCCTTCCGCCAAAGTGGCCCATCCAACAAGTTTCACGGCAAGCAGGCCGATTTATCGGAGCAGAGCGATGTATCACTATAACGAATTTGACAAAACCTTCCTCGTTCACCGCAACGCTCAGTTTCGCGCACAGGTTGCGCGGCGAGTGTCTGGTGAACTCACTGAAGACGAGTTCAAACCCCTCCGCCTGATGAACGGCGTCTATCTGCAGCTGCACGCTTATATGCTGCGCGTCGCCATCCCCTACGGCACACTCAACAGCGCACAAATGCGCCAACTTGCCTATCTTTCCGAGCGGTGGGACAAGGGCTATGGCCACTTCACCACGCGCCAGAACATCCAGTACAACTGGCCCAAGTTGAACGAAATTCCTGATATGCTTGACGCTTTGGGCGAGGTTGGGCTGCACGCAATCCAGACGTCAGGGAACACCATCCGCAACGTCACAGCTGACCACTTCGCAGGTGCCGCCGCAGACGAGCTGGCCGACCCCCGCCCCGTTGCGGAACTGATCCGCCAATGGAGCACAGACCACCCCGAGTTTCAGTTTATGCCGCGTAAATTCAAAATCGCGATCACCGGCTCCCCGAATGACCGCGCCGTGACACGTGCGCATGACATCGGGCTGCGTATGGTTTCGCAAAACGGCGAGATTGGCTTTGAAGTCCTCGTCGGAGGCGGCCTTGGCCGCACACCGATGATCGGTAAAGTCATCACACCGTTCCTGCCGCAGGCTGACTTACTGCCTTATCTGGAGGCCATTGTCTCGGTCTGGAACCAGATCGGGCGACGCGACAACAAATATAAAGCGCGTATCAAGATTACGGTTCACGAACATGGTATCGACGAAATTCGCCGCCTCGTTGACGCGCGGTTTGCTGAAGTCCGCCCCACCTTCTCGGGCGTTGATCAAGCCTTGCTTGCAGACATTGCGGCGCAGTTTGCACGGCCCGAGCTTCGTAAGGGAAGCACAGAAGCCTACGACGCTGCCCGCGCATCTGACCCCTTGTTTCGCGCATGGTCCGATACCAACTTGTCGGCGCATGCACAGCCTGACCACGCTATCGTAACAGTCTCTCTCAAGGCGCATGGTGGAACACCGGGGGATGCGAGCGCCACGCAGATGCGCCTCTTGGCCGACTTAGCCGAGCGTTACGGATACAACGAGCTCCGCATCAGCCACGAGCAAAACGTGATCCTGCCACACGTGCATAAGGCCGATTTGCCCGCACTGCACCAACTGCTTAAACAGCATGGTTTGGCCACGGCAAACATTGGCCTGATCTCGGACATCATAGCTTGCCCCGGAATGGACTATTGTGCTCTGGCAACGGCCCGCTCTATCCCTGTGGCTCAACAAATCGCGAAGCGATTTGACGCCCTCAAACTCGAACACGACATTGGGCCGCTCAAGCTCAAGATCTCGGGTTGCATCAACGCCTGCGGACATCACCATGTTGGCCATATCGGTATCCTCGGGCTCGATCGTGCTGGCGTTGAGAACTATCAGATCACGCTGGGCGGCGATCATACGCAAGAAGCATCCTTGGGCACACGCACAGGGCCGGGCTTTGCCTATGACGAGATCGTTCCCGCAATCGAGCGCCTGCTGATGGCCTATCTCGACATGCGTGAGAGCCGCGAAGAGACATTCCTTGAAGCCTACCGCCGCCTCGGCCTCGCGCCGTTCAAGGCAGCACTTTACCAAGAGACCCAAGCCCATGCTGCAGAGTAACATTTCCGATCGCGTCTCACTTTTGAACACGCGCTTTGCCGAAACGCAGGCCTTTGAGCTTTTGCAATCCGCATTGGTGGACAGCCAGTTTGGCAAAATCGCTTTGGTTTCAAGCTTTGGAGCCGAAGCTGCAGTGCTTTTGCATATGGTCTCGGAAATCAACCGCGAAACGCCAGTGCTCTTTATCGACACCGAATTGCTGTTTGAAGAAACGCTTCAATATCAACGCGAGTTGAGTGAAGCCTTGGGTTTGAGCAACGTACATGTATTGCGAGCAAGCGAAGCAGAGGTGAGCGCAGCCGATCCGAACGGAACGCTGCACCAAACCAAACCTGACGCCTGCTGTGCTCTGCGCAAGACCGCTCCTTTGTTGAAAGGGCTAACTGGCTTAAACGCATGGATCAGCGGACGAAAACGCTATCAAGGCGGCAAGCGCGAGCAACTTCCTCTTTTCGAGGCTGAGGGCGGAACAGGTCGCATCAAGCTCAATCCGCTCGCAAACTGGACAGGCGCAGACACGACCGCCTACATCGCGTCAAATGAACTACCGCCACATCCGCTCGTTGCCCGTGGCTACGCATCGCTCGGCTGTGCGCCTTGCACCGTGCCTGCAAAGGGCCGTGAAGGCCGTTGGCCGGGTCAAAGCAAAACCGAGTGCGGCATCCATTTTGATAACGGACAAGTTACAAAGCCAGGAGCAAGTGCATGAGCATTCTTATCAGAGATGACGGGTTCAAACCCGAAGATTGGCCGCATGGCTTTACGCAAAACCGCTGCGAGATCAACGGTGATAACGGTGCCGCTCTTGACCTTGCAGGTGATGCCGATTTATCGGAATTGCAACGGCACTTGAATAATATCGGCCTAATTCGAATAGAGTTCAAAAGCTTTTCGGATGGTCGCGGCTTTACCCTTGCGCGGCGTTTGCGACTCATGGGGTTCACGCGGCGTTTGCGCGCTCGTGGACCACTGCTGGCAGACCAATACGCAATGGGGCGTTGTCAGACAAATACGAACCAGCCTCAGCTACGGCAATAGCACTGCCCATTATGAGGCACAAAGACCGCGCCACTCGTTAAGAGCGGCATCTCGATTGAGTTTGAAATTGTCTCGAGAGTAAAGGTGTCGTTCCTTGTTGAAGTGGTTGCTAATTGAGGAATGCACGGCAACGAATTTCTGTAGAGAACGCATTTTCCTGAAACGCAGCATGGCGCGTTCCCGTCGTCGAAATGGCAGATGGGAATTCTCGGCCCGGTTGTTTTTCCGGTGCCCCGTTTCCTGCTTTGATACGTTGCCAATGACTTTCATTGCGGCGCCGTAAGACGGCAATTTGTCCGTTACGATGATCTCTGGCTGGCCGTAGCGCTTCATTGATTTTCTGAGGAATTTCAACGCCGCTTTGCGATCACGGCGTTTCGTGACGTAGCTTTCCAGCACCTCACCTTCGTGATCAACCGCCCGCCAAAGATAGTGCGTCACGCCGTTGATCTTTACAAAAATTTCGTCCAAGTGCCACTGCCAGTTTGAATGTGCCCGCATCTTCTCGACACGCCTTTTACGTATTTCTGCAGCAAAAATTGGGCCAAACCGGTTCCACCAGAAACGGATAGTTTCATGGCTGACATCGACGCCCCGTTCATGCAGCAGATCCTCGACGTTCCGAAGCGATAACGGAAACCTAACGTAGAGCATGACCGCGAGGCGGATGATCTCAGGGCTAGTTTTGAAATACCGAAAAGGGGAGCGCTTTGTCATTTCGAAAGCCTAGGTGAGCGCCCTGCCCGGCTCAAGCCAGTTTGCTCTGACAGGACCTGATCCTGAATGTATCCCTGCTTTTTCAAGAGTTTCCACATAAGTTTAAGGGCTACTTGTTTGTTTCGACGAGGTTGGGCCAAGATTTCAAGGACCTCTCCTTCACCATCCACAGCACGCCACAGATAAGTCCGCTTGCCACGGATACCGATAAATACTTCATCAAGGTGTCAAGTTCCTGAAGGTTGAACTCTGCGGGACGGATCTTGGCAGCAATCACTGGGCCAAATTTCAAAACCCATCTACGGATCGATTCATAGCTGACATCAACACCGCGCTCTGCAAGCATTTCCTCAACGTCCCGAAAACTCAACGGGAAACGAAAGTAGAGCCAGACGGCCCTTTGAATTAGTGCAGGTGGATATCGATGGGGCGCGTAGGATATTTTGCTCATTTAACAACAATAATCCGTTGTTGCTCCATCGTCGAGTTAACGTGACATTGCCTGGTGGACGATGGGCCATATTAGTTATGTCTCGGGCTGTGAGGGGCGAGTCAACCACCATAGAAACACGAGCATCACAATCAGCTGGACGAACGAGAGTACAGCCATCAGGCCCATGCTGCCCATTTCGGGCATATGCGTTACTTGACCATTTTCCATTACCGGAGCCGCAGGCATTAGAAACATACTGATCAGACCCAACCCCATGGGAATAAAAATAAGCCAGCCTTTCCGCCCCGTGTCTTGCAGACGTCGATACCCGGCTGCAGAGGCTGGAACGATCAATGCAAGCGTGTAGATAATGTATAGCAACTGAATGCCCAGAAGCGACACTATTATCGCACCAATTACGTAAGCCAGAACAAACCACCAATATTCAGACCGGCTAGCTCGTCCTGAAAAGGTTGCGTATTTCTCGGTCAGACAAGTTTTTACCGCCGTTTGAAAGTTCACGAATATCTCCTTTCGTTCGGGTAAGCCCAGACGCTCTATCTGGAGTGCAGTTCTATCTAGATGCCAATAACATGTTTATAGCTGTGCATTCCCGTTGCCGCCCCCTCTGTTTAGAGGGGATCGGAGGATTACCAGCCGGATTTAAAAGGCATCAATCTCCCTGAGTGTGGCATCATCTTGCACTCAATTCCGACGGAGAAATGCTTAGAGACGTTTATCCCGCATCCACAACACCAAATATTCAGCACATCTCCTGAAATTCGGACACTCAAACGGAACTATGACCGCAATTCGATTTCACCGATTTCTGGGCCTAGACTTTCCTTCACAGCAATGGCCTGCAAAACAGGACCCCGGTTTCGAAGCGGTTCAGCCGCCGCCCCTCCGGTATCGCCGAACCCGCAAAAGCCTTAATGCGGAAAGCTCCAGCTATCATGCTCGACGCGCAAAACCCGGATCGGTGCGCCGGGTTGGCCGGGGTCGGCCCGCAGGCTGAAGACGGCACGTTTGGGCTGGCCGAAATTGGTGAAGTCCACGTTGATCGTGATCATACCCCGTAACATCGGCTGGTCGGGATCAGGCGCGATACGGGTGATCTCACCCTGAAAATTCTGTGCGTCGTAAAGCACATCTGCCCCATGCTCCGCCAGATCCGGCACCATGCTGGCAAAGAAGTATTGCGGAGCCAACGTTGGTCCAAAGGGGTTTTCCGCCGAGCTGCTCTGGGCCTCGAAAGCGGTGTAAAGATCCCCCACCAGCCGGGCCGCATCGTCGATCATTGCGTCGCCAGTATTATGGGCCCCGGCAGAACCGGCATGATCGGTCTCGGCTTGCCCCCAGTCCGGCTCCAGAAACCGTTGCGCGACCCAGCCGGCCTTGATGAAGTCATCCGTCCGCATGAGGCACCAACGCTGCGGCAAACTGTTGCGTTGTTCCTCTGAAAGGCGTTGGTGGATAGAAGGAAGCAACAGAGGCACACAGGTGACCTGTTGCAGCCCTCGCGCATCCGGCGGAAGGCTGTCGATCACCAGATAGTTTGTTCCCGGCCCCATCCGCATGTTTAGCACATCATCGGCGGCAACGCCGGTCACACGCCAGGCGTCCGGCC
Organism: Lentibacter sp. XHP0401; assembly: GCF_025751535.1. Classification (GTDB taxonomy): domain Bacteria; phylum Pseudomonadota; class Alphaproteobacteria; order Rhodobacterales; family Rhodobacteraceae; genus Lentibacter. The sequence goes on along the minus strand of NZ_JAOWLC010000004.1, from coordinate 37,253 downwards.
CGTGACCGTCGATTTCCGCCTGAACAGACGATGCCGCAAGAGCCATGGCGCAGGAAAGCGCGCCCGCCAGAAAAAACCTTTTCATCATTTCACCTCCACAACAGAACGACCCAAAAGTTTGCGGTTCGAGACATCCAGATAGCGGACCTCATAGAGCCCAGACTCATCAGGCATTTTCACCGCCACGTTCTGGGCCTCTGTGATCTTCTGCGTACTGATCCAGCTGAAATCCGGCTGATCCTTGCGCGCAACTGCGATCCGCTGATCGGCACCATCGCCGCCGCCTGTCCATGTCACAGTAATCGTCTCGCCAGCTGCGGCTGTTTCGGGAGCCGACAGCCCTGCCCCGTCATCAAGCGGCGCATCTGCAGCAACTACTTCCAATGACGCACTGGCCAGCATGCGCTTGCCCTCTTCCAAAACATAGCGGATCTCGTAAAGACCTATCTCTTCGGGGGCCTTCAGGCGGCCTTCGGTCTTGTCACGCACCCGCAGATGCGTCTGTCGTGCGCCTTCTTCCGCGCCTGCAGGCACGATGGTCACATAATCAACGGCGTTGATGACAGAGGACCAAACAATATCAACCTGCGTTCCGGCCCGCACGACGCCGGGACCAGAGATGCCCATTTCCGGCTCGACCAGCTCGATAGTTGCCATGCCGAGGGTCTTATTGCCCTCCGCCAGCACGTAACGCACCTCGTAGAGACCCGGTGTCGCGGGGGCGGTCAGCTTGCCCGAAAGGTTGTCACGCGCGCGGATATGATTCTGCCGCGTGCCTTCATCGGAACCAGCCGGAACGATGGTGATGTAATCCGTCGCATTCACCGTCTTGTCCCACGATACGTCAAATACAGAGCCCGTTGTCATCTGCGCAGGGGCGGTGACGGTAACACCCGTCTCGACCAGTTCAACCGTCGCCGTGCCAAGGGTCTTGTTGCCCTCTGCCAGCACGTAACGCACCTCGTAGAGGCCCGGTGTCGCGGGGGCGGTCAGCATACCCGAAAGGTTGTCACGCGCGCGGATATGGTTCTGCCGCGTGCCTTCATCGGAACCAGCCGGAACGATGGTGATGTAATCCGTCGCATTCACCGTCTTGTCCCACGATACGTCAAATACAGCGCCCGTTGTCATCTGCGCAGGGGCGGTAACGGTAACACCCGTCTCGACCAGTTCAACCGTCGCCGTGCCAAGGGTCTTGTTGCCCTCTGCCAGCACGTAACGCACCTCGTAGAGGCCCGGTGTCGCGGGGGCGGTCAGCATGCCCGAAAGGTTGTCACGCGCGCGGATATGATTCTGCCGCGTGCCTTCATCGGAACCAGCCGGAACGATGGTGATATAATCCGTCGCATTCACCGTCTTGTCCCACGATACGTCAAATACAGCGCCCGTTGTCATCTGCGCAGGGGCGGTGATGGTGACACCGGCTTCAACCACCTCAACCGAAGCCATACCAATCGTCTTGTCGCCCTGCTCCAGAACATAGCGCACCTCATACAGACCTGGGGTGGCCGGAGCCGTAAGGTTCCCCGAAAGATCGTCTCGCGCACGAATATGGTTTTGCCGAGCCCCTTCATCTGCGCCCGCTGGAACAATGGTGATATAATCCTTCGCGTTGACGGTCTTGTCCCAAGACACATCGAACACCGCGCCGATAGTGGCCTGCGCCGGGGCGGTCACGGTGACAACTGGTGCGATTGGCTCTTCAGGTGCCGGGTCAGGCATGGCGGGTTGCAGATCCATCGCGCTTTGGACCTGATCCAAGGCATAGTGAAGCTCATCCGCATTGCCGGCGGGTACAAACATCCCGCCCGTGTTTTCGGCGATGCAAGACAGGCTAGCCTGCGCTGCGTCGTCCAGATCAAAGCCCACGACATGCGCAGTGAACTTCACCCCTTGCTGGGCAAGCTGTGCAGACAGCGCGCAGGGGTCTGCATTGCAGGTTTCGACGCCATCGGAAATGAGAATAACAGTCGCAGGGTTGTCGCGGTAAGACAGCAGATCCGCTGCATGTTGCACCGAGGCCGTGATCGGCGTTTTACCGACCGGCATGATCGCGTTAACCGCTTCGATAAAGCTGGATCGGTTCAGTGGGGCGGGCAAAAGTATCGTTTCGATATCGGTGCAGTCGCCCTGACTGCGGTGGCCATAGGCGACGAGACCTAGATTGGTTTCCTCGTCCCAGTCCTGCACCAGATCCGCCAGCACCTCCCGCGCGATCTCAACCTTGCTAGAGCCGTCGATCTGGCCCCACATGGACCCTGATCCGTCATAAACGATAACGACATCATCCGCGGCGCTCGCAGCTGTTGCCAAAGCAATGCTACCGGTCAGGGCAAGTGATACCAAGTTGGGAGTGATCCGTTTCATATCTCGTTCCTCATTCGCTGTTCATTCAGGGGCATCCTCCCCGACATTTGATCTATTTATGTATGCCTTTTACGGGTGAGCCAATCGCCTCGTAGCTCTCGATAGCGGCCTGTGTCCGGCCTTTGAGCCCTGCGGCGTGTCCTTCGGCGTAATGCGCCTTTTTCACGCGATCATTCTCGGCATCCACGAGAACGGCCTGCACATCATTGATGTTCTCTTCCTCGGCTGTGATGAATTTGAAACGCAGGCGGCGATCGGCAGGAGGCAGGGTTGCCTCTGGCGCGCAGATATCGCCAAGGCCGGGATCATCCACGCGCACTCGGTTTGATACTGAGCCGTCAGTCGTCGCCGGCAGCAGCAGCCCGTCCTTATCGAGCAACAAGTTGGCTTCGACAATCGTCGTGGTATCTGACGGGTGAATACGACAGGTTTTAACGCCTGTCAGTTCGACAGGGCAGCCCGTTTCACCGGGTAGTATTTCGCTCACGCCGTCATCGGACTGGTCGGTTTTGGCCACCGTGCGCAACGCCGAGACGTAGCGCTCCGCGGCCTCAGCCGGAATGCCCAGCCGTGTTGCGATGATATCAATAGCCTCGCTGCGCAACGCGGGATCGGCGATCAACCAGTTCTCCTCGTCCATCTCATCGTCTGGCCTAGAAATATCACAACCTTCAAAGTCAGGCGAATACCCCTCAACAAGGTTCAGCTCGTAGATCACACTGCCATCGACACCCGGCATCAAAACCTGTCCGGTCAGGCGATCTTGCGACCAGATATCAAACACAACCGTCATACCCGGCTGTGTTCCGATGTATTGCGTTGGGTCATTGGCCACTTGCCTGAGCGCTAATGGACTGTCACCATGAATGACCAGCATGCGCGCGCAATCCTGCACTTCGACGCGGACCAGCTGTTGCTGTTGAGGATTGGGCACTTCTGTGACCTTGCCCTGAATTGGTGGAGACACGCCGTTGATAGAGGCCATGTAATCGCCGGCACAAAGACCATTTGCGAAGGCCCCATGAGGCGTCACCGCTGCAACAACCAGCGCCAGAACCGATTGCCGAAGTCTTCTATATTTCACGTGTATCCCTCCTGTTTTCGCACGCCTGGCGTCTCCCTCTTCTGACTGTTCTCTCTGCCCGATCACTGCTTCACCGGTTCGGGTGTGTCAGCGGTTTCGCCCGCTGCTCCGAATGCTTTCTCTTTCAACTTGCGGAATTTGCCCGACATTTGCTCCAGCTTAGCTTCCCATTCGGAGTTCGGCTGCTGGCCTTCGATTGCCTTGAAAAATACCTGCATCATGCAGGCGATGGCGAAAGGCTCCAACAGCGCGGCCTTCACACTCCATGCAAACAGCAGGGCAAAAACCACGCCACCTGCGGCCCAAGCCCCAGGCATCAGGTAGACGATCAGAGCCGCGGGGGCGAGCATAACCAAAAACACAATAAAGCTCAGCCCGTAGACGATGAGCGCCAGCCATGCGGCGTTTTTCAGCATCGGTTTGTAGTTCTGCCCATAAAGCACCAACGCCTCTTTCGCAGACATCCAGGAATTGTCCGACTGCGTGCGAATGGCATGGGCAAGGATCACCTCGTCTATGAAGCCCACGGCCACACGCAGAAAGGCCGACAGGATGCTGGACAATTGCTGCACCCCCGGAACAGGCAGGATAGTCAGAATGCCGCGCACAAGGCCGGTGATCGCGCGGACCACCCCGATAATCAAACGATCCAAAAGGAAAAGCATACTGGCCTGCGGAAACCGTTCCTTGACCACGGCGTTGGCATGCTTGATCTGGCTGCGGCCGTGCGGCATCGGCTTGCCGTCGATCAATTCAACCAACACAGCGATGTGCCCAGCCTTAACGATGTAGAGAATATATTCACGAGCCCAATACATGATCGCGCCGAAAATGCCGAAACCGGCAAAGCCGCCCCACATTGTTGTGCTTGCGCGAAAGGCCTCATCACTAAAGCCGCCAATGCCCCAGCCAACGCCGGCACCAACGCCCGCGACCAAAATGTATCCCAGCGTAATTCCGAAATAAACGGCGATGCGCAATAGAATGAAGGGCATAGTTCGCACCATCATCCCCAGCGCACCGCCTATGCTAAAATCCCACATGAAAAATTCCTTTTTTTAATTTCGTTACCGGACCTGCCGGCATATTCAGTGCGCGCATCAAGCCTCGCATTTGCTGTTACCGTATTTGGCCGAACAAGCCCGCTTTGTGCAGGATTGGATTTGCGGAGTGCGCTGTGGTATTCTGATATCGACCTTTTCCACCGTTTGGTAAGGAACCGAAATACGCTCCTTGACCCTTTCGCACGTCGTAGTCGACCCTTCTGTCGTACAGATCGTTTCGCCCGTCAAACGTTCTTTAGTCCGATACTTAGTGACCAGTTCTTGCTGGTAAACTGGGGGAATCTTTAGCAGCCATTCGGCCTCGCAATGGGTGTGCTCGTCACGATACTCGGGAGTATCGCAACTGGATAAAATCAGCATACAAGCAGCACTGAAAAACCGAATAACGTTAGGAAAGATGGACATAGGGGGCTTCGGACTTTCTGGCTATGCTGCACGAAATATGCGGCCTTGTCAGAACCTTCGCACAAAGCCTCATCGCCCGCCCCCTTCGTTTGGACGGGGCAGCGAAATAAATTATGCCGTAGAACATTGCACAAAGTCGCTGGTGCTGGTGAACTGACATCGGGCAAATGCAAGAGGTGAACGATGTTAAAACGAGCGATTGCTGCGATAACCTGCTGGCTGTTTTTCACTGGCAACGCTATGGCTGACGAAAGCGATCGGATACTTGAGATCACAGGCCTTATCACTGACGGTTCTGTCACACTGGATCTCCGCGCAGTGCATGATTTGCCCATCACCACCATAGAAACGTCTACAGTCGTCACCGACGGCATCCATTCTTTTACCGGCTTCCTGATGCGTGACTTGTTGGAAGAGGTGCAATCGACTGGTGAAACTGTCACTGCGATAGCGCTAAACTATTACGCAGTAGATATCCCGATAACGGATTTCTACGATTACGATGTGGTTGTGGCCTATGAAATGGATGGCGAAACGCTGACGCGCGATGGCAAAGGGCCGCTCTGGATTGTCTATCCGCGCGATGATTATCAGGCGCTTCAAGACATCCGCTTTGATTATCGTTGGGTCTGGCAACTTTACCAGATCGACATAAAATGAGCCGTTTCGCCGGCTCTTCCCTCAGGCTCGCCCTACCGCTTGCTGCGGTTCTGGTCTTTGCGGTGTTGCTTGCCTTTTCGCTGCAGCGCATGTTCGAAGTCGAGCGAGGTATGCGCGTCGAAGCCGAGCAGAATATGCTTTGGGTATTTCACCAGAGCGAGGTCACAGTCCTACGTTTGATTGAAACCGTTGCGCTGGCAGAATTGGGTCAAACCGATCCGGATGAACTTGCATTACGTTTTGATCTTCTTGCCAGCCGTGTCGCGCTGCTGAACGATGGCCCGCAGCGCCGCTTCTTAGAACATGTGGGGCTTGATGGCGATCTCGATGCTCTTGTTGCTTCACTTGTTCGGTTGGCACCAAGCATCGAAACCTTCACCCCGGCTCAAGGCGCCCGGTTGCGCCAAGAACTGACACCATTGGCGCGCTTTTTCGGGCGGGCTGCCAACACAGCCATGATTGCTGAATGGGACGAGTTGGGCGGGCGTTTGGAAACCTATCGTGACCAGTTGGGGCAGATCATCCTGTCCCTGATCGGTATCATGATCGCGGGGGGCGTCCTTACAATCACTCTATTCGTCTCACGTCATCAATCCCGTCAAAAGAACCGCATGCTAAGACGTGAACGTGACTTTTCCGGTTTATTGATCTCATCAAGTGGTGAAGGCATCATAGCGATCGATAGTGCCGGAAAATGCACACTATGGAACGGTGCAGTATCCGCAATATTGGGCGTCCCTGCAGAACAGGCGCTAGGGCGGGCACCTGCTAGCGTAGCAGGGTTCTTTGATATGTCTACGATACGCCAAGCCCTATCCGAGGCGCTTGAAGGACAAACCTCGATTCTGTCATTTCAGCCTTTTTTTTCGCCCGATAGTGAGCGACCGTTATATCTTGATGTAAGTTTCTTTCCGATGCGTAACGAGGCAGAAATTATTGGTGCAATCGTGTTCATGCATGACGCGTCAGACAAGTATGCAGCCCAACAAAAAGACGCGCAGGATCGCGATCGGTTGGAAGAACTGGTAGCCGAGCGCACACAGGAATTAAACAATGCCCTCAAGCGGGAAAGGTCGGCTGCCGATCTCTATCGCAACTTTGCCGCTATGGTATCGCACCAATTCCGGACGCCGCTGGCGGTCGCAGATTCGGCCCTGCAGCGCCTGATCCGTCGCGGTCCCCACGCTGATATTGACGAAGTTGCAGAACGTGCAGGTCGCGCCCGCAACGCCATATCCGGCCTGACGCGTCTCGTCGATAGCACGTTGGATGCGGCACGTCTGGATGCAGGTCAGATCGGGGCACGTCGTGTGCAATGTGATTTAGCCGACACCATCCAAACTGTCTGCACCAGCCAGTGCGAGGGCACACAACAACGTCCTATCGAGATCACTCAGGAAACATCCGGTCGGCATATCGCATTCTGTGATCCAACCCATGTGGAACAGGTGCTAGCAAATCTGCTGTCCAACGCTGTAAAATACGCAGACCCTGGAACGCCTGTCTCTGTTAGACTGCACAGCGACACCGAAAGCCTGTTTTGCGATGTGCATAACATCGCCGCACCGATCCCTCGGCATGAGCAAGACCAGATTTTCGAACGCAACCATAGGGGCGCAAACAGCATAGGTGTCGAGGGCACAGGCATCGGGCTGTTCATGGCGCGCACCTTGGCACGAATGCAAGACGGAGAGGTCTCTTTGCTGCCCTACACCGATGGCGTAACCTTTCGCATGACATTACCAAGATACACCGCAGGTGCCTCATGACGCCCGAAACCGCCCCCGCACTTATTCTCGTTATTGAAGATGAAAATACGCTGCGCCAGGACATCGTAGAAGAGTTACAGGAAGCAGGTTATCATACGCTGGCAGCCAAAGACGGACACGCAGCGCTTGAAATTCTGAACACCGCGAAGCCCGATCTACTGCTGTGTGACATCACCATGCCCGGTTTGGACGGCTATGAGGTGCTAAAGAAACTGCGCCTGCAGTATCCTGACCTCAGCACCACACCGTTTGTCTTTTTGACCGCCCTTTCGGATCCTCGCGAGGTGATCGAAGGCAAGCTGTTGGGGGCCGACGATTATCTTGTCAAACCCGTCGATTATGACTTGATGCTAGCTACCGTTGCAGCCCGCCTGAGGCAGGTCAGCCGTATCCGTACCCGCCACAAAGACGAGATTTCAGCTTTACGTCGCACCTTATCCGGGCTGTCAGGCAGCGGAGCCAAAGCGGCGCTCGATCTAATCGCGGTGGGAGTTATTCTGCTGGATGGGCACGGCAAGCCGGTTCACCTCAATCGAGGCGCTCAAGAGATGATTTCAGTAGCCGATATCATCATTGGCCCGAATGATACCATCCGCTCCCCCGACCCGTTGTCCGACCGCGATCTACAACGTGCCCTGTCCGACACTCTGGCGATGGCGCGACAAGGCCGCGAAAAGGTTGCTGGGGTAATGCTGCACGTGCCGCAAAGTCTAAACACAGCCCCCGTCATGATTTGTTCGCTGATACAAAGCATTAGTGCGTCCGCCGATACACCTCATGTGGCGCTATTTCTCACAGCTCAAGATCATCGCAAACCCGTCAACGAACCGCTTTTGATGGATTTGTTTGGCCTTACACAAACGGAAGCACGGGTCGCAGCGGCCTTATCCCGCAACACCCGCCCAGCAGATGTGGCGCTCGAACTCGGTGTTTCGCAAACAACCATCTCGTTTCACATCCGCAATCTGTTCCAAAAAACCGGCACCAACAGGCAAGCCGACCTGATCGCGTTGATCCACGCCGGACCAATGATGATCCAAACAGGATAACGCACAAAGCTCTCTCAATAGCAGCGCAGGTATGTCGGGCGTCAGTGCCTACGGGAACAGATATCCCGCGATAAGCAGACAGATATAGCCTATTCTCATGCCCCCAGATAGGATTTTCTAGGCCGCACAAGCAAACAGAAACATTGCTTCAAGTATTTAAAATATACCGGACTGAAGCTCACTGACTTAAGAGTTATTGAAAAATGAATATCGAGAACAATGATCGTTTGTCCTACTTTAAAGGTAATCGTTGCTTCAGGCTCTGAAATTCCACTGTAGCAACTGATCATTGTCTTTCTGTTTATGGCAATTGACGATGCCTGTGATGACGTCGGACAGGCAACCGTGTCCGCAACTGAGCGGTAGGCCTTATAAGGTTAAGATATTTGCCTTTTCCCCTGCAAACAAACGGGGCGTATCCAGCCCGACTTTGACAACTTCTAGCCGAAGCATCGGTGAGAGGGCGACAAAGCCACGCTTGCCGCGGCAATGAAAGACGGTGCAACTCAAATGGCGGAAGCTAGTATCGGGTTCGGACCGCTGAACAACGAAAAGCACCCTGAACCCCGTCCCACATCGGGATCGTCAAAGAATGTCGTAAATAGGAGAGCAGACGATGGATTTCACGAAACCCGACCTCAAAGCGCGCTTTACGCAACTGGGTTTTCTCGTCCGGCATACGTTCACAATTGTCGGGCGAAATCGCGCGTTATTGGAGCCGCTGTTCATGATGTGGATTTATGCGGCGCTGATGATCGGCCTATTCTTCACCGGGCTTGTCCTCGCCGCATACGAGAACGGCCATAGCGCATGGTTCCTGCTTGGTGGGACTGTGATGTTCATTTACAAGTTCTTCTTTTACAAGCGTGCCGAACTGACGCTCAGCCGTCTGACATATGGTACCACCACGGGCGGGATGCCGACCCAGCGTGAGGCACGACGCGAGATTTCCGGCCTCAGTTCCCAAGTCCGTACCCTCGGCCTGCTGGACATTGTCGCTGTCTGGGTGACCAGCCGCAAAAACAAGAAAGGCGGCCTAATGGCGATGCTATTGGGAAGCATCGTCGAGGTTTGGGATTTGGTAAACCATTTCCTGCTGCCTGCTTTTGCTATTGACCAGCTTAGCCTACGCGATGGGGTCGCCAAAATAAAACGGCTGAAAAATCATGTGCCCGAAACTCTGGCCGGCGTGTTCGGGATAGACATTATGGGCGGCGTGATCGGCTCGCTAATGAAGCCGCTTTATCTCTTCGGCGGCCTTGCTGGAGTTGCTCTTGGCCTTCTTTTTGGTAGCGGTATGCCCGATGCCTTTTCAGCTGGGGCGCTTTCAGAGATTTCGCGTGACATTCCGCAACTGGGACCGATCGGTCCGAACACCATCTTTAACTGGCTGCCGATCTTTATCATTGTTTTTGTCAGTGTCCTGCTTCACTCATTGTTCGCGCGTGTCGTTACCGTAATCAAGGTCGTCTATTTCACACTGTTCTATACCCGCGTAATGCATCCAGAGCATCTGGCGCCCGAGATGCGCGCAGACCTTGAAGGTTATCTTGATCTGGACGCCAACGAAATGCCAACGGCCTCGGTGTCGGCATGAGAATTTGTGTCAGATCACGTGCAACCTTGCCAGAATGGCCACTAGTTTTCGCCAAGGGCCGACTGTTCAGACCAGATATCAAAGGGGTAAAAATGACTGGAAAATTCACCGCGGTAAGAGCCCTCGTCGCATTTCTCGCGATACATACGTATCTGACCGTTGGCGGTGGTCCGGCCTCTGCACAAGAGATCGGCAGCTACGCCCAAGTTCAGACCGGCGCCCTGAATCTGCGTACGGCACCGAATACGGGGGCTTCCGTCCTCCGCGCCCTACCTTATGGCATATCAAAAAGTAAAAACGAGGTGTGATTGTGAAAACCATTTTAATTACCCTTGGGCTATCCTGCCTCGGTGCGACATCGCTACATGCAGAATGGCGCAATACCGAATGGAAGCTCAACGAGGAAAAATCAGCCTACGCTTGTTATTATTGCACCGGGACGCAAAAAGCGTATCGGGACAAAAACAAATGGGGTTTGGAGCATATGGAAAAATGGGTGACCCCCGAGTTGGAAAGGATCAGCCGGTGGATGTCATCAATGTCGTTCGAAGAAGCCAAAGTAGATGAAACCCCTTTCCCCTACTACACCCTTCCTCTTATGGATCGCTCCAAAGCAGCGTTGACTGTTCTGGGTGAGCGCGCAGCCTCTTTCGGCACCTATGACGGGATCGAGCTAAGTTACGAAGAATTCATTGACGATCTAAAGGAGGATGGAACCTACTCGGATGCTGCGGTGATCGAAAACAGTATCACCCTCGCGCATGAGGTTTATCATGGCGTTCATATGGCTCTACATCCTGCGGATGAGAAAAAAGACGCAACGTGGTTTTCCGAAAGCGTTCCCGAGGCGGTGGGAAAAGCATGGGCCTTCGAAAAATACGGTGTTGTCCAATTCAACCCGACAGACTACGCTTTGCCCTTGCACGCACCGCAGAACCATTACCGTCGTGATCATTTTTTCTACTATCTCGGTGAGATGCTCGAATCTAAGCCCACGATGGCTTACCTCACAGAGCTTGATAAAGAATCCGGTTTTGACAACCACAACGGGTTGGTATGGCTCGATACTTTTCTGAAATCAAAAGGCGAGGATATCGGGCTCGCCAGTTTCTTTCCACGCTTCATCGCACGCCATGCACCCGATCAGCAGTACTTCGGCACAACCAGCACAGGCCGGTCACTTCAGACCGAGGTTGCGCCCGGCGTTCCTGTTGTCACAAAGGTTGACATGGAACCCCGCCAAATCAGAGAGGTTGCCGCGATCCACACCAAGGCGGGAGCCCGTTTCACCGGCAACTGGTCCAATCTGGCCGATCCGGATCGCATCTATGTGAATATCCTTGAGATCAACAAAGCTGAACGGATGCATGAGACCCGTCTGATCGTCAACTCTGACGTTGTGCCGAAGAACGGCCGCTATATTCAGCCTGTTTTTGCAGCAAACAGCGATGCCGCTAAGCCACTACACACCCGCGTCACAAATCTGGCAGATGTTCCACAAGAGAGCGCACCACAGAAAGTCAGCCTTGCAATGGAAACAGCCCGTGTTGAAATTTCGTTACCTGCTTGCATGGCAGTGGGTCAAACCGTGCCCTTAACGATCAACAGCCCGCTCACGGCCGAGGAAGTGGCACGCGTGTTCGGATCGGGCCCTGCCAGATTACATGCCAGCGCCGGTAAAATAGATGACAACGTTACAAACTACACGGCCCCAGCCAAAGCCCAGACCGTAACATTCTCTCTTAATGTGCCAACTGTTAAAGGCTCTAGCAAAATGGTAGTCCTGCCACCCGTTAACGTGAGTGCCAAGGGGTGCATGGTCCAGCTACGGGCTGGCGAAGCAGTGCTGACATATAACGCAGCCCCTGAATATACGGAGTTTTCCTCACCAGGCCGAAGTGAGCGCATCTACTTCAAGGCCAACGACATCGCAATGTATAATGGTAATTGGGCGCCTATACCGGCGCAGATGAAAACCATGATGCTAGGCAAAATGACCGGCAATGTCACCCAAAGCATCGGCTCTGGCCCGTCAGGTATTCTCAATGGAGATGACGAGTTCGGGATTCACAACATGCCAAAGATTTTCTCCGAGCGGTTTTCATGGTTCAATCTGCGCAACACGCTCGCCATGGACGGTGGCAATGCAAAGCTTGAGCCTGCACCCTGCCCTGATACGAGTAAGGATTGCACTACGACAACCTTCTCCATGGACGGCCATGCAGTCCCGGTTGTCTTTGATGCCAGCGGCAGGCCAGTCACCGTGAATTTTGCAGGTCAAATCATGGGCTTTCATTACGGTGGCTTTGATATCAAGCGCCCACCCGGCTGGTAGTCAATTGTAGGCGGCGGATGTGGGAGCCTGTGGCGAACCATCGGAGCAGGTGCAGCAGGCGTATTTAGGGCGGACGGTGACATCACGCGTAGCTGTACCTGCAGGAGGCTTTGTCACGTTAAGTCGATGATGAAGACGAAGTTCTTGAAGTTCTGGCCCAATCGCGTCGAAACAAACGTGCGGCCCTTAAACTCTTAAAAAGGCGGGGCTACATTCCGGATGCTATTGTCACCGACAAACTGGCCTCCTATGCGGCTGCACTTCGGGAACTTGGGTTAACCCACCTTCATTCCACAGGTGGGCGGCTAAACAATCGCGCAGAGGCTTTACCTCCAAAGGCCGTCAGTATTTTGCGTGCTAACCATGAGAGGAAACCCACACGCCGACGGGAACGTCGAATGGGCAGGTTCAAATCGCCAGGCTCAATGCAACTTTTTCTTTCCGCCCATGACACCATTTGCAACCATTTCAATTTGCAACGCCACCTGATCTCACGCCAAACTCTCTACCAAACGCGCGCCAAGGCATTCGCCGAATGGTTCGAAATCGTGGCCGCTTGATGTAGGGCGCAGCCTACAGATTTCCCTCATCTAAGTTAACGTGACAATGCCATGCTCAGAGCCGATTACAGGAGCATGCTCCCCGTAATCCGCCGCCAAAATGCTCCCACCATCGTCTTTCCAACACGAAATACACTCATGATTAGGAGATACTCTTTCTTCGCTCAGGGCGCGGTCTGCGGCATTGAACAGGTGTGGAAACAATTCTTTAAAGTCAGCTTTACATAACATCATTGGCTTGGTTCCTTATGAACGCGTTGAGCTTTTCATTTTCGTATGCGCCGCGTCATCGGAACGCGATGACGCGGCTATTGAGTTTACACTGCCGTCATGCCGTCAACTTAAGAACCTGTGGTCTCACACTGACAACACGTGGCGACCTTGCCAACGGAACCATGCCAAGCTCACGCTCATCAAACCCGTCAACAATCCGCTGGATGTCACCGCGCTCTACGCCGATATCTTTAAGCAAGTGGTCTTCCATAGACCGCAACGCCGCAACCATCTTGCGCCGTTTCCAGTTGTTGACCGTTGCTCGCAGCCAGCGCCGCCACATGCTAGGCCGCGACGGATCTTTATTATTGTTCGCAGCGTCCTGGTTGCGAAACTGAGCCATATTGTTTCGATGTGTCAAAAAGGGATGCATGCCATCCTCCAGATATAAGGTTACTGAAGCCGTAACGTCGGTCTCTGCTGTGCCAGATTTCGAAATGCTGTCGGCCGCAATTTGAAACCGGCGGAGCAAAAACCTCCGTCGTCTCGAACAGATCAAAGCGATCTTGAAAACCCCGAGGCGAGAAGCAGCACAAGTGGCTACCCCGCCCGGGGCTACCGGCGGTTCAGTCGATTTCCTGCGAAAAGCAGGAACCTCATATGGAAGCTGAACATCATCATACTCCTCATATGGGTCACCGCACCGGGGCTTTCAATCGTGCTTCGTCAGGCTGTGACCCTTCGGCACAAACGCGCCAGTCAATGGGCCATAAAGGTCACAAAAACCAGCGTAAAATTTGCTTATCGTTGGCGAGATTGACTATTGAGCAGTGGATACCTAGCTCTATTGTCATGAAGGTTCATGTAGATCATTTCCTATTCCGACTGCTAAACCGCCCGTTTCCCCGGGTGGCCTAGACGCGTCCGCGTCTGGCATGCCTTCCGGGGTCTCCTCACAGTCTTGAAGCGTGGTTCTGGCGATTAATCCGCCAGTGTTAAATCACGTTTGACGCCATCTATCCCTGAGGCAGCCACTAGCGGCAGGCTATTGTCGCCCGCTAGCGCGCCTCGTTCTTGCAAACCCTTTCGACCATTCCTGAACTAGACTTGCATCATAAGGAGCCTATCCATGTCGACTTTACCCACAGCCGCCAAAAAACGAACCAAGCGCAACCCAAAAGTTGTCATCAATGCCGATGACCTCACCCACCTTGAGGGACTGGCCGACAGCATGATGCGACGCCAGCCAGTACTGGCAGATCGCCTGCTCGAAGAGATCGGCCGTGCCCGTATCGTGGCTTCGACCAAGGTTCGCGACAATGTGGTAACGATGGGCAGCACCGTGACCTATCGCGACGAAGCAACCGGGCAGGAAAAAACTGTATCTCTAGTCTATCCCGAAGAGGCCGATATTACGCAACTTCGTGTTTCGGTCATGACACCCATCGGTGTCGCACTACTGGGGTTATCGGAAGGGGCCAGTTTTTACTGGGACACACGAGACGACCAGCGTCGCATGTTGACGGTCCTTGAGGTGATACAGCCCTCGGCAAACTCGTAACACACAGAAAATCAGGAAAACAATGAGACAGGACGTGCAGCCTCACCTGAAGACATGAACAATCCAAAGTCACATAGGAGACGCCTGAAATGACTAGCAAACAACATGCCCGACGCCTCGTTTGGCCGTCGGTTTTCGCAATCTTAAGCGTGGGACTGATCCTGTTTTCGTCACACATCACCGCGCTGTTCGGCGAGTATAAAACGTTTACTCTCGGCATCACTGCTCTGGCCTATTTTGCCGTCGCATGGCTTGTCAGTCGTTTGGCGTCGATGGCCTTGGACAGGGCCACGACCCGAAGCCGTCCCTATCCGCGATTGTTACGTGACTTGATAGCTGCGTTGTTGTTCTTCATCGCTTTTGCAGCGACGGCCTCACTGTTTCTTGGGCAGGGCGCTATAGGGGCGTTGGCTGGATCCGGCCTGATCCTTGCGATGCTTGGCTTTGCAATCCGAAATGTGGTCGCCGACACACTGTCAGGTATCGCGCTTGGAGTTGAAGGCCCATTTCGGATTGGTGACTGGATTGACATTGACGGCCTGGCACGGGGTAAGGTTATCGAAATCGGCTGGCGCACCACGCGCATTTTGACGCGGGATTCAACCTACATGATCCTGCCAAACAGCCAAATCGCGCGTCAGAGGATTACCAACTACTCAGCGCCCAGACCACAATACCGCGCGCAAGTCGCTATCATGCTCGATCACACAATGCCGGTCGGACGCGCACGAGACGTGATGTTGAAGGCAGCTATGAACGCCAAGCTGATCCAACAGGATCCGGCTCCTGACGT
Source organism: Lentibacter sp. XHP0401 (assembly GCF_025751535.1). Classification (GTDB taxonomy): domain Bacteria; phylum Pseudomonadota; class Alphaproteobacteria; order Rhodobacterales; family Rhodobacteraceae; genus Lentibacter. The sequence goes on along the minus strand of NZ_JAOWLC010000004.1, from coordinate 21,796 downwards.
GCGTGTTCTTGCCTATGAGGAAGGCGGCATTACCTATGCACTTCGTTTCTGGCTGTCGCGTTTTGATCGTGACATTGACTGTCGCGACGAGGTCTACAGCCTTGTCGATGAAGCTTTGCGGGAGGCAGATTACTACGTGCCGCATCGACGTCTCGAACTCGTCCGAACCAAACCTTTAGCCTTGGAGGGTGCGCGGCCCACTCAATAGGAAGCCGTCTATATACGACCCTTCGTATGACCGCATACCCGTCTCGCAGGTGACCATAGATGGCTAAATAAATTACCAAAAAACCTTAGACGGGCATTCGGCACTTTAAGGTATCAGACCTCCAATTTGGGAACCGAAAAATGGCTAGGACACACACTTCCCGCGTCGACAAGCTCCTCTCTTCTATGGGCTATGGCTCGCGCAAAGAAATTGAAAAAATGGTAAGAGCCGGTCGTATCACTCTAGACTTTGCTGTGCTTCGCGATGTCGCCAAACGTATCCCTATCACCCCAGATTTAGCGCACCGCATGAAGATCGACGGCGAGGCTCTCGATCCCGTCGCGGGTATAGTTATACTTTTGAATAAACCTTTAGGCATGACCTGCTCTCACAACGATGAAGGTGCTCTAGTTTATAGCATGCTTCCCAAGCGCTGGAGATCGCGAAACCCTTCGATCTCCACTATCGGCCGTTTGGACAAGCAGACCACGGGTCTACTGTTGCTGACAGATGATGGTGATTTGTTGCACCACGTCATCAGCCCTAAGCGCTACGTAAAAAAAACCTATCGGGTCAAACTGGCCCGCCCGCTAAATGGCACCGAAGACGAGCTGTTTAATTCAGGTCACCTGCTGTTGGAAAACGAAAATAAGCCGCTAGCACCGGCCGAAATGGAAATAGTTTCGGAGACCGAGGTTCTGCTCAATGTTACCGAGGGAAGATATCATCAAGTGCGTCGTATGTTTGCGGCCACCGGAAACCACGTTGAGGGACTGCACCGAGAACGTCTAGGTGGCCTATCACTACCTGACAGCATGGTTCCTGGCGAGTGGCGGCTGCTGAGCAAAGAAGAAATTGCCTCGATCTTTCAGTAGCAGACCAAAGTAAAAAGGGATGTACACCAGCACAACCTGTGAGTTCGAGCAGCATGTCTGACGTCAGCGCTTATGGGTCCAAATAGCGGTATTTGCTAGGATAGTGTTCTTGGCTCATCGTAACCACTGAGGAGTGGACGATCCTTTAGGGACGAACTACCTAACCTTTTCATATGCTTGTGCGATAGCGTCAAAGGGAAGCTCGATAGATCCAAATCGCATTGGGAATTCTTGCGCAGCACAAAATATAGAGAGATCAGCCCAAGCCTGAGGGAAGTCATTTTTCTTTCCGTTCAATAAATCCGAAAGCCTACGACCTACCTCAAAAATCTCTTTCTCTGTTTGTCCGATGCCAGCGCATGTGACTATACTCAATGAGGCCATTCCAAGGGTGCATGCACGTCCCTTCCAACCTATTTTCGCTAGGATCCCGTCATGTATAATCAGATCCAGTGTCATCACACTACCGCAAACCGGGCTACGGCAGGTTACCGTCACATCAGGTTTATCCAGCCTCTTGTCCCTACGCACCCGGGCCGCATGTTCCCGGATGCGTGGTTGATAAAGTTTGGCCAGTGCCACGTCGGCATGAGGCATACTCAGCCTTCTTCCGCACCGCGTGCAGCCTGACGCCCTAGCACAGCGAGGAATTGAATCGCAAAATGCAGCCCGCGGCGCACATCTTCGTCTCCGGTAGCACGTAACAGCCCAAGGCGGGAAGGCACTGGCTTCCGGGTTGCCTCGTTTGTCGCATAGCGGGCGGCATTAGAAAGCATCCAAGCGTTGCTAACCAAATCCTCATACCCAGACATCATTTTTTGGATCATGGCATCGTCAGCCATGTCGACACCGTCGGCTGCGAGTGAGAGTAAATCTACGACATTATGGAAACGACGGCCCTGAATTAATGGCGCAACTTTGTTTGCAAGATCAATTAATCCGGCTTCCGTTGCTTCATCGGCGAATGCACTCTCTTGGTTGAGCCGTTCGAGAAGCGGCGCGTCCGCTCCGGTTTTGGTAGGGTTTGCCATTTCGGCCTCCTTGCTGGAAATGTGAGATTTTAGACGATACCGCGCGCTACAGACCAATATATCCCGCGGTTAAAAGCCTTGCGCATAAGGCCGCCGACCTTTGTAGGAGGGGTCGGGTGTACGTCTTCATCATAGTCATACCAAAGTGGCATCCCCGCTTCGAGGCCCATCTGGGCAATAGCTTGAACCTTACCGTCATAGGCATCGACGGTTCGGCCCAAACGGATGTCCCCCGCAATGTTATTGGCAATGACCGGAGATTGATTGTGGCACGATCCGCCCGCCTTCGAGATCGGAAGATCAACTGTATCGCCCATTATGTAGGCGTTAGGATACCCGTCAAGTTGCAGGGTTTCCCGATCAGTAGGCAACCAACCCTCGTTGTTGGGCGCTTGCGAAACCCCGCTTTGTAGGACCGCATCGACTGCGCGAATAGGTGGAGTGGACATGAGAATGTCAAAGTCCTGCTCTTCGCCTTCAGCCGAAATTGCGATCTTTTTCTCGGCATCGACTTTAGCCAAAGTGAAACCGTTCTGATACTTGATACCACGTTCTTCGAATATGGGAGGCAGGACCGAACAGACCTCTTCCTGCAGGAACAAGCAATTGCGCAAAAGCTGAGAGACAGTCGGGTATGTATATACAATTTCGACTTGATCGCGAACGCCCTTACGGCGCAAATACTCGTCCAGCATCAGCGTGGTTTCCATTGGTGCGATACCACATTGATGTGGAACGTTTGGTGTTTCCGGAAAGTTAACCGTGATGAAAACGCGCCCCTTCTCCAGCTTGCGCAACTTCTCCGACAACTGGCGCGCAGGATCGTATTGGTAGAAATAGTCCCCCGCTTCTTTCAAGCCCTCGATCCGCTCAGGAGCAGGCAGACAACCGGTCGAAACCACAATATAGTCGTATCCGATCGTCTTGCCGCTGGCGGTCTTCACACTTGAACCAGCAAAGTCGAAGGACGTCACCTTGTCGACCTGGAAGTCGATCTCAGGTCGCAAAAGAGAATGTTGTTTGCGGCGCAGTTCGCCCTCAAAGAACATATCGAAAGCGACATACATAAACGCGGGTTTGTAGTAGTGCCACGGGCTGTCCGACAATAGAGTTACCTTGACCTTTCTGGACGAAACCTCCGGATACATCTTGCTGACAATGCCGTTCGCCGTCATTGTTCCGCCAATACCACCGCCCACGACGAGTATGTGTTTTTGCATTATTACCCCTCCTCCTTTTCCGAGACCCCAACGAGAAGGCACGAAGCGCTTCCTATCGGTGTAGTTTGAATTCAGTGAGAGGTTGTGAGCAAATGGTTCCAACTGCCAAGCACGGACCTTTCCAAACTGGAAACTCAGCGTCGTGCAGGCATTTAAAGGGAGCGCAAAGAAATGGTGAATGATGAGGAAGAGAGTAATCAACAATCCGCGGCCATACGGACTGTTGTGCAAGCGCAAATCATAGAATGCCTCAACCGTTTTTATGCAATGGAAACCGGAATGTGGGGCAAGCCCGTTGATTGCCTGATTATTCGAACAGTGGTGCAGGGCAAGCTACAGGGGAAACTGTATGACCTTTCCGCTCTGTCTGAAGTTCTCGGTCTTCCCATAAGCACCCTTCATAGGAAAATCGGCACCTTGGTGGAAAGCGGCTTTCTGAGGCGCGAACCGAGGGGGAAATCCATTTATATTTCCTCGACCGACAACACAAATATAGCATTGGATCAATCGTTCGAAACTATGGTCGCAACATTACGCAGCCTTTATAAAGGCGAAATTGATTTGGATAAAAACTAATCTGGTACTGGTTGATGAATTTGACAGGTTGGCTCCATGGTCATGCATCCTCCTCCGGTGACATTCGATAAATGAGCTGTCAACCTAATCTCTTATGCCTCGTTTAAACAAACCACGGCGGCAAACCATCGCTAGCCACACTTACTCCTGCCTGTAGATATGTACGGACTCTCGGACACTTCCTGTAATTTCCCTGATTTGGGATGGAGGAGGTATTCATGACAAACCAAGAACGCGACATTCAACTCAAACTTAGAGTGCTCCAACACGCCAAGAAGATCGGCAATGCTCGCTAATAGTAGCGTCACTCACCATTTACCTTCAGAAAATCCTCTATCGCATGACACTAGTTTGTTTGGCAGATGACTTCAGTCCCGTTAGTCGCCATGCGGACTTTGCGGCAATTGGATGCCTCCGCATGTGGTCGAAAAGACGCGCGTGACTTCATGGCTTCATACTACAATCACCACACAGCCACCGCATACTTCAAGTTGTATTGACAGCTCCCCACTAAAGGCTAGGCTTGCCTCATGGTTATGCATGAGAATCATTTTCGGTTTCTGCTTCTAAACCGCCCCCTTCCCCGGGTGGCGAACGCTTAGGCGTTTCTTTTTCCCCGGGGCCTCTCAAATCGTTCATTGAGACTTCTTTCCTTTCTGGGGGATCACCATGCACATCATCAATCCTGCGCATCTGCTAACTGACAGCCCATATCAGCCATCTCATAAATGCTCGCCGCTAAAGGGCCGTTTTCAACTCACCCAAGCCGATCGGATCGGTATTGAACGGCTTCTTAGCCTCGACCTAACAGCGGAATGCCCAAACCCGACGTTGATCGAAGGCTTTCTACGCCACAAACTGCGTTTGGCCCGAAACTCTCCCGAACCTACACCCGCAAGCCTCGTGATGGCTGGGCGCCGTATTAAATACATGATCAGCGGCGGCAATGCTCGCAGCGGTATACTAACCTTGGTGCCCGGTAATAAAGCCGGCTGCATTCCAGTTACCTCATTTCTGGGAGCGACAATGTTGGGTATGCGCAAGATGCAAAGAGCGCCTCTGCTGCGTGACGACGGGTGGATCGAAACCCTCGTCGTGCTGGACGTCAGCGGCACTTAACGCCTTAGCAGCACCCCCCCTCGTCATTGCAACAGACTTTATCTATTTAAAAGGAAACCCTATGTCAGCTCCCTCTAAACCCCGTAGAACACGTCGCCCTAAGATCGTGTTGAGCAGCAACCGTTTAGCCGAGTTGGAGGCGCTGGCCGAAGGCTTGATGCGCCGCAACACTGACCTGGCCGAACTGCTGGTTGAAGAGCTTGGTCGCGCGCGTATTGTGTCCCAGTCCCGACTGCGCCCGGACGTCGTCGATATCGGCCGTGAGGTCACCTACCGCGATGAACTGACCGGACAGGATCACACAATCACTTTGGTCATCCCTCAGGATGCAGATATATCCAAAGGCTGGATTTCAGTTATCACTCCCATCGGGATCGCGCTAATCGGGCTGGCCGAGGATGCCGTGTTCCATTGGGAGACGCGGGACGGGCATCGACGCGAGTTGAAGGTTCTTAAGGTGGCCACCTTTGAACGCGAAGCGCTACAGGATGCCTAACATGACCAACGCAAGAATAGGAGCGCGCAATATCCATGTGCGGCCCGGGAGGTGTGGTTACATGCTGTGAACAGCACGGCGCACCTCCCGGGATAACCGCCGCCGATATAACGGCAAAACTTATCAAGGCCGGAGAGACGCCATGACCCTACACCTACCTTTTAATTGCCCCTCTTGCACATCTGCAATCCCACGTGCCGCAGCCGGACGCTGCCCGAGTTGTCGATACCAATTTGCTCAAGCGTTTCTGCAAAGGACCATCAAATGTCGTCGTTGTGATGCACCAATACCGCTTCAGGGTGCCGCAGCCTTGATCTGTGCTACCTGTCGCAATCGGCGTCCTTCGCCGCGTAGCAAAGATGCCGTCGGGGTGGCGGTTAGCGCATCAGTCCCATATGGATAGGAGGGATAGGCGGCGGATTGCCGACCTTCGCTGCAGAGGTTTCAGATGTCGGCTCTGCGGACGTTAAGCAATATGCGAAACAGAACGCTCGCCAACCAATGGTCAGCGGGCGTAGGATTTTTCGCCTTTTGGAGCGCTCCCGATCAGAACGTAAAGGCAACCTTAAAAGACAAGCCGTAGCTGGATACATCCGTGTCGCCGCCCAGACCGTCAACGAAAGCCGCACCGGACGTTCTCAAGCCGTTTCCGTTGTCGTAGCTCAGACCGACATCCACGCGGCCTCGGTAGCCTTCTTCTTCCGTGATGTAGGCACTGGCGGCGCCGCTGCCTTTGGTGTAGCTGTAGATTCCGGAAATCCCGAAATCGAGCATCAGATCGCCTTCGGGCACAAGGATCGGCACCTCAAAATCCAAACCGGCGGCAAGTTCAGTGAGGGTCACCTTTTGCTCCGGAACAACTGTGCCGCCACTGACGTAGGTGTTCTGGGAATCACTGACATGGCTCAACGTCAGGTTGGGAATGAGGGTCCAGCCCTTGTCCATCTGGACGCGCCCCTGCGCCCCCAAGGAGGCCAGCATCCGGTCACCCGTGAAGCTCCCCGTTTGACCGGAGGACAGGGTGATGTCGTTGTCGGTCTCGCCGAACAACAGCCGACCATCGACAAAGAACGGATGATCGCCGATCTGGGAGGCAAAATACGGCCCGACGAGCCAACCTGTGCCCTCAACCGTGGTTCCCTGCGCGTCCTCTTGTTCCGCGATGTCATATTGCACCATCGCGCCGAAGATCGTGCCCGAAGAAAGCTCGGTGTGGTAGCCGAGAGACGCGAGGCCATAGCTCATGTCTTCGGTGTCACTATCCGACCATGACCCAGAGACCGCTATCCACAAAGGGCCGTTCCCGCGGGAACTCAAAGCGAACTCGCCGCCTCCGCGAGAGAAACTAACGGTCGCATTGCCCGTGCGCTGTCCGGTGACGAAACGGGACACGTCCGGCTGGTTCTGGATCAGACTGCGGGAGCGGGCTTGCAAGAAATGCGCAATCGCTTCGCTTTGCTCCGCCGATGTGTCGAGCTGTGCCACGGCGGAGGCCGCCACAGACGGCTCGCCCGTCATGTCCTGCGCTGCACCGTCTGCAACGGAGACAGTGACATCGCCGCGATCGTCTGGCGTGATGGTGGCCGAATAGACCGACCCGCTCCCCGTGAGCGTGCCCATCGCCGCGTTCGTGATAGAAATATCCGACGCCTCAAATCCGGTGACATTCTCGGTGAAGGTAAATGTCGCGACGAAGCTCGTGCCACGCGTGATCGACACCGGAACGCCCGAAATCGTCAGGCCCGGCGCAACGCCGTCGGGCACGACGGAGATGATGTTCGAGGCTACGTTGTTATTGCCTGCCGCGTCGAGAACCGTGTTTGCACCAAGCTGGATCGATTGCGCGAAGTCTGTCCCTGTGGCCTGAAGCGTGTAGGTGTCACCGCTGCCCGACAAGGTGGAGAGATCGACATTTGTGGTAGAGAAATCGCTCAATTCCAGACCGGTCACATCCTCGCCGAAGCTGATCGTCACCGCGTAGGGCGTGCCCGGGAAGGCCGGCGTTGCCGCAAGGGTCGGCGTCGGATCGGTCAGGTCGGCGGTGTTGGTCGCAGCCGTCGCCGCCTCGTTGCCGAGCCCTGCATCATCCGTCACGGCGTTCTCGGGAAAATTGACCGTCACGACCCCGTCCGTGTCAGGGGTGATGGTGGCCGTGTAAACGGTCGCACTGGTTCGCTGCAAATTCGAGGCCGCGCCATTGCTGACCACAATGTGGCCCAGAGCCACGCCCGTCACCTCTTCGGAGAAGGTCATCGTCAGCGTGAAGGGCGCGTTCACCAGCCCCGTCGGCACATCGAGCGTCACCGACGGACGAGTCACATCCGCTGTGGTGCTCACCGTGTTTGAGGCGGTGTTGCCATTGCCCGCTGCATCCGTTGCAGCACTCACGGGGACCGACACGGTGACCGAGCCGTCAGCATCAGGCGTGATCGTGGCAGAGTAGACCTGTGCAGAGACAGCCTGAAGGTTCGACGCCGTGCCATTCACCACGGTGAAATCGCCAAGCGCAAATCCGGTCATGTCCTCATTGAAGGTCACGGTCACATCGAAGGGGCCGTTCACCTCGGTGGGGATTGCGGAGAGCACAGCGCTCGGCGCCGTCACATCCCGCGTGCCATTGAGTGTCGCGCCGGTGTTCGAATTTCCGGCCCGGTCAATGGCCGTCGCGGCCGCAACGGAGACCTGAAACGCCCCGGTGGAGCTAAGCGTGAGATCCGCAGTATATGTGGTCCCGCTACCGCTGAAATTCGAGAAAGAGCCGGCGCCGGTGCTGAGCGTCAGATCGCTCACATCAAAACCGGTGACGGTTTCGGAAAAGGTGAACGTAAGCGGAGTAACCGCGTTGTTGGTTGGGAGGCTGGACGAAGAGGTGATCGACAGCGTCGGGTTCACATTGTCGGGACTGTAGGCCTCATTCACACCGATGATACTGAAATCCGTCATGGCGTTACCCGCCGTGTCATAGATGGTGGCAGTGCCTCTTGGAACGAGCTGCACACTTCCGGTTCCATTGGTCACGGGATAAGAGAACCGCAGCGTGAAGCGATAGACGCTCGGCGTGACTTGAACCCCAGGGAATGCCCCAGGAGAGACAGAGCCAATAGATGTGCTAACGACAAAATCCCCAACAATATCGACATCGGTGACATCTTCGGTGAAGGTCACTTCCCATACCACTTCCGTCTCACTGGTAAATTGGTCCACAGGATCATAACGTGTGATCGACTGGATGCGTGGCGGCGTTGTGTCTGTCGCCTGCGCGCTGGCTTTCTCAGTGGCTGCTGTGATGCACCACAGTGTGGCAAAAGCCAGTGCGATGTGTTTCAGAAAATTTTGTGCGGTCATTTTCTTCCCCATGTATTCCCCATAAAACTGGGGCATGAAGAACAAACAACATACCCCAATGGTGGCGCAGTCATTCGACCGTGCCGCGTTCATTGAGCCAGTTGCTTGCGACGGTAAGGCGCAAAAGCGCGCCTTCGGATCTTCCCAAAAGCCGACATCTTACCGGTGAGGCCTGTGGCACCGGAGATTCTCAAGCTCCGGCACATTCTGTCTTTGAAAGCAGTCGTGAAAGCGTCTAATAGCTCGTCTTTGGAAAACAATGGTCTGTGCGGTATTTTGGTCACACCTATCGAAACCTGTGAACCCTGTTGCTGCCGCTCGTCTGCAGAATTCAACAAATTTTGCGTCACGTAAACCATATCCGACTTATGGGCCAAAGCTGTCATCCGCTGCATATTTCATGACTGTCTGCTCTGGGCCGTTCTCTCAGTTATCAAAACCTTGAGGCACAAATCTAACCTTGGCCTCCGGCCCCCGTGGGTCAAGCTGATAGAGTTCTGGGCGCTTCGAGAGATAGGCGCGCCAGGTCCGCTCGACATGTGAGCTGATCTTCACGCCATGCGAAGAATGCATTTTAGGTGCCAATTCCGAAATCCGCATTCCAGATCCTTTTTTGCTGTGAATGGCGATCATTGCGCGGATTTTTTCGTCTAGCTTAGTTGGGCTAAAGCGTTGCTGGATTGTTGAATTTGCTGGCATGGCACTACCCTTTGAGGCCACGGTCGAGAATTCGGTACAGGCCGCACGGAACAAGACTGGTGCCTTGTCTTCGCCAAGACCATACACCTCACACCCTCGTTCACGAAGTCGGTAAGCAAGATGGGAAAAATCCCCGTCTGACGTTGCTATGACGAATGCTTTTATCTCATTGGCTTGGCAGGCCTCGATGGCGTCGATGGAAAGTAGAATATCTGCACCGTTCTTTCCTGGCCCTGCATGGATAAAGCGAAAACCTGCAGCTTCCATCCATCCCGAGGCCGGATGCGCGCCACCGTACACGCGGACAACATCTAAACGCCCCAGTTGCCGTGCGAAGGCCATTATCTCTTCGCTGAAACAAGGGCTGATGTTGTCTCCATCAACAAAAAGAGCAATTGAAGATCCCATGCTTTGTTCCAGTCCAATATTCACGATATCAACATCTTGTAGACTTCGAACTTGTCAAAAAGTTGGCCCTACATTGATGCAATCAGAACCAATGTCCGCAATGCGGGCTGCGCCCGCAGCATCTTGACCAGTCGGTGAACGGCATCTGTGGGTGGCTCCTGCATTGCAAGCGTTTTCTGGCGATGTTTGCGGTCATTTTCGTCAGTACCGTCGTCTGTCCGGCCTGTTCATGTTTTGGCATTGCCTCCACTGGCCCTGATGGGCGTTGTCAGACAAATACGAACCAGCCTCAGCTACGGCAATAGCACTGCCCATTATGAGGCACAAAGACAACGCCACTCGTTAAGAGCGGCATCTCGATTGAGTTTGAAGTTATCTCGAGAGTAAAGGTGTCGTTCCTTGTTGAAGTGGTTGTTAATTGAGGACTGCACGGCAACGAATTTCTGTAGAGACCGCATCTGCCTGAAGCGCAGCATGGCGCGTTCTCGTCGTCGAAATGGCAGATGGGAGTTTTCGGCCCGGTTGTTTTGCCGGTGCCCCGTTTCCTGCTTTGACACGTTGCCAATGACTTTCATTGCGGCGCCGTAAGACTTCAGTTTGTCTGTTACGATGATCTCTGGCTGGCCGTAGCGCTTCATTGACTTTCTGAGGAATTTCAACGCCGCTTTACGATCACGACGTTTCGTGACGTAGCTTTCCAGCACCTCACCTTCGTGATCAATCGCCCGCCAAAGATAGTGCGTCACGCCGTTGATCTTCACGAACACCTCGTCCAAGTGCCATTGCCAATTCGAATAGGCGCGCATCTGACTGACCCTTTTCTTCCGATCTCTGCGGCAAACAACGGGCCAAATCTGCTCCACCAATACCGAACCGTTTCGTGGCTGATGTCGATACCAAGTTCATGCAAAAGACCCTCCACATTACGAAGCGAAAGCGGGAAACGAACGTACATCATCACTGCTAAACGGATGATCTCTGGGCTCGTCTTGAAGTAGCGGAAAGGGCTGTGTTTGGTCATACCGCAACGCTAATTTCTCACCCTGCCTGCCTCAACAAGTTTTCTTCTGACAGTGCCAAGGGGAGCGCTCTGCCCGGCTCAAGCCAGTTTGCTCTTACAGGGCCACTTGAAGAGCGTTTTTCTTAGAAGTCGCGATTTTCTGCATCGAGAAGCAAGTCAGGTGTTAGCTCCGATGGGGAACGTGAACCGACTAAAGCAAGCGTCCTGTCCATTTCATCTATCAAGATTTCGAGAAGATGTTCAACACCCAACTGTCCACGCGCAGCTACCGCGTATAGCGCCGCTCGTCCGATTCCAATCATGGCCGCACCCCGGCACAGACATTTGATCGCATCAGAACCTCGCCGGACTCCACTGTCAACCAGAACCGGTATATCGACCGCCTCTGAAACTTCACCCAATACATCAACTGGCACGGCGCAACCATCTATCTGCCGCCCACCATGATTTGACAGGATTACCGCATCAACCCCCAGCGTAGCGCACCGCTGTGCATCTTCTTTACGCATTATACCTTTCACGATCAAACGCTTCGGCCAGATGTCGCGTAGGGCAACCAAAGCATCCCAATCGAAGCTGGAATCCATCTGTCGCTGCAACAAGGCTGCTTGTAACTCTGGTGATGGCGCGTCCAAAGTTTCAAAATTTGCAAGCTTGGGGATGCCATTGCGCAAAAGATCAATAGACCATCGTGGATGCAATGCACCGTCGATCAACATGCGAGGACCATAAGACGGGGGCACACCAAAGCGTGACCGCATGTCCCGCTCGCGGTAACCGTTTACCGGCACATCTACAGTCAGGATCAGGGCGTCATAATCAGCATCCAGCGCACGACGGCACATAACCTCGGCAACCTCGCGGCTCATAACATATAATTGGAACCACTTTTCACCATCGCCTGCTCGCGCAATTTCTTCAATTGACATGTTTGAAGCTGTCGAAAGTGCAAAGGGAATGCCTTTGGCCGCCGCAGCCCGCGCGAGCATCGCATCGGCACCGGGCCGCAGAACACCGTTCAGTCCGGTGGGTGAAAGGTAAAGCGGCAGAGCGTGGTGTTTTCCAAACAATTCTGTCTGGAGGCTGCGTTGACTGACATTTATCAGGCGCCGCGGTAGGAACTGCCAGCGATCAAAAGCTGTCTGATTGTGGATCAGCCCATTTTCATCTTCAGCACCGCCTTCGAGAAAGTCAAAAACCATACGGGGCAGACGTCGCCGGGCCAGATACCGGTAGTCATGGGTGCTGATTGGATGTCGCATGATTTTTTCTCAAGCTGCCTTGGTGCTTCGCCGCTGAGCGATATTTTCGCGCATGCGGATTAGATTGCAAACAAGGGTGTGGGTCGGTGTCGAGATACCCTGCCGCACGCCCTCGCGCACAATCGCACCGTTTAAGCAGTCGATTTCAGTTATCCTGCCAGCACGAAGATCGATAGTCATCGACGGGATATGTGACGCAGCATCGCGACCAACATCGTTCAGATAGTCCCGCGCAGATTGCGTGGTTATATCGATATCTTTTTTATGCGCGATGGTGGCAAGTTCGGAAATTAAACCGTCAAAAATTAGGGCCGCTTCTTCATCAACCATCGTTTCACCAACATTGCAGTCGAGCAATCCACAGATAGGGTTAAAACAGCAATTAATAATCAGCTTTTTCCATATTCGGAGATCGATTTCAGGGTCTAATGCTGCAGCATAATCGCCCTTATTCAACAGATCATGCAGAGCGGTGTCGCGCGCATCCGGCTGTCCATTTTGGCGCCAGAAATAGGTTTCGCCACGACCAGAGAAGCTAGCCTCAATCCGGCCTGCGCCGAGCATTTCGCTGGTTAAGGTCGTCAGCCCATAGGCGACAGGATTATCCGGAATAGCTTCAGCAATTAGCTCAGGGTTGCCGATGCCATTTTGCAATGTCACAAGCAATGTATTGTCTCCAACCAAGGGCAGTGCCATTTGTGCTGCTTTTGCCGTATGGCCGTATTTCACAAAAAACATGACAACATCGCAAGGGCCCACATCTGCAGGCGAAGTCACAGCAGTGAGCGGCACATTCAGTGTTCCGCCGTCCTTTTCAACCACGAGTCCGTTGCTTCTGATCGCGTCGATATGTTCTTTCCATGGGTCGATCGCCACCACATCAGCGCCGGCTTTTACTAGCTGCCAAGCAAATAGGCACCCCATCGCACCAGCGCCGACGATTGCTATTTTCATGATGTTCTCCTGCAAAATTCGGTGACATGGAAAATGGCGGCGCAAAGAGGTTTGCGCCGCCACAATTTTATTTTACCAAAAGGTCGCGTAGTTTCTGCCCAGCTTCCGGGCTTGCTGCCATCACTGGCTTCCAACCTTCTTCGTTTGACATTTTTACAAAGTTGTCCAACTGCTCGCCTTCAAGCTCGACGGTCGCAATGCCATACTCTGCCTGACGGGCGAATTCTGCATTCGCAAACTCATTGTAGCGGTTCGCCTCGCTCTCAAATGCAACCATCTGTTCGGTGAGGAAATCCTGCTGCTCTTGAGTAAGTTTTTCCCAGCTGGCTTCGCTGAAATAAACGCCCGTTTCAACCTGGTTAAAGCCAGGTTCGATCCGCGCTGCAGTCTTTTCTTGCCAACCAAGGTCAAAAACCCCCAGAGATGGCCAAGCATAGCCGTCGATTGTGCCGCGCTCCAGTGCAGTGAACACTTCGCCAGGAGCAGTCTGTACCGGTGTTATTCCGAGTCCGGTAAAAAACGCTTGATAGGTGGGCGCGGAGCGGATCTTCAGCGCATCAAAATCGACATCATCGGGCAGTTCTGACAAATAGATGTAATATTGGATGTTTTGCGTTAAACGCCCCAACCAGTGAATTTTGGCTTTATCTCGGTGCAGCTGGTCAAGCAGATCATAACCACCGTTTTCCCGCAACTCTTCCATTGATAGGTTGGTCAATGTCATGGCGAGCCCCTCCGGTACGAGGTTCGCATGAAAGACGGCAGTTGTGTTTGCAAGGTCAATGATCCCGCCGCGAAGGGCGTTACCTACTTCGAAGGGCGGCATGGCCTCGGGTCCGCCAATCACCTCGATCTGCACGATACCCTTGCCATTTTCATTCACACGCTCCACGAAGCGCTCGAATGGCTCATAGAAAACTGTACCAAGCTGAAATGCCGACACGGAACGAAGCGCTACTTCGTCTGCTTGGGCAGCACTGCTGAGGCCAGACACTGCCACAGCTGTGGCCAGTGCATATTTCATCGCATTGAAAGTCATTATTATTCTCCTGTTGGTTTGTTGTGGTTATCATTGAAGCAGAGATGGCAAGAACATCGTTATTTCGGGCACAATTAACATCAATGCCAGCACTGCTAGTTCGATCAAAATAAAGGGAACAGCTGCCTTGTATATCTGTAGAAGCGGGGTTTGGCGGCTGGCCCCCTGCATCACCATTAACAATAGGCCAAAGGGCGGCGTCAGCAGGCCCAGCTCAATAGCAACCAGCATCATCAGGCCCAACCAGACAGGATCAATTCCGACAGAATGAGCAATGGGCATAAAGAAAGGCAAGGTTATCATCATGATAGAAATCTGGTCGATCAGACATCCCATAATTAAGATGATGGCCAACATTGTGACAATCAGGACGATTGGCGTTGGGTCAACTTCGCGGATGACTTGCATGAAGCCCGACGTGGCACCCGAAAAGGACAAAATCTGTGAGAATGTCATCGATGCGACAATGATAAAGAGGATTGAAATCGAAACCTTCGCTGTTTCCGTCAATGATTTGACCAAATTAGTTAAGGTGAGTTTGCGATAGGCGATTGTTGCAATCAGCGCGGCAACCGAGCCGAGTGCCGCCGCTTCTGTCGGGGTAGCAATGCCCGAAAGCATGCTCCCGATTACAGCAATAAATATCCCGGACAGTGGCACAACATCCCGTAAAAAAGGAACATAGCGCTCCCGTTTGCTTAGAACCACTGCTTTATCTTCGCGGGGAGCGCTACCCGGTGACAGGATTGCGGTCATGATTACAAACACCAGAAAGAGCAGGGCCATCAGCAAGCCTGGGAGGAGTCCTCCAATCAGGAGTTGTGATATGGATATCCCCGATAATGATCCGAGCATCACCGCCAGAGCTGAAGGCGGAATCAACACTGCAATTCCACCAACGGCCATAGCAGGCCCGAAAGTCAGCGTGGGAGAGTAACCACGGCGCAACATGTCCTGTGAAAGCGTTCCGCCCAGCATTGCTGTATTGGCGATCGAAGACCCTGAAAGCGCAGCAAAAGTCGTGCCTCCAACGACAGTTACACAGGCTAGCCGAGCGGGCAAACGCACCAGCAGTTTTTCTACGGCGTCAATTGCCCTGTAAGCCAAACCAGTGTGAAACAATAGTTCACCCATCAAGACAAATAGCGGGATTGGCGCCAATGCGAAGGAATTGACAGAGCCGGATGCATTGCGCACCAACTGCACCAGCCCTGCTTCACCTCCTAGGAAAATCCAGGCGCCAATAAGGTTGGCGCCAAGGAAGGCAAATGCGACGGGCAAACCGATTGCGAATTGAATCGCCAGCAAGCCAACCATCATCAGAAGGATATGCGACCAGATCATTGGTTATCTCCTGATATAAAGCGCACCAGAAACTCAAAACTGCACAGCGCGAAACACCAAATGACTGGGACCATCATCCACCATTCGGGAAAAACGAGGTTCTTGAATACAATTGAGCCTGACTTGGAACTCTCGATTGCGGCAGAGACGGCCAGCCAAGTAACGATCACAGAAATAACCAGACCCAGCGCATAAGAAGCGCGCACGAGGACAATGGCGGCGGACGATGACACGACGCGCAGCAGGATATCAACATTGACATGCCCCGTCTGACGCAGCACCCATGGTGCTCCACCAAAAGTAGAAATGGTCAACAGATATTCTGTCAGTTCATTGAGCCAAGGCCATTTGGCTAAACCTAGGTTGCGGATGAAAATATCCATTACGACCATTACAGCAAGCAGTCCAAAACCCGCCGCCGCAATGGCTCCGGAAATCGCAAATAGTGTGCTTAATCTTGCGTGCAAATCTATCGCCCACCCTTAAATTACATGCATTTGCATCAATAAGTCTTTTAAGCTTGAAATAGTCAAGTCTTAATAACCAGAAGGCAAATCAAACTGGGATGAAACGAAAATTGAAGCTGTATACAGGGGCGCTGTCATGTGTGGACGGCTCCGGGCATTGTCAAGTTGTCGGCGATCTATCGCAACGATAGCCTGGGTGCCGGATATCAAGCAGCTTTCAGCTCTCGCGTGATGTCGTCCCAGATCCAATGGGCGTCGGCTCTGGACTGACGGTAGCAAGTGGCTGAAAGGGTGTGGCGGCGCGGGCGGAAGACGGTTTGGACTTGGTCGTGGACGGATATGAACTGCTGAGCCTGCCGGGGGGATTTGAACCGACCCATGATCTTTTCTCGCCGTCGGGTCGGCCTATGTGACCCTTCGGATCGATTGTTGAGACCCTTATGGCTGCGATGCTCGTTTCCCGGAGCAAGCTTCTTCAGAGCTGCTCCGTAGCTTCGGAGTTTATCTGTAACGACTCGTGGTTCGCCAAACGCCTTGAATAGCTTGCGGAAAAACCGGTCTGCGGCCCGTTTGTTGCGCCGAGCTTGGACGAGAATATCTAGCACGTCGCCTTTGCTGTCGACAGCCCGCCATAGCCAATACTTCTTGCCGTTTATCGGAAGACCGACTTCGTCCAGGTGCCATTTATCCGCCACTTTGGGTCGATCTCGGCGGATCACCGTGGCATACTGAGATCCGAATTTCGCTACCCAAGCGCGGATGGACTCGTAGTTGACCGTAATTCCGCGTGCGGCCAGCAAGTCCTCGACATCGCGCAAACTCATGGGAAATCGATGATAGGCCCAGACGGCGTATGCAATAATCTCAGGAGGAAACCGATGGCCCGAGAAGGCGCCAGATTGCTTGGGCTTGGTCATACGAATGCATACCCCGAAGGGAAGTATCCCGCAACTTGATGATCTCGTAACGCTTCATTGATTTTCTTAGGAGTTTCAACGCCGCTTTACGATCACGGCGTTTTGTGACGAATCTTTCCAAGATTTCCCCTTCCTGATCTACTGCCCGCCAAAGATAATGCGTCTCGCCGTTTATCTTCACGAAAATTTCGTCCAAGTGCCACTGCCAGTTTGAATGCGCCCGCAACTGCTGGGCACGCCTTTTACGTATTTCTCCAGAAAAAATTGGACCAAATCTGTTCTGCCAGAAACGGATAGTTTCGTGGCTGACGTCGATGCCCCGCTCATGCAGCAGATCCTCAACGTTCCGAATGCAGAGTGGTTCCACAGCACAAGACAGGCGCAGGTCGCGATCAATGTTTGGCTCAAGCAATACAATCGGATCAGGCCCCATCATGCATTAGGTATGCGCCCTCCGGTGCCAGAAACCTTATTAGAGAACAGCAAAATTAGTGGTCCCGAAAAAGGGGGCTAGACAACCTGACAACACTGCAGGTCTTTGGTCACCCGATTGACGAGCCATTGCTCGAACAACTTGCAACCCCTACTATAGATCCGGTCAGGATTATGTCTAAGTGTATATCCTGCTGCAGATTGCACGCGAAGGCCTTCAAGCTCCACAAGCGTGCCGGACACCAGCGCATCCAGAACCAGAAAACTACGCCCCATAGCAATGCCCTGACCATGCTCGGCCAGCAGCAAACTCATGTTCGACTGCGGGAAGCGTCGAAGCTCCCCAACCGAAATCGAGGTATCATATTGTCCCGCCCACTGCCTCCAAGTGTCACTGATTAATGTCGAAGTGTCTCCTAGTAGCGGCAGCTCGGGAAGCTTGGCAAGGAGCGCATCGGACGAAATCCCAGCAAGCCCGTGCCGCGCCGCAAAAGCCGGAGAAGCTACCGGGAACAGGGCTTCCTGTGCAAGCCAGCCAGACGCTCTGCTCATGTCATACGAAATTGTCAAATCAGCAAAGGAATTCTCGAAGCTGGAACTACCGGCATCAGTCACTATCGTAACATCTACCTCCGGATGTTTCCGGGAGAAGTTGGACAGGCGGGGGAGGAGCCAGCGAACGCAAAAACCCGGAAGCACTTGGAGCGTAACTTCCAGGCTTTCTTCCTGCTCACGTGTGTTTTCTATGGCTTGCCATAGACTCTCGAAGGCGTTTCTTTGCGCCTTGAGAATGCTATGCCCGGCCGGAGTGAGGACAACACCGCGCCCTTCCTTTCGAAATAATCTGACGCCCAGTCGTTGCTCGAGCTGTTTGATCTGCTGGCTGGCTGCGCTTTGCGTGATACCCAGTGCCTCTGCCGCAGCTGTGAAGCTGTTTTTCGACGCGCACGCCTCGAATACGCGAAATGCCTTCTCTGATGGCAACAAAAATCTCTGCATAATGCTCCAAGACTGCGGTTAGTTAACGTGTTATTATTTCAAGCATATCCACCTGCGGTACGCAAACATATTAGCAAAATCTAATCATATCGGAAAAATATATGTATGTTTTTTCTCAACCTAACCTTTAGGTAACTCCCAAACTAAAAGGGGAGACCAATGGAATATACTGAAAAAGACCCGACTTTCGCGCAGGCGGCTCTAACTTTTAGCGCCATCGTGCTTGTAATCGGCACTGGTTTGTTTGGCTTCGGCGTTAGCCTGCACAGCTTGATGCTTATCTGTCTGATCATTGCTGCCAGCAGCGCGTGGTTTCTCAAAAGAAGCGGGTTTGATGAAATCCGCGCGGCAATGAACGGCGGCATTTCTGGAGCCTTCGGTGCAATCTATATATTCATATTGATCGGCGTGCTGATTGCTTCGTTTATCCAGTCCGGCACGGTCGGAGCGCTCATTTACTACGGGCTGCAGTTCATATCTCCTGCGGTCTTTCTGCCAGCCGGTGTTATTCTCTGTATCTTTATGTCGATCGCGACAGGTACAAGTTGGGGCACCGTCGGCACGGCCGGTATCGTACTCATCGGAATTGGCGAGGCTATGGGTATCCCGCTACCAATTGTGGCTGGCGCCGTTGTGTCGGGGGCCAGCTTCGGGGACAAAATGTCACCTGTCTCGGATACGACCAACCTTGCAGCAATGTCGGCCGAGACGAGTCTTTACGCGCACATCAAATCGATGACCTACACGACCATACCGACGCTGCTAATCGTGCTCGTCGTATTCTCGGTGATCAGTATGCAATACGCGGATCACGCATTGCCTATAGAGCGCCTCGAAAACCTGATGGGCGCACTCGAATCGACATATGCTGTCAATCTTCTCTGTCTACTACCTTTTGTGGTCATGATCGCCCTGATTCTCATGAGCGTCGCCGCGGAACCGGCAATGATCGCTGCGGCTGCATCTGCAGTTTTGATTGCGATCGTCATGCAAGGCGCTGATCCGGTGAGCGTACTCAATGCGCTTTATGGCGGCGGCGGCACCGGCAACACGGGCGTTGAAACTCTAGACAATCTGCTTGCCCGCGGAGGTATCACATCGATGATGTGGACACTGGCTCTGGCCCTGATGGCCTTGGCCTTGGGTGGTATACTGAATACATTCGGTTTCCTACGTGTCTTGATCGAGACGATCGTTTCGCGGGTGAAATCAGCGTTTGGCCTGGTTACCTCGACGATTGTTGCCTGCCTCGCCGGAAACATGACGATGGGCGAAGCCTATATGTCGATCGTCCTCGGTGGCCAGTTGTTCGGCCCAGCATATGACAAGGCCGAAGTTGACCGGCGCGTTCTATCGCGTTCGCTTGAAGAAGGAGCAACACTGACGACGACGCTGATCCCGTGGACAACGGGTGGTGCGTTCTTCGCCACGACATTAGGGGTCGACGTTATCGAATATGCCCCTTGGGCGCTGTTAAACTGGATGAATCCGCTTGTCGCAATGCTCTTCGCAATGCTCGGTATCGGCCTTTTCCGCAAGCCCATGCTACAAGCCAAAACGCAATCGGACTGAAGTTCACTTTTAACCGGCCCTTGCAGCGCCAAAGCTGCGGGACCGACGTAGCATGAAAGGACTATTCATAATGACACTGCAAGACTACTCACCCTTGAAGATTGATGCGTTGGCCAGCACTCGTGCCATGCCCGATGACCTGATTGCGGCAATCCCAGTCTTGATGGTCAACCGACTGGGCACGACGCCCACGGCCTATATGAAAACCGAGAACTTCCTCAGCCATTGCGAACCTGGGAAAAATTACCGCGTTTCGATAGACGAAGGCTTCGTACCCTCAGATGAGGGGCCGGCCCCAAGGCCGAAACCGGTTCAACCGCCCCATCTAGTTCTGGACGGCCAGTGGGATGAAGCTATCAACTACACCAATGATAGCTCCAACATTCTGGGCGGGAACGGACGCTACGTTCATTCAAGCGGTAAAACCGAAATCGTAATTCCGGTCGCAGAAACAACCGCTGAGCATCTGGCCTATTACGGAAGTTGGCTCGTCAAATCTGGCAACCCTGTGAGATTTGAATCGACAGGGAACCTGCCTGTAACCGTCACATCGGTTGGTCATGATTACCCCCAAAATTACCTGCTGCGCGAAGAACTGGGCGGCGGGGCTTATCTTGAAGTTCACGATCGCCCCCATTTTCATATGCCACTTGAGCACAACAATGGCGGATATTTGATCATAGGGAAAATGGGCGATGACGGCATTAAACGGGTTTCAGCATTCCACATTCCTTATGGCTATGGAATTCATATGGGGCCATGGGTGATCCACAGCGACGCCTATATCATCGGACGCCATCTGGTAATTTATTCTGCAACTCCGGAGTTCTCTACCGTTATTCTGCGGGATGCGGAAAACGAACTGACTTCAATTAAATTTGCTACCTGAGATTGAGGGGCTGGGCGCTCGTGCGTCCAGCCCGTTATCAAAACTCTCAGCGTTTCGCAGCGCCAGCTTCCCTTCACATGAACTGACGTTAACTATGCTTTCGCGCAAAAGCATTGCCGTTTGTTGAACGGTGGAGCGTGCAACAGTTTGAAAGAGTGAGTATCTGGGCTACAAGGTGGTTTGACCATTCGATCTGCTGAATGACATTAGCAAAGGCTTATCATGATATGACCTATTTCCGCGTACGCTACACTCTGCTCGCCACGGCTTTTCTAGCAGCTCTGACCTTCGGATATGTCGCTGTAATGACCCATTCCGGCTGGGCGGCAATACTATTTACGGTCTTCTCGGCTTTGCTTGCTCTTGGCGTTTATGACCTTATCCAACCTCGGCACGCCGTATTACGGAACTATCCTATTATCGGTCATATCCGCTATCTTATGGAGGCCATCCGCCCTGAAATTCGACAGTATCTTCTTGAGAGCGATCAAGATGAAGAACCCTTCAGCCGGGAAACCCGCAGTCTGGTCTATCAGAGGGCAAAAGGCGTCGAGGACAAAAAACCTTTTGGCACATCCGAACACGTATACGAGTCCGGTTATGCTTGGGTAACACACTCTGCCATGCCGAAGCATATCACCGACAGTGATTTCCGGGTGAGGATCGGCGGAAGTAAATGCACTCAGCCCTACGATGCTTCGATTTACAACATATCGGCGATGAGTTTTGGCTCGCTTTCCGCCAATGCAATTCAGGCCTTGAACGCCGGTGCGCGGCAGGGTGGCTTTGCACATGACACGGGTGAAGGCGGCATCAGCCGTTCACCATCGGCAAGGTGGTGACTTGTGTCCGTCGTCAGAGTTTTTGGGTCCAAGAGCGGCCTAAACTAAGAGAGAGTTTGGCTCATCTAGTTGGTTTGATTA
>NZ_JAOWLC010000003.1 GCF_025751535.1 Lentibacter sp. XHP0401 | reverse complement strand
CCCCCCCCCCCCCCCCCCCCCCCCCCCCCCCCCCCCCCCCCCCCCCCCCCCCCCCCCCCCCCCCCCCCCCCCCGGGTTCGGATTTTGCAAAGCGAAATCCGAACCCGCTTTGTTTCAGCCCGGTGACATACCGCGCAAGCGTTCCGAACGGCGGCGCAACATTTCGAGCGTCGCCAGCAGCGCAATCGAAATTGCAACAAGAATCGTCGCAACCGCAAGGATCGTCGGGCTGATCTGCTCGCGAAGACCAATAAACATCTGCCAAGGCAGTGTCTTCTGGCTCGCCGAGCCGACAAACAGCACAACCACGACTTCATCAAACGAGGTGATAAAGGCAAACAGGCCGCCCGAAATCACGCCCGGCAAAATAAGCGGCATCTGCACGCGGAAGAAGGTGGTGACAGGATCAGCTCCCATATTCGCCGCCGCACGGGTGAGCGAGCGGTCAAAGCCCACAAGCGTCGCCGTCACCGTAATAATGACGAAAGGAATGCCCAGCACCGCATGGGCAAGGATCACTTTGATATATCCGACAAGGTCTTTGTTAAGCCCCAGCGTCCCTTCCATCCAGTTCCCGATCTGGCTGTAGAAAAAGAACATACCTGTCGCCGAAATGATCAGCGGAACAATCATCGGCGAAATCATAACCGCCATAATCGCGCGCCGTCCGGGCACATGGCTCTGGCTGAGGCCAATCGCCGCCAGCGTGCCAAGGCTTACCGAAATAATCGTCGCAATCGGTGCAATGATCAGAGAGTTCTTGAAGCTGCGCTGCCATTCGTTGTTGTTGAAGAAGTCGCGGTAGTGCTTCAGCGAATATCCTTCAGGGTCAAACCGCAACATCTCGGGTGTAAAGGTAAAGAAGTTCTCCGCATTGAACGACAGCGGCAGAACAACCAGAATAGGCGTGATCAGGAAGATAAAGATCGCAGCACATATCATCCGGAAACCGTAATACCACAGCACCTGATACCAAGTGAGATACGGCGCAATGTAAGAGCGGTAGCGCCCTTCATAGACCCAGTAAATCAACCAACCGGCCACAGCGCCAAGGATCGCACCGACAATCGCGAGCGGAATGCCTCCCGCCGCAAAACCGGCAATGCCCGCCGCGGCAAAGGTAATTCCGCGGCCCAAGCGCTCGTTTCCAAGCACGGAGATATAAATAAATGCCAGCGCAATCATCAGCACCGCGCCAATGACAACGCCCATGGGGCCAGAGCCGTTTGCTGTGCCGAGGAAGAGCCCGAAGAAAGCGCCAAATCCGCCGGTGATCAGAGCAACAAGCCAGAAAGGTTTGCGTGAAATAGGAGTGAGTGCAGCCATTTTTTTATCCCAACTTCACATTGTCGATGCCGACGATCTTATCGTAGGCCCAGTAGAGAACGAGAACCACCGCAAGCAGGATCGTGCCAAGCGCAGCCGCGAGTCCCCAGTTGAGTGATGATGAAATGTGATAGGCGATTCTGTTGGAGATAAAGACCCCCTTGGTCCCACCCACAATCTCGGGGGTGATGTAGTAACCAATCGCCAGAATAAACACGAGGATCGACCCCGCTCCGATACCCGGAACAGACTGCGGGAAATACACCCGCCAGAACGCCGTCCAATTCGTTGCGCCAAGGCTCTTGGCCGCGCGCAGATAAGTCGGCTGGATCGTTTGCATCACCGAATACATCGGCAAAATCATGAACGGCAGCAAGATATGCGTCATCGCAATAATCGTGCCGGTCGCGTTGTTGATAATGATGAGCCTGTCGTCATCGGCCAGAAAGCCAAGCCAGACCAGCACATCGTTGATAACACCCTGCTGTTGCAGCATCACCTTCCAGGCAGATGTGCGCACCAGAAGCGAGGTCCAGAATGGCAGGAGCACGAGGATCATCAGCATATTGGCCGAGCGCGCCGGCAGGTTCGCCAAAATCCATGCCACAGGATAGGCTAGCAAAACGCACATGCCCGTAATCGCAAGCGACATATAAAGTGTGCGCTTGAACAGTGTCAGAAGCACACGCTTGTTTTCGGGCTGCATCTCTGCACCGTCCGGGGTGCGTTGCATGTCAATCGCATTGAGGAAATACCCGTTGGTGTATTTGCCCGAATGCGCCTTGATGAGTGACCATGTTTCAGGGTTGCTCCAGTCGTCATCGACTTCGGCCATAACCTGTGTGAAATTCGGCGCTTCAAACTGGCCGATATTGCCCGCCAGTTCCTTGAGCATATCCGCGCCTGCGCCCGTAAAGCCCGAAACATCGGCTGCCTTCAGGTCTTGCACCAAAGCAGGATAAACCGTTTCCCAAGGCTTGCGAGTCGCCACATCGCGCCCTTCGACGAGCCCTTCATATACGGCAAACGAGGTGTAGGCTTCGGCCGTCTTGGGCAACAGCGCAACAATCTCGACAGAAGGCGCAAACGCCTCAGCCGGCTTCAGAACAGTCTCTTCAAGCCGCGAGATCCTGCCAACAGCTAGCTTGGAGAAATCTCTGTCGGCCTCGGCCCCTTCGCCGCCCGACATCAGCTCATACCAAGGCCCGGCTTGGCCCCACCCGGCGTTGATCGCCCTCATGTCTTTCAGATAGTCCTTGCCGAGGTCATCAAGCTTGCGTCCGCTTTGGCGGAACAGCGATGACATCCCGGAGGCTTCATAGTTCAGCCGCGAGCCAAGCCGCGTGTGGCGTTTGGCTTCTGCCGCGTTGAACATGTCATAATACATCGCCTCAAAAACAGGCTCGGGCGGAAGCGCATCATCGTCGGCCTCCCAAGCGTTCAGCCGCGCAACAGTGTTGGGCAGCGTGTTTCCGACGATCTGGTTTTCAACCGAGCGGAACAGCATCGAGCCGATCGGAATGATAAACGAAACCAGGACAAAGATAAGCAGCGGCGCAATCAGCGCCAAGGCACGCAGTTTTTCTACCCGTAGTGCCCGGGCGAGGCTCTTTTTCAGCGGCGTTCCATCTGCCGCCAGAACTGGCCCGTCTTGCGTTACATCGCTCATGTTCGTCCCCGTGTATTTCGCTTGAATCAATTCAAGTCATTAACTGGTGGTGTGGAGAGGCCGCGAACGGCCCCTCCGGTAGTGCTTTACTTGGCGAGCCAAGCTTGGAACTTCGCGTCGATATCGTCGCGGTAGTCAGCCCAGAAACCGTAGTTGTAGAGGAACGTGTTCTTGGCGTTCTCCGGATCGGTCGGCATATGCGGTGCCATATCGATGCCAAGCTCGGCGTGCTTGTCTACAAGCGGAGCCGAAGACTTACGCGCAGGGCCGTAAGCGATATATTTCGCTTGGTCGGCAAGGCGCTGTGTGTCTGTCGCGAACATGATGTAATCAAGCGCACGCGCCTGACGTTCGGGTGAAAGACCGGCAGGAATGATCCAACCGTCAAGGTCAAACACCTGAGCGTCCCAGAGCATAGCAACAGGCTGCTTCTGCTCTTCGATCACGCTGAAGAGACGGCCGTTGTATGTTGACCCCATAACAACTTCGCCATCCGCCAGAAGCTGCGGTGTATCCGCACCGGCTGACCACCAGACAACGCTGTCCTTGATGGTGTCGAGCTTCGCAAGCGCCTGGTTTTGGCCCTCGTCTGTTGCCAGAACATCATAGACATCGTCTTTCGCTACGCCGTCACAGAGCAGAGCCCATTCCATGTTGTTAATCGGGCGCTTCTCGAGCGAGCGCTTGCCGGGATAGGCTTCAAGATCAAACACGTCACAAACGTCTGTGGGTGGCGTGTCGCCAACAAGGTCAGTGCGGTAACCGAATGTTGTCGAGTAAACGATCTGCGGAATGAAGCAATCGCTGACAAGCAAATCGCCGAAGTCTTCCGAAGCCGGCGTGCCATCGTCGGCAGGCGCAAGCATCGTGTCAGGGTCGATTTCCATCGCGAGACCTTCGTCGCAAAGGCGGATCGCATCGGCCGCAACAACATCAACAACATCCCATGTGATATTGTCGGCTTCGTTCATCGCGCGCAGCTTGGCAACAGCTTCGTTCGAGCTTTCATCGTTCAGGATGGTTACACCCGTCTTTTCCGAATAGGGTTCGTGATAAGCCAGAAGCTGCGATTTAGAGTAAGCGCCGCCCCATGACACGATGGTCATTTCGTTCGGCATATCCTGCGCACCAGCAACACCAGCAGCCATTGTCAGTGCTGTTGTTGCGAGAAGTGTCTTGGTGAATTTCATTATATTCTCCCGTGTATTTGCCCGTTTAATCTTTTGTGCATGAGCCTCTAGGGCTTTTAACCCATCCACATTCAATCAACGCGCCCCGCTCGCGGCGCACGCGATAGTCTCACGCTGCGTTACGCGTCAAGCGCGCGGCAGTCTTCCGGAAGCCAGCCGATTTCAATCTGCTGTCCCGGCTTCAAACGCACCTGATCAGGCGCGTTACGTGTCTTGATGATGAACTCGTCGTTCCCCGCAACCCGAAGGCGCGTGCGAAAAATATCACCCATATAGATAAATTCGAGCACCTCGGCCTTAAGCGTATGCGCATCGGCATGAAGGCGGCTCTTGTCAAATTCGACACGCTCGGGGCGGATCGAAACAGTCGTGCGGTCGCCGACCTTGTTCACATTTACAGGCATCGCATCAATCTCTTCGCCGCTGTCAAGCTGCACGATACAAGCGTTGCCGCTGATCTTTTTCACAACACCCTGCAGTGTGTTGTTCTCGCCGATGAACTGCGCAACGAAGCTGTTCTGGGGATTTTCATACAGTTCGTCAGGCGGCGCAATCTGCTGGATGCGCCCGTCATCAAACACAGCAACGCGGTCTGACATGGTCAGCGCTTCTGTCTGGTCGTGGGTCACATAAACCGTGGTAATGCCAAGCTCGTGCGCAAGATGCGTAATCTCGAATTGCATCTTTTCCCGCAACTGCTTGTCGAGCGCGCCGAGGGGTTCGTCCATCAGAACCAGCTCAGGCTCAAAAACAAGTGCACGCGCCAAAGCGACACGTTGCTGCTGCCCGCCCGAAAGCTGCGCAGGGCGGCGGCCGCCAAAGTTGCCCATCTCGACCATGTCCAAAGCCCGCTTCACCTTGGCTTCGCGGTCAGACTTGCCAATCTTGCGAACCTCAAGCGGAAACGCGAGGTTCTCGGCAATCGTCATATGCGGAAACAGCGCGTAGTTCTGAAACACCATGCCAATGCCACGCTTGTGCGGCGGAATGTTGTTGATACTCACACCGTCAATCTTGATCTCGCCGTGCGTGGCCGTTTCAAAGCCCGCCAGCATCATCAGGCAAGTTGTCTTGCCCGACCCTGACGGCCCGAGCATTGTCAGAAACTCGCCCTTTGGCAATGTGAGGTTTAAGTCTTTTACAACAAGCGTTTCGCCGTCATAACTCTTCTGAACACGTTCGAACGCTACGAACGCATCTTCATCATGCGTTTTGGCCAAAAATCGGCTCCCTGTCGTTTGCTTATGGCTTAAGCCACTTATTGTTGCGTATCTAACCTCAGTTGCGAGGGGTCATGCAACAGGCTAGCCAAGTATTTTTTTATTTCCCGTCTCAAGTTGGACAATTATCAGAATACGCATAAAAATTGGGCTCTGGCGACAGTTTATTTGCAATATGGCCCACTCACCGAAATATAATTTCACGTCTTGGCTATTGTTCACAGGTGAACAAACAGAGAATCACATCGCTTCCAAACCGGGAAATGTCGCAAACCGCCCAATCTAGGCGTTTTACCCGCTAGACCAAACCACCTGTTTCACCCCTCATAAAGGCGCACCAACCAGACTTGGAAGACACCATGACCTGCGCCGAAACATCCTTTTTCTCATCCGGTTTTGCCGTCCGCTTCAGCGGGCTTCTCAGCACGTGTTTCCAGTCATGAAAGATCAACTCTCCACGCCTCTCGCCCGCACTGTCGAAATCCTCGAGAAGCTCATCAGCTTTCCGACAGTATCAACCGACAGTAACCTCGAAATGATCACATACATGGCCGATCATCTCGGCCACCTCGGCGCACGGGTGAGCAGTTTCAGCTCGCCTTGCGGAACCAAGGCCAATCTTTTCGCCACGCTGGGGCCCGAGGGCGACGGCGGCATCGTGCTCTCCGGTCACTCTGATGTTGTCCCCGTGGCCGATCAGGACTGGACCACAGATCCCTTCACACTCACAGACCGCGACGGCCTCCTCTTCGGGCGCGGCACATGCGATATGAAAGGCTACATCGCCGCAGCACTGACCATGGCCGAAGAATACGCCGGCCTGGAACTGACACGCCCTGTGCATTTCGCCTTTACACATGACGAGGAAACAGGCTGCATCGGCGCGCAAGCTCTGGTGGAAGAGCTCAAAGCCCAAGGCATCAAACCCGCAATAGCCATCATCGGTGAACCCACCGAAATGCGCATCATCGAAGGTCACAAAGGGTGCTGTGAATACACAACCCGCTTCACCGGCCTTGAAGGCCACGGCAGCGCCCCTGATCGCGGAGTCAACGCTGCCGAATATGCCGTCCGCTATGTCACCAAGCTCATGGAGGTGCGCAGCGAGCTGATGGCGCGCGCGCCTGCCGGTAGCCGCTTCACGCCGCCCTACACAACCGTCAACATCGGCCGCATTTCGGGCGGCGTAGCGCACAACGTAATCGTAGGTAAGGCCGAGGTCGAATGGGAGTTTCGCCCTGTTCAGGACAGTGATTACAAATTCGTTCACACAGCGCTCGACGCTTACACAAACGATGTCCTGCTTCCCGCCATGCGCGCCGTACATCCGGCCGCCGATATCGAAGTCGAAACCATAGGCGAAGTCGCCGGCCTCACCCCGATGGAAAAAAACGAAGCCCGCGACCTCTGCACAGCTCTCACGGGCGGCAATGGCGCCGATGTGGTGGCATTCGGAACCGAGGCAGGCCTGTTCCAACAGCTCGGAATGTCGGTTGTCGTTTGCGGGCCGGGCAGCATCGAACAAGCTCACAAACCCGACGAGTTCATCGCACCCGACCAGCTTCAAGCTTGCCTCAACATGCTCGCGGGCCTCAGCAAAAAGCTCACGGCCTAGCCGCACCGCACGCCGCATTAGCTAATTTTCGGTTAACAAAAACCCGATTCAGGCGGTGCACGCATGGTGCACGGGGTGTGCACGCTTTTCACCCCCCTGTTTTGCAAAAACGGCGAGGCATTAACCCCGCCGTCCGCATCTCTCACTTTGGGCTTTTTTCTTGCCTCAAATATCCCGGGGGGTCTGGGGGGCTGGCCCCCCAGCGGGTCGGCGCAAGCCGAAACCCCTCAACTCTGCGCTTTGAAAAGCCCGGCCGCTTTCACATTCTCATACCCCTCATCCAGCGCCTTTCTGGCGCGGGAAATCAGCGTATCAATCTCGGCTTTCGTTATCACCAGAGGCGGAGAAATCACCATTCTGTCCCCCACATGCCGCATGATCAGGTTGTTCGCAAAACAACGCTCACGCACCATAAAACCAACGGTCCCCGCATCCGCCGCAAACTTGGCGCGCGTGGCCTTATCAGGCGTCAGGGCCAGAGAGCCCATCATGCCGACAATCGTCACTTCACCCACCATAGGATGGTCCCCGAGGCTCTCGAACTGCTCTTTCAAATAAGGCGCAAGCTCGCTTCCTGCGCGTTCCACGATACCCTCTTCTTCAAGGATACGCAGGTTCTCCAAAGCCACAGCCGCAGAGACAGGATGCCCTGAATACGTATAACCGTGGTTGAACTCGCAAGCGCCCATAACAGCGGCCACCTCATCGTTCACAATGCTCGCCGCAATCGGCGCATAGCCCGAGCTAAGCCCTTTGGCTACCGTCATAATATCGGGTTTTATGCCCATCGTCTGGCAACCGAACCAATTGCCCGTGCGGCCAAATCCGCAGATCACCTCATCGGCAATCAGGAGAATTTCGTATTTGTCACAGATGCGCTGGATCTCGGGCCAGTAAGTCGACGGCGGAACAATAACACCCCCCGCACCCTGAATGGGTTCGGCAATAAACGCCGCGACCTTGTCTTCGCCCAAATCAAGGATAGCCTTCTCAAGCTGCTGCGCCCGCTCGAGTCCAAATTCCTCAGGGGTCATTTCCCCGCCCTCGGCCCACCAGTTCGGCTGCTCGATATGATGGACATCGGGAATCATCCCGCTCTGCGCATGCATCCCTGCCATCCCGCCAAGCGACGAAGACGCAACAGTCGAACCATGGTAGGCATTGATCCGCGAGATGATCACCTTCTTCTCGGGCTTGCCCTTCTCCTGCCAATAGGTCCGCACCATGCGGATATTGGTATCGTTCGCTTCCGAGCCGGAACCCGCGAAAAAGACGTGGTTAAGGTCATAAGGCGCAAGTTCCGCGAGACGCTCGGCCAATGCAATCGCAGGCACGTGGGTCGTCATGAAAAACGTATTGTAATAAGGTAGTTCGCGCATCTGGCGGGCGGCAACCTCGGCCAGTTCTTCACGCCCGTAGCCAATATTCACGCACCACAAACCCGCCATCGCATCAAGAATCTCGTTGCCCTCGCTGTCCGTCAGCGTCACGCCTTTGGCGCGGGTGATCACGCGTGCGCCCTTCTTGGCCAAGTCATCGTTCGTGGTAAACGGATGCATATGGTACGCCGCGTCAAGACGCTGCAGTTCTTCGGTTGGCATGTGGTTGGTGATCTGTGTCATATGAAACTCCCCGCTGCGCGGGTGTTTCCGCGCGGTCAAATTGATCGCGCCCAGAATATGATCAAATTATTTCATGTCAATCTCTTGTCGCTTCAGCAAGCGCCCGACGCACTTGCTCCATGCCCTGAATCACATCTTCGCGCATGGCTTTTGCCGCCCCTTGTGCATCGCCCGCGCGCATCGCACTCAGAGCTTCATGGTGCTGGTCAGGCAAGTTTTGAGTGCCGACACGTCCGCACACCACGCGCAAAGATGGCCCAAAACGTAACCAAAGACCGTCTGCAAGCGATGAAAGAATAGGCGCTTCTGCCATTGAGTAAAGCCGCGCGTGAAAGCGATAGTTCTGTTCCAGATAGGTCCGAACATCCCCCTGCGCGATCGCCAGATCGAGCGCATCATCAATCCGTGTGAGCTCTTCGATCGTGCTGTCTGTGGCTCGCTCTGTCGCGCGCACTACAAGCTGTGGTTCAATCGCCTGTCGTGCAAAAATCAACTCATTCACGCGGCTCACAGTCAAAACAGGCACGACAACACGCCTGTTGCCAAGAAACTCAAGCGCCCCTTCGGCGGTGAGGCGGCGAATGGCCTCGCGCACGGGGGTCATTCCGGCACCCAAACTGTCGCAAATTCCCTGAATGGTCACAGCCTGCCCGGGCGCCAACTCGCCAAACAAAAGCAAATCGCGCATCTCGCGATAGACTTTCTCATGCGCAGGCAACTCCGCTGAAATCATCTCCGGATAGGCGGCAAAGCTCACCAGTTTGGCCACGTTGGCAGTGTCTTGCGTCATCTTCTATCCTTCCGAATCTCTTGCAATCTGCTGCGCTTCGTGCAGGCATCTTAATTGAAATGTTGCCAAGACAGTCAAAACTTGATCAAATATTTCGTCAAGGGGAATGACCTCTTCAATAGGGAGAAACCAAAATATGAAAACCAATCTGCTTACAGCAGCCGCATCACTCGCTCTCGTCGCCGGCATGGCCTCGGCCGAGGAAGTGCGGGTCTACAACTGGTCCGATTATATCGATGAAGACCTGCTCGCCAAATTCGAAGAAGACACCGGCATCAAGCTTATCTACGATGTTTTTGATTCCAACGAGGTTCTCGAAACCAAGATGCTCGCAGGTGGCTCCGGCTATGATGTTGTTGTGCCTTCAGGCACGTTCCTGCAACGCCAGATTTCGGCTGGTGCCTTCCAGAAGCTTGATCTTGAACAGCTCCCAAATCACGCCAACATGTGGGACGTGGTCAGCAAGCGCACAGAACAGTATGACCCTGAAAATGCCTACTCCATCAACTATATGTGGGGCACAACAGGCATCGGTGTGAATGTCGGCAAAGTGAAAGAGCTCTTGGGCGAAGACGCACCAATCGACAGCTGGTCGCTGGTGTTCGACCCGGCCAATATGGAGAAACTTGCCGAATGTGGCGTGCATTTCCTTGATGCTCCTGCCGAGATGATTCCCGCGGCGCTCAAGTTCCTCGGGGAAGACCCCGACAGCCAGGACCCCGAAGTGCTTGCCAAGGCCGAAGGCGTTTACATGCCTGTGCGGGACCACATCCAAAAGTTCCACAGCTCGGAATACATCAACGCACTTGCCAACGGTGATATCTGCGTTGCTGTCGGCTGGTCAGGCGATATCCTTCAGGCACGCGACCGTGCCGCCGAGGCAGAGAACGGCGTCGAAATCGCCTATCATGCCCCAAAAGAAGGCGCGCAAATGTGGTTTGACCAAATGGCAATCCCTGTTGATGCGCCAAACCCCAAGGCAGCACATGTGTTCCTGAACTTCATCATGGATGCACAGAACATGGCCGCCGCTTCAAACTATGTTTACTACGCCAACGGCAACCTGGCCTCGCAAGAGTTTCTTGTAGAAGATGTCATCGGTGATACAGCGATCTATCCAGACGCCGCAACACTCGACAACCTCTTCACGACACGGCCCTATCCATCCAAAGTTCAGCGTGTCGTCACGCGCCTCTGGACAAAAATCAAATCAGGCACATAAGCCTGAACAATGGCCCGCAAACTCAGGTTTGCGGGCTTTTTCAACCTTGAGGGATAAGAATGGCTCAGACCGTTTTCGCACCATGGCTCGACGCGGACGAAAAACCGCTGATTCAGTTTAAGAACGTCACAAAACGCTTCGGTGATTTCGTCGCAATCGACAATCTGACGCAGGATATATACGCGAAAGAATTCTTTGCGCTGCTCGGTCCCTCGGGCTGCGGCAAAACCACAATGATGCGAATGCTCGGCGGCTTTGAAACCCCGACAGAAGGCCAGATCCTCATTGCAGGCCAAGACATGAAGGGTGTCCCACCCAACAAGCGTGCAGTGAACATGATGTTCCAATCCTACGCGCTGTTTCCGCACCTTTCCGTGTTTGAAAATATCGCATTCGGCCTCAAGCGCGAAGGCAAGCCCAAGCCCGAAATCGAGGCCCGTGTCGAAGAAATGCTCCGCCTCACGCGCCTCACCAAGTTTGCCAAACGAAAACCTCACCAGATTTCAGGTGGCCAGCGACAGCGCGTCGCCCTTGCCCGCTCTCTCGCCAAAGCGCCCAAGCTTTTGCTGCTTGATGAGCCCCTCGGCGCACTCGACAAAAAGCTGCGTCAGGACACGCAATTCGAGCTTATGGATATTCAGGAGAAAACAGGCACAACCTTTGTCATCGTGACCCACGATCAGGAAGAGGCCATGACAGTCGCCTCCCGCGTTGCCGTCATGGACGAAGGCGAGATCATCCAGGTCGCAACCCCTGCCGATATCTACGAGCGACCCAACTCTATTTATGTGGCCGACTTTATCGGTGATGTGAACATTCTGCATGGACACGCCACTCGCGCGGATGACGGCTATGACATCGCCTATGCCGAGGGCAAAGCGCCGCTTCATGCCAAGACATCGAATGACCTCGGCGCAAGCGCCAAATGCGCACTGGCCATCCGTCCCGAAAAGGTTTCAATCACAGCGAAGAAGCCCGCGAAAGTGACCAATGCGATCAAGGGAAAAATCATCGACATCGCCTATCTCGGCAACCTCTCGACATATCATGTCGAAATCGAGGGTGGACATATGATCAAGGCCCAAACCGCCAACACCACCCGGCTGGAGCGCCGCAGCTTCACATGGGAAGACACCGTCTGGCTTTCCTGGACCGACACAGCCGCCATTGTGTTGGAGGGCTAGGGTATGCGCCGCTTCACCCTCATCGCCGTTCCATATGTCTGGCTCCTGGTTCTCTTCCTTGTGCCGTTCATAATCGTCTTCAAGATCAGCCTGTCCGACACCGCGCTGGCCATTCCGCCCTACACCCCTACGCTTGATTTCTCGTCAGGCTGGGAAGGTATCCGCAACTTCTTTGCCGGTCTTGATTTCGAAAACTTCAAGTTTCTCACCACAGATGATCTCTACTGGAAGGCCTATCTCTCCAGCCTGCAAATCGCAGCGATCTCGACAGTGCTCTCGCTTCTCGTCGGCTATCCCATTGCCTACGGCATGGCGCAAGCCCCCGACGAGTGGCGCCCGACACTTATGATGTTGATCATCCTGCCGTTCTGGACCAGCTTCCTCATCCGCGTTTACTCGTGGATGGGCATTCTCTCCAACGAGGGCTTCCTCAACCAGTTTCTGCTCTGGACAGGGATCATCTCCGAGCCGCTGCTGATCCTGAACACAAATACAGCGGTCTACATCGGCATCGTCTACACCTACCTGCCGTTCATGATCCTGCCTATCTATGCTGCGCTTGAAAAGCTCGATATATCCTTGCTCGAAGCAGCTGAAGATCTCGGCTGCTCGCGTCTCACGGCATTCTGGCTGATCACGATCCCGCTCAGCAAACAAGGCATCATCGCGGGTTGCTTTCTGGTTTTCATCCCCGCGCTGGGCGAGTTCGTCATCCCCTCACTGCTCGGCGGATCGCAGACCCTAATGATCGGCAAGGTGCTGTTTGAAGAGTTCTTCTCCAACCGCGACTGGCCCGTAGCCTCGGCTGTGGCCGTTATTCTCCTGCTCATTTTGATCATTCCGATCGTGCTGTTCCAGCGCAACGAGCAGAAGCAGCGGGAGGCAGAAGGATGAGACGTTTCTCATGGTTCAACGCCACGTCCCTCACCATCGGCTTTCTCTTCCTCTACCTGCCGATGGTCATTCTGATCATCTACAGCTTCAACGAATCCAAGCTGGTTACGGTCTGGGCCGGATTCTCGACCAAATGGTATGGCGAGCTGTTCCAGAACCAGGCTTTCCTTGATGCCGCATGGGTCACGGTAAAAGTTGCTGTTCTCAGTTCCACAATAGCCTCAGTGCTCGGAACGATGGCCGCCTACGTGCTTGTGCGCGGCGGGCGTTTCAGAGGGCGCACTCTGTTCTCGGGGATGATTTATGCGCCCCTCGTCATGCCTGAAGTCATTACAGGCCTCTCGCTGCTTCTTCTGTTCATCGGCATCGGCCTTGACCGTGGCGTACTTACAATCGTGCTGGCCCATACCACGTTCTCGATGTGTTATGTTTCCGTCGTTGTGTCTTCGCGCCTCGTCAGCTTTGACCGCTCTCTGGAAGAGGCCGCGCTTGATCTGGGCTGTTCCCCGTTCGAGGCCTTCCGCCTCGTGACTCTGCCGATCATCGCACCCGCAGTCATCTCGGGCTGGCTTCTGGCTTTCACCCTGTCGCTCGATGATCTGGTGATCGCCTCATTCACAGCCGGCCCCTCATCCACCACCCTGCCAATCAAGATTTTCTCGGCTGTGCGGCTCGGTGTCTCGCCAGAAATCAACGCGCTCTCCACCATCATGATCAGCATCGTAACAGTCGGTGTTATCAGCGCCTCGCTCCTGTCAAAACGTGCGCTGGTGCGTCAGAAGCGTGAAGAGCGTGCAGCCGAACAAACAGCAGACTGATGCGGCGTATCTTCCCGGATCACGCCTATTCCAATGCGCGCATCGCAGGGTGCTATTGGGCCGATACTGTCTCTGATGCGGCGCTTTCGCGGCCCGCCCTGAAAGGCGCGCAAAAAGCCGATGTCGCCATCATCGGAGCTGGCTTTACAGGTCTCTCCGCCGCGCTGGCATTGGCCGAAGCAGGTGTCTCGGTTTCTGTGCTTGAAGCCGGCTTCCCCGGCTGGGGCGCCTCCGGGCGCAACGGCGGTTTCTGTTGTCTTGGCGGCGCAAAGGCAAGCGATGCGATGCTCGACCGCCAACACGGAAAGCCAGCAAGGCTCGCCTACCGCCGCGCAGAAGCCTCGGCTATTAATCATGTCGCCGACACGCTTGAAAAGCATAGCATCCAAGCTGATGTCCACAGCAAGGGTGAAACCCAACTCGCACACAATGCCCGAGTCAACTTTGAGAAAGACGCTCGTGCCATCGAAGAAAACTACGGTGTTACCCCCACACTTCACACCCGGGAAGAGCTTCCCGCACTCGGCATGTCAGGCCAGTTTCACAGCGCTATTACAACGCCGGTCGGCTTCGGCCTCAACCCGCGCAAATATCTCGCCGGCCTGCTCAAAGCAGCCGAGGCAGCCGGCGTGCAAGTCTTCGGCCAAAGCCCCGTCAACAAGATCAACCGCGCACAAAAATACAGCCTCGCCACGCCGCAGGGCACACTTGAGGCTGAACAACTCATTGTCGCAACCAACGGCTACTCGTCTGAGGATGTCCCCGAATGGATGGCCGCGCGCTACATGCCTGCGCAGTCCTCTGTTATCGTCACCCGCGAACTCACTGAAACAGAGCTCGCCAACGGCTGGAACTCCGATCAAACTGCCTATGACAGCCGCACACTTCTGCATTATTTTCGCCTGATGCCCAACCGCCGGTTCCTCTTCGGAATGCGTGGTGGCCTCATGTCCACAAAGGCCTCCGAAGCCCGCAACCGCCGCCAGATACGCGCCGATTTCGAGGCGATGTTTCCCGCTTGGTCACAGGTCGAAACGCCTTTCTATTGGTCAGGCATGGTCTGCCTCGCAGCAGGCCTCACACCTTTCGCGGGGCCCGTTCCCGAAATGTCCGGCGCCTATGCAGGTTTTGCCTATCACGGCAACGGTGTCGCTATGGGCAGCTACACTGGTGCGCTGTTGGCCGACCAAATCCTGGGTGCAAACAAACTTCATACGCCCAAGCTCATGGCCAAGCCGCCCAAGCGCTTCCCCCTAGGTCGTGCCCGCCGCGCCCTCATGTATGGCGTCTACGCAGGCGCAGCCCTCAAAGACCTCTAGTCTTTCTTATTGCTGTAAATATCCTGGGGGTCTGGGGGCAAAGCCCCCAGCTGAGCGACGCGCCGAAGGCGCGGCGCAACCCCTCAGACAGCGCCGAAGCCCGCATCAAGCGCGCTCAGCACAGTGTCAATCTCGGCTTCCGAAATCGTCAGAGGCGGTGACATCAACACGTTGTTTCCGCCAAGGCGCACCATTGCACCCGCATCATAAGCCGCCTTGTGGATACGCTTCATCACAGCCAAATCCATCGGCGTTTTCGCAGTCTTGTCCGAGACAATCTCGATCCCCGTCATCAGCCCGTGCCCACCGCGCACATCACCAATGATATCGTATTTCTCGGCCAGCTTCAGCGCGCCTTCATAAAGTTGCGCGCCGCGCGCGGCGGCGTTGGTCTTGGTGTCAAGCCGCAGCGTTTCGCTCAGCGTTGCCGTCACAGCCGCAGCCCCGACAGGATGCGCAGAATAGGTATATCCATGGTAAATTCCCGCCTCTCCCCGCGTGTCATTCTCAAACACATCGGCAACAACCTCGCTCATCAAAGCCGCGCCCACAGGGAAGTATCCCGAGGTAATCCCCTTGGCTGTGCTCATCATGTCGGGCTTCACGCCCCAATGCCGCGCGCCGCTCCAGTCGCCCGTGCGTCCGAAGCCTGTGATCACCTCGTCAGAGATCATCAGAATACCATGTCGTGTGCAAATCTCGCGCAAGAGCGGCATCAGGCTTTCATGCGGAACGATAACACCACCCGCGCCTTGAATCGGCTCCATGATAAACGCTGCAATCGTGTTCGCCCCTTGAAAGTTGATCTCGTCTTCCATCGCCTGTGCGATGAGTTGCGCCAGCACAGCAGGGTCGGTTTCGTTAAACGGGTTACGATAGGTATATGGGCTCGGCATGTGGAAACAGCCCGGCAAAAGCGGCTCATAAGCAATACGGAAGCGGTTGTTCCCGTTCACACTTGCCCCGCCAAAATGGGTGCCATGGTAACCTTTCTTGAGGCTGAGGAATTTTGTTCGCGTCGGCTCGCCCTTAATACGGTGATACTGCCGCGCAAGTCGCAAACAGGTTTCGACAGAGTCAGAGCCGCCCGAAGTGAAGAAAACTCGCCCGATGCCATCGTCCTTGAAGAACTCGCGCACGGCGTAAGAAGCCTCGATAGCAGTCGGGTTACTTGTGCCTGCAAAAGCCGAATAATACGGCAGCTCATAAAGCTGCTTGGCAATCGCGTCTTTCACCACATCGTTTGAGTAGCCGAGGTTCACGCACCAAAGCCCGCCCACAGCATCCACAACTTCCGCACCGTCCAGATCGGTAATCTTGGAGCCCTCAGCGCTTTTGATGATCGTCGGAGGGTGCTCAAGGCTGTCGCCAGGCGCGCCCATCGGATGCCACATGTGGCGTGCATTGTTCTCTTTGAGGAAGTTGTCGTCTTTCATCGCGCTCTCCATCGGGCTGTGCAAGAATTTGATCAAATCTAGCACGCCGCCCGATTCTGTCCAGCGCGATTACGCCCTGTAGCGCTCCACAAACGCTCTCAAGATATGTTCAGGCTCCGTCACGCAAGCAGCATGGCACATCGCAATCAGGCTTTCGGCCTCTTCTGGTGCGAAATACCCTTTGTGTTTGTAGATATTGATTCGCGCTTCAAACTCCGCCGCATCTGCCTCGGGATGAAACTGCGTCGCATAAACATTTTGCCCGTAGCGGATCATCTGGAATGGGCAACTGGGCGCTTCAACAAGATGCACACAGCCTTCGGGCAAGCTCTGCACCGCCTCTTTATGGCCCACAAAGGCCTCAAACCGCTCTGGTAACCCTTGGCAAAGCGGGTCTGCGCGGCCTGCCTCGGTCAGTCGACAATCCGCCGTGCCCACCGGTTCGCCAAAGCGCGCCTTGCTCACATTCCGTGCCAGATGATGGCTCAACACGCCAATGCCGTAACAACACCCCATAAATGGAAAATCCCGCACCGTAATCTCGGGCATTAACGAGAGCACATCCCGCTCGATCTTGGCTTCCACCTCGGTTTTTTCCTCGGGCGCATCGCTCACACAGCCCGGCCCCCCGCCCACAATCACACCCGCATAATCGGCCAATTCAAGGTTTTCAGGCAGGTTTTCACAATCCAGCCGCACGCGTTGCACCTCATCCATAGCAAGCCCGCCCTTCGCGCAGATTGCAGCAAATTCGTTGTCTGCGGCTTCCGCCTCGGGGCGCAGCTGCAAAATCAGAAAGGGTTTCATGGGCCATGTCCTTTTGCTATGGCTCACTTGCATCGCCTTGACCCCAAAATGCAATCCCTTAGGTTGGTGCATGCTCAACACGCAAAGGGGCCTAACATGGCACAGCGCCTTCATCTCGTCTTTGGCGGCGAGCTCGTCGATCCGACAAAAAATGTCTTTAAAAACGTCGAGGATATCCACATCGTCGGAATCTTCCCTGATTATGCCAGCGCCTTTGACGCATGGAAATCCGAAGCGCAGCGCACGGTTGATAATGCCCATATGCGCTATTTCGTGGCGCACCTGCACAAGCTCCGCGAGGAAGGCAGCGAAACGTCTCCAACGGAAGAACTGGGCTAAACCCCGATGAAGCCGCTGCTCTCAGGGCTATTGTCGCGTCAGAACTTGTCTGCCACGGCCGGCAAACAGCAAGGGCCTGTCCGCAGAGTTGATTTGTGGTTTCACGCCACACAGCGCGCACATGTTCATGCTTTCTTGCAACTTCGCCGCAGCATATCTGTCGAACGCCCCGATCTAACCTGCCTCATAACAACAGATAACAGCATCACGCGCCCCGATGGGCTTGATCCGACAATCGGCTGGAGCGTTATCTCGCGGGACGGCAACGGCATCACTTCATTTTTCGCCGAATGGGCCCCGCGCCTTTGTCTCTGGGCGGGCGGCGCAATCATACCGCCTCTGGTGTTCGAGGCAGACAAACGCGGCATCCCTCTCTTTCTGCTTGATGCACATGCGGGGGGCTTTCAAACCAATATGTGGCGCGGGCAAGGTCTCTCACAGAGGCGCGCACTCAGGCTTTTTTCAACCTTTCTCGCACGCGATAGCGAAGCCGAAGCTGTGCTGTGTAAAATGGGTATTGAAGCCGAGGACATCTTCGTATCCGGCCGAATGCAACAAGGCGTGCCTTCCCTTCCCTGCAACGAAACCGATCTGGCCAATCTCTCCGAAGCAATCAACTCGCGCACCACATGGCTCGCAGCCTGCGTGCGCTCCGAGGAACTCGACATCATTCTGGCCGCACATTTCAAAGCCAGCCGCGCTGCGCACCGCCTTCTGCTCATTCTCGTCCCCGATGATGAAGACGAGCGTGACATCTTCAAAAACGCGCTTGACCAACACCAGTTCCGTTACACCACATGGCCCGATATGGACGGGCTCTCT
This sequence comes from Lentibacter sp. XHP0401, assembly GCF_025751535.1. Classification (GTDB taxonomy): domain Bacteria; phylum Pseudomonadota; class Alphaproteobacteria; order Rhodobacterales; family Rhodobacteraceae; genus Lentibacter. The sequence goes on along the minus strand of NZ_JAOWLC010000003.1, from coordinate 289,640 downwards.
GACGAAACAGCGCAAATTCTGCTCGCAGAAGATCCCTTTGAAATGGGTCTCTGGCTTCGCATTGCTCCCGTCAGTTTCATGGGCGCCTCGCTCGTTTCCGGTTACGGCGGACACAACCCCTACGCTGCAGCCAATCTTGGCTCCGCTATCCTCTATGGTCCCAATGTCGGCAAGCACCTTGACAGTTACTCGCGTTTTGCGGCCGCAGGGGGCGCGCGTATCGTCCGCGATGTTGATACCCTCGCCGCCGCCGTCACCCAGCTTTCCGCGCCTGATCGCGCCGCGCAAATGGCCATGGCCGCTTGGGAAATAGCGACCGAAGGCGCCGAAGTGACCGACCGCGTCACCTCGCTTGTTCATGATGCGCTCGATCATCTGGAGGAAAGCTGATGCAGGCCCCCCGCTTCTGGTTCCGCTCCCGCTCATGGCAAGCCGCGCTTCTTGCCCCGCTTGGTGCGCTCTATGCGCTCGGCACAGCCCGCAGAATCTCGCGCGGGCAGCCCCGAAAACTCGCTGTTCCCGTCATCTGTGTCGGCAATATCAACGCAGGTGGCACAGGCAAAACCCCGACAGTCATCTCTCTCGTGCAAAAGCTGATCGAACTTGGCCATACGCCCGTTGTCGTTTCCCGTGGTTATGGCGGCGCTTTGCATGGCCCTGTGCAGGTTGGTCCACAAAATCACACTGCCGCCGACGTCGGCGACGAGCCTCTGCTGCTGGCCGCTTTCTGCACTGTTGTGGTGTCCAAATCCCGTCTTGCAGGCGCGCACATGGCCGATCAACTCGGCGCAAGCGTGGTCCTCTTTGACGATGGTTTTCAAGATCCTTCCGTCCACAAAGATCTGTCTTTCGTGGTGGTTGATGCCAAGCGCGGCTTCGGCAACGGGCGCTGCCTGCCGGCCGGCCCGCTCCGCGAACCTGTTCAAACAGGCCTCGCCCGCGCCGATGCTCTCATAACAATAGGCTCTGAAACAGAGCAAGAAAATTTCGCCACAACAGTCTCTATTCCACGCTATCAAGCCACATTAGAGCCGCTCCCGACAGGCATGGACTGGGGCGGAACCCGCGTTCTCGCGTTCGCGGGCATCGGCCATCCCGAAAAATTCTTCAACACCCTCAAACATCTCGGCGCCGAAATCATTCATGCCGAAGCCCTCGCCGATCACCAGCCACTCACCCAAGCCCTCATGACCCGCCTGAGCGCCGATGCAAAGCGTCACAACGCACGCCTTGTCACAACAGAAAAAGACGCTGTCCGCCTTCCCCGGTCCTTTCGCCAAGAGGTTCTTACCCTCCCTGTCCGCCTACAGTTCGCGAACGAAAGTGCTCTCATGGCACAACTGGACAAGCTGAAACCCTAGTTCTTTTTCTTGCTCTAAATATCCCAGGGGGCGCGGGGGACTGGTCCCCCGCCTCTGTCGGATTGTGCAAAGCACAATTCGAAACTGCTTTATCCGTCTTCGCCCGGTTTCGGAGAAGGCCGCTTCAAAGCAAGCTCCGCATCCGAAAATACAAACGGAGCACGCACACCCGGCACGCCATCAAGATCAATCTGCATCCCGCGCGCTTTCACATGCGGGTCCGCAAACACCTCGGCCATATCATTGATCGGCCCCGCAGGGATGCCCTCCGCCTCACAGCCAGCCAAAAGCTCGGCCTTGGTTTGCTTGGCCGTTTCACCCATCAACAGCGCAATCATGGCAGGGCGGTTCGCCACGCGGTCCGCGTTGGTCAGATAATCCGCGTGATCCTTCATCCAGCCAAGTCCCAAAAGGTCGCAAAGCCGTCGATACTGCCCGTCATTTCCCGTCGCGATGATGATATGCCCGTCCGCACAATCAAACACCTGATAGGGCGTAAGATTGGGGTGGTAATTCCCCGTCCGTCCGGGCGGTGTGCCCGTGGTCAGATAGTTCATTCCCTGATTTGCAGTCACCGAGATGGCCACATCAAGCAGAGCCATATCAAGGTGCTGGCCCCGCCCCGTGCGCTCGCGCTGATAAAGGGCCGCAAGCACGCCCGCGACAGAGTAAACTCCCGTAAACACATCGGTAATCGCCACACCCGCACGTTGCGGCTGGCCGTCCGGCTCACCGGTGATCGACATGAGCCCCGACATGCCCTGAATGATATAGTCATAGCCTGCGCGGTGCGCATAGGGACCCGTCTGGCCGAAGCCCGTGATCGAGCAATAAATCAGCCGCGGATTCAGTTCCGCGAGGCTTTCATAATCGAGGCCGTATTTCTTGAGCCCGCCAAGCTTGAAGTTCTCGATCAGGATGTCCGCATCCTTCACAAGTTCGCGCACGTGCGCCTGCCCCTCGGGCGTGCGAAAGTCCACAATCACGCTTGATTTGCCACGGTTGCAAGAGTGGAAATAGGACGCCGATCTGTCGCCCTCCCGCTCCACAAAAGGAGGTCCCCACTGGCGCGTATCATCACCTTGCGGCGCTTCCACTTTAATCACTTCTGCGCCAAGGTCGGCCAGCGTCTGGCCAGCCCAAGGGCCCGCCAGAATACGCGCAAGCTCGATAACTTTCAGGCCTTCAAGGGGAGCGCTCATGGCTCAGTTCTCGAGTTGGGCGTCAATGACTTCGCGCAGTTTGGCGTAGTTGTTGCCGATTACACGATCATCGCCAATAATGAATGACGGGGTTGATTCAATTCCGTCGGCTTCGGCATTGGCCTGAAACCATTCCGCCAAAGCCTGCGCCTTGTCCTGGTCTTCAAGGCAAGCGTCAATCGTCTCGGAAGACAGGCCAGCCACCCGCGCGATCTTGCGCAAGCCATCCGCCATCTGCACAGGATCACCGCTGCCCATCCAGTCGCGCTGACCTTTGTAAATCAGATTCGAAATACCAAAGAATTTTTCGTCGCCCCCACAACGCGCCACCATCGAAGCCCAAAGCGCTGCGCGGTCAAAATAGACTTCACGATAAGTAAAGTGCACCTTGCCCGTATCGATATAGTTGGCCTTCAGATCTTTGAGGCTTTCGTTATGAAAATCGCCGCAATGCGAGCACGTGTAAGAAGCGTATTCAATCACTTTCACAGGCGCGTTCACGTCACCCATGGTCATCTCGGTGATCGCTGGCAAATCGGCACTGCTGGTTTCTTCGCTTGCAGTTTCAGTGGCCTGCTCTGTGGCTTCGGTCGCGCTCAAGCTGCCCCCGCTCAAGACAAAGTAAGCAGCCCCGAGGCCAAGAATTGCAACCAGTGCAATGATAAGAATGGTGCGGTTCATAAGTGTCTCTCTTCTAGCGTTTGTGTTTGGATAGAACGTTTTGGCCCAGCGCTTCAAGGGCCAGTCTCAAACCCTCGTTGCCCACAACGGCGGCACGGGTTTTCACTTCTTCTACCACAGCAGGGTCAGGCGCACTCGGCACAGCCTTCTGCTTGCGGTGCTGAAAGTCGACTTGCCCCTCGGCAAAGCCTGTCGCATGGGTCTGGGTGATGCGAATGCTGGAAATGGCGTTATAGCCGTAAACCGCGTTCACTTTCTCGCGCAGCTTGGTCTTTTGCATCTCGAGCACCGGTGCGTTGGCCCCCGTAGTAAGCAAACATAAAGCAGCACCAAAGCCGCCCTTTCCATAGCTCACCTCGACAGGACGGCTGATACTGGCAATCTCGGAGCCGGCAATCTCTTCCCAATGGGTCAGAAGTCGTGACACAGCAAAACCCCGCTGCTGGGACACAGCGTTGATCCGCTCTCCCATCAGGTTGGCCGCCCGCTTAAAGCCGCGGCTGCGCTTGGTTTGGCTTGCATCTTTATTCATCAGCGCCATGTTACCCCTGCAAAGGCTCGTTGGACAGAGCGATTGGTAAACAGGGTATAAACAATGCGTGAAGCCGCCTCGGCCCCAGATTTGCTTGCGTGGTATGATGCAAACGCCCGTGTCTTACCTTGGCGCGTAAGCCCGTCTGACAGGGCCGCAGGTGTTCAGCCTGACCCTTACGCTGTCTGGCTCTCCGAGATCATGCTCCAGCAAACAACCGTTGCTGCCGTCAAAGCCTATTTCACCCGTTTCATGCTGCTCTGGCCCACAGTGCAGGCGCTGGCCGCTGCGCGTGATGAGGACGTCATGGCCGAATGGGCGGGCCTTGGCTACTACGCCCGCGCACGCAACCTTCTCAAATGCGCCCGCGAAGTCACGGAGCTTGGCGGCTTTCCCAAGTCGCGCACGGGGCTTGAGGCGCTCCCCGGCATCGGCCCCTATACCTCGGCCGCGATATCCTCGATCGCCTATGATCACCCCGAAACGGTGCTTGATGGTAACGTCGAGCGCGTCATGTCGCGGCTTTATGCCGTGTTAGAGCCGCTTCCCGACAGCAAAGAGACACTACGCGCCCATGCCGCCAGCCTCACACCAAAGCTTCGCGCCGGTGATTATGCCCAAGCGGTGATGGACCTAGGCGCAACGCTCTGCACTCCCAAATCTCCCGCCTGTGGCATTTGCCCGTGGCGTGTGCCCTGTATCGCCCGCGCCGAAGGCATCGCCGATACACTCCCGCGCAAGCGGCCCAAAGCGGCCAAGCCCACGCGCCTCGGCATCGCCTATATCGCGCGCCGTGCGGATGGCGCATGGCTGATGGAGCGCCGCCCCGACAAAGGCCTCCTTGGTGGCATGCTCGGCTGGCCGGGCGCCGCTTGGGGCGAAGCACGCGTTGCGGCGCCCCCGCTTGAAGCCGATTGGCAACCACTGACCGAAGAAGCACGGCACACATTCACCCACTTTCACCTGCGCCTTGATATTCATATCGCTCACCTACCGCATGATACCGAAGTGGAAGGGCTGGAGTTTGTCCCTAAACACGCCTTCACACCCAAAGCCCTCCCCACGGTGATGCGAAAGGCATTTGACCTCGCGCAAAGCGCGTTCAACACTGCGCAGCAATAATTCTTCTACAGCTCACACGTTAAAGGCCGCCAAAATGCTAAACGCCCAACAAGTTGCCAGCCTCAGCCGCGCCCTGCCGTTCTGGCTCTCGCTCTCGCTCATCCCTCTGGCATGGGTTGGCGCACTTGTCGGTGGCTGGACGGTTCTGCTCCTCCCACTGGCCACTTGGTATCTCTTTTCAGGCCTCGATGCCGTCCTTGGCCTCAACACTGAAAACGCAGATCCAACCATCGGCGAAGAACACCTGAAAGCCTACGCGCTCATCACCAAGCTCTGGGTTCCCTTGCAGTTCTTCACGCTCTTCGGTCTCTTGTGGTATGTCCCCCGCGCCGAGCATCTCGGAACGCTCGAAACAATTGTGCTCTTCTTCGGCGTCGGCGTCATCACGGGCACTGTGGGTATCAACTATAGCCACGAACTCATGCACCAGAAAAACAAGGTCGAGCGCTGGCTTGGCGATATCCTGCTTTCGATGGTGCTCTACTCACACTTCCGCAGCGAGCACATGCTCGTGCATCACCGCTATGTCGGAACCCCGCGCGATGCTGTGACAGCGCGCTACAACGAGGGTTTTCACCGCTACTTCCCCCGCGTTCTACGCGAGGGTCCGCGCTCTGCCTTCAAGGCCGAAAAAGATATGCTCGCGCGTAAAGACCTGCCTTGGAACGACCCCTCCAATCCGTTTTTCCGCTATTGGGCATTGCAAGGCCTTATGCTGGTTCTGGCGCTTGTCGTCGGCGGCTGGGTGGGCCTTGCGCTCTTCCTCTGGCAAGCTTTCATCGCTGTCTGGCAGCTTGAACTCGTGAATTACGTCGAGCACTACGGCCTCACCCGCAAACATCTGGGCAATGGCAAATACGAGCACGTTATGCCCCATCACAGCTGGAACGCCGCACACAAAGCCTCAAACTGGCTGCTCATCAACCTCCAGCGCCACTCCGATCATCATTACAAACCAGATCGCCGCTTCCCGCTCTTGCAAAACTACGATGATGCTCAAGCGCCCCAATTGCCCTACGGCTATCCGATGATGACAATGGCCGCGATGGTTCCGCCGATCTGGCGCAAATACATGAACCCCCGCGTCCGTCGCTGGCGCGGCATGTATTACCCGGAAATCACCGATTGGAAGCCCTACAACAAAGGCACAAACCCGCTGCCGCGGTAAGCGTTATCTCTTCCCGCGTTTCTTGCCTTGCTTGGTGACACGGCCAAAGGTTCTGTCCATGGCTTTGCGTGGGCTCAAGCTTTCGGAATTGAACGCATCTTCCGCAACAAGCTTCTTCCAGCGCATGAGGCGGGGTTCGTCAATATTCCCCGCTTCATGCGCGGCTTTTACCGCGCAGCCCGGCTCGCTCTCGTGCTTACAATCGCGAAAGCGGCATTGGGTGCTCAGCTCTTGCAAATCAGCGAACAAGTCGCCCAAGCCCGATGCCGCATCGGTAAGCTGCACCTCGCGCATTCCTGGCGTATCAAGCACGTTGCACCCGCTTGCCAACATATGAAGCTGACGGCTCGTTGTGGTGTGCCGCCCCTTCGCGTCGCCTTCGCGAATACCCTGCGTCCTGATATCCTGCCCGCCCGCCAGCGCATTGGTGAGCGTCGACTTTCCAACACCCGATGAGCCGATAAACGCAACTGTCTTGCCGGGTTTGCACCACCCGGCAAGCTTGTCTCGTGGCTCTTCACCGCGTCCATCAATCACCAACACAGGCACATCCTTCGAGATCGAACGCGCTTGGCTGAGGTAGCTTTCGACATCGTCAGACATATCCGCCTTGGTCAGCAAAATAACAGGCGCAGCCGCGTCTTCGAATGCGAGTGCAACATAGCGCTCCAACCGCGCGATGTTGAAATCATCATTACAGGACGTGACGATGAAGGTGGTATCAAGGTTTGCTCCGATAAGCTGCACTTGCCGCTCCGGCCCGGGCGCGCGCCGCTTGATCAGGTTCTTGCGTTCAAGCACCACGCTCTCGGCAGGTTCAGCTTCATTCAGCAGCAACCAATCGCCAACCGTTGCATCAGGCCGTGGCGGAATAATCTCATCAATCCCCTCACCCACAACATGATGTCCGCTACGGTGCACTTCCGTCACCCGCACCGGCGGTGTCGCGGCCATTGCTTCAACATTGGTCTGCTCCGCAAAAAACGGCTGCCAGCCCAGCTTTTGCAACAGCGAAAGAGGTATATTCTTTTGCGGCAGCCCCTCGGTCGTCTCTCGTGTCATCAAAGTTGTGCTTTCAAATATCGGTTGCACCCAGTCTATAGCACACTGGCGATAAAAAAAGGCCCCGCCTCTGGAGGAGGACGGGGCTCAAGGTGTAGTGCCACGGAGTCAGGCCGCAGGCACCGGCGGTGTTCGGTTTTGGATACAGCTCACCCGTTGGCTCGCGCGTGAGCCAGCCTTTCGGGCGCATCTATCCGTGAAATTCAGTTGCGCATCTCCGCGCGGATCTGCTGGCGGAACAGGTCAATCGGAACCTGCTTTCCATCCCGCTTGATGCACCAATAAGTCCAGCCGTTACAGCTCGGTGCGCCTTCAAGATGTGCACCAACCTGGTGGATCGAGCCTTTGATATCGTCACCAATCAGCGTACCATCTGCACGTACTTTGGCCTTATGACGTCCGTTAAGGCTAAAAAGCTCTTCGCCCGGGCGCAGCATTCCGCGCTCCACAAGCTGGCCAAACGGCACACGCGGCTCGCTGCGTTTGCTCGCGCTCACTTCAAGCGCTTCCTTGTCAAACTTGCGCACATTGGCGATACGTTTTTCAGCAACCTTGCGGTAAGCTTCTTCGCGTTCGATCCCGATAAACTCGCGGCCCAGCATCTTGGCCACAGCGCCTGTTGTGCCTGTGCCAAAGAACGGGTCCAGCACCACATCGCCCACATTGGTCGAGCCAACCATCACACGATGCAGCAATGCTTCGGGCTTCTGTGTCGGGTGGGCCTTGTCTCCGTTTTCATCCTTAAGGCGCTCACCGCCGTTACAGATCGGAATAACCCAGTCAGAGCGCATCTGGATACCTTCGTTCAACGCCTTCAGCGCCTCATAGTTAAAGGTATATTTGCCGCCCTCTTCCTTGCTCGCCCAGATCATTGTTTCATGGGCGTTGGTAAAGCGTTTGCCGCGAAAGTTCGGCATCGGGTTCGACTTGCGCCAAACCACGTCATTCAAAATCCAGAACCCCTGGTTTTGTAGCTCGGCGCCCATGCGAAACACGTTGTGATAAGAGCCGATAACCCAGATCGCCCCGTTGGGCTTCAGCAAACGGCGCGCTGCAGCAAGCCATTCGCGGGTGAATTTGTCATAGGCTTTGAAGCTGTCAAACTGGTCCCAATGGTCATCAACCGCATCCACCTTGCTGTTGTCGGGGCGGTGAAGATCGCCCTTGAGTTGCAAGTTATAGGGCGGGTCGGCAAAGATCAGATCAATGCTCTCCGCAGGAAGCGCGTTCATGCGCTCGATGCAATCGCCATCAAGGATAGTGTTCAAAGGAAGCGACACAGGGGTATTTGATCCTGCGCTCTTTGTTGTTTTCGTTTTCATCTTCTGCCTCTCATCGGTGCATTTTGCACTCGCTTTGTTGAGAACCAAGATGAGTCATTGCTGATTCGCGGTCAATTTCTTTATTGAATCAGTCACTTACATTTTTTTGTTGATACAAGATATGGTGCACGGGTTTAAACGAACGTCTATGGTGTGGGGTCACACCAAGATTTTCCAAAGCCAATCTGTGACTTTTTGATGGATATCCTGCGTTTGTCTCCCAGCCATAGCCGGGGTAGTGTTGCGCCAATGTCGACATGACATAATCTCGCCTGATTTTGGCCACAATTGAGGCCGCCGAAATGCTCAGTGATTTGCCGTCCCCCTTCACAATCGCTTCTGCCGAAAGGTTCAAACCCTTCGGGATCATGTTTCCATCAATCAAGCAGTGGTCTGGCGGCGTAATCAACCCTGCCACAGCACGCTCCATCGCCAAATGCGAAGCGCGCAGAATGTTGATCTCGTCGATCTCTTCCACACTTGCAGAGCCGATGCTCACCTCGGCCACTGCTTCAATCGCCTCCGCCAACACCTCTCGCCGCTTTGCCGTGAGTTTCTTGCTGTCATTCAGCCCCTCAGGGATGCGCGCCATATCAAGCACCACAGCGCAGGCCATTACCGGCCCCGCAAGCGGCCCCCGGCCAACTTCGTCCACACCTGCGATGCGCTTGAAGCCACGCTCCAACGCAGCTTGCTCGTAAAATAAATCCGGGCCTGTCATGCTGCCAGATGACAGACATAACAGGCCCGGATCAAGTGCGTTTCGGCTTCACCCGTTCAGGCGATACCCCTGCTGTCTCAAGCATTGCGCGGAATAGCCCACACGCGTACCGCGATTGCCCTGCACCCTTACAGTGCAATTACGCGGAAGCTGGCCTGCCCAGCGATAGTTGTTCTGCAAACATTGCCGGTTCATGTAGTTCATGTTTCTGCCCCTCGCTCGCACAGTCGTAAGGCAGCGGCGCGGCAGCGTCATCTTTTGCACGCGTGGCGGCATTGGCCGTACATGCTGCGGGTTTGGTTTGGGCCGCACATGTTGCGGGGCCTGATATACGTGGCCATGGTTTACGCGCGGCTTGTTGTGGCGGATAGTCTGCTCGTGGCGCTTGTCATTGCGGTCGCTCAAAGCTTTGCCAATAATCACAAGCGCAGCAATCCCGGCAATGGCCCGCGCGGTGTCGCGGTCATCTGCCCGTGCAGGGGCCGCACCCCATGACGCAGAAACAAGCGAAGCAAGCGCTATAGCGGCGATAAATTTACGTGACATGAGAGTGTTTCCTTTCGGTTTCAGATCGGCTCACACCTCGTGTGCAAACCAGCGATGGAACCAGATTCAGCCTTCCCGCAAAGACAGGCAATAACAGCCCCCTGCTATCCGATAACAGCCGCACAAGCCTGCTTTGGATATTGAATATCAAAACCAAAACGCGCAGGTTGAGCCCATGAAAAACATCATCCCCATAACCGCCGCTCTGGCGCTCCTGTCCTCGCCGCTTCACGCGGCCGATTGCTTTGCCGATTATAAGGCCAAGCAAGACAACCCGCTCAAGCTGCATTACGGCGTCGCACAGGTATCTGGCCCCTGCAACGCCGCCGCCGCGCGCGCAGAGCTTGCTCCGCGCCTTGCCAAAGGCGGCTGGGTGCTGCTCAATGTTGTCTCGGTGTTTGACGCCTCAGGCCTGAACGGGAGGAAAGCGAGTGCAGGACCCTTCTATCTCCGCTTCTGAGCGCATGAGCACGCCCAACCGCACCGTTTACACAGGCATCGCCGCCATCGTGGTGATCCTTCTTGTTGCGGCTGTTGTGCTCTTCTTCACTCTGCCCGATGCCGGTGCGTTCAACGCTCGTGTCGAACAACTCTTTATAGAGAATGACAATCTCAGCACCCAAGCCGAGGTAAAGTTGCTCGAAATTCTGGCCCAATCGGGCACCGCCTTTTCCGACACACTCTCAAGCTACCGTATGGTTATCTTCGTTTTACTGGTCTTCGCCGCCGCAATGCTCATCGCGGCGTTCGTTTTTCTTGTCCTGCTCTCGACATTCAGCCGCCGCATGGCAGCCATCGAGCGTTCCGGCATTCAGGTTAATTCCTTGCTCATCAGCCGCGAGGAAAACACCGTCTATCTCAACAATATGGGCTTCAAACTCACGGGTGCAGCGATGGAAACACTCTCTGTCCTCGCCGAAGCCCGCATGGATGATGACGTCCTCAACGGAGCCGAACTTGAGGCCGTCATCTCGGGCCGCCTCGCCTCAGATTGTGATGAAGCCGCAGGCGCCACCCGTATCAAACGCCTGCGCGATACGCTCGGAAACCAACTCGTCTCCGAACTGCTTATCAAAAACATCGCCCGCCGCGGCTATATCCTCAGCATAGACAAAGACGTCATTCAGGTTCTCTAAACCCTCGTCTTCTTCTGTTCAGAAATACCTCGGGGAGTGCGAGGGGCTGGCCCCTCGCACGGGTCGGATTTGCAAAGCAAATTCGACCCCTCAAACAGCCGCGCGCAACGCGTCCATCAAAGCGCTCAAATTCTCCACATAAAGCTCGCCCTTAAGCCGCCCAGCGTCGTCGAACTCGTTAAAGCTCGCCGCCACAGCTATCTCGGCTCCATGCACAATCATCGGATTAAACGGTGTCATACAAGCATGCAACATGAGTTGCCCACGGTCTCCGCCTGCGCGTCCCGCAGCGGCCGACATAAGCGCAACAGGCTTGCCGTTCCAAGGGTTGCCTTCAACACGGCTCACCCAGTCGAGCGCATTCTTCAAAACTCCGGTGATGCCCCTGTTATACTCAGGCGTCGAAATAATAACCGCATCTGCATCGCCAATCTGCGCTGCCAGCTTTTTTACCGCTTCCGGCACGCCCTCTGCCGCTTCCAGATCCGCGTCATAAAGCGGAAAGTTCAGGTCTCCGAGGGTCAATTCGGCGCCGTCCATAAGGCGCGCGGCCTCATGCAGCAGCATCGTGTTGGTCGACTCTTTGCGCAGCGCGCCGGAAATACCGAGTAATTTAATCTGTGCCATGCTGGCCTCCTGTTACGTGTTCCAGATTTATCTATTCTGCACACGGCAAAACAACAATTCTCACAGATGCACAGCCACTGTGCGCAAAAGAAAAGCCCCGCCCGTAATGGGCGAGGCTTCCTGTCAAATCAGAGGTCCGGTTTATGCGCTTGGCGTAATCACAATTTCCACACGGCGGTTCAGCTGGCGGCCTTCCGGCGTCAGGTTTGTTGCCAGCGGCGCATCTTCACCACGGCCAATCGCTTGCATACGGAAGGTGTTTACACCCTCGCTCGCCAGAACCGAGGTCACCGCCTGCGCACGGCGCAAGCTGAGCGTCTGGTTATATCCCGCATCGCCTGTGTTATCAGTATGGCCGATCACCTGCACAGTTGAGTCGCCATATGTGTTCAGGCTGCTCGCCACAGCACGAATATCGCTGGTCAGGTCCGCACGCAGGCTCGCGCTGTCGGTTGCAAACAGAATGTCCTGCGGCATGGTTACAATCAACCGCTCGCCCGTGTTCACAATCTTGGCGTCATTGCCAAGTTTGTTGCGCAAGTCACGCTCCTGCTGATCAAGCGCCGCACCTGTCAGCCCGCCAAGGCCCGCGCCAACAATCGCACCTCGGAAAGCGCCTTTCTTGCCGTCATCCTGCGTCAAGCCGCCAATCACAGCGCCCGCAGCCGCGCCAATAAGCGCGCCGCTCTTTGCCTTGCGGTTGGGGTCATCAGGGCTAATCATGCCGGGGTCGGTGCATCCGGCCAGCAATACAAATGAGCTCACAGCGCTTGCGCCAATGAATTTTGAAATAAGGGTCATATCTGCCTCGTGTTATCTTGCCACAAAACCTGTGGCTTAAGGCCCATATATACCGCATCGCCGCAGCTACAAAGAACCCACAGCGCCATGATCCCTGATGATCGGCAGCAATTCGCCCATAGGCTCACGCCTCTTCGCGCGCAGCCTCCCAAGCCAGCAACGCCCGCTTCACAGGCAAGCCCCAGTGATACCCGCCCAATGCGCCTGATTTACGCAGCGCACGATGGCACGGAATAAGCCAGCTTACCGGGTTACGGCCTACAGCCGTGCCCACAGCGCGCACCGCTTTAGGGCTGCCAATCGCGTTGGCTATCTCGCCATATGTGGTCACATGGCCTGAAGGAACCTGCAACAAAGCCTCCCAGACCTTAATCTGGAAGGGCGCGCCCATAAGGTGCAGAGCCGTTTCGCCCTTTGCCTCAATACCCGCCTTCAGCCAGCCCGAAAGCGCCTCGGGCGCTTCGTTGAAATCCGCTTTCGGCCAGCGTTGTGTCAAATCATCAAAGCAAGCTTCACGGCCCATTTCCTCGGCAAACCCCATGCCGCAAATGCCCCGCTCCGTGCCCATAACAAGTGTCTCGCCAAACGGCGTATCAAACCAGCCGTAATTGATAGTGAGGCCTTCACCCTTCTTGGCAAATTCACCCGGACTCATCGCCTCCCAGCGCAGGAACAGGTCGTGCAAACGCCCTCCACCCGACAAACCAACTGTTTGCGCCGTCTCCAGCGTGGTGAAGCGCTCGTTCAAAAGCCGCTTGGCCTCACCCAGTTGCAAATACTGCTGGTAGCGCTTGGGCGATACGCCCACCCAGGCAGAAAACACCCGTTGGAAATGCGCAGGACTCATCTGCATTTCCCCCGCCAGTTCCTCAAGCGAAAGCGGAGTCTCGGCTGTGTCAATCGTCTCCAACGCGCGGCGCATCAACTGATAATGATAGCGCCCTTCTGGCTGATCCATTTTCATCGCATGTCTCCTTGGCCTTCACCCTAGCGGGCGTTGCACCGCCCCGCGACCCGTTTCATGCGGAAACCCGCCATACCGCCAAAGCGCGTCACAATGGCGCGTTTTAATATAGCATTTTTGGCATATGTTCATTTGTATAACACGCAACCCAGTGAAATATCGGAGAGTTTCTTGAAAAAAATCCTTGTTCCCGCCCTGTTCGCGGCGTCTTTCGCCATGCCGGCGCTGGCTGACGACACGCCTGAAAACCTCGTTTCAGTCGTCACAGCAGCCGAGCCACAAACACAACTCATGTCCATGGTTCTCACCTCCCAAGCTATGGCTCAAGGCCACGCCGCGCACATCCTGCTCTGCGGCCCTGCGGGCGATATCGCACTCAAAGAAGCTCCCGAAACAGCAACGGCACCACAGCCTCCAATGGGCGCAAGCCCACAAGGCCTGCTTAAAGCCGCAATGGAAAAAGGCGCAAAAGTTGAAGTCTGCGCCATCTACCTTCCCGGCAAGGGCGCTGATGCTTCCGTGCTGATAGACGGTGTCACAGTTGCCAAGCCGCCAGCCATGGCAGGCGCAATGGCCGCCGACGACACAATCGTCTGGTCTTTCTAGGCTTTCAAAAAGGGGCCGGCCTTTGCGCTGGTCCCTTGCCCTTTTTGGTCGAGGCAGGCATAGCTTTCACCCATGGCCAAGCAACTCGATTATCACACAATCCGCGAAATTTTCACCCGCTTTCAAGCGGCCGATCCCGCCCCAGTGGGCGAGCTTGATCATGTCAACGCCTACACACTCGTTGTGGCCGTAGCACTTTCTGCGCAGGCAACCGATGTTGGCGTAAACAAAGCCACAAAAGAACTCTTCAAAATAGCCGATACGCCCGAAAAAATGCTGGCCCTCGGCGAAGACGGCGTGATTGAACACATCAAGACAATCGGTCTTTTCCGCAACAAGGCCAAAAACGTCATCAAGCTCTCCCGCATTCTGGTTGATGACTATGGCGGCGTTGTGCCAAATTCCCGCGCCGCTCTTGTCTCGCTCCCGGGTGTTGGCCGCAAAACAGCCAATGTCGTGCTCAACATGTGGTGGCACTACCCCGCGCAAGCCGTTGACACTCACATCTTCCGCGTTGGCAACCGCTCGGGCATCTGCCCCGGCGAAGATGTCGATGCTGTCGAGCGCGCGATAGAAGACAACATCCCTGTTGATTTCCAACAGCACGCCCATCACTGGCTCATCCTGCATGGCCGCTATCACTGCAAGGCGCGCAAACCGCTTTGTGCCACCTGTATTATCCGCGATCTCTGTGAATTTGAGGAAAAGAATCTATGAAGAAATATCAAGTCGTCGGCATCGGCAACGCTGTTGTTGATGTGATCACCCAATCCTCTGACGCTTTTCTGACAGAGATGGGTATCGAAAAAGGCATCATGCAGCTTGTCGAAACCGAACGCTCCGAAGAGCTCTTTTCCGCCATGGGCGAGCGTGTCCAAACGCCGGGCGGCTCCGTCGCCAACACCATCGCCGGCATCGGCAGCCTCGGCCTTTCCACGGGTTTCATCGGCCGCGTACGCGATGATGAGTTGGGCCACTTCTACGCCGATGCCATGACAAAAGACGGAACCGACTTTGTGAACGCGCCCGTTGCAGGCGGCGAGCTTCCGACATCGCGCTCGATGATTTTTGTCTCCCCCGATGGCGAGCGCTCGATGAACACCTACCTCGGCATCTCCGCCGAGCTTGGCCCGGAAGATGTTGATGAATCTGTCGCCGCCGGTGCTGGAATTGTGTTTCTCGAAGGTTACCTCTTTGACAAAGACAAAGGCAAAGACGCCTTCATCCGCACTGCCCGCGCCTGCCGCGCCGCGGGTGGCAAGGCCGGTATCGCCATTTCCGATCCCTTCTGCGTCGAGCGCCACCGCGCCGATTTTGTGAACCTGATCGAGAACGAAATGGATTTCGTTATCGGCAATGAAGCCGAAATCCGCTCGCTCTATCAAGACAATGATCTCGAAGCCGACCTCGCCCGCGTCGCCGCTGTTTGCCCTCTGGTGGTCTGCACCCGCTCGGGCGATGGAGTGAGCATCATACACGAAGGCACGCGCACCGATATTTCCGTTACCAAAATCGTTCCCGTCGACGCCACAGGCGCGGGAGATCAGTTTGCTGCAGGTTTCCTCTTCGGCCTCGTTTCAGGCCGCGATATGGCGACATGCGGAGCCATGGGCAATCTCTGCGCAGCCGAGGTGATCAGCCATGTTGGCCCGCGCCCGCAAGAAGACATGCAAGCGCTTTTCGCCAAGCACGGTCTGCTCTAAACCTCGCGGGGCTGTCAGAACCAAACCAAACAGCGTTCTGAGCCCCGCTCTCCTAGGTCAATACAAATCCCTGCGGCTCCAGAGGTGGTGGCGTTGCATTCCCAAGGCTCTCCGCAACGGATATCTCGATCACGCGGCACATCGTATCAAGCGGCAGACCATTGGCAGTATCTGCAAAAGGGTGTTCAAGCTCACGGGTAACAGCCTGAAGTCCGAAAAACACGTAAGCCACCACAGCCGCCACCAGCGGTGTGAACCAGCCAGCGCTGCCCGCCAGAGCAAAAGGCAGCAAAAAGCAGTAAAGATACGTCGTGCGCCTGACAAGCAGCGAGTAGACAAATGGCAAAGGCGTGCTGGCAATGCGTTCACAGCCGGCCTGCGCCAACCCAATGTTTGCAAGAGTTTGCCCCAGCGCCATACGTGCAAACCCGCTCAGGTCTGCCTTGGCAATATTCGCAGCAATATCCCTGAGCGCAGCATCCGCGGAATTGGCACTTTTCAAAAGCCTGAGCGCTTGTTCTTCACCCAACAAAGCTTCGATGTCCTTCCGGACATCATCGCCACGCAAATAGGAGCGATGTAAATGGGCAAAACCCGCAGCGGTTTTCATCACATCTGCGCGCAGCGTAACATCAACCTCAAAAATCACGACCTGACGACCCAGATTGCGCACATCTGCAATAAGCTGCCCCCAGAGCTTTCTAGCTTCCCACCAGCGTTCATAAGCAGCATTGTTTCGAAAGCCCAGAAACAGCGAAAGCGCCAAACCGAAAACACTTATCGCAAAAAAAGGGATTTGCGGCAAAGGTGTCGCATACCTGTCAAGCAAGTAGATCGCCATCGACAATAGCGTCACCGCGACAATCTTGTGTAGAATGCGCGGCACGATCGAGCCTTGCATAACAAAAAAAAGCGAGAGCGCTGAGGGCTGTTCTCTTACAATCATTAGGCCGCTCCAGAGGCGTTTAGACACGACAGACTAGCCGCCAATACCTGTGAAGTCTGCCGCCCAAAGCGACAATTCAAAAGCACATTGCGAATTTTATAAAGCAGCCTGGCCTACTCAGTCACCAAGCTTGGCATGAACCTCATCAAGATCAATCTCGCCAATCGGCATCTTGTTGGACGGGTCGTTGAAGTCATACTTAAACAATTCAAAGTCGCGCTTGAAGATTTCGTAAACCAGATGCATCGACAGATCGTCAAAATAGTCCTCGACATTATGCAACCGCTTCGGCCCGTGGCCTTCACTTTCGTTAAACCGCGGGATGGTCTTCAGATCGACTTTATGAGGCGTCTCGATCGCATCGAGCACGTCCTGCATCCCGTCGTTAAACTTCTCGGTCCAGAAGATTTTGTCATAGCGCCCGCCGTTGGCGATAAATGTGCTCACATGGCCCGACATGGCGCTCCAGTGAATGTCAGGCTCCATCGGGCGGCGCCATCTGATAGTGTCACGTGCAAACAAAAGAAAGCGGCGGAAGCTTTTGATCTGATCAAACTCTTCCTTGCCATCGTCACCGCCCACTTCTATCCCGTATTTCTGGATCAGCAGCGGCACAAGGTTGCCCCGATAACGGCGGCCATTGCGCTGGATGCCGCAAATCTTGTCAAAAAAGCTGGACAGGATTCGCGTGTAAGGGTTGCGCACGCAGGTGAACGAATAGGAGTTATGCGTTTTCACATTGGCATTGATCAGTCCCTGGCTTTCTTCGCGCGCCCACTTGTGCAGCCCGTCAACAGCATCATGAATGTCGCCGTCAAAAAATTCGCCGTGGTCCGAATAAAACATGATCTGCCCGATAGTCGAACAGGCACACTTGGGCACAACGCGGTAAACCACGCTTTCACTTTCGGTCATCCATGTTCCGGGAAAACCCATATTTTGCCTCCTAAAACTGCCTTACGCGGCGGCGCTTGTTATTTTTAATCGTAAAAAACCAAATATTTCGTGTTTATTCAACTGAAGTTCACCACTATCAAGTAAACAATGCACCGAACCAGAGGCAAATGTTTCCTAAATGGCGAAAATCGCGTTCATATTGCTTTGCCATAAAGACCCCGAGGCAATCATCAAGCAAGCAGAGCGCCTGACCGCTGTGGGTGACTATATGTCAATTCACTTTGATGCCCGCGCCAATCCCGAACATTTCGCCACGATCCAGACCGCCCTCGAGAGCAACCCCAACGTGACTTTCGCCAAAAAGCGGATCAAATGCGGCTGGGGCGAGTGGTCTCTTGTGCAAGCCACGCTTCACGCTGTCGAAGCTGCCGTCGATGCCTTCCCCCGTGCCACGCATTTCTACATGCTCTCGGGTGATTGCATGGCCATCAAATCGGCCGAATACGCGCACGAATTCCTCGACCGCGCCGATGTCGACTACATCGAGAGCTTTGACTACTTCGAGAGTGACTGGATCAAAACCGGCATGAAGGAAGAACGGCTCATCTACCGTCACTTCTTTAACGAGCGCACCCAGAAGCGCCGCTTCTATGCCGCGTTCAACTTCCAGCGCAAACTTGGCCTTACCCGCGACATCCCCGATGATCTGCAAATCCAGATCGGCTCGCAATGGTGGTGTCTGCGTCGCCGCACTGTCGAATGGATCCTTGATTTCACGAAAAAGCGCAAAGACGTTATGCGCTTTTTCAAAACCACATGGATCCCCGACGAAACCTTTTTTCAAACACTGGTCCGTCACCTTGTCCCCGAAGACGAGATCAGCACACGCACCCTCACCTTCCTCATGTTCACCGATTATGGCCTGCCGGTCACGTTTTATAACGATCACTACGACCTGTTGCTCAGTCAGGATTACATCTTCGCCCGCAAGATCAGCCCCGAGGCCAAAGAACTCAAGCGCCGCCTCGGTCTGCTTTACGCAACCCGCGGCTGGGATTTCAAAATCTCCAACGAGGGCGCATCGCTCTTCAAGTTTCTCACAGGGCGTGGCCGTGTAGGTCGCCGCTTTGGCCTCAGATTCTGGGAGAACGAGGGGTCTTTGGGCCGCGAACGTGAGCTGCTCATCATCGTCTGCAAAAAATGGCACGTCGCCAAACGCCTTGTCGAGCGTATCCGCAAAATGACAAACGTGCCCTGCATCGAATATCTCTTCAACGAAGACAGCACATCCCTGCCCGACCTTGGCGGCATCCAGTCCACTATGGGCAAACGTCACCGCCACCGCCGCGCACTTGTCCGCATGTTGTTTGACTATTACGAATCAGATCAACTCGTCGTCTGCATTGATCCAAGCAATATCGACCTGCTCAATGATTTCTGCGCCGACCGTTCCAAAACCCGATTGCTCGAAGTCGAGTGCACCTTTACCGATGAGTATCTCACAGGCCATGCCAAGCGCGTTGGCCTCGCTGGCGAGAAGACGCCCAAAGAAACGCTGGAGCGACTCCTGCCCACAATCCGCGCCGACATGGTTCACGAAAGCGACGAGCTGCGCGATGCCAACTTTGATGGTCATTTCCGCATCCGCGAAACCGAAAGCCCCGAGGCCAACGCATCTGCGCTTGCACAATTTCTCGCAGCGCATCACGAAAAAGCCTTCGAGATCGTCAACATCGACCATCTCTTTGCCGACTGATCAGGCTTGCCCCTCCGCCCCGCCTCGTTTTATATTGCCGCACAAACTTGCCCCTGAAGGACTGCACACATGACAACCCAAGCGCCCGAGACAAAAATCGTCGACAGCTACCGCTTTTCATGTGACGGCGGCGAAGGCGGCCACCCCCGCGTCTGGCTCCAGATCCCCCATGATACCGGCTGGGTAGAATGCCCATATTGTGACGCGAAGTATGTGCACAAAGACTTTGAAGGCAAAGTCTAAGCCCTAAATCATTGCGCATGAAACGGGTCGCCTGCGGGCGGCCTTTTTAGTTTATCTGCCAGAGAAGGAGATAAACATGATCGAGTTTCACGGAATGCCCCAAGCCGAAGCTGATGCCCTGCGCGCAGACGGGCCTGATGCCTACGGAATGCCAGCCGAGCGCAGCGTTTCAAGCGGTGCAGGCAACCCTTGCCGCTGTTGCCTGCGCAACATTCCCGAGGGGGCACCTATGCTTATTTGTGCCCACAAACCCTTTGGCCAAAACCAGCCCTACGCCGAA
Organism: Lentibacter sp. XHP0401; assembly: GCF_025751535.1. GTDB lineage: Bacteria > Pseudomonadota > Alphaproteobacteria > Rhodobacterales > Rhodobacteraceae > Lentibacter. The sequence goes on along the minus strand of NZ_JAOWLC010000003.1, from coordinate 269,964 downwards.
ACAGGCCCCATCTTCCTCTGCGCCGAGACGTGCCATGCAAACGGCTCAGGCTTCCCCGATGTGCTGAAAACCTCGCCCGACTACCTGCTGAAAGCCTACTCAAAAGACGAACGCATCATCTACGGCACAGGCCGGGTCACGCCCGCAAGCGAAATCGAATCCTACGCCGCCTCACTCCTCGCGCGCGAGGATATCGCCTTTGTTGATGCCCGCTCCGCCCGCAACAACTGCTGGCAAGTCCGCATAACGCGCTCTGCATAAGACTTCCCTCTTTAAGCGCAGCCCGCTTCGTGGCAAACCATAAGCCACACCTAATGGGAGACGCGCGATGACCACATTCGGCAAAGGCTGCCACCTTCATCTGATCGACGGCTCCGCCTTCATCTTCCGCGCCTATCACGCGCTGCCCCCGCTCACCCGCAAGTCCGATGGCCTACCCATCGGCGCGGTCGCAGGCTTCTGCAACATGATCTACCGCTATGTCGAGGACAACAACGGGCCCGACGCGCCCACGCATGTCGCCGTAATCTTTGACAAAGGCTCCCACACCTTCCGAAACGATATGTATGACCTCTACAAAGCCAACCGCGAGGCCATGCCCGAAGACTTGCGCCCGCAAATGCCGCTCACCCGCCGCGCGACAGAGGCCTTCAACATCGCCTGCAAAGAGATGGAAAACTACGAGGCCGACGATATGATCGCGACTCTTGCCTGCCAGGCCCGCGAAGCAGGCGGCCGCGTCACCATCATCTCCTCCGATAAAGACCTCATGCAGCTTGTCGGCGGCGGCGTCGAAATGCTCGACGCCATGAAAAACCGCCGCATCGACCGCGACGGCGTGCACGAGAAGTTCGGTGTCTACCCCGAGCGCGTTGTCGATGTACAGGCACTTGCCGGCGACTCTGTCGATAACGTCCCCGGCGCGCCGGGCATCGGCATCAAAACAGCCGCACTGCTGATCAACGAATATGGTTCGCTCGAAGAGCTGCTTGACCGCGCCGAAGAGATCAAACAACCCAAGCGCCGCGAAACCCTGATCGAGCACCGCGCCCAGATCGAACTGTCCAAGCGCCTCGTGCAACTTGATTGCGAAACCCCGCTCGACTTCACCATCGATGATCTTGAGGTCAAAGACCCCGACCCGGACACGCTCCTCGGATTCCTCGCCGAAATGGAGTTCCGCACGCTCTCCAAGCGTGTCGCCGACCATATGGGCAAAGAAGCCCCCGAGATTGTCGAGCCCGATGCACCGGCGGCCCCCGCCGGCACACCCGATGCGCCTGACTTTGATAAGGCGGTTTACGATAAAGTCAGCACAGTCGAAGAGCTTGAAAAATGGGTCGCACTGGCAAAGGCACGTGGCTATGTCGCCGTTGATACCGAAACCACAGGCCTGGACGAAATGCGCGCCGATCTTGTCGGCATCTCGCTTTGTGTCGAGGCGGGCCATGCCTGCTACATTCCCCTCGCCCATAAAGAGGGGGAGGAGGGCCAACTTTTCGGCTCTGACGAGATCACAAAAGGCCAGATTGGGCTGGAACAGTGCCTATCCCTGCTCAAACCGCTGCTCGAAGACCCGTCCGTGATGAAGATCGGGCAGAACATGAAATACGACGCCAAAATGCTCAAGCGCTACGGTGTCGATATCGCCCCGATTGATGACACGATGCTCATGTCATACGCCTTGCACGCGGGCGAGCACAATCACGGCATGGACGCCCTCTCCGAGCGCTACTTGGGCCATAACCCGATCCCCATCAAATCGCTCCTCGGCGGCGGCAAATCCGCGATCACATTTGACCGGGTCGGGATCGACGACGCCGTTAAATACGCAGCGGAAGACGCCGATATCACCCTGCGGCTCTGGCAGATTTTCAAGCCGCAACTCCATGCGCAAAAAGTCACCTCTGTCTACGAACGGCTCGAGCGCCCGCTTGTGCCCGTGCTCGCGCAAATGGAAATGCACGGCATCAAGGTGGACCGCGACACGCTTTCGCGCATGTCCAACGCTTTTGCGCAGAAAATGGCCGGGCTCGAGGCCGAAATCCACGAACTTGCAGGGCGCAGCTTCAATGTCGGCAGCCCCAAGCAACTGGGCGAAATCCTGTTTGACGAAATGGGGATCGAAGGCGGCAAAAAAGGAAAAACAGGCGCTTACGCCACGGGCGCGGATATCCTCGAAGAACTGGCAACAGAACACGAGCTTCCCGCTCGCGTGCTCGACTGGCGCCAGCTTTCCAAACTGAAAAGCACCTACACAGATGCGTTGCAAGACCACATCAACCCCGAAACAGGCCGCGTCCACACCTCTTATGTGCAAACAGGCGCCACCACAGGCCGCCTCGCCTCAAGCGATCCGAACTTGCAAAACATCCCCGTGCGCAGCGAGGAAGGCCGCCGCATCCGCGAGGCTTTTATCGCCGAAGAAGGCAAAACGCTGATCAGCCTGGACTACTCCCAGATCGAGTTGCGCATCCTCGCGCATATCGCGGGGATTGATACGCTGAAACAGGCGTTCAAAGATGGGCACGATATTCACGCGATGACAGCCTCCGAGATATTCGATGTCCCGCTGGACGAGATGACCCCCGACATCCGCCGCCGCGCCAAGGCGATCAACTTCGGGGTGATCTATGGCATCTCGGGCTTCGGCCTCGCGCGCAACCTGCGCATCCCGCGCAGCGAAGCGCAAGGCTTCATCGACCGCTACTTCGAGCGCTTTCCCGGCATCCGCGCCTATATGGACGAGACAACCGAGTTTGCAAAAGAATACGGTTATGTAGAGACGCTTTTCGGCCGCAAGATCCACACCCCGGAGATTGCCGCCAAAGGCCCCCGCGCCGGCTTTGCCAAACGCGCCGCCATCAACGCACCGATCCAGGGCACAGCCGCCGACATCATCCGTCGCGCCATGATCCGTATGCCGGAGGCGATTGCAGGTTTGCCCGCAAAGATGCTGTTGCAGGTGCATGACGAACTACTGTTTGAAGTTGAGAATGAAGCGGTGGACGGGACTATTGCGGTGGCCCGCGAGATAATGGAAGGCGCAGCAGAGCCGGCAGTGAAAATTGATGTGAAGCTGATTGTGGATGCAGGGCAAGGCGCGAACTGGGCTGAAGCGCATTGATCCATTTCGAATTGTGCTTCGCACAATCCGACCAACTGGGGGCGCTGCCCCCAGACCCCCGGGATATTTTTAGCAAGAAAAAGAGCTAGGCCAGTTTCGCGGCGTGCAGACCTGCCCATTTGCCTGTGGCGAGACAAGCTGTAATCAGGTAGCCACCAGTGGGTGCTTCCCAATCAAGCATTTCCCCCGCTGCAAAAACCTTGGGTTGGCTCTTGATCTGCAAGCTTTCATCGAGCGCATCAAAACGCAGGCCACCTGCTGTCGAGATTGCTTCGTCTGTCGGCCTTGGGCCTACATGTGTGATGGGCAGGTTTTTAAGCGTTTCGGCAACAGATGTGTCTCTATCCTTGCCGAATTCAAAGAAAAGCGCGCGCTTGACCGGGTCTAGCTTCAGGCGCTTCAGCGCGTTTGGCAGGCTTTGCTTGCCCGCTTTGGCAAGCCGCGATTGAACTTCTTCCAGTGTCACATCAGGCATCAGATCAAGCCACAAATCAGCACCCTCCCGCATCGCTTTTGAGACAGCATAGATGCCGCCCCCTTCCAGTCCGCGCCCCGAAACGACGAACTCGCCGCGGTGTTTTTGCCCGCCAGCCCGAAGCTCCACTTGCTTCACCGGCGCGCCAAACAGCGCTTCCATATGCGCCGACCAGTTCACCGCAAACCCCATATTGGCAGGCTTGAAGCGCGCAACCAGATCAGGCATCTGCGCGGCCCACGCGCCATCGGAACCAAGCCGCGCCCAGCTTGCGCCACCCATGGCCAGCACCGTGACATCGGCAGGCAGATCAACGCGCCCCTGGGGGGCTTCAAACGCCGTGCCACCATGCCAGCGATGCCGCGTTTTGAGCTCTACACCCAGCGCATCGAGCCGTTTAAGCCACGCGCGCAGCAGCGGCGAGGCTTTCATCGCCCTTGGGAATACCCGCCCCGAAGAACCCGTAAAAACCTCCTGCTCCAGCGTTTCGGCCCAGCGGATGACATCCTGTGGCCCGAAAGCTTCCAGCATCGGGCGCAGCGCGGGCTGCTCGTAAGCCGCGCAAAAGGCCTCGAAAGGCTCGTCTTTGGTGAGGTTGAGACCCGACTTACCTGCCATCAGAAACTTGCGTGCAGGGGAGGGCTTGGCCTCGGCAACCGTCACTTGCAGGCCTGCCAAGGCCATCTCCTCAGCCGCCATCAACCCCGCTGGCCCCGCACCTATGACAAGTGCACGCTTCACGGTTTACGCTTGTCGTGAAGCTCGACAACACGGTGAGGATAGGGGATTTCGATGCCATTTTCCTTCAACGCATTCCAAATCAGGAACAACACATCCGAGGTAAATTTATTCTCACCGTCGTCTAGCCCGTTTACCCAGAACTCAACCGCAAAATCGACACCAGAGTCGCCAAACCCGCGCAGCTCACAGTCAGGTGGCTCGGGCGCATTCAGCACCTTCGGGTGGGTGGCGACAGCGGCCTCGATGATCGCTGGCACGAGGTTGATATCGGTATCATAGCTCACGGAAAAGGGTGCTTCATAGCGGTTTGCGCTGCCAGAATCCGAGTAATTCACCACCCGTGTGGTGATGAAATCTTCGTTGGGAACAACAATCCAGCGGCCATCAAATGTCTCCAGGATAGCGGCACGCGCTGTCATCTTGACAATCTTACCCGCCTCACCGCCATCAAGCTCGACAAAATCGCCGACAGTGGCCTGCCCTTCGACAAGCAGGATGACACCGGAGATAAAGTTAGACGCGATCTTTTGCAGACCAAAGCCGAGGCCCACACCAATCGCACCGCCAATCACGGCAAGCGAGGTGAGCGAAATGCCCATGACATTCATCAATACCAGAAACGCGATCCCGAAAATCATCAGCTCGGCTGTCTTGGCTGCAAGCGTGCGCGTGGCGGGGCGCATCTCCTGTTGTTTTTCGATAAACGCGCTCGACTGCTCGTTTGACCAGCACCCGAGCCAGAACAGGATAGAGCCCGCAATCAGCCCGCGCACAATCGACATGAGAGAAAAGCTGATATTGCCCAGGGTGACAACAGACTCGGCCAACTTGGCGCTCACAAGGTCAAGCAAACCCACCGCATAAAGCGCCATCACCGGAATAAGCACATAACGGCCCAGCAACTTGAGGAAAGGGTCGCGCAGGATTTCCTTTACCAGAATACGCGCCGCAAGAAACAGGAACACGCGCTTGCCAAACGCAATCACAGCGCCCGAATCAAACAAGGAGCGCACCACGCTCTCGCCAATGGCGGTGAAAACATACGCCAGAAGCGGCAGCATCAGGGGGAGAAACGCCAGCAACCAGCGCCGCCCGTTGGCCAATATGTTTTTCTGTGTTTCCTCGGGTGTGAGCAGCGCGGCAATCTTGGGCCGCAGCATCCGCGCGGCCATAACGGCCATCACATAAGCCACAATCAGCAAGGCAAATTGAGACCATGCCGCAGGGCTCAACAGCCAGCTTTCTGCCAGCGTCCAGCCTTGCTCCAGATACCCAAGTGCCGCTGTGATAATCTCAGGTTGTCCGTCCATCTCGATGTCCTCTGACAAGTCGCTTATGCCTGCTTCTAATGCCCCGTTCGGCCACAATTTACAACTGAACATCAGGCTTGAAAATCCATCCCTGAATGCGTGCGCTCGGCCAAATTGCGCTGTATCAGTTCAAAGCGTGACGTAACTGCCTATATTGGGAGTGAAAGGAGGGCCAAACATGTCATTGGTTTACTCGGAAGACGACAGCACCAAAACTGCAATGATCACCGTATCAGGCAAAATCACCAAAGAGGATTATGACACCGTCATAACCCCTATTCAGGCCTTTATCGACAAACACGGCAGTATCAACTTTATCGAGGTCGTAGAAAGCTTTGCCGGCTTCGAGCCCTCGGTCCTCTGGCCGGGTATCAAGTTTGATATAACGCATCTCAAGCATATCGACCGCGTCGCCGTGGTGTCGGATATCGGCTGGATAAGCCCGATCACCAAGGCGGCAGGCTATTTTATGTCTACCAAACTGCGCATGTTTGATATGGACGAGCTTGACGAGGCGAAAGACTGGGTCAAATCATCCGCTTGATCCCCGAGATAATCTCGGGCTTTGCCGCCAGCACATCTGCAGCAATCTCTCGCGTGTGCTCCATCAGCGCGCCAGGCTCGACGATACGATCAACAAGCCCGAAGGCCAGCGCCTCTTCGGCCACAATCTTCTGCCCGCCCATCAAAACAAGCTTGGTGCGCGCAGGGCCGATAAGGGCACTCATTCGCGCAGGGTCAGACGGCTGGGGCAGAAATCCAAGCTTCATCACCGGGTAGAAAAACTTCGCACTTGGCACAGCCAGCCGCATGTCACAGGCCAGCGCCATGCCCATGGCTCCGCCTGCCAAAGTGCCGTTGAGCGCAGCAATGCTGAGGCCCTGAAAGCCCGCCAGAGAGCCAGAGAGCCGCTCCCATAAAGGAGAGGTCGCAAGGCCTGCGCGCGCTTCGTCAAGGTCGGCTCCGGCAGAAAAGACTTTCCCTTCGCCCGTCAGCACGAGCACCCGCGCCTCGCCCGCGCTTTCGACAATTTCGCAAAGCTCCTCAAGCATGGCGGCTGTCAGAGAATTGGCCTTTTCAGGGCGGTTTAGAGACACAACCCAGAGCGCGCCCTCTTTCGCGAGACTGATCATATCAGCCCGACAGTCTTGCGCAGGCCCTCATCGCGCAGGGCAAGCTCCTGCCCCAAATGCGCATCCGCCGCCTCGCTGCACATCCAAAGCAAAGTGCGCGCCGGCCACTCGGCTGGAATATGATCTTCCCAGTTCATAGCACTCACAGGGTTTACACCGCTGGCCTTGATCTCGCGTTGCATCTGCGTTGCCACCGTCCCGGGCGAAAGCCCCATCACGCGCAGCCCTTTGGCCGCGCCTTCCACATGCGCCGCCTTGGTCATCATGGCCGCCCCCGCCTTTGAGGCGCAATAATGGCTCCAGCCTTCAAGCGCGTTATGCGCCGCACCTGAACTGATGGTAATAATGGTTCCGTGGCCCTGCTTGATCATCCGGGGCATCACCGCGCGCATCCCGTGGTAAACACCCTTCAGGTTGATGTCGATCGCATGGCCCCAATCGTCTGGGTCGCTCTCGGCCAGCATCGCGACAGGCTCGATAACACCCGCGTTGCCAATGAGAATATCGATACCGCCAAAGCGGCCCACAGCGTGCTCCACAGCGTTACGCACATCGCCGTATTTGGATACATCACAGGCCACAGCCATCGCCTTTTCACCAATATCAAGCGCGATCTCGTCAATCGCCGCCTCGGAGCGGGCCGTAAGCACCACATTTGCGCCCTTTTGCGCAAAAAGCCGTGCCGTCGCCTCGCCAATTCCGCGGCTTGCGCCTGTGATCAGCACAGTTTTGCCAGTTACATCACCCATGTCATCCTCCTGTTTTCCAATATTGGTAGTCTTCTGTTATCCTCTCGTCCAGTTAGAACACCCCTTGACCCCCGCCCACACGGGGCAGACATTGCAGCAAACGTATTTCCCCGAAAGGTTTCAACATGATCTCACGCAAACTTCTCCTCAGCAGCACTGCTCTCGTCTTCTCGGCCTCAACCGCATTTGCCGAAATCAACGCGCAAAACGTCTGGCAGGACTGGAAAGATTATATGAACAACTTCGGCTATACGGTCGAAGGCTCCGAGGCAACGTCGGGCGACACACTCACCGTTTCCGGGCTCAAGCTCTCCATCCCTGTCCCCGAAGAAGAGGGCAGCGTGAATATCAGCATGGGGGAAATGAACTTCACCAACCTCTCGGATGGCTCCGTCGAAATCAATCTCCCCGAAACTCTGCCCATCGCCTTCAGCTTTGCATCAGAAGGCGAGAAAGACGTGTCCGGCGTTCTCAATTACGACAACAAGGACCTCTCGATCATCGTTTCGGGCAGCCCCGATGACATGACTTACACCTACACCGCCGCCGCGCTCGACATGACTGTGAGTGACCTCGTAATCGAGGGCAAGCCCATGGACATCGGCACAATGGCTTTCAACATGGCAGGTGTTGCAGGCAAAACCGGCATGAAAATCGGCAACATCCGCGATGTGGTGCAAAACTTCACTGCCGAGAAGCTTAGCTATACCTTTGATATCACCCCGCCCGAAGACACGGACGAACTGGACAACTTCAAAATGACGGGCGCGCTCAATGCGCTCACATTCAACGGCACAGGTGCCTACCCGAACGATGGCAACTTTGACGCGCAAAACATCTCTGCCCTGCTCAAAGCAGGTTTCGCTTTTGATGGCAGCTTTGGCTACACAGGCGGCATGACCAATGTTGAAATCACCGAAGATGGCCAGCAAACCATCGGCTCTTCTTCCTCCGACAGCGGAATGCTGAAAGTTGCAATGGATGAAGGCGGGCTGGCCTACAGCGGTGAGGCTCTGGGCCTCAAATCCACAATGACGGGCGGCCAAATTCCATTCCCGGTCGAAATCAACGCCGAGAAAAGTGCCTTTGCGCTCGCTATGCCAATCACCGCCTCCGAAGAAGAGCAAGACTACGGCTTCACAATCGAGCTGAGCAATTTCACAACCTCCGAAATGCTCTGGGGCATGATCGATCCGACAGGCCAGCTCCCCCGTGATCCGGCCACGCTTCACCTTGATCTGTCAGGCAAAGCCAAACTCCTGTTTGACATGATGGATCCCGAGGGCATGGCCTCGATTGAAACAGGCGAGAAGAAACCCGGCGAGGTGAACTCTGTCAACATCAACACCATCAATCTCAGCATCGCAGGTGCAGCGCTCACAGGTGAAGGCGCTTTCACTTTCGACAACTCCGATATGGAAACCATCCCCGGAATGCCAAAACCCACAGGCGCAGTTGATCTCAAGCTCGTCGGCGGCAACGGCCTCATCGACAAGCTCGTCGGCATGGGCCTTCTGCCCGAAGAGCAAGCCATGGGCGCGCGCATGATGATGGGCCTTTTCGCTGTTCCCGGCGAAGCCCCCGACACGCTCAACTCCAAGATCGAAGTCAACGAACAGGGCCACGTTCTCGCCAACGGCCAGCGCCTGAAGTAAGTTTCAGCAAAACACTCTCTTGGGGCGCGGCGCAGGCTGCGCCCTTTTTGTTTCCAAATTTGATCCCTGTTCAAGCAGACCCCGTATGCTTCAAAAGAATCTGAAGGGACTCCTTCACAAACACAGGAAGCCGCCGGATGACTGAAAAACCTGTCCTAATCATGGGGAGCGCCCCTTCAGTGACAGCTTGCGCAGCCTGGCCGCGCTCACGCTTCTCGGCCATCATAGCCATAAACAATGCCTGGCAAATCCGCCCTGACTGGACACATCACATCGCACCCGATGACTTTCCTCACGAGCGCGCACCCAAAACGCTTGAACCAGACCAAATGCGCGTTATGTCCTCCGCCTACGTCCCCGCCAACAACCACTTCGGCGGCGTGCTATACGCTGGCGGAACTATGGCCTTCACAGCCGGTTACTGGGCGCTCGCTACGCTCAAACCAAGGGCTATCATCTTCGCGGGCTGCGATATGATCTATCCTCAAAGCGGCCCGACCCATTTTTATGGCACGGGCACAGCCGACCCTTTGCGCAACGACATTTCCCTTCGCAATCTCGAGGCCAAATCCGCCCGCCTCTTACTACATGCCGCAACTCGGAATTGCGCCTGTATGCGCTTTGATGCGCCCCAAAGCCGCCTGCTCTTTCCCACAGTTACTTCCGATAGCTTCGCTAAGCCCGTTCGCGCGCCCAACGCAAAACGCTTCGCGGCCGCAAAAACAGCAGAAGAACGCCTCGGATACTATGTTCCCTCAGGCCGCTATTGGGAGAGCGGCATCTCCTTCTCACCGGAGAAGATCGACAACATCGACGCGTTGTGGCTCGGCGCCCTCGCAGGCTGATCTTGCAGTCGTGACTTGAATGCGCCCCGTATATGGCCCACAAGAGGCGCATGAAAAACACGCTCGAAACTCTCGCTCAATCCGCTCTGCAAGCTGCCCTCGAAGCAGGCGCAGATAGCGCCGATGTCATCACCCTTGAGGGTCGCTCAGTCTCTCTCGATATGCGCGAAGGCAAGCTTGAACAAGCCGAACGCGCCGAAGGAACCGATCTTGGCCTGCGCGTCATGGTCGGCCAACGGCAAGCGATGGTTTCGTCCTCCGACACCCGGCCGGAAGCCCTGCTGCAAGTCGCCGGGCGCGCTGTCGCCATGGCCCGAGAAGCGCCGGAAGATCCTTACATCGGCCTCGCTTCGCCAGACCAACTGGCAACATCCTGGGATATCAAAGCGCTTGAGCTTTACGATGATACCCCCGAGCCAAGCCCCGAGGTCCTGCAAGACGATGCCCGTCGCGCCGAGGCTGCCGCCCTCGCCAACACGCGTATCAGTCAGGTGCAGTCCGCCAGCGCCAGCTATTCGCAAACATCCGTGCATCTCGTCACAAGCACAGGCTTTTCAGGCGGCTACCAGCGCTCATCGCGCTCGCTGTCCTGCGTGGCCATCGCAGGCACAGGTCTTCACATGGAGCGCGACTATGACGGTGACGGTCGCATCTTTCAGGCCGATCTGCGCAGCCCCGAAGAAATCGGCGCGCTGGCGGCGTCCCGCGCAGTCGAGCGGCTCAACCCCCGAAAGCCCAAAACAGGCAGCTACCCTGTAATATTTGACGAGCGCGTCTCAAGCACATTGCTGGGGCACCTCCTCGCCGCCGTCAACGGCGCCATGGTCGCGCGCGGCTCCTCATGGCTTCGCGATGCACTGGGCGAGCAGGTTTTGCCTCCGCACCTCTCGATCGTGGAAGACCCGCACCGCCCCCGCACCTCTGCTTCGCGCCCCTTTGATGCCGAGGGCCTGCCCACCGCCCCCCGCCACATCATCCGCGATGGCGTGCTCGAAGGCTGGACGCTCGATCTCGCCAATGCCCGCAAACTCGGCCTCACCTCCACAGCCAATGCCGCACGGGGCACAGGCAGCGCGCCCTCGCCCAGCGTATGGAATGTAGCACTCACGCAAGGCGCGCAAACCCGCGCCGAGCTTCTGCGCAACATGGGCACAGGCTTCCTCGTCACCTCGCTCATCGGCTCGACAATAAACCCCAACACAGGCGACTATTCCCGCGGCGCATCAGGCTTCTGGGTCGAAAACGGCGAGGTGGTTCACGCCGTCAACGAAGTCACCATCGCTGGCAACCTACGCGATATGCTGCGCACCATCATTCCCGCAAATGACGCGCGCACACATCTCTCCCGCGTTGTGCCGTCGCTGCTTGTTGAAGGTCTCACCCTTGCAGGATCCTGATCTCGATTTGCTCATCAAAGCCGCGCAAACTTCAGGCGAAATCGCCACAGGTTTCGCCATGGACCGCCTCAAAAAGTGGGACAAGGATGATAACGCAGGCCCCGTCACCGAGGCAGACCTTGCTGTAAACGCATACCTGGAGGATACGCTGCAAATTGCCCGCCCCGATTATGGCTGGCTTTCCGAGGAAAGCGAAGACACAGGCCAGCGCCTCGGCAAACACCGCGCCTTCGTAATTGATCCGATAGACGGAACCCGCAGTTTCATCGAAGGCTCGACAACTTGGGCGCACAGCTTCGCAATCGTCGAAGAGGGCGTGCCTGTTGCTGCCGTGGTCTATCTTCCCCTGCGCCAGAAGCTCTACGCTGCCGCCCGTGGTCAAGGCGCAACGCTCAATGGCGTGCCCCTGCGCATGTCCTCGAATGCCGATTATGATACCCTCGAAGTCCTCGCCACAAAGCCGGTGTTCGAGGCCAAACACTGGAAAGACGGAGCGCCAACGCTCAAACGCGCGCACCGCCCCTCACTGGCCTATCGCCTCGCGCTCGTCGCCGAAGGCCGCTTTGACGCCATGATCACCCTGCGGCGCTCTTGGGAATGGGACATCGCCGCAGGCGCGCTTCTACTGTCCGAAGCTGGTGCGCGCATCACAGACCGTCACGGCGCGCCCCTCATCTTCAACAAACCCGACCCCGCCTCTCAAGGCGTGCTCACCGCCAATCCAGAAATGCACGGCAGACTTCTCGACGCCCTCGCCTGATCCGGCTCTTTCTTATTGCCATAAATATCCCGGGGGTCTGGGGGCAGAGCCCCCAGCCGGTCGGATTTTCGCAAAGCGGAAATTCGAGCCTAAATACCCGCTTCAACAATCGCCTTGGCAAGCAACGGCACAGTCTCTTTGTTCAAACCGGCAATGTTCATACGGCTGTCAGGGATCATATATATCCCGTTGTTCGCACGCAGCGCCTCAACAGTATCAGGGCCCGTGCCCAATAGCGAAAACATCCCACGATGTTCGCGCAGAAAGTTAAAGCGGTCCGAGTTCGTCAGCCGTGCCAACTCGCCTGCCAACTGCTCACGCAAGCCAAGCATACCAAGGCGCACCTCTTCCAACTCGCTCATCCATTCGGCTTTCAGCGTGTCATCGTTCAAAATCATCGTCACCAGCCGCGCGCCGTGATCGGGCGGGAAGCTATAGTTCTGACGGTTGAGAAACGCGAGATTCTCCTGCGTCAGCGGCGTCTTGGCGGCGTCTTGGCTGACACACATCAAAAGCCCCGTGCGCTCGCGGTAGATACCAAAATTCTTCGAACAGCTCGCCGCAATCAGACACTCGGGCACGCTAGAGGCCACAAGCCGCGTCGCCGCCGCATCTTCTTCCAAACCGTCCCCGAAGCCTTGGTAAGCAATATCCACCAACGGGATCGCTCCCTTGGCATTCATCACCTCAATCACCTGCTGAAACTGCGGGAGCGTCAGGTTCGCACCCGTCGGGTTGTGGCAACAGCCGTGCAGCAGCACAACATCGCCGGCCTTCAGCCCGTCAAGGTCAGCCATCATCCCGTCAAAATCAACGCTCCGCGTTTCGGCATCAAAGTAGCGGTATTGCACACACTCAAGCCCGACATACTGCAAAATGCTGATGTGGTTCGGCCATGTCGGATTGCTCACAAAGACCCGCGCCTCCGGCGTCGCCATCCTGATCATCTCAAACGCCTGGCGCACAGCGCCCGTGCCACCGGGTGTTGCTGCCGCACCGATATTCTCGCGGGGCACTGCGTCACCAAGCACCAGCTTGACCATCGCGTCACTGTAAGCAGGGTCACCCACAAGGCCAACATATGCCTTGGTGTCCTGCGTCTCCCAAAGCTGGTGCTCGGCCTGCTTGATCGCCCGCATCACCGGTGTCACGCCCTCGGCGTTTTTGTAAACACCCACACCAAGGTCAATCTTGTTGGGCCGCGGGTCGGCCTTGAACTTGGTCATCACTTGCATGATCTTGTCGACAGGCTGGTTCTTCAGGTTAGAAAACATCAGGCTTCTCCAGTTTCTACAGGCAGCGTTCCAAACGCGCCCCATTCGGCCCATGAGCCGTCATATACCGCGTGGTCGGTCTTGCCGATCCGCTCCAAAGCAAGCGACAAAACCGCCGCCGTAATCCCCGATCCGCAAGACGTGATCACAGGCTTGCCCAAATCGACTCCCGCCGCCTCAAACACGGCGCGCAAATCTTCAGGCGCTTTCAACGTGTTGTTTTCATTGAACAGTTCACCAAACGGCACATTCTTCGAGTTCGGGATATGCCCGCCCCGCAACCCGGGCCGCGGCTCTGGCTCTGTGCCCGCAAAGCGCCCGCGCGAGCGTGCATCGACAATCTCGTAATCGCCAAGCTTCGCCGCCGCCGAAACCTGCGTCACATCTTTCACAAGATGGTTCTGCACCCGCACTGTCATGTGACGGTCGCGCACGATGGGTGGCATATCCTCGGTCTTGCGACCCTCGGCCAGCCACTTGGGCAAACCACCATCCAGCACAGCCACGTTCTCTTGCCCCATCAGCTTGAACAGCCACCAAACGCGCGGCGCCGAGTTCACGCCGACTTGGTCATAGACAACAACCTGATGCCCATCGCCCACACCCATGGCGCGCATACGGCTCATAAACTTTTCAACAGGCGGAACCATGTGGGGAAGCTCGGAGCGATGATCGGAAATCTCGTCAATATCAAAAAACCGCGCGCCGGGAATGTGCGCTTCGTTATATCCCGCCACAGGGTCAAGCTCGACATGGGGCAAAACCCATGTCGCATCCAGCACCCTCAAGTCAGGGTTCTTCAAATGCGCGGCAAGCCATTCTGTGCTCACCAGCGTTTTCGGATCATCTTGCGCCATCATCGCCCCCATCTTGCATTTAACAAATCTCTACCGCGCAGGCGCGTAAGGAGCAAGGCTGGGTTCTCTTCGCTTCCGCACTAAGCGGACGGGCTCGAAACTTTCATAAGTACGATACCCGCAACAATGAGCAACGCCGCGAACAACCTCAACGGCGTTACGGCCTCTCCCAGCACGACAATACCAACAGTAAACGCACCAACTGCACCAATGCCCGTCCAGACAGTATAGGCCGTGCCCAGCGGAAGTGCGCGCATGGCAAGCGAAAGCAGCGCAAAGCTCGCTATCATTGTAACAATGGTGATCGTGCTCGGAACCAAAAGCGTGAAGCCAGCAGACTTCTTCATGAAGAACGCCCATACAATTTCGAGCAAGCCTGCAAAAACAAGTAAAATCCAGGCCATGACACAGCCCTCCAATTTTGGGCCGGGTCGTCCCGGAAAAAATCCAAGTCGCAGGTCGTCCCGCGATGGGCCAAACCTAATATCGCGGCCAATGCTGATCAATACCTGAGTAAAACCAATCCAGCGTAAAAAGGCCGGGCGCAGTTTCCCGCGTCCGGCCTTGGCCGTTCAGACATTGTCTGAAAACTTACTTGTTCATCATGTTGCGAACAACGCCGACAAGCGCCAACACAACACCACCGCCAACGCCGCCGCCGGCAATCTGCCCGATGATCGAGCCGATATCGAGGCCACCAACCGCACCGGCAGCGCCGGCCACATCAGGCGCTCCCAACATGCCAAGGATCGTGCCGCCGAGGCCGCCGCCTACGATACCCGAGATCGAGTTGATCAGCGTGCCTTGGTTGAGGTTTTTCAAAAGGCCACCGGCAACATTGCCGCCAACCGCGCCTGAAATCAGACCAATAATAAGTTCCATAAGATACCCCTTCCCTGGGAAAATTACTTTTTGCCAGAGCAAGCACCCCCGCCCTAGTCGCGACAAACTATCGCACATCCGGAAAATAGCGAAACGGGAAATAAAGAGGCGTAATTCCCCTTAAGAGCGGCTTCAGTCTCCGTGGCGCAGGAGCCGCTGTTTCTGGCGGCCCCAGTCACGCTTGGCATCCGATGCGCGCTTGTCGTGGTTCTTCTTGCCCTTGGCGATCCCGATCTTGAGCTTCACCATCCCGCGATGGTTGAAATACATCACCAGAGGCACAAGGGTCATACCCTTGCGGCTGGTTGCGTTCCAAAGGTTGCTCAGCTCCTTGCGGCTCACCAAAAGCTTGCGGCGGCGGCGCTCCTCATGCTTGAATTGTCGCGCCTGCTTGTAAGGCGCGATATAGCTGTTCACGAGCCAGAGTTCGCCGTCTTCTACAGCTGCATAACTTTCGGCAATGTTCGAGCCGCCGTCGCGGAGCGACTTCACTTCAGAGCCCTCAAGAATAATCCCGCATTCGAGATCATCTTCAATCGCATAGTCATAACGCGCGCGCCGGTTCTCGGCGATCACCTTATAATTCGGATCTGATTTTGTGTTACCTTGTGCCATGACGGGCAGATAATCATCCCTGCTGCAAAAGTCGAGAGCGCTCGCATCGAGCGCACCAATCCTAACGCTTTCCTAACGGCACTGCGAAATCGTTAATCGCGCTCAATCCCCGATTCAGGCGGTGCACGCATGGTGCACGGGTTGTGCACGCATATCACCCCCCCAAAATCGGGCGTTAACCCGACCGTTCGCTGCCTTCGTCCGCAAGCTCGGCATCCACAACATCCGCATCGTCAATCGCGTCGCTGTGGTCCTCCACAGCCCCCACAATCAAAGGCAACATCGCAGCACTCGAAAGTGCCTGCACCTCGCCCTGCGGCGGGCGCTTCCAGGCAAGCGTATCAAGTGCGTTGCAGTTGTCACACGTCGGGGTCCATTCGCCGTGAATATGCTGGCAGTTTTCACATACCCACTGTGGCCCGCGCGGCGCGCTCAAAGCCCGCGCCAGCCAGCCTTTCACAACCGTATCACTGGCCCCTTCGCCACGCTCCACAGCCGCCATAATCGTCAGTGCCCGCGCATCCCCTTGCGTCTCGACCAAGTCGCCCAAAGCACGCCTTGCTTCGGGGAAGTTTTCGGCGGCAATATTAAGCTCTGCAAGCAGTAGTTTTGTCTCGGGGTTGTCGGGGTTGTATTTCGTCAAAGCCTTGAAGCGTTTGATACGTTTTTCAGGCGTTTCATCAGGCACAATCTCGGCAAAAGCCCCCGCAAGGTCAGGGTGCGGACGTGCTGTCCAAGCCTTTGAAATAACGCGTGCCGCGTACTTCGGCTTACCTTGCGCAATGTAACTTCTCGCCGCCATAACAGCCGCTGGAATAAGATCAGGAGACAGCTTGTTTGCCTCGATCGCCCGCTCCTGTGCCGAAATTCCGCCATCCTCTGCAAGCACGTCTTTCGCCTCGGAAAGTGCCAGCACAGCGTCACGCCGCTTGTGCACATCGCGGGGCAAAGATCCGTGCTTCAACTTGGCTTTCAGCGTCTCGCGCGCACCCTTCCAGTCGGCTTCCTGCGCCTGAAGTTTCAGGAGCGTATCCTGTGTTTCCTCATGGGCCGGCTTGAGCGCAAAAGCCGTCTTTGCAAGCGCCAGTGCCTTGTCAGTTTCGCCCGCTGCAAGACGCTGTTTCATAATGCCCCGCACTCCCACAAAACGCGTGCGATCCTCCGTCAAAAGCCGCTTGTAAGCCTCTTCCGCCTTGCCCTTGTCACCCGCCATTTCGGCAGCTTGAGCTGTGAGCAAATTGGTCAGGTCGGGGCGGTCCAGATACTTGTCAGCCCGCGCAGCCTTGGCCAGAGCAAGCCGCCCCTCGCCCGAGGCCAGAGCCAGCATTCCATCGGCCAAAGCCTGAAACCCCTTGCGCTCCCTGTTGCGGTCAAAATACCGCGAGATCGCCGTTTCGTCGCCGTTCAGAAAACGGAACGTCGCAAGTAGAAAACCCATAAGTTTCAAAAAGATCCAAACCGCGATAACCAGCATCACAAGCGCGATAACGACCTGAAGGGGCGTCAGACTATACTCCTGTCCGGCAATGGCAATCCGCATTCCGCCATCCATCGAAAGCAGCTCAAGCGCGCCAAAACTGGCCGCTGCAATAAGGGCGAAGAACAGGAAAATCTTTATCAGTGACCAAAGCATTTCTTCACCCTCAATTCGTATTCATTTGCTGGCTCAAAGCCTCTGCCGCTTCCAGCGCAGCTTGCCGTGCCTTGGCTGCATCAAGCCAGTCTTGCAACGGGGCTTTTGCCTCGTCCGGCAAGCCCTCCGCTTCGGCCATCACATCACCCAAACGTCCTTCGCGCGCGGCCGCTTCCATACGTGAGAGCACAGCATCTGGGTCACTCCCTTCACGCGGTTCAAGCGAGCGCGCGCCAAGCTGAGTCTTGAAAAAAGCGCCGATGCCGCCTCCGCCCTCTGTCGTTCTGGCTGCTGCCAAAGCCTCGCGCGCCACATCGGGAAAGTCACCGCTCAACTGCGCAACGGAAGGCACGCCGCCCGCCTGCGCCGCCAAGGCTTCAGGCACATCAACACCTGTGGCGCGCAGGCTCTCAACCGCGTCGCCAAAGCTTGAGCCCGTTTCAAGCGATGTCAAAATCTGGCTCACCGCCGAGCGCTGCAAAGCCTCCTGTGCCGTCATCTCAGCCGAAGCGCGCTTGGCCTCGGCCTCGGCCGACATTGCCTCAACTTCAGCACGCTGCGCAGCCAAAGCTTCCTGAAGCTCTGCCATCTCGCGTTGGTAGGCCTCAACAGCCGCAGGCGACGCACTTTCCACAGGCGCTTTTTCAAGCGTGTTCAACCGTGTTTCTATTGCGTTGATCTGGCTAAGGCCACCTTTCAGCGCGCTCACATCTGCCGTTATCGTGGCGACTTTTCCGCTCACGTCAGCAAGCTCTGCTTCAAGCGCATCAGCTGCGCCCACGTCAGCCATTTGGGCTTTCAAAGTTTCAATCTCTGCCGCTTGTGCATCCAGCTTTTCAGCCAGCATCGCGCTTGTGTCGTCCCCTTGGTCAGGCAACCAGCCGGCAGGCAGGTTCGGTAACAAATAAAGCGCCGATCCGAAGCCGACACCAGCAGCCAAAACACCGCCCAATAGCATCGGAGCAAATCCACCTTTGCGCACGACAACGGGCGCAGGAGCAGGCATTTGCTCAACCGGCTCCGCCTCATCTTCAGGCTCTTCGGCTTCAGCTTCAGATTCTTCAGTCGTTTCGGGTTCTGGCAGCTCTACCTCGGGCGCATCCTCAACAACGTCAACAGCTTCCGCATCGATAACCGGTTCTTCGGTTTCGGGCTTCACATCTTCGGTTTGCGTTTTGCTCTTGCTTGTCTTGCGTGCCACGGCGCGCGGCCCTCCCGAATCTCACCAATAATACAATAACCAACAAAGCTTAGACCCCCCTTGCCCAAGCCTCAAGCAATCATAGTCTGTCAATCAGCCGCAGGGTGGCCTCTGCCATGCCGTCCGCATCGGGTGTTTCGGCAACTTCGGTTTCTACAGAAGGCATTTCAGCCGCATCACGAGCAGCCTCACTGATAAACACCGCATAAAGCGCGTGCGCCTCACTTGCCTCTGCCGCAAAAGCCAGCGCACTGCGTGGCGAAAACAGCGGCACAATCACAGGCTGTTCGCCAAGCAAAGCCGCCTTGGCTTTGCCACTCAGCGACTTCAAAGGCTGGTCATACACCACAATGCTCTGCACATCAGGTGCAGCCTGCGTCAGATCGGCAGCAACATGCGCACCTCTGACTTGCAACAAACGGCGCGTTTCCTTTGCAAGCAAGGGTTTGAGTGTTGCAGCGTCTTTCTCGGCGGCAATCACAGTGCACCCCGCCTGCTGCGCCCGTGCAGCCGTTGCCGGGCCAACGCAATAAACATCTGCCGCCTTGCCGCCCGCTGCGATATATCCATCAACGCCATGAACAGACGTAAACACAAGCACCTCCGCCTCGGGCAGCGCCTCCGGCATCACGTGGACAATCTGCATCATCGGGCTCATCAGCACCTCAATCTCGGGACGCACGGCATGCAGCAAAGCCGCAAAGCGCTCGGCGGCGGCCTGCGGACGTGTCAGAAGAACGAGAGGCAAACTTGTTTTACGCATGGCTAAGGTGTTACCTGCCCACACAAGCCCTTGCAATGAAAAGCCCCATGATGCGCGCCCTCACAATTCTTGGTATCGAAAGCAGCTGCGATGACACCGCCGCAGCGCTGGTCCGTGGCACAACGGGTGGAGCTCAGGTGCTCTCTTCCGTGGTTGAGGGCCAAACAAGCCTACACGCCGATTTCGGCGGCGTTGTCCCCGAAATCGCTGCGCGCGCTCATGCCGAGCGGCTCGATGGCTGCGTGGTTCAGGCGCTCGATCAGGCAGGACTGACGCTGGCCGATGTTGATGCTATAGCCGTTACCGCCGGGCCGGGTCTTATTGGTGGTGTCATGTCAGGTGTTGCGCTGGCCAAAGGGCTGGTCGCAGGCTCGGGCAAGCCGCTCGTCGGCGTCAATCACCTCGCAGGTCACGCGCTCACCCCGCGCCTCACCGATGCGGCCGAATATCCCTATCTCATGCTCCTCGTTTCGGGCGGACATTGCCAGTTTCTCCTCGTGCGCGGCGCACAAGAGTTTACCCGCATCGGCGGCACAATTGATGACGCTCCCGGCGAAGCCTTTGACAAAACCGCCCGTCTACTCGGCCTCACGCAGCCGGGCGGGCCAAGCGTTGAGCTCGAAGCTCTCACAGGTGATCCCAAGCGCTTCCGCCTGCCCCGCCCACTCCTTGACCGTGCAGGGTGTGATATGTCTTTCTCTGGCCTCAAAACAGCACTGCTCCGTGCCCGTGATGCCATTGTAGTGAAGAAAGACGGCATCACACGGCAAGACCGCGCCGATCTTTGCGCAGGCTTTCAAGCTGCCGTGAGCGATGTTCTGGCCGAAAAATCCCGCCGCGCCATGACGCTTTATATGGAAGCGGCCCCCACGCAGCCTGTGCTTGCCGTGGCGGGTGGCGTTGCGGCCAATAAGAGCATTCGCGCCGCATTAGAGACTGTTGCGCATGAGTTCGGCGCTGCTTTCCTCAGCCCGCCCCTTACGCTATGCACCGATAATGCCGCTATGATCGCCTACGCTGGCCTTGAGCTTTTCGCTGCTGGCCAGCAAGATGACTTCACGCTCGCCGCCCGCCCCCGTTGGCCGCTTGACACAAGCAGCCCGTCAATGCTCGGCTCGGGCAAGAAAGGAGCCAAAGCATGATCACCGTTCTCGGCGCAGGCGCGTTCGGCACATCGCTGGCAATTTCACTTGCTCGCACGGGTCAGCCCGTGGCGCTCTGGGCGCGCAGCGGTGTCACCGAAATGCAGGCCAGCCGCGTAAACACCCGTCGCCTGCCAAGCGCGCCTTTTCCTGAAAGCCTTACCGTAATTGACGCGCTATCCAGTATGTCCACCGAGGGGCCAGTTCTCCTCGCCGTGCCCATGCAGCAGTTGCGTGGCTTTCTCACCGAACATGCAGATCTTCTTGCAAACCGCACTCTCATCGCCGCCTGCAAAGGCCTTGATCTTGAAACACACCTCGGTCCTGTCGAGACAATCCGAGCCACTCTTCCACGAGCCAAAGCGGCTCTGCTTACCGGCCCTAGCTTCGCCGCCGATATTGCCCGTGGCTTGCCCACGGCGCTCACCCTCGCCTGCAAAGATGCGGTGCTTGGCAAGACACTTCAACAGGCTCTCACAACGCCCAACTTGCGCATTTATCGCACCACCGACACAGCAGGAGCCGAGCTCGGAGGCGCTTTGAAAAACGTCATCGCAATCGCCTGTGGCGCCTGCATCGGCAAGGGGATGGGCGATAGCGCCCGCGCCGCATTGATGACCCGCGGCTTTGCTGAAATGCAACGCCTCGCCCTGCGCCGCGGTGCGCTCCCCGAAACGCTCACTGGCCTCGCGGGCTTTGGTGATCTTGCCCTCACCTGTACGTCCGCACTCTCTCGCAACTACCGCTTCGGCCTCGCCCTCGGACGGCAGGAGCATTTTGACACCTCCATAACCGTCGAAGGTATCCCAACAGCCAACGCCGTTGTCGCTTGGGCCAAAGAGCTTAATGTCGATATGCCCATCTGCTCCGCCGTCGCTGTACTCAGCACTGGCAAAATCAGCGTTTCCGAGGCGCTGCAAAACCTTCTCTCACGCCCCTTAAAGGAAGAATAATCATGCTCATCGCTCTTATTTGCACTGACAAACAAGGTGCACTCGACACCCGCAAAGCCAACCGCGACGCGCATCTTGCCTATATCGCGGAAACGGGCGTTGTCGCCATGGCCGGCCCCTTGCTTAATGATGCAGGCGATATGGCAGGCTCGCTCGTGATCCTTGATGTAGAAGATAAAACCGCCGCCCAAAGCTGGGCCGCGAATGACCCCTACGCCAAGGCGGGCCTCTTCTCGGATGTGCGCATCCAACATTGGAAAAAGGTCATCGGCTGATGCGCTACTGGCTGTTCAAATCCGAACCCGAAACATGGGGCTGGTCCGATCAGGTGGCCAAGGGAGACAAGGGCGAGGAGTGGGACGGCGTGCGCAACTACCAGGCCCGCAACTTCATGCGCGACATGCGCGTGGGCGACCTTGGCTTTTTCTATCACTCTCAAAAGGAAAAATCGGTCGTGGGAATTGTTAAGATTCTAAACGAAGCGCACCCCGACAGCAGCACAGATGACCCTCGTTGGGAGTGCGTCGATATCATAGCGGTCCGCCCGTTTGAAAAGCCCGTCTCGCTTGAAATGATAAAAGCCGAGCCGCGCCTTGCCGAAATGCCTCTGGTCAAAAGCCCGCGTCTTTCCGTGCAGCCTGTTACGGAAGAGGAATGGCGACTCATCTGCAAGATGGGCAAAACCGAAGCATAAAAAGAGGGTTCACGCCTGACAAACTCTGGCTGAACCCTCTTTCACCCCACGTGCTCCCTAACCACCACACGCGAATATAAATCTGGGTTCGGCCCTACTGACTCGAACAAGTTCAACCTAGCGTAAGTTGCGCCTCAGGCCAAACTCCAACTAGGTAAAATATAGCTCAAATAGAAAACGCCCGCCAAAAATGACAGGCGCTCTCAGCGTCAAATGCATTGCTTATTTGTAAACAGATTCTTTGCCAAAGTGCTTTGTCAGCATGTAGTAAACAACAGCGCGGTATTTGTTGCGCTCTGACATACCATAGGTTTCAAGAACGGCGTTGATACCTTCCATAAGCTGCGGGCTGTCTGCGAGGCCAAGCTTTTTCATCAGGAAGTTCTCTTTCACAGTCTCCAGTTCGCTGGGCTGTGTCGCAGCAACAGTTGAAGCATCTGCATTATAGATCGCAGGGCCGCAGCCGATTGTGACTTTTGTCAGCAAGTCCATATCCGGCGTCATGCCGCACTTGTTTTTCAGATCATCCGCATACTGCGCGATTAGATCATCTCTTTTTCCCATACTCTTATACTCCCGTTTAATAGGCCTCGTTGCCTGATGCTTAATTCTGTTGCAATTCTAGGGGGAGCCTACTGTCAGTTTTCCTAGAAACAAAGGGAAAATTTGGCACTTTTCGTCATCTTCAGTCGCTTAAATAAAGCTGCGCAGCTCCCTGATCTGTGAAGCATTCAGATAAACACAGCTTCGAGTGAGGCGGGCATCCCCTGACCTGCGCCCCTAAAACTCCTCCAAATTTGTGTAGAGTCCGCCCAACAAAAGGACGGACAAATGAAGGCACGATTTACGGACGAACAAATCATATCGATGATCAAGGAACAGGAAGCTGGTGAGAAGACCGCCGATGTGTGTCGGCGGCACGGGATCAGCTCGGCAACTTTCTACAAATATAAATCGAAGTATGGCGGTATGGAGCCTTCTGACGCGAAGCGGTTGCGGGCATTGGAAGACGAGAACGGCAAACTGAAGAAGCTGTTGGCCGAACAGATGTTGGACAACGCCATGCTACGAGACATCAATTCAAAAAAATGGTGACGCCCGTGGCAAAGCGGAATGCGGTGGTTCACCTGTGCGATGCGCACGGTGTGAGCCAGCGGCGGGCGTGTGATGTGCTGCAGATTGATCGGTCAACGGTGCGGTATCTCTCGCGCCGTGGTGATGATGCGGAACTGCGAGATGCAATCAAACGCGTGTCTCGTGAACGGCGTCGATTTGGTTGCCGCCGCATCCACGTGATGATTGCGCGGGAGGGCTTTGAGGTGAACCACAAGAAAGTAAGGCGCATCTACCGTGAAGAGAAGCTTCAGGTGCGTCACAGAGGTGGCAGGAAGCGTGCGTTGGGAACGAGAAAGCCGATGGTCCTGCCCAATGGCCCAAACCAACGTTGGAGCTTGGACTTCGTTTCTGACGCTCTGACAGACGGTCGCAGGTTTCGCATCTTGGCAGTCGTTGATGACTTCAGTCGTGAGAACTTGGTTCTGGTGGCTGATACGTCGCTGTCTGGCCACCGCGTTGCACGCGAACTGAATCAGATCATCGCTGAACGCGGCATGCCGAAGACAATCGTGTCAGACAACGGCACTGAGTTCACCAGCATGGCGATCCTCAAATGGGTTCAGGAAACGAGTATCGATTGGCATTACATCGCGCCTGGAAAGCCCCAGCAGAACGGCTTCATCGAAAGCTTCAACGGCAAGCTTCGAGACGAATGCCTCAACGAAACGCTGTTTGGCACATTGCGCGATGCCCGCAAAACGCTTGAAGAATGGCAGGAGGATTACAACTGGCGCAGACCACATTCAGCATTGGGAAACCTCACCCCGATAGAATTTTTGCAGAGAAAGGCAATGGACAAGATGGTGGCCTAGCGCCAAAGATTTAACCCCAAGGACTCCGCGCAAAGCTGGAGGGAACTTGGGGCTCAGGTCACCCCCCGTCAGATCAGGGCAGCGGCATTGTTTTCCATCTGTTGTTGCACAAGAAAAAGCCCCGCGAGACACAAGGCTTCGCGGGGCTTTTCATGTTTCAAAACAAGTCTGTCTCAGTAGCGGTAATGCTCGGGCTTGAACGGCCCTTCCGTGCTCACGCCGATATAATCGGCCTGCTCTTTATCGAGCTTGGAGAGCTTCACACCGATACGGTCAAGATGCAGGCGCGCAACTTTTTCGTCGAGGTGCTTGGGGAGGATGTAAACTTGGTTTTCATAGTTATCACCGTTCTTGAACAGCTCGATCTGCGCCAGAACCTGGTTGGTAAACGAAGCCGACATCACAAACGATGGGTGGCCCGTAGCATTGCCAAGGTTCAGCAAACGGCCCTCGCTGAGCAGGATCAAGCGGTGACCATTCGGCATTTCGATCATGTCGACCTGCTCTTTGATATTGGTCCATTTGTGGTTCTTCAAAGATGCCACCTGAATTTCATTATCAAAGTGGCCGATGTTGCCAACAATCGCCATGTCCTTCATCTCGCGCATATGCTCGATGCGGATCACGTCCTTGTTGCCGGTTGTGGTGATGAAAATATCGGCTGTGGCAACAACATCTTCCAGCAGAACAACTTCATATCCGTCCATCGCCGCTTGCAGCGCGCAGATCGGGTCAATCTCTGTCACCTTCACGCGCGCGCCGGCGCCGCTCAGGCTCGCCGCAGAGCCTTTGCCCACATCGCCATACCCCATAACAACAGCAACCTTACCCGCCATCATCGTGTCGGTCGCGCGGCGGATGCCGTCAACGAGGCTCTCTTTACAGCCGTATTTGTTATCAAACTTCGACTTGGTCACAGAGTCGTTCACGTTGATCGCCGGGAAAGGCAGCTGGCCTTTTTTGTGCAGATCATAAAGGCGGTGAACACCCGTTGTTGTTTCTTCCGAAACGCCCTGAATATCGGCGCGCGTCTTGGTAAACCAACCGGGGCTCGCAGCCATGCGCTTTTTGATCTGGGCAAAAATCGCTTCTTCTTCTTCCGAGGTCGGAACTTCGATAAGGTCTGTTTCGCCCGCCTCGACGCGCGCACCCAGCAACACATAAAGTGTCGCATCGCCGCCATCGTCCAAGATCATATTCGCCCCTTCAGGGAACATGAACGAACGGTCAAGATAGTCCCAGTGCTCTTCCAGCGTCTGGCCTTTGATCGCAAATACAGGCGTTCCACCTGCCGCAATCGCGGCCGCCGCATGGTCTTGTGTCGAGAAAATGTTGCACGATGCCCAGCGCACATCGGCTCCAAGCTCGACCAGTGTTTCAATCAAAACAGCAGTCTGGATCGTCATATGCAAAGAGCCGACAATGCGCGCGCCTTTCAGCGGCTTCTCTTCGCCATACTCTTTACGCAGAGCCATAAGCCCCGGCATTTCCGTTTCGGCAATGTCGAGTTCCTTGCGGCCGAAATCCGCGAGCTTGATGTCTTTTACAATATAGTCTGATGACATGGGGATACCTGTATTAAGCCAATTTGGCTTGGCAGTATCACCTTATCATTTTTTGCGCAATCTTGAGCGTTTCAGCTTGATATGCCCGATACTTTTGTCAGCGCCAGCGGCCCTTGCCAGTCTGTTCCTGTCGCCAGGATACAGGCCTCGCCGGCCGTGTTCGTGCTGATCACGGTAAATGTGCCCGTTTCCACCGAAACCCAGACCTCAACAACAGCCGACGCGCCGTGAAGACCGCCGCCTGTCAATTCTTCCTGATAGGTGTTTTGCAACCGCTCCACCATCACATCACGTGTGGTGCAACTGTCGGCATAGGCGGGCAACGATGTCAGGATCGCAGCACAGCCCAAAAGAAGCGCAAACATGCGCTTGGTACAAATTCGCTCGATCATTGCCAAGCTCCTCGATTATACTCTCAAAAACAGGCCTATTGATTGGCCCTTTGGCCGGTTTCCCGATCCAGCGGTCAGATTTGTCTGATCCACACCCTTACAATATGAGTTAAATGTGGCAAGAAAAGGGCGCACCAAGTCACAGGCACTGAAAAATGGCAAAATCTTCTCCAAAACAAGCCCGCGCATGGCAGCGCATGCTCTCTGGCCGCAGGCTTGATCTACTTGATCCAACACCGATGGACATCGAGATCGAGGATATCGCCCACGGCCTTGCCTTTGTGGCGCGCTGGAACGGGCAGACAGTGGGCGATTTTGCCTATTCCGTCGCCGAGCACTCTTTGCTGGTTGAAGAACTTTTCGCCCGCATCGTGCCAAAGGCCGAGCCAAAATGGCGGCTCGCCGCCCTCCTGCATGACGCGCCCGAATATGTGATTGGCGATATGATATCACCTGTGAAAAACGCAGTCGGCCCGGGCTATGAGGAGCTCGACGAGCGCCTCACTGCAGCGATTCATATCCGCTTTGGCCTTCCAGCCAAAACCCCGACGCTCATCAAAAAGCAGATTAAAAAGGCCGATACCGTTTCCGCTTGGCTTGAAGCAACCCAGATCGCCGGATTCACAAAAGAGGAATCCGACAAACTCTTTGGCACACCCGATCCTGCTTTACTCAAAGGGCTCAGCATCTCCTTGCGCCCGCCTGTTGAGGTCCGTGAAGAGTTCACGGCACGGCACAATGCTCTCTTGGCCGAAATCGGCTGATGCACCTTCGCCACGCCTCTCCCGCCGATGCCCGTGTGCTTGCCGAACTTCTGAATACAATCATCGCAGAAGGCGGAACAACAGCTCTGAAAGCGCCCCTCACAAAAGCCGAGATGAAAGGCTGGATAGGCTCTAATCCAGCCCAAAGTGCTTTTCTTATGGCTGAAGATGATACTGGCCAAGCGCTCGGCTGGCAGTCCGTAGGGCCGGGCAAAGATCTGCCCCGTGAGGCCTGCAACATCGCCACATTCACGCTCAGGGGAAAATCACAGCTTGGCATCGGTTCGGCACTCTTCAAAGAGACGGTAAAGTCGGCCAAAACCCTCGGATATGTCTGGATCAACGCCACGATCCTCACCCAAAACGAAGGCGGGATCATCTATTATCAGTCACGCGGGTTCGAGCCGTATCAGCATACGCCCGAGCGCGTCCTGATGCGGTTCAATCTTCGTTGACCAAAGCAAGTTCAGCCTCGCTCAGCGGGCCCCACTCCTGCGCGCGGTCAATGAACCCATGCCGCTTGAGCAGTTTTCCAATGTGTTCGAAATCAAGTTCACTGATTTCACGTTTCTTGCCCACGCTCACCTCAGCGCCCTTGGCGAGCGCATTGATCGCCAAGGGCTTTGCCCCTGTAAAGCTTGTCAAATGCGTCCTCAGAGCACGGCTCGCACCCTTTTCCCGCCGCAAGATCATCGCCACTTTTTGCGCATTCGCGCCGACCATAGCAAAAAGATGCAGCGCCGAGCCATCCAGGCCAACGACCCGCTTGGCCGCCTTATACCGCGCGATTTGCTCACGCAGGCTGTGCTCTTCAGGCCAAAACACTGTGTATCCAGCCTCTTCCATCCGTGCATCTAGCAGTTCTTCCCCCAAGAACCCGCCCTTCTCAAGCGGTTGAAGCGCGCGCGAGATAAACAACTTTTCAGGCCCCTCGGGCGCAACATCTTTGGCAAATTCCGCCGCAATATAACGCCGGAACACCCGTGTTCCCTTAGCAATATCACCAAGGCCAAACCCTTGCCCCGGCACGACCAGCGCTTCAACATCACAAACTTCGGTCACAACCCTTACCGGCACATCACCAATCAGCAGAGCCAGGTAATCCTGCTCGAAAGGCAGCATATCCGTCTGCCCTCGGGTCACAAAAATAATCCCCTCGATCTCGTCACGATAGCGCCTGATTGCCCAAAGCCGCGCAATGCTTTGCATCTGGAAGTGCCCGAAATGATGGTAAAGCACCCCGCCCCAAAGCCACTTTCCTGCAAGGTTAGTCTCTGTTTCTACGGGATAGTCAGGCGCAAGAGTGATCCGTTCGTCTCGCCGCCATGTTGCTGCGACGGGCACATCGGCCCCATGTTCATCAAACACCCCCGTCCTGATGATCCGCCCGTCAATTTCTTGCGGCGGCACAATTCTCACGCGCTCAAATTCCAGCGCGGTTTGAGACCAGCCTCCCTTGGGGTTGGGCGGCTCTGTCGGGTCCATCGTCACTTACTTGGGGCTGCGTTTGGCCAGAATACGCTGTAGCGTGCGGCGGTGCATGTTCAGCCGCCGCGCTGTTTCGCTCACATTGCGGTCGCACAGCTCATAAACCCGCTGGATATGCTCCCAGCGCACGCGGTCGGCACTCATCGGGTTTTCAGGCGGCGGGGGCAGCTCGCTGCCATTGGCCAAAAGCGCATTGGTAATGTCGCGCGCATCGGCAGGCTTGCTCAGATAGTCTGTCGCGCCGATCTTGACAGCCGCAACAGCCGTGGCAATCGCACCATATCCCGTCAGCACAACAACGCGGCTGTCAGGGCGCTTTTCACGGATCACTTCAACCACATCAAGCCCGTTGCCGTCTTCCAGCCGCAAGTCGCAGACCGCGTAGGCAGGCGGACGCGCCGTGGCAATGGCCTTGCCGGCCACAACAGATCCGGCCGTCTCAACTTCAAATCCGCGTTTTTCCATGGCTTTGGCCAAACGGCGCAGAAATGGCTCGTCATCATCAACAAGCAAAAGGGATTTGTCTTCCCCAATATCAAAAGACTCTTCGGGCACGAACGACACTCCCCATTTGCACTTAGAATGAGTCTTATCTTGCGCCGGAGGGGCCGTCAAACAAAGCTCGTCAAATTGCCCCTAGAGCCTATCAATAAAGCACTGCACGCGGTCGGCCATCTGTTCGGGGCTTTCGTCTCGCTTGAAAAAGTCGATAAAGCCCTGCTCCGGCGTCACAAGGTAGGTAAATGTCGAGTGATCCACGAGGTAAAACTCTTCATCGCCTTCTTCCGGCTCCTGCTTTTTGTAATAAGTGCGGTAAGCCATGCTCGCGGCCTTCACCTGCTCTGGCGTGCCTGTCAGCCCGAGCATCTCGGGGTGCATCACATCGGTAAACTCGGCAAGCGACTCTGGCGTATCGCGCTCGGGGTCAATCGAGACAAACACCGTGCCAACATCAACACCGCGCTCTTCGAGCAAAACCGCGGCCTCACCGTTGCGCGCCGAATCCAGCGGGCAAACGTCAGGGCAGAAAGTATAGCCAAAATAGAGCAGCGTCGGCTTGGTGATCACATCTTTGTCCGTTACGGTCTTGCCGGTTTCATCCACAAGCTCGAAAGGCCCGCCGATAGAACCGGCCCCACCAGCCACATTACCGATACGGCACTCCGCCAACTCGTCACCTGAACCACCCGCAAATTGCGTATAACCCCAGGTTCCCGCAAGAAGCACACCAGCGGCCAATGCCGCTCCGATCGCTAGTTTCTGTGACATTCCACTTCCTTTTCCGCTGCATTCTTCGCATGATTTCGCCGCACCCTCACCATTTAGGCTTCAAGACGCAACATGCAATCTGACAATACGTCTCAACTCACCGCTTACCCGCCCCTTCCCGAAGGGCTGCGCCGCAGCAACTATATCCGCCTGCGCACTTTTATCTGGCTCAGATGGGCCGCGGTGTTCGGACAACTCACCGCGCTTTTCGTGGCCGAACGCTACTATAACCTGCAGTTTGAAGTCGGGTTGTTTTATCTCGTTGTCGGCGCCTCTGTGCTGGCCAACCTTGTCGCCATGTTCATCTTCCCGCTCAGCCGCCGCCTATCAGAGCGTGAAAACTTTTTCATGGTTCTGTTTGATCTCTTGCAGCTCGGCGTTCTGCTTTTCCTATCAGGTGGCCTCAATAATCCTTTCTCCGTTCTCATTGTTGGGCCTGTCGCTGTCTCGGCGGCTGTTTTCTCAACCCGAAGCACTATCATTTTAGGCCTCATAACTCTCGTCATCGTTTCTGGCCTTACCCAGTTCTATTTTCCCCTGCGCACCGAGCAGGGGTTTATCATACGTATCCCCGATATTTTCATGTTTGGTACATGGGCTGCTGTGGTGATTGCTGTCGTCTTCCTCGGGGTTTACGTGCGCCGCATCGCGCTTGATGCCAATGCGATGTCCGAAGCCTTTCAAGCCGCACAACTAGCCCTCAGCCGTGAGCAAAAGCTTACCGATCTCGGCGGCGTTGTTGCAGCTGCCGCGCACGAGCTCGGCACACCTTTGGCCACAATCAAACTCGTAAGCTCCGAGTTGCTCGACGAGTTCCCCGAAGGCTCCGAGCTACGCGAAGACATCGAGCTGATCGCACAACAAGCCGACCGCTGCCGCGATATTCTGCGCTCTATGGGTCGCACCGGCAAAGATGATATCTATATGCGCCAGGCCCCCGTCGCGACAGTGGTTCAAGATGCCGCCAGCCCGCACACAGACCGCGGAAAAGCCATCCACTTTTCCGAAGAAAGCGTCGATGGCACGCCCCAACCCGAAATTTACCGCAAACCCGAGATCATCCACGGCTTGCGCAACCTTGTTCAAAACGCAGTTGATTTTTCGCGCGCCAATGTCTGGGTCGAAACGGTCTGGAGCTCCGAAAACGTCACTGTCCGCATTCAGGATGATGGCGGCGGCTACCCTCCCGGCCTCATCGGGCGCATTGGCGATCCCTTCATGCGGCGGCGCAGCAATGCCCAGACACGTGCCAAACAAACCGCATATGAGGGTATGGGTCTTGGCCTTTTCATTGCAAAAACCCTGCTTGAGCGTTCGGGAGCCGAGCTTAACTTTACCAATGGCCCCGATGCCGCTGATACGACCGGCACTGGTCCGCATCGTTCCGGCGCTCTTGTTGTTGTGCGCTGGAACGCCGCCGATGTGCAGGTTGATACAAGCGCAGGCCGCACGCCTCTTGGGCAAAACAAACCCATCACGACCTGACGTTTCGTTTACGATTAACACTTAGTTAACCAAATTCAGCCCAAACTATAGTGGGGCAAAGGAACACAGAAAGAGTCGTTCATGGTCGATCAATCCCTTCTCTGGGTTATTCTGGCCGCAGGTCTGGCAACAGCCATTGCCGTATTTTTGCTGCTCGCCCTGTTTAGTGCCTATACACGTGCGCCCGAGCCCGAAGTGCTGGCGCATGCGCCGTGGCTGCGTTTCGACGGGTCCGAATGCACGGGCGCAAGCCAGTCCGCGCTCGAAATAATAGGCGTATCGAACACCGCCGCACTCGGCTGGCCACAGGTGCGCGAAGCTTTCGCCACACGCTTCACAGACCTCCCAAAGCAACTGCCGGCAACCGATACCGCCCAAACATCAGGCCCCTTTGCCTCACGGTTCCCCGATGACACCGCTATGCTTCACATTGAATCCGATGGCGCTCAAACACTCCTCAGCCTGAAAGACAAAACGCCAACCACACTTGCCGACAAGCACATGATGTTTGCACAACGTCGGCAAATCGAACTGCGCGAAGAGGCCATCAACAAGCTTGTTCACCCGACTTGGGCAACATCTCAAGGCAAAACCATCTGGACAAACAAGGCTTACCGTGTGCTCGAAAAAGCGCGTAAAAAAGCGTTTGGCGATGATGCCGGTGTGTTTGATTTTGACACTCTCAAATCGCTTGATGACACGTCAGCGCGCGTCTCTCTGACAATAGGCTTTGATCAAAACGAGGTGCACTGGTTTGATATATCAAGCGTCGAGGCCGGCCCCAATATCATCCTGAATTGCGCCGTCAACGTCGACAGCCTCATAACAGCCGAAACAACCCAGCGCAAATTTGTCCAGACTCTTGCCAAAACCTTTGCGCAGCTCTCCACCGGCCTCGCGATCTTTGATCGCAACAGGCGTCTCGTTCTGTTCAACCCTGCACTGGTTGATCTCACATCGCTGCCCGCGCACTTTCTCTCCGCACAGCCCAATCTGCAAAGTTTCTTTGATCGCCTGCGCGATAACAGGATCATGCCGGAGCCGAAAAATTACTCCTCATGGCGCCGCCAGATCGCCGATTTGGTGGTGCAGTCCGCCGACGGGCGCTATCAGGAAACATGGCGCCTGCCCAACGGCCTCACCTATCGCATCGTCGGCCGTCCACACCCCGACGGGGCTATCGCAATCCTGATTGAAGACATAAGCGTCGAGATGTCTCTCACCCAGCGCTTCAAAGGGCAGGTCGAAATCCGCGATATCGCGCTTCAGGCGCTTGGCGATGCTGTCGTCTGCTTTGAAAACGATGGCTCGATCACATTCTGGAACGACGCCTTCGTCACCTTCCTCGGCCTGCCAGAAGGTACGCCCGCCTCAAACCACTCTCTCGCCTCCATCATTCACATCTGGAAAGACAGACTCGCTCCCGGATCAGTGCGCAACACACTTTCCGCGCGCCTGCGCAACGCCAGTGAACAGAAAAACAGCTTCACGCTGCTTGACGGCACAGAGCTTGCCTACGATCTGCATGTTCAAGATGGAAACACAACAATCGTGACCCTGCGCACATCGGCTCTCCCTGCGGCCCCTCCCGTGACGAAGTCTGCAGCTTTACCTGCTGTCTAAAACCGCTTGCAGCCCCGCGCGCCACGGGTCATCTTTGCCATCATGGCGCAGCTTGATAAAACCGTAATACTTGGCAGCGCAAGCGCCACAGCCCGCTTTGCAGAAGCGCTCGGCGCACAGCTTGTTGCGGGTGATACCGTGCTACTCGAAGGCGGCATCGGCGCTGGCAAAACCCACCTCGCCCGCGCCCTCATCCTTTCGCGGCTCCCTGTGCCCGAGGATGTCCCCTCGCCCACCTTTACCCTGGTGCAAACCTACGAGGCTAAAGGCACCGAGATATGGCACGCCGATCTTTACCGCCTCACCGATCCGTCAGAACTGGAAGAGCTCGGCCTCACCGATGCCTTTGAAGATGCCATCTGCCTCATCGAATGGCCCGACCGCCTCGGCAGTCTGCGCCCCGCCACCGCTCTCACTCTCTCGCTTGACCTGGCGCCGCAGGAGGGCGAAAGAACCCTGCACATGTCCGGCCCCGAGCGCTGGTCTTTCCTCAACGAGTTTTCCTTCACATGACACAGCGCCACGATCTTTCAACAAGCTTCCTTACCGCCGCAGGCTGGCATGAAGCCATCCGCGCGCCCCTCGCAGGCGATGCTTCCAACCGCCGCTACGAGCGCCTGAAAGCGGCCGATGGAACCCCCGCCGTGCTCATGGATGCGCCCCCCGAAAAGGGCGAAGATGTGCGCCCCTTTGTGCACATCGCCGAATATCTCACAAGCATCGGCCTCTCTGCTCCGCGTATCCTTGCTGCCGACGCAGAGCACGGTTTTCTTTTGCTCGAAGACCTTGGAGATGATCTCTTCGCCCGCGTTGTCGTCAACTTGCCCGCGCTGGAACCTGAAATCTACACCGCCGCAACCGATGTGCTTCTTGCCCTGCACAAGCACACCCCGCCTGTTGGCCTCGCGCCCTACAGCCCTGCCGTCATGGCTGATATGGCCGCGCT
Source organism: Lentibacter sp. XHP0401 (assembly GCF_025751535.1). Lineage (GTDB taxonomy): Bacteria > Pseudomonadota > Alphaproteobacteria > Rhodobacterales > Rhodobacteraceae > Lentibacter. Next base: position 236,298 of record NZ_JAOWLC010000003.1, on the reverse strand, counting down.
GGCCCACCGCTGGTATGGCGCGCAAAACACGGGCAGCATGGCCGATCAGTCTGCGAAATTTCACGCCGCTTTCCAAGCACTCCTTGCCCAGCATATCCCCGAGCAAACCGTGCTCATCCAGCGCGATTATCACGCCGAAAACCTGCTCTGGTTGCCAGAACGTAAAGGCCCCGCCCGTGTCGGCCTGCTTGATTTTCAAGACGCAATGCTCGGCCACCCTGCCTATGATCTTGTCTCGCTCCTGCAAGATGCCCGCCGCGATGTTCCGCTCGATATCGAGCAGCACATGCTTGCGCATTACATCTCCCGAAGCGGCCATGACGAAACCGAATTCAGCACCGCCTACGCGCTCCTTGGCGCGCAGCGTAACCTGCGCATCCTCGGCGTTTTCGCGCGGCTCTCGCTCTACTCGAACAAGCCGCATTATGTTGATTTCATCCCCCGCGTCTGGGCCTACCTCCTGCGTGATCTATCGCACCCCGCGCTGTCGGATATCCGCGCAATGCTCCTCGCCGATTTGCCCGCGCCCTCCGAAGCGCTCCTCACAGAATTGAAAGCCAAATGCGGAACAGTCCTCGCTCTCTCATGATCTTCGCCGCCGGCTTTGGCACACGCATGGGCGCGCTTACCGCGCACCAGCCCAAGCCCATGGTCAAAGTTGCTGGCAGGCCGCTGATTGATCACACGCTCACGCTCGCCGCTCCCCTCGGCCTCAACACGGTTGTCAATCTGCACTACCTCCCGCACGTGCTTGAAGCTCATCTCGCGGGCAGCCCCGTCAAAACCATCACAGAATCCCCCGATATTCTCGAGACAGGCGGAGGCCTCAAAAATGCGTTGCCGCTGCTTGGCAATGGCCCCGCCTTCACGCTCAATTCCGATGCGCTCTGGCGTGGCCCAAACCCCCTGGAAGCGCTGCAAGCCGCGTGGAACCCTGAGGAGATGGACGCGCTCCTCCTGCTCATCCCGCTTCAAAACGCACTGGGTCACAAAGGCACAGGCGATTTTGTCCTATCCGATAAAGGCCAGCTCACACGCGGCGCGGGCCTCGTCTATTCCGGCGCACAAATCATCAAGCCGGAACTGACCAAGGCAATCCCCGAACGCTCCTTTTCGCTTAATCTCGTCTGGGACAACCTCTTGCAAGACGGCCGCCTCTTCGGTCTGTCCTACACGGGCCAATGGTGCGATGTCGGCTCTCCCGAAGGCATTACCCGCGCCGAAAGGATGCTTGATGACACCTCTCTTTAATGGCGCGGACTCTCCCCAACTCTTCGGCACACCGCTTGGCGCAGATTTCCCGCGCGCGCTGGTTGATGCGCTCACAGACGCTTACAAAAACCAGCCGCCCGAAGCGCTGGCCCGCGTGCATCTCGTGCTCAACACCCGCCGCATGGAGCGCCGCGTTTCCGAGCTGTTCGATGAAGGCGATGCGTTGCTTATGCCGCGTATCTCGCTCATCTCCGATCTCGCCACGCTTGATCCGCTCAGCCCGCTGCCCGCCGCCGAGCCAACGCTCCAGACCAAGCTGGAACTCTCGGTCATTATCCGCACGCTGATCGAAACCGAGGCCAATTCCCACGATCACACCGCCATGGCCCCGCGCGAAGCGGCGTTTGATCTGGCTGAAAGCCTCACGGCTCTGATGACAGAAATGCACGAGGAAGGCGTCTCTCCCGAGGCCATCGCCAAGCTTGATGTGACAGACCAGTCAGGCCACTGGCAGCGCACGCAGGCCTTCCTCAACATTGTGCATGGCTACGCAGCCAGCCGTGCAGGCCTCACAACAGCCGCCCGCAGCCGCCTGATCTGCGAGGCACTCACAGCCCGCTGGAAAGCTGCGCCGCCGCAAGATCCGATCATCATCGCAGGCTCCACAGGCTCGCGCGGCCTCACCGGTGCGCTCATGCGCGCAGTCGCGCGTTTGCCAAACGGCGCGGTCGTGCTTCCGGGGTTCGACTTTGCCTTCGCCCATGGGGCATGGCCCAAACTCCCCGAAGGCGCCATGAGCGAGGATCACCCGCAATACCGCTTTCACGCTCTGCTCACAGCGCTCGATCTTGCCCCGAAAGATGTGCAGCACTGGCCCGCTGGCGCGGCTCCGTCACAGCGGCGCAACACGCTTGTCTCCCTCGCAATGCGCCCCGCACCTGTGACAGATCAATGGATCGCCGAAGGCCCCGAGGCCGCGCTTATTGCCGAAAAGGCAACCGATGGCATCACCCTTGTCGAGGCCAACACCCAGCGCGAGGAAGCCCTCGCCATCGCACTCCGCCTGCGCCAGGCGGCGGAAGACGGCGTGCAAGCCGCGCTCATCACGCCTGATCGCAACATCTCACGCCAGGTCACAGCAGCACTCGCCCGCTGGAACATCACCCCTGATGACAGCGCCGGCGAGCCTCTGCACCTCTCGCCCGTTGGCCGCTTCTTGCGCCATGTGCTCGATGTGCTCAGCCCGCGCGCCTTAACCGCCGAGGCGCTGATCACCCTGCTCAAGCACCCGCTCTGCAACGCCCTTGAAGAGCGCGGCACACACCTGCGCTACACCCGTGAGCTTGAGCTTTTCATCCGCCGCAAGGGTGTTCCGTTGCCCGATGAAGCCACGCTTCTCACATGGTCCGCCGCCCACAAAGACGAAGCCGCGCGCATCTGGGCCGCGTGGGTTTCCTCTGCCTTCTGCACCGAAAGCCTCACAGGCGAGCAGCCTCTCGAAACGCTTATCGCCAATCATATCGCCACAGCCGAATCCCTCGCCCGTGGCCCCGCAGATGCCGAGACCCCCCTCTGGCAAAAAGATGATGGCATCGCTGCACAAAAGCTCTTCGCCGAGCTCACCGCCTGCGCCCCCTCAGGTGGCGAAATGAGCCATTACGACTACGCCAATCTCATCGAATCCACCCTCTCCACAGGCGAAGTCCGCCGCAGCGAGGCCGTGCATTCAGGCGTGCTCATCTGGGGCACGCTCGAGGCCCGTGTTCAAGGCGTTGATCTGCTCATCCTCGCGGGGCTCAACGAGGGCAGTTGGCCCGAAGCCCCCGCGCCCGACCCGTGGCTCAACCGAAAAATGCGCGCCGAGGTCGGGCTGTTGCTCCCCGAGCGACGCATCGGTCTTTCCGCGCATGACTTCCAGCAAGCCATCGCCGCGAAAGAGGTCTGGCTAACCCGCGCCCACAAATCCGACGATGCCGAGACAGTCCCCTCCCGATGGGTCATCCGCCTGACAAACCTGCTCGCTGGCCTGCCTCAAGAGCGCGGCGAAAAAGCACTCAAAGCCATACGCGCCCGTGCCGCCCCATGGCTCGGCCGCGCCAAGCTGATTGATGCGCCTCTGGCCGAGGTTGCGCAAGCCCGGCGCCCCGCGCCCGTGCCGCCCGTTGCAATGCGCCCACGCGCGCTTTCAATCACCCAGATCCAGACTCTCATCCGTGATCCTTACGCCATCTATGCCCGCCATGTGCTCAAGCTCAATTCGCTCAATCCGCTGCAAAAACTCCCCGACGCCCTCCTGCGCGGAACAATCCTGCACACTGTCATGGAAGAGTTCGTCAAAGCCGCCAAGGCTGACCCGTCCCAGCGCTCCCACACCGCTCTCTACACCCTCGCGCGCGATATTCTCACCCGCGAAGTTCCATGGCCCGCCGCGCGGCTCATCTGGCTCGCCCGTTTCGCCAGCGTTATTGATAGTTTCCTCACAGAAGAAGCCGGACGCGCAGCCAACAGCAGCTTCCTGAAGGCCGAGGCCGAGGGCGCGCTTGATCTGCTAGACATAGGCTTCACTCTCAAAGGCAAAGCCGACAGGTTCGATATTCTGAACGATGGCACGCTCGCGATCTACGATTACAAAACAGGCGCGCCGCCCACCGAGAAACTGCGCAAACACTTCGACAAACAGCTCCCCCTCACTGCCGTTATGGCCACCGAGGGCGCGTTCAAGGACATTCCCGCCGAAACCGTCGGAAAACTCGCCTATATCGGCCTCGGCTCAAACGCTGGCGAAGCCGTGCTCAACCCCGAGGAATACGACACAGCGACAGTTCTCGCCGAATTCAAAAAGCTTATCATGGCGTTCTCCGAGCCCGACAAAGGCTACCCCTCCCGCCGCGCCATCCAGAAAGAAGGCTTTGCTGGCGATTACGATCACCTCGCCCGCTACGGTGAGTGGAGCAGCTCGGACGACCCCGTAAAAGAGGTGCTCAAATGACCGCCTTGCCCAATGAAGCAACCATCGCACAAATAGATGCCGCGCAACCCCGTGCCTCCACATGGCTTTCGGCCAATGCAGGCTCAGGTAAAACCCGCGTGCTGACAGACCGTGTTGCGCGGCTTTTGCTCGAGGAGGTCGATCCGCAAAATATCCTCTGCCTCACCTATACCAAGGCCGCCGCTTCCGAGATGCAAAACCGCCTGCTCAAACGCCTCGGCGCATGGGCGATGAAGCCCGATGTGGAACTCAAGGAAGAGTTGGCCGAGCTTGGCGCAGCTGTTGGCGCCGATGCGAGCTATTATAAAAACGCCCGCCGCCTCTTTGCCAAAGCGATAGAAACACCGGGTGGTCTGCGCATCCAGACGATCCACTCGTTCTGCGCTTCCCTCTTGCGTCGTTTCCCGCTTGAGGCGGGCGTAACCCCGCAATTCACCGAGCTGGATGACCGCACCTCCGCCCAGCTTCGCGAGCAGGTCACCGATGATCTCTCCTCCTCCGACGAGGCTCAGCTCCTACTCGATATGATCAGCCACCTCGGCGGCAATGATTTCGAGCAATTCACCGCAAGTATAGTCTCTAACAAGGCCAAATTTGCCAAAGACCTCACCCGCGAGGACGTCTGTAAAGCTTTCGGCATCCCCGATGATCTAACACAGGACAAGCTTCTGGCCGAGGTCTTTATCGGCGGCGAAGCTGAGCTTGTTGCCGAAATGCTCCCCATAGCCGCGGCTGGCTCCGCCAACGATGTGAAAGCGCACGCCAAACTCGAAAAGTTCAACGGCCCCGGCCTGTCATCCCTACCAGTCCTTGAATCCGTTTTCCTCACAGGTTCAGGCGCGAAAGAACCGTTCACAGCCAAGCTCTCAAGCTACGTCACAGCCAAAACACGCGATAATCTCGCTCACCTCGCCCCCCAGATCGAGGCGCTCATCCTGCGCATCGAGGCCGCGCGCCCGCGCCGTATCGCCCTTGCTGCTGCGCAAAGCACGCTCGCTTTGCACGCTTTCGCTCGCGCCTTCCTTGCACGTTACGATGCCACCAAGCAGGCCCATGGCTGGCTAGATTTTGATGACCTCATCCTCAAAACAAAAGCACTGCTCACCAACCCCCAAGTCGCCGAATGGGTGCTTTACCGCCTCGATGGCGGGATTGATCATATCCTTGTCGATGAAGCTCAGGATACTTCGCCCGAGCAATGGGCCGTGATAGAAGAACTCGCCCGCGAGATCACCTCCGGCCAAGGCGCGCAGGGCGAAAAGCCCCGCACCATCTTTGTTGTAGGCGATAAGAAGCAGTCGATTTACTCGTTTCAAGGCGCTGATGCCGCCGAATTCGGCCGTATGCGCAATGTTTTTCAGGAAAAGCTCTCCCTCTACGAAGAGCCGCTCCACACCCGCAATCTCGCCTATTCCTTTCGCTCCTCTCCGGCCATTCTCAGCATGGTCGATGCCGTTTTCGAGCAACGCGGAGATGCGGGCTTTGGGGCCGAGGAAGCGCATATCGCTTTCCACAGCACCATGCCGGGCCGCGTCGATATCTGGCCGCAGATCGAGAAGGAAAAAAAGGATGATGATCTGCCGTGGTTTGAGCCGCTCGACATTCTCACACCTGATGATCCGATTTCCATTCTCTCCAAAACGATCGCTGACAACATCAAGCAGATGATCGACAGCAAGACCCTGATCCCGACCAAACTGGAAAACGGCACATGGCAGGCCCGCCCTGTTCATGAAGGCGATTTCCTGATCCTGCTCCAGCGCCGCAAGGAGCTGTTTCACGAAATCATCCGCGCCTGCAAACTTGTCGGGCTAGATGTCGCAGGGGCCGACAGGCTCCGCATCGGTGAGCAGATCGCTGTCAAAGACATCACCGCTTTTCTCAAGTTCCTCGCCCTTCAGGAAGATGATCTCTCCCTCGCTGCAGCCCTGCGCTCTCCTCTTTTCGGCTGGTCCGAGCAAGACCTTTTTACGCTGGCCTCCAAGCGCAAAGGCTACCTCTGGGAAGCCCTTCGCTCAGAAACAGAGACACATTCCGAGACATTGGCAATCCTAAATGACATGCGCCGCGTCACCGATTTCCTGCGCCCCTATGATCTGATCGAGCGTCTGCTCACCCGCCACAAGACCCGCCAGAAAATTCTCGCGCGCTTGGGGTACGAGGCCGAAGATGCGCTTGATGCTTTCCTCGCCCAGGCCCTCGCCTACGAGCGCAGCTCTGTGCCCTCGCTCACGGGCTTCCTCAGCTGGCTTGAAAGCGATGATCCGGAAATCAAACGCCAGACAGAAGCTGGCGGAAAGCGTATCCGCGTGATGACAGTGCATGGCTCCAAAGGGCTCGAAGCGCCCATCGTGATCATGCCCGAGACAGCCGACCGCTCCAACACTTTCAACGGCCAGATCGTCGCGTCAGGCGACACCGCGTTTTACAAACAAAGCAAAGATGAAACCCCCGCCGCACTTCAATCCGCCGTCGAGGAAAAGCTTGCCGCTCAGGAAGCCGAGCGCCAACGCTTGCTTTACGTCTCCATGACCCGCGCTGAAAAATGGCTGATCATCGCCGCCGCAGGCGAGGTGAAAAACGGTAAAAGCTGGTATCATTCCATCAGCGAAGCGGCTAAAAAACTGCCTTTTGCAGCGCATCAAAACTCCGATCAAGTGATCCAACGCCTCGAAACAGGCGATTGGGCCGCGCTGAGCGAAACGGAAAGCTCCCCCGCGCAAGACCAGACCTTCACGCTTGACCCTCACTTCGCCCATGCCGCCCCGGCTGGTGCGCCCCAACCACAGACTATCTCCGCCTCCAAACTCCCAGGCGCAAAAGCTCTGGGCAGCGCCGATGGCCTCGATGAAGCCACGGCCATGCGCTACGGCACAAAGGTTCACCTTCTGCTCGAACATTTGCCCAATGTCGCGCCCGAGGCCCGCAGGCCGCTCGCCGAGACGCTTCTGGCCCACATCGAAGCGCCCGAGGAAAACGAGGCTGCTTACGCCGAAGTAGAGACTGTTCTGGCAAACGGCACGCTTGCGCATCTGTTCATGCCTGATGTGCTCTCCGAAGTTTCGCTGACAGCCCCCAGCAGCACGCTCGGCAAGCGCCTCCACGGCATTGTCGACAAGCTTGTGGTGGGCGAAGCCCGTGTCCTCGCAGTCGATTTCAAGACAAACGCCACCTTGCCTGCGCGTCCCGAAGATACGCCCATAGGCATCCTGCGCCAGATGGGCGCTTACGCAGAAGCGCTTGCGCTGATCTACCCCAACCACAAAATCGAAACAGCCATTCTCTGGACAAAAACGCCAGAGCTCATGGCGCTTCCTCATGATCTTGTGATCAACGCCTTCCAGAGCGCTACATATCTTGACGATCTGCCCCCGGATACCTAGGTTCCCCTCAAGCGAACCCAACCCAATCAGGAGAAAACCATGGCCACTGTTGCTGTCACCGACGACACATTCGATGCCGAAGTCAAAAATTCCGATATCCCCGTTGTGGTGGATTTCTGGGCCGAATGGTGCGGCCCTTGCAAACAAATCGGCCCGTCACTTGAAGAGTTGTCAGCCGAGATGGAAGGCAAAGTCAAAATCGTGAAAGTCGATGTTGACTCAAATCCGAATTCAGCCGCCGCAATGGGCGTGCGCGGTATCCCCGCGCTGTTCCTCTTCAAAAACGGTGAGCCTGTTGCAAACCTTTCAGGCGCGCGCCCCAAAGCACAGCTCCAAAGCTGGATCGAAGACGCGATCTGATCCGCACGTCACATTCCAATAGAAAAGCCCCGCCCGGTAAAACAAGCCGATGCGGGGCTTTTTATTGCAGAGTGCAGCGTTCCGTAGTTTTCGCTATCATACCCCGATGGATCAAATGCTCGTCGCCATAAGCCTCGCCACTCTCGCCGGTCTCACCATTCCCCTCGGGGCTGCCCTGGCTACAATTGCACATTTTCAACCCCGCTGGCTTGATCAGGAGTTTCGGCACAGCGTAGTCGCTTTCGGCGGCGGCGCGCTTCTGGCTGCTGTGTCTTTGGTGTTGGTCCCCGACGGGGCCGAAAAACTGACAGTCGGATGGGCCGCTATCGCCTTCGCATCCGGCGGCATCGCCTTCTTCCTGCTCGACCGGCTTATCGCAAAGAGTGGCGGCCAATCAGCACAGCTCCTTGCCATGATGCTCGATTATGTCCCTGAAGCTATCGCCCTTGGTGCAGCACTCGCTGTCGGCGGGTCGGCGGGCTATCTTCTCGCACTGCTCATCGCCCTGCAGAACCTGCCCGAAGGCTTCAACGCCTATCGCGAAATGATTGCAAAAGGAGCACATAAGCCGCGCAGCTTGCTGCTGGTTTTTTCCTGTTTGCCCGTCGTTGGCGCACTGTCGGCATGGGTCGGACACACCTACGGAGCAGCCTATCCCGAACTCCTCGGTGGTCTCATGCTGTTTGCCGCAAGCGGCATCATCTATCTGGTGTTTGAAGATATCGCGCCCCAAGTCCCGCTCGAAAAGCGGTGGGCGCCGCCGCTCGGGGCTGTCGCCGGGTTTCAACTGGGGCTTATCGGTCAGTTGCTCATCAGTTAAGCGCCCAATCAGGCAATCCAGCCTGCAAGCTTAAACCGCACAGCAATCTGTTCTTCCGCCTCATCCCGCCCCGCGTTGATGGACTTCTCCTGCCAGAACCACCACAAATATCGCTCAAAATCCGGCGTCATATCCGGCACACGCGCAAGCGCTTCCTCCACACCAAGCTCATGCACATTCGCCGCGATATGGTGAAAATCAATCTTTCCGAAAAGCGCGACTGGTTTTTCAAAGAAATAGCCAAAAAACGCTGCGCCGGAGTTCTGGCTCACCACATAGTCGCAGCCCGGCAGATACTGCTCCATCTGCCCCATCACAACACTCACCCGCTCAAAGCGGTGCTCGAATTTTTCCAAAGCATCAATGTCACTGGCCGCATAGTTCTCTTTCGGATGCAGCCCGATAACAACAGAGCGCTTGCTCTCGGCTTCAAGCAAAGCCTCGATCATCTCCAGAGGCGAAGCCGCCTGAAACGAGCGGCGCTCGCTGATCCGCCCTTGCAGCGGCACATAAACATAGCCCTCACGCCGCGCCTCGGCCACGCCAAACAAACGCTTTCGCCAGTTGCCCACAAACCGCGCCGCCTTGCTGCCGTTCACCCCTTCAGGATCAAACACAGCACCCGCCACGCTCCATTCCCAGCGCTTGTCCGAGGGTTCAATCGCCCAGAACGGATAGGCATAAACACGTCGCATCACCAGCGTATCCGCGCTCATCGGCGGCCACATATGCACAAGCGCCCGCCCCTCAAACGGCTCGTCACGCTCCGCCTCATTGGCATAATGCACAGACAGGCCGCCGCCGCGCAGCACTGCCTCGACCTTGGCCAAAAAGTTGTGTTGCCCCGCTTCGGCGCTGGCCTTCATTTCAGGCTCAAGAAAAATCGTCACTCGCTCGCTCATGCCAAAGTGCTAGCCGCGCAAGCCCCGCCAAACAAGCCAAACCTTGTGCTCGCCAGCCCGAGCCGCCATATATTCCCTCAAGACCAAGGAGGCCCAAATGGCGCAATCAGATTTTCCAGGCTGGCACGGAACAACAATCGTCGCCGTCAAAAAAGACGGTGAGGTGGTCATCGCGGGCGACGGTCAAGTCAGCCTCGGCCAAACCGTCATCAAAGGCACAGCCCGAAAGGTCCGCCGCATTTCCCCGGGCGGGCACGATGTCCTCGTCGGCTTCGCAGGCAGCACAGCCGATGCTTTCACACTCCTTGAGCGGCTCGAAGCCAAGCTCGAGGCCACCCCCGGCCAACTCATCCGCGCCTGCGTCGAGCTCGCCAAAGACTGGCGCACCGACAAATATCTGCAAAAGCTCGAGGCCATGCTCCTCGTCTCCGACGGAAAAGAACTCTTCGTCATCACAGGTGCCGGCGATGTGCTTGAGCCCGAGCACAACGTCGCCGCCATCGGCTCTGGAGGAAACTTCGCTCTCGCCGCCGCCCGCGCCCAGATGGATACCAAAAAATCCGCCGAAGACATCGCCCGCACCGCCATGGCGATCGCCTCCGATATCTGCGTCTACACAAACGGAAACCTGACAGTCGAAACCATTAAAGGCTAAACCCTTTCTTATTGCCTCAAGTATCCTGGGGTGAATTGGCCGAAGGCCAAGAGGGGCAAAGCCCCTCCCCCCGGCGGCGCGCAATGCGCGGCGCAAAACCTTCGAAAAGCGAGACCCTAATATGACAGACCTCACCCCCCGCGAAATCGTCTCCGAACTGGACCGCTTCATCATCGGTCAGGCCGATGCCAAGCGCGCGGTTGCCGTAGCGCTACGCTCCCGCTGGCGGCGCAAGCAACTGTCTGATGATCTGCGCGATGAGGTCTACCCTAAGAACATCCTGATGATCGGCCCGACAGGTGTCGGCAAAACCGAAATCTCCCGCCGCCTCGCCAAGCTCGCGCGCGCGCCCTTTATCAAGGTGGAGGCCACGAAATTCACAGAGGTCGGCTATGTCGGCCGCGATGTAGAGCAGATCATCCGCGATCTTGTCGATACCGCGATCCTGCAAACCCGCGAGCACATGCGCGAAGACGTGAAGGCGCGCGCCCATTCCGCCGCCCAGGAGCGCGTCATCACAGCCATCGCAGGTGAAGATGCCCGCGAAGGCACGCGCGAGATGTTCCGCAAAAAGCTCAAATCAGGCGAGCTGGACGATACCATCATCGAGCTGGACATCGCCGACACCTCCAACCCTATGGGCGGCATGTTCGACATCCCCGGTCAGCCGGGCGGCCAGATGGGAATGATGAACCTTGGCGAGATCTTTGGCAAGGCCATGGGCGGGCGCACCACGCGCAAAAAGCTCACAGTCGCCGAGAGCTATGAGGTGCTCATCTCAGAAGAAGCCGACAAGCTCCTCGATGACGAACTCGTCACCAAAGCCGCGCTCGAAAGCGTCGAGCAAAACGGCATCGTTTTCTTGGATGAAATCGACAAAGTCGCCACCCGCCAGGATGCCCGCGGCGGTGATGTCTCCCGCGAGGGCGTGCAGCGCGATCTCTTGCCGCTGATCGAAGGCACAACCGTCAGCACCAAACACGGCGCAGTCAAAACCGATCATATCCTCTTCATCGCTTCGGGTGCGTTTCACATTGCAAAGCCGTCTGATCTCTTACCCGAGCTGCAAGGCCGCCTGCCCATCCGCGTCGAGCTGCGCGCGCTCACCGAGGATGACTTTGTCCGCATCCTCACCGAAACAGACAACGCCCTCACCCTGCAATACACCGCTCTCATGGCAACAGAAGAAGTAAAAGTCGGCTTCACGGAAGACGGCATCAAAGCGCTCGCCAAGATCGCCGCCGAGGTGAACTCCACAGTCGAAAACATCGGTGCGCGCCGCCTCTACACCGTGCTCGAGCGCGTCTTTGAAGAGCTGAGCTTCACAGCCCCCGACCGCGCAGGCGACAGTGTCACAGTCGATGCTTCTTTCGTTGATGCCCATCTGGGCGAGTTGATGAAATCCTCCGATCTGTCTGGCTACGTGCTCTAAAGAGCCACTCCACTTATTTATCCTTTTCAGTAACTCGAAAGAATGCGTTGGCCAAAAGCCGCGCATTTTTTCATTCATTTTTACAACAAGGAACCAACCCGAAATCCGCGTGTTGTTTGGGCAGACCCGCTGGAAACATATCCAGCCTGAAACGAGAGGAGAAATCATGACACGTTTTTTAGCTACAGCCGCAACAGCACTGGTTCTCGGCACAGCCGCCTATGCAGACAATCACGGTGATCATTCCGGTACATTTTCGGAGATGACCTACGATCAAGCGATGCACCTGAATGCATCTGAAGTGATCGGCTCGCGCGTTTACGCCACCGAAAACGATGTGCAAAACACCGTCGAAGCTGATGGTGAAAAAGAATGGGATGACATCGGCGAAATCAATGAAGTTGTCCTCACCCGCGATGGTAAGGTGCAAGCCGTAATCATCGGCGTTGGCGGCTTCCTCGGAGTGGGCGAGAAAGACGTTTCGCTCGACATGTCACAACTCAAAATCGTGACAGAGCAAAACAATACAGACGACTGGTTCTTTGTGGTCAACGCATCAGTCGCTCAAGTCAAAGATGCTCCAGCCTATGAACATAACATGGACGAAGCCGGCATGAAAAATGCGGAAAAGGCCGATGCCGAAATCGAAGCCAGCAATTCGCTTGATAGCAGCGATGGCCGCCCCATGCTGAGCCAGCCTGACATCACACGTGACGGCTACGCCAATGTAGAAGCCGACGAGCTTACAGCCGAAAACCTGACCGGTGCCCGCGTTTACGGCGCCGAGGATGAAGACATCGGCGAGGTCGGTGAGCTCCTGCTCACCGACGATGGCAAGATGGACCGCGCCGTGATCGACATCGGTGGCTTCCTCGGAATGGGCGAGCATACGATCGCTGTCTCATTCGATGAAATGCAAATCGTGCGCTCCGACGATGGCAACGATGTGCGCGTTTACATCGACAGCAGCGAAGAAGCGCTGAAAGCCCAGCCTGAATACGAAAGCTAAGACCTTTCCAGACCAAGCCACGGGGCCGGTGCACTGCACTGGCCCCTTTTTGTTCTGCACATGAAACCTGTCAAAACGAACTGAGCGATCCGTCATAGCGCGCTAGTTTCACGCTAAACCATAAATACTTGCGTAAATGCCGCGTAATTTATGTGTATATCTGGTAATTTCGCGCACATTACGCGCCTCATTTGCGTTATCTTTCTCGCCAGCGAACAGGAGAGCAAGCCCATGTCAGCCCAAAAATACGTCTATCAAAACATCGCCCGCGCCGTGGCCGATCATGGCGTTGATACAATGTTCGGCCTCATGGGAGATGCCAACCTGTTCATGGTCGACAGCTTCGTGCGCGATTGCGAGGGCAGGTTTGTGCCCGCCGCGCATGAGGGCAGCTCCGTGCTCATGGCGCTCGCCTATACCCATGTTTCGGGCAAGGTCGGCGTTGCAAGCATCACCCACGGCCCTGCCCTGACAAACTGCATGACAGCCCTCACCGAGGGCGCGCGCGGCCATATCCCCATGGTCCTGCTCGCAGGCGACACCCCCGCCGCCAACCCGCGCCACTTGCAAAGCATTGACCAGCGCGAGGTGGTTAAAGCCACAGGCGCAGGCTTCGAGCAAATGCGCACACCCGAAACTGTCGCGATGGATGTCGCCCGTGCGTTCTACCGTGCTCAGGTCGAGCGGCGGCCCATCGTGCTCAACATGCCCGCCGATTTCATGTGGCAAGAGGCTGCGCATGAGCCCCGCGTGCTCGATGTTTTCACAGCGCCCGGCGGTGTGGCCGAGGGTGACATCCTCGACAACGCCATCGGCATGATCGCCTCCGCCCGCCGCCCGCTCATCCTCGCTGGCGCGGGTGCGGTGAAGGCCCGAGAGCAGATCATCAAGCTGGCCGACCGCCTTGAAGCCCCCCTCGCCACCACGCTCAAGGCCAAGGGTCTCTTCAAGGATCACCCTTACAACATCGACATTTTCGGCACGCTCTCCACCCCTGCCGCCTACGAGCTTATCGCCCAGTCCGATTGCATCATCTGCTTCGGCGCCTCCCTGCATGACTTCACGACAGATCAAGGCAAGCTCATGAAAGACAAACGCATCGTCCAGATTGACGTGACCCCCACAGCCATAGGCGGCGGCCTTCACCCCGATGCTGCGCTTGTCGCCGATGCCGGCCTCACCGCCGAGACGATCCTCTACTGGCTCGACGAGGCCGAAATTCCTGCCAGCGGCTTCACCAGCGACCTTGACATCGACAAGCTCACAGAACACCCCGTCGGCCCCAACAAAACAGCCGAGGGCTGTATCAATTACATTCACGCGCTGGAGCGGCTTGAAGAGGCGCTGCCCAAAAACCGCCTCCTCGTCACCGACGGGGGCCGCTTCATGACAGAAGTCTGGGTCCGCCTCTCGGTTGAAGGCCCGCAAAGCTTCGTCGCCACAACAAACTTCGGCTCAATAGGCATCGGCCTGCAAGAAGCCATCGGCGCAGGCGTCGCCGCGCCCGACAGGCCTGTTGTCATGTTCACAGGCGATGGCGGCTTCATGATGGGCGGCATCAACGAGTTCAACACAGCCGTCCGCCTCGGCCTCGATCTCATCGTAATCGTCGCAAATGACTCCGCCTACGGCGCCGAGCACATCCAGTTCATTGATCGCAAAATGGACCCCTCCCTGACAGAGTTCCACTGGCCCTCGTTTGCCGAAATCGGAACATCATTGGGCGGCCACGGCTTCACTGTGCGCAACACCGAAGAGCTGGAAGAAGCCCTCGCCGCCCTCCCCAAGCGCACCGGCCCCGTGATGATCGAGCTCAAGCTTGATCCTCACGATGTTCCCCGCATGCGGATCTAGTGCGCCTCGCCTTAAACTTGCATCGCCAATACCCTGCCAGGCTGCGCCTTCTCGGGATATTGGCGATACATTTGTTTCAGGTTAAAGGCGAAACGCTTTAGATAATCTCATCCTCGTCAAAAAGCGCAGCTTCCTCAAGTTGCGTTGTCAAATCATCCATCGCCGCCTCGGCTACATCTGCCGATTTCACCGCAGCAATGTGAAACAGCGCATCGCCCTCATGCACAACAGGCATGACAGCGCGGCCAACAATGATCCCGCTGTATTTTGTGGCAACCTCAATTTCTCGTTCCCCGAACGGGTCGGCAATCGCGGCGACAATATCACCCTCCTGCACCACATCGCCCTCACTTTTGAAGCTGCGCAAAAGGCCCCCCGCAGGCGCCCGCAGCCAGTGACTGTCCGAGCATAAAAGAGAACGCGCCTTCGGCTTGGCAATCCCCGCAGTTGATAGCAAACCAACCTCGCTCAACACCCGCAATATTCCCGCAAGCCCCGCGCGCACAGACATCTCGTCAAAGCGCATCCCTTCGCCCGCCTCGTAAAGCAGCACGTCGACACCCTTTTTCTTCGCCTCTTGCCTCAGGCTCCCGTCGCGCAACCCGCTCGTCAAAATCACAGGCGCACCAAACACCTGCGCCAACCGCATCGTTTCACGGTTCTTCGCCGAAACCCGCACTTGCGGCAGGTTCACACGGTGAATGGCAGCGGAGTGCAAATCAATCCCGAGCGAGCAACGCGCGACAATTTCGGTCATAAAAATATCCGCCAGCCGCGAGGCCAGCGAGCCATGCGGCGAGCCGGGAAAACAGCGGTTCAAGTCACGCCTGTCAGGCAAGTAACGCGAGTGATTGAGAAAGCCGAAAGTGTTCACAATCGGCACAACAATTAGCGTGCCATGTAGCGCCTTGAGGTTCTTCGCGCGCAAAAGCCGACGGACAATCTCAACCCCGATCACCTCGTCACCATGGATGCCCGCGGAAATAAAAATCGTCGGTCCGTCCTTCTTGCCATGCAACACATGCGCCGAAAGCGTCACAGGCGTGTGGTCCGACAAGGTGCTGACAGGAATATTCACCGTCCGCCGCTCTCCCGCGCCGACACGCTCCCCCGCAATCTCAAAACTCTGCCGCTTGGTCATACTTCGCCTTCCCTGCTCAGCCGAAAGCTGTCGCAGGTTTGGCGACAAAGTCAATTTCTTCTGCCCCCAAAGCCACGGCCACCTAGCGGTGTTTGCTGTTGCGAAGGAACCTTCGCGTTAAGGGATCACTGTAAACGCTGCAATCTAGCAAGCCATCGCTGCGAAACTATGGGCAGTGAGCGGTCGTTCCGGACTAGTGAAAACGCTCTCGCCCAGTTGGGAGGAAGCAACCGTTCAGGTTGGTTAATGTTTCCCCCCAGACGCAGCTTCAGCGAAGGTTGAGACTGAGCTCACCTTGCCGAAATCCTTTCGAACATGCGGAATGCCGCGAGGCACTCGTCTAAAGGGAATGTTCATATCACAGAGCGGCGTTCAAACGTTCAAATGAGCCACGCCAGCAACATTCGAACTATGGCGGGAAAAAGCTATTGACCTCACGCGGCGCGTCGGGTTTTTAGGGCGGGCTTGAAGACCTGTGTCGATAAGATCGGCGACACTAAAATGCTCAACACATATCTCGAGGTGTTTGGGTCCGAGCAACACGGTCGAACCCTGTGGCGTCCTTTGTGGAGTGCCTCATTTCGTAATGTTGTCTGAAGAGAGAAGAAATCAATATGGTCTTTCGCACTGTTACTCTTGGGCGTCTCGCCCTTGTCTTTCCTGCAATTCTGCCCCTTTCGTCACCCGCCGCAGCAATGATTGATTCAGAGGATTATGAATTTCGGCAAAAAAATATATTTTTCCAAGAGAATGTCATGGTCACTTTCATTAAACTCATTCGGTTACGGCTTTTTCTTGGTTTTGTAATGTCCATGTTCTGGGTTTTTGCGGGCGTCAGCGTCGGCCATGCGCAAAGCGTAACTGTTTCAGACTTCCGGCTTCAGTCGGACGGAAACTGCGGCGCTGGTGGGGCCTCGACCACTTTTCTTGCAAACGCTCTAGGTCCAACGGGTTCTACAGATGAGACGGATGCTGGTGGAGACCCCATTGACTGGATAGCGTTCTACCTGACCGACTCAGCCGGTGTGATCCTCGGTAGTGCGACGTTTAACGCCCCTGCAAATAGCTTTCTGGCGAATGACTTTTTCGGTACCGTCCAAAATCAGCCAACTGCGCTCGGGAATTTCACTTTTTACGTTTATGACGTGGATACCAGTGCTCCCGACCAGTCAATCGGCGCAACTTATTCTGCGAATGGTCGTGAACTCGGTTCAGGCTCTTTCGATGCTGCTGCATTGGACAATGATTGTACGAACATCGTTATTACCGACACACCTCCTGCTTTTTCTACTGCTTTCGCGCCAGGCACAATTGACGAGGGTAACGTCTCGACGCTGCGCTTCACAATTGACAATACGACCAGCTCCAATGCAGCGACAGGGTTGAACTTTATCAACAACCTGCCCGTTGGTGTTATCGTCGCGACGCCGGCGAACGCTTCAACGACCTGTACAGGTGGAACGCTCAGCGCCTCTCAGGGGTCGGGCACAATCAGTTACTCAGGTGGCACCGTTTCTGGAGGTGCAAGCTGCACAGTTTCAGCGGATGTGACATCCGTAGCCGGGGGAACTTACCTCAATGTTACAAGCAATTTGACGTCCGGTCTTGGCAACTCCGGCACGGCAAGCGCCACTCTGAATGTAACGGCTGTTCCGCCCACGATCACCATTGCCCCGTTAAGCGGCCCTGTGGCGGGTGTATACACGGCTGTCATCACCCTGTCCGAGGCAAGCACAGACTTCGATGACAGCGATCTGACCCTGACCAACGCAACAGCGACGCTCACGGGGTCGGGCACAAGCTATACCGCAACCCTGACACCCACGGCCGATGGCCTCGTCGCCCTGTCAGTCGCGGCGGGCCGCTTTACCGACGCGGCGGGCAATGGCAATACGGCCTCGAATGAAGTTACGATGTCCTATGACGGCACGCCACCAGTGATACGACCCATTGGTAACCTCTCTCTTGAGGCTGGTCCCGGAGGGACACGTTTGGTCGGGTTCAACACAATCGTTGATGACAATGTCGACACCGGAATCAGCCCAATATTTTCGTTGGGCGGCACTGTGATTACCAGTCCTTATGCTTTCCCGGTAGGGGCAAACCTTATCAAGATCAATGCAACGGATTCGGCAGGTAACCCAGCCCTCGAGAGTGAGTTCACGTTGACCATTACGCCAGGTACGGGGCCGGCTGCACCTACCCTGACAGCAGCAACGATCAACCCGAACCGGTCGATGACGATTGTGGGGACAACTGAGGTGGACGCGAGGGTTACTATCACATTTCCCGACGCAAGCGTGCAAACCGTCACGGCGACAGGCGGCAGTTTCTCTGTCACCTCGACCGCAGATATGGTCGGAGGCACCGTTTCGGTCACCGCAGAAGACAGCTTGGGCAATGAGTCGACTGCCGCAACCGTTGATTTGTTCCCGGACTATGATGCCCCGACAGTGAGCATTGCGGCCTTTGCCGGGCCGACCGCAGGCACCTACACAGCTGAAATCACCCTGTCAGAGGCGAGCACAGACTTCGATGACGGTGATCTGACCCTGACCAACGCCACCGCGACGCTCACAGGATCGGGTGCAAGCTATACCGCAACCCTGACACCCACGGCCGATGGCCCCGTCACCCTGTCAATCGCGGCGGGCACCTTCACTGACGCGGCGGGCAACGAGAATACGGCCTCGAACGAAGTTGCGACGTCCTATGACGGCACACCACCCACGATCGTGATCGGCGCGTTGTCGGGGCCGACCGCAGGAACCTACACGGCTGAAATCACCCTGTCAGAGGCAAGCACAGACTTCGATGACAGCGATCTCACCCTGACCAATGCAACAGCGACGCTTACGGGGTCAGGCACAGGCTATACCGCAATCCTGACACCCGCGGCCGATGGCCCCGTCGCCCTGTCAGTCGCGGCGAACCGCTTTACCGACGCGGCGGGCAATGGCAATACGGCCTCGGACGAGGTGACAGCGGTCTTCGACGGCACGCCGCCAACTGTCAGCATTACGAACGCCCCGGCCACGGTAAACGCTCAGTCTACCTTCACTGTTACCATCACCTTCTCGGAAAATGTCACAGGCTTTGACAGCTCGGACATCCTGGCATCAAACGCAACCGTCAGCAGCCTGACAGGCAGTGGCGCAGTCTATCAAGCAAGCCTCACAGTATCAGGCAGCGGAGCCGTCACTCTGGTTGTCCCAGCAGATGCGGCTGTCGATGGCAGTAACAACGGGAACCTTGCATCTAATTCCGTCAGCATTGCCGATGTTACAGTAGAGCAGACGCAAGAGTTGATCGCGTCATTTACGCAGACCCGTGCCAACCAACTTATCCGCAGCCAGCCCGGCCTGTCAGGCTTCATGTCAGGACAGGCACGAGGCGGGTTTGGTGTGAATGTCACACGCGGCCAAAGCCAGTTCAACTTTGCCAGTAATCCAGACTATCCGGTCTGGATGCAGGCGCAGGGATCATGGTCATCAAACACAACCAGCAAAAGCGGGTATATGTTTGGCGCGTTGGGCAGCCACCGGAAAGTGGGCGAAAACCTGTTGATCGGTGCGATGGTGCAGCTTGACCACCTGACAGAAGACACCGGTGTGGCTTCGGTCAGCGGTACAGGCTGGATGGTCGGCCCCTACTTCGTCGCCAAGAGCGCCGAGCAACCGGTCTATTTCGAAGGTCGGCTTTTATACGGCGAGACCAACAACACGATCTCTCCCTTTGGAACATACGAAGACAACTTCGAAACCACGCGCGTTCTGGTGCAATTCAAGGTGACGGGAGAGTATACATATGGGACCGCCACGACCCTGTATCCGTTCTTAGATGCCTCATATGTCACAGACGACCAGCACAGCTATGTTGACAGTCTGGGCAACACGATCCCGGGACAAGGCATCAACCTTGGACAGATCGAAGTTGGTCTTGATTTCAAACATGAAATCCCTGTGAGCTCGGGTGAGCTCGAGCTTTTGGGCGGTATGTCCGGAATCTGGTCGCAGACCGGCGGCAGCGGATACGCCTCGACGATTTCACCAGACTACGAAGGCGGCCGCATGCGGGTCGAGTTGGGTATAAACCGCGTGTTGTCCTCCACCCGAAAATTCAACGCCGCGACCTTCTACGACGGCATCGGCGCCAATGGCTTTGAAAGCTTTGGGTTGAGCTTGGGCTATGAAATGCAGTTCTGATCACTGGCAATGTTTAAATAAATGTGTGGAAGGTTGTTCCGTGTATCCGTGCAATCATGACCGGAAATTCTGCAGAAGTTATCATCTGGGAATGCGCAAGCGTCAAAGGCGCTGTTAGTTGTCGAACTCGGGTGCAGCGCCGCAATATGCCTTGAGGTATTCAAGGAACTTCGCCTGATCAGACCGATACTGGCGCCGCTTCATGACAGAGTAATGATATTGCATCTCGATATGCGGGACATAGGGGCGCCAGACCACCTTTTCGGACTGGACCCACATCCGTGCGCCAAACGGCTCGATAATGCCGACGGCCAAACCGCGCGCGATGATCGAATAGGCGGTATGGGCGGTGTCGACTTCATAGTTGTCCTTGAACGCAACACCTTCCGATTTCAGTTGTGAAAAAACTTCGCTCCACCGCGCAGGGCCATCAGGCATGATCCCCAATATCGTTTCGCCCGCCAGATCGCTGGCGCAGATCGTTTTCAGCGCCGCGAGCCGGTGACCGACAGGCAGGGCGCAAACCTGCCGAACGTTGCCAAGCAGAATTCGCTCTGTTCCGCGCAAGTTTGGCAGTTGCGCAGCAATCGCAATATCGACAGAGGAGTTTTGCAATCGGACGATGAGCTGTGACAAGCGGTGAGAGTGGATCACAACTTTGGTCTTTGGAAACCGTTGATGAAATTTTTCCAGCACAGGCGGCAGTAGGGTGGCTGCGAGCGAGTGGGTCGCCGCCACGCGCAGCACTTGCCCCGTATCGCCGCGAATGTTCTCGGCAACTTTTTCCAGCCGACCAAGGCCAAGGAAGTTTTCCTCGACGCTTTCGAAAAAGCGGGTTCCTTCAGGGGTCGGAATTAGCGCGCCTTGCTTGCGCTCGAAGAGGCTGAATTTGAGGTGGGCCTCAAGGTCAGAGATCAAACGGCTTACCGCAGGCTGGCTGACGTTCATCTCAGCGGCGGCGCTCACCATTGAGCCGGTGATCATGATGTGGCTAAAAGCTTCAAGTTGGCGGAATTTCATGCGCCTTCATAACATTTATGCATATCATATTAAATAAAATAGTTTGATGATATGCCCCCGATTTCTCTACCTTGTTGGAATGTAGGAGCTGCCATGTCCGAATCCATCAACTACTTTTCTGCGACATATGAAATTGCGCGTAAGCGCTTTCTGAGTGCTGCCAACGCGGCGGGCTTACCCGTCCAGACCTTTGTTCACCCGGTTCAAGATCCGTTGTTGGCGGAGGCCGCAGTGGATGTGGTTCGGATCGGACCGAAACCTGCCGCAAAAGTGCTGTTTGTCACATCGGGCGTCCACGGCACAGAGCTGACAGCCGGTTCGGGAGCGCAACTGCCCCTGATCGAGATTTTTACCAAAGAGTTGCCAGAAGACACTGCCGTTGTGCTGGTACACGCCGTCAACCCTGTCGGTTGCGCGCGACTGACACGAACTGATGAAAACAATGTCGACCCCAACCGCAACTTGCCGAAGAGCTTCGCAACTTTGCCGGAAAACACCGAATACAACTCGCTGCATGCCGCCTTGTGCCCGGTTGATTGGGAGGGCAGCCAAGCTGCATCCGATCAAGCGATAGCCGACTACGTCGCCAGAAAGGGCGATCAGACCCTGATACAAGATGTCCTGCGCGGCCAGCACAGCCACCCCGACGGTTTGTTTTTTGGCGGGCTGGAAGAAAGCTGGACCGTTCGCAATCTCACGAAAATTGTCAAAGAGCATTCCGAAGATGCCAGCCAGTTGGCAATCGTTGATATACATACAGGCGTCGGGCCCTACGGCTTTGGCGAGGTGATGCGCATGGACCGGCCTGCTATTGCCGGTGCAGAATGGGAAAAGATCGGCAATCTTGTCTGCGATGTGCTCGACCTCGCAGAAGCGCCTCTGCCTCCCATCAAGATCATCCTTGAGTTCGGAACCTACACTTTTGACCGTGTTCTGACTGCCTTGCGGGCTGACAACTGGCTGCGTCACCATGGCGATGTTCACACGCCGCTGGGCCGCCGGATAAAGGCCGATCTGCGCGATGCCCTGTTTGCGGATGACCCTAAATGGCTTGATGATGTCGTCAGGCAAACCGTCGCCTGCTGTCATGCAACCCTTGCTGAAATGCAGCAGAATGCTGAGGTGAAAAAGGCATGAGCCAATCTGACGCCACAGCAGAATTTGACGCGGCGCTTGCCACAGCGGTTCGGCCCGAACAGGCCTATGACGCCTTGCAAAGGCTAGTCGAGCGAACTATTGGCGCACGCCTGTTTACCGTGATGGATGTTGTGCAGGACGAAATGAAAGGCCGCCGCGCCTTTACCAGCGATCCTGTCAGCTATCCTGCCTCTGGCTGGATCACTTTGCGGGAGAACAACTGGTTTGACACCGTCATTCGCCACCACAAAACCTATGTCGCCAATGACATAGTGCAGATCACCAGGGACTTCGCCGACCACGCTCTGATCGAAAGCTTGGGGTGTCGTTCCATCGTCAACCACCCCGTCCTTATGAGCGGCACATTGGTGGCAACAATCAACATGCTGCACGAAGAGGGCCATTTCACGCCCGAGCGTGTGAGCACCATAGCCAAGGTGCTGAACCCCCGCGCCCTGGCTGCTTACGAGCACTACCAAAACCTGAAAGCCAACAGAGAATAGGAGTATCACAATGTCACGACTGACAACGCTGGCGGCGGCCGCCGCCGTCACCGCAACAAGCTTCGCCACGACTGTTTTTGCGCAAACGACGCTGAACCTTGCCAATGAGTATCAGGACACTACATTCGCCGCTGTTGCGGATAAGTTTTTCATCGAAAAGGTTGAAGAGCTGACGAGCGACTCGGTGAAAATCAACTACTTCCCCGGCGGCTCGCTCGGCTTCAAATCTGCCGACCACTTTGACGCCACGGGTGATGGCGCGATCGAGATCGCGGATACATTCATCGGCCGTTTGGCCGGCATTGATCCTGTGTTCAGTTTGCCGTCGATGCCCTTCCTTGCAACAGATAAGGGCAAGGCGCTCGCTCTCGAGGCCGTGCTGCGCCCCGAGTATGACCGCGCGTTTGGGGCAGCAAACCAGATCTATCTCTTCAGCACACCTTGGCCTCCATCTGGCATCTGGACAAAAGAGCCTCTGACATCGCCTGAAGACCTTCAGGGCCTGAAAATCCGGGTTGCGGATGTACCCTCGATGCAGACGTTCAAAAGCGCTGGCGCGAACCCGCTTGAGATCAGTTGGGGCGATGTCGTTCCGCAGCTTTCCGCAGGCGCAATCGATGCCGTTGTTTCATCGGCGGAGGGTGGCACGAACATCAAATTGGGCGACTTCCTGCCCTATTACACCACCGTCGATTATGTGATCCCGGCCAATGTTGTTCACATGAACAAAGACGCCTTCGACGCACTTTCCGCAGACGAGCAAGCAGCCGTGCTGCAAGCTGCTTCCGAAACTTCAACCTTCATCTGGGCCAAGCTCGAAGAGCGTCTGAGCAACACCTATAATGATCTGGCAGAGCTCAAGGTCAACGTAAACCGTGAAGTTGATCCAGCTCTAATGGATGCGCTTGCCAAGGCAAGTGCGGGTGCACTGGACGAATGGAAAGCCAAGATGGGCGACAAGGGACAAGTGATCCTTGATGCTTTTGCCGCGGCAACCAACTAAACGAAAACACTATGGGCCATACCGACGGTGTGGCCCGTTTTAAAACTTAACTGATAGGACACCGCATTGACCCGCTTTCTTGCAAGCTACGCCGCCTTTACCAGCCGCTTGTCTGCGTTTGCCGCACAGCTCGGAATGGTCGCGATTGTCTTGATGGCCGTGCATATTCTTATCGAAATCACCCTGCGGGCATTCTGGTCAACCTCTACTTTCATACTTGATGAGTTCGTGGGCTACGAAGTTGCCGCGATGACGTTTCTCGGGTTGGGGGCCGCGCTCGATGACAAGGTGCTCTTGCGTGTAAACTTGCTTTTGTTACCTCTAAAAGGCTGGCTCCGCGTCGCTGTCGAGCTGTTCAACGCGCTCGCTACCTTGGCGGTTTTCAGCTTTCTGACCTTTCACCTTATTCGCCAGACGATCCGCAGCTTCGAGCGCAAAACAACATCGCTATCGATCTTGGAAACCCCGCTCTGGATTCCGCAAAGCATTCTCGTTCTGGGCCTTGTGATCTTCTGCATTCAACTGACGGGGCTGATGGCCAAAGCCCTACATGTACCTGAAGATCTGGACTAGGAGCGCCACAAATGGACCCGTATCAAATCAGCCTTTTCGTTATGTTCCTTGTTATAGCGACCCTCGGGTCCGGCATCTGGATCATGGCGTCACTTTTGATCGTAGGTCTCATCAGCCAATGGGTCATCTCCGACTTCAGCCTGCTCAAGATGGGAACGATCTCGGCGACTATCATTGCGCGAAATTCGATGTCTTGGGAGCTGTCGGCCATCCCGCTCTTCATATGGATGGGCGAGTTACTCTTCCGAACAAGGTTATCGGTGTCCATGTTTGAGGGCCTGACACCCTTCGTGAACCGCATCCCGGGCCGCTTGCTTCATACCAGTGTTCTGGGCTCGACAATGTTTGCCGCCGTTTCCGGCTCGAGCGCGGCCACAACGACAACAGTGGGGCGGATCACTGTGGGCGAATTGATCGGGCGCGGCTATGACCGCTCTCTGACCATCGGCTCGTTGGCTGGAGCAGGCACCTTGGGCTTGCTTATTCCACCCTCAATTATCCTGATCATTTACGGGGTAATGGCAGAAGTTTCGATTATACGCCTGTTTGCAGCGGGCGTGTTCCCGGGCCTGATGATTGCCTTTCTCTACGGCAGCTACATCATCATACGGGCGCTCATCGATCCGAGTGTTGCACCCAAACGGGAGGAAACATATTCAGCGCGTGACATGGCCGTGGCCTTCTCCAAATTGTTACCAGTCATCGTGCTGATCGTCATCATCCTCGGCTCGATCTATTCAGGCTTGGCGACACCCTCAGAGGCAGCGGCAATCGGTCTGGCTGCGACTTTGATCATTACTTTGGTTCTACGTCAGCTGAACTGGGAGGTGTTCTACACCTCACTCAACAGTGCCGTAAAAGTTTCGGCCATGATCACGAGTCTGGTGGTTTGCGCGGCCGTCCTCGCGTCGTCAATGAGCTATGTGCGCCTGCCACAATCCATCGCCGAGATCATCGTTCAGCTGAACCCGTCAGAACTCCAGTTGATCATGTTGTTAATGGCGTTCTACATTTTCCTTGGGCTGTTTCTGGATGGAACATCCGTCACCGTCATGAGCCTGCCTATCACCATGCCGATTGTCATTGCCGCAGGCATTGACCCGATCTGGTTCGGCATTTTTCTGGTAATCATGATCGAGCTGAGCCAGATCACACCGCCAGTCGGGTTTAACCTGTTCCTGTTGCAAAGCTTGACTGGCGACAGCCTGCCCAAAGTCGCACGCGCGGCCTTGCCGTTTTTCTTTCTTCTCTGCCTTGGTGTTGCTATCTTATATGTCGCGCCAGGCGTGGCGACCTGGCTTCCCGGATATCTCTACGGCAACTGATCTGGCGGTTCGCAGCGTATATCAAACGTCGAGCTTGCTGGTCGAGGATTTTTCAGGCTTTCGCTTCGCATACGCGAATGTCCGGTTGCTCCCGGCAGCTTGTGGGTGCAAGCGTAAGAACACCCGCTCTTCTAGCATATCATCCGCCAGGCGTCGCAGCCGACCCGGCAAGGATACCGCCATCAATCGTCAGCTCTGTGCCGGTCATATACGCTGCCTCATCTGAGGCGAGCATCACGGCCAAAGCTGCAACCTCCTTCACGTCACCAAACCGCCGCATGGGTGTGTCCGCGACCATCGCAGCCTCCCGTTCTGCGCGGCCAGGACCATCGCCCAGCATCGGTTCCCACATCGGCGTCATTATTGCCGCCGGATGGATCGAGTTGCAGCGAATGTTCAGCCCTTGTGCCGCGCAGTAAAGCGCGACCGACTTCGTATGGTTGCGTATCGCGGCTTTTGAGGCGGCGTAAGCGGCGGCCATCGGAATGCCGACAAGTCCCGAGCGGGACGAGATGTTTATGATGCTTCCCGCTGCTTTCTCCCGCATGGCACGGATCGCGTATCGACAACCGAGGAATGTGCCGTCGTTGTTCACAGCATGGACGGCCCGCCAGTCGGCCAAGGACGCGTTCTCGGGGTCGTGAGCGGGCGGCGCACCGTCGAACGGCCCTTCAAATCCCGTAATACCAGCGTTGTTCACTAGCACATCAAGGACCGTAAAGCGCTCGGCCACCGTATTCCAATCAGCTTCGGAAGCCACGTCGAGTCGGGCGAAGGTTGCACCAATCTCGTCCGCAAGGGCCTGCCCGGCCTCGGCGTTGATATCGGTCAGGATCACGTCGGCGCCTTCATCGCGGAAGGCCCTAGAAATAGCAGCACCAATGCCTCGGGCACCCCCTGTTATAAGGGCGGTCTTGTTTTGTAGTCTGGGCATGCAAGCTCCGTGAAGTTCGCGTTAATGGAGTCCGGGCGCCGTTGGCCCGAAGCGCAGTTCCGCCCTATGGGCGGTTGCCGGATTACCGATAGCGTTTATCCATCGTCGTTTACTCCTCTTCGAGTGAATCAGGATATGAAACACAATCCTAGCGGTCAAGCTGCTGCAGCCGTCATCGCCGCCGCCGTTTCACGGTGGTCGCGAAAACCCTGATGAGAACTGCGCTTGGCTTGGCTCTTTCATACCGCAACCGGTGTGGTTGAACCGTTCAGGGCGTGGGGCGGCCACCGCGTATCAGCAGCCAAAGGCCAAAGCTGACTTCGGAAACCGTGACGATGACCAGCAGGGCGATAAAAGTGTAGTTGATAGCAGCGACATCGATGAATGTGAGCTTGGCAATGCCTTGAATCAGATAACCAAATGCACCGATGAACAGCCCTCGGCCCAACAGATGCGGCACTTTATCCGACTTCAGGATCAGCCAGCCAAGCGCCAGCAGGTGCACACCAAAGAACAGTTGCCAAACGAATACACCCATAGCATGCGCCTCAAGGCAGAATTGGACCATGGCGTGCAGCTGTGCAGCCTCCCATCCGGTCGTGCGTGTCAGCAGGATATAAGGCATGACCCAAAGCAGCAGATTGATCCCCATCACAGTGATCATACCAGCGCGAGAAATCAGAGCAGTCATCGCCACTTTTGGCCCTACTGCCTTGAACATGTGAAACAGAATTGCGGTGATCACCAGTTCAAACAGGATCACAGCACTGTCGGCCAATACGCCCAGCTTGAAGAGGCCTTGGTTGGCCAGAAGGTTAGCACTTGAAGTGGCGCCGTCGCTGGCGACGATTTGCATGGGCACATACCCGATGCTGAAACCTCCGCAAACCGCAATAGCCAGATAAAGGCCACCAGCCGTCCGGGCCGCTTGTGGGTCCCAATGTTGCGTTGATTGGCTCATGTCTTTTCCTTTTGTGGCTGTGTTGGCCTCGGTCAGTGGCGCTGGCCAAGATCGTCAGAGGGGTGCGTTTGTTCCTAGAAAGTCTTATACATCGGGCGCCTATTTATGCGAATTGACCAATTCTCTAATTTTGATATGCAGATTTGCATGGATTGGCGGTCGGTAAAATTTGACTGGAATAAAGCCCGTGCCTTTCTGGTGACTGCGGAAGAGGGGTCACTTTCTGCTGCTGCCCGTGCTTTGGGCATGGCCCAGCCCACTTTGGGACGTCAGGTTGCCGGGTTGGAACAAGAGCTGGGTGTTGTGCTCTTCGAGCGCGTTGGACGTGGTCTCACCCTGACACCAAGTGGAATGGAATTGCTGGAACACGTCCGGATTATGGGTGAAGCCGCTGGCCGCATCTCGCTCGCGGCCTTGGGTCAGTCGCAGGCGCTGGAGGGGCCCATCAGTATCTCGGCCAGCGAAACCTACGCGGCCGTTTTGCTCCCGCCCATCGTAACTAAGCTGCGCAGGCAAGAGCCGGGTATCCATGTCGAGATTGTGGTCTCGAACCACGCCAGCGACCTGCTGCGCCGCGAAGCCGATATTGCAATCCGTAATTTTCGGCCGACAGAGCCCGACCTGATCGCCCAAAAGATCGGCATGGCTGATGCCATTCTTTATGCCGCGCCAGACTATTTGGCAACGCTGGGCCATCCGAAAACACCATACGATCTGCGTCATGCCGATTTTGTAAACATAGATCGCTCGGGCGGCATACTAAAAGGGTTGAACAGCCTTGGGCTCGGGTTGGCCGAGGCAAACTTTCCCCTGCTGACAGAAAGCTATCTGGTTATGTGGGAACTGGTAAAGCAAGGGGCGGCCATTGGCATTCTTGATGCGCAGATCGGCGATGCTGAACCTGGCGTCGTGCGCGTTCTGCCCGATCTGGAACCGCTTCGCTTCCCAATTTGGCTGGTGGCACATCGCGAGCTGACCACAAGTCGCCGCATTCGGCGGGTCTATGATTTTCTGATTGAAGAACTGAAGCGTTAAAGGCTTGGTTTACGCGTAACGCACGCGGTGGACGCCCCCTGCAAAGGTGACATGTCTTTTGTGAAACTTTGAACCGACCAGATATTCCGGTGCCGAGACCCGATCCATCCCCAAGCGGCGAAGGCGATCTTGGATTGGTTGGTGGGTTAAGCGCGAAATGGCGCACCTCGAATGGCTTGCCTTCGCGCCTGACCGCCATGTCCACATCGGGGACCGACGTGTAAGCAATCCAGCCATTTTCATGGTCTGGCGGTGTCCCGGCCAACCCCGCGCCCGCTTCGTAACCGGTTAGCACATGGACAAAATCCTGCTCGCTGCCACCCCATGCAAAACCCGATGCCCGCTCGCTTTCATACGTCCGGTTGGCGACATGCTGGTAAAATGCCATCGAAAAAACCCTGTCCGTTTTGAAAAGGTCGTGCCATGCGATTTGACCTGCTTTCGACTGCGTCATGTCTTACCTCCTGACATCTTTGAGCTTTTTAGCGCCGCGAACCATCTTCCCGAATGCCTTGTCGCGCGACCTGCGTTCCGCAAGGCTTGCGGAGTTGAACGCGTCTTCGGCCATGAGCTTGCGCCATCTGCCAAGCCGGCTGGCATCGAGAATGCCCTCATCAATAGACTTCAGAACAGCACATCCCGGCTCGGTCTCGTGCTGACAGTCGTTGAATCGACACCGCGCGGCCAACTCCTGAATATCGGCAAAGAGATCATTGATTCCTTCCGCTGCATCGGTGAGCTGCAATTCCCGCATGCCGGGGGTATCAAGGATCAGACAGCCGTTAGGTGCCGCATGAAGCTCACGCCGCGTCGTCGTATGCCGACCCTTTGCATCGTCCTCGCGAATGGTCTGGGTCTCGATGGATTGGCTCTCGAGCAACGCATTGGCCAACGTAGATTTCCCAACACCGGATGAGCCGAGGAACGCCACCGTCTTGCCTGGCTTGCACCACGGGGTCAGTTCTATCCGGGGCGCGTCTCCACGGGCGTCAAGTGCAACCACGTCGATCATTTCCGACACCGAGCAGGCCGCGTCTATGTAGCTTTGCGGGTCCGTCACGAGGTCGGTCTTTGTGACGACAATGACGGGCGTGATCCGTGCTTCAAACGCAAGGGCGACATAGCGTTCCAGTCGTGCAACGTTGAAATCCTGATTGCAGGATGTGACGATAAAGGCCGTATCAATGTTCGCCGCGATCAGTTGTTCCTGCCGGTCCGTTCCGGGCGCGCGCCGCTTTATAAGGCTTGTGCGCTCAAGAACCCGGCTGGATCGCGGGCGCGAAGAATCCAGCATCAGCCAGTCCCCGACAGTTACATCGGCTCTGGGTGGAAGTGTCGTATCGATGCCGTCACCGAGGACGTGCAGCCCGGTGCGATGCACTTCGACAACGCGAACGGGGGGTGTCGCAGCCAAATCTTCCACACTGATTTGTTGGGCGAAAAAGGGATGCCATCCCAGTGCAGGAAGAGGGTTGATATTGCCGTTTGATCCGGCGTCGCGCGCGCGACGCGGAAGGAAATCTGAGTAATCCCTTGTCATAGGGTGTCCACTTTCATGTCTCTGGCCCAAGTCAGATTTGGGCGCTGATGGTAGGAAATGAGTGCGCACATCAAACGTGTCCGTCAGCTACGAGATGACGGGTGTGTTTTAAACGTTGTATGTGCTCCGGGAGGCGCACTGCCTCCCTTCCTTACCAGGACATAAAATCTCCATTTCAGATAATGAGTAGATAGGACGAACAGGTGCACAACACAAGCGTTGACAGCTGATTTTAACGCTTCACCAGCTATCAGAAGCGACCATTCAACGGGACGAAAGACAAGTCAACTTCACCCCGCAAACTGTAAATTCTAGCCGCCCCAGATTACACACACGCAGCAAAAGTCTGGTTTGACGGGCCGCACCACAGTGAAGTCGGGCGGCAGCTAATGGCGCTATGGGCCTTTGTACGACATTAAAAGAAGGCTGATATCGTGCCATTAGAATAGCCACCTATTGCTCGCAAGCAGGAGTGCAATTAAATCGAGCCTACTTACCATTGCCAACGGAAGCCACATTGAAACACGAGATTATCTTTGCCCGATTGCCCGAGATTGAGCCAAACGAAATCATCGCTCATATGTCTGATCCTCGTGTTGCGGAGCACATGCCGCTTCTGACATCTGAATGGGATGTTGCCGCTGTGACGAAATTTGTTGAGACCAAAGAAGACTGCTGGCGGCGCGATGGACTTGGGCATTGGGCTATATTGTCTAATAGTAAGTACGTGGGTTGGGGTGGTTTCCAAAGGGAGGGGGACGAGTGGGACTATGGTCTGGTTCTGAAGCCAGAATCTTTTGGATTGGGCACACGCATTTCGAGAAAAGCAATCGAGTTCGCCTTTGCGGATGACCGCATCCCCTTTGTAACTTTTCTGCTGCCGCCATCACGTAAAAACTTGGGTGCGCTTACGAGGCTTGGGGCAACATTTGTCGATAAGATAGAGTATGATGGGGCAACATTTCTCAAGTATCGGCTGGAAACAGGATGACCACTTCGTCCGCGCTCCAGACATCGGCCACCGCCGCAAGTCTGGTTTGAGTCCCTGATTGACCAATGCTACGTAGCGCACGAATTCGACTTTGACGTTCGTTCGCCCTTTAGGCTAAACGAGAAAAATTCAAGGAGCATAACATTGACCGAAACAGGCCGTATCTCGCCACAAGAGGTTTCTAGGGAGACCTACAAAGCGATCGCTGCCGTAGACCAGAAACTCTACGGGTCGTCTCTTGGCAAGCCCTTGATCGAATTAGTTAAGGTTCGCGTTTCGCAGATCAACGGATGCGCTTTTTGCCTCGATATGCATAGCCAAGCAGCGATCAGCGCGGGTGTTTCAGAACGTAAGCTCATCCTGCTTAATGGCTGGGATGAAGCCGCAATCTGGTCGGAGAGAGAGCGGGCGGCACTCGGCTGGGCTGATGCCGTGACAAAGATCGGTGAAAGTCGTGCCGCCGATACCGCCTATGAGCCTTTGATTGATCTCTTCGACCAGAAAGAGATTGCAGATTTGACTATGCTTATTGGCCTGATGAACCTCTGGAACCGCCTCGCGATTGCCATGCGCTATCAGATTCAGCCTGAAGCCAGCTAGAGACGAAACGCTTAAGCGCACGAAGGCTCGACGCGGTCATTCGTGCGCCTGTTCTACCGCTCCAAAGAGAAGGGCTTTTGGCTTGGCCCCGGATGTCTCCCCCTATAATGCTCCGCCGGTCGAGTGATACAGCCGGGCAAGAGAGCTCCTGCCCGGCCCGTTACTCAGCGTGTCAAATGCAGGGCTGCATTCTCGAACGGATAGCCCAAATCATCCACATCGCGCCGAGACACCTCCCTGAAGCCAAGAGCGGCATAGAAACGGACGGCCTGTTCGTTCTGAGTGTAGACCTCAAGTGAAAGCTCATTCTTTTGTTCCAAGGCATGAGCGATCAGCTTGCGACCAACGCCCACGCCTTGCTGGTTCGGCGCGATGAATATTCCACCGATAAAACTGCCCAGAAGACTGATAAAGCCGATGGCCGCTCCCCCATCACAGGCAACCCAGGTTTCGCTTTTCGGAAGGTATTCTTGCTCAATAAGCTGGCGCTGCTCTAGAAGTCGCGGCTTGCCGATGAACGGATGAGCCTTCAGGGATGCTTCAAGCCAGATGCCCGACAGTTTTTCGGTATCCGTCACCGCGTCAAACGGCCGGATTACAATATTTTGGTTCTTCATGAGAACTCCATAGAATTTATGCAAAAAGGATCGGCAACCAATGTGCCGAGCGATGCCGCTACATGCGGTTCAATCGAAGCCTCTGTGCATAAATCTCCTTATATGGTTCCTCCGAAAATACCCTACAGCTCTGAAACCGTCAATTATCCCTAACGTTCAAAACGGGCCCTACCACCCCCCCGAACGCCCCATTAACCAAATTTCGCAACCAAAAATTACGTTTAGCCGGTGCACGCATGGTGCACGGGTTGTGCACGCTTTTCACCCCCGTGTTTTGCGCGGGCGCCGCAGACGTTAACCCCACCGTACGGTGGTCGGGCGTTTTGGGGTTTTCATTCCCTGCGTTATTGGCAAAAGCTGGCAGATGGATACGTTTTCTTTCCTCAGGCTCAATGCCAGATGGCTCGCCGCAGGCGCGCTGCTCACCTTTATGTCGAGCTTCGGACAGACGTTTTTCATCTCCATTTTCGCAGGCGAAATCCGCTCCGAATTTGGCCTAAGTCATGGCGAATGGGGCAGTGTTTATGCCCTCGGAACCTTGGCTTCAGCTGTGGTCATGGTCTGGTCCGGCGGGCTGACCGACCGCTTCCGCGTCCGCACTCTTGGCCCTGTCATTCTCGCCTGTCTGGTCTGCGCCTGCGCCTTTATGGCAAGCAACAATTCCGCATGGCTCCTCCCCGCCGTCATTTTCGCTTTGCGCATCACGGGCCAAGGCATGACAAGCCACATCGCCGTCGTCGCCATGGCCCGTTGGTTTACCGCCGCAAGGGGCCGCGCTCTCTCGGTTGCAGCGCTTGGTTTCTCTTTCGGAGAGGCCGTTTTGCCCCTGCTGTTCGTAGCTCTTCTTACGGTCTATGACTGGCGGCTTTTATGGGTCGCGGCGGCGCTTGTTGCCCTTCTCGGAATCCCTGTTCTCATTGGACTTTTGCGCGAAGAGCGCACCCCGCAATCCATGGCGCAATCCTTCCAGTCTGTCGGCATGAACGGGCGCCATTGGACCCGAAATCAAGCCATGTCACACTGGTTGTTCTGGGTCATGGTTCCAAGCATTCTCGGGCCCTCAACTTTCGGCACGGCGCTTATGTTTCATCAGGTTCATTTCTCTGAAATCAAGGAAATTTCGCACCTCACATTCGTTGCCATGTTTCCGCTCTACACAGCGGTCTCGATCTTCTCCATGGTCTTCTCGGGCTGGGCGCTTGACCGGATCGGAACACCCCGTCTCATCGTATTTATGTATCTCCCCGCAGCACTTGCCTTCCTCGTTTTCGGGCTTGGTCAAGGCACAGGCGGGTTGCTCCTCGGCTTTGCCCTCTTCGGCCTCACATCAGGCGCCAACTCGACCTTGCCCAATGCCTTCTGGGCCGAGTTTTACGGCACCTCTTCCATCGGCTCGATCAAGGCCATGGCCGCAGCTGTCATGGTGCTTGGCTCCGCCATCGGGCCAGGCCTCACAGGCTGGGGGATAGACGCAGGCATAAGCCTTGAAACCCAATACATCGCCGTAGCGTTCTACTTTCTGTGCTCCAGCACACTCCTGTTTTTTGGCGTCCGCAAAGCCGCAACACTCCTCCCCGCCGCCGCCTAGCAAGCTTGTTATTAAACCTCATGACCGCTATGAGCGTGTCCTAGAGAGCGGCCGCTTTCAGGCGCCGGCATTGACCCAAGGACCGATGATGACCGACCCAGAAAACAATCCTGCGATCCGCTCGGCCAGGCGCGTGTTGACAACCGAGGCCAACGCCATTTTGGATATGGTTGAACACCTGCCCGCAGACTTCGCCGATGTTGTCGATCTGGTGCTCAACACCAAAGGCCGCGTCATCATCTCCGGCGTTGGCAAGTCAGGCCATATCGGCCGCAAAATTTCGGCCACGCTCGCAAGCACGGGCACACCTTCGTATTTTGTGCACGCCTCCGAAGCCAGCCACGGCGACCTTGGGATGATCACCGAGCATGACATCGTCGTGCTCATTTCCAACTCGGGCGAAACGCAAGAGTTGCGCGATATCCTTTTACACACCCGTCGCTTCAGTATCCCGTTGATCGGCATTTCATCGAAGACCAACAGCACACTTTTGCAGTCGGCTGATTTCAAACTTAACCTGCCCAATCTGCCTGAGGCTTGCGCCATAGGCATGGCTCCCACCACCTCGACAACCTTGACACTCGCCATGGGAGACGCGCTCGCCGTGGCCGTCATGGAGCAGCGCGGCTTCGGCTCGGAAGACTTCCTCAAAAACCACCCGGGCGGCAAGCTCGGCGCGCAGCTTTCCCGCGTGTCAGACTTGATGCACAAGGGCGATCAGATCCCGACTGTCGAAGCCGACACGCCTATGCCAGACGTGCTCCTCTCGATGACATCCAAGGGCTTTGGCGTCACCGGTGTGCTCAAAGACGGGGTGCTGATCGGGGTTATCTCCGATGGCGACTTGCGCCGCCACATGGGCAACCTCATGGAAAAGGCAGCAGGCGAAATCGCCACGCTCAACCCCGTAACTGTGACGCCTGAGCTTTTCGCCGCACAGGCACTTGCCCTGCTGAACGAGAAGAAAATCTCGGCTCTGATGGTGGTTGATAATACGGGCTGCCCTGTTGGTATCGTCCACATTCACGATCTCTTGCGCGCAGGTGTTGCATGAAAACCGTTGTTCTCATTCCCGCCCGTTACGCTTCAACCCGCTATCCAGGCAAGCCGCTGGTTATGCTCCGTCAGAAAGACGGCAGCGAGAAATCTCTCATCCAAATGAGTTATGAAGCCGCCTCGCAAATTTCAGGTGTGTCCGAAGTCTATGTCGTCACAGATGACGCACGCATCAAGGCCGCCTCCGAGGCTTTCGGCGCACAAGTTATCATGACAAGCCCCGAGCGTGAAAATGGAACAGCCCGTGTAGCCGAGGCCGTTAATGTTGCGAAGCTTGACGCTGATATCATCGTCAATTTCCAAGGCGATGCGCCACTCACGCCACCCTGGTTTGTGGAAAATCTGATCGCCGCAATGAAAGCTGATGAAGCCGCCCAAATGGCAACACCCGTCTTGCAATGTGACGCGCAGACATACGCCATGTTCAAGGAAGATCGCGCCGCTGGCCGCGTGGGCGGCACAACCGCTGTCTTCGGCGCCGAAGGCCGTGCGATCTATTTCTCCAAGGAGGTTTTGCCCTACATCGACGCTGGCAAAGTCCCCGCGCAGAACATACCCGTCTATCATCACGTTGGCGTCTACGCCTATCGCCCCGAAGCGCTCAAAGCCTATATCTCTTGGCCAGAGTGCCAGCTTGAAAAGCTTGAAGGGCTTGAGCAACTGCGCTTTCTTTACAATGGCGTCGCAGTGAAATGTGTTGAAGTTGAAGCGCGCGGCCGTCTCTTCTGGGAGCTGAACAACCCGGAAGATGTGGCGCGCATAGAAAAGGTATTGGCAGAGCAATGACAAAAGTTATCGACATCAACGGTGTAAAGGTTGGCGGCAACGAACCCTTCGCTCTCATCACTGGTCCTTGCCAACTTGAAAGCCTTGATCACGCCCGCATGATGGCCGAGCGTATCGCCGAAGCTTGCGCGCCCACCAAGACAGGCTTCATCTTCAAGGCCAGCTACGACAAAGCCAACCGCTCCTCCATCAGCACAGAGCGCGGCCTTGGCATGGAAGAAGGCCTCGCAATCCTCTCCAAAATCCGCGAGGAATTCGGCTGCCCGGTGCTCACCGATGTACATGTTGACCGCCAATGCGCCCCTGCCGCCGAGGCAGTCGATGTGTTGCAAATTCCGGCGTTTCTCTGCCGCCAGACCGACCTCCTCCTCGCCGCTGGCGAAACAGGTGCCGCGATCAACGTAAAGAAGGGCCAGTTTCTTGCCCCGTGGGACATGGGAAATGTCGCCGAGAAAATCGCCAGCACAGGCAACGAGAAAATCATGCTTTGCGACCGCGGCACAAGCTTTGGCTACAATACTTTGGTGAGTGATTTCCGCGGCCTGCCGATCATGGCGCAAACGGGCTACCCCGTTGTGTTTGATGCAACCCACTCTGTCCAGCAGCCCGGCGGTCAAGGCACAACATCGGGCGGACAGCGCGAGTTTGCCCCCGTGCTCGCGCGCGCCGCCGTTGCCGTAGGTGTCGCTGCGCTCTTCATCGAAACCCATGAAGATCCCGACAATGCGCCCAGCGATGGGCCAAACATGATCCCCGTCGATCAAATGCAAGCGCTCATCGGCAACTTGGCCCGCTATGATGCGATCAGCAAGGAAAGCTGAGCGCATGAAAGTCACGCCCACTGCGCTTCCCGGTGTGCTCCTGATCGAGCCGGTCCGACATGGTGATAACCGTGGCTTCTTTTCCGAAAGCTGGAACAAGGCACGCATGGAGCAGCACGGGATCAACGTGGATTTCGTGCAAGACAATCACTCGCTGTCTTCCGCTCTCGGAACAGTGCGCGGGCTGCACTTTCAAGCGCAACCCCATGCGCAAGCCAAGCTTGTGCGCTGTGGCCACGGTGCGCTCTTCGATGTCGCGGTTGATATCCGCAAAGGCTCGCCAACTTACGGCCAGTGGGTCGGCGTCGAACTCAGCTTTGAGAACGGCAAACAGCTCTTTATCCCAGAAGGCTTCGCCCACGGCTTTATCACCCGCGCGCCTGACACCGAGATCATCTACAAGTGCAACGCTTACTATTCGCCCGAGGCAGACGGCGCGATCCTGTGGAACAGTTGCGGCATTGACTGGGGCTTTGACGGCACCCCAGAGCTGAGCGGAAAAGACGCGGTCGCACCCCCATTCGCCGAATTTGACAGCCCGTTCACATGGGAGGGCGCGGCATGAAACTTCTTGTCACAGGCGGCGCCGGCTTTATCGGCTCGGCCGTTGTGCGCCTCGCCGTTTCGCGCGGCTATGAGGTCGTCAATCTCGATGCACTCACCTATGCCGCTTGCCTTGAGAATGTCGCGAGCGTGTCTGACAGCCCGTTTTACAGCTTCGAGCAGGCCGATATTCGCAACCTGCCCGCGCTTGAAGCCATCTTCGCCAAGCACAAACCCGACGCAGTGATGCACCTCGCTGCCGAAAGCCATGTCGACCGCAGCATCGACGGTCCGCAAGCCTTCATCGAGACAAACGTGATGGGCACATACAACATGCTCCAAGCCGCGCGACAACATTGGGACGCGCAAGGCAAACCCGAAAGCTTCCGCTTTCATCATATCTCCACAGATGAAGTCTTCGGCTCGCTCGGTGCAACCGGGCAGTTCACCGAAGACACGCCCTATGACCCGCGCTCGCCCTATTCCGCTTCCAAGGCCAGCTCCGATCATCTCGTGCGCGCTTGGGCAGAAACCTACGGGCTTCCGACAGTCATCACCAACTGCTCAAACAATTACGGCCCCTACCACTTCCCCGAAAAGCTGATCCCCGTGGTGATCCTGAGCGCGCTTGCTGGCAAGCCCATCCCGATTTACGGCAAAGGCGAAAACGTCCGCGACTGGCTCTATGTCAAAGACCACGCCGATGCGCTTTTGCTGGTGCTTGAGAAAGGCGCGCTCGGCCGCAGCTACAATATCGGCGGCGAAAACGAGCGCAGCAATCTTGAGTTGGTTCAAACCATCTGCTCCATTCTTGATAAGCTCAAACCCGCTGCCGCACCTTATGCCAATCTCATCAGGTTTGTCACCGACCGCCCCGGACATGATCTGCGCTACGCGATTGATCCGTCTCGCATCCGCGACGAACTCGGGTGGCGGCCTTCGGTCACTGTTGAGGAAGGCTTGGAAGAAACCGTGCGCTGGTATCTCGGCAATGAGGCTTGGTGGCAGCCGCTGCTGTCTCGCTCGGGTGTTGGTGAAAGGCTTGGCCGCGCATGAGCGTTCTGGTCTTTGGCAAAACCGGTCAGGTCGCTTGCGAACTTCAGCGCTTGCACCCAGAATTCACCTACCTCAGCCGCGAAGAAGCTGATCTTGCACAGCCAGAAATTTGCGCCGAAGCGATCCTGAAGGCCAAGCCCGGCGCCGTGATCAATGCTGCTGCATATACCGCCGTTGACCGCGCCGAGGAGGAAGAGGTGCTCACCCACACCATCAACGCCGAAGCCCCCGCCGCCATGGCCCGCGCCTGTGCCACACTGGGCATTCCGCTAATCCATATCTCTACCGATTATGTCTTTGATGGCAGCGGCAACCACGTGTTCAAACCAAACAACACACCCAACCCGATCAACGCCTATGGCCGCACAAAGCTTGCGGGGGAAGAGGCTATCCGCGCCAGCGGCGCGCTTCATGCGATCCTGCGCACATCATGGGTCTTTTCGGCCCACGGCAACAACTTCGTCAAAACCATGCTGCGCCTGTCGGAAACGGGCAATGCCCTCAGTATTGTCAGTGATCAGATCGGCGGGCCAACCCCCGCCTCCGCCATAGCAACCGCCTGCGTTCGCATCAGCGAGATCATCACAAAAAGCGGAACCTATCACCTCTCGGGCGCACCCGAGACAAGCTGGGCCGATTTTGCCCGCGAGATATTTGCTCAGGCTGGCCGCAAGGTAACCATCACCGATATCGAAACTGTAGATTACCCCACACCCGCCAAACGCCCGCTGAACTCTCGGCTTGATTGCGCCTCACTCCTGTCAGATTTTGGGGTTAATCAGCCGGCTTGGAAAGACGCATTGAACAACGTGATAAGAGAGCTGACATGACACAACGCAAAGGCATCATCCTCGCGGGCGGATCAGGCACACGGCTCTATCCGATCACCATTGGCGTCTCAAAACAGCTTTTGCCGATCTATGACAAACCGATGATCTATTATCCCCTCTCGGTGCTCATGTTCGGCGGTATCCGCGAAATTGCAATCATCACAACACCGCAAGATCAGGACCAGTTCCAACGCACTCTGGGTAACGGTTCGCAATGGGGCCTCAACCTCACATATATCACGCAGCCTTCGCCCGACGGGTTGGCGCAAGCCTACTTGCTGGCTGAAGATTTCCTCGCTGGCGCGCCCAGCGCGATGGTTCTGGGCGATAACATCTTCTTTGGCCACGGCTTGCCCGAAGTGCTTGCCGCTGCCGATAGCCTGGAAACAGGCGGAACCGTATTTGGCTACCGTGTCGCCGATCCGGAGCGCTACGGCGTTGTCGATTTTGCCGAAGATGGCACAGTCAAATCTATCGTTGAAAAACCTAAAGTTCCGCCATCTCATTATGCCGTGACAGGCCTCTACTTCCTTGATGGTTCAGCTTCCGAGCGCGCTGCCAAGGTGCGGCCCTCCGAGCGCGGCGAGCTTGAAATCACTTCGCTTCTGGAAAGCTATTTGCACGATGGTCTGCTCAACGTGCAGCAAATGGGCCGTGGCTTTGCCTGGCTTGATACAGGCACACACGGCTCCTTGCTTGATGCGGGTAATTTCGTGCGCACGCTTTCAGAGCGGCAGGGCCTACAAGTGGGCAGCCCCGAAGAAATTGCCTATTCGCGTGGCTGGATCACAGCAGCAGAACTTCAAAAACGCGCCGAGAGCTTTGCCAAAAACTCTTACGGTCAATACCTGCTCAACCTGCTGAAATGACTTAGCGCTGACGGCGCAAATAAACGTAATACGCCCCGCCACCGCCATGGCGCAAATGCGCCTCGGTGATCTGCAAAACAACCTGCGCCAAAGGCGGGGTTTGCAGCCAATGCGGAACCTGATGTCGCAACACTCCAAACCGCACAGGAATTGGCCCGCCATCATCGCGCAGCTTGCCTTTGCCTGTGACAACAAGCACCAGCCGCTTCTGGCTCTGATAGGCTTTCATCACAAAAGCCGTCAGCCTCGGGTGCGCCTGATCAAGCGTCATCCCGTGCAGGTCAAGCTTGGCCTCGGGTTTCAGCTTGCCTTGCTTGAGTTTGCCATGCGCTTTCTTGTCCATCTGCACGGGTGCTTTTGCTACGCGCTCGCGGATATCGGGGAGCACATCATGCGCGCTTCTATAGGTCGTTGCCCGCGCGCTCACTTCAAATGCCTCAATCGGCTGCACGGCCTTTTTCACAGGCGTTTTGGGGCTGCGCAAAGCGTCCTGAGGCTTCGTGCGCTTAGGGTGCATCGGCACGGCCGTTTCAGCCACCTTACCCCATAGCTCAAGCTCGTCCTTATGCAGCTTGCGCCTGCTCATTGTTCGTCAACAGGTAGGT
This sequence comes from Lentibacter sp. XHP0401, assembly GCF_025751535.1. Lineage (GTDB taxonomy): Bacteria > Pseudomonadota > Alphaproteobacteria > Rhodobacterales > Rhodobacteraceae > Lentibacter. Next base: position 195,943 of record NZ_JAOWLC010000003.1, on the reverse strand, counting down.
AGGCATAAGCAGTTTGAATCGGCATAAGCACAACCATCCGCCCCGGATCTTTCAACCGCCCCGCCTTCTGCCCGGCAGCATCACCCGTTCCAAAGAAAATATCCGCCCGTTGCGCGCCCTTGATGGCAGAACCGGTATCCTGCGCAATCATCAAGCTGCGGATTTTTCCCTTGCCGTCCTTCTCAACCCAAACAGGCGCGCCCAGTGGCGTATAGCGCGGATCAACAGCGACAGTGCGCATTGTCGTCACCGAACGGTTCATCGCACCAAGTGGGCCAAGATGTGACGGCACTTCGCTCACCTCACGAAAAAACACATAGGAAGGATTATGTCGCAGCAGTTCCAACCCGTCGATAGGGTTACGCCGCACCCAGTTTTTGATCACCTGCGCCGACACCTGGTGCACATTATACACCCCGCGCCGCACAAGTTCCCGTCCGATCGAGCGATACTCATGACCATTCTTGCCGCCATATCCCACACGGATAAACCGCCCGTCAGGAAGCCTGATACGGCCAGAGCCCTGAACCTGTAAAAAGAACAGCTCGACAGCGTCATCCACCCAGGCAATCTCAAGGCCACGGCCCTCCATCGCCCCGGTTTCTTCCATCTCTCGACGGCTCAACCACGAACCGTCACGCGCCTCCGGCGGCAAAGAATAAATGGGAAAACGAAACCGCTCGGAACGATACAAATCACCGTCAAGCTCGGGTTCGAAATACCCCGTGAAAAGCGCAGGCTTGCCATCGCTGATCTCGACAGGCCGAAAGAACAACTCAAAAAACGCACGTGCGTTGGTCTGCTCGGCAGCAGCGCGGCACAGGTTGCGCCAGTCGGGTGATTTCATGTCCTGACAGGTGTTCAAAAACACCTTGAGCGCTGCGGCATGGTCATCTTCTGCCCAGCCGTCCAGCTCGTCAAACTTCAGAATACGGTATTCCGTTTCTTCAGCGGCGCTTCCTGATCCTGTCATCGCAAGCCCAGCCATTATTGCCGCTAAAAGAAAACGCTTCATTCACCTGTGGCAACCAAAATCCAGTTTGGATCGTTCACACCCATTTCGCGCTCGAACGTCCAGATATCTTTCTGGGTTTTGACCTTACCTTCCTTACCTTCAACAATCTCACCGGCATTATCTCGCACAACAGAAGTGAGCTCGCCAACAAATTTTACCGAAATCTCTGCTGTTCCGCTTGCTTCATGGAACTCCGCAGAGTGGATTGTCATTTCACGCACACCGATAAAATCGGCTTCAACCTTGAGGCCCTTTTTCTCACGTGCCTCAACGACCTGCGCGAAAACGTCATAAACCTCATCGGCGAGGTAGGGCTTTATTTCGGCCAGCTCACCGCGCTCAAAGCCCATCAGGATAAATTCATAAGCGCCACGTGCTCCCGAAAGGAATGTGCCAACAGAAAAAGAAGCCTCACGCTGCTTCATCTTTGCAAGCGCCTTTGCCGTATCGCTGCCTTCTTCGGCGTGATCCGTGATATCCTCATCTGGACCACCCTCGATTACCTCAAATTTGCGTTTGCGCTGGTCAAGCCCGGCAGGCGGCACTTCAGGCGCTTCGTAACCGTCACGTGTGCCCAAAACGCTGCGAAGCCGCAGAATGAGAAAAATGGCAATCCCGGCAAGGACAAGCAGCTGTAGAATGGGCGAATTCATGAAGACCTCATTAAGTGGACGTGGCAAAGAGCGCTATCTGCACCTATGTAGGTTATGGGCGCGATCAAGTCTACTGCGCCCAATTGACATGCAGGAGACAACAATATGTGGCTTTTGGTGGCTTTTATAGCCGTGCCCCTCATCGAAATCGCGCTTTTCATTCAGGTTGGCGGGGCCATCGGGCTTTGGCCAACTTTGCTGATCGTGATTTTAACTGCCCTTCTCGGCACATCGCTGTTGCGAAATCAGGGCGCATTGGCGCTCAACAACCTGCGCAACTCGTTCAATGACCTGCGCGACCCGACAGAACCTTTAGCCCACGGCGCAATGATCCTGTTTTCCGGCGCCCTCCTGCTCACACCCGGGTTTTTCACCGATACCATGGGATTTTTGCTTCTGGTTCCAGCTGTCCGCCACGCGCTTTTCAATTATGTCCGTGCCCGCGTTAAAGTTCAGACCTTCTCTACGCAGCCTCAAGACCCGCGCAACCACAGTGCGCCGGACGATATCATCGAAGCAGAATATCACGAAGTTGACGAAGACAAGCGCCCGACACATCCCAACTCGGGCTGGACGAAACACTGAGAGGCATTGAGGCCTGCGCGCCTTCTTGCTAAGGCTTGCGCAAGAATTTCGTTAGGAGAATACCATGGCCGAAAATGGCGCCGTAGAAACACCCCAAGTTAAACTCAACGTGATCAACCAGTTCATCCGCGACATGTCGTTTGAGAACATCCTTGCCCAAAAAGGCGTGCAAGGCGAAGTCACGCCTGATGTAAATGTTCAGGTCAACCTTGATGCCAAAAAACGCGCTGCCGAAAACCAGTATGAAGTTGCAATCAAGCTTGCTGTCACTTCCGTGAACAAAGAAAATACCGCGGAAAAGCTTTTCCTTATGGAAATCGACTATGTCGGTATTTTCAACATCGAAGGCGTGCCAGAAGACCAGTTGCACCCTTTTTTGCTGATCGAATGTCCGCGCCTTCTGTTCCCGTTCCTGCGCCGCATCGTGTCTGATGTCACGCGCGATGGTGGCTTCCCGCCGCTGAACCTTGAGAACATCGACTTCATGGCACTTTACCGCCAAGAACTCATGCGCCGTCAGGCCGAAGAAAACAAAACGCCCGTTTCCTAAGGGCTACCCCAGCTTTTTCCAAAGCGCGCCGTCGCCCAGGCTTTCCACAAAAGCCACATGGGCGGCGGCTTCTTTTTCACTGATCCGTGGTGGAAGCGGCGTGCTGCGTGGTTGCGCTCTCCAGCGCCCTTCACTGCCGACACTCTCGCTCTCATGGTCAGCCGAAAGGCCAAAATCAGGCTGCTTGCCGCCAATCAGCTCCAGATAAACTTCCGCCAGAATTTCGCTATCAAGCAAAGCGCCGTGCAGCGTTCGCGAAGAATTATCAATGTTGAAGCGTCGACAAAGCGCATCCAGAGAGGCAGGCGAGCCGGGAAATTTCTTGCGCGCAATATCAAGCGTATCAAGTGCTTGACTCATCGGAAGCTGTGGCAGGTTCATCCACTTCAACTCGGCGTTTAGAAACTTCATGTCAAACGCCGCATTATGAATGACCAGCGTAGAATCCTGTACAAAATCGAGAAACGCCTGCCCGATCTGGGCAAATTTCGGTTTGTCCGCAAGGAATTCATCCCCAAGCCCATGCACCTCAAACGCTTCCTGCGGCATCCCGCGCTCGGGGTTGATGTATTGGTGATAGGTCCGCCCCGTTGGCATGTGGTTCAACAGTTCGACAGCCCCGATCTCGACAATGCGGTCACCTTGCATCGGCTCAAAACCTGTCGTCTCGGTATCGAGAACTATCTCACGCATTGTTCAACCCTGCCCTTATCTCTTTCACAATCGCTTTCACCTGCCGCTCGGCACTTTCCAACGTGTCAGTCGTCACAACATAATCCGCCAGGTTGCGCTTTTCCACATCAGGCATCTGCTTGGCCTTGATCGTTTCAAAATGCGTCTCAGACATTGTCCCGCGTTCAAGCACCCGGGCGCGCTGCGTTTCTTCATCTGCGGTCACGACAACAACGGCATCCATCTTGCCTTCATTGCCACCCTCAAACAGCAGCGGAATATCAAAAACAATGATATCCGACTGCGCGCTTTCAGCGAAATTTACCCGGTCTGCCGCGACAAGCGGATGCACGATCTTCTCAATATCATTGAGCGTGGCAGGGTCCGCCCCAATCATCTCTTTCAGCCGCTCGCGCGATACCGCGCCCGCAATCACCGCCTCGGGAAAAGCCTCGCTCATCGGGCCAACAGCCAGCCCACCCTCAGCATAAAGCCGGTGCACCGCCGCATCCGCATCCCAGACAGCGCAACCCTCGGCTGCAAACATCTTGGCCGTCGTCGATTTGCCCATGCCAATAGATCCAGTGAGTCCAAGCCAGAATGCCATCAGCGCAGTACCGCCGCACGGGTTTCATCTGTCACTTGAGGACGAACACCAAACCAGCGCTCAAATGCCGGAACGGCTTGATGTAAAAGCATCCCGAGACCGTCTACCGTGACACATCCTGCCTTGTTCGCCTCGTTCAAAAGATGCGTCATCAGTGGTGCATAAACGAGGTCTGTCACCAATGTTCCCTTTTGCAATCCGTCAAGCGGCACACGCAAAGGCGGTTTCCCTACCATGCCAAGCGATGTGGTATTAATTACAGTTGTCGCCTCTTCCAGCATATTTCCCGCCTGCACCCAATCAACAACGCGCAACCGCTTGCCAAAATCAGCTTGTAGCTTTTCAGCACGAAGCTTGGTGCGGTTGGAAATCAGGATTTCCGGCACACCCACCTCGACAAGTGCCGCAATCACCGCGCGCGCAGCACCGCCCGCCCCGAGAATAGCCGCAGGTCCAGCCTTCGGGTTCCATTCCGGTGCTGAGTGCCGCAAGTTTTGAATAAAGCCGTAACCGTCTGTATTATCAGCATGTATCTTGCCATCTTTGCGAAAAATCAGCGTATTTGCCGAGCCGATAAGCGCTGCACGGTCTGTCACCAAATCGGCAAACTCTAAAACCTTCTCTTTATAAGGCACGGTCACATTAACGCCGACAAACCCCATCTTGGTCAGCATCCGCACAACTTGCTCTAAGTCATCGGGCGCAACATCTATCGGAATGTAATGTCCCGCAATTCCCAATGTCTTTAACCAATAGGTGTGGAGCGCCGGCGATTTCGAGTGCGCCACTGGTGACCCGATCACACCGGCCAGAGGAATTTTAGTCAAGCTCATCCCTTAAGATCTCCTGAAAGCGTAAGGTGGTTTATCATCTCTACAAGCGGCAGGCCGAGAATAGTAAAATAATCGCCCTCAATACGGCTGAAAAGCCGCACGCCCTCTTCCTCAAGCTTATATCCGCCAACCGAGCTTTGAAGGCTAGGCCAGTTCCGCTCTATATATTCCTCAAGGTATGAGTCCGAAATGTCGCGCATATAAAGCCGCACTTGCCCCACATGCCGCCAAAGAGGCTCACATTCATGATAAATTACAACAGCCGAGAGCAAACTGTGCCGCTTTCCGCGCAGAGCCTTTATTTGTTCTTTTGCCTCTTCAGGTGTTTTTGGCTTTGAAAATACCTGTCCCTCGAAATCAAGCACCTGATCACAGCCTATCACCAACTTGTCTGGGTGCTTCCCGCTCACTTTGCGCGCCTTGGCTTCGGCCAATGCATCTGCAATATCTCGGGGGCTCGCGTCTTCAGCTTTAAGCGCCGCTTTGAGCATTTCTTCATCAACGCGCGGTAAAACAGCCTCAAAACAGATACCCGCATTTTGAAGCATCTGCGCCCTGATCTGCGAACCCGAGGCCAGAATGATCTGCCGTGCCATGTGGAAAACTCCGGTAAAATTACCGAACAATTAATGCACAAAAAGCAGAACAATCAACGGCGCACACCCTTTTGCGGAAAACTCACCCGTTTCACAGTGTTTTCGTATTTCTAACCTCAAGTGGAAAAGAATAACTCGATGGTTGGATTTTCACTTAAAGAATTTCAAACATACACAGATTCTCCACAAGCGAATCATCCCTATATTTTTTAAAAGTCTGTTTTTTATCAAATAATTAACTATTCTACTCTGCGGAGAAATAGTTACAAACTCAATTTCCCTCACATATGAATAACCCATTGGATAACTCGATAATCCACAGGTTTGGTCTTTCCTACATAATCATCAACCTTTCTTTCTTTTATATTTATTTATAAGGGGAGATCGAAAGGATGGTGGAAATGTCTGATCTTCTTGCTGATCTCTATTTATGGACCAAGTCGTTCCATATTATGTCTGTGCTCGCATGGATGGCAGGCCTGTTCTACCTTCCCCGCCTTTTCGTTCACCACACTGAACAAAGCATACCAGGCGATGAAAAGGATGCTCTCTTTCAGATGATGGAGCTTAAACTCTTTCGTCTCATCATGAATCCGGCAATGACCTCAACTTGGGTTTTTGGTCTGTTGCTTGTTTTCACCCCGGGTATTGTCGATTGGTCCTCTGTCTGGCCATGGACCAAAGCTGCAAGTGTGCTGGCCATGACATGGTTTCATCATTGGCTAGGCTATCGTCGTAAAGATTTCGTAAACGGGGCCAATACCCGCACGGGCCGCACCTACCGGATGATGAATGAGCTTCCGACAGTTCTGATGATCATCATTGTGCTTTCCGTAGTCCTAAAGTTCTAAAACGTTGACTCATGCGCCCCTCAGGCTTATCTGAGAGGCAAGCCTGCCCGTTCCGGGAGCACAGGTAATCCCGTTTTCAAACCAAATTAGCGCCCCGTTTGCGAGCGCAAAGGTAATGTCATGACAGAAGAATCCCAAGAACAGCTTCACCTCGCAGAGTTGAAGGCCATGCACCCCAAAGAGCTGGTCACAATGGCTGAAGAGCTCGAAATCGAAAATGCCACAACGATGCGCAAGGGCGAGATTATGTTCTCGATCCTGAAAGAGCGCGCCGAGGAAGGCTGGATGATTGGCGGGGAAGGTGTGCTTGAAGTGTTGCAAGACGGCTTCGGCTTTTTGCGTGCACCCGAGGCCAACTACCTCCCCGGCCCCGACGATATCTACGTTTCCCCCGAAATCCTGCGCAAATTTTCCCTGCGTACGGGTGATACAATCGAGGGTCACCTCAAGCAGCCAGAAGACAACGAGCGTTATTTTGCCCTCACCCATGTCACCAAGATCAACTTTGAAGAGCCTGAAAAGGCCCGCCATAAGATCGCTTTTGACAACCTGACGCCGCTCTACCCAGACGAGCGCCTGAAAATGGAAATCGAAGACCCGACAATCAAGGACAAATCCGCACGGATCATCGACCTTGTCGCACCCATCGGTAAAGGCCAGCGTTCACTTATCGTTGCTCCGCCGCGCACAGGTAAAACTGTTCTGCTCCAAAATATCGCCCACAGCATCGAAAAGAACCACCCTGAGTGCTATCTTATCGTTCTCTTGATAGATGAGCGCCCGGAAGAAGTGACGGACATGCAGCGCTCTGTAAAAGGCGAGGTCGTCTCCTCAACATTTGACGAGCCAGCAACACGTCACGTGGCGGTTTCCGAGATGGTTATCGAGAAGGCAAAGCGGCTCGTCGAGCACAAGCGCGATGTCGTCATCCTGCTCGATTCAATCACACGTCTTGGCCGCGCCTTCAACACGACTGTGCCGTCTTCTGGCAAGGTTCTTACAGGCGGTGTCGATGCTAACGCGCTGCAGCGCCCCAAGCGCTTCTTTGGTGCAGCACGTAACATCGAAGAAGGCGGCTCCCTCACCATCATCGCGACAGCCCTCATCGACACAGGCTCGCGTATGGACGAGGTCATCTTTGAAGAGTTCAAAGGCACGGGTAACTCCGAAATTGTGCTTGACCGTAAAGTTGCCGATAAGCGCGTCTTCCCGGCCATGGACATCCTTAAATCCGGTACACGAAAAGAAGAGTTGTTGGTCGAAGCAAAAGACCTGCAAAAAACCTTCGTTCTCCGCCGAATCCTCAATCCGATGGGAACAACAGACGCTATCGAGTTCTTGCTTGGCAAGCTTAAGCAAACCAAAACAAACGGTGAGTTCTTCGACTCTATGAACACGTAAAACCTGTTCTTTATCAACGGGTTATAAGAAATGAGCACTATTTTTGCCCAAGCCTCCGCGGCTGGTAAAGCTGGCGTTGCTGTGATCCGGATATCTGGGCCACAGGCTTTTGCTGCCTGTTTTTCCCTTTGCGGCTCTGTGCCCCCGCCTCGTCAGGCCACCTTGCGGGCACTGCGCGATTCGGCTGGTGAGAAACTCGATGAAGCGCTGGTGATTTGCTTTGCCGAGAAAGCCAGCTTTACGGGTGAAGAAACTGTCGAGTTGCAGACCCACGGTTCCATAGCTGTGGTAAATGCTGTTTTGGCTGAACTGAGCTGCATGGATGGTCTCCGCCTTGCCGAGCCTGGTGAGTTTACCCGCCGGGCTTTGGCCAACGGGCGGCTCGATCTTGCTCAGGTTGAAGGCCTCGCAGACCTCATCGAATCAGAGACAGAAGCCCAACGCCAGCAAGCCTTGCGGCTCTTCTCCGGTGGTCTCGGGGATCTGGCCTCGCAGTGGCGCGAACGTCTTATCCGCGCCAGCGCGCTGCTCACGGTCACAATCGATTTTGCCGATGAGGATGTGCCAGTCGATGTCGCACCTGAAGTCCTATCACTCATCTCTGAAGTTCAGACCGCAATGCAAGCGCAGGTCGATGGTTTCGGCGCAGCCGAGCGTATCCGAACTGGTTATGAAGTCGCTATCGTTGGCTCTCCCAACGTGGGTAAGTCCACGCTTCTAAACGCTCTCGCTGGCCGTGATGCTGCGATCACTTCAGAAGTTGCTGGCACAACCCGTGATGTTATAGAAGTTCGAATGGAGCTTGCTGGCCTCCCGGTTACCTTGCTCGATACGGCCGGTCTACGCGAAACAGATGACAGAGTTGAAAAGATCGGAGTTGCTCGTGCTTTGGAGCGTGCAAAAGCCGCGGACTTACGTGTGTTTCTCGTTGAAGCTGGGGTAGCACCAGAGTTTTCTCCACTTCTCAATGATATTATCGTCACAGCGAAAGCTGATTTATTAGCTGATACCAAAGGGGCAGTGTCGGGCAAAACCGGCGCAGGCCTGTCCGAATTGGTCTCACGGATTTCAAACACGCTTGCGTCAAAGATAGCAAAAGCGGGCCTTGCCACCCGCGCACGTCATAAAGAGGCAATGCAACGTTGTTTAATATCACTTGAAAGTGCAGCGTCGCTCATTGCTTCGGATGCCGAATCCACTGATATTGCAGCAGAGGAGCTGCGCATTGCCCATGACGCGTTAAACTCACTCATCGGGCGCGTTGATGTCGAGCATGTGCTTGACGAGGTTTTTTCCAGCTTTTGTCTGGGTAAGTAGGAGTGTTTCACGTGAAACATTTTGACGTCATTGTTGTTGGCGGAGGCCACGCAGGCACAGAAGCCGCTCACGCTGCCGCGCGTATGGGCGTTAAAACCGCGTTGGTCACCCTTCGTAAGCGCGACATTGGCGTCATGTCCTGCAACCCGGCGATGGGTGGCCTCGGAAAAGGACACCTCGTTCGCGAGATTGATGCACTTGATGGCGTTATGGGCCGCATGTCAGACAAAGGCGGTATTCAGTTTCGCCTTCTCAACCGCCGCAAAGGCCCGGCCGTGCAAGGCCCACGCGCACAACAAGACCGTCAGCTTTATCAACAAGCTATGCTTGCCGAAACACTCTCACGCCCCAATCTAACCGTGATAGAGGGTGAAACAGTTGATTTTCTTATTGAATCTGGTCGTGTTTCCGGTGTTGTTCTGGCTGACGGAGCACAGATAAGCGCTAAAGAGGTTATTCTTACAACAGGAACATTCCTGAGAGGTCTTATCCATATTGGAGATGTTTCTTACGCAGGCGGCCGTATGGGCGACAAGCCATCTATAAAGCTTGCGGAACGTATGGACGGCTTTGATCTGCCAAAAGGCCGTCTGAAAACAGGCACACCCCCACGTCTTGACGGGCGCACAATCAACTGGGGCATCTTAGAGATGCAGCCTGGCGATGACGAGCCATCTATGTTCTCGTTTATGTCAAGCGCTCCCGAGGCGCGCCAGATTTCTTGTGGAATGACTCATACCAACGAAAAAACGCATGAGATCATTTCAAAGAACCTCGAACGATCTGCCATGTATGGGGGTCATATTGAGGGAGTCGGGCCAAGATACTGCCCCTCGATTGAAGACAAGGTTGTGCGCTTTGCTGAAAAGAGCTCGCATCTTATTTTCCTTGAGCCAGAAGGCCTTAACGATCATACAGTTTACCCGAACGGCATTTCCACCTCTCTTCCGGAAGAGGTGCAGCATGATTATGTTCATTCAATCGTCGGGCTGGAAAGCGCGAAAATTTTGCAGCCGGGTTATGCGATCGAGTATGACTATATTGATCCTCGGGCTCTTACGCTTGAGCTGCGTGTCAAATCTGTAGATGGTTTATTTCTGGCCGGACAAATTAACGGCACAACCGGCTATGAAGAAGCTGCCGCACAAGGGTTGGTTGCCGGTCTGAATGCAGCCGCCTCGGTACTCCGCCTTGATCCTGTTCATTTTAGCCGCTCCGAAAGCTATATCGGGGTGATGATTGATGATCTCGTGACGCGCGGCGTGTCAGAACCTTATCGTATGTTTACCTCGCGCGCCGAATTCCGCCTTTCTCTTCGCGCTGATAACGCCGATCAGCGGTTGACACCCCTTGGCATTAGCCTTGGCTGCGTATCCGAGGCACGGAAGGCGTTGTTTTCAAATAGAATTGAAAAACTTGAAGCGGGTAAGGAGCTTCTGGAGAGCAAGACCTTCACGACCGGGCAACTTGCGAACGCTGGCCTTACTATAAAGCAAGATGGAACACGCAGAACGGCCTATCAAATTCTGTCATTTCCGAATGTAGACTTTCAAACGCTTATTGAGATTGATGATATCTTTTCGCAAATAGGTCCTGTTACGCAAGCGCAGCTCAAGAAAGACGCACTATACGCAACATACATAGAGCGCCAGAAGCGGGATGTTGATGCGATGAAGCGAGATGAAGATCAGGAGATTCCATTGAGTTTTAGTTATGAGCGGTTAGATGGACTCTCAAACGAACTTAAAACAAAACTCATGGCCACGCGCCCGCAAAACCTTGCACAGGCTGCACGCATTGATGGAATGACACCTGCGGCTATCGCCCTTCTGCTCGCAAAAATCAGGCAAGCGAGCAGGGAGAAGTCAGCATGAGCGGTGCAGTAAATGTTTCACGTGAAACATTGGAGCGGCTGGAAGTTTATTCCGAGACATTGAAAAAATGGAATCCAAGGATCAATCTCGTCGCAAAATCAACAATCGACGATCTTTGGAATCGCCATATTGTCGATTCTCTTCAAGTTTTAAGCCATATTCCCGAGCAAACACATCATTTGGTAGATTTGGGGAGTGGCGGTGGGTTTCCCGGTTTGGTTATCGCGATTGCGGCAACAGAGAGTGGAAATCCTTCAAAAGTTACGATGATAGAAAGCGATCAGCGTAAATCAGCATTCTTGCGCACCGTTTTGCGGGAAACAGCCACGACAGCTGAAATTATGACGCAGAGAATTGAAGAAACGCCGTCGCAAAACGCGCAGGTAATCACTGCGCGCGCGCTGGCGGATCTTTCCACCCTTCTTGGTTTTGCAGAATTGCACCTTGCACCAGACGGTAAAGCCATTTTTCTGAAAGGCAAAAACTGGCGCTCGGAGCTGGCAACAGCACAAGAGGCATGGCAATTCGATTGGAATGAGATACAAAGTGAAACAAGTGATGAAGCGGTATTGCTTGAAATCAAAGGAATAAAACGTGTCTGATCTCTCGCGCCCGCCTGCAGCCAAAATTATCGCCATCGCGAACCAAAAAGGTGGCGTAGGCAAAACCACAACAGCGATCAATCTTGCCGCTGCTCTGGCTGAATCAGGAAAAAACATACTCCTTGTTGACCTTGATCCACAAGGAAATGCATCGACAGGACTAGGAATTGATCGCGAAGATCGAAATTACACAACCTATGATCTTTTGCTTGAAGATACGCCGCTTGATCAGGTTGTCTTGAAAACCGAAACCAAAAACGTCAGCATCATCCCTGCAACGGTAGATCTCAGCTCTGCCGATATTGAGCTCTATTCAAACGAAAAGCGCACTTTTCTGCTCCGTGATGCGCTAAAACAGGTGGACATAGACACATTTGCTTTTGATTTTATCCTGATCGATTGTCCCCCTTCGCTCAACCTTCTCACCGTAAACGCCATGGTTGCGGCAGATTCAATTCTTGTTCCGCTTCAAAGTGAGTTTTTTGCGCTTGAGGGTCTGTCCCAGCTTATGCTGACCATCCGAGAGATGCGTGAATCGGCAAACCCCAACCTCAGGATCGAGGGAATTGCTTTGACGATGTATGACAGCCGCAACAACCTTTCTCAGCAGGTCGAGCAAGACGCACGCGATAATCTCGGAGATCTGGTGTTTAAAACTGTCATACCGCGCAATGTCCGTGTGAGTGAAGCGCCGTCTTTCGCCATGCCGGTTCTCAGTTATGACCCAAATTCAAAGGGTGCTGTTGCGTATCGGGCGTTGGCCAACGAAGTTATAAAAAATAACGCAAAATCATTGCGATAGGAGCCAGTCATGACTGATAGGAAGAGCAAATCACGTGGTCTTGGGCGAGGCCTTTCGGCGCTAATGGCAGAAATGCCGTCCGAACAGACTACAAAAGAAACGCCCTCACGCCGTAATGATCTTATGGTTCCGATTGAGCAGGTAAAACCGAACCCTGACCAGCCTCGCAGAACTTTTGATGCTGTTGCTCTCGCTGATCTTGCTGAATCTATTCGAGAAAAAGGGGTTATTCAGCCTCTAATCGTCCGTCCCTACCCTGGCGAAGACGGTATTTACCAGATCGTCGCCGGTGAGCGCCGCTGGCGTGCCTCACAGAAGGCTCAATTGCATCAAGTTCCTGTTATCATTAGAGAATTTGATGATGTAGAGGTCCTTGAAGTTGCCATTATCGAGAATATTCAACGCGCAGACCTTAACCCGGTAGAAGAGGCAACCGGATATCGGCAGCTCGTTGAAAAATTTGGACATACGCAAGAGAAACTGGCGCAAGCACTTGGCAAAAGCCGCAGTCACATCGCCAACCAGATGCGACTTCTCACGTTACCTGACTTAGTTCTTACCCTTCTGTCCGAAGGCCAACTTTCTGCAGGTCATGCTCGAGCATTGATTACTGCAGATGATCCCGCGGCTTTGGCGCGTGAGATTGTAAGCAAAGGTTTATCTGTGCGTGCTGCGGAGCAGCTTGCCAAGAAGTCAGGTACACCGGCTACAAAACCGAAAGCCATGTCTACTCCGGTTGAAAAAGACGCTGACACAGTTTCTCTTGAGGGAGATCTTTCGGCCAGTCTCGGTATGAAGGTTACGATTAATCATAGCGCGGGTGGAGAGTCTGGCCAGTTGGTGATCAGCTACAAGACTCTTGATGAGCTTGATGAACTTTGCGGTAAGCTCACCTGATCAATTCGGCCTCGTCCAAAGAAACAGCAGCACGCAAGACAGCGTAACAGCCTGTATTCCAAGCAGCATTGGCCGAAGGCCCATGAGCACCGAAAGCGCAAAGACAGCGACAACCGACACAGTCGCGAGGCGCTTTGCTGTGGGTGCAATCGCCCCGTTTCTTTCCCAGTCAAGAATGGGCGGGCCTAGTTTCGGGTGTGAGATCAACCAGTTGTGAAGGCGTTCAGAAGAGCGGGCGAAAAAGAATGCCGCCAGCAAAAGAAACGGAACCGTAGGCAAAAGCGGCAACACAACCCCAATGAGCGCCGCACCAATACTAAGCAACCCGAGAATGAGCCAAATCAGTTTCATTCAGTCCTCCAGCAACTTTGCCAGAACGGAGTTAAGCACAAACCTGCCTTGCTCGGTTGCTCTCACACGGTCATCGTTTTGAACGATCATACCAAGCTCTTTAAGCTCATCTAGCTTTTTACTATTTAAAGTCTGCCCTGCCAAAGCGGCGTAACGGTCAAGGCTCACACCTTCTGAAAGCCTCATACCCATAAGCAAAAATTCGGTGGCCTGATCGGCAGGCGCCAGTTTTTCACGCAGCTTTTCTCCGGTGCTCTGCTCTGCATTTTCAAGCCAGGCATTTGGCTGAAGGTAACTTTCGGTCGCAAAGCGCCCATGGCCGAAAGAAACTCGTCCATGCGCTCCGGGGCCGATGCCCGCATAATCACCATAGCGCCAATAGATCAGGTTGTGGCGGCATTCCGAGCCAACTTTGGCATGGTTAGAAACCTCATAAGCCAAAAGCCCCGCTTCACCACAAACATCCTGAGTAATCTCATACATCTCTGCCGAAGCTTCATCGTCCGGGAGTCCGCGCAGCTTGCCGGCGTTGTATCTATCGCCAAAAGCTGTGCCTTGTTCAATCGTGAGTTGATAAAGGGAAAGATGATCAACCGCGAGTGAAAGCGCCTCTTTCAGCTCGGCGCGCCACATATCGGGCGTTTGCCCTTGGCGCGCGTAAATCAGATCGAAGCTCACCTTTTCAAAGGTATCGCGCGCAATCTCAAATGCGGCGCGCGCTTCACTCACAGTGTGAATCCGTCCCAAACGGCGCAAATCATCATCGTTCAGAGCCTGTAAGCCCATTGAAATACGGCTCACGCCTGCCTCGCGATATGCCTTAAAGCGCCCCGCTTCCACAGACCCGGGGTTGGCCTCAAGCGTCACCTCAAGATCGTTGGCAGTGGGCCAGGTTTCCTTAATTTTCGCGATCACGCCAGAAACAACTTCGGGCTGCATGAGGCTCGGTGTTCCGCCACCAAAGAAAATGCTCGAAACTACGCGCCCTTGAAGCTCTCGCCCATAGCGCTCAATTTCTAAAAGATAGGCTCTAAGCCAGCGCAACTGGTCGATTTCGCGCACAACATGGCTGTTAAAGTCGCAATAGGGGCACTTGGCCTCACAGAAGGGCCAATGCACGTAAATGCCAAAGCCACCGTTCTGCCAGTCACTACTCAAAACAGCCCTTCACGAGCTTATCAAAAGCATCTTGCCTGTGGCTCATCGCGTTCTTTTCGGCGGGGTCCATCTCGCCGAATGTTTCGGTTTTGCCATTGGGGAGAAACACAGGGTCAAACCCGAAGCCTCTGTCGCCGCGCATCGGCCAAACAACCTGCCCGTCAACACGCCCTTCAAAAACCTCATCGTGCCCATCGGGCCATGCCAAACAAAGTGTCGCGTTAAACGCAGCGGTGCGCGGAAACGGGGCCATCTTCTGGTCAAGCAGCGTCCAGACCTTCTCCATCGCCATGGCAAAGTCGCGGCCCTCGGATGTTTCGGCCCAATCGGCGGTGTAAACGCCAGGCGCACCATCTAAAGCATCAACAGTGATCCCGCTGTCATCTGACAAAGCAGGAAGCCCCGTCGCCTTCGCGGCAAAATGCGCTTTGATCCGGGCGTTACCAACGAAGGTGTCTTCGGTTTCTTCAGGCTCTTCCAGCCCATGTTCGCTTGCCGAGCTAACCTTCACCCCGAAAGGTGCCAGTAGCTCGGCAATTTCGCGCAACTTGCCTGCGTTATGCGAAGCGATAACCAGATGATCACCATCAAACTTACGCACTGGTCGCCGCTTTCTGAAGCGCAACAAGCTCGCTTACGCCTTTGTCAGCCAAGTCCATCAACTCGTTCATCTGCTCGCGGCTAAAGGTCTGGCCCTCGGCTGACATTTGCACTTCGATCAGCTTCTTGCTGCCCGTCATGATGAAGTTTCCGTCAACACCGGCCTCGCTGTCTTCAGGATAATCCAGATCCAGCACAGGCTGCCCCGCATAGATCCCGCAAGACACAGCGGCAACAGGGTCAACCAACGGGTCGGAAACCACGATGCCCACTTTCATAAGCTGGTTTACAGCCAGTTTCAGTGCAACCCAGCCACCGGTGATTGCGGCGCAGCGCGTGCCGCCGTCGGCCTGAATGACATCACAGTCAATCGTGATCTGGCGTTCGCCAAGCGCAACGCGGTCAACACCGGCGCGCAAGGAGCGGCCAATCAGCCGTTGGATCTCAACAGTGCGTCCGCCTTGCTTGCCTGCTGTCGCTTCGCGGCGCATGCGGCTTGTGGTCGAGCGTGGCAGCATGCCGTATTCTGCCGTTACCCATCCAAGCCCCGAGCCTTTCACAAAAGGCGGCACGCGCTCTTCAAGCGTTGCGGTGCACAAAACATGCGTGTCGCCCATGCGGATCATGCAGGAGCCTTCCGCGTGTTTGGTCACATTTGTTTCGATGGTTACTTCGCGCATTTGGTCTAGGGTTCGGCCTGAAGGTCGCATTTCAAATTCCTTTTCTTGTCTCCATCGGGATACAAGCCCAAAGCCCCCAAACACAAGCCCGATTGACCTTTCCCTGCGCGTGCTTCTTAAATGTGAGCCGAAGGAAGCCCGAATGAGCGACAATTCACAGCTACTGGCAGAAATGAACGAGCGCACCCGCGAGGTGTTTCGCCGTGTTGTGCAAGGCTATCTTGATTCAGGTGATCCTGTCGGCTCACGCACCCTCACCCGCACGATGAGTGAAAAGGTCAGTGCCGCTACCGTTCGCAATGTCATGTCTGATCTCGAGTTCATGGGCTTGCTCGGTAGCCCGCACACAAGCGCCGGCCGCATTCCGACACAGCAGGGCTTGCGCATGTTTGTGGATGGTCTGCTCGAAGTGAACGAGCTTGAAACAAACGATCGCAGGAAGATCGACGAGACGATGGGCAAAAATTCGGGCGATGTGTCCGGTCTGCTTGATCGTGTCGGCGCAGCGCTTTCCGGTGTTACGCAAGGCGCGTCTCTTGTTCTTGCACCCAAGCATGAAGCAGCGATAAAGCACATCGAATTTGTCCCCCTCGCCCAAGACCGCGCGCTTGTTGTGCTCGTGTTTTCTGATGGTCACGTTGAAAACCGGGTCTTCACTCCGCCCCTCGGCGCAACACCAAGCTCCATGCGCGAAGCCGCCAATTTTCTCAACGCGCTTGCAGAGGGCAAAACCCTCACAGAACTCGGCACAAGCATCCGTCGTGAAATTGATAATCGCCGGCAAGAGATCGATGTTCTGGCACGCCAGTTGGTTGATAGCGGTTTGGCTGTCTGGGAAGGCAAGGGTGAAACTTACGAGCGGCTCATCGTTCGTGGCCGTTCAAACCTGATTGGCGAGGGTGAGGAAGAGGGCTTAGAGAAAATCAAAACCCTGTTTGATGACCTGGAGCGCAAGCGCGATATCGTCGAATTCCTTGAACTCACCGAAGAAGGTGAGGGTGTTCGTATCTTTATCGGCTCAGAGAATAAACTTTTTTCACTTTCGGGTTCCTCTTTGGTTGTCTCTCCCTATATGAACGCTGATCGAAAGATTATCGGAGCTATCGGGGTCATCGGCCCAACGCGGCTTAATTATGGCCGCATTGTTCCGATAGTCGATTATACAGCGCAGCTGGTTGGTAAGCTAATCTCCAACCGAAGTTAGAATTTAAAGGTGACGACATGGCAGATCGCAAAGAAGACGATTTCCTTGATGATATCGAGCAAGCAGAGTTGGACGAGATGGAGCAAGAGCTTTCCGAGATTCTCCCCGAAGAGCTGGAGCTCGATGAGCTGCGTGCCGAGCGTGACGCACTCAAAGACAAGTTTATGCGCGCGTTGGCCGATGCTGAAAATGCGCGCAAGCGTGGTGACAAAGCGCGCCGTGATGCCGAGCAATACGGCGGATCAAAGCTCGCCCGCGATATGCTGCCGGTTTATGACAACATGAAGCGCGCGCTTGAGTCCGCAACCGAAGAGCAGCGCGCAAGCTCCAAGGCGTTCTTTGAGGGCATCGACCTTACCATGCGCGAGCTGGTCAATGTGTTCTCCAAGCACGGCATGATCGTGATCGCGCCGCAAGTCGGCGAACGGTTTGATCCGAACATCCATGAAGCCATGTTTGAAGCCCCGCTTCCAGGGACAAACGCGGGAGACATCATCCAGGTCTCTGCCGAAGGCTTCATGCTGCACGACCGCCTCCTGCGCCCTGCGCAAGTTGGCGTGTCATCCATGCCCAAAAGCTAATCAGTGATTCGGGGCCGCCCTGCGGCCTCGACCGTCACCAGACCCTCTACAAAAATTTCCCGCGCTTCAACTTCGCTTTGTCGCAACTCGCGTGAAACGGTGGTTTCAATATCCTCGGCGCCCGCGTCTTTCGCGGCCTTTGTCACGGCGTTGCACAGCAAGTTTTCAGCGGCAGCTAAAGCTTGGTCAAGTTGGGTAAAGTCCTGGGGTCCCGTCTCTGCATGTAGACGGAATACTCCCTCGGAAGGGCAGGTCACACTCAAGCTTTGCCGCATCGTCACCCGTCCGACAACAGCGCCAAGCGCATTGGCAACACCGGCATGCTCAGGCAGAATCATCTCACAGCCAAGCGCACGGCCAACGTCAGGGTAATAGGTGGCCGCCGAAGCCCCAAGCCCGACAACAGGCACATTCACTCGCGCACTCATCGCAATCAGCCCGGTGTGCCCCGACAGGCTCGCGCGCAAAAGCTCGTGTTGCGCCAGCCGCGCAGGTTCGCCTTCAAATGTGTTGCTTTCCTCGGCAAAAACAGTCTCTAACAAAGCCAAACTCGTCTGTTCTGTCATTTGCCCCAGAATAAGTTTCGCGAGAACTTCCGGCTCTCTGGCCAACCGTTCCCCGTCGCCCTTACGGCGGCGGCAAAAGAGTTCCAGCGCCAACTGCGCCGCTTCGCTGTTCCAGCTGTCGAGCAGCCCAAGCACATGGCTTGCGTCCGAAGGCGTCACGCCAGACACCTGCACAATCCCGCGTTCCACAAGCCTACGGATCGATTGTGTCTCGATCCGTGTCCGCACGACTTTACTCAAGGGCACCACACCTACAACGCGTTCTAAAACAGACGCATCGCGCTCACTCAGCCCTTCATGGCTGACACCTTCAACACGCTTGATAAACCGCGCGTCAAACTCACTCGGAGCCGGCGCACGAAGTTGCGCTTCCATGGTACTGATAACAAGTTCAGGGTCATCCAGGGCAATCAGGCTCACAGGAAGCACTCGCCGCGGTCCAAGTGTCAGCCCGCCTGCCAACCCCTCGGTGACAAAATGCACCTCACTGTCGCCGCCTAGGCCGCTGGTGCGCATCGCCACAGCCTCAACCATCGTGCGATACGGCCCAACGCGTGCGCCCTCAGGGTCAATTTTCGGCCGTCCGCCGCGCAGCAGTGCAATGTCGGTTGTCGTTCCGCCAATATCGCTTACAAGTGCCTCCTGCGCGCCCGTCATCCACTGCGCTCCGACAATCGACGCAGCAGGCCCGCTCAAAATTGTCTCGATCGGCTTTTCCCGCGCTTGCGCTGAAGAAATCAGCGCCCCGTCGCCGCGCACAACCATCAAAGGCGCTGTTATTCCAAGCTCGCGCAGCCCGTCTTCGGCGCGCACAATCAACTTGTCGATCATCCCGATCAGCCGTGCATTGAGCAAAGCGGTCAGTGCGCGTTTCGGGCCGTTCAGCTTTGCCGAAAGCTGGTGCGAAGCAGAAACAGGCGCGCCTGTTGCTTGCCGTATCATCTCTGCCGCCGCCAGTTCATGTGCTGGGTTGCGTGTCCCGAATTTGCCGGCCACAGCAAAAGCAGAAACACCTGAAACAGTCTCTAACCAAGCCAAAAGCCCCGCTTCGTCCAAGCTATGCGCCTCATTCCCCGCATGGTCATGCCCCCCGGTCAAAACGATATAGGGATCCCCTTTCAGCGCTTCGGTCAGCCCGTGTTTGGCGAGGTCGCTCTCGGGAAAGCCGATATACACCAACCCAACGCGTCCGCCCTGCCCTTCAACCAACGCATTGGTTGCCAGTGTGGTGGAAAGCGAGGCAAGCCCTATCGCGGCTGGGTCAACTTGCGAGGCGTCGAGCACAGCGCGAACGGCCTTGCCAATCCCGATAGCCAAATCATGCCGCGTGGTCAGTGACTTGGCGGAAGCCAGCACCTCTTCTTCGTCACGCAGCAAAACCGCGTCTGTATATGTGCCGCCCGTGTCGACGCCCAGCAAAATGGCCATGTCGTAATCCTGTCCTGTTCGCTCCACAGGTTTAGCCTGTCAGCCTTATCCGTCCTGCCCGTTTGCGGCGCTTTTCAGTCGCTTGCAGGCCCACTCGGCCGCGTCGCGCACGGTTTCATCTTCGTCATTCAGCAGGCTCTTGGCGGTTGCAAGCAAGCCCGCGTTCTCCGAGTTGCCCACTGCGTAAAGCACATTGCGCACAAATCGGTTCCGGCCGATTCGTTTCACAGGGCTGCCGGAGAATTTCTCGCGAAAAGCAGTATCATCAAGCATCGCAAGTTCTGCCAAGGGCGGGCTCTGCAAATCTTCTCGCGGCTTCAAGCGCATTTCTCGTGCTTCCACTGCAAACTTGTTCCACGGACAAACAGCCAGGCAATCATCGCAGCCATAAATACGGTTACCCAGCATTGGGCGCAGGCCTTCGTCCACAGGTCCGTGGTGCTCGATCGTCAGATAAGAAATGCAGCGCCGCGCATCGAGTTGATACGGTGCGGGGAAGGCGGCTGTCGGGCAAATATCAAGACACTTGCGGCAGCTTCCGCAGTTGTCCTGCTCTGGTTCGTCCTTTGGCAAATCAAGCGTGGTAAAAACCGAGCCAATGAAAAACCAGTTGCCCAACTCGCGGCTCACAAGGTTAGTGTGCTTGCCTTGCCAGCCAAGCCCCGCCGCCTCGCCAAGCGCCTTTTCAGGCACGGGGGCGGTGTCGACAAACACCTTCACCTCGCCGCCCGATTCAGCAATCAGCCAGCGCGCGAGGCGCTTTAAGGCTTTCTTCACGAGGTCATGATAATCCTTGTTCTGGGCATAAACAGAGACTGTTCCAGTCTCTTTTCGCTCCAAAGCCACGAGCGGATCGGTTTCGGGCGTATAGCTCACCGCCAGCATGATAACAGAGCGCGCTTCTGGCCAGAGCGCAGCGGGGTTGCTGCGCCAGTGGGTGCGCTCGGCAAGCCAGTCCATCTGTCCGTGGTAGCCCTTCTCCAGAAAAGCCTCCAGCCGCGGTGGCACATGCGGCACGGCATCTGGCGCGCAAATGCGGCAGGCGTCAAAGCCCTCGGCCTTAGCCTGAGCGCGCAGCTTATCGGCCAGCGCGTCCATCGGTTCTAAAAATCAAGGTCGGCGTAATGCGGTGGTGGCGGAAAACCCGGAACCTGATCTGCCAAAATCGAGCGGAACGCCGGGCGAGACTTGATCTTTGCATACCAGTCTTTCACCGTCTCGGAGCGGTTCCAATCGACATCAGAGATGTAATCGAGCGATGAAAGATGCGCTGCCGCTGCAAAGTCGGCCAGCGTCATGTCATTTCCTGCAAGCCAGCGGCGCTGTTCCAGAAGCCATGCCAGATAATCGAGGTGAAACTTGATCGCTTTCGCACCGGCTTTCACGTTTTTACTGTCGGGGTAGCCTTGCCCCATCACTTTCTTGTTTACCCGTTCGTAAACAAGGTTCGCTGTGACTTCGCGGTGAAACTTGTCATCAAACCAGCCCACGAGCCTGCGCACTTCGTAGCGGTCTTCCGGCTTCTTTGGCATCAACGAAATTTCGGGGTAAACTTCTTCAAGATACTCGCAAATCGCAGAGCTCTCCGACATGGTGCGCCCGTCAATCTTGAGCACGGGCACTTTGGCTGCAGGGTTGCGGCGTAAGAAATCGGCATCTTTTTCCCAATAACGTTCTTCGATGAGCTCACATTCAATCCGCTTTTCGGCAAGGCTCAGACGCACCTTGCGGCAAAACGGAGAAAGCGGAACGTGAAACAATGTAGCCATGGAGAAGCGCTCGAAATGTTGGGACTAACCTTCAATGCAACTTTAGCGCCGGAGTTTCAACTCTCGAAACAGTCTGCACGCCCGTCTCGGCGGATTGTCTCGGCTCCGTCAATGATTTGTGAGGTGCGTTTGCGCACATAGTTCGAGGGCCGCGAGGCCGAGCGATCCTTGGGCGCGGGCAAAATGGCGGCTAACCTTGCGGCTTGCAGCGGGCTCAGCTTGGCAGGGGTGACACCGAAATAATGCTGTGAGGCGGCTTCAATACCGAAAATACCTTCGTCAAACTCCGCCACATTGAGATACACTTCCAAAATGCGCCGCTTGCTCCAGAACAGCTCAACCACGGGAGTCAGAACAGCCTCAAGTGCTTTCCGGCTCCAGTTGCGCCCGTGCCAGAGATATGCGTTTTTCACAACCTGCTGGGTCAGCGTCGAAGCGCCCCGCCCCGTGCCATCGGCCAAAGCAGCGCGAATGGCGTTCATATCAAAGCCCCAATGTCCGCAAAAGCCCGCATCCTCCGCCGCCACAACCGAGCGCAGCATCACAGGCGCGATGCGGTCAGCTGAAACCCAGTGATGATCAATACCGCCAAGTCGCTTGGCCTCTTGCCGCATGTAATGACCCTTTGGAGGATTAAGCACGCTATGCGCGGCAACCACTCCGACAGGCACAATCATAGCAATTAGGCACAGCCGTATAACCCACCGCTTGAGCCACCGCAGGGGCTGGAACTTACGCTCCGGTTTTGCTTTGGGTTTCGTTTTCTTTGCCACGCAGCCTCTATACGTTGCTCAGCCGTTCTGGAAAAGTGCCAATCAGGCCGCCATGAGGCCCGCTTCAAACCCGCACAGTTCGGGGCGTGCAAGAACCCAGTTTTCACCATCTGGCAGGTTCATTTCAGGGAACAACTCGGCAAGCTCGGCGCCGGCGTCATCGTTGACCAAGCGCGCGGCATGGCCGGGAAAATAGCTCTCCGAGTAAACACCATGCGCCTCGATAATTTCATGGGCATCAAACAAAAGGTGCATATAAGTGACGCTACCGCCCTCAATGCGCGTTACGCTTGTGCCGTTCACCAAATGCTTGGCCGCAATCAGCACTTCGCTTTCACCTGTCAGCAACTCTGCTTGCCAGCCAGTTAAAAGCATCCTGTGCTCGGGCGAAACAACAAGTTCCTGCACGTTTCCAATCGCTCCCTTGGCAAAGCGCACCGGCGCGTGTTTTCCAGTGTGCCGCAAAACGGTTCTGCCAATCCAGCGGATAGGTTTGGGTGCTCCATCAAGAGTGTTCACAAGGTCGCCTTCGCGCAAGTCCTCAATCAAGACTGGGCCATAAGGTGTTTCAATCGTTGTGCCTTCAGTAAAGCAAGCCGGTCCAAGCTCCGGAGCGTAGAGCGGTCCCTCAGAGCTTACAAAGGTCGAGCTCACAAATGTGCCGCTCTTTAGCGGCTGGCCGTCTTCAGGCGTGAAAACTCGTTGTCCATTGGAAAGATAGAATGTTGTTCCGGTGTAAGTAACGTTGCCAACCCCCGGCACATTCACGGTTACGGTGTCGCCCGAGTAAGAGGATGAAATATCGACGCCGGCAACATTGTCATTATCATTTCTGTCGAAATCACCGTCACCGTTATTATCGGTGATGTTCATGACACTGTAGTTCAATGTCGTTCCCGTGCCTGGCGGATTCGCCGGGTCCATAATAAAGAATCGCGTTGAGTATGTGGGCATTCGCCTCATCCTTTGACTGCTCAAGGCCTATTCTGGCTGGTCAAAGGGGCACTAAAGTGGAAACAATTAGATTTAATTCACGAAACAATGTGCATTACGCAATATTTAGAATATTCCAAAGCATTGTAAATTAAGGTTTTTACTGAGCCTTGAAAGAAAACGCCAAATTCTCGACACAGTTGGCGAGAATTTGGTCACAATCTACTGTCTCCAAGAGAGAAACAAAAAGGGCAGCTCAAACCCGAGCTGCCCCTTCGTAACTATCGCAGACAAGCTTTACTCCGCAGGCACAGCCTCGCTCTCGTTTGTGAGCGGGTAGGCCAGCTTGTTAAGCATTTCCTTGGGGCAAATCTGGATGAAGTTCTGCTTCTCGATGTCCCAATGCTGCAAGATGTCGATGGCCTTGCGGCTGCCTGTTTCTTGCGCATGGCGTTCAACAAGCTCTCTGAGCTGGTTTTCCCAATGGGCAATACCCACAGGACATGTCACCAATGTTTCAAGGTTCATCAGGTTTTCGGCCTTGCCCTCGGGGTCGTATACATAGGCCATGCCGCCTGTCATCCCCGCGCCAAAGTTTGCGCCGATGCTGCCAAGGATGACGGCCACACCGCCTGTCATATACTCACAGCCGTTGCTTCCGCAGCCTTCGATAACCACTTTCGCGCCCGAGTTGCGCACAGCAAAGCGCTCACCCGCACGGCCGGCTGCAAAGAGGCAGCCGTCAGTTGCGCCATAAAGAACAGTGTTGCCGATGATGGTGTTGTCAGAGGCTGTCAGCTTGCTTGCCATAGGCGGACGCACAACAATCGTTCCGCCTGAAAGGCCTTTACCGACATAGTCGTTGGCATCGCCGCTCACTTCAAGCTTGAGGCCGGGCGCGGCAAACGCACCAAGAGATTGCCCTGCGCTGCCTGTCAGTTTCACGGTCAGGTGGTTTTCCTGCAAGTTGTTCCGCATACCGAACTTGCGCACAATATGGCTGGATGTGCGCGTGCCGACCGTGCGGTGTGTGTTCTGCACGGCGTAGGAAAGCTGCATCTTTTCACCGTCTTCCAAAAAGCGCTGCGCATCGCGCACGATTTCGGCATCAAGCGTATCTGGCACAGCGTTGCGCGGGCGGTCACGGTCATAGGTAATCGCTTTGGCACCATCAACAGTGATCAGCAGGGGGTTCAGGTCAAGGTCGTCAAGGTTATCAGAACCCCGGCTCACCTGGCTCAAAAGGTCCGCACGCCCAATCACTTCATCAAGGCTTTTTGCGCCGATCTCGGCCAGAATTTCCCGCACCTCTGTCGCGTAGAAAGTGATCAGGTTCACAACCTTGTCGGCATTGCCTGTAAACTTGGCGCGCAGCGCTTCGTCTTGGGTGCAAACGCCCACGGGGCAGGTGTTGCTCTGGCACTGGCGCACCATGATACACCCCATTGCAATCAGCGCAGCCGTTCCGATGCCATACTCTTCCGCACCCATCATCGCGGCCATAACAATGTCACGCCCCGTGCGCAGCCCGCCATCGGTGCGCAGCGTTACGCGCTCGCGCAGCTTGTTCATAGCCAGAACCTGGTGCGCTTCGGTCAGCCCCATTTCCCATGGCAGGCCAGCAAACTTGATGCTGGTCGCAGGGGAGGCACCTGTGCCGCCGTTGTGTCCCGAGATCAGGATCACATCGGCCTTGGCTTTGGCCACACCCGCCGCAATCGTCCCGACTCCTGATGAAGCAACCAGCTTCACAGTGACCTTACAGCGCGGGTTGATCTGCTTCAGGTCATAGATCAGCTGTGCGAGGTCTTCGATCGAGTAGATGTCGTGGTGCGGCGGCGGAGAAATCAGCATCACACCGGGGGTCGAGTGCCGCAACCGTGCGATGAGGTCTGTCACCTTCATCCCCGGAAGCTGCCCGCCTTCACCCGGCTTCGCGCCTTGTGCGACCTTGATTTCAAGTTCTTCACACTGGTTCAGGTATTCCGCCGTCACGCCAAAGCGCCCTGACGCAACCTGCTTGATCTTTGCGGAAGGGTTGTCGCCGTTCGGCTCGGGGTGGAAGTGCGCGGGGTCTTCACCGCCCTCACCACTGTCTGATTTCGCACCAATACGGTTCATCGCCACGTTCAGTGTTTTGTGCGCCTCGGGCGAGAGCGCGCCAAGGCTCATGCCGGGTGTGACAAAGCGTTTGCGGATGCTGGTGATGCTTTCCACCTCCTCAATGGGGATAGATTTGCCTAAGGGTTTGATCGCCAGCAGATCACGCAAATGAATAGGCGGATTTGCCTGCATTGCCTTGGAATACTGTTTCCACATCTCATAAGAAGCACGGTTGCAGGCGCTCTGCATGATATGCATCGTGCTTGCACCCCATGCATGTGTCTCACCTGATTTGCGCGCTTTGTAAAAGCCGCCGATAGGAAGCACATCAATGTCCGAAGCAAAGCCTTTGGCATGAATTGAAACTGCTTTTGCCTGAATCCCGCGAATACCGATGCCCGAGATGCGGCTCATCAATCCTGGGAAATATTCGGCACACATAGCACGTGACAGGCCCACCGCCTCAAAGTTCATACCGCCACGATAGGAGCTGATAACGCTGATCCCCATCTTCGCCATAATCTTGAGGAGGCCTTGGTCAATAGCCTCACGATAGCGCGCCATATTCTCGGTGAGCGTGCCCTCCAGAAGGCCACGGCGGATACGGTCGGCCACGCTGTCTTCGGCAAGATAGGGGTTCACGGTCGTCGCGCCACAGCCGACAAGCACAGCGAAATAATGCGGATCAATACACTCCGCCGAGCGCACATTGAGCGAGCAGAATGTGCGCAGCCCTTTGCGTGTCAGCCACGAGTGCACGGCGCTTGTCGCCAAAATCATAGGGATCGCCGAGCGCGCATCGTTTTGCAGGTGGTCCGTCAGAACAAGGTGTCCGGCACCCGAGCGCACAGCATCTTCCGCCCGCTGGCGGATTGCTTCAAGCGCATCGCGCAAAGCATTCTCGCCTTCGCTTGCATCAAATGAGCAGTCAATCTCGACAAGATCGGCGTTGAAGTGGCGGGTCAGCTCGTCCCATTGCGCATTGCCCACAAAGGGGCTTTCAAGCACGATAATCTCGGTCTGCGCGCTGCTTTGGTCGAGCACGTTCTTGAGGTTGCCAAACCGCGTTTTCAGGCTCATCACCCGAAATTCGCGTAAAGAGTCGATCGGCGGGTTTGTCACCTGTGAGAAGTTCTGGCGGAAGTAATGCGACAGCGGGCGATACTTCTTTGAAAGCACCGCGCTGGGTGTGTCATCGCCCATCGAGGCCAGCGCTTCCTTGGCGTCTTCACACATCGGAGCAAGCATCTGCTCAAGCTCTTCCATGGTGTAGCCCGCCGCGATCTGCCGTTTGCGCAGCGCTTCGCCTTCAAACATCGGCTCTTCTGTCACCGCCGCCAGAACATCGCCCAGCTCGGTGATCTTACCGACCCACTCCCCAAATGGCTGAGCAGCGGCGAGCCTGTCTTTCAATTCGGTATCGTGAAAGAGTGCGCCTTCTTTCATATCCACAGCAATCATCTGCCCCGGACCAAGCGCCCCTTTTTCAACAACACCCGCCTCGTCAATCGGAACCATTCCCGCCTCGGAGCCGGCAATCAGCAAGCCGTCGCCAGTTACAACATAGCGCATGGGGCGCAGGCCGTTGCGGTCAAGCCCCGCACATACCCAGCGGCCATCCGTCATCGCAAGCGCGGCGGGGCCGTCCCATGGTTCGATTACAGAGTTGCAATAGCTGTACATATCGCGCCACGCTTCGGGCAGCTCGACAGCCTGCTTGCTCCAGCTTTCAGGGATAAGCATGGTCTTCGCCATCGGCGCATCACGCCCCGCGCGGACCAAGACTTCAAACACCGCGTCCAAAGCAGCAGAGTCCGAAGAGCCGGGCTGCACAATCGGTTTAATATCTTCCGCCAAATCGCCAAAGAAGCTCGAAGCCATGCGAATTTCATGGCTTTTCATCCAGTTTACATTACCCTTGAGCGTGTTGATCTCGCCGTTATGCGCCAACATGCGGAAGGGTTGCGCCAGCCACCACTGCGGGAAGGTGTTGGTTGAATAGCGCTGGTGGTAGATCGCAAAAGCACTCTCGAAGCGCTCGTCCATCAAGTCGGGGTAAAACTCCGCAACTTGCTCGGCAAGCATCATGCCTTTGTAAATAACCGAGCGGCACGATAGCGAGCAAACATAAAGCCCCTGAATACCGGCCGCAGTGACAGCCTTCTCGATACGGCGGCGGATCACATAGAGCTCACGCTCGAACTGCTCTTCATCAACCCCTTTGGAATTGGAAATCAGGATTTGCTCAATCTCGGGGCGCGTTGCATTGGCCTTCTCGCCGAGGCATCCGATCTCGACAGGCACATGTCGCCAGCCATAGATATAATACCCCATGCGCAGCACTTCGGTTTCAACAATCGTGCGGCAACGCTCCTGTGCGCCAAAGTCGGTGCGGGGCAGGAAGATCTGGCCAACAGCGATCAGCTCGTCCATGCGCGGTTCGTGGCCCGTGCGGCGCACCATGTCGTAAAAAAAGCTCGCAGGAATCTGCACATGAATGCCTGCGCCATCGCCTGTCTTGCCGTCGGCATCCACAGCGCCCCTGTGCCAGATCGCTTTGAGCGCGGCGATACCGTTTTCCACAACCTTGCGGTTCGGCGTGCCATCAAGCGAAACAACAAGGCCTACGCCACAGGAAGAGTGTTCTTCCTCTTCGCGGTAAAGCCCGTTCTCGGCCATCCACTTGCGCTTGGCTTCTTCTTCACGCACCCAGTTTGCATCATATGTGGTCATGGCTTCAGTCCTCCTTGCGCGTAAACGGCGCGATCGTTTTGTTCGTTAGGTCAGGCAAGCTGCCTCTTGGTGTAGCGTGCGCCGCTGTCACGTTCGGCGCTTGTCAAAACCTGTTTTGGCGGTGCACGGTTTGTGCACGCATGGTGCACGCCTTTCACCCCCTGGAATCACTCCGCTGCGAGAGTGTTAACAGCGGCAAATTTGTTGAGGATAGCATCGGCACAGTCGCGGCCATCCCTGATCGCCCAGACAACAAGAGAAGCGCCGCGCACGATATCGCCAATGGCATAAACGCCCTCAAGTTCTGTTGCGCCTGTTTCGTATGCGGCCTTCACTGTGCCCCAGCGGGTTACGGGCAATTCTTCGCAACCCCAAAGCACTGGCAGGTCTTCCGCCTCAAAGCCAAGCGCCTTGATAACGAGGTCCGCCGCTTCGTTATAATCGGCCCCGTCGATAACTTCTGGGCTTTGCCGCCCGCTCACGTCAGGTGCGCCAAGGCGCATCTTCTGCACCTTCACAGCGTTCACAGGGTTTCCAACAAAACCAGCAGGTGCCGCCAGCCATTCAAAGATCACGCCTTCTTCCTCGGCGTTGTTCACCTCGCGCTGGGAGCCGGGCATGTTGGCACGGTCACGGCGGTAAAGGCATTTCACGCTTTCGGCGCCTTGGCGGATCGCTGTGCGCACACAGTCCATCGCCGTATCGCCGCCGCCGATGACGACAACTTTTTTGCCGGCCGCATTCAACTCTCCACTTTCATACTCTGGCACAGTGTCGCCAAAGCTCAGACGGTTCGATGTGGTGAGATAGTCAATCGCGTTGACAATACCGTCCGCTTGCGAACCTTCGCCGCTCAGGTCTCTTGTTTTATAGACGCCTGTCGCAATGATGACGGCATCATGCTGTCCGCGCAGCGCGCCAAAAGAAATGTCTGTGCCGATGTTGCAGTTGAGCTTGAAGGTCACGCCGCCTTGTTCAAGCTGGTCGATGCGCCGCATGACAACATCTTTTTCCAGTTTGAAACCGGGGATACCATATGTCAGCAACCCGCCTGCGCGGTCATAGCGGTCGTAAACTGTCACTTGAATGCCTTCAGCGCGCAGCCGTTCTGCCGCCGCAAGCCCGCCGGGCCCCGCGCCGATGATTCCGACGCTCTCGGCGCGCTCATGCGCAGGCTTTACAGGCTCGACCCAGCCGTTTTCCCAAGCGGTATCGGTAATGTATTTTTCCACCGCGCCAATGGTTACAGTCCCGTGGCCCGACTGTTCGATTACGCAATTGCCCTCGCAGAGGCGGTCTTGCGGGCAAATGCGCCCGCAGATCTCGGGGAAAGTATTTGTCGCCTGGCTCAGCTCGTAGGCTTCCTTGAGGCGGCCGGTGGCCGTCATCGCGAGCCAGTCGGGGATATTGTTGTGCAGCGGGCAATGGTTCTGGCAATAAGGCACACCACACTGGCTGCAACGGCTCGCCTGCTCTTCGGCCTTGGCCTTAGCATATTCTTGATAAATTTCGCCGAAGTCTTGTTTACGCGTTCCAGCTGCCCGCTTCTGGGGCATGTCACGTTGTACAGACACAAATTTCAGCATTGGTTGCTTTGCCACAGCCAAATCTCCCTCTTCTCGTTACAAAGCCTCATAAAGCACCGGAAAAACAAAAGAAAGTCATATATGCTGACCTATTGTTAGAAAAAACGAGAGGTGCCTGATGAAAATGAAGTTATTTTCAGAATATTAGGACCACTTCGGACCCATCAAGCGACTTTCCTTTTTCTCACAGCTCTTTATAGCTGCCTAAAACCCAAGCAGAGCAGGTGGGCACATGCCGTTTTATCTACTGATTCTCGTTGCGCTGGTGCAGGGCATCACCGAGTTTTTGCCCGTCTCCTCCTCGGGTCACCTCATCCTGATTTCGCAACTCTCCAGCGCTCCCGACCAAGGTCAGGCCATTGATGTAGCTGTCCACATCGGCACGCTTTTCGCCGTGGTCATGTTCTTCTGGCGTGATGTTTCACTGGGCCTCGCGGGCATCCCTCGCATGCTCACAGGCCGTATTGATACGACAGGCTCAAAGCTCGCTTTCCTTCTGATGATAGCAACCATACCCGCCATTGCCTTTGGCCTCATCCTCAAACTCACAGGCCTCAACGATGCCATGCGCTCGATGACAGTGATCGGCTGGACAATGCTGCTCTTTGGCCTGCTCCTCTACTGGGCCGATCAGCGCGGCAGCGTTGAGAAAACCGATGCAGACTGGAATACGAAAGACGCTATCAAAATGGGCCTCTGGCAAGCTGTTGCACTCATCCCCGGCACATCGCGTTCTGGCATCTGCATCACAGCGGGCCGTATGCTTGGTTATTCCCGTCAAGACTCAGCCAAGCTCGCCATGCTCATGTCGATCCCGACAATCATCGCCAGCGGAGTGTTTTTGGGAATAGAGGTTGCCGCAACGGCTGATGCCCAAGTCGCCCGCGACGGAGCCATCGCTGCGGTCATGTCCTTTGTCGCGGCCCTGTTCGCGCTCAGCATCATGATGCGCCTTTTGCGCAGCGTCAGTTTTACACCCTACGTGATTTATCGCGTTGCGCTGGGTGTTGTGCTGCTGGCTATCGCCTATAGCACCTAAACCTTAAGGTTTTTCGCCGAGTCACGAATTGCGTCATACTGCCCCGAAGGGCGATAGCGCCACAGATAGCCGTCAATAACAGCCTCGGGTGCGGTTGCTACAATACCAAGATCCGCCAGCGTTTTCGCGTCGTCTTGCACTACATTATCTGTTTGTAATTGCTTCACCTGATCACGTGTGATCAGCCCGTTCTTGACAAGGCCGAAGGTCATGGTTTGCATCAAGTCAAAACCCCATGCCATCAGTTTGGCCATAAACATCGGTGCGTTAAACACAGGCTTCGTGCGGTGAACCTCGGCTAGAATATCATCAATCCATCCGCGAAGGCTCTTCACCTCGGGTCCGCCCAGTTCGTAAATACCAGCGGCCTTGCCTTCAACACCCATAACAGCCGCAGCCGCAACATCTGCAACATAGACAGGCTGGAATTTAGTGCTGCCGCTGACCAGTGGAAAGATCGGTCCCATACGGGACATGCTGGCAAAGCGGTTAAAAAACCCGTCTTCCGGTCCGAATATAACAGAAGGTCGCAAGATCATTGCATTGGGGAATTGCGCAAGAATTCCCTCCTCGCCCGCGCGTTTGGTGCGGGCGTATTCGCTCTTTTCGTCGCGGTCTACGCCAAGTGCGGAAATATGCACCAAGCTCTTCACCCCATGCGCTGTCGCAATCCGTGCGACGCGCTCGGCGCCCTCGGCTTGTACCGCGTCAAAGTTGTTCTTTCCCTTACGATCAAACGTGCCAACACAGTTTACAACAGCATCCGCACCGCGCGTTACAGCATCGACGCTTGCATCGTCGCGGATGTTGCAAAACACTGGCTCAACCTGACCTACCGCGCCGTAAGGGCGCACAAAAAGCGCCTCGTTCGGGCGGCGCACGGCGACACGTACACGCCAGCCTTTCATAGCAAGCTGTTGCGCAATATAACGCCCGACAAATCCCGAGCCGCCAAATATGGTCACTAGCTTTGTCATCGTAAGGCCTCCGTTTGGCATAAAACTTGCCTTTTGTTACGCGCGCTGGCGGCTTTGGGCAAGGTGATATGAAGACTTTGCCAGCAAAACTCTTTGAATCCCGTTGACAGCGCCTTTGCCCGCCCTTAAAGCGCAGGCATCGACACCTGCCCAGGTGGCGGAATGGTAGACGCGCTAGCTTCAGGTGCTAGTGTCTGTATGGACGTGGAGGTTCGAGTCCTCTCCTGGGCACCACTAAACTGCAAAAAACCATTGTAAATCAATGAATTATTGGTTTTCCGATCTGACCAGTCCACCTTATAGTCCACCTTTTGACTATCGCTCAACAGTGGCAAACAAGCACCTTTCAGAATGTTTGAATCGTGGATGTGCGCATTGGGCTTACCCCCATCGGTCCCAATTCGAGTGCGTTTAACTTCTTTACCGCCCCCGTCTTTTCGTCTTCAAACTGACATCGTGAAAAAGTTGCTATCCCCTGCGGTCCAGTATTTGACACGCTCAACAATACATCCCCCCTGCCTCTAGGACGGCTCTTGCAACACCGCGTTTGCATAGCTGCGCAACAAAGAACCCACACGTCGAACCTCTCGCATTTCTTTGGTTCGCTTACCGTGACGATAATTTGGATGCCTTGCCCCACTTGGCGCGCCACCGCCAGCGCCGTGCAAGCGGCAAACGTTCCACCCTTTCTTAGAAGGGCATTTGCAGCGTTCACGGGTAGATTTGGCTATGGCGCTGCATCTGGGGGCGTTCCAAAGCCGCTTGCAACGATCTACGCCTATATCACTATTCACAAATTGGTGCTCTGCATGAAGACAGGAAAGGAATTTGACAGAACTGACAACGGCTCATTCGCACATCAATGACGGTTCTTTAAAATCGACTACGGTAAACGAATCTTGTGCGTTGGGTTTTGCAAAAATCGTATACACACACTCGTAGCTATGGATGCCGCCTCCATAGGTTGTCGCTGTGGCGTATGCGCCTGAGCCATAGACGACCGTATTGCTAGGAGTCGTATAATAGGAATCCTTATTCCACTGAAACGCCACGCGTCCATCTGGAAGCTTAAAAACGTTACTCGGTGCCCCGTGTTCGAGCATAACTTCGGTTACATCTTTTCCTACATAGCTTTTTAAAATTTCAGACGCACAGCCCGAAACCATAACAAATACCAGCACTCCAAATAGTTTTTTCATAATAGTAAATCCTTCGCAATTAGCGTGTAGCTAACCATAGGGAGCGTTCCAGTGTCTATAGACGAGGCCAATTTAGGGTTTATGGGGTTAGCGTCAGTTTTCAATGTCGGCCCTCCCCCCGTGGGTCACATCACCGACAATCGCTTGCCCGCCTTCATGGACAGTTACACGCTCCACTCTAACCACCTGCTGCGCCTTGGCGCGGTATTTCTTGAGCGCGTCGATCTGCGCTAAATATGTTCGACTAAGGCGGGTCATAGAGCGTTCATGTGTTTCCCTTAAATGGCTGTTTGTTGCGTCGATAGCCCGGGATGCCATTGAAGTCATCAAGGCATGGGTTGCTGTCATCTGTGCGACAAGCATGGCCTCGATAGCATCGCGGGGTTCCAGTTCGGCAAAGATTGAAACTGCCAAGGTGCGATAGCACGCGCCATTTTCGCCCAGCGCATTTAGGGCCGATGTCAAAACACCTTTTGCCGCGTCTTGTGTTTTCATGCCCATGAGTTCTTCAAACGAGAACCCGTCTTTGCAGGTGACGTTTAGCTGTCCATCTTTGCTATCGCCAATTTCGGGATAGTCGCGAATCTGCTTTGTTGTCTTTGGTGTTGTTACTGCCATGCCGTTGCCTCGCTATGAGTGGTTACTATTAGTGTTCCGTTCCAGAACCCAAGCAGGGTGCCAAAAATGCTCTGACGGGTTCTCAGGTGGACCCATTGTCGCGCCTCTGGTTTTGAAACGGAACCACCGCCGAGCCTGACGGGTCCGCCTTAGAACCGTGTTTTGTTTTTCCACGCCAGTTGCGCCAATCATGCGTTGGCACTTCTTTACCCTTGGGGCGTTGCATCGGCTTAACCGTCAACCGCCAATCATGGGCGCGGCGAGAATACCAATTCCCCTCAGCCTCCAACGCAATGAAGCCTTTGGCTTGTAGCTCCACAAATGCCCGCTGCACCGTTGCCTTGCCCAAGCTGAGAATTTGCGCCGCCTCATTCATAGACAGATGCAGCTTGCCGTTGTTGCCGCCGTTGTATCGGGTGTGAAGTTCCAGCCAAACTTTGATCGCCGCGCCAGACAGTGAACGCCAAGCTTTCGATTTGAGCATGGCATAAGGTAGAGGGGCATATTGCCCCTCCTTTGATCTTTTTCCATTTCTAGCCATTACGCCCACCCTTGGCGACAAGCGCCAGATAGACGCGCACGGCGACGATTTGGCTACGGCAACCGCCTAAAGATACCCAGGCCGCTTCTGTGGCCGCGCCAGCGCCTTTGCGACCCCTAACGTGCCATGCCTTGCCCTTCGGTGTTAGCTTGAAACTTTCAAACATCGTGAACACCTCCGAAAAACAGATCGACATAGAGACGGGCTTGCGCCTCAGAGATACCAAAGCGGCGTTGAAGGCGGGTAATGCGTAGGGAAGTCATTGAGCGGCCTCCCCTTGGCCCAGCGCCTTAGCTGATGGTGGAAGGCGCAGCGCAGCGCGGTCTGCATCTGGCTTGAGGCTATAGAAGGCCACGTTGTCGGGTGAGCGATAGCATGTCTGAATCGGCCAAGCATAGTCGGCTTTCAAGCGGTGGATAATCGCGCCGAGACGCCAGCCGCGCACCTCTCTGATTTCAGTGACATGAGAGATAGTGCGCCCGTCCAAGAGCGCCTTGCAGGTCCAGAAAACCTGTGTTTCGCCTGAGTAGAATTGATTGTTTTTCATGTTGTGGTCCTTACGGTTGATGCCGCAAGGCGCTGGGCGTAGAGTGAGAACATTCCTGCTACGGAAAACGCTCCACCCACCGCCCATGCACCCTGCATGGCGGGGGGTGAAGTTATGCGTTTGCACGGGCTTGTAGGGTCGCGTCGATTTCGGCTTCATTCCAATAAAGGCGAGAACCGATTTTTACGGGCTTGGGCAAGCGTCCCAGATCAACGTCACGGTAGATCGTGGTTCGGCCACGTCCGCCGAGTTTGGCTTGAAGGTCGCGAAAAGAAAGATAGTTAGGTGAATTGTAATCATATTGCATGGTAGCGCTCCTTGTTGGTGCACTACAAAGTACTAACTAGCCTCAATTTGGTCCAAAGAGGGCTTCTTACATACCCCTCTAGCGAGGTTGCTTAATGACCCCTAGATCGATCAGGTACTTTTCAGTCATAAACCCGCTGGCAAGAGCGCAACGACGTCGAAACTTGGTGTAATTTTTGTGTTTGAACCAGTCGCGGATGGTGTTGAACGAATAGGGATGTCCAAATTCATCGGCAAGTTGCGACATCAAATCCGCCGCACTATTAGGTTCATCATAGTCTTGTCGCGTAATATCGAGACCAAACAAGTCGTGAGCCATTTGGCATGCAGAATAAATCTGCCATCGTAGAAATAGATTTGTAATTCCGCCACCTTGCTGTTTCGGCCTGGATTCATCTCCATTTAGCAGTCTCGCCGCAAAAGCCCTTAGTGATGCAGGCATTGGTGCGCCATTCCAAACATTTGCAAATGCTATCATTTTTGCCGCATCAAACGCGTCTGGACTTTTAGAAGCCTGCCCCACAAGAATATTTGCAGCATCATCTGTGACGCGATAAAATAGTGTTCTTGGATTTGGCATCACGGTCTCAATCCCATAGGAAATCTGAATGCCGAATTGTGCCATGGTCAAATCTTTCCACATAGCAATCGGAACCCCCAATGTTTGTTCAAGCTCAATTGCGGCCTCTGAAAAATAGACCCAAGCTTGTTCAAATGCAGTGCGGTCTGATGTGGGGTCAAAGAGAGGTGCTAACTTATCCAATTTGAATGACCTTAGATCGCTTTGCGCCCAAAAGGTGACCCCACCGCTCCATAAGAACCCGCCGCTGTTCTAGATAGTCGGTGCGCCGATAGGCCAGCTCCACAGCGCCACCTGAGACATGGCCCAGACATGTTTCTGCCACTTCACGCGGCGTGTTCGTAGCTTCTGCGGTCCAGTCACGGAACGATGAACGGAAACCGTGTGGACGCTCTGCCATGCCGCGCCTGTCCATATATCGGGCCATTGTGGCGTCAGAGATAACGCCACGCTTCACGCCAGCAAAAAGGAACCCGTCACGCGCAAAGGGCTTGGCTTGCTCGATCACCGCCAAGGCTTCGGTTGATAGAGGCACCCTAAAGTCGCTTGTCGCGTCCTTGCGGCCTTTCATGGCTTCTGCGGGTATAGTCCAAACATCGCCCTCGATCTGGTCTAAGTTCATAAACCGAAGTGGCTTAGATCGGACCGCCGTTAGGATTAACAAGCGCAGCGCCAGTTCAGTGACGGTTCCTTGGTCTAATGATTGGTAGAAGGCTGGCACGTCCTGCCAATGCAGAGCGGGTGTGTTCTCTGTTTTGTGGCGTTGCTTGCCCAAAAGCGCCTTGGCCTTTTCTACCGCTTGAATATCCACGTCCAAGCCCAGCGCTGCGGCGTGTTTAATACAGATGCCAAGACGGTTCATAGCCTTGCGCGCCGTTTCTGCTTTGACATGCCAGATCGGGGCCAGCGTATCGCGGATGTCGCGTTGATCTATTTCGGAAACGGGCAACTTGCCAAGCTTGGGAAGTATGTGCAGTTCAAGCGGCGAAAACCACCGCCCCGCCTTCCCATCGCCTTTCAGTTCGGCTTTGCGGCTTTCAAATGCATCAAGAGCAATGTCGGTTAGAAGGTGCATGTTGCGTTCTGCGGCGCGCTGGGCGGCTTGGCGTTGCTTGATAGGGTCTTTGCCTTGCTGAGATACCCTGCGCCACTTGTCGGCCTCTAGCCGCGCCTCTTTGAGTGAAACGCGCGGATAGGCTCCCAAGCCCATTTCTCTGCGGCGTCCATGAACGTGAACGCGCAGCACCCATTTGCCGCCGCCGTCATCGTTTTTGAAAATCCACAATCCGCCGCCGTCCGAAAACTTCCCAGCGCTTGCCGCTTTCACGGCCTGAGCGGTTAGCATTGTTCAATGCCCTTGTCATTCAGTCCACCTTCTGGTCCACCCTCAACATATAGTATGGGGTGGTGCCCCTTGGAACACCAAAATGCACTAGATGCCTTAAAAATATGGGAAACCTTGTTCTAGCGGTATACCGTGAAACCCCAAGATATAGATATTCAATGCCTCTCCTGGGCACCATCTTCCTATATTTCTTCCAGTCTGATCTTTGGCGAAAGCGCTGCGGGGTCCATCTTCAAATGGATCAGTGCGGGCTTGTTCGCTTGGCGCGCTTCAGCAAAAGCTGTTTCGAATTCGGCATTGCTTGTCGCGGTCGCTCCATAGCAGCCGTAGGCCTTGGCAATCATCGCGAAATCAGGGTTCACGAGGCTCGTTCCGGAGGGGCGCTTGGGGTAGTGCTTTTGCTGGTGCATGCGGATCGTCCCGTACATTCCGTTGTCGCAAACCAGTACGAGAATATTCGCGCCATATTGAGCGGCTGTGCCAAACTCCTGCATGACCATCTGGTAGCAACCATCCCCAGCAAGGCAGACAACCTCTTGCTCAGGCCGCTCCAGCTTTGCCGCAACAGCCGCAGGCAGGCCATATCCCATCGAGCCGCTCGTAGGTGCAAGCTGGGTTCGCCAGCCGCGGTAGCGGTAATAGCGGTGCAACCAAGAGGCATAGTTTCCCGCACCGTTCGTCAGAATAGCATCATCGCCTAGCACCTTGTTCAGATGACCGATGACCTGCTCCATCTTGAGCGCGCCGGGTGTTTCATTGGGCTGCTGCCACGCCTCGTAAGCCGCGCGCGCTGCCTCTACATCTGACGCCCGCTTGCCTCGTGCCTTATCTGCCACAGCCAGAAGCTGCTGCACAATCTCGGCAGGCTTTGCCACAACGCCCAGTTCCGGCCGATAAACACGGCCAATCTCGCTGGCGTCAGGATAGATATGAATGAGGCTCTGTTCCGGTACGGGTGCGTTCAAAAGTGTGTAGCCACTTGTTGTCATTTCGCCCATGCGTGCGCCCAGAACAAGCAGTACATCAGCCTCTTTCACCCGCTTTGCCAGCGCCGGGTTGATTCCGATACCCACATCACCTGCATAGTTCGGGTGGCGGTTGTCCAGATAATCCTGACAGCGGAAAGACGCGCCCACAGGCAGCGCCGCTGCTTCTGCAAACTTGCCCAATGCCTGCGCGGCCTCAGCCGTCCAGCCGCCACCGCCCACAACAATCATAGGCCGCTCTGCCGCTGCGAGCCGCTCGGCAATCGCCTGCACATCGGCGTCAGAAGCCTTGCCTGACACAAGCGCCGCCTTCGGCGCGATGACGGCCTGGCCAACAGAAGAAAGCATGTCTTCAGGCAGAGACAGAACAACAGGGCCGGGCCGCCCGTTCTGGGCTACGTGAAAAGCATGGCTCACATATTCGGGGATACGGTCGAGCCGATCAATCTCGCCAACCCACTTGGCCAGCGGACCAAACATCGCGCGGTAATCCACCTCCTGAAAAGCTTCTCGGTCACGCTGGTCGCTCGCCACTTGCCCGATGAACAACACCATTGGCGTGCTGTCCTGAAAAGCCACATGCACACCCGAAGAGGCGTTCGTCGCCCCTGGTCCGCGGGTCACAAAAGCCACACCCGGTTTGCCCGTCAGCTTGCCATGTGCTTCAGCCATCATGGCAGCGCCGCCTTCTTGACGAGCGACGATCGTGCCGATCCCCGATTCATAAAGCCCGTCCAGTGCGGCGAGGTAGCTTTCGCCCGGAATACAGAACACACGGTTCACGCCTTGCGCCTCCAGTGCCTCCACAAGTATCTGCCCGCCATGGCGCGTACTGTTGGATTTTGTGTTCATCTTGCCGCTCTCCTTGCTGCTTTCGGGCCACCGTAGCCAGAGTTTCAGGCTAAGGAAAGAACCCTCTGTTGGCTTGATCTCGCCGCTCAGGCGAGTATGACAAGATAGACAGCGCCAAGACAGCGCAGGCAAGTTCAGAAGGTGCACCACATGACAAACCACCTCTATCAAAACGACCTTCCCGATGGCCTCGATCTTGGCCCAATCGTTGCGATTGATTGCGAAACCATGGGCTTGCATCCGCACCGCGACAGGCTTTGCGTTGTGCAGCTTTCTTCAGGCGATGGTCACGCACATCTCGTGCAAGTTGCTCTCGACCAGACAGAAGCGCCCAATCTCTGCGCCATGCTCACCAACCCAGATGTGCTCAAGCTCTTTCACTACGGCCGCTTTGATATTGCGGTGATGCAGCACGCTTTCGGAGCGCTCACAGCGCCTGTTTACTGTACCAAAATTGCCAGCCGCCTAGTCCGCACCTATACAGACAGGCACGGACTCAAGAACCTTCTGCAAGAGTTGCTCAACGTAGATATTTCCAAACAGCAGCAAAGCTCTGACTGGGGCGCAGAAACGCTCACCAAAGCGCAGGTTGAGTATGCTGCTTCCGATGTGCTGCACCTTCACAGGCTGCGTGAGAAGCTTGATATGATGCTTGCTCGTGAAGGTCGAACCGACCTTGCGCAAGCGTGTTTCCGCTTCCTTCCCGCACGTGCGATGCTCGATCTGGAAGGCTGGCCGGAAACCGATATCTTTGCCCACGCATAACGCGCCTAGGCGCAGGAGGGCTTAGAGCATATGCAAAGCCATATCGACAGACATACAAAGCTGGTGGCGTGGGCCAAAATCATTCTGCCCGTCATTGCTCTGGCGATGCTATCGACCTTGTTTCTGCTTTCCAAAAGCGTTGATCCTGTCTCGACTATCCCGTTTTCCGAAAGCGATCTGGCCGAGCGCACCCAAAGCCAGCAGATATCGCAACCCGAGGTTTTCGGCGTCACCCCGCGCGGTGATCTGATCTCGCTGCGTGCCGCCCTTGCACGCCAAAACAGCGAGGACAAAGATCTGATGGAAGCTGAAGATGTTTCGGCCCAAATCAAGCTCAGTTCGGGGCAAACCGTTGATTTATCCTCAACAAAGGCCGTTCACAATTCGGGCGCTGGGGTTGTTACCCTCACTGGCAGGGTTCAGGCGGCAACCAGTACAGGCTACAAGATCGCGGCCTCCACGCTTGTTATCAGCCTCAATGAACTACAAGCCGAAAGCAAAGGTCAAATCACGGGCGCGGGCCCCGGATTCACATTTGAAGCGGATCAAATGACACTTGAGGTTCCCAAAGGGGAAAAAGATGCGCATATTCTGCTAAAAGGCGGGGTAAAGCTGGTATACACTCCGCCGAAAGATGAGGAATAGATTTTGCGCTTTGGTTTTTTGATAGTCACATCACTCTGTGTTGCACTGGCTGGCCCTGCGATATCGCAAGGCGCAAACATTGCCTTTGGCAACATCAAACAAGACACAAGCGCGCCTGTCGAGGTTTCAGCCGACAACATGGATATCAACCAGAACACCGGCACAGCCGTTTTGACGGGTAATGTTCTCATCGGTCAGGGCGCCATGCGCATTTCGGCCAGAACGGTGAGCATCGTCTACAACTCCGACCGCTCACAAATTTCTCAGCTTAACGCGTCTGGCGGCGTCACGCTTGTGAGCGGTGATGATGCAGCGGAAGCGGCGACAGCCGAATATAATGTGGATTCTGGCCTGATCCTTCTGTCTGGCAACGTGCTTTTGGTGCAAGGTCAGGCGGCCATCACAGCCGACAGGATGCGCGTTGATACAAGTGCAGGAACCGCGCGCATGGAAGGCCGCGTAAAGACGGTGCTTGATGTCAAAAACTGATGCTCCCTCCCTTTCCGTGACAACAAGCCAAACAGGGCTGCAAGTGCGCAACCTGCGAAAAAGCTACAAGCGCCGCCCCGTTATCCGCGATGTCTCGCTCGATCTGAAGCGTGGCGAGGTTGTGGCGCTGCTCGGCCCCAACGGCTCGGGCAAAACAACCACATTCTATGCCATAGCAGGTCTGGTGCAGGCCGAAGGCGGCCATGTGATTCTCGATGGTGTCGATGTTACCGATCTGCCGATGTATCGCCGCGCGCGCCTCGGCATCGGCTATCTGCCACAAGAGATGTCGATCTTTCGGGGTCTCTCGGTAGAAGACAATATCGCCGCGGTCCTTGAGGTTGTTCAGCCCAATCGCCGCGAGCGCGCCAAAAAGCTTGAAGAATTGCTCTCCGAATTCTCGATAGAACATTTGCGCCGCGCGCCTGCCATGGCTCTTTCGGGCGGTGAGCGGCGGCGGGTCGAGATAGCTCGCTGCCTTGCCGCAGAGCCATCCTATCTTCTGCTTGATGAGCCATTTGCCGGGGTTGATCCGATTTCTGTAAATGATATCCGCAGCCTTGTGGCCGACCTCAAGAAGCGCGGTATCGGCGTTTTGATCACAGATCATAACGTGCGCGAAACATTGGAAATCGTTGATCGCGCTTATATTTTGCATGATGGAACCGTGCTAATGTCAGGTGCGCCTGATGAAGTCGTTCAAAATGAAAATGTTCGCCGCGTTTACCTTGGCGATAGCTTCCGTATTTCCTGATTCTTTACGTCAATCTGTTGTTTCGGTTGACAATCCATGGCCTCGTGGCCTCAAATCAACTTATGGCTAATCGTCTATTTGCTTTCTGTGATGGTCGTTCTGCATTTCTTGCAGCGGCCTCGCTCATGCTGGCGAAAAGCCTTAACTCCGGATGAATTCACACAACCAATGGCCGCATCGCGCGGCCCTAATCTGTGATTTGTCCCAAATAGAAAAGGATATGAGATGCGCTACCAAATCAGTGGAAAGCAGATCGACATTGGCGAGGCCCTTCAGACCCATGTGAAAGAAGAGCTTGGTGAAGCTGTCGCCAAATATGCCGAGCGGCCTGTGGAGGCCTTGGTGATTTTTTCCAAGAGCGGTCACGAGTTCAACTGTGAATCTACCGTGCATCTTTCGACAGGTCTCACCGCTTCAGCCAAAGCCAGCGAGAACGAGATCTACGCAGCGTTCGATAGTTGCTGCGAGAAAATGGAAAAACAACTTAGGCGTTATAAGCGGCGCTTGAAAGACCACCATAAAGATAGGGTGGAGCCTGTTGAACTTTTCGGCGCGTCCTCGTATATCCTCGCTTCGGATCATGAAGATCAGGAATCTGAACCGGATTCACTGCAACCGATGATCATCGCTGAGATGGAGACTAAAATACAGTCGCTCTCTGTTGGTGAAGCTGTTATGCAGATGGAACTTTCCGGTTCTCCCGTTCTGGTTTTCCGTAACGAAAGCAAAGACGGTCTCAATGTCGTATATCGCCGCGAAGACGGCAATATCGGCTGGATTGACCCAGGTAAATAACAGGCGCATTTCTTGCCAGCGCGTCTGTGGAGCAGTAGGCGCATGATGGAAATGTCTTCTTTGTTGAAGCCCGAGGCGGTTAGGGTTTTGTCCTCCGCCTCGAGCAAGAAACGCCTTTTGCAAGAGCTTGGCGAAGTGGCCGCGTCTGTATATGGCATTGATGCGGCCATTGCCGTTCGCGCCCTTCAAGAGCGCGAAAATCTCGGGCCCACGGGCGTTGGCAACGGTGTTGCCTTGCCTCATGCCCGCGTTGACGGGCTTGAAAAAGTCCTTGGTGTCTTTGTCTTGTTGGAAAAACCCATCAACTTCAACGCCGTTGACAAGGAGCCTGTCGATCTGGCCTTTGCCTTGTTTGCGCCAGCCGATGCGGGTGTCGAACACCTGAAAGCGCTTGCCAAAGTCAGCCGCGCGCTACGCGATCCTGGTCGCTGTGCCAAGCTGCGCTCCAACAAAAACGCTAGCACACTCTATACGATCATCACGGAAGATCTGAGTAAGCAGGTCGCCTAGGCGTTACTTCCAACTGGAAAACCCGAAAACAAGATAGTCGCGCTGATAGGCCTCAGCCACGCGTGCCTCGATTTCTTCGTCGTAGATATCGCTCAGCTCAAACGGCGTGTCTGGCGCAGGTGCAACAAGCGGCACATCGCGGCTCACGCCGACCTGCATCGCTACAGCGGGCAAATAGGCTTCAAGCTCGTCTTCACGCAGAACAAAGTCAGGTAGCGCAAAATTGCCCATTCCTTGCAATATTCCCGCCTGCGTGCCCCATGACGCATCGGCGCGCACGGCCGTCTGATCCGAGACATTGGCCTTCACAAAATCAAGGAACGCCAGAAAAGCGGCGCGATGCTCGTCGCGGGTCCAGTTGTCATCCGGTGCATCTTTTGGGATGGGCAGCTTGTGAACGCGTCGCAAGGTGCGTCTGATCTCGGTAAAACATTTCGGCCCCTTGTTCAAAATCCGCTCACAAAACGCATGGTGTGCACGCGGCGCAGGGTGGCGCAGCACGCTGAAAGAGCGGTGGCCCGAATTGCCCCGCATCCATTGGCGTAGGGTCTTCTGTGAAAAACCGGTCTGCAACTCGGCCTTGCTCACCCCGTCAAGTGCGGCCATCCATTGGCAAATCTCTTCCTCGGGGGCCGAGCGCACAGGTAAAAAGAGAAGCGGGGTGTTTGCGCAAGCCACATACCCGGGCACTGCCGCACCGCGCCGCGCCTCAAAGTTAGGGGTGCGGGTCAGGCCAAAATGATCTGTTCTCGCCAGCGCCGCTTCCATTTCCTCAAAGTTTTCGACTTTCTCGCTCAGCGACTCGGGGTTCTGGCGCTTCAGGTTTCGGTCAAGTCGCTCTAGCTTATCTGGCTGCTCAAGAAAGGTCGCAAGGCCGTTCATCACTTCAACATCCTGCAGGTCTTCATAGGCCACATAGAAAGCCGTCTGCCCTGTGGTCTGCAACGCCTTCATCAACCGCAGTTGAAACGCCTGAAGCGCCTTCAGATGGGCGTCAAATTCTTTCAGGTCAAACGTGGCTTTCGCATCCTTGCGCTTGGCCACATTGGTCAGCTTCCACTGCCCCGTCTCCTGCGCGATCTTCCAGCTGACATAGCTTTCAACAGGGTTGCGTGTGAGGATAATCTTGGCGCAGCGTGCGTCGTTCAGAATGCTTTCAAGCACCCTTGGTTCGTGATCATGGAAAAAGCGGAAGCCCGCCAGCCCTTGAGCATTCTTTACAGCATCAATAAGCACATGCGGCTCAGCGTTGCGCGCCGCTTCTGTCACGCCAAGGCAGTCCTCGCGGTTAGGATATCCGATGAAATGAGGGTTGAACGCTTCGCCCAAACAGCTCAACGCCGGGAAGCCGTTGATGTTGGCTTCCAGAAAGTTCGAGCCTGTGCGCATCTCGGCAAACACAACAAAATAGTCAAAGCGTTTGCTCATAGCGCTACTTTACCAAATAGGGTTTCGGAGTGGGTTTGTGCACACCTGTCGGGTTCCCGACCACGGGGAAATCACCCATGAGATAGGGGTGCATGCCTTGGTTCTTCAGGTTCTGGAGAAACTGGCCAAAGCCGGAGAGGTCGTTCATCTTTGGTGCTTCGGCCAAGCGGCGAAGCGATTTGAAGCCAATCTCGTCAATGACTGTCTGTAAATGTTCCATTGGATTTTCGATAAAGTCGGCCATGGTCCAAATCCGGATTCGCGCCTTGGAATGGGGCGAGCGCAGCACATCGAGAAACTCGCTTTCGATCTTTTGCAACTCTGCCGCTTCGGCACGCAGCTCGCTGAAATTTTTGTTGGAGCGAAAGAGAGGCACGGCCCACGCACCGCTAATCACAGAAATCTGCGCATTCGGATCAGCTGCCATAAGCCATGTCAGCTCTTGGCTGTCTGCGGGGCCGAACTGGAAGCACTGACGTTCGCCTCGTGTGTTCCAGATCAAACTAGTGAGAAAGGCGCGCGGATTGTAATCGCGCAC
Organism: Lentibacter sp. XHP0401; assembly: GCF_025751535.1. Classification (GTDB taxonomy): domain Bacteria; phylum Pseudomonadota; class Alphaproteobacteria; order Rhodobacterales; family Rhodobacteraceae; genus Lentibacter. Next base: position 151,309 of record NZ_JAOWLC010000003.1, on the reverse strand, counting down.
AGCGGCGCTGTCGCTCAGAGCACCGTTGATTACACTTTGCTCACCCGAGTAATGCACCCGATCAGGCGCAAACAGATGGCCATGCACCTTTGTACCCGTCGCCTTTGCAAACCACGGCTCAAACTCTTCAAACAGGTCTGAAAAACCCTGTAGCACCGAGTATTGCCCCGAGGTCGTTCCATTTTCCCAACCGTGGTTGGGGAAGCGGCTGTGCATATAAAGCCCCGGCCGCCCGCGTGTGCGGCGGTCAACGGCTTTGGCGAAAATGCGGTCAATCTTGCCCGGGTTTGGCTCGGTGCGGTTGGCGGGGCTTTCTTTGACAGTGAGAAATACTTCATAAAGCCTGTTGGCATGTGGCCAGATTTTGCGGGCAACAAAACAGTCCGAGCGCTTGAGAAGTTGCAAGTGATCATCATAAAAAATATGCGGTTTGCCCTGAAAGTCAAACTTCGAGAGCGTCAGTGAGCGGCTCTCAATCTTCTGGCTGCGCTGGCGTGCGAGGGTTTGGAAGTAGCTTTCGTCGGGAATCCAGACGCGCTTGAAGAAACGGTCATAAAGGCCGCGGTCGGGGTCTTCCAAAATCCCCGAAAGGGTCTGCCGCGTCAGGCACCACCATTGGCTTCCCATGTGTGGCACAATCCCGTTGGGCATCTTTCTCTTGAAGCGCAGAGCCCGCTGGATAGCAACATAACGGTCAAACAAAATCCGCTTTCGCTTCCAGCTAAACGGAAAGCGCAGGGTAAAGCGCTCTTCATCGAGCCCGCCTACAGTCCAAGGGACATCGGCAGTGGTCGCGCTTTCGATAAAATCGGTGTTTGGCCGCTCGGCCAGATAATCAATCAGCTCTTCAACAGGCCGAAGTGGCAGGCAAGACCCGCTGGCAAGGTAAACGTGGCGCACCGCCTCAAAGCTCTCAAGCATCAGCTCGCTGGCTTCCTGCGTCGCCGCGACAATCCCCCATGTGCCCCATTCGCAGCGGTGTCTGTTTGAGAAGCGGATATCGTCAAGTTCTGATAGCCTGGCTTTGAAGGTGTTGAAAACGGGTTTTGGCACGGCTTTGTCGACATGGATCACAACAGGGCAACCCGCCGCGTTCCAGTGCCGGGCGATCTGCTCGGCACGGTCAAACGCGGTGTGCACCAGCATGATGATGCCCACACCACTCACGCCCAGTTCCCCTTTGACATAAGGCCCAGAATTTCAAGCTGCCGCCAGTTGATGTATTTTTCGCTCCACTTGCACCAAAGGTCGGGGTTGTCCGTCATGTTTTCGGCATAGGCGCGATACTCTACGCTGGCAGAGTAATGCTGCCGCCGTTCAAGTTCTTCCGAGGCCTTCTGGGTGAATGTGTCGAGAAACTTGGTATGCAAGAGCACGCCGCTCGCCTTTTCGCCGCCCCACTCATCATAAACAAGGTTAAGCCCGCGTGGCAGCAACATATGGGTCGAGCTGACATAGGTGTATTTACGATCCCATTTCACCAGCGGAACCTTGTTCAGCGCAGGGGCTTTCTCGGGCTGGTCCTTGAAGAACGTGCGCCCGCGTGGCCCGCCTTGTATCCACAAGTTGCCGAACTTCTTGTTCTTGTTGATCATGTAGTTGCCGGAATCAAACCAGCTGGTGATCTCGAGCGGGTTCTGCCCCTCACGGTATGGCTGAGCGTCAATCCGCCCCTTTGGATACATATCCAGAAGCATCGCACTAAAGCTTTTGATCGAGCTGGCATCAAGCCAGTCTGTCAGTGCCCTGATGGGCCGCGTGTCACAGAACGGATAGACAAGGAATTCGTCAGGGTCGACAACAAGCGCCCAATGCCCATGGGCGTGCTTCATCTGCAACCAGTTCAGCCAGTCTACACCGAAGCGCGCGCGCTTGTAGCTCTTCGCGGTGTGCCAGACAGACACATCCGGCTGCTCCATGAGGTATTCGAGCGAGCCATCGCTGCTGTCATTATCAACTATGAAAAAGTGATCAACGCCTTGGTCGCGGTAATACTTGAGAAAATAGGGCAGGCGCACCCGCTCGTTGCGCAGAGTCGAGAAGCAGAGAATATCGTCAGGCTTTACTTGTGAAGTGCGGTCCGACATTGCCTTCAGTTCGCGGCGTTTGCGAAACGCGCGAATACGCCAACGGCGGCGCTGCAACCTCAAGCGATATGACTGGACCAAGCCCAACTGCTACCTCACCTCACGGCCTAAAACTATTACCTGAACCATCTGTATCACGTCTCACTTAAGACGAGGTTGAAATGTGCGGTCCATGTTGGCGGGGCGAAGGCTTCTCGTGTGGGCCTTTGTCCTGTCCGCCTGCTTTCAGCCAATGACATTATCCTTCTAATCCAAAGATAGCTGTCATTAACGCTTGCGTAAACGGGAATATCGGCGAGCAACTCTCTGTAAACAGGCAGATCGGCGCAGATCACAGGCACTTTTCGTGCGGCGGCTTCCAAAACAGGCAGCCCATAGCCCTCGGCAAGGCTGGGAAACACAACCCCCGCTGCCTCATCAAGCAGTGCAGCAATGGCCCCGTCGCTCAATCCAGCCACCTCATGCACAAACCGTCCCTTCAGGCGCGAGTTGTCGAGGCGGAAGAAAAACTCTTCATTTTTCCAGCCCCTCTGCCCGCAAATCAGCAAATGCGGCATGTCCTGCGGTGGAACCTGTTTTTCGATCTGTTCCCAGACATCAATCAGCAGCAGGTGGTTCTTGCGTGGCTCAAGTGTGCCCACGCAGACGAAGAACGGCTCTTCAAACGGCAGACCCTTGGGCAGTGCGCTCTTGTCGGCTTTATGCAGATCAACGCCCAAATGCGCCACAAGCCTTTTGGGTGTGCGTCCATATTCAGCCATATGTCGCTCTGCGCTTTCCTGTGTGGCGCGTGAATTATAGATCACAAGATCCGCTTTCGCAGAGACACGTCTCAGAAACAGCTTGAAGCGTTCCACAGATCCCTCACGCTGAAAATGCGGCAGATCAAGCGGAATGGTGTCATGCACAAACACAGCAATCGTCGCGCCACGCAGGGCTTTAACACCGGTTATCACATAATCGGTCAGGTTGCTGTGGCCTGTGTTGAGATAGGCGGTTCTGTCGGGCAAATGTCGCTTCAGCATGCGGCCGAGTCCCCGCCTTGTGCTGCGGGCAGTAGAGAGTTTCCGCATATCTGTCAGTGCGCGTTGCAACTCGGGGCTCAGTTTGGAAAACACCTTAGCAAAGCGACTGGCCGCGCCCCAAGGTTTTATCCCGTCAATCTTGTCGGCAAGCTTGCGTAAGCCGGCCTCATCCAGCAGCAAAAACCCGAGCGGCGTTCGGATTAGCCCGTAAGCAGGTACATCGCTCTCCAGCACTGCATCCAGATAGGCACGTTCTACACGGTCAACACCGGTCAGCACGCGCCCCGCGCGGCTTATCAGCCGTGACAGGTCTAAAAGGCGGGCAGCGGGCGTGTCATTTCTCATAGTGTCCAGTCTGATGCCATTTCCACGCATCAGCTACCATTTTTTCAAGGTTCGATCGCCGTGGCATCCAGCCAAGTTCGTCTTCGGCGCGTCTTGAGCCGGAAACAAGTTTGGTGCAGTCGCCCGCGCGGCGCGGCCCTTCGTTGTGCGGCACAGCCTTACCAGTCACCTCTGCGGCACGATCCATCACCTCGCGCACAGAAAAACCTGTGCCGGTTCCAAGGTTGAAGACACGGCTGCCTTTACCGTCTTTGAGCCACTTCAGCCCCAGGACATGCGCATCAACCAAATCACAGACATGCACATAATCGCGGATGCAGGTGCCGTCAGGTGTGTCATAATCCGTGCCGAAAATTGTCAGCGCCGCGCGTTTGCCATCAATCGCATCAAGGATCAGCGGAATGAGATGTGTCTCGGGTTGATGATGCTCGCCCACTTCCCCTTCAGGGTCAGCACCCGCCACGTTAAAGTAGCGGAAAATCACGCTTTCGATCCCGTCACTCGCACCAAAATCCTTGAGCATATCCTCGATCGCGCGCTTGCTCGCGCCATAAGCGTTGATCGGAAGTTGCACGCTCTGCTCGTCAAGCACCACATTGTCCTGGTCACCATATGTTGCGCAAGTGGAGCTGAAAACAAAGTGCTTACATCCCGCTGCCGCCGTCGCTTCGATCAGGTTGAGCGAGCCGCCAGCATTGTTGAGCCAGTATTTTCCTGGCACTTGCATGCTCTCGCCCACTTGGCTCAGCGCAGCAAAATGCATCACTGCGACAGGTCGATAAGCGGCAAACACCTCGTCAAGCCGCGCGCGGTCAAGCAGGTCGCCCTGCTCAAAGGGTCCGAACTTCACGGCATCGGCCCAGCCGGTGACAAGGTTGTCAAAGGTAACGGGGTTAAACCCCGCGGCCTTCAAAGCCTTACAGGCGTGTGAGCCGATATAACCCGCACCACCTGTGACCAATACGTTTTCCAAAGTGAACCTCGGGTGTTTATTCTGCTGCTTTACGGGTGTTGTTCACAACATGCTGCAAATACCCCATCAGGTCATCGCGTAGCTCCGGGCGGTCAAGCCCGAAAGAAACTGTCGCTTGCAAGAAGCCTGATTTGGAACCGCAATCAAAGCGCTGCCCCTTGAACCGGAAGCCGTTAACGGGGCGACCCTCTTCAATTTCGTCAGCAATCGCGTCCGTCAGCTGGATTTCTCCGCCTGCGCCCGATTTCTTTTTGTTGAGGTTGCGCAGCACATCTGGTGTGAGGATATAGCGGCCGATCACGGCAAGGTTTGAGGGTGCTGTTCCTGCACTTGGCTTTTCAACCATACCTTTCAAGCTTACACGCGAACCCATGTCTTCTTTCACATCAAGAATACCATAAGAACTGGTTTGTGCCTCCGGCACTTCCATCGCGGCAACCATACATCCGGGCGATTCTTCGTAAGCTTCAACCATTTGCTGCAAGCAGGGCTTTTCAGCGGCAATCACATCGTCAGGCAAAATCACCGCAAACGGCTCGTTCGAGATAAGCCGACGTGCACACCAAACCGCATGGCCAAGGCCAAGCGCCTTATGCTGGCGGATATAAGCAATCGCGCCACTTTCCATGTTGGTTGACTGGAGAATTTCAAGCAGCTCGTCCTTGCCGGCCTTGCGCAGTGTCTGCTCAAGCTGCGGAGCTTCATCAAAATAGTCCTCAAGCGCACCTTTGCCACGCGAGGTCACAAAAATAAATTCCTTGATGCCCGCGGCTCGCGCTTCATCAATCGCATATTGGATCAGGGGACGGTCAACCAATGTCATGATTTCTTTGGGAACAGACTTTGTTGCCGGGAGAAAGCGTGTTCCCATGCCAGCGACAGGGAAAACGGCTTTGGTAATCTTCTTCTTCATTCCTGACCTCATTCTTCAAGGCGTGTTACTGAATATGCACACAAATTTTAATGTGTCATGCCACGAAAATCCTGCGTCGAGTATAGTATAGGTCTTAAAAATGGGACAAAGGCGGGGAATTTTTCTTACTGTGGCGCATTTGTTATGCAATATCGCTTAGCCGCGTGCCAGTGCCACCCGTTTCTGCTCTTTTCTGAGCCTTGCGCGGAAGCTCGCCAGACAAAATGAGGGTTCGCTGCGGTTGGCTTTGCCAAATTGTCCGCCTGTCTGCTCCCAGTAGCCTGCGTCAACATATCTAACATGGTGAAAGCGCGTGCCAAACGAGAACAGGTAAAGTGAAACATTCGCCCCCTGAGCCGCCAGTTCGGCTGCCTCGCGGCGCAGCTTTTCGCGTTGGCTCCAACGCCCTGAAACTGTCACGCTTCCGCTGCGGTCGGGTAAAAACGGCAGGAAAGCGGGTGGATGATGCAGCGTGCCCGGATACTGCCCCATATCCCTGTGCTCTCCGGCCTTGAACCCGGCTTCGAGACTTCTCAAAACCTCAGCCGCATCCGCTTCGCTCTGCAAGCCACGGCTCACTTGGTCAGCGAGGCGCTCTGTCTGTTCTTCCGCCATTTCCGAGCAACGCGGCTCAAGCGCGATGCCGTGTTTTCGCAGCAAAAGCACCGTGCTCGCGCCGACATCAAACAAGTCTGTCACCGTGCGGTCCGCCTTGCGCCGTGTGCTGGCTTTGTAGGCATGGTGCACTTCGGCGTTGGGGCAAAGTGCTGTCTTGTGGTGTGCGGCCGCAAGCCGCAGGTTCAGGTCGGTTTCGTCGAGAAAAAAGTGAAACCCCTCGTCAAACCCGCCCAGCGCAACAAGCACATCGCGGCGCACAGCCATGTTTGTGCCCTCGGTTTTTACAGCAAAACCAGTCTCTGTTTCAGGGATAAACGGCTCATTGCCCTCCGTCTCAACCACAGTTGCGCGCCCGGCTTCATCTACCTGTCGCGCGGTCCACTGGTAAGAAATCCCGTTGCGGCCGCGCACATATCCGCCCGTTGCCATAACCTCGGGCAGATCAAACCCCGCAACCAGATGATGCAGCCACATAGGCTCCGCGGCCGCATCGTCATCGACAAAAGCGATGATCTCTCCCGCAGCTTCAGCCACGCCCTTGTTGCGCGCGGCAGCGATGTTCGGCTCCTCAAAGGGCACAAGCTTCACGCGCCCGTCAAAGCGACTTTCGCTGACGTAGGCGCAGGCTGCAAGATCGGCGACAACGACAATTTCGAAAGGCTGATAAGCCTGCCCTCCCAGCGCCGAAAGACACCACAGAAGGCTCTCGGGCCGCCCGTGGCTTGCAACAACAACGCTGACGGAAGGGTCTGTCATATCATGCCTTTTTCAGTTCAACCGCAGGGGAATAGGCAATGAAAAACGGGTTCGCATAGCCCTCTTTGCCGTAAACAAGCGGGTCGTGGTTATCAAACACAACAACCTTGCCGCCCGCACCATGCAGAACAGCATGGCCCGCCGCCGTATCCCATTCCATCGTGCGGCCAACGCGCGGATAAATGTCGGCCTCACCCGTTGCCACAAGACAAAACTTCAGGCTCGAGCCAGCGCTCTTGCTGTCTTTAACGGCATATTTGTTGATGTAATCATCCGTTGCCTGATCGCGGTGCGATTTTGAAGCAACCACCATCAGCGCAGTATTGTCACTGTCAGCTACCTTGATGGCCCGCGTCACCCCTGCTTTGGTCTTATCAAACGGCCCCTCTTCCTCAACGGCGCTGCCGTCGGCCAGAGTGTAAAACATCCGCTCTTTCGCCGGCGCGTAAACAACACCTCGCGTCGGTACGCCACGCTCCACATAAGCGATATTCACAGTAAAATCGCCGCGGCGGTGGACAAACTCTTTGGTCCCGTCCAGCGGATCAACAATCAGGAAGGTATCCGCCTGCTGGCTATGTGTGGCCGCCTGCTCTTCGGTGATCAAAAGCACATCAGGAAAAGCTGCGCGCAAACCCGCCGAGATGATGGCGTCCGCTGCCTCATCGGCCTCTGTTACAGGGCTGTCGTCCGATTTTGATTTCACCTCAAAGTCATCACGACCATAGATTTCCATAATCTTGTCACCCGCAACAAGCGATAGCTCGCGCATCACTTTGGCCAGTTTCTCATAGTCCATTTGCTCTTATCCTTTGGTATCAGTGCCTCAATTCACGGTTTTGTTGCTTAGGCCGCTTATCCCCTTTATGATACGGGCGTAACGGTTCGGCAAGAATTGCAACGTAAAACAAACCGCGAAAGACGGAGCAGGCAGCAGATGTTTCGGGTTAACAGGCGCAGGTCGGCGATCACTTCGGCCCTCATCATCTTTGAGCTGATCTATCATTCGGTGGTTCATTCCATTCGCTCGGCTCACGGCAACGCCATCATGTCGCTGGTGACAAACCTCATGCAAATGGCAATCATGATTCTGGCGTTTTACATCATGTTTTCGCTACTCGGCTTGCGCGGTGCCGCCTTGCGCGGCGATTTTCTTATCTACATCATGTCAGGCATCTTTCTCTACATGACTCATGTGAAAGCGGTGGGCTCTGTTTCTGGTTCTGCTGGCCCGTCGTCGCCGATGATGCTGCACGCCCCGATGAACACGATCGTTTCAATCGCCTCGGCGGCCCTTGCCTCGCTGTATCTGCAATTCCTGTCCGCTTTCGTGATTTTGTTCTGTTACTACATGGCGGTCACATCTTTTGTCATCGACAAGCCGATGGCCGTCATCGCCATGCTTTTGCTGGCGTGGTTTACAGGCTGCGCTGTCGGAATGGTTCTGTTGGCGATCAAGCCGTGGTTTCCCGGCTTTGTCGCGGCCTTCACGCTCATCTACCAGCGCGCCAATATGATCGCATCTGGCAAAATGTTTGTCGCCAACTCAATGCCAAGCTTCATGCTCGCCATGTTTGACTGGAACCCGCTGTTTCACATCATCGACCAGTCGCGCGGCTTTGCCTTCATCAACTACAACCCGCGCAACAGCAACTGGGAGTATGCCCTTATTGTCGGGATCGTTCTGATCATGATCGGCCTCATGGGCGAATTTTACACCCGCCGCAACGCCTCTGTTTCATGGAATGCACGCAGGTAGGGTTTTCAGCCAAACGGCTTAACGAATTTACCAATCAAAGGAGGTTCACAATGGCAAAATCGGCTCTGCTGCTCGCTGGCTTTCTAGCCGTCTCCGGTGCGGTTGTTCAGGCGCAGAATTTTCCATCACTGTTTGATGTCGAGGGTGTTGGCACGGGTGATATCCTTTACATCCGCGACAAGCCTTCCAGTAAGTCCAGTATCATCGGGGCTTACGAATTCGACGAGAAATCAATCGAGGTTATCCGCGAGCAAGATAACTGGGGGCTCGTGAATTATGAAGAAGGCATCGGCTGGGCTTCGCTCGACTTTCTGAAGCCTGTGGAATTGCCAAGTGACTATCCGGCGGTCTGTTTCGGAACAGAGCCTTTCTGGTCATCCGGCAAAAAGCAATATGAAGGCTCTCCGGAAACCTGGGTTACATTTGAAGCGATGGGCGAGGACGAGCTCAATTTGCTGATGAAGTCTACGGACGGGTCACTGTCTTCAGGCGATACAACCGCGCTTTTTGCAGAGAATACCTCGGAGTTTCTGGTGGCTTTGGTCCGGCGTGAAATATGTAGCGATGGCATGAGCGACAGGGTGTTTGGCCTCTCCGCTGAAATAGTCATCGGGCAGGGCGAAAACCTGAGGCACGTCTCGGGCTGCTGCTCGCTCAAGTCACCACCCGCATCGTCAGATTGATCCGCCCGCCATCGGGCAAAAGCGTGCTTGAGCCGAAGCGGATCTTGTCAACGCCGTGATAGGCCAGCCGCGCCTCGCCGCCCAACACAGCAATGTCACCCGAGCGTAGCCAATGCGATGCCGTCTTGCCGCCCCGCTCTGCCCCGCCCACACGGAAGAGTCCTTCATCTCCAAGACTCACCGAAACGACAGGCTGGCTAAAGTCGGCCTCGTCCTTGTCCTGATGCAGCCCCATCCGCGCGCCTTCGGCGTAAAAGTTGATCAGGGCACATTCGGGCACGCGCGCGTCAGGCGCCACAGCTCTCCAGACCGCCAGCAAGCTCTCGGGAATGTCTGGCCATACCGTGCCGCGCGGGTGCCGCGCCTCATACCTGTATCCGCGCCTGTCGGTGATCCAGCCGAACTGCCCCGCCGCCGTCATTCTGACACTCATCTTTTGCCCCCTCGGCGTTTCGGGGGTGTAAAGCGGGGCCGCGCGGGCAATTTTACGGACATCGTCCAAAAGCGCTTCTTGCGCCGCCCGATCCAGTGCATCGGCATATAAATCTACGCCATTCAGGCCGATCTTATGAGCCAAATTCACCATGTATCCACCTTTCTGGGCGAAAAGCCCTCATATTTGCCGATTCTTCTTTGTCTCGGCGCTTGCAGGGGCATTTTTCGCTCCTTATATACCCTCCGAAGCCCTTGAGCCGGAACTCTCCGGCCCAAGCTAACAGATCGGGGGCAGATGCCGTAACGGGTCTGTCGTCGTAACATCGCCTTAACGTAGAAGGGATCAGAATATGTCAAAAGTCATTGGTATTGACCTCGGCACCACAAACTCATGTATCGCAATCATGGACGGCTCTGCCGCCCGCGTGATTGAAAACTCCGAAGGCGCGCGCACAACGCCTTCTATCGTTGCTTTCACAGAAGATGAACGCCTCGTCGGCCAGTCCGCGAAGCGTCAGGCTGTGACCAACCCTGAGAACACTGTCTTCGGTGTAAAGCGCCTGATCGGCCGCCGCTTTGATGATGCGGATCTCGCCAAAGACAAAAAGCACATGCCTTTCAACGTGGTTGATGGCGGCAATGGCGACGCGTGGATCGAAGCGCGCGGCGAAAAGTATTCGCCCAGCCAGATTTCTGCCTTCATCCTCGGCAAAATGAAAGAAACCGCCGAGAGCTATCTTGGCGAGGAAGTCACGCAAGCGGTTATTACCGTGCCTGCCTACTTCAACGATGCCCAACGCCAAGCCACAAAAGACGCGGGCAAAATCGCCGGCCTCGAAGTGCTGCGCATCATCAACGAGCCGACAGCCGCCGCGCTGGCTTATGGCCTCGATAAAAAAGAAACCCAGACAATCGCGGTCTATGACCTTGGTGGCGGTACATTTGACGTGACCATCCTCGAAATCGACGATGGCCTCTTTGAAGTGAAGTCCACCAACGGCGATACATTCCTCGGCGGTGAAGACTTTGACATGCGCATCGTCAGCTACCTTGCCGACGAGTTCAAAAAAGAGCATGGCGTTGATCTGACCAAAGACAAAATGGCGCTCCAGCGCCTTAAAGAAGCGGCTGAAAAAGCCAAGATCGAGCTCTCCAGCTCGTCACAAACCGAGATCAACCAACCGTTTATCTCGATGGGCAAAGACGGCTCACCGCTTCACATGGTCATGAAACTGACACGCGCCAAGCTTGAAAGCCTCGTGGGCGATCTGATCAAAAACTCGCTCAAGCCTTGTGCTGCGGCGCTCAAAGATGCTGGCCTTTCAACTGGCGATATCGACGAAGTCGTTCTCGTCGGCGGGATGACCCGTATGCCGAAAGTTATCGAAGAAGTGACAAAGTTTTTCGGCAAAGAGCCAAACAAAGGTGTGAACCCTGATGAAGTTGTCGCCATGGGCGCAGCCATTCAGGCCGGCGTTCTGCAAGGCGATGTGAAAGATGTTGTCCTGCTTGACGTGACACCTCTCTCGCTCGGCATCGAAACACTCGGTGGCGTCTTCACCCGTCTGATCGACCGCAACACAACGATCCCGACGAAAAAGTCGCAGATCTTCTCCACAGCGGAAGACAACCAGAACGCCGTGACAATCCGCGTGTTCCAGGGCGAGCGTGAAATGGCAGCCGACAACAAGATGCTCGGCCAGTTCAACCTCGAAAATATCCCGCCAGCTCCCCGTGGCCTGCCGCAGATCGAAGTCACGTTTGACATCGACGCAAACGGTATCGTCTCGGTTGGCGCAACGGATAAAGGCACCGGCAAAGAGCAGAAAATCACCATTCAGGCCTCGGGTGGCCTCTCTGATGCCGACATCGAGAAAATGGTGAAGGACGCTGAAGAAAACGCAGATGCCGATAAGGATCGTCGCGAACTCGTCGAAGCACGCAATCAGGCCGAGAGCCTCATTCACTCGACAGAAAAGTCGGTTGAAGAGCACTCCGATAAGGTTGACCCAACGACAGTTGAAGTCATCGAACTGGCCATCGCCGCGCTGCGTGACGACCTTGATAAAGAGGACGCGACTGCTGAGAAGCTGAAAGCTGGCATCCAGAACGTGACGGAAGCCGCCATGAAGCTGGGCGAAGCGATCTACAAGGCACAGGCCGAAGCGGGTGATGATGAACCTGCCGCAGCCGATCAGGGCGGTTCCGACGATGATATCGTCGATGCCGACTTTGAAGACCTTGGCGACGAAAAGCGCAGCTAAGCGCCTTAGAAAGCTTGGCAAAGGCCGGTCCGCGTGCCGGATCGGCCTTACCTGTTTTCAGAAAGGGTAACTCCCATGGCAAAACGCGATTATTATACGGTTCTGGGCATCTCCAAGGGTGCCTCTGCCGACGAAATCAAGAAAGCCTATCGCACCAAAGCGAAAGAGCTTCACCCCGACCGCAATACAGACAACCCCGAATCCGAAGCCCAGTTCAAAGAAGCGGGCGAGGCTTATGATGTCTTGAAAGACGCCGATAAAAAGGCCGCCTATGATCGTTACGGTCACGCCGCCTTTGAGGGCGGAATGGGCGGCGGCGGCCGGCCCGGTGGCGGATACGGCGGTGGGCAGGGTGACTTTTCTTCAGCCTTCTCCGATGTGTTCGATGACCTCTTTGGTGATTTTATGGGCGGCCAGCGTGGAGGTGGTCGGCAGCGTGCAGCGCGCGGTGCAGACCTGCGCTACAATCTGCGCGTTTCGCTGGAAGAGGCCTATTCCGGCCTGCAGAAAACCATTTCGGTTCCCACTTCTGTAGCCTGCGATAGCTGCAATGGAACGGGCGCAGAAGGCGGTGCAGAACCAACCACATGCCCGACTTGCTCAGGCATGGGTAAGGTTCGCGCGCAACAAGGCTTCTTCACCGTTGAGCGCACCTGTCCGACATGCTCTGGCCTCGGCCAAACCATCAAAAATCCCTGTGGCAAATGCCATGGCCAAGGGCGCGTTCAAAAAGACCGCTCCCTCGCCGTGAACATCCCCGCAGGTGTCGAGACAGGCACACGTATTCGCCTCGCGGGCGAAGGTGAAGCCGGTATGCGCGGCGGCCCAACGGGCGATCTCTACATTTTCATCGAGGTCGAAGCGCACAAAATTTTCGAGCGTGAAGGGGTCAATCTCTTTTGCCGTGTTCCCGTTAGCATGGCCGCAGCCGCGCTCGGCGGCGACATCGAAGTGCCGACAATCGATGGTGGCCGTTCGCGCGTGAAAATTCCGTCAGGCTCGCAATCTGGCCGCCAGATGCGCTTGCGTTCCAAAGGTATGCCCGCCCTGCGCGGCGGTGGTGCTGGGGATATGTTCATTGAACTCGCAGTCGAAACGCCTGTGAACCTCACGAGCAAGCAAAAAGAGCTGCTGAAAGAGTTCGAGAACCTTTCGGAAGACAACAACCCCGAGAGCAAGAGCTTCTTCTCTTCGGTCAAGAACTTCTGGGATTCGATGAAAGGCTGATTTTCGAATCATTCACAGTTTCGGGGCGCGCTTTCGGGTGCGCCCTTTCTTTTTGGTTAACGCGCACCGCTCGCTGCTATAACACAAGCTCTTTTCTGCGGTTTTGAAAAAGCGGTGCACGGATTGTGCACGCATGGTGCACGCTTTTCACCCCCCTGTTTCTCCAAAATCGAATCGTTAACCTTTTCAAAATTAACCACTTCTTCACTTTGCTGGGGCAGTTTAAATCTATGGCCCAGCAAAAGCAGTTTTCCGAGGCGGCTCTGCCTCTCTTTCAATCCGATGAAGTCGTGATTTCTCCCGCGATTCCAAAGGGTAAGTTACCTTCCTACATCGCTGATCACCGCAAGCGTCTACGCGTTCGTTTCCTCTCGGGCGGGGCCGATGCAATGCCCGATTACGAGCTGCTGGAGCTTCTCCTCTTTCGCGCCATTCCCCGCCGCGATGTAAAGCCTTTGGCGCGGCAGCTTTTGGAAAAATTCTATGATTTCAACGGGGTAATTTCTGCCTCTGCCGAACGTCTCATGGAAGTAAACGGTGTCGGAGAGGCAGTTATATGCGAGCTCAAGATAGTCGCGGCCACCGCCCAGCGCCTTGCACGCTCCCGCATCCTTCAGCGCCCCGTCGTCTCCAGTTGGGATGCCCTCATCGACTACTGCCACACCGCCATGGCACACCGTGATACAGAGCAGTTTCGTGTCCTGTTTCTTGACCGTAAAAACACCCTCATCGCCGATGAAGAACAGGCCGCCGGCACCGTTGATCACGTCCCTGTCTATCCCCGTGAAGTTATCAAACGCGCGCTTGAACTAAATGCCAGTGCATTGATTTTAGTGCATAATCACCCCTCAGGCGATCCGACGCCCTCACCTGAAGATATATCAATGACAGAGCAGATAGAACGCGCCGCACAGGCGCTTGGGCTCACCCTTCATGACCATCTCATTATAGGCAAATCAACTGAACTTAGCTTTCGCGCGTCAGGCCTACTCTAGCGAATCCACACCTCGACACGACGGTTCACCTGACGGCCCCATTCCGTGTCATCGCACGCCATGGGCATCGCCTCTCCATAAGCTTGCACACTCACTTCAAGCTGCCTGAGATCTGCGGTTTCCGCTGCCTTTTCCACCGCGGCCTTTACAACATTTGCCCGCCGTTGAGATATCTCCAGGTTCGCTTCTGCTGCACCTTCGCCATCACTAAACCCAACAAAAACAAGGCTTTTTCCGTCATAGATTCCGGCCTCCAAAGCGCTGGCAAGCTGCTCAACATTCGAGCGAGATTGGGCATCAAGCCTTACTGAACCCGTTTCAAATCTGAAAGAAGTGGTTAGCCTTTGCATCTTTCGCAGCTCACCAACCATGTTTTGAACATCCTTCACCGCAACCTCGTTGCCGGCGATCGAAATCGCGTTAGCCAAGCGGTCCCCTTGAAAATCGAGCGAAATTTCTTCTGGCGCCTGATCAACAAATCCCGCCCGCCTGATCACCAGTTGCGCCGCAGGGCTACGGGTATAGCTGAGAAACTCGCGTGCAATTTTGGGAAGCCGTCGCGCTGGGAGATATAAAAACAAGGGTGTCGTGAGTGGGTAATCCTCTGTTTTCACATTCCGTCGTGTTGGCCTGAGTGAACGGTCGCAAGTGCCTGTCAGCGTTAGAATCTTGTTATCAAGCGTGGCTGAACGTCCGACAAGCCCGATGCCGAACGGGTCTATCGAAACGCGCGTGGCAAGATCCAGATTGTCAGGCGAAAAATGTGTTGTGGTGGTTTCGGCTTCTTTCAGCGAAAGCCTCTGTAGAGCAACAGCGCCTGAGCCTGTTTCTAAATCACGCAAATACGGGGTGATTTCGGCATCCTGCGGTCCGAGTGTTTTCCAGTTGTTAAGCTTTCCAGAATAAATCTGTGAAAGTTGTAGAACACTAATCTCGTTTACCGGATTTTGATTGGAGACAATGGCCACCAATGCATCCAGCGCCAGAACCCGCGCGCGCCCTCGTTGTGTCAGATCGCCCATACCTGCGGCGCGGGCGAGTTGCCGCTCTTTGGGTGAGATTTCCCGGGTCGACATAACAATGTCGGTCTGATCGGCAAGAAGATCAGCAAAACCCTCGCCGCTGGAGCTTATATGAATGAAGAATCTCGCGAGGGTTTCACCGTCAGATTTTTGCGACATGGTGATGCTGAAAGCATCATCTGTTTCGTTTACTCTCTCGGTTTTGAGCTCATTCTGTGCTGCAAACGCTTCAATCAATGCAGGCAGCAACAATCGCCCGACCTCGGACGCGCCGGATATATCGAGTTCCGCGACAAAGGCTGTCAGATTAGGGCAACCAGGCCCCGCACAGTCAACGCCTGAGCCATCAATTGTGAGCTCACCGTATTCGGTTTCAACGCGGTAAAACTCTCCGTCAAACCCCAAAAGATTACCGCTCACTTCGACGCTTTTGTCGCGCGACGTGAGGGTAACATCTTGTGCAAAGACGGGCAGCGCTGTGCCAAAAATGAAAAGTGCGGCGCTAAACGCCGCACGTTTTACTATGTCCAAAAGGAGCCTCGCAACGTAACGGTTAGTTGAAAGCTACCTTCATGTCATTGACCATCTTTTTCAACATCAGAAAGTCACCA
This sequence comes from Lentibacter sp. XHP0401, assembly GCF_025751535.1. Taxonomy (GTDB): domain Bacteria; phylum Pseudomonadota; class Alphaproteobacteria; order Rhodobacterales; family Rhodobacteraceae; genus Lentibacter. Next base: position 135,596 of record NZ_JAOWLC010000003.1, on the reverse strand, counting down.
ACCGCGTCACAAGCGGGCATAGACATGTCTAAAGTCTGAACCGTGATCTGTGCGCCACGGCTTGTCTGAAGTGTTTGGGCTTCAATATCTTTATTGCAGTTTGCGGCCGTGATTTCGATATCGACACTCAATTCAACCGAGCCAATTTCTTTTGCGAAACCACTTGGAAAACTATAGACTTCGGCCATCAACGGGCTTTCCAGACTGGCATCACCAAGTTGGATCAAGAAGCCGCCAAAACCGGTTGCACCATCGGCAATTTCGCCGGGGGCTTCTCGCCAGATATGGCCTTTTTCGCCGTAAGCCGCACCAAACTCGCGCGCATGAAGGCCAACACCCAAGTTGCCTTGCATTTGTACAACGGCCCGATCGAATGAGGAGATCTCTTCAACCTTGGCATTGGCAACCGCGCCTTCACCACTGGCAAAAGAAGCGATAAAAACAGACGTTTCACTTAGCGCGGGAATGGTTGTCGTGAACATACCTGCGTCATCAGTGACCTCTGCAAACATCATACCGTTGTGGTGAATTACCACGCGTTCGTTAGGGGCGCAGGGTGCTGAGAGCTCCAGATTAACAAGTGCGGCCGCCATGGGCGTCGCTGTCATCCCGACTTTGCAAGCATCCGATACTTTGGGCTGTTCTGCACCCTGTGACGCACTGACTGTGCTGTCGAGAGATGCTGTAACAATAGCCTCTTCTTCAGCCGCGGTGAGCTTGATATCCGACAAGGCGACAGGGAGCGGCATAGCTTGCACATCAGCTGCACTTACGTGCTTCTTTCCAGAAGTCATTTGCATGACCTGACCTGTGAGCAGGATCGTTGCCATAGTCGCGCCAGCGATCGCATATCTTTTGTAATCGGGCATAATTGCCTCCGCCAAAAAGGTTCAGAGGCAATATGCTTTTTGAATCAGGCAGGCATAAGGCGAAAGCGCGGAGTCATTCGGGCGTTTGTGTGGAAAGCTCAGACGCGGCCGTGGCAGTGTTTGAACTTTTTGCCTGATCCACAGGGGCACGCCTCGTTGCGGCCGGGGTTGCCCCAAGTGCTCGGATCATCTTCCACAAAGCCTTCAATGGGCTCACCGGCTTCTTCAATGCTTTCAGGCTGCGGCGTGCTTTCCTGCTGTTCCTGAATCATTGCCATTGCTCGCTGCTGTTCCTCTTCCGAGAGCGGGCGCACGAGCGAAAGTTGCTGTGTTACGTCTTCTCTCAGGCTATCCAGCATACTTTCAAAAAGCTGGAACGCTTCGTTTTTATACTCGTTCAAAGGATCGCGTTGGGCATAACCACGGAAGTTCACAACCGAGCGGAGGTGTTCCAAAGTTAGCAAATGTTCACGCCATTTTTTATCGATGGTTTGGAGCAGTACCTGCTTTTCAATCATGCGCATTGTTTCAGGGCCGAAATGTGTGGTCTTTGAGGCCATAAATTCGTCTGACGCTTTTTCTAGTCGCTCGGTGATCTCTTCATCGTCAACGCCTTCCTCGGCGGCCCAGTCGATTACAGGAACATCTATGCCAAGCTTCTCGATACAGGCGGCATAGAGGCCTTCTGTATCCCATTGATCTGCGTACGTTTTTGGCGGCATGTATTGATCGATCAGATCGTCAATCACCTGATTGCGCATGTCTTGGGTGATGGCAGAAAGGTCAGATGCTTCCATGATATCGCGGCGCTGCTTGAAAATCACTTTGCGCTGCTCGTTCATTACATCATCAAACTTCAGAAGCTGTTTGCGGATGTCAAAGTTACGGCCTTCGACTTTGGCTTGCGCGCGTTCGAGTGATTTGTTGACCCACGGGTGAACAATCGCTTCGCCTTCTTTCATACCCAAGGTCGAAAGCACTTTATCGAGCCTCTCAGAGCCGAAGATGCGCATCAGGTCATCCTCAAGGCTCAGGTAGAACGACGAGCGTCCGGGGTCACCCTGGCGGCCAGAGCGGCCACGCAGCTGGTTGTCGATGCGGCGGCTTTCATGCCGCTCGGTCGCCAGAACAAAGAGGCCGCCTGCATCTTTGACTTTTTGCTCCCAGGCCTCGTGCTCTGCTTCAATCTTGGCGCGCACTTCTTCATTGTCGTCGTCGGGTGAGGCAGCAATCGCCTCCATGATTTTAAACTCGACATTACCGCCAAGCTTAATGTCGGTGCCACGGCCTGCCATGTTGGTGGCAATGGTAACGGCGCCAAGTTTACCTGCATCGGCAACAATCTGGGCTTCCTGTTCATGCTGGCGGGCGTTCAAGACGTTGTGCTTGATGCCTTCTTTTTTAAGTAATGCGCTGAGCAATTCGGATTTCTCGATCGACGTCGTCCCGACCAGAATGGGCTGCCCCTTCGCGCCGGCTTCTTTGATCGTCTCGACAATGGCCGCAAATTTTTCCTGTGCCGTGCGATAGACGGCATCATCATCATCAACACGTGCAATCGGCTTGTTCGTAGGTACTTCAACAACGCCGAGACCGTAGATTTCCAGAAACTCCTCAGCTTCTGTTGTGGCTGTGCCCGTCATGCCTGCAAGTTTATCGTATAGGCGGAAATAGTTTTGGAAAGTCACCTGCGCGAGTGTCACGTTTTCGGCTTGAATATTGCAGCCTTCCTTGGCTTCAATGGCTTGGTGCAGGCCTTCCGAGAGGCGACGGCCCGCCATCATACGGCCAGTGAATTCATCAATCAGCACGACTTCAGAGTTGCGCACGATATAGTCTTTGTCTTTGGTAAAGAGCTTGTGGGCGCGCAGTCCTTGGTTGACATGATGCACGATCGTTGTGCTCTCGGGGTCATAGAGGCTTTGTTCTTCTTCCAAGATGCCGCGTTGGCGCAGAAGCTGCTCCAGAAATTCGTTGCCTTCATCCGAGAAAGTCACGTTGCGGGTTTTTTCGTCAAGTGTGAAGTGCTCTTCCATAAGCTCCGGGATCACCTTGTCGATCTCGATATAGAGCTCTGAGCGGTCTTCAGCCGGACCGGAAATAATCAGAGGTGTGCGAGCTTCGTCAATCAGGATTGAGTCAACCTCATCGACAATCGCAAAGTGGTGATACTTTTGGTTGATTTGCCGAAGCTCTGATTTCATGTTGTCGCGCAGGTAGTCAAAGCCGAGCTCGTTGTTGGTTGCATAGGTGATATCAGCCGCATAGGCCTCGGATTTTTCCGCCTCGGGTTGCTGCGGGTAGATGACCCCTGTTGTCATGCCCAGTGCCGTAAATACGTTGCTCATCCATTCCGCATCGCGTTTGGCGAGATAGTCGTTCACGGTGACAACGTGGACACCCTTGCCTGTCAGCGCATTCAGATAAGCGGGGAATGTCGCCACAAGGGTTTTGCCTTCGCCTGTTTTCATCTCGGCAATGTTGCCTTGATGCAAAAATATGCCGCCCATGAGTTGCACATCAAACGCGCGCAAGCCCAAAGCCCGCTTGGCCGCTTCTCGGCAGTTGGCAAAAGCTTCCGGCAGAAGGGCATCCAGTGTTTCGCCGCTTTCGAGCCGCTTTTTAAACTCAGTTGTCTTTTCGATCAGCTGATCATCGCTTAGCTTCTCGAACTCAGGTTCAAGCGCGGTGATTTGGTCGACCAAAGGCTTTACAGCCTTAACCTTTCGGTCGTTTGCTGTTCCAAAAACCTTTTTGGCAATAGATCCAAGTCCAAGCATGTTCAGTCCGATCCGATCATTTTATCTTGTTGCAAGACATTTGCTTGCTCCGGATATTTGCGCGTCCTACAACGGCGTGGAACAGAAGCGTGTCTTGGCCTTATGGCGATGTAAGGGTCGGCCTTGGCAGTGTCAACGCCGAGCGCGATACGCAAAGGAAACAAAGGAAAAATGATGTCTAAACACTTCAAGATAATCTCGCTGGCTTTTATAACAGCTCTCGCTCCGCTGCCCACTCTTGCGGAAGAGCAAACAGCCAGCTCGGACACTGTTGTTGCAACAGTTAATGGAACTCAGATTACCCTTGGACACATGGCCGCTGCGCGCAGCGGTTTGCCAGAACAATACTTACAGTTGCCAGATGATGTGCTTTATAAGGCAATCATCGATCAGCTGGTCAATCAGACAATCCTTGCTGGCCGTTTCGAAGGCGAAGTGCCAGCACCTGTACAGCGCCGCCTTGATAACGAGCGCCGTTCGCTTGTTGCTTCAACAGTTATCGAACAAATCGTTGCGGAAAAGCTGACCGAAGAAAGGCTCAAAGCCGCTTATGACGACAAATACGCTGATGCAGACCCTGAAAAAGAGTTCAAGGCAGCTCACATACTTGTTGAAACAGAAGAAGAGGCCCAAGCGCTTGTTGAAGAGCTTGCAGGCGGTGCAGACTTTACCGAGTTGGCAAAAGAGCGCTCTACCGGTCCTTCCGGTCCCAATGGCGGCGATCTGGGATGGTTTGGCAAAGGTATGATGGTTCCCCCTTTTGAAGAAGCTGTCGCAGATATGGAAGATGGTGCTGTATCGGCTCCTGTGCAAACCCAGTTTGGCTGGCATGTTATCAAACTCAATGAGACGCGTCTTGCAGATAAGCCTGCCTTTGATGAGGTGAAGGCAGAGCTCGAAAGCGCGCTTTTCAACACGGTGATCGAAGAAGAAGTCGAGCGCTTGAAAAAGCTGGGTACAATCGAACTTGCCACTGAGGGCGAGATTGACCCCGCCATACTGAAAGAAGACACCCTGCTTACGGAGTAAAGGCCCATGGCCAAGATCACCAAAGTTTCCCCGCTCGCACCCGAGCGGTTCCCTGATTTGCCAGCAATTGCCGGTGTCAGCTTTGCCACTGCGGCCGCAGGCGTCAAATACGCAGGACGCACTGATGTGATGCTGGCGGCGCTTTGTGAAGGTACAAACATTGCTGGCGTGTTTACGCGCTCGTCGACGCGTTCGGCGGCAGTGCTTGATTGTCAGGAAAAGATCGGTGCAGAGGCCAAAGGCGGTGCGGCGATTTTGGTGAACTCGGGTAACTCAAACGCCTTCACAGGTGCGGTGGGTCGCGAGTCTGTTGCTGCTGTTTCGGCGGCCACGGCCAAGGCTCTCGGGCTTTCGGAAGCGCGGGTGTTCACGTCGTCTACTGGTGTCATCGGCGAGCGGCTTCCGCATGACAAGATCATTGGGACTCTGGACGGCCTAAAGGATGGGCTATCCGAGGCAAGTATCGCAGAGGCCGCCAAGGCAATCATGACGACTGACACTTTCCCCAAGGGGGCGAGTGCCAGCTATGAAGTAAACGGCAAGACTGTCAGCATCGCAGGGATTGCCAAAGGTTCGGGTATGATTGCGCCGGATATGGCGACAATGCTCGTCTACATCTTTACCGATGCATCAATGAACCAACCTGATTTGCAGGTTATGCTCTCGGAACTTACGGGTCCGACTTTCAATTCTATCACGGTTGATAGTGACACCTCGACTTCCGACACGCTTCTACTATGTGCGACTGGAAAGAGTGGTGTTTCCGTTGCTCGTGACGATGCTGCGTTCAAAGCTGCGCTGCACAAAGTTATGCTCGATTTGGCACATCAAGTTGTGAAAGATGGTGAAGGTGCAACGAAGTTTGTCGAAATCCGCGTATCAGGCGCACAGGATGATAGTGAAGCTCACACACACGCCCTATCCATCGCGAATTCCCCACTCGTCAAAACCGCGATTGCTGGAGAAGATCCGAACTGGGGCCGCATTGTTATGGCGATAGGAAAGTCAGGTGCATACGCAGACCGTGATAAGCTCTCTATCTGGTTTGGAAATGTTTTGGTGGCCAGAGATGGATGGGTTAATCCCGACTATCATGAGGAAGATGCCGCCGATCTCATGAAGAAGTCGGAAATTTTGATTAAGATTGATCTTGGATTGGGCGCGGGTGCCAGCACTGTTTGGACCTGTGATCTCACCCATGGCTATATCGAAATCAACGCGGATTATCGCTCGTGAAGGTTGTTCTGGTTTCTGCGGTCGCGCTTTTGGACAAAGACAACCGTGTACTTCTTGCGCAGCGGCCAGAGGGCAAGTCTATGGCCGGGCTCTGGGAGTTCCCCGGTGGTAAAATCGAAGCAGGCGAAACACCCGAAGATGCGCTCGTGCGAGAGCTCCATGAAGAGCTTGGCATTGAAACGTGGAATAGTTGTCTTGCTCCGCTTACCTTCGCTTCACATAGCTACGATGACTTTCATTTGCTCATGCCGCTTTTCGTATGCCGCAAGTGGAACGGAATTTTGACAGCACGGGAAGGTCAAACACTCGCTTGGGTGCAACCGGCCAAGCTAAAAGACTATCCGATGCCAGCGGCTGATGTGCCGCTTATCCCGATTTTGAGGGATTGGCTCTAAAAGTAAAATTGTGCGTTGCTTTAGATTCCGTTTCGCTGTTTGATTTGCTTACAAATGGCACTGGGGGAATGCTATGTGTACGATTATGGTCAGTAGCTGTATTTTTGTGCAGGGCTTGTTTGTGAAGGCCTTGCCCAATGGACACGTTCTTGTCCGCACAGGCAGTACAGAGTTTTCAGGCACGCCTGTTACATCGATAAAATAAAAAGGCTGGCAGTTTGTGCTGCCAGCCTTTTAGCTTGTTCGATGCCGCTACTCTCTAGTCGAGATTACGCTCAATTTCTTCGCGTTCGAAAATCTCGATCACATCGCCTGGGCGGATATCGTCATAGGCTTCAAACGCCATGCCGCATTCCTGGCCCGATTGAACCTCTGCAACTTCATCTTTGAAGCGCTTGAGTGTTTTGAGCGTGCCCTCGTGAATAACAACGTTATCGCGCAAAAGGCGGACACCTGCGCTGCGGCGGGCGACACCTTCGGTGACTAGGCAGCCAGCAACCTTACCAACACCTGTAACCTTGAATACTTCTTTGATTTCAGCGTAGCCAATGAACTTCTCGCGAATTTCTGCAGAAAGCAGGCCACTGGCTGCTTGTTTTACATCATCCACAAGATCGTAAATCACTGAGTAGTAGCGGATCTCGACGCCCTTCTGGTTGGCGCTGTTGCGCGCTGGTGCATTGGCTCGCACGTTAAAGCCAAATACCGGAGCACCTGATGCTTCTGCAAGACCGATATCGCTTTCGGTGATTGCGCCAACGCCAGAATGCAAGACCCGTACGCGCACTTCGTCGTTGCCGATTTTTTCCAAAGCCTGAACGATGGCTTCGGCAGAACCTTGCACATCAGCCTTCATGATAACGGGCATCTCGGTGACGTTCTTGTCTTCTTTGGCTTTTGCCATAAGCTGCTCAAGCGTTGTCGCCGCACCAGCCGCCGCGCGTCTTTCTTTGGCGGCGCTTTCACGGTACTCGGCGATTTCACGCGCCTGTGCTTCAGAGCTGACCACGTTGAGAACATCGCCTGCTTCGGGTGTACCGTTAAGGCCAAGGACCTCGACGGGCACAGACGGTCCAGCTTCCTGAACGCGCTCGCCTTTGTCATTGATGAGCGCACGTACCTTGCCGTATTGCTCGCCAACAACGAAGATATCTCCTTGGCGCAGTGTGCCTTTTTGTACAAGCACAGTGGCAACCGGGCCGCGACCCACGTCAAGCTGAGCCTCAATAACTGCACCTTCTGCAGCGCGGTCGGGGTTTGCTTTCAGCTCAAGAATCTCGGCCTGAAGGGCAATCGCTTCTAGCAGCTCGTCAAGGCCTTGGCCTGTGATGGCGGACACTTCCACATCCTGAACTTCACCTGACATTTTCTCGACAACGACTTCATGCTGAAGCAGATCAGTGCGCACTTTGTTCGGATCGGCTGCGGGTTTGTCGATTTTGTTGATCGCAACAATCATCGGAACCTTTGCAGCTTTGGCGTGATTGATTGCCTCGATCGTTTGCGGCATGACTGCATCATCAGCAGCGACAACCAACACAACAATATCTGTTACCTGCGCACCGCGTGAGCGCATTGAGGTGAAAGCCGCGTGGCCAGGAGTATCGAGGAACGACAGCAGAGCTCCACTCTCGGTTTTGACTTGGTAGGCACCAATGTGTTGCGTAATGCCGCCCGCTTCACCGGCAACAACTTTTGCATCGCGAATCGCGTCGAGAAGCGAGGTTTTGCCGTGATCGACGTGACCCATGATGGTTATGACAGGTGGGCGCGGTTTCAGATCGGCGGGATCTTCAGCCACTTCTTTGATAACATCTTCAACGTCAGCATCTGATACGCGCGCAACCTTGTGACCGAACTCTTCAATGATCAACTCGGCTGTGTCGGCATCAATCGTTTGGTTCTGCGTAACCATCATGCCCATGTTCATGAGCGATTTCACAACATCTGCAACACGCTCGGCCATACGGTTGGCCAGCTCGCTGACAACAATCGCTTCGGGCAACTTAACTTCGCGTACGATCTTCTCGCGCTCGACGTTCTGGCCCATCGCCTTCTGGCGTGCCCGTTCTTGCTGGCGCTTCATTGCGGCCATGGAGCGTTGCCGTCCGCCTTCGCCACCTGAAAGTGCTTGGTTGAGCGTCAGCTTACCACTGCGACGGCTTTCATCACCGCGTGTTTTGGCGGTTTTTGTGCGATCGTCACGCTCTTTTTCCGGTTGCTTGCGACGGTCTGCCAACGGTTTGGCAGCTGAGCGACCGGTTTCAGCATCCGGCGCAGGCGCAGCAGAGGCGCGCTTGGCGTTCTCTTCTGCTTCACGCACCTTGCGCTCGTCATCTTCGGCTTTGGCGCGCGCGCGTTCCTCACGCTCTTTTTCCTCGCGCTCTTTTTCTTCGGCTTCTTGCCGGCGGCGCATGCGTTCTTCTTCGCGCTGCTTTTCTTCAGCGGCGCGCTGCTCTTCTTCTTCCGCCTCACGAGATTTGGCCGCTTGAACAGCTTTCAGGCGCCGATCCATCTCTGCATCCGAAATCCCGCCAGGGCGATTGCTCGGAGCTGTGCTCAGCTTCTTCTCGCCCGCACCTGCGCTTGAGGCCGCAACATTAGGTTTGGGAACGACAACGCGTTTACGTTTCGTTTCAACCACCACATTCTTGGTGCGGCCATGGCTAAAGCTTTGCTTTACATTGCCGGACCGCGGACCGCCGCGGAGACCAAGTGTCTTTTTGCCGTCGCTATCGCTCATTCGATATACTCATCCTTTCATGCGCCCATCGGGCGCGGCGGGCCGAAAGCCCTCTAGTCTTGTTGCTTCCTCTATAACACGTGAGGCCAAACCTCCAGCATCTAAGGCCGCATGAACTGCGAATTCTCGCCCGAAGGCGGCCCCAAGCTCTTGTCGCGTTAGGCATTCAAATGTTTTTCCGTCGCCCCAAAGGCGAATCTTCGATTTTTCACGTGGCGATCCATCGCTCGCCTGAAACAGAATACTGGCCCGTTCACTTGTGGCCCAGTCCTTTACCTTGGTCGAGCCTGTCACAGCTCCGCCAGACTTTCTGGCAAGCCCCAAAAGGCTGACCACCCTTTTTACAAGCGCGGTTTCTACCCACTGTTCAAGTCCTTCAGGGAGAAAAACCTGAGTCTTTGCAGACCGGCTGAACAGGTTTTTCTTTGTGGTAAGGGTAAGCGCATCTTTCGTTGCGCTTACCCAAATGCCACGGCCAGGTAACTTGCCCGCAACATCAAAGGCCAAAACCTGCTCAGGCCCAATGACAAACCTCAGTAGCTCTGATTTAGGCCGCAATTCTCCAGTTGCAATGCATTTGCGCACCGCATCTTGTGAATTTTTGCCTGTGGTCACAGCTTCGGTTGTCATCGTTATCCTTGCTCACATCGCGTCATCTTCGTTAGCGGCGTCTTCATCTTCACCTGTCTCAAGATCGGCTGGATCAATCCAACCAAGCTGAACGCGTGCTGTCATTACGAGGTCTTGGGCTTGTTCAAGAGTGATTTCGAAGGGCTCAAGAATGCCGTCATCTTTGATGCGCTCGCCGTCAACTGTTGTCCAGCCGCCAGCAAGCTCCCAGTCAGCGCAGGTGGCGAAGTCTTCCAGTGTTTTCACATCGTCCTTTGCCAGTGCTTCAAGCATTTGGGGCGTCATTTCACCAAATTCTGCAAGGCTGTCTTCAAGGCCAAGCGCCCGGGCATTTTCCATTGCGGCCTTCGCCTCTGCTTCCAAAATGTCACGAGCGCGAGCTTGAAGCTCACTGGCCGTATCATCATCAACACCGTCAATTACAAGAAGCTCGTCCTTTTCAACGTAAGCAACCTCTTCGAGCGTGGTGAAACCCTCAGAAACGAGGAGTTGTGCAAAGAATTCGTCGAGGTCGAGCTTGTCCATGAAGAGCTTGGTGCGCAATTCAAATTCTTTCTGACGGCGCTCTGATTCTTCCGCTTCTGTCATGATCTCGATTTCAAGCGAGGTCAGTTGAGAGGCAAGGCGTACGTTCTGGCCACGGCGACCAATCGCAAGGCTGAGTTGCTCATCTGGAACAACTACCTCGATGCGCTCGGCTTCCTCATCGAAAACAACTTTCGAAACTTCAGCGGGCTGAAGCGCGTTCACAAGGAAGGTCGGAATATCCTCGTTCCACGGGATGATATCGATCTTCTCGCCTTGCAGTTCGTTGACAACAGCCTGAACACGGCTGCCACGCATACCAACGCAGGCACCGACAGGATCGATGCTGTTGTCATAAGAGATCACAGCGATCTTGGCGCGTGAACCCGGGTCGCGGGCAACGGCCTTGATCTCGATGATGCCTTCATAAATCTCGGGCACTTCCATTTTAAAGAGCTCTGCCATGAACTCGGGCGCTGTACGGCTGAGGAAAATCTGTGGCCCACGTTGCTCGCGGCGCACATCTTTGATGTAGCAGCGGATACGATCATTCGGGCGATAGCTTTCACGGCCGATTTTCTCGTTGCGACGCAGGATGCCTTCACCGCTGCCTACATCGACAATCACGTTGCCATATTCTTCGCGCTTCACAACACCGTTGATGATTGTGCCTGCACGGTCTTTGAATTGCTCGAACTGGCGCTCACGCTCGGCCTCACGAACCTTCTGCAAGATTACCTGTTTAGCGCTTTGGGCGGCAATACGTCCCATCTCGACGGGAGGTACTTCTTCAACAAATGTGTCGCCGACTTTTGGATCATCAAGATAAAGCTTTGCTTGCTCAACGGTCATTTCGGCTTGGTAGTTTTCAAGCTCTTCTTCGTCGACAACCGTGCGCACGCGGGTGAATGTGGCTTTGCCTGTCTTACGGTCAATCGTAACACGAATGTCCATCTCCGCACCGTAACGGCTCTTGGCGGCACGTGCGAGGCTTTCCTCCATGGCTTCGATAACAAGCACGGGGTCAATCATTTTTTCGCGGGCGACTGCCTCGGCTGTTTGCAGAAGCTCAAGCTGGTTGGCTGATGTAATGGCCATTTATTCGTCCTCCTCAGACTCAGGCGATTCTTTGATATCTACTTCTTCACCGTCTGCAAAAGCGCCGGCTGCTTTTCTCTGTCTCAACATTTCTGTGATCAGCTCGTCAGTCATGATGAGTTTGGCTTCGACAAGCCATTCAAACTTGAGACCAATGGTTCCTTGCTCGATGGTCAGTAAAACCTCGTCATCTTCAACGCCGGCAAGCACACCACGAAAGCGCTTTTGGCCGTCGATCATCTCGGCGGTTTCGACTTTGGCCTCAAAGCCCTCAAATGTCTCAAAATCCTTGAGGCGCGTCAGGGGGCGGTCAATCCCGGGGCTGGAAACCTCAAGGTTATAGGCGTCAGCAAGCGGGTCTTCGACATCAAGCAAAGCACTGACAGCATTTGAGATTGCGCCGCAATCATCCACTTCAATACCACCTTCAGGGCGCTCGGCCATAATCTGAAGGGTTTCTACTTCGCCGCTCATAAGGCGTAGACGCACAAGTTCGAAGCCCATGTCTTCAATGACGGGGGCAACGATTTCGGCCATGCGCCGATCTTTGGCAGATTTTGCAATCAGGTTCGACATTTTACTTCGCTCAAACAAAAAAGCGGGCCGTGCGGCCCGCTGAAACTATCGGTGGGCGCTGGAAGCCAGCACGCCGCTGTTGAAGGGTATCTAGTCTGAAAGACTGTGGGATGCAAGGCCGAATCAGTCAGCTTTGTTGCGCAATATCATCCATGATTTCTGCCAGTGCTGCGCTGATCCTCGGCTCGGATAGTGCGTGGCCAGAAAGGCCGACAATTTGCAGTTCTGCTTTTGTGAGCGCGGTTGCAAGCGCATGTGCTGAAACGGGCGGGCAAATCATGTCATAGCGGCCCTGAACAATCTTGGTCGGGATGTGCGCAATTTTGGCAGCGTTCTCCAGAATAAAATTGTCGCCCTCCAAAAAGAGCTTTTTGTGAAAATAGTGGTTCTCAAGTCGAGCAAACGCACGGCAAAAGGCATTGTTCGGAACGTAGAAGGCCCCTTCTGAATGGATTGAAGCGAGGGTGTTTTCCCAAGCTGTCCACGCTTGAGCACACGTGAGAGCTTCGCGCGCGTCATTGCCGAAGAGTCGTTTATGATAGGCTGCGATCAGGTCACCCTGCTCTGCTTCGGGAATCGGCTCTAAAAACCGTTGCCAGACATCGGGCCAAAATGCTCCAGCGCCGCCACCATAAAACCAGTCAAGTTCGCTTTGCCGCCCCAGAAAAACTCCCCGAAGAGTGAGAGACTTTACAGTTTCGGGGTGTTCAATGGCATAAATCAGCGAAAGTGTTGCGCCCCAGCTGCCGCCGAAAACATGCCAACTCTCAATTTCCAGTTCTTTGCGAATCGTCTCGATATCGCGCACCAGATCCCATGTGGTATTGTTTTCCACTGAGGCAAACGGCTTTGATCGCCCGCAACCGCGTTGGTCAAATAAAATAATTCTGTAGTGATGCGGATTGAAAAAGCGCCGCATCGCAGGGCTGCATCCGCCACCTGGCCCACCATGCAGAACAACAACAGGAACACCCTTGGCATTGCCTGATTGCTCAACATAGAGGGTGTGCCCTTCCCCTGCGTCGATCATCCGCCTATCAAACGGCTCGACTGGGGGATACAGTCGCGCCCGAATGCTTTTTTCATCTGCGGATTCGTGCATGTCGTATCTTTCCAGACGTATCAGAGCAATTTGAGGGCCCGACTATGCAAAATCAGACCAAAACAGTTGATCCAGCAGAGCTTGCCAAGTTTGAGGCGATGGCTGCCGAATGGTGGGATCCGAACGGCAAGTTTCGCCCTTTGCACCTGATGAACCCATGCCGGCTTGACTATATTACGAAGCAAATCGCAGCGGAGTTCAATCGCAATTTGTCAGAGCCTGCGCCGTTTACGGGCTTGCGGATCATTGACATCGGTTGCGGTGGAGGGCTTTTGAGTGAGCCACTGACACGCCTTGGCGCAGATGTGTTGGGTGCGGATGCCGCCGAGAAAAACATCAAGGTGGCTAAGCTGCACGCTGTGCAAGAGGGTCTTCAGATTGATTATCGGGCAGTCACAGCTGAGGCGCTGGCGGCGGCTGGCGAGCGTTTTGATGTGGTCGTGAATATGGAAGTGGTCGAGCATGTCGCCGACCCGCAAGAATACCTTAACGAATGTGCAAATCTGCTCAAACCAGAGGGCCTGCACATCTGCTCGACGATCAACCGCAATGCAAAAAGTTTTGCGATGGCCATTGTCGGCGCGGAATATGTGATGCGCTGGCTGCCCAAAGGAACGCATGAATGGAACAAGTTCATCACGCCTGACGAACTGGTCGGCTTTATCGAGAAAGCTGGCATGCAACCGCTTGATCGTAAGGGCTTTGTTTTCAACCCCGTCAGTTGGAACTGGAAAATTTCAGACCGTGACCTGAGCGTGAATTATGTGACTGCGGCCAAAAAGCCCGCGTGATCAATCGTTGCTCTCAAGCTTGAGTCTCATATCGCGCAGCACAGGCAAGGCCGCGCGGATGCTTTCTGCGCCCTTTTCATCAACCAGTGTTTTGATCATGGGTTCAATCGCTGACAGCGCTGTATCACGTGCCTGGCGGCCCGCGGGACTGATCGCAACCATTTTGCGTCGCGCATCATCCCAATCGGGGCGGATATGAACATAGCCCGCCCACTGAAGCTTGTTGAGGGTATTGGTCATAGCTCCTTTGGTGACATGAAATGTCTTGGCAAGCTGGGCGGGTGTTTTTTCAGCGTTTGTGTAGGCCAGATGCGTAAGCACAGAAAAATGCGAAATCTCCATGCCTGCCGGTAATACCCGCGTGAGCCTACTGCGCAGGAGTTGGTCGGTAGCGAGAATTTCGCTGATCAGAGCAATTGCGAGGGAGCTTTGCTTGCTGTTCATTGCGGCGCCTCAAATACGCTGAGTTGTGTAAGTGAGCCCACACGCTTACGCGCCTTAGCAACTTCGCTTAGATCGAGTTCAAAACAGGTCACTCCCGTTTCGGTTCCAGCATCAACAAGCACCTCACCCCATGGTGAAACAGCAAGTGAATGTCCATATGTGCGCCGCTCTTTTCCATCTTTTTCGTAGTGAGTACCCGTTTGTGCCGGAGCAATAACATAGGCACCATTCTCGATGGCACGGGCACGAAGCAGGGCATGCCAGTGAGCTTGTCCTGTTGTTTCGGCAAAAGCAGCAGGGATCGTGAGTATCTCGGCGCCAGCCTGTGCAAGCGAGCGAAAGAGGTGCGGAAAGCGCAGATCATAGCAAATGCTCATGCCGATCTTGCCAATGTCCGTTTCAGCCAGAACGGCCTTATCGCCGCGCTCGTAAGTTGCGCTCTCGCGGTAGCTCTCGCTCTCGGAAATATCGACATCGAACATATGAATTTTATCATACTTCGCTTCGATTTTTCCTTTTGGCGAAATCAAAAAAGACCTGTTGGCAAACTTTCCGGCCACCTTCTCGCTTTTTACGCCTAGTGAACCGATCATTACCCAAACGCCTGCCTTCGCGGCAATCGCACGCATGCGGGCCAGAAACGGGTCATCCTCTTCACGGCAAAGAACCTCTGTCAAAACGGCTTTTGATGGTGCGATGCAGTTAGAGACTTCCGGTGTCAGGATGAAACTTGCGTCCTGTTCAATAGCTTCAAGCACGAGTCGCTCACAGGCAGCCAAGCTGTCAGCGGGGACTTCTGTAGAAGTAAGCTGAACAAGAGCGGTTTTCATCAGCTTTTGCCTATCAATCCGTCAAGTTTGCCAGCTTTCTCAAGAGCGAAGAGATCATCGCAGCCGCCAATGCCAACGCCATCAATAAAAATTTGCGGCACAGTACGTGCACCGTTGGCCCGCTCGATCATTTCAGGTTTGAGCTTCGGGTCGGTTAAGACGTTGTATTCAGTGTAGCTGACGCTCTTGCTATCCAAAAGGCGCTTGGCAGCATGGCAAAAGCCGCAAAGCGGCGATGAATATATTTCGATCTGTGACATGTGGCCCTCAAAACTAGATGTTGGGCCAGAACCTAGTCATTCTTTGAGGCACGTGCCAGAAAAACTGCCCTTACGCTTGCGACATTGTGCAAAAGACAGGCCTCGGCCGCGGCGTTAAGAGTTGAACCGGTGGTCATAACGTCATCGACAAGCACTAAATTTCGTCCTGCAACCCTAGCAGCGAGGTCTTTGCGCAAGATGATTGCATCCTTCAAACAAGCCTCGCGCTCTTCGCGGTTGAGCCCCAGTAGCGTTGGCGTGCGCTTCACGCGCTTCAACAGGGCGGGCATGTGCTGATAATTGCCTTTCTTGGCAAGGCTGGCAGATAGCAGTTCAGATTGGTTGTATTTTCGTTTGAACAACCGCGTCCAATGCAATGGAACGGGCACAATAAGTGGATTTTCAGGCAAAATTGGCTGTAAAGCCTTCACAAGCCATGGCCCTGCGGCTGTGGCGATCTCGGCGCGGTCTGCATACTTCAGTTCCCATACCAACTTCCTTGCATCGTTTTTGTAAAGAAACGTAGCGCGTGCGGCAGTCCACTTTCGGGGGGCTTCGATACAATCGTCGCAGAGCTCGTCGGCTTCTGACAATCCGGGCAGAGGGCTTCCGCAGGCGTTGCAAACGAGGCCAGAGATAAAGTTCGAGCCAAGCCAACATTTGCTGCATAAGCCCGAATCACCTTCAACACCCGTGCCGCAGCTCAAGCATGTTGTCGGATAAAGAGTCTGAACAAGTGTTTGAATCCCTGATCGCCAGCCCATATTCCTACCTCATGACAAACCGTAATCTTCACACTGACCGCAGCGCCCTTGAGCAGCGCCGCAAGAGAGCCTGCCTTACCGAGGCAGATTTCGCTCACGCCGCTGCGATTGACGAGGTTCAGTATCGGTTAGACTTGGTTAACAGAGCGTTTACCAAGCCGCTTTTAATATCGGATCAAAATGAGCTTTGGTCCGGAGCCTTCCCCTCGTTTGATCAAATTGACGATCAGGAAACGCTCGCTTGCAAGCCGCAGTCACACGATCTGGTCTTGCACGCTATGTCGCTTCATTGGGCGAACGATATTGTAGGGCAACTTATCCAAGCTCGTAACGCGCTGAAGCCAGACGGGCTTTTCATCGGCTGCATGTTTGGCGGCAATACGCTGCAGGAGTTACGCAAATCGCTCAGCGAAGCCGAGATAGTGCTGACAGGTGGGCTTAGCCCGCGCGTTGCGATGACGGGCGAAATCCGTGACTTGGGGCAGCTTATGCAGCGAGCCGGATTTGCGCTTCCTGTTGCGGATAAAATCACGCTTACAGCCAGCTACGAAAGTATTTTTCATCTGGCTCATGATCTGCGGCGTATGGGAGAGACTAATGCGCTTGCTCTGCGTAAACGTAAATTTGAACAGAGAGAATTGTTTCGCCTTGGTGATGAAGTTTACAAAGAGCATTTTTCCGATGATGCGGGGAGAATCGTGGCGACTTTCGAGATCGTTTTTCTTACGGGATGGACCCCACACGAAAGCCAACAGAAACCGCTTCGCCCCGGATCAGCACAATCACGACTTGCAGATGCCCTGAAGACCAACGAAATAAGGTTGCCTGAAACCGATACTTTTACAAAGAATGGTGATGACTAGATGCAAAAACTGACTCAAGCTGAATTTGATGCAAGCCATTTGCCTGCTGATCACCCTGAGGTGCGGAAACCGAAGATTGGTGTTTTGATGGCCAATTTAGGGACGCCAGACAACTATGATTACTGGTCAATGCGGCGTTACTTGAATGAGTTTTTGTCAGATCGCCGCGTCATTGATTATGCACCTTGGAAGTGGCAGCCACTTTTGCAACTGGTCATTCTCACCAAACGTCCGTTCGCAAGTGGCGCGGCCTACAAATCCATCTGGAATGAAGCCGAGGGCGAGAGCCCGCTTATGACCATCACCAAAGAGCAGACAGCAGCTGTGCGGGCCTTGGTCGAAAAAGAATATGGCGGTGAAGTGCTGGTTGATTTCTGTATGCGCTACGGAAACCCATCGACTGATAGCAAGGTTGCCGAAATGATAGCGCAGGGCTGTGACAGAGTTCTCTTCTTCTCGCTTTATCCACAATATGCTGGCGCAACTATGGCCACGGCCAATGACCAGTTTTTCCGCGCATTGATGAAGGAGAAATGGCAACCTTCTGTGCGTACAGTGGCGCGATATTTTGATGATAAGCGGTATATCGAAGCTCTCGCGCGCTCGATTGAAACATCAGTTGCGGCGATGAGTGAGCGTCCCGAAACGCTTGTTGTCTCTTATCACGGAATGCCTAAGCGCTATCTGATGGAGGGTGACCCCTATCATTGCCAGTGCCAGAAGACGACGCGCCTTTTACGTGAGCGCCTTGGTTGGAGTGATATTGATATCGTTACGACTTTCCAATCCGTGTTTGGCCCTGAGGAGTGGCTCAAACCTTATACTGTCAAAGAAGTCGCTCGTTTGGCTGAAGAGGATGGCAAAAAGCGGATTGCAGTTGTTGCACCAGCTTTTTCTGCCGATTGCATCGAAACGCTGGAAGAGATCAACGAAGAGATCAAAGAAGCATTCGAGGAGGCAGGTGGCGAGATGTTCGAGTATATCCCTTGCCTGAATGCTGGCGAAGAGCACGTCGCGTTTCTTGCTGACCTCATTAAAGAGAATATTCAAGGCTGGTAATAAAGACCTGAAAAATAAAAAACGGCAGCCCGAGGCTGCCGTTTTCTTTAGATTTCTTCCCTAAGGAAGAAAGCTTAGCTTGCTACTGCTGCCGCTACGACAACGAGAAGAAGAAGTGGAATTACCATACCACCTGAAGAGCCAGCCGCTTCTTCAACGATAACTGGTGCTTCGATGATTGGATCTGACATACCGCCAGCTGAAGCAGCAGAAGCTGCGGCAACAAATGCAGTCGCGATTACGAGTTTTTTCATGTTTTCCTCCAGAAATTGGATTGACGGCAAAACCGTGCCCCAAGACATATAACGTAATTTGTTTTTAACCAGCAAAATGGGCGCTTTGCAAACCGAATATGCTTAAGAACGGTGGAACGACGCTAGGATATCGTCAAATTAGCAACACTTGTGTGCCAATTTTGGTTAAAGCGTACAGCTCGGAGATGTGCTCGTTGTAAAGGCCGATGCATCCATTTGAGGAGCGGCGGCCAATTTTGCGCGTGTCGTGGGTGCCGTGAATGCGATAATATGTCCACGAAAGATAAAGCGCATGAGTTCCGAGTGGATTGTCTGGTCCGGGACCGACGAATTCGGGCCATTCGGGGTTGCGTTTGCGCATAGAGGGTGTTGGACGCCAGCTGGGCCCCTCTACTTTTCGCACAACAGATGTGCGGCCGAGGCGCGTTAGGTCTTCTGTCAACGGCACACTTGTTGGGTAGAGTTTATATACAGATTGGTCTTCCGACCAGAAGTGCAAGGCGCGTGAGGTTGTATCAACAAGACATGCCCCGCCTTTGAGGTTGCTGAAGTAGGGCTCCCAGTTCAGCGAACGAAAGCTTGAAACGTTACGGCGAACAACTTCGCTAAGGTCGCGTTCAACTTCAACTGTCTCTTCGCCATTCACAGAAGAAGACTGAGCGATAGCGGGTGCGGCTAAAAGGGATGTGGAGCCAGCGAGAAAACCTCTTCGACTCATAGAATTTTTAAACTGGGACATCGGACTTTCTCCGGTAAAATGTTCAACACTTTGTATATGGCGATAAAGTGCCACTCGCAATTCAAACCTTTGTAATGAGCGTTTCGTTGCATAACTGCATTTGCTTGATTGGCGATTCAGCGTTAAAGCGGGGGGCGAAATTTCTTTGAAAGGAGCGTCATGCGCTTTTTTGTTTCTCTTCTTGTTTCAGTGGTGCTGCTTGCAGGGTGCACAACAGGTACAACAACGTCACAGCTGGGTGCAGATGGTAAACCGTTGCCCAAGCTCTATCGCATTTCCAATAGCTCGACTGGAAAAATTCAGTTTCGCATACTTGATTCGGTGAATTCACTCCGTCAGGCTGCTGGTGCACCAGCAGTTGAGATGAACGCCCAATTGAATGCTGCGGCAGCAACCCACGCGCGTGACATGTCGGCGCAAAACCGCCCATGGCACTTTGGTTCCGATGGCTCCTCGCCGATCGACCGAGTGAGCCGTAGTGGTTATCCTGGTGTGATGGTGGGCGAACTGATTTCAGAGACCTATGAGACCGAGCTTGAAACGCTCGGTGCATGGATGGAGAAGTCCGACACCCGTGCAATCTTGCTCGACAAGCGCGCAACAAACCTCGGTTTCGCCTGGTACCAGGAAAGCAATGGCAAAATTTGGTGGACGCTCGTCATGGGCGGCTGAGCCCTCCCATGACGACCATCAAGGTTTATTTGCGGATAGAGATAGGTGTCCCGTCGCGGACCATGGCGTAAATTTCTTCCATGTGACGGTCTTTGACGGCGATGCAGCCGGCCGTCCAATCGCGCCCGCCGTCTCTATATTTCCGGGGTCGGCCATGGATGAAAATATCGCCACCCGGGCTTTTCCCAAGCGCGCGAGCGCGCTCGATATCTTCAACATTAGGGTAGGAAATGCCGATAGAGAGGTGAAACTCGCTGTTCGGGTTGCGGCGATCAATAATGTAGTTGCCTTCAGGTGTCCGCCCGTCACCCTCGACCTCTTTGTGTCCTTCAGGGCTGAAACCGAGGCCAACTTTATAGCTTTTGAGAACCTGAGATCCATTTAGCAAGTATAATCTACGGGCTTCTTTTTGCACGACAACATGTGTCACTTCTGGCCCGTTGTAGTTGTGAAATTTAGAGGAAGAGCACCCTGCGAAAAGCATGAGTGATAAGAGCGCCCCAAGGAGAGTGATTGCCCGCATTTTAATTGCTCATCGTTGTTTTGAGAAATTATTTAGCAGCTATAAGACGAATCTGCACTTACTTTGATTTACTGATGTTGTAATTTTGTAAAAAATGGGCCTTTGAAGTTGCATAGCAGGCCCGTAATTCTGAAATATTAATTTCATCAGCCCTCGTCTGGGTGGCCAGTATTTCGCCAATGCGGCATTTTTCTGAAAAATCGTGAAACCCGAGGTTTAGCGCGCTACCCTTGAGGAAGTGCATGCTTGCCCCAAGTTCCGTGCGCGGCGTCCCGGGCAAAGCTTCAAGCTCCGTCTCAACTTCCTCAAGAAAGACATCTACAATTTCGCTAAAGTCTTCCTCGCCAATGTCTTCACGAAGTTCCTGAACCTTGTCCCAGTTGATCATGGATGCACACCTTTTTACTCCCAAGCGAGCATAGCTTCAGGAAGTTAACGGAATGCAAAAAGAACACTAAAAGGAGAACGGTTTTTTTCATCAGAGCTTAATTTGGGTGGGCTATGGTGCAATTCTGGAAAAGAGCGCGAGGCGTTCAAGGTATTGGATATGCACAGCGACCGGCAATCTGTTGAGACACATGAACACGAAAGCAACCTTGTGCTTGTCGTGGATGATAGTCGTTTGCAGCGAAGTATTTTGCGCGCGAGCTTGAAGAAGTGGGGATATCGTGTTGCCGAGGTGTCTAGCGGCGACGAGGCGTTGGCCTTTTGCGAAATTACCCAGCCAGATCTTGTGATTAGTGACTGGATGATGCCGGGCATGGACGGAATCGAATTCTGGCGCCGTTTCAAGGGATTAAAATCGGAACGATTCGGTTATTTTATCTTGCTCACCTCGAAAAGCGACAAAACCGAAATCGCGCAGGGACTTGATGCTGGTGCAGATGATTTTTTGACAAAGCCGGTGAGCGCTGCAGAGCTGCGTGCGAGGCTCGTCGCGGGGGAGCGTATTCTCACTATGGAGCGTGAACTGACGCGGAAGAACGAGCTTATCAACACAACGCTGGACGAGCTGAAAACGCTTTATACGATCATTGACAATGACCTGATCGAAGCAAAGCAGTTGCAACAATCGCTAGTGCGCGAGCGCTTCAAAGACTTTGGCGCTGCCCAGATTTCACTGATGTTACAATCGAGCGGGCATGTAGGCGGTGATCTTGTCGGGTATTTTCCTATCAACGAACATGAAATCGGATTGTTTGCAATTGATGTCTCGGGGCACGGGATCAGTTCTGCTCTTATGACTGCAAGACTGGCTGGTTATATGTCGTCCGCTTCCAAGGAGCAGAACATAGCTATTGAACGCCGCGCCGAGGGTATTTTTGTGCCTATCGCGCCCAGTGAGGTGGTCGCACGACTAAACGATCTTGTGCTGCGAGAGATGACAACCGAGCACTACTTCACGCTTGTCTATGCCACAGTTGATCTCTCGACTGGCAAGGTGACGGTCAGCCAGGCAGGCCATCCGCACCCGCTTGTTCAGCGGGCTGACGGTTCTGTCGAGCTTGTTGGCAGAGGCGGTTTGCCTGTCGGGTTGATGGCAGATGCGAGTTATGATCAGTTCGAGCTACAGCTTGCTGCGGGTGACAGACTGTTGGTGCTTTCCGACGGCGTATCCGAATGTATGAATGAAGCCGACGAGTTTTATGATGATGAAAATATCGTGCGTTTTATGAATAACTGGCGCGGTAAGCGGGGGCCGTGTTTGCTTGATGCGCTTTTGTTCGAGCTCGATAGCTTTGCTGGCGCGCGAGATTTTTCGGATGATATTTCGGCCATTCTTCTGGAGTTTGCGAGCCAGGAAACCTGATCTGTTGTCTTGCGCAACTGGGCCTGCGCTATTAGGTGCTGGGCGAACAGAGAGATTGGGTGGCCCCTATGGAAGACGCTTCGAACATAAACTGGGATGAGAAAATCCTGCCTTTTGAGCTGCGTGTATCAGACTGCCGCGGCAGAGTTGTACGCCTTGACCAGACGGTTAATGATATCCTTTCGCAGCATAATTACCCTAAGCAAGTTGAGTCATTGATCTCTGAAATGGTGATCATCACTGCATTGCTGGGAAGTATGGTTGAGCCGAAATGGAAGCTGTCTTTGCAAGTGCAGACAGATGGGCCCGTGCGAATGATTGCGACTGACTATTTTGCACCTGCCGAGGTTGACGCACCCGCAAGCATTCGTGCTTATGCCAGCTATGACGGGGCGCGGATCACGAATGGAAAACCCTTTGATCAGCTGGGTAAAGGCTACTTTGCGGTTATCATTGATCAGGGCAAAGGCGCGACGCCGTATAAGGCGCTGTCTGGTCTTGATGGAAGCTCTATTGCCGAAGCCGCTGAGGGCTATTTTGCCGCGTCCGAGCAGATCGCGACCAAGCTGATTGTCGAGCATGGCGAGACCTATATGAAAGACACTGGCACGCAATGGCGTGCGGCGGGTATGCTTTTGCAACATTTGCCCAAATCGCTCAAGAGCGAGGGGGGTGACCCCGAGAATGAGAAAGAACAGCGTGATCATGCGCAACGCAAGGATGAAGACTGGAACAGGGTGAACATCCTGCTCAACACGGTCGAAGGCCTTGAATTGCTTGGGCCTTATGTCTCCCCGCCTGAGCTTGTTTGGAGGCTGTTCAACGAAGAAGAGCCTGCGGTTTACGAACCCAAAGATGTTCAATTTGGCTGTACTTGTTCGGAAGAGCGTGTGCGCCAGAGCCTTTCGATCTATGGGGTGAAAGACATCGAAAAGATGACAACAGAAGACGGAAAAGTCACCGCTGACTGCCAGTTCTGTAACCGCCATTTCGAGCTTGATCCTGCCACGGTCGGCTTAGCGGCGAAATAGGGCTTTGGAACAGATCGCGCAGATAAAGGCCGCTCTGGCCAAGGCGGGAGCGGTCTCGTCTGATTATGATCTGAACCCGGATGTCATCCCTGTTGAGCACGGAATAAAAAGCCCCGCTGCCGTTTTGATCGCATTAATCGAGCGGGAGGGTGCTTTGAATGTGATCCTCACCAAGCGGGCGCAGCATTTACGACATCACCCCGGGCAGATCGCTTTTCCGGGCGGAAAGGTTGAGGCGAGTGATGCTTCGGTAGAGGCCGCCAGCTTGCGCGAGGCGTATGAGGAAGTCGGCCTGCCGCCTGAAACGGTTGATGTGTTTGGAGCGCTGCCGGAGCACCTGACGGTGACAGGGTTTACAGTGCAGCCTATCCTTGGATTTGTGCGAAACCCTTTTGAGCCAGTGCTCGACGCTGGCGAGGTAGAGGAAATCATCTTCGTGCCGCTTTCACATTTGATAGAGCCGGCGAATTACTCGGTGCAGGGGCGCCAGTTTCGCGGTGCGTTTCGAAAATACTACACAATTCCATATGGCCCGCATTATATTTGGGGCGCGACAGCGCGTATGACGCTGGGCTTGGCGGAGCGGATTTCAGGGTGACACAGGTTTCGGGCAAATGGCTTGAAGATGAAGCCGCCCAAGCGTTTTTGGCGGCGCTGGAAGCGGATGGCTATGAGGCCTATTTCGTCGGCGGTTGCGTGCGAAATGCGCTGCTTGGCCTGTCTGTGAAAGACCTTGATATCGCCACAAGTGCGCGACCTGATACTGTCATTGAAACAGCCAAGGCGCTGGACATGAAGTCTGTCCCAACGGGGCTTGAACACGGCACTGTTACTGTGGTCGGCGGCGGATCTGTGCTTGAGGTTACGACCTTTCGCAAGGATATAGATACAGATGGGCGGCATGCTGTCGTCGCATTTTCCGACAGTCTTGAAGATGATGCGGCGCGGCGTGATTTTCGGATGAATGCGCTCTATGCAGACCGCATGGGCAACCTCGCTGACCCGACAGGCGGGATGGCCGATATTGAAGCGCGCAAGATCTGCTTTGTTGGCGCTGCGGATCAACGGATAAGGGAAGATTATCTGCGCATCGTGCGGCTCTTTCGATTTGCGGCGCAGCTGGGCTTTGGCGCAAAAGGGATCGACCCTGCCGCCGCGCAGGCAGCCGCAAGGTTGAGCTATGGCTTACGGCATGTTTCGGTTGAACGGCAGACGGCTGAGATGCTGAAACTGCTGGCTTCTGATCAGCTGATAGATGTGCTGGACCTGATGCAAGAGGCCGGCGTTCTGGCGCGGATTGTGGGCGGCGCAAGCCTGCCTGTTTTACAGCGCTTCCTGGAGCTTGGTGGTGGAGTCGAGCCTGTGGTGCGGCTGGCTGCTCTTCTGGTTTTTTCGGGGGAGATGTCTCTACGGCTTTCCAAGAAAGAACAGCGCTTGTTTGACATAGTGAGGCGCTTTGCATGGAGTGATCAGGGCGCCGAGGAACTGGCTTACCGCACCGATGCAAATACTGCACGGAACGCCTTGCTTGTAAGGGTGGCGTTGCTAGGTGGAGCTGCTGACATGGCAAGGCTTGATGCGGCTGCTGCGCAGCGGTTTCCTTTGACGGCGAAAGACCTGCCGCACCTTAAGGGCAAAGCGCTTGGCGATGCGCTCAAGCGGACGGAGCGGGCCTGGATTGCTTCGGGCTTTACGCTGACCAAAGGACAGCTTTTAGACAAGGAATGACGACAGCACTTCATCGTTCGTGATGTCGCGCGCGCTGAAGCCTTTATCATTCGCCAAACGCATTAGGCGCTCGAAGCTCTCGGGAGTGTCTGTCTCGATCCCGATGAGGACCGATCCGAAATTCCGCGCGGATTTCTTGAGGTATTCAAAGCGGGTGATGTCGTCGTGCGGGCCGAGGAAGCCGAGAAAATCCTTGAGCGCGCCGGGCCGCTGGGGCATCCGCAGAATGAAGTATTTCTTGAGGCCGGAGTAGCGCTGAGCGCGTTCTTTGACTTCAGGCAAACGCTCGAAATCAAAGTTGCTGCCAGAGACGATGCAGACCACGGTTTTACCTTTGATTTCCTCGTGCATATCCTTGAGCGCGTCGATGGTGAGCGCGCCTGCGGGCTCAAGCACAACGCCTTCGACATTGAGCATTTCGATGAGGGTTGTGCAGAGCCTGTCTTCATTGATCTGCAGGTGAACCTCGTCTTTGTAAGGGCGGAGCTTTTCAAAGGTGAGTTGGCCGATCTCGGCCACGGCGGCACCATCGACAAAAGAGTTGATACGCTCAAGCGAAACGGGCTTGCCAGCTTCTTGTGCTGCGGCGAGGCAGGCGCCGCCTGATGGCTCGACAAAGGCGTAGTGAGCCTCGTTGCCGAAGTAGGATGTTACGCCAGCGGAGAGGCCGCCCCCGCCGACGGGCAGCACGATGAGATCAGGCGCTTGGCCGAGTTGTTCTTCAATTTCGGCAGCGACCGTGGACTGGCCCATAATCACGTCTTCTGCATCAAACGGGGGTAGGAAGATGCCTTGCTCACTTTCACAATCGGCCTTTGCGGCGGCGAGGGTTTCATCAAAGTAATCGCCTACCAGTCGGATCTCTATGAGAGCACCACCGAAGGTTTTTGTCTTCATGATCTTCTGGCTGGGGGTTGTGACAGGCATAAAAATGCGTCCGCGCACGCCGAGATATTTGCACATGAATGCAACGCCTTGAGCATGGTTCCCCGCACTTGCGCAGACAAAAAGCGGCGAGGTGTCGCGGCCCTTCATGGCATTGGTCATGGCGTTGAATGCGCCGCGAATTTTGTAGGAGCGCACAGGGGTTAGGTCTTCGCGCTTGAGAAAAATGTCGGCCCCATAGATCTCGGACAGGTGGGCATTGCGTTGAAGCGGGGTGGCTTCGAACACGTTGCGGAGAGCTTGAGCGATCTGGCGGGAGGCGGGTTTGATATTATCCATCCGGTTTTATTCTACCACGATGGCCCGCAAAGCAAGGGGCTGCGCTTGCAGAGGCGCGCGAAAAGCGCTACCTCGCGGCAAACAAGACAAGAGGAAATCATCATGTCGGCTCCTAAAAAAGTTGTCCTTGCGTATTCTGGTGGTCTGGACACCTCCATCATTCTCAAGTGGCTTGAGACGGAATATGGCTGCGAAGTCGTGACCTTTACCGCCGATCTGGGCCAGGGCGAAGAACTGGAACCTGCGCGCAAGAAAGCCGAGATGATGGGTGTGAAAGACATCTATATCGAGGATGTACGCGAAGAGTTTGTGCGTGATTTTGTCTTTCCGATGTTCCGTGCGAATGCTGTTTATGAAGGGCTTTACCTGCTTGGCACGTCGATTGCGCGGCCGCTTATTTCCAAGCGCCTTGTCGAGATCGCCGAGGAAGTCGGTGCGGATGCTGTGGCCCATGGGGCGACGGGAAAGGGCAACGACCAAGTGCGCTTCGAGCTGGCTTGCTACGCGCTCAACCCCGACATCAAGGTGATTGCGCCTTGGCGGGAATGGGATTTGACCAGCCGCACCAAACTTCTTGATTTTGCTGAGAAAAACCAGATTCCGATTGCCAAGGACAAGCGTGGGGAAGCGCCTTTCTCGGTGGATGCGAATTTGCTGCACACCTCAAGCGAAGGCAAGGTTTTGGAAGACCCTGCCGAGATGGCGCCTGACTATGTTTACCAGCGCACGGTGAGCCCCGAGGATGCGCCGAACGAGGCGGAATACATCGAAGTGGGCTTTGAGCGCGGCGATGCTGTGAGCATCAATGGCGAGGCTATGAGCCCTGCGACGATTTTGACCAAGCTCAACGAGATGGGCGGGAAGCACGGGATTGGCCGTCTTGATTTTGTCGAGAACCGCTTTGTTGGCATGAAATCCCGCGGGATTTATGAGACGCCCGGGGGGACTGTGCTGCTTGAAGCGCACCGCGGGATTGAGCAGATCACGCTCGATAGCGGTGCGGGGCATTTGAAAGACAGTCTGATGCCGCGTTATGCAGAGCTTATTTATAATGGTTTCTGGTTCAGCCCCGAGCGCGAAATGCTGCAAGCGGCGATCGATAAAAGCCAGGAACATGTGACCGGCACAGTGAAGCTCAAGCTTTACAAGGGCGCGGCGACTTGCGTTGGCCGCTGGTCGGACCACTCGCTTTACTCGGAGGCGCATGTGACATTTGAGGATGATGCCGGTGCGTATGACCAGAAAGATGCGGCGGGATTCATCCAGTTGAACGCGCTTCGCCTCAAGCTTCTTGCAACACGGAATCGTCGGTTCAAATAATCCTTTCGAGGGTTGAAAACCTAATAAAATCAAGCGGGTCTGTGCAGTGTAGCATAGGCCCGTTTTGCTTTTGTTACCCCTGCGTTTTGAAAGGTTAACGGGCTGAAACAGCGCTGATTGCAGGGGGGTGAAAAGCGTGCACCATGCGTGCACAACCCGTACACCCCCCAAACAGGGTTTTCGTTAAGGGAAAATTGATTAATGTGGCGCACGCTGGTTGAGGACTGCGCACCATGACGACACCTGACACATCGCGCCAGCTTGGCCGTTTTATTGCCGCGAGCGGGATGACCAACCTTGCAGACGGAATTGCGGTTGTTGTCTGGGCATGGATGGCGACGCTGCTGACACGCGACCCCCTTTTGGTGGCGCTGATGCCTGTGGCGCTTAGGATGCCATGGTTTTTATTTGCGCTGCCAGCGGGAATTGTGACCGACCGCGTGGACCGTCGCCGCCTTATGCTGACGATGGATATTTTGCGCGCCTGTGTCTTTGCTGTGGCTGCGCTTCTCGTTTGGTCGGCCTTGCCGCTTGGGGAGCCGCCGGAGAACGGAACGGGCGTGCCTGTTCTGTTTGGAGCGCTTTTGATGTGCGCGCTTCTGGTGGGGACAGCCGAAGTGTTTCGGGACAATGCGGCGCAAACAATGCTGCCTGCGATTGTGCCGCACGCGGGGCTTGAGCGTGCAAACGGGCGGCTCTGGAGTGTGGAGCTTGTGGGCAATGCGCTTATCGGGCCGGCGCTGGGCGCGTTTCTGATTGCTTTTGTGATCTGGATGCCTTTCGCGCTGAATGCCGCGATATTTGCGCTGGCGGCCTTGATGATGCTTGGGCTGCGCGGGCAGTTCAAGCCACAACAGGCGGGGGCGCGCGACTGGCGAAAGGAGTTGCGCGAGGGGCTAGGCTTTTTGCGCGCGGCTCCTTTGCTGAGGCTGCTTGCTGTGGTGACGGGAGTGTGGAACCTTTTGCACCAGATGGTTGTGATTGCGCTGGTGTTGCATGTGCAGGAGAATCTCGGGCTGGGCGCGCGAGGATACGGGCTTATCCTTGCCGCCGGGGCTGTGGGCGGGATTCTTGGCGGACTCATTGCCGAGCGGGTGATAAAGCGGCTGGGCGCGGGGGCGACGGCGCAATGGATGACGCTGGCCTCCGCTGTGGCCTTTGGCGCGATTGTCTTTGCGCCGAACGGCTGGGCGCTGGCTCTTGTGCTGGCGATGTTCGAGTTGACGGGGCTTATCTGGAACACCGTATCGGTGAGCTACCGTCAGCGGGTGATTCCTGATGCGCTGCTTGGGCGGGTGAACTCGGTTTACCGCTTGCTGGCGTGGGGGATGATGCCGGTTGGTTTGCTTTTATCAGGTTTGATTGTGAGCTGGTCCGAGGCGTTGATGCCCCGCGGTGCAGCGCTGACCATGCCGTTTGCCGCGGCCGGGCTTGGAGCGGCTTTGTTGACGGCTGTGGCATGGCGGTCCTTGGGGCGGGGCTTTTCCAAGGCATGAAGGTGCCGCAAGGTTAGTGCAGCGGTGGCTTTTCAGGTGAGCCATAATCGGGTGAACCAAGTGGAGGCATATTATGCAAGAAATGGCTGAAGGCATTGAACGCGGGCTGAAGGGCAAGAGCTTTGAGGGCTCTCTCAAGTTTGATTGCGGTGCGGACGGGGTGATTATTTTGAAGGATGGGGCTGTTTTGGCCCAAGACGAGCCGACAGACTGCACCCTGAAGATCAGCAAGGAGAATCTTGGCAAGCTGCTGACCGGCAAGCTGAATGCCATGACGGGTGTTATGACGGGGAAGCTGAAGGTCTCGGGCGATATGGGTGTTGCCATGCGACTGGCGAAGCTGCTTTAGGCTTCGAATTTTCGCTGCGCGAGAATCCGACCGAGGCGGGGGACTAGTCCCCCTGATTCAAAAGCTTTAGAGCTTTTGAATCCTCCCCCTAGGATATTTGGAGCAATAAGAAAGAGTGGTTGTTGTTAGGCGGTCATTGCGCGCGCTTGACGGAAGGAAAGCAGACGTTTGCCGTTTTCATCCCAGAGGTGCATGCGAACGCTGGCGAGGCTTTCGCGGATTGTCATACGGTTGATCTCGGCCAGTTCGGCGTTCTCGCGCAGCACTTCTGGCAGGCGGTAGAACGGGATGCGCGCATAGAGGTGATGAACATGGTGGATGCCGATGTTGGCGCTGAACCAGTTGATCCATGAGGGCAGGATATAGTGCGAGCTGCCGTAGAGCGCGGCGTCGTGTAGATCCCAGTTTTCATTCTGGTCCCATGTTGTTTCTTCGAACTGGTGCTGGACGTAGAAGAGCCACATGCCAGCGGTTGCGGCGAGCAGGGTTGAGGGGACGAAGATAAGCAGGATCGGAGCCCAACCGCCGAAATAGTAAAGCGTGCCGAGGATTGTAAGGATTGCCAGATTGGTGAGCATGGCGGAGACCCAGTATTTGGGTGTGCGCGTGAGGCCCACGGGGAAGCGCTGCTGGATGAAGAAGAGATAGGCGGGGACAAAGCCGAAGAGGAAGAACGGGTTGCGATAGGCGCGATACTGAAGTTTCCAGAGCGGTGAGAGCGCCTGATATTCAGCCACGGTGAGGGTGACGATATCGCCGATGCCACGCTTGGCGAGATTGCCGTGCGAGGAATGATGAATCGCGTGGGTGCGGCGCCAGACATCATAGGGGGTGAGGGTGAGCACGCCGAGGCCACGCCCGATCCAATCGCTCATGTCACGGTTTTTGAACAGGGAGCCGTGGCCGCAATCATGCTGGATTGTGAAGAGGCGGAGGAGGAACGCCGCTATTGGCACGGATAGCACGAGCGTGAGCCAATAGCTGACAGAGAGGGAGGCCCAAGCGAGCGCCCAGAGAGCCAGAAAGGGAATGGCCGTGACCAAAAGCTCGAAATTGCTGCGGGCTGCGTTTGGCTCGCGGAACTTGGCCAGTGTTGTGACCCATTCTTTTGCTGACTTGGTTTTGGTGGTCTGCTCGTTCGGGAAGGCGGATGCTATGTTCATACGTCTCTGTCTTATTGTTGCTTGCAAGACAGATAGAGCAACCGCGATGTGAGACAAGGGGAATGTGCTTAATCAACGGAAACTGGGTTAAAAGGTAGCAGTTTTGGCGTGCAATTTCGGGGATGTGGGCGGTTCGGGTTTTTTGCGGAGGCCGTCTACCCAGAGCTGCATGAGGCGCAGCGGCACTGCGAGTTCGGCTGAGGCGCGCTCGATATCGGCGGCGAGAGCTGTTCTGGATTGAAACAACCCGCCGATGGAAAACGGCAGGGAGTTATCGGAGATTGCGAGCCATGTGGCGCTTTGGGTTATGAGGGCCGTGTCGATTGTGGCGCTGTCGGTGAAGGTGGCATCGGAGGTGGCGATGAGGGCTTTGAGATTCGTGGCGTAGGTGTCGATTGTGGCTTCATCGGGGGCAAAAAGGGTTAGAGCTTCGCCGTTTGCCGAGAGCCTGCCAAGTTCAGTTTTGGCTGGCATAGGGTCATTCGGGCCGAAGACCCACGTGCCGAGCGCCCCGCGTGCGCGGCTGTTTGGGCGGACGAGAAGTGGCGGCGCAATACCAAGGGGCGGCAATTGAAGGACAACGCCGCGGAAGGTAGTTTTGGTGTTGTCGCCGTCTGATTCTTCTAGTGTGACATTAAACTGGCGGAACCACTGGTTGCCGAACTTGCCTGTCAGGCTGATGCTGTGCCCGCTGAAGTAGCCGCCAGGCAGGAGAAGTTCTTTTTCACGATCGACAAAGGGCGGTTCTTGCAGGCCGTTGTAGGCGAGGCCTTCAACCGCGTTGCAGAGCAGAGGCATGATGAGATCGGTGCTGTGCTTTTTGAAACGGTTGATTTGCAAGGTGTAAAGACCGAACAAACCGAGGCTAAGAAGCGCGAAGGCGCCTACCATGTCGCCGTCTGCTGTTGCCATCCCCAAGCAGGCAGCGATGAGCAGGGAAGCGCCTAGGCTCAATTCAAACTTGTAGCGCCGCTTTTTGGCAGAAATCGTCTCTATTACAGCGGAAAAGCTTTCAGTTAGGGCGTTAGTTTGCATGTGCTCAGCGCCTTGTAAACGGGCAGGGCTTTGGCGAGCAGCTGCTGTTGTTCGGGTGTTTCCATATCGGGTAGCGGGCCTTCGGGGCCGGCAAAACCGGTGGAGGCATGAACGGCGTTATACCAGTGTGGAGCCCATGCGCCGTCGGAAGCATGGCCGCCTTTGGGCCAGTGCAGCATGGCGGTATCAAACGGCAGGCCGAGGACGGTGCAGAGCTTGGTGAGCATATGCTCGGGCGCGTTGCGAATATCGGCGCTGTCGATGACGATCGGGTTTTTTCCCTCGGCGCGGAGCATTTCGAAAAGCTCGAGCTGTTGGGAGAAGCCGATATCGGCCAGACCGAAGCCCTCATATTTCGCACCGAAGCTGGCGATGACGCGGGCGGGGTGACGGATGAGAAAGACATTTTGCACGGTAAGCATCCAGCCGCGCGGCACGGAGGGTAGCATGTGCTGGCACATGTGTTTTTGGTAGAAATGTTGCTTTTTTGGCTGCGTTAGAGACTGAACCACTGCCTCGGCGTCTTGCGGTTGGCTGGCGAGCACCCCTTCGCGCATGGGATGCGCGAGGCCTGTTTCGCGCAGGTAGTGGGCATAGAAGGGCTCGTCCACCACGGTGAAATCAGCGCGGTTTCCGAAGCTATACATGAGCGCGGTTGAGAGGTTGCGCGGGCCGGACCACATGGCGATTGTTGTCATGCGCTGGCCCCGATCAGATCTTTGTAAAGCGTGCGAAGACGTTTGGTGACGGGGCCCATATTTCCTGTGCCGATGGGGCGGCCATCAATCTCGCTGACGGGGGTTTGTGCGCCGAATGTGCCGGTGAGGAAGGCTTCATCGGCGCCGTATGTATCGACAAGGCTATAGTTGCGCTCGAAGACGGGGATGCCATCGGCACGGCAGAGATCAATCACTTTCTGGCGGGTGATGCCGTTCATGCAGTAGTCTCCCGTGCTGGTCCAGACAGCGCCTTTTCGGACGATGAAGAAATTACAGGCGTTGGTTGTGTTTACGAAGCCGTTGATATCGAGCATCAGCGCCTCGTCGGCACCGGCCTTTTCGGCGGCAATACAGGCGAGAATGCAGTTGAGCTTGGAATGGGAGTTCAGCTTGGGATCCTGGGTCATCGGCAGACCGCGGATGTGCGGGACTGTTGCAAGGCGGATCGGACGCGGGATCTTGGGCTGGGAATGCTCCATGATGATTGTGATTGTCGGGCCTTGGCGGCTGAGGGATGGATGCTGAAAGGGACGGGTCTTGACGCCCCGGGTGACCATGAGGCGCGCGTGGGCGTCTGTTGTCATGTCATTGGCTTTTTGCGTCTCTAATAAGGCGGAATAGAGCTGATCGCGGGTCATTCCTATATCAAGATCAATCGCTTTGGCGGCCTCGAAGAGGCGGTCAAAATGCTCACCCCAGAAGGCCCAGTTGCCATTGTAGAGGCGCAGGCCCTCCCAGACGCCATCGCCCAGCATGAAGCCACTGTCATAGACGCTGACGAGCGCTTCGGCTTTGGGCACGCAGCGACCGTTGAGCCATATTAGGATTTGCTCGTTGCGGGCGTCTTCCTCGGCGGCGTGGGTTGTTATTTTGTCACTCATGTTTCGGCCTCTCACGTTTCGGGAACAAGTAGTAACCTCTCTGTGAGGGCTGTCTACAGCGGAGTTTTTCAGCGCTAGAGTGAAGGCAAATTTGGCAGGAGGGAAAGCCATGATGTGCTGTGTGAGAGAAATGAAGGCGGTGATGTTGGCGGCGCTGATTGGCGTTGCCCTGTTGCTGCAATGTGGCGTTGCCCATGCGGGGCCGCGTGAAGAGATTGTAGTGGCCGGGGGGTGTTTCTGGTGTGTTGAATCGGATTTCGAGAAAGTTCCCGGTGTGATTGATGCTGTGTCCGGCTTTGCGGGGGGTAAATCAACCAACCCGACTTACAAGAACCATACGGGGCATTATGAGGTTGTGAAGATCACTTTTGACGCGGGCAAGATCAGCCGTGACGAGATTTTGCATAAATTTATGCGCTCGATTGATCCGCTGGATGCAGGCGGGCAGTTTTGTGACCGTGGGCCAGCGTATAAGACAGCGCTGTTTTACAACGGAGCAGAGCAAAAGGCTGCGGCAGAGAAGGCAGTGAGCGAGGCGGGCAAGGACCTGGGGGGCAAGATTGCCACCAAGGTTTTGCCGCTGAACGGGTTTTATCCAGCCGAGGCGTATCATCAGGATTATTACAAAAGCTCTGATATTGTGCTGACGCGGGCAGGGCCGAAGAGCAAGGCATCTGCCTATAAGTTTTATCGCAAGGCTTGTGGGCGTGATGCCAGGGTGAAAGCGATATGGGGCGGGGCTGCGCCATTTGCGGGGTGAAGCTTCGACTTGCTTCGCAAGCCGATCCGCGGGGGGCTAGCCCCCCGGATTCAAAAGCCGCAGGCTTTTGTATCGTCCCCCCAGGATATTTGTGGCAAAAAGAAAGGGTAATCAGGTTTGAGCGGCTAGGAAAACTTCGACATCGGCGCGGGAAGGGATGGCATCGGCTGTCCCTTTTTTTGTGACTTTGAGGGCAGAGGCGGCGGCGGCGAGGCGCAGGGCGCTTTCAAGCGGCTGGCCTTCGTGGAGGGCGGCGGCGAGATAGCCTGTGAAGGTATCGCCTGCGCCTGTTGTATCGACCGCTTTGACGGGGAAGGCGGGGAAGCGTTGCTCGCCCTCTGGTGTGATGGCGTAGCCGCCTTTGGAGCCTTCAGTGACGACGATTGTGGCGGGGGTGAGGGCTTCTGAATTGGTGGCCTCGGTGAGCTGCTGCATTTCGACAGCGTTGAGGATGAGCAGATCGGTGAGCGGGAGGAGAGCCTTGGTGGCCCCGGCGTTGAACGGGGCGGCGGAGTAGACGACCTTGAGGCCGAGGCTGCGGGCGAGCGTGGCGGCTTCGAGCGCCAGATTGGTCTCGTTTTGCAGCAGCAGCATATCGCCGCGCTTGGCCGTGAGTAAGGCCGCTTTGAGCTGTGTTAGAGACTGCTTCATGTTGGCGCCGGAGAAAACGACGATGGCATTTTCACCTGCGGGATCGACATTGATGATCGCGTGGGCGGTGGGAGCTTTGACTGTGGAGATATGGGCGGTGTTGATGCCGAGTTCATTGAGACGGTTGACGGCCCAAGCGCCATCGGAGCCGACCGCTCCGATATGAACCACGCGGGCGCCAGCCCGGGCGGCGGCGGCAGACTGGTTTGCGCCTTTGCCGCCGAGGCCGGTTTGGTGACTTTCCGCAATCAGCGTTTCGCCCGGCGCGGGCAGGTGAGGCACTTCATAGAAGTGGTCAAGGTTGATCGAGCCGAGGTTGAAGAGGGTCATTGCGCTAGCCGACTTTGCACGCTGCAAGCACTGCCATGTTGAGAATGTCGTTCACTGTGGAAACGGTGGAGCAGATCTGGATGCTTTCGTCGATGCCCGCGAGGATGGGGCCGATGACTGTTGCGCCGGCCATTTCCTGCATGAGCTTTGTGCTGATCGAGGCAGAGTGACGCGCCGGAACGACGAGGATGTTGGCGGGGCCAGTGAGCCGTGAGAAGGGGTAAGCTTTTTGCGCGCGAGCGTTGAGGGCGACATCGACTGTCATTTCGCCTTCATACTCGAATGTTGCGCCGCGGGCTTCCAGCACTTCGGGGGCCTTGTGCATTTTTTCGGCGCGTTCGGAGCGGGGGTAGCCGAAGGTTGAGAAGCTCACGAAGGCGACGCGCGGCTCGAGGCCCAGGTGACGGGCCACATCGGCGGAGCGCTCGGCGATTGTGGCCAGATCGTTCTCATCGGGCCATTCGTGCACCAGCGTGTCGCCAACAAGGACGATACGGCCTTTGTGAAGGAGCGCTGTGACGCCGACGGCACCTGCTTCAGCTGAGGCATCAAACACCATGTTGATGCGCTGCATGACGTGAGCGGATTTGCGGGTAGCGCCTGTGACGAGGCCTTCGCCGTGGCCGTGGGCCAGCATGAGGGCTGCGAAAACGTGACGGTCGCGTGCGGCGAGGCGGTGCACATCGTGGCGGTCAAAGCCCTGACGCTGGAGGCGTTTGTAAAGGAAGGTTTTATACTCGGCCAAGTGGGGTGTGTTGGCGGCGTTGACGATCTCGAGCTCGCCCACGGCGTCGGCCATACCTTCGGCTGTGAGTTTGGTTTTGACATCATCCTCGCGGCCGACAACGAGAGCTTTGCCCATGCCGGCGCGTTGATATTGCACGGCGGCGCGCAGCACGCGGGGGTCATCGCCCTCGGCGAAAATCATGGTGGCTTGATTCTGGCGTGCGCGGGCGTTGAGGCTGCGCAGGATGCTGGCTGTCGGGTCCATCCGCGACTTGAGCGAGGCTTCGTAGGCGTCCATATCAATGATCGGGCGGCGGGCGACGCCTGTGTCCATCCCTGCTTTCGCAACGGCGGGGGGGATCACATAGATCAGGCGCGGATCAAAGGGAGTCGGGATGATGTAATCGCGGCCGAAGCTGAGCTTTTTGCCGTAGGCCATGGCGACTTCATCGGGGACATCTTCACGTGCGAGTTTGGCCAGAGCCTCGGCGCAGGCGATTTTCATCTCGTCATTGATGGCGCGGGCGTGGATATCGAGCGCGCCGCGGAAGAGATAGGGGAAGCCGAGCACGTTGTTTACCTGATTGGGATAATCAGAGCGGCCTGTGGCGACGATCACATCTTCGCGCACGGCGTGGGCCTCTTCGGGTGTGATCTCGGGATCAGGGTTGGCCATGGCGAAGATTACTGCGTTTTTGCCCATAGAGGCCACCATCTCTTGCGTAACAGCGCCTTTGGCGGAGACGCCGAGGAAAACATCGGCACCATCCATGGCCTCGGCGAGTGTGCGCGCGGGAGTGTTGGCGGCATGAGCAGATTTCCACTGGTTCATGCCTTCGGTGCGGCCCTGATAGATAACGCCTTTGGTATCGCAAAGGATGCAGTTATCGTGCTTTGCGCCCATGACTTTGATCAGCTCGATGCAAGCGATGCCTGCTGCACCCGCGCCGTTGACGACGATCTTGACGTCTTCGATGTTCTTACCAGAAATCTGGAGCGCGTTGAGCAATCCAGCAGCGCAGATTACGGCTGTTCCGTGCTGGTCATCGTGAAAGACGGGGATGTCCATCTGCTCTTTGAGGGTTTGCTCGATGATGAAACACTCGGGGGCTTTGATATCTTCAAGGTTGATGCCGCCGAAGGTGGGCCCCATGAGGCGGACCGCGTTGATGAATTCGTCGGGATCTTCTGTATCAAGCTCAAGGTCGATGCTGTTGACATCAGCGAAGCGTTTGAAGAGGACGGCTTTGCCCTCCATCACGGGCTTGGAGCCGAGCGCGCCCAAGTTGCCGAGGCCCAAGACGGCTGTGCCGTTGGAAATGACCGCAACGAGATTGCCTTTGTTGGTGTAGTCGTAGGCCAACTCGGGGTTGGCCGCGATATCCTCGCAAGGCACGGCAACACCGGGGGAGTAGGCGAGCGAGAGATCACGCTGGGTTGTCATGGGGACAGTTGCGGTGACCTCCCATTTGCCGGGAGTTGGCTCGAGGTGAAAGGCTAGGGCGTCTTCGCGGGAGATCTTTTGCTTGGTCATTTTGGGCCTGATTCAAGAAGGGGTTGGGCTGTCATAGCGGCTACAGGCCATTCTCTCAAACTAAAACGCGACTTTCGGCTTTCGCGCGGTCGCTGTGCAGATTAGTTTGGCCCGAACCATTCGGGGGGATGAGCCTGTGAGCGCTGCCAAGCCAGCTGTGACGCCAATGATGGCGCAGTATCTCGAGATTAAGGGGAATTACCCCGAGGCGCTTTTGTTTTATCGCATGGGCGACTTTTACGAGATGTTTTTTGACGATGCTGTGGCGGCGTCAGAGGCGCTGGACATTGCGCTCACAAAACGGGGCAAACACGATGGCGAGGACATTGCTATGTGTGGTGTGCCGCATCATGCGGCGGAGAATTATCTGCTGACGCTCATTCGCAAGGGATTTCGTGTGGCCGTGTGCGAGCAGCTGGAAAGCCCTGAAGAGGCGAAGAAGCGCGGCTATAAATCGGTTGTGCGGCGTGATGTTGTGCGGCTGGTGACACCCGGGACACTTACGGAAGACAGCCTGCTTGAAGCGCGGCGGAACAATTTTCTGGCGGCTTATATCGAGATCAGGGACAGCGCGGGGCTGGCATGGCTTGACATGTCGACAGGTGATTTTCGGGTGATGGAGCTGAGCCGTGTGCGGCTTGGGCCAGAGCTTGCGCGGCTTTCGCCCAGCGAGATTGTCTTTGCCGATGCGCAGTTTGGCGAGCTTGCCGAAATTGCCGAGGAACAGGGTGTTGCTGTGAGCGAGCTTGGCAAGGCGAGCTTTGACAGCGAGGGGGCGACAAAGCGGCTTTGTGATTTCTTCGAGGTCGAGACGCTGGAGGCTTTCGGGCAGTTCAGCCGCGCGGAAGTGTCGGCGCTGGGCGCTGTGCTTGATTACTTGGAGATCACCCAGAAGGGAAAGCTGCCGCTACTTGCGGCGCCTGTGCGCGAAGTTGCCGGACGGGTCATGCAGATTGATGCGGCGACACGGCGCAACCTTGAGCTGACGCGCTCTATGCAGGGCGCGCGTGCCGGTTCGCTTCTGGGGGCGATTGACCGCACGCTGACAGCGCAGGGCGCGCGGCTTCTGGAGCGGCGGGTGTCTTCGCCTTCATGTGATGTACCCGAGATTGGCGCGCGGCTTGATGCTGTGGGTTTTGGGCTGGCTGAAACCGGGTTTCTGGCCGACACGCGCGACAGCCTGCGACATGTGCCTGATATGGAGCGGGCCTTGTCGCGTCTGGGCCTTGAGCGCGGTGGGCCGAGGGACTTGGCGAGTATTCGCAACGGCCTTGGGAAAGCGGGCGAAATAGGCTCTAACATGGCCAAAATTGAACTTCCCGAGCTTTTGGCGGAGGCGGGTAAGAAGCTGTTGGGGCATGACCGCCTGGTTGATTTGCTCGATGCCGCGCTGGTAGCGGAGCCGCCGCTTTTTGCCCGTGATGGCGGGTTTGTGGCGGCTGGTTATGATGCAGAACTCGACGCCAGCCGGAGCTTGCGCGACGAGGGGCGCGGGGTGATTGCCAAGATGCAGGCGGAGTATGCTGCCGATGCGGGGATTTCATCGCTCAAGATCAAGCACAACAATGTGCTTGGGTATTTTATTGAGGTGACGGCAACTCATGCGGAGAAGATGCTTGGTGCGCCGCTCAACGAGCGCTTCAAGCACCGTCAGACCACTGCGAACCAAGTGCGCTTTACCACTCCCGAGCTGAGCGAAATGGAAACGCGGATTTTGAACGCGGGGGGGCGCGCAACCGAGATTGAACTGAGGATATTTGGCGAGCTTCGGGCCGCTATTCTGGCGGAACAGGAGGCCATTTTTGCGGCCACCGGCGCGCTTGCGGAGATTGATGTGGCACTGGGCCTTGCCAGCATCGCGCGCGAGGAAGATTGGGCGCGGCCCAAAGTGGACGAAAGCCGCGCGCTGGAGATTGAGCAGGGGCGCCACCCTGTTGTGGAGCAGGCCTTGCGCAGGCAGGGTGGTGAGAGCTTTGTGCCGAACGATTGCGCGCTTGCGGAGGATGACCAACTTTGGCTGCTGACGGGCCCGAACATGGCGGGTAAATCGACTTTTCTGCGGCAAAATGCGCTGATTGCTGTGCTCGCGCAGATGGGAAGCTATGTGCCTGCGGCGGCGGCGCGTGTGGGGATTGTGAGCCAGTTGTTTAGCCGCGTTGGTGCGAGTGACGATCTGGCGCGGGGGCGGTCTACCTTTATGGTCGAGATGGTGGAAACCGCTGCGATTTTGAACCAAGCGGATGACCGCGCGCTTGTGATCCTTGATGAGATCGGGCGCGGCACGGCGACGTATGATGGGCTTTCTATCGCGTGGGCGACTTTGGAGCACCTCCACGAGAGCAACCACTGCCGAGCGCTTTTTGCGACGCATTATCACGAGATGACGCAGCTTTCCGACAAGCTCGCGCGTTGCTCCAATGCCACTGTGATGGTGAAGGAGTGGGAGGGTGATATCATCTTCCTGCATGAGGTGCGCAAAGGCACTGCAGACCGCTCTTATGGTGTGCAAGTTGCCAAGCTGGCGGGGCTGCCCGAGAGCGTGATCGCGCGGGCACGGGTTGTTCTCGACGCTTTGGAAAAGGGCGAGCGGGAAGGCTCTGCAAAGGCGGTTATTGATGATTTGCCACTGTTTAGCGCCGCACCTGCGCCCCAGCCTGTGAAGGCCAAGGCGAGTGAAGTTGAGGGGGCATTGGCCGACATCTTCCCCGACGAGCTGACGCCGCGCGAGGCGCTGGCTGTGCTGTATGAGCTGAAAGCAAAGATGGTTAAGTGATTTGCTTGAGATCTTCCAGCAAGGCTTTTGACATGGCCATGGCGTGATCAATCCGCGCTTGGGGCATTTTGGGGTGTTCGACTTTGATGAGAGTTTCAAAGCAGATGAAGTAAGGCAGATAGCCGTGTTTTTCCTGATCGTTAAGCTCGAAGCGGGCGGAAAATGTCTCGAAGGCGTCAGCATCGACACCGAAGCGGCGGGAGCCTGAAGGCAACATGCCGCGACGCGCCATGTGGACAAGCGCGCGGGCGATATCCTTGTAAAGAGGCGCATGATTGGTTGCGCCAAGGTCGAGGCCTGTGAGGCCTGTGCCGTTCCAGAAGAGATTGTTGAGGTGAAAATCACCATGGGCGAGAGCCACGCGCCATTCGGGAAAGTCGATCTGGCGGTGTAGCTTTTTCATGCGGTGAAAGATGCGGCCCTCGATATCGGCGAGGCTTTCATGCGGCTGTTTGCCCACGGCTTGCTCGGCCCATTTGCGCCATGGGCGGCGGTTTGTCTCGCGCCATTCTTCGGAGGGGGCGGTGTATTTGCGCAGCCAGTCGGCGGAGAGGGCTATGGGCACGGCGCGGTCCTGTGGCGCAAGCCGCCAGAGGGCGGTGAGCAGGCCTTCACCCTTTGCCAGCGCCGTGACGGTGAGGCCAGTGGCTTCATCAAAGAAGAGCGGCTGTTGCACGGTGAGGGGGGGCTCACTCATGTAAGGCCAGACGCGGGAGAGCTCGGCCCATTCCCTGGCTGATGTTTCGCGGGCCTTATCAGACAGGGCGAGGCGAAAGACCACGGGTGCGCCCTCAAATGTGCCGCTGAAAACGGCGTGACGGTTTGGGACAAGATGCAGCGCTTTTTCAACAGTATGCGCGCGGCCAGCGAGGGCGATTGTGGCGATATGCTCTAGCCTGTCCAAAGCGGCGAGGGCCTCTTCGGGGTAAAGCTGGA
This sequence comes from Lentibacter sp. XHP0401, assembly GCF_025751535.1. Taxonomy (GTDB): domain Bacteria; phylum Pseudomonadota; class Alphaproteobacteria; order Rhodobacterales; family Rhodobacteraceae; genus Lentibacter. The sequence goes on along the minus strand of NZ_JAOWLC010000003.1, from coordinate 94,948 downwards.
TATTGCTGATCTCGATCTCTGACATGGGCGGAGCATATGCGGCGGCGGTTCCGAATTGAACCCTTTTCGATGCGCCTGTATGGTCTGAAAAAACGAGCTGGAGAGACGCATGAGCGAGACACCTGTTAAAGAGATGAGCTTTGAGGCCGCTATGGCGGAGCTTGAGAAAGTTGTGGGCCAGCTGGAGCGCGGCGATGTGCCGTTGGAAGACTCGATAAAGCTTTACGAGCGCGGCGCTGTGCTGAAGAAGCACTGCGAAGGCAAGCTCAAGGAAGCGGAAGAAAAAGTTGCTGCTATTACGCTTGATGGCGAAGGCAACCCGACAGGGACGAAGCCGCTAGATGTTGATTGAGCCACTCGGCTTTGAGGCGGCTTTGCGCCGCGCTCAGGGCGCAGTTTCAGAAGCGGCGCGCGAGGCGTTTGGTGTGCCAGCATCTATGGCGCAGGCCGAGTTGAGTGAAGCGATGCTTTATGCGCTGGAAGGCGGCAAGGCTTTGCGGGCCTTTCTGGTGTATGAATCGGCGAGGCTGCATGAGCAGAGCGAACATTCTGCCAGAGAAGCGGCGCTGGCTGTGGAGTGTATCCACGCCTATTCGCTGATTCACGATGATTTGCCCTGCATGGACGACGACGACCTGCGCCGCGGCAAGCCGACTGTTCACAAGAAATGGAACGAGCATACCGCTGTTTTGGCGGGAGATGCCTTGCAGGCCAAGGGTTTTGAGCTGCTTGCGAGCGAGGATTTGCCCAATGCGATGAAGCTTTTGCACGGGATGGCTGTGGCCTCGGGGCATAATGGCATGGTCGGCGGGCAGATGATGGATATTGCGGCGGAAACCAGCGCTGCACCTTTGAGCCTGGATGAAATCAAAGCGGTTCAGCGCGGTAAGACGGGTGCGCTTATCCGCTGGTCTGCGACGGCCGGGCCAGTGATGGCTTGGGCGGATTGCGCAGGATTAGAGACGTATGGAGACAGGCTCGGGCTTGCCTTCCAGATTGCCGATGACATCCTTGACGTAGAGGGTGATGTGGAAGTGACGGGCAAGGCTGTTGGCAAGGATGCAGGAGCAGGGAAGGCGACCTTTGTGTCACTTCTGGGCCTTGATGCGGCGAAACGTCAAGCTAAAGACCTTGTAGAAGAGGCTTGTGAGGCCTTATCTATCTATCAAGACGATGCCGAGTGCTTGCGAGAGGCGGCGCGCTTCGTTATCTCGCGGCGTAAGTGAAACGGCCCTTGAAAGGGTGCTTATGAATGACCGCCCCAACACCCCGCTGCTAGACCAAGTGGCCAGCCCCGCCGATATGAAGCGGCTGAGCGATGCCGAGCTTGGAACGCTGGCCAATGAGCTGCGCGCCGAGACGATTTCGGCTGTGTCTGAAACGGGCGGGCATTTGGGCGCTGGCTTGGGTGTTGTGGAACTCACCGTGGCGCTTCATGCGGTGTTTGATGCGCCGAAAGACAAGATTATCTGGGATGTGAGCCACCAGAGCTACCCCCACAAGATTTTGACAGGGCGGCGCGACAGGATTCGCACGCTGCGCAAGCGTGGCGGGTTGAGCGGATTTACCAAGCGGAGCGAGAGCCCTTACGATTGCTTTGGTGCAGCGCATAGCTCTACCTCGATCAGCGCGGCGCTGGGCTTTGCTGTAGCGCGTGATTTGGGCGGAAATTGCCCCGAGGGCCTGGGTGATGCGATTGCCATCATCGGAGATGGTGCGATGAGCGCAGGCATGGCCTTTGAGGCGATGAACAATGCGGGCCATTTGGGCAAGCGGCTGATTGTTATTCTCAATGACAACGACATGAGCATTGCGCCGCCTGTGGGCGCGCTTTCGGGATATCTCAATCGCCTTTATGCCGAGGAGCCTTTTCAGGAACTCAAGGCCGCGGCCAAGGGCGCGGTGAGTCTGATGCCTCCGTTCTTTCAGGAAGGCGCGAAGCGGGCCAAGGAAATGCTCAAGGGCATGACCGTGGGCGGCACGCTTTTTGAAGAATTGGGCTTTAGCTATATCGGGCCGATTGACGGGCACGACATGGACCAGCTTTTGCCGCTTTTGCGGACTGTGAAGGCGCGGGCGACGGGGCCGATTCTCATTCATGCGATTACCAAGAAGGGCAAGGGCTATGCCCCCGCCGAGGCGCGCGACGATAAGGGGCACGCGACGGCCAAGTTTGATGTGGTCACCGGAAAGCAGGTGAAAACGCCGAGCAATGCGCCGAGCTATACCTCTGTTTTTGGCGACGAGCTTGTCAGGCTGGCGGCGGAAGATGACAAGATCTGTGCGGTGACAGCGGCTATGCCGAGCGGCACGGGGCTTGACCTGATGGCCGAGCGTTACCCGAGCCGTTGCTTTGATGTGAGCATTGCCGAGCAGCATGGCGTGACCTTTTGTGGTGCGCTGGCGGCGGGAGGCATGAAACCGTTTTGCACGATGTATTCAACCTTCCTGCAGCGTGGTTATGACCAGATTGTGCATGATGTGGCCTTGCAGAACCTACCTGTTCGCTTTGCGATTGACCGTGCGGGGCTTGTTGGCGCGGATGGGGCAACGCACGCGGGGAGCTATGACATCGCGTTTTTGGCGAACCTGCCCAACATGGTTGTGATGGCGGCAGCGGACGAGGCCGAGCTGAAGCATATGGTGGCCACGGCTGCGGCGCATGACAGCGGGCCTATTGCTTTCAGGTATCCGCGCGGTGAGGGCGTTGGCGTTGATTTGCCCGTGCGTGGCATGGCGCTTGAGATTGGGAAAGGTCGTGTTGTACGCGAGGGGGCGCGCGTTGCGCTTTTGAGCTTTGGCACGCGACTGGCCGAGGCCGAGAAGGCTGCCGAGCAACTGGCCGCGAAGGGCATTACCCCGACGGTTGCGGATGCGCGGTTTGCCAAGCCGCTGGACCGCGACATGATACTGCGGCTGGCCGCCGAGCACGAGGTGCTGATCACGCTGGAAGAGGGCGCTGTGGGCGGATTTGGCTCGCATGTGGCGCAACTTCTGGCCGAGGAAGGCGCGTTTGATGCGGGCCTCAAGTTCCGCTCTATGGTCTTGCCTGACTGGTTCATTGACCAAGGCTCGCCCGCTGAAATGTATGCCGAAGCCGGGCTTGAGGCCGAACATATAGTGGCGAAAGTGCTGGGTGTGTTGGGTGTTGCTCAGGTGAAGCGGGCTTAACCTACCATATACCGGACCACGCCAAAGCTGAGCACGACCTGTGTGTAGCCAAGAAGTGTGAACAGGCCGTCACGTGCGAGAAAGCCTACGGAAAAGAGGCTTATCGCTACGGCAAAAACCGATGTTACGAAGGGCAGAACTTCCAGCATCGGGATCACAAGGCAGATCGCCATGATCACCAATAATGCTAGGAGATTCGCGGGCTCTGTTGTGAGCCAGCGGAGGCGCTTGTGGGTGTGCTTATCGCCCCAGTTGGCAACGGGCCGGAGCCAGCTTGTTGCTTTGAGCAGTCGTTTTGACTGAACTTTGCGGCGCTTGAGCACATCGGGCAGCCAGATGTGAGGACGGCGCAACAGCTTTTGCAACGCGACGAGAAACATGATTGCTGCACCGATGGTGGGTAATCCGAGGACGCCTGACAGCGGCGAAATCAGGATCAGCGAAGGGACCAGTATGAGCGCTGCAAAGCTGCGGCTGCCGATTTCTTTCAAAACATCGGAGAGCGAGACGGTTTCGCCGCTTCCTGCGTCTTCAAGCGCATCGAGCAGATTGCTGAGGGTGCGACTTTCACTTACCATCATGTCTAACGCTCATTGCGTGAGAATGGTTCAATCCTTTTGCGTTGCGCGGGCATTTGCCATCGCATCAAGCTTTCTTTCGATCCCGTCCAACCGTGCTTTTACATCGTCGCGGTAGGCGTCGGTGTTGGCGACGTCTTCGGCGTGGTGGGCATCTTGCATGGAGTTGACCACGAGGCCGACCAGCAGGTTGACCACTGCGAATGTCGTGACGAGGATGAACGGGAGGAAGAAGGCCCATGCGTAGGGGTAGACTTCCATCACGGGGCGGACGATCCCCATGGACCAGCTTTCGAGTGTCATGATCTGGAAGAGCGTGTAGGCGGATGCGCCCAGGCTGCCGAACCATTGGGGGAAGGTCTCTGCAAAGAGCTTTGTCGCGATAACGGCGCCGATATAGAAGATCAGCCCCATCAGCATAAAGACCGAGCCCATACCCGGCATGGCTGTGATGAGGCCCTCGACCACGCGGCGCAGAGAGGGCGCGACCGAGACCACCCTGAGCACGCGCAGGATGCGCAGCGCGCGCATGGCGGAGAAGCCCTGACCTGTGGGGATGAGTGAGATTGCGATGATAACGAAATCAAATATGTTCCAGCCCGAGCGGAAAAAACGGGGACCGTGGGCGACAAGCTTGGCGGCCAGTTCGGCGACAAAGATGGCGAGGCAGATTTTGTCGAGTGCCTCGATGAGTGTGCCATAATTGGCCATGGCGCTTCGCGAGGTTTCCAGGCCCAGAATGATCGCGTTGAAGATGATCACGACGGTGATGAACGAAACGGTTCTGGGGTGATCAACGAATTTGGCGAGCGTTGCGCGCAGGGACATTTGAGCCTCGGAAGCTAGGGTTTAAGGGTAGGTAGGGTTTGGTGCGCGAAAGGCAAGGCTATTCACGCGTCTCCGACGCAAGAATAGCCTCAAGCCCTGCGCGATAGTCCGGATAGAGCAGGGTGACGCCGAGGTCTTCCTTGATGCGGTCGTTGGAAACGCGTTTGCTGTCTTCATAGAAGCTGCGGGCCATGGGAGAGAGCTTGGCCTCCTCGATGGGGACTTCGGGGGGCGGGCTGATGCCGAGAAGTTCGGCGGCGTAGGCGAGCACGTCTTGCGGCGGGGCCGGCATATCATCGCTGACGTTGTAGGCCGTGCCGACATCGGGGCGGTTGATCGAGGCGAGGAGGGTTTGGGCGATGTCTTCGACGTGAATGCGTGAGAAGACCTGTCCCTCTTTGATGACGCGCTGGGCCGTGCCCTTGCGGAGCTTGTCAAAAGCGCTGCGGTTTGGGCCGTAGATGCCTGCGAGACGGAAGATGTGGACGGGCAGGCCTGAGCCTTGCCACTGCTCTTCGGCCTCGACACGCATGAGACCGCGGTTGCTGCTTGGGGTGAGAGGTGTTTCTTCTATGACCCATCCGCCTGCGCGGTCACCGTAGACACCCGTTGTCGAGAGATAACCGACCCATTCAAGATTGGGCGCGAGTTGGGCCAGTTTAGAGCCGTATTTGGCCAGAAACGGGTCACCATTCTCGCCCGGTGAAGCCGAGATAAGGAGGTGTGTGACCTCTGCCAGCGCTTCTGTCAGATTGCCGCCGGGAAAGAGCAGGGGCGTGACGCCTTGTGCCTTTAGGGCGGCGAACTTCTCGGGTGAGCGGGTTGTGCCGAACATGCGCCAGCCAAGCGGGGCGAGAAGGCGTGTAAGGGCGCTGGCGGAGAAGCCATGGCCAATGGTGAGGAGCGTATTTGTCATGGTGTTGTCGCTGTTCTGCCGGCCAGTTTGCGGGCGGCACGCATATTGCGGAAAATGGCTGTGGAATAGAGCACGAGGGCCATCCAGATCATCGGAAAGGCGATCATCCGTGCGCCGCCGAAAGGCTCCTTGAAGACGAACACGCCGATGAAAAAGATCATCGTGGGGACGATGTATTGCAAAATGGCGATTGTGCTGAGGCGCAGCAGCTTTGCGCCGTTGGCGTAGACAAGGAGCGGCACAGCTGTAACCACGCCACAGCCCAGAAGGAGCCATGTGTCATAAGCGCTGCCAAGGAAGTTTCCTGTTGGCCCGAGCCAGGCAAGATAGGCTATGGCTGGGGGGGTGAGGATGATCACTTCGAGCAGGAAGCCCTGATTTGGCCCGATCGGCAGCGACTTTTTCGCCAGGGCATATAAGCCCCAAGTGACGAAAAGTGCGATGGCAACCCACGGCAGCTTGCCCGCCTCAAGCGTGAGGATGAACACCGCCGCTGCGGCGAGGGCTAGGGCGGCGAGCTGGAGTTTGCCCAGCTTTTCGCCCAGAAGCACCGCGCCGAGGAAGACGGAGAAGAGTGGGTTGATATAGTAGCCAAGAGCCGCGTCGAGTGCGTGACCTGATGTGATGGCCCAGACGTAGAAGCCCCAGTTGATCGAGATGAGCGCGGCGGTGACACAGCCCATAGCGAGCATTTTGGGCGTAGTTAGAGCTGTTTTAATATCGGACGTGCGGCCAAGAATGATGAGCAAGGTGGCGGCAATAGGGAGTGACCAGATCACCCGATGCGCGACCACTTCGGCGGCGGGAATATGGCTGAGCAGCTTCATATAGAGCGGCAGGAAGCCCCAAAGGATATAGGCTGTAAGCGCAAAAGCGAGGCCTAGGGGGGTGTCACGGTTCTCGGTCATGGGGTGGTCCTCTTCTCGACCTGATTAGGCGGTTTTGGAGGGGAGGGCCAGCCCCGTGATGTACCGCTTTGGTTTCGAATTGTGCTTTGCACAATCCGACCATGGCGAGGGGCTTTGCCCCTCGCGCTCCCCAGGATATTTGAAGAAAGAGGAAGGACTAGGCGCGCACTTTCTCTGATTTGGGATCATACATCGGCTTGAGGGAGGCCGTTGCTTTGACGCGAGTTCCTTTGATATCGATTTCATAGGAGCTTGTCAGAACCTCAGCGGCGGATTGGCCTTCGCAGGGAACGTAGCCAAGGCCGACGGCTGCGCCGAGGGTGTGGCCGTAGCCCCCTGAGCTTAGGTAGCCGACGATCTCTCCATCACGCAGGATCGGCTCGTTGTGGTAGAGGAGCGGATGGCTGTCTTCCAAAAGGAACTGCACCATACGCGCTTTGGGGCCGCTTTCACGGCGGACGGCGACGGCGGCTTTGCCTATGAAGTCGGTTTTGGAGAGATCAACCGCGAAGCCGAGGCCTGCATCGACGACATTGTCCTCGGAGGTGATATCGTGACCGAAGTGGCGGAAGGCTTTCTCGATACGGCAACTGTCCATCGCGTGCATGCCACAGAGCTTGAGGCCAAGAGGTTGGCCTGCTTCGTGCAGCACTTCAAAGGCATGGGCGGCCATGTCGGCGCTCACGTAGATTTCCCAGCCAAGCTCGCCCACGTAGGAAACGCGGTGCGCGCGGGCGAGGCCGAAGCCAAGCTCGATCTCTTGCGCTGTTCCGAAGGGGTTTGCCTCGTTGGAGAAGTCATTGGGCGAGACGGCTTGCAGGAGTTTGCGTGCGTTTGGGCCCATGACGGCGAGGACGCCTTCGGCTGCTGTGACATCGGTGACTATGGCTCTATCATTGCCCAAATGCCGCCTGAGCCATGTTTCATCAGCGAGGCGCGTTGCGGCGGGGGTGACGACGAGATAGGCCGCCTCGGAGAGGCGGGTGACTGTCACATCGGCCTCGATGCCCCCTTTGGCATTGAGGAACTGGGTGTAGACGATCTTGCCAGCAGGAACAGACATGTTTGCGCCGCAGACACGGTTGAGGAAGTGCTCGGCATCGGGGCCTTCGACGCGCAGTTTACCGAAGGATGACATATCATACATGCCGATGTTTTGGCGGATTGCGGCATGCTCGGCGGCGCGGTTGTCAAACCAGTTCTGGCGCTGCCACGAGTATTCGTATTCGGCCTTCTGGCCCGCGTTTGCAAACCAGTTGGCGCGCTCCCAGCCTGCGAGCTCACCCATGACGGCGCCTTGAGCGAGGAGCTGGGTGTGGAAGGGCGTGCGGCGGACGCCACGGGCTGTGGCTTTCTGGCGAAAGGGGTAATGATCGGCGTAGAGCAGGCCGAGCGTTTCTTTGGAGCGCTCGAAGAGGTAGTGCTTGTTCCCTTGGAAGGGCTGCATGCGCGAGATATCGACGTCGCCGAGATCAAAAGGTTTTTCGCCCGTGTCCATCCACGCGGCGAGGGCCATGCCAGCGCCGCCGGCGGATTGGATGCCGATCGAGTTGAAGCCGGCGGCGACCCAGACGTTGTCCATCTCGGGGGCGAAGCCGAGGTGATAGGCGTTGTCAGGGGTGAAGCTTTCGGGGCCGTTGAAGAAGGTGTGGATGCCTGCCTTGCCGAGCATGGGCATACGGTTGACCGCCATTTCGAGGATTGGTTCGAAGTGGTCGAAATCTTCCTGAAGCTGATCGAACTCGAACGCGTCGGAGATGCCGTCCATGCCCCACGGTTTCGCGCGGGGTTCAAACGCGCCGAGCATGAGCTTGCCTGCGTCTTCCTTGTAATAGGCGCATTCATCGGGCACACGCAGCACAGGAAGCTGGGTGAGGCCTGCGATAGGCTCGGAGACGATATAGAAGTGCTCGCAGGCGTGAAGGGGGACGTTGACACCCGCCATCTTGCCGACCTCGTGGCCCCACATGCCCGCGCAGTTGACGATCATATCGGCCTCGATTTCACCTGATGTGCCGTCTTCGCCTTGCCAACTCACAGAAGTGACACGGCGGCCGTTTTTGGCAATGTCAGTGACTTTTACGCGCTCTTGCACGGTCGCGCCACGCTGGCGCGCACCTTTGGCGAGGGCGAGGGCTATGTTGGCAGGGTCACCCTGACCATCAAGCGGGAGGTAGACGCCGCCTGTGACGCCCTCGATGTTGAGGTGTTCGTAGCGCTGTTTGATCTCGGAGGGGGAGATTTCCTCGACCTGCACGCCGAAGGCGCGAGCCATGGCGGCGGAGCGGTGCAGCTCTTCGAGGCGCTCGGAGGTGAGGGCGGCTGTGATGGAGCCAACACGCTTGAAGCCGGTGGCGACGCCTGTTTCTTCTTCAAGGTTGCCGTAGAGCTCTTGGGAGTATTTGGCGAGCCTGGTCATATTGGCGGTCGCGCGGAGCTGGGCGATGAGGCCTGCGGCGTGCCATGTTGTGCCTGATGTGAGCTGTTTGCGCTCAAGCAGCACCACGTCTTTCCAGCCGAGTTTGGTGAGGTGATAGGCGACGGAGCAACCGATGATGCCACCACCGATGACGACGACGCGGGCTTTGGAGGGGAGGATGGGCATTTGTGTGACTCCATGGATGCTGGGGCTTGGCGGAGCGGCGGGGGGCTAGCCCCCCGCACCCCCCAGGATATTTGTGGCAATAAGAAAGGCTAGATAATCGTGTGCCCTGCGGCTTTGAGTTGGGTGGCGAGTTCTCTGATGTGTTCGGGGCCGACTTCGCAGCAGCCGCCCACGATGGTTGCGCCTTGGGCGATCCAGCGAATGGCGAAGGTGGCGTAGTCTTCGGGGCCAAGATCTTTGCGTTGCTCCAGCGCATCGACTGTGGGTGCTTCTTTCAGGAAGCCCTCGGAGATGCGTGTGAAGCCGTTGGCGTAGGCACCAAAGGGCAGGCCTATGGGCGCGATGAGATCAAGCGCAGCGGCGATGGCCTCGGGGCGGGAGCAGTTGACCAGGAGGGCGGCGGGCGCGAATTCTTGCACGAGTTGGGCAAGGTTAGAGACGGATTCTCCTGAGCGGAGCCTGGTCCCGTCATCGTCATCAACTGTGATGGCGAGCCAGACAGGCTTTTTTGATGTGGCGCAGCCCATGAGCGCGCCGCGGGCGGCATGAAGCGAAGAAACCGTTTCGATCAAGAAGAGATCGGCAGAAGGCGCGAGGCGCTCCATATTGATGCGGTAGGCTTCTGCTGCTTCTGCCAGAGGGATCGCGATATCGGGGCGATAGGACGCGCCAAGGGGGCCGAGGGAGGCGGCGACACGGCCTGAACCGAAGGCGGCGCGGGCCGCGATGGCCTCTGCGGCGGCTGTATCGAGGAGGTGTAGGTGCTCGGCTGCGAGGTCGACGCGCTCGAGCCTGTCGGGCCAGATGGCATAGCTGTTCATTGTGGCGATTGTGGCGCCTGCATGGAAGTAATCAGTGTGCACGGCGCGCACGACTTCGGGCTGCTCCATCATCACGGATGTGGACCAGAGCGAGGTGGCACGGCCGCCTGAGCGCTTGACGATTTCCTGGCCGATGGAGCCGTCGAGAAGAGTGATCTCGCTCATGCGCGCAGCCTTTCGTTTGCGGCGTCCCAGAGGGGGGCGTCTTCTTGCACCACGGCTCTGTGACGCGTGCCGTAGATTTCGACTTCAAGCTCTGTGCCGGGCATGGCCAGATCGACTCTTACCATGCCCAAGGCGATGGATTTGCCGATGCGGTAGCCCCAGCCGCCCGAGGTTGTTTCGCCCACGATTTCACCACCGGAGTAGAGGCAGGACATATAGGGCGCGTCTGTGTCGCCAGCCTCGACAAGGAGGGTGACGAAGCGCTTTTTGGGGCCTTGTTGGCGTTCAGCTTGCAGGGCGGATTTTCCGGGGAAGTCTTGTGGTTTGTCGAGTTTGACGAAGCGGTCAAGCCCACCCTCGAAGAGGGAGTAGTCTGTGGAGAGGTCACCCTTCCATGCGCGGTAGCCTTTTTCCAAACGGAGCGAGTTGAGTGCCCACATGCCGAAGGGTTTTGCACCTGCGGCGAGGATGGCTTCGTAGATGACGGGCAGGTTTGCGTTGGCGGCGTGGACCTCCCAGCCGAGCTCGCCTGCGAAAGAGACACGGGCGAGAGCGCAGGGCTGGCCAGCGACTGTTGCGGACTGGTGGGAGAGCCATGGCAGGGAGAGGTCGGCTTCTGTTCCGATGCTTTGGAAAAGGTCACGCGCTTTGGGGCCAGTGACGATGAGTGTGCCGAACTCGGTGCTGTGATCTGTGAGAGTTAGGTCTGCGGGCAGGCGCGAGCGGAGCAGCTCGAAATCGTGCCATTGGGCTGTGGCGGCTGTGATGAGGGTGAAGAAATCCTCATCGTGGCGGACACAGGACATTTCGGTGAGGATGCGGCCGCGACTGTCGGCGAAATACATCAGGTTCATGCGGCCGATCTTGGGCAGAGCGCCTGTGATTTGTTCGTGCAGGAACTCGGCTGCGCCCTCGCCTGACAGGTTGAAGCGGGAGAAACCGGGAAGATCGAGCACGCCGACGTTGTCGCGGACGGCTTCGCATTCTTCGCGGATGCGTTGCTCCCATGGGCCTGCGCGGCCCCATGTATGGGTGGCGTCAAGCGATGTGTCATCGCCCTCCTGTGCAAACCAGTTGGCGCGCTCCCAGCCGTTGTAGGCGCCCATGACGCCGCCTTGGGCAAGCACCCGGTCATGAACCGGGGAGAGCTTCTGGTCGCGGCCAGCGGGCCATTCGTGCCACGGGAAGTGCATGGCGTATTCGTTGCCATAGACTTCCATGCCTTTCGCCACGCAGTAGGCGTGATCGGTGTAATCCGTGTAGCGGCGCGGATCGACGGACCACATATCCCACTCGGTCTGGCCATCGACAATCCACTCTGCCATGACTTTGCCCGCGCCGCCGCCTTGGGCGATGCCGAAGGTAAAGACACAGGCCTCGAAGGCATTATCAACCCCCGGCATGGGGCCGATGAGCGGAAGGCCGTCAGGGGCGTAAGGAATCGGGCCGTTGATGACGCTTGAGACACCCGAAGAGGCCATGAGCGGCACACGCTCCATCGCGTCGGTCACGATATCCTCGATGCGGTCGAGATCTTCCTGCCAGAGTTGGAAGGAGAAATCCTCTGGCATTTTGTCGGCGTCGGTGTCCCAGTGCGCTTTGCAATTTGGCTCGTAGGGGCCAAGATTGTAACCGCCTTTTTCCTGACGCAGGTAATAGGAAACATCGACATCGCGCAGCAGGGGGAGCTTCTTGCCGTGGTCTTTGCTCCAAGCCTCGATTTCGGGGATTTGCTCGGTCAGCAGATATTGATGCTCCATCACCATCATGGGCACGGTTCTCCCGCCATAGGGCTTGAACCACTCGCCGACGCGCTGGGCGTAGTAACCAGCGGCGTTGACCACATAGTCGGCGGCTATATCGCCTTTTTCAGTGTGCACGATCCATGACTTGTCGGGCTGCTGGGTGACTCCTGTGGCAGGTGTGAAACGAAGCACCTTCTGGCCCATGTCGCGTGCGCCTTTGGCGAGGGCTTGGGTAAGTTGGGCGGGGTCGATATCACCATCATGCGGGTCAAAGAGCGCGCCTGCGAGGTCGTGGGTTTCGAGGAAGGGGTAGCGCGCCTTTGTCTCTTCAGGCGTGAGGATTTCGATATCCATGCCTTGGTAGCGGCCCATAGAGGCGGCGCGCTCGAATTCTTGCATGCGCTCTTTGGAGTGTGCGAGGCGGAGCGAGCCTGTCTGGTGGTAGTTCATCGGGTAATCAACTTCAGCGCCGAGGCGGGCATATAGCTCTGTCGAGTAGCGCTGCATGTTCATGATCGACCATGAGGTGCTGAAGGTGGGCACGTTGCCAGCGGCGTGCCATGTAGACCCGGCCGTGAGCTCGTTTTTCTCGAGCAGCACGCAGTCTGTCCAGCCTTTGAGGCCGAGATGATAGAGCACGGAGCAGCCGACAACGCCGCCGCCGATGATGACCACACGGGCTTTGCTTGGAATATCGGACATGGTGTTTACTCCCAGATGAGGCGCGCAGCGAGGCCGCCGAAGACGATGGATGTGATTTTATTGAGGGTTCCACCCATACGGATGATACGGTGGCCTGCGAGGCCAGCTGCAATGCCATAGGTGCTGTTGATGACAAGGCCCGAGGCGTTGAAGATGAGACCAAGGATGAGGATTTGCTGCCAGACTGGCCCTGCTTCCGGGCGGGTGAACTGGGGCAGGAACGCAAGGATAAAGAGCGCGACTTTCGGGTTGAGCAGATTGGTCAGATAGCCGCGCTTGAGGGCCGAGATGAGACGGGTTGCGCCGCGCGCCTTTTCAAGCTCGGGCGGGGCGCGCCATGTTTTGACGGCGAGCAGGATGAGATAGGCCGCGCCAAGATAGCGGATAATATCGTAGGCGTGAGGCACCGCCATGAGCGCGGCGGATATACCCAGAACGGCAAACAGCACATGTGTGAGGCCCCCGAGAGTGATCCCCGTGGCGGCGGCGATGCCTGCGCGGGGACCACCCGAAATACCGGAAGCCATTGAAAAGGCCACATCGGAGCCGGGGGTGATATTGAGCAGAATGCCTGCGCCTGTGAAGGCAAGGATGAGGGCAGGGTCCATGGTAAAAACCGTCTCTAACATGGCCTATTCCTTCTGCGGAAGGCCATCGGCGATATCGTAATAATCGCCTTTGCTGGCTGTGAAAATGTGCTTCTCAAGGCGTAGCCCGGTGGGGTCTGTGATGCTGCCGAGAGAAAAGCTGGTGGTGTCCTCAACGTGGGCCTCCCAGAAGAGGAAGCTGCCGCATTCGGGGCAGAAACCACGGTGGGCTGCCTCTGAGGAAGCGAACCATTTGACCGGGCCGGAGATGTGCAATTCGGCGCGCGGAACGTAAGCCGAGGACCAGATGCCACCAGACTGTGCGCGGCATTGGGCGCAGTGGCACATGGAAGGACCTTGCGGCTTGGCAGTTGTTTCAAAGCTGCATGCGCCGCAGAGGCAGGAGCCTTTCAGCATGTCACATTCTCCCCGTTGTTGCGCCGAGGGCGAGGCCATAGGCGATGAAACAAAGGCCCATGACACGACGGAACCAAGCGTTGAATACCGCGCCGAGCGCGAGCTTTCCAAGCCCCGTGCCGAGGGCGGTGTAGGTGCAATAACTAAAGCTTGTAAGCGTGAGCGCCGTGGGCACGATGACCCACATTTGCTGCGCTATCGGCGCGTTCGGGTCTACAAACTGGCTGAAGGCGGCTAGGTAACCGGCAACAGATTTCGGGTTGATCGTGGCGATCAGAAAAGACCGCCAGAAGAGAGTGCGGCCCGCGTGTGCGCTGGCTTCGATGGGCAGATGTGCCCTTAGGATTGCGCGCAAGCCGAGATAAACGAGAAAGCCTGCGCCTGCGTATTTGAGCGCAAGGAATGCTGTTGGGGATGCGGCGAGCAGTGCTGTGATGCCGAAAGCCGAGAGCGTCAGGAACAGTGAGGCTTGGCAGAGAATCGCGGCCACTGCGGGCAAAGCGCGCAGGAAGCCGAGGCTCATACCCGATTGGATGCAGTTGACGGCATTTGGCCCCGGGGTGGTGACGAACACCAGCCAGAAAAGCGCGAATATGGTCCAGGCCTCGAAGCTCATGATTAATACACCGGCGGCGCAATGACCCAGATCGCAACGGCTGGGTCATCGTAGGGGTTGATCCATTCGAAAGGCTCGCCACGGATGCGGAAACTGTCACCCGGGTGGATCGTGAAGCGCGCACCGCTGATGACGAGATCAAGCTTGCCAGAGATTAGGTAACCGACCTCCTGAGTTGGGCGGGTGACTTCTTCCCCAATGCGTGAATGCGGCTTGAAAGTTGAGTGAACCATCTCGAAATCATCGGTGAGATCGGGAGAGAGTAACTCTTCGACAAGCCCCGCCTCGCCCGAGCCGATGGGGCGACGCGCACCTCTGCGCACAACATATCCCGCCTCGCCTGCCGGCGCGGGCGCGTGGCTGAACAGCATGGAAACAGAAACGCCGAGTGCGCGGGCAATATGGCGCAGATCGGTGATGGAGGGCTCGGACAAATCACGCTCCACCTGACTGAGCCAGCCGACAGAACGGCCTAAGGTGTCGGCCATGTCACTCAACGTCAGCCCACGTGCTTTACGTAATGCACGCAGGTCGGCTCCGAGAGTTTGCGAAGGGCTGGCCTTTTGGTTCATTCGAATCCCGTGAAATTTGCTCTATTATTTTCACGATGCCTCAAGGGCATGAAATTTCAAAGCCTTTTTTCACAAGAGTCTTTCTTATTGCAATAAATATACCGAGGGGCCGATTCTGCGCAGCAAGTGCGCTCTGTCGGCTTGCGTTTGTAAACTCTCAGGAATTTGAGGGGGCTGGCCCCCTCAACGGTCGGATTTCGCGAAGCGAAATTCGAAATCAACTCACCGTGCAAAAACCTCGGCAAGTATCGCCTCCAAAGCCTGCGCGTCTTCGTGTGTAAACGCTGAGGGCTGGTCGCTGTCGATATCAAGCACAGCGATCACCTCGTGCGCCGCGTTGAACACCGGCAGGACAAGCTCGGAGCGAGTGCTGGAGGCGCAGGCGATATGGCCCTCGAAGCTTTCGACATCGTCGACAAGCTGCACTTTGCGCGTTCGCGCTGCTGCGCCGCAGACGCCGCGGGAGAACGGGATTTGCAGGCAGCCGTGGCCGCCTTGATAGGGACCGATCTTGAGCAGGTTAGGCTCTGTTACACGGTAAAACCCTGTCCAGTCGAAGCGGTCGTCACTGTGATGAAGCTCGCAAACCAGCGTCGCCATAAGAGCGACCTCGTCGGTTTCGCCTGTTGTGAGCGAGTGGATGGTTTTTGTGAGGGTGGTGTAGTTAACGCGCATGATGTGTTTCTTGTAACAGGAGAGCTGGGGCGCTGCCCCAGACCCCGGGATATTTATAGAAAGAGGAAGGCCTAGACGCGTTCGATGGCGATGGCTGTGCCTTCGCCGCCGCCGATACAGATGGCGGCGATACCGCGTTTGAGGCCGCGCTTTTCAAGGGCATTCAGGAGCGTCACGATGATGCGTGTGCCGGATGCGCCGATGGGGTGACCAAGTGCGCAGGCGCCGCCGTTGACGTTCATCTTTTCACGCGGGATTCCCATTTCGTGCATGAAGGCCATGGGGACCACTGCGAAGGCTTCATTGACTTCCCAAAGGTCGACATCATCGACAGTCCAACCAATGTTTTTAAGCAGTTTCTGTGCGGCGGGTATGGGCGCGGTTGCGAACCATCCGGGGGCTTGGGCGTGACTTGTATGGCCCACGATCTGCGCGCGGATGCCAAGACCCTGAGCTTTGGCCGCTTCTTCGGAGGCTAGCACGAGCGCGGCTGCGCCATCGGAGATGGATGAGGCATTGGCTGCCGTGACCGTGCCGCCCTCGCGGAAAGCGGGTTTCAGTGTCGGGATCTTTTCGGGGCGGGCTTTGGCAGGCTGTTCATCTTCCGCGATAGTCACCTCGCCCTTGCGGGTTTGAAGCGACACCGGCGTAACTTCGCCATCAAATGCGCCAGAGCGGATCGCTTCAAGCGCGCCGTTGAGCGAGCCGATCGCATATTCGTCCTGCGCTTCGCGGGTGAACTGGTATTTCTCGGCGCAATCTTCGGCGAATGTGCCCATGAGGCGGCCTTTATCGTAGGCATCCTCCAGGCCATCGAGGAACATATGGTCGAGCACTTTCTGGTGACCGATACGCGCCCCGGAGCGCATTTTTTCCAAGAGATATGGCGCGTTTGACATGGATTCCATACCGCCTGTGATCATGGTGTCGGCATGGCCGAGGGCGATTTGATCAACGCCCATCATGGTGGTTTTCATACCTGAACCACACATTTTGTTGACTGTCGTCGCCGGGACATCCTCGCCCAGCCCGCCTGCGAAGCCTGCCTGGCGCGCGGGGGCCTGACCCTGACCTGCGGGGAGAACGCAGCCCATGAGAACTTCATCAACAGTTTTTGCTCCTGCGTTTTCCAGCGCTGCACGGATGGCCGTGCCGCCAAGGACGGAGGCGGGAACGCCATCAAATACGCCTTGAAAGCCGCCCATGGGCGTGCGGGCTGCGCCTGCGATGATTACTTTTTTCATGTGATGTCCTCCTGAATTGCCTCTTGAATACCGAATAGAAAGGTTTGCCGTCTAGTCTCGTGACACAAAGGCGTATTTCTACGGTAGCGGAGATAGTGATGAAATTTGACTGTAGAGAGACAAGTGATCTCTTGTTTGTAAAGGTTCTGGCCGAGCGGATTGATGCGGCCGCTGCGTTGAAATTCAAAGATTCGCTGAGAGAATTTACGGGGCAGGCAAAGGCGAGCCATGTTGTGCTCGATTTAAGCGAGGTGGGCTTTATCGATTCGAGCGGGCTTGGCGCGGTTGTTGCTGTGATGAAATTGATGGGCAGCACGAAGCGGCTTGATCTGGCGGGGCTGACCCCGACTGTGGAGAAGGTTTTCCGCCTCACGAGGATGGATTCGATCTTTACCATCCATGCGCAGGCTGAAGATGTGAACAAGCTCTACAAGGCGGGCTGACCTGCGGTGAGGAACGGGCAGATGACGCTCTATGCTAATCAGGCGCAGGCTGACCTGTGCCTTGAGTTCCCGAGCGGGGAGCTTGAGGTGCGTGAGGCATTGGCGGAACTGATCTGTAAGCTGAAAGGGATGGATCTGAGTGCCGATGATATTGGCTCTGTCGAGGTTGTTTTGGGTGAGGTGCTGAACAATATCGTGGAACATGCTTACGGCACCCAGAACACAGGGCTGATTGCTGTTTCTCTGAAACGTGCGGGGCATGTGCTACGGTTTCACGTGCTTGATGAAGGCGGGAATTTGCCTTCGGAAGGGCTACCAGACGGACGTTTGCCACCACTTGACGGGCCGCTTGATGCACTTCCTGAAGGTGGGTTCGGTTGGTATCTGGTGCGAAATCTGGCTTTCGACCTTGCTTACAAGCGTGTTGGAGAAACCAATGAGCTTGCCTTTTCGATCTGTTGTGAGGGTCATGGATGACCTGAGGATATACCGATTGATCGGACGGCCAGAATATTTCACCAAATCGCCTCATTCGGCACGAAGAATTGCCTCATTCAAGTGCCATACCAATTTTGTAGCTGCATATGGCTTCCCTCGGCGTCGTACGTTAACAGCCCCCACCCAGTGTGCGGCGTCGAGGCTCTTATCTTTCCAGATATGGTGATGATTTGCAAAACTGCATTGGCAATGGTCTTTGCGGCGCTTAGTCTTTTGTAAAATAGCAATAGAGTGGGCAAGATATGCGTGATTTTCATTTCCCCGGGAGGTCGCCCGTTTTGGCGAAGAATGGCATCTGTGCCACTTCGCATCCTCTAGCGGCTAAAGTTGCTGTTGATATCATGGAGCGCGGCGGCAACGCTATGGACGCGGCTATAGCGGGGGCTGTTCTGCTCGGGATTTGCGAGCCGCAGATGACAGGAATTGGCGGCGATTGTTTTGTGCTGTTTCAGGACAAAGAGGGCGGGGCCATTCGCGCGCTGAACGGTTCGGGCTGCGCGCCTGCGGCAGCTGATATTGAAGCTTTGCGCGCGCGGGGTGAAAAAACTGTGCCGCTCAGAGGGCCTGAGGCGGTGACGATCCCGACCGCTATGGACGGATTTTGCCGTTTGTCGGAGGATTATGGCAAACTCGGGCTTGATGCGATTCTGGCGCCTGCCATTCGCTATGCGGAGGAGGGTGTGCCTGTTGCGCCGCGTGTGGCGTTTGACTGGCCCGAGGCGGCTAAGGCTCTGCAAGGGCATGGCGAGGCGCATTATCTGATCAACGGGAAACCAGCCGAAATTGGCCAGATGTTTCGCGCCCCTGCGCAGGCCGAGGCGCTGCGGCGTGTGGCAAAGGACGGGCGCAAGGGCTTTTACGAAGGTGAAGTCGCCGAAGATATGGTTGCCGCTTTGAAAGAGCTTGGCGGTGTGCATGAGCTGAGCGATTTTGCCAATGCGGTGAGCTTTTATACCGATCCTGTGGGGAGCCATTACAAAGGGGTTGATCTGCTGGAGCATCCGCCGAACGGACAGGGCGCAACGGCAAACCTGATGCTGAATATTCTGAGCCAGTTT
The DNA here is from genome assembly GCF_025751535.1 of Lentibacter sp. XHP0401. Lineage (GTDB taxonomy): Bacteria > Pseudomonadota > Alphaproteobacteria > Rhodobacterales > Rhodobacteraceae > Lentibacter. Next base: position 76,399 of record NZ_JAOWLC010000003.1, on the reverse strand, counting down.
GACATTGCCAGCATGGAGCCGTTTGGCGCGATGCGTGCGCATATCGAGGCAGAGGCGACGAAACTGGCTTATGATGCGCGCAACCGCTTTATTGCTGACCCCGACAGAACCACGCGGCTTGAGCATATGCTGAGCATGAAAACCGCAGCAAAGCTGGCGGCATTGATTGACCCAAAGCGCGCGATGGCGGCGGCGGCACCTCTCAGTGAAGCGGTGCATAAGGATACGATCTATATCACTGTGGTGGATAAAGACCGTATGGCCGTGAGCTTTATCTATTCGATTTTCCACGGCTTTGGCTCGGGGATTGCGAGTGAGAAATTCGGGATTCTGCTGCAAAACCGTGGCGCCGGCTTCACGCTTGAGGAGGGGCATCCGAATGCATACGGCGGTGGCAAGAGACCTATGCACACGATTATTCCGGGGATGCTGGCGGAGAATGGCCGCGCGATTATGCCTTTTGGCGTGATGGGCGGGGCCTATCAGCCCTGCGGACATGCGCGGTTTGTGATGAATATGCAGGACTTTGGCATAGATGCGCAAAGCGCGATTGATGCGCCGCGGTCTTTTGCGGACGGAAGCGACCTTAAGGTCGAGAAGGGATATACCGAGGCGGTGCGCGCCGAACTTGTCGAGATGGGACATAAGGTTGTTGTGCCTGACGGGCCGCTGGGCGGAGCGCAGGCTATTCGTATCCGCGCAGATGGTGTGCTGGAGGGCGCATCTGATCCGCGCAAAGACGGCGCGGCGCTGGGGTATTGAGCATGGCAATTACACCTGTAAAAGAGCTCGTGATGCGGGCGAAAGAAGAGATCGAGACGTTGAGTCGCGACGAAGTCTGGCGATTGGCGCAGGCGGGCGAAGCGCTTGTTGTGGATATTCGCGACCCGCGCGAGCTTGAGCGCGAAGGGCACTTTCCCGGGGCATTTCGTGCGCCACGCGGGATGCTGGAATTCTGGTTTGACCCTGCGAGCCCCTATCACAAGGAAGCGTTTGCAACGGACAAGAAGATTATCCTTTTCTGTGCGGGGGCGTGGCGTTCGGCTTTGGCGGCGAAAGCCTTGCAGGATATGGGCGCTACGAATGTGGCCGAGATGGACGGTGGATTCGGGGCCTGGAAGAAAGACGGGCGACCTGTGGAGTGAAAACGTTTCGAATTGCGCTTTGCGCAATCCGACTGGCTGGGGGCTTTGCCCCCAGACCCCCAGGATATTTGGAGCAAAAAGAAAGCTGAAAGTCGGTGGCTGGGGTCAGTTCAGTTGGAACTGAAGCGGGTATTGGCCGTCCTGGAAGGGGCCGAAGAGATCGGGGATATCGGGATGATCAACCGGTTCGCCTGAATAGTCTGCTACGAGGTTTTGCTCGGAGACATAGGCGACATAGTAGCTTTGATCATTTTCTGCGAGGAGATGATAGAAGGGCTGCTCCTTTTGGGGGCGGCTGTCTTCGGGGATGGCTTCATACCATTCGTCGCTGTTTGAAAACTGCGGGTCTACATCAAAGACCACCCCACGGAAGGGGTGCTTTTTGTGGCGGACGACTTGTCCGAGGTGGTATTTGGCACGTTTGCGTATCATCATAAGTTTAGCCCCTATCCGAGCAGCATAACGCTTTCAATGGTCATATGTCCATTTCAGAGAGTGAATTTGCTGGAAACACTCTGTGAAGCGCTGGCCAACAGTGTGCAGCGACACATCGCTTTTGCGCGCAGAAAAGCGCTTGTGGCACAGAAATGTGATTTAGATTTTGCGCCCAATGCGGTATGGTTGTAAAAACAAAAAATAAGCGAGGGGCAGATGAGCAGAATCCTTTGCGCTTTAATGATTGTGGCATCTCTGGCGGCCTGTGGCCGTGGAGCGGGAACGAGCGCACCAAAGCAGCTCGACAACGCCTGTGCCATTCTGAAAGAGCGCCCGACATATTACCGTGCCTTCAAGGCGGCGGAGCGAAAGTGGGGCGTGCCTGTGCATGTCCAGATGGCGACGATTTACCAAGAGAGCAAATTCAAGTCCGATGCGCGCACGCCGTTCCAGTATGCGCTTGGAGTGATTCCTGTTGGTCGTCAGTCAAGTGCCTTCGGCTATTCTCAGGCGCTGGATGCGACCTGGAAAGAGTATCAGCAGAAAGAAAACCGGCGTATGGCAAAGCGGAACAACATTCGCGATGCGACGGACTTCATGGGGTATTACATGAATATTTCCCGTGAGCGGAACGGGATCTCTCTGACCGATGCGCGCAACCAGTATCTGGCTTATCACGACGGGCACACAGGGTATGCGCGCGGAACCTACCGCCAGAAGGCATGGCTCATGCGGGTTGCGGGCGAAGTCGGCAACCGCTCGGAGATGTATAGGGCGCAGCTTGCAAGCTGTCGCCGGTTGAGATGAATTAAAAGACGGGGGCTTAGCGCCCTCCGCGCTTTTTCATGTTTGCATCGATATCAAACAGGGTGTTGGGCAGCGAGCCGCCTTTGGTAAGCTCGCCCAGCACCACAGTTGTGCTTGAGCCGCTGTCATCGTTGATGACCCATTGGCGCAATTCGACAGGGTCACCTGTGAATTTCAGCTGGATATTGCCGTATTCGGGGTTTGCCGGATCTTGCGCTGTGATGGTTGTGGCGGTGCCGTCGTAACTGTGACCTGTCACCATGTTGGCGCGGCCAAGATCGACCGTGCGGGCGAGGATGATAGACAGGGGGGTTTTGTTGAGCGGGTAGCTCTCCGGGCCCTGGTTTGTCTTCGGATCAAAGATCGCCACGGCATTGGAGCTGGCTAGAACGAGCGTTTCCTCGGGCGGGTTATACTCGAAACGGATTTTGCCGGGGCGTTTGATGTAAATCGTGCCTGTCGAGATTGTCCCGTCATCGTTGATCTGGGTAAACGCGCCTTTGGCGGTTTTCATCTCGTTGAGATACTGCGAGAGCGCGTTCAGCGACAGCTTGTCTGCGGCTGCGGGGCTTGCGAGGGCGAGCGCCAGAACGGGCGCGAAGAAGATGTGTTTGAGTTTCATAACCGTTACCTAAGCATCCAGATGCGAATTTGCACTATTGATATGGGGTTAAAATATGAAAACACCGGCTGTTAAGCGATAACAAAACCGTATGAGCACCGCTCAAGGGCGGCTCTGTGCTCATGCGGAGCCACGATTATTGGGGAAAGCGGGCGTTTCGCGAACAACTCTTTGGGAGAAGGTCGCGAAACGCTTTAGCCCGTGCTTTATGGATTTAAGGGCGAAAAGCCGCCTAGTGCTGTTCCGGCACAAGAATCTCGCGTTTGCCAACGTGGTTGGCGGCCGAGATGAGGCCTTCTTCTTCCATTTGTTCCACAAGCTTGGCGGCCTTGTTGTAGCCGATCGAAAGCTTGCGCTGGATGTAGGAGGTGCTGCACTTACGGTCTTTGATAACGATCGCGACCGCTTCATCGTATTGCGCATCTTCGCTGTCGGTGTTGCCGCCGAGGCCGAGGACTGCGTCGATATCACCTGCGTTGTCATCGGGCGGGCCTTGAACTACGCCAGAGACATAGGAAGGCGGGCCGTAGGCCTTGAGGTGATTGACGATTTCTTCGACTTCTTCATCAGAGACAAACGGACCATGGCAGCGGGTGATTTTCGCGCCGCCTGCCATGTAGAGCATATCACCCATGCCGAGGAGTTGCTCGGCACCCATTTCGCCGAGGATTGTGCGGCTGTCGATCTTGCTTGTCACCTGGAAGCTGATCCGGGTGGGGAAGTTGGCTTTGATTGTGCCTGTGATCACGTCAACAGAGGGGCGCTGGGTTGCCATGATGATGTGAATGCCTGAGGCACGCGCCATTTGGGCGAGGCGCTGGATGCAGGCTTCGATCTCTTTGCCCGCGACCATCATGAGATCGGCCATTTCGTCGACGATGACGACGATATACGGCATTTTCTCGGGGATGATCTCTTCTGTTTCGAACACGGGTTCGCCTGTGTCGTCGTCAAAACCTGTCTGGACGGTGCGCGAGAATGTCTCGCCTTTGGCCAAAGCATCGGCCACGCGGGAGTTGTAACCATCAATGTTGCGCACGCCCATTTTGGACATCTTGCGATAGCGCTCTTCCATTTCACCGACTGTCCATTTGAGGGCGACAACGGCCTTCTTCGGATCGGTCACAACGGGAGAGAGCAGGTGCGGGATACCGTCATAGACGGAAAGTTCGAGCATCTTCGGGTCGATCATGATCATGCGGCATTCTTCAGGCGTGAGCTTGTAGAGGAGCGAGAGAATCATGGTGTTGATCGCGACAGATTTGCCCGAGCCTGTTGTCCCTGCGATGAGCAGGTGAGGCATTTTGGCGAGGTTGGCGACGATGGGATCACCGCCGATATCCTTGCCAAGGGCGAGGGGCAGCTTGTGGTTGCCGTCGCCGTATTCGCGGCCAGAGAGAATCTCGCGGAAGCCGACCATCTCGCGGTTGTCATTGGGCAGCTCGATCCCGATGACGGAACGGCCCGGAACCGTGGAGACACGCGCGGAGAGCGCGGCCATGGAGCGGGCGATATCATCGGCGAGGCCGATCACGCGGGAGGCCTTGAGGCCTGGCGCTGGTTCAAGCTCATACATGGTCACAACGGGGCCAGGGCGGACCGAGACGATCTCGCCCTTCACGCCGTAGTCATCAAGCACGGTTTCAAGCATGCGGGCGTTGGCTTCGAGCGATTCATCGGAGAGGTGGTGACGCTCGATATGCACAGGATCGGCCAGAAGCGAGAGCGGAGGAAGCTCGTAGGCGGGGCGCTTGTCTTCGAACTTGAAGGCAGGCTGGGCCTCGGCTTTGGCGCGTGTGGACGTTTGCACAGGCTTTTTGGGCGCGTGTTGCACAACCTTTTTGGGCTCGGCTGTCGGGATAGAGTAAGACAGCGGCGCAGGGGCTTCTGCAAGCGGGAGCGTCTCTTCAAATACCTCGTCGTCGGCCTCGTCATAGTATTGGGCAGGCGCGTAGGCTTCTTCTTGTGCGTAGTCTTGCGTGTAGCTGGCTGTCAGCTGTGGCTCGGGTGGCAGGCTGCTTTGTGCGCCGCCAGTGAGCGGTGGCTCGGCGCGCATGTGAGGCTGGGGTGTTGTGTTGAGGACAAGCGGTGTCGGGCCGTGGCCACGCCCTTTTGTGAGGGGGGCAATGCTTGGGGCTTGCATTGACGGAATCTGGCGCACACGCGATTTGATGACATCGGCGATTTTGGCTTTGATGCGGTCATCCGAGGGGGCCTCGGGCGTGTCGTATTCGCCAAAGTTTGGCTGCGGCTCCACAAGCTCCGGCTCCGGCATATCCACAGGCTCGGGGCGGCGGATAAGGTTTGGCATGAGCGCGCGTAGACCACCTGCCTTTTCTACAGGTGCGGTGAGCGGCGGCTCATCATAATGCGCGTGCGCTTGAGGGGCTGCGTATTGTTCGGCTTCAAGCGATTGGGCGTCTTGCATTGCGGCCCATTCGGCGGCTTCCGCACGCTCGACAGCGCGCTGCTCGCGGCGCACGCGGTTGCGCTCTTGCATGGTTTGGGCAGCAGAAACCGCGCCTGTGGCTGTTTTGCCCAGAAGGTTCATGACAAGCGCGTAGGCCATGATTGTGCCGATCATCAGGAAACGGGCGATATAGCGGATTTCAGGGCGTGTGAAGCCGAGAATGAAGAAGCCGAATGCCAGCATGGCCGCACCGAGAAGCAGCGAAAGAACTTTGAGACCAAAGGTGGCTCCGACTGGCAGGATGCTGAGAGCGCTGCCAAGCACGGTGTCACCAAAGAGGCCGCCAAGGCCGAAAGAATGTGTCCAAGTTTCGCCCGGAACGAGGGTAGAGGCGTAAATTGACAGAAGCGCGAGCCAGATGGGTGCGAAGATGAGGCGGCCGATGGCGCGGTCGGCTCCGAAGTGAAATGTGAAACGCAGGCCCCATGCGAGGAGGGCCGCTGCAATGCCCCAGCTGCCCCAGCCGACGATCATGAAGAGCGGAGCTGCGATGGCGGCGCCGATGCTGCCCATCCAGTTTTGCACGGGGGCGTCTGTGGCGGAGAGCCATGACGGATCATTCGGAGTGTAGGAGGCAATCATGGCCGCGGCGGCCAGAGCCACAACGATCAGCGCGATGCCGATCAGCTCTTTGCCGCGTTTTTCAATGGCTTCCGCCATGTTGCTATCGAGTAGCGGATCGCGCCCGCGTGTCTGATATGCCATGTTCCCTCGTCCTCAGCTTTGTAAGCAGCTTTTGAGGCGCGTAAGCCCCTGCTGCATTTCTTCTTTTGGGGCCACCATAGCGACCCTGATGTAATTCTTACCCGGATTGCGCCCTTCGGCATCGCGGCTCAGGTAGGCTCCGGGTAGAACGCGCACGCCTGTTTCGCGCCAGAGCCTGAGCGCGGCTTTCTCCCCGTCTTCCACCGGAAGCCAGAGGAAAAACCCTCCTTCGGGGCCTTTGTACCCTTCGAAATCAGCCATAATCTTGTCGGCGATTATGTATTTTTCCTGATAGAGCCTGCGGTTTTCAATAACATGCTCTTCATCGGACCAAACGCGGGCTGCCACGGCCTGAAGTGGTGTGGGTAGGGGCGCGCCTGCATAGTTGCGCAGCTGTTTGAGGCGGCGGATGCTTTCGGGCCCGCCTGCGACAAAGCCGGAGCGCAGGCCCGGCAAATTGGAGCGTTTGGAGAGTGAATGAAAGATCACCACGCGCTCGGGGTGCGCGCCCATCTCTGTAGCCACATCCAACGCGCTGGGGGGCGGATCATTGCGATAAATCTCTGAGTAGCATTCATCGGCGAAGATCTGGAAGTCAAACTGCTCTGCCAGTGTGATAAGCTCGCGCAAGTAAGTGCGGCTGGCGATAGCGCCCTGCGGGTTTGACGGGGAGCAGATGAACGCTGCTGCGGTTTTCTTGAGAATATCCGTGGGTAGGCCTGTGAAATCGGGCAAAAACCCTGTGGCTTTTGTGGCATTTGTGAACACTGGCCGCGCGCCGACAGAAGCTGCCCCGACAGCGTAGACCTGATAAAACGGGTTGGGCATCAGCACATTTGGGCGCTCGCCTTGTATCTCTTCGGGGATCAGCGCCATGCAGGCGTTATAGAGGCCCTCGCGGGTTCCGTTGAGCGCGAGGATCTGCGTATCAGCAGCGGCAGTGATGTTGAAACGGCTTTTGAGCCAGCCGGAAATGGCCGTGAGCAGCGCTTCGCTGCCGTCGTTCGGGGGGTAGCTGTTGAAGCCCTCAATGTTGGCGGCAAGCTCCTCACCGACCCACGCGGGGAAGGGGTGCTTGGGTTCACCGATTGTCATGTGCACGGTTTCGCCGCCTGCTGGATGACAATCCAACAGCGCGCGCAAACGCGGAAACGCATAGGCCGGAAGGTTCGAGAACCGCTCGGGAAACATATTAAAACTGCCTCAACTTCGGGGTCATTGGCGCCCCGTTTGAGAGTAAATTACTGAAGCAAACCTCTCCCGTCCAGAAAAACTCTGTGGATTCAGGCGGTTTGTGGCATTTAAGACATGGCTTTTTCTGCGGCAGCGGCCACGCGGAGGAGCTTTTCCTCGCCGAAAGCCGCGCCCATGAAGGAAATTCCGCAGCTGGGAGTGCCAGTAGGCAGGGTTATGGCGGGCAGGCCGAGCAAATTGCCGATACGTGTGTTGCGCAGGGCGAGCAGGTTTTCTGTGATGTAATAGTCGCTATCTGTCACCAGTCTTTCGGCATTGGGCGGCAAGATCGGGGCGGTTGGCAGGATGACAGCATCATAGCCTGCAACCCGTTTGGCCCATGTGGCGCGAGCTTGCTCGACAGTCTGCCATGCGGCGACATAATCGGCGGCAGAAAATTCTTTGCCAGAGCGGAAGCGGCCAAGGATTTCGGGAAACATCTTTGCCGGGGCGGCTTCGATGGTGTCTTTCCATGTTCCGTAGGCTTCGGATGTGAAGAGGATACCCGAGAGCGGCATGATTTCGGCGACCTCGGGGGCCTTGATATGCTCGATCTGGGCACCTGCTGTTTTGAGGTGCCGAACGGCACTTTCAAAGGCGGATTTGGGAGCTTCGCGCACCTCATCGGGGGCGACTGTCTCAAGGATTGCAAGGCGTATGCCTTTGATGGAAGCGCCTTTGAGATCAGCGGCTTGACTGCCTTCAAGGACGGCGAGCATGAGCGCGGCATCTTCAACTGTGCGGCAGAGCGGGCCGATTGTATCGAACGTCGCGGCCAGAGGAACTGCGCCTGTGAGGGGGATGCGGCCAGAGGTTGTTTTGAGGCCGACAAGATCGTTCCACGCGGAAGGGATGCGCACACTTCCGCCTGTGTCGGAGCCAACGCCGCAAGGGGCGAGCCCGAAGGCAACGGAGGCCGCCGCGCCGGAAGAAGAGCCGCCCGGAACGGCAGATTCATCATTCACACAGGGGGGTGTTTCGGTGACGGGATTGAGGCCGAGGCCAGAGAAAGCCAGCTCGCTCATATGGGTTTTGCCGAGGCAGACGAGGCCTGCTTTTGTGGCGTTTTGCAAGACCCATGCGTCGGTGTCCGGCACGCGGCTTTCGAGGAGGGCGGAGCCTGCTTCTGTGGCTGTGCCTGCGGTATCGAACAGGTCTTTCCAACTGACGGGAACACCATCAAGCAGACCTCGCCGCAGCCCTTGGCTGGCGCGCTCTGAAGCGGCTTTGGCCTCGGCCCTCGCGCGCTTTTCTGTGAGGCGGGCGTAGATGCGGGTGCCGAATGGGTGGGCTTTGATGGCTTTCAGATATTCTTCTGTAAGATCAATAGGATCAATCTCGCCTGCGGCGATGCCACGGCCCAGATCGGCCATGCTCATTGTAAGCCAGTTTGTCATCGTGTGCCCCTCTTGCTGCTTTCAAATCTACGGTAGCGGCGTTCTGTTGCATGGACAATCCCGCAAGGGCTGGCATAGTGCGGGGCATGACATATGACAGTGATATCGCAATCGTGGGTGGCGGGCTGAACGGCCCTGTTCTGGCGCTGGCTTTGGCCGAACGAGGGCGGCGTGTGAGCATCTTTGATGCCCAGCCCGAGACGGTGCGCAAAAACGCGGCCTTTGACGGGCGCGCCTATGCTTTGGCTATGGTCTCGGTGCGGCTTTTGCAGCGTTTGGGCCTATGGAACAAGGTGTCAGAGCACGCGCAGCCTATGAACGAGATCAAGGCGAGTGACGGGCGCGCAGGCGAGGGGCCAGCGCCGTTTTTTCTGCATTTCGAGCAGGGTGAGCTGGAAGAAGGGCCGATGGGCCATATGCTGGAAGACCGTTACCTGCGGCGCGCTTTGCTGGAGGCTGTGAGCGCCCATGAGCTTATTGAAACCATCGAGGGTAAGGTGGTTGCTCAAGAAGTGAATGACAGCGGTGCCTGGCTGACTTTGGCCAATGGCGATGTGCACTCCACAAGGTTGATTGTGGGGGCCGATGGCCGCGCCTCCGGGACGGCGGAGAGGGCGCGAATCAGGCGGACAGGTTGGGATTATGGGCAAACCGCTCTTGTCTGTGCGATTGCCCACGAAAAACCGCATAATGGCGTTGCCCAACAATTTTTTATGCCGCAGGGGCCGCTGGCTATTTTGCCGCTTCCGGGGAACCGCTCTTCTATCGTCTGGTCAGAGCGCACGGAGCGGGCGAATGGCATCAATGCGCTGCCCGATGAGGACTATCTTGAGGTGTTGCGGCCGCGCTTTGGGGACTTTCTTGGGGAGATCAAACTGGAGGGCAAGCGCTTTGCCTATCCGCTGAAGCTGACCATTGCGAATTCCTTTATAAGTCAACGGCTTGCGCTTGTTGGCGATGCGGCGCACGGGATGCATCCGATTGCGGGGCAGGGCCTCAATGCGGGGCTGCGTGATGTGGCTGCGCTGGCGCATGTGATCGAACATGCCGAGCGGCGCGGTGAGGACTTTGCCAGCCAGCTTGTGCTGGAGCGCTACCAAAGCTGGCGGCGCTTTGACACGGCCACCTTGGCTGCCAGCACCGACCTGACCAACAAGCTGTTTTCAAACGATAATCCGATCCTGAGAGCGGGGCGTGACCTTGGCATGGGGCTGATCAACGCTATGCCGGGCCTAAAGCGCGGATTTATGCGCGAAGCGGCGGGTTTGAACGGCGATTTGCCAGATTTGATGAAATCGTAACCCAAAAGATTAACGCGCTTTTGGCCCTGCTGATTCCAGGGGGGGTGAAATGCGTGCACCATGCGCGCACAACCCGTGCACGGCCTGAACGGGGTTTTTGCGCGCTCAGCAGGTGTGAAGGCTGCGCGCGGTGGGTTTGGGAAAGCTTTATTTACTCTTCCAGCTTCCGTGCTTCGCTGAACAGCATCACGGGGATGCCATCGCGGATGGGGTAGGCGAGGTTGGCGGATTTGCTGATGAGTTCCTGCGCCTCGGCGTCGTATTCCAAGCGGCCTTGGGCGACGGGGCAGACGAGGGCTTCGAGCATGTGGCGGTCGAACTGTTTTGTGTCGGTCATTGGAGAATATCCTCGCCATCGCCGCCGCTGTGCAGGGCAAATTCGATAAGGGTCACGAGGGTTTCGCGACGGGTTGAGAGAGAGGGCGCTTCGAGGAGCGCCTGTTTGTCTTCTGGGGCAAAGTCGAGCAGCATGGAGAGGGAGTTGACGAGGAGCTCATCCTCGGCTTCTTGCAGTGTTTCCCAATCGGTGTTGAGGCCTTTGGCAGAGAAGAACCGCTCAAGCAGGGCCATGAATTTGGCGCGGTCAAAGGCGGGGTCGTGTTCTTCTGGCCCCATGTCGTGCTCGAAGCCTTCCCAGCTCACTTCGGCGCGGCGGTAGGGCGCGAAGCCGTCGACCTCGGCGCTGATGCGGTAGCGGGAGACACCCGTGAGAGTGATCATGTAGCGGCCATCGTCGGTTTCGTTGAACTGGGTGATGCGGCCCGCGCAGCCGATTGTCATCAGCGCATCTTCGGTGCGGTGCGGGCCTGTATCGGGCTGGATCATGCCGATGAGGCGCTCGGGGGTTTTGAGGGCGTCATCAAGCATGGTGAGGTAGCGCGGTTCAAAGATGTGCAGCGGCATGTTGGAGCGCGGCAGGAGCAGCGCACCCGGAAGCGGGAAGACGGAAATGACGCTTGGCAGGTCTTTGAACTTGCGCATTGTGTGCCTCAGATCAGGATCATGGAACCGAGCCTGCGACGGCCTGACAGCGCGATCGGGTCTTGTGGGGGCAGGGCATCAAACAGCGTGAAGAGCTGGGTTTTGGCGGCGCCATCGTTCCACTCGCGGTCGCGGCGGAAAAGCTCGAGAAGTTGGTTTACGGCTTCTTCAACATCGCCCGAGGCTTGCAGGGCGTTTGCATAGTCATAGCGCGCTTGATGATTATCTGGCGCGGCTTCGGAGGCGGCTTGAAGCTCGGCCACGGGTCCGGCATTGGCCGCTTGTTTGGCGAGTTCGAGCTGGGCGTGAGCGGCCTCAAGCTCGGGCGCGGCGCTGATCTCGGCGGGGGCGCCATTGAGGGTGGCTTCGGCGCCCGAGAGGTCATCAAGTGCTATGTAGCTGCGCACGAGGCCGCCGTAGGCTGCGGCATGGTTCGGCTCTTCTTCCAAGATCGCGGCGAAGGTTTGGGCGGCATCGGAGGCCGCGCCCTCGGCGAGCATTTCTTCGGCGGCGGCGACGGCATCATCAAGACCGCCGGAGGCATCACCGCCTGCGGCATCGACGACTTTTTTGACGAAAGCCTCAAGCTCCGACGCCGGCACAGCGCCTTGGAACATATCTACGGGGCGGCCTTGATAGAAGCCGACCACTGTCGGAATCGACTGGATGGGGAGGCCTTGCTGGGCGAGCATTTGCGCGAGGCGCTGCTCTTGATCGACATCGATTTTGGCCATTTTGACAGCGCCTTTGGCGCGGGTCACGGCATCTTCGAGCATGGGGCCGAGGGTTTTGCAGGGGCCGCACCAGGGCGCCCAGAAATCGACAATGATTGGTGTTTCCATCGAAGCTTCGACGACCTCGGCCATGAAGGTTGCTTCGGTCACGTCGAAGATGAGGTTGTCGGGCGCGGCGGGTGTCAGATTGAGCTCCATGAGGGGCCTCCTTCGGGAAATATGTGTTGCCCTTTATGTGAGGGATGCGGCGCGTGCTTGCAAGGGGCGCGGGGCGCTTAGATATCAAACGTGGCGAAGACAGGCGCGTGATCGGAGGGCTGCTGCCAGCCGCGGGCGGCACGCAGGACGCGGGAAGAATGGCCAGCGTTGGAAATATCGGGGGTGGCCCAGATGTGATCAAGGCGGCGGCCTTTGTCGGCTTCGTCCCAGTCGCGGGCGCGGTAGGACCACCATGAATAGAGGTTGCCTTCGGGGATATCCTGACGGGTGATATCGACCCATGCGCCTGCATCCTGTGTTTGCGCCAGTGCTTCGACTTCGACAGGCGTGTGGGAAACGACTTTGAGGAGTTTCTTATGGTCCCAAACGTCATCTTCACGGGGGGCGATGTTGAGATCACCCACGAGGATGGACTTTTGCGGCGCATCGGCGTGGAAGGCATCGCGCATCTGGGTGAGGTAGTCGAGCTTCTGGCCGAACTTTTCATTCACTTCGCGGTCGGCGACATCACCGCCGGCGGGGACATAGAAGTTGTGCACCGTTACGCCGTTTTCGAGCTTGCCTGCGATGTGGCGGGCGTGGCCGAGTTGGGCGTAGTCTTCTGCGCCTGCCTCGATCATCGGGATTTTTGAAAGGATCGCGACGCCGTTGTAGCCCTTCTGGCCACGCGCGACCATGTGGTTGTAGCCGAGGGCTTTGAAGCCATCGAGGGGGATTTTATCAACCGGGCTTTTGCACTCTTGCAGGCAGAGCACATCGGGTGCCTCTTCCGACAGGAGTTTGAGCACCAGAGGCTCGCGCAGGCGGACAGAGTTGATGTTCCAAGTGGCGAGAGTGAATGACATGGGGTGCGCTCCTGATTGAAAGAACCTATGAGTTAGCACAACACGCACTGGCAGGGAATCGGCTATTGTCGGCGTAAACAGGCAGAGAAGACAGGAGAGGCTGATGGCAAAAGGCCCGCCCGCACACCCCGAAGTGCGACACTATGTAAACAGAAGCGGTTGGCTGAGAGCAGCCGTTTTGGGGGCCAATGACGGGATCGTCTCGGTTTCGGCGCTTATTGTTGGCGTTGCTGCGGCCGATCCGAGCGCGAGCACGGTCTTTCTGGCCGGATTTTCCGGGCTTGCCGCGGGTGCACTTTCGATGGCGGCGGGGGAGTTTGTCTCTGTTTCCTCGCAGGCGGATATCGAGAAGGCGGATATGCTTCGGGAAATAAAGGCGATTGAAGCGAACCCTGAATCCGAGATTGCGGAGCTTGCACATATCTATGAAGAGCGCGGGCTTTCACCAGACACGGCGCGCAAGGTTGCCCTGGAGCTTACCGAACATGATGCGCTTGGAGCGCATATGCGTGACGAACTCGGGCTTTCTGAAGTGCATTCTGCGCGCCCGTTTCAGGCGGCCTTTGCTTCGGGTATGACATTTAGTGTTGCAGCGGCTGTTCCGCTTCTGGCGGCTGTGGTTGCACCGCAAGGCTGGATTATTCCTGTTGTGCTTGTGGTGACCTTGTTTGCGCTGGCTGTGCTGGGGGCTTTGGGGGCTATCGCCGGCGGAGCGCCAAAGTTTCGCGCTATTGTGCGGGTTGTGTGCTGGGGCGTATTTGCCATGGCCATTACCTCACTATTGGGGACACTGTTCGGCGTCGTTGTGTAGAGCCTTTCACGGTTTCGGATGTTTGCATTAGACCTGTGACAGAGATGAAACGCAAAACGCTTTAGGCAGACGGCGCTTGCGTGAATCACCACACTTCAGCCGGATAAAAAAAGGCCGAGCTAAAAGCTCGGCCGTAGTCCAACAGGGAGGTACATATGATTGCCCGCATATGCGACGAGGTAGTTAACTTGTATACACAACTATAACATGCATCTTTGATGCAAATCAAGAAAATCAGGTATTCCTCACGAAACCAGACGATACCCGCCCGATTCTGTGACCAAAAGGCGTGCATTTGAGGGGTCAGGCTCGATTTTCTGACGCAGGCGGTAGATGTGGGTTTCCAACGTGTGGGTAGTGACGCCGGCGTTGTAGCCCCAAACTTCATGCAAGAGCACATCGCGAGCGACTACACCGTCGGTTGAGCGATAGAGGAACTTGAGAATGTTCGTTTCTTTCTCGGTCAGGCGAATTTTTTTGTCATCTTCAGTGACAAGCATCTTCATCGCGGGTTTGAACGTGTATGGGCCAAGTGTGAACACCGCATCTTCGCTTTGTTCGTGCTGGCGCAGCTGGGCGCGGATGCGGGCGAGGAGCACGGGGAACTTGAACGGTTTGGTCACGTAATCATTGGCGCCGGCATCAAGGCCGAGAATGGTATCGGCGTCACTATCATGACCTGTGAGCATGAGCACGGGGGCTTTGACACCTTGCTTGCGCATGAGGCGGCAGAGCTCGCGGCCGTCGGTATCGGGGAGGCCGACATCGAGGATGATGAGGTCGTAGAGGCCTTCCTTAGTTTTTTGCATAGCAGTGGCGCCGCTGTCGGCCTCGAATACGTCGAAGTCTTCTGTCATGACGAGTTGTTCACTGAGCGCTTCGCGCAGGTCATCATCATCATCGACAAGCAGGATTTTTCTAAGCTGAGCCATTGGGGCCTCCGAATGAACTTCTTTGTGAACGTCTTGTGATCAAGGTAGGGCGGAACGCAGCTCTCGCAAGTTTTGCTGCAATCTTTCACGGGGTCGTGTTGTGAGGGCTGTTTTTGTTTCAATTCTGTAATCTGATCGCCTAAGAGTGAGCCATGAACCTTGGCCCCGACATAAACGAAACTCTGGCGCGGGCGCGCGCCGATTTGCGCATTGGTGTGCCTGTTGTGCTTGTGAGCGGCGGGCAAGGTGCGGTTGTTATGGCGGCAGAAACAGCGGATGCGGTGCGTTTGAACGCGTTGCAGGCCGACGGGCTCAAGCCTGTGCTGGCCATAACGGCGCGGCGGGCAGAGACGCTGAAGGCAAGAGCCTATGACGGCGATTTGGCGCGGATTATGCTGCCTGAAGGTGCTGATTTGCGCTGGGTGCTGGCTGTGGCCGACCCAAAGGATGATTTGGCAACCCCTATGAAAGGGCCGCTGATGTCGGAGCGGGAGGGCAGTGCAGCGTTGCACCGCCTTGCCTTGATGCTGGCGAAAGCGGCGCGGTTGCTGCCAGCAGCTTTGGTGGCCAATCTGGAGGCGCCCGAGGCTTTTGCGGCTGCTCAGCGACTGACGGTTGTGGACGCTGATGCGGCGCGTGTGACGATGGATGCGAGCGCTGCTCTGCGCGAGACTGTTGCGGCGCGTGTGCCTATCGAGGTTTCGGAGAATACGAGGCTGCATGTGTTTCGCCCCGATGACGGGAGCGAGGAGCATTATGCTGTCGAGATTGGCCAGCCTGACCGCGCGCAACCTGTTTTGACGCGGCTGCACTCGGCTTGTTTTACAGGCGATTTGATGGGGTCACTTAAGTGCGATTGCGGGCCGCAACTGCGCGGTGCTTTGGCGCAGATGGGGGCCGAGGGCGCGGGGGTTTTGCTTTACCTCAACCAGGAGGGGCGCGGAATTGGTCTTGCCAACAAGATGCGGGCCTACTCCTTGCAGGATCAGGGGTTTGACACGGTGGAGGCGAACCACAGACTCGGGTTTGAGGACGACGAGCGCGACTTTCGGGTGGGCGGTGCGATTTTGAAAGAGCTTGGCTTTGATGCGATCCGCCTGATGACGAACAACCCTGCCAAGATTGCCATGATGGAAAAAACCGGTGTGAAAGTGGTTGAGCGCGTGCCGCTTGTTGTGGGCGAGAATGCGCATAACCACGCGTATCTCAAGGTGAAGGCGGCGAAATCGGGGCATTTGTTGTGAGTGTGGCCGACTTGGTGCTGACGCCGACGGGGCTGCGCTTTATGGGCCGCACGTTTCCTTGTGTGATTGGTAAAGGCGGAATACGGGCTGACAAGCGCGAGGGTGACGGAGCGACGCCTTTGGGGGAGCATCGGCTTGTCGGGATGTTTTATCGGCCCGACCGTATTGCGCAGCCGCGCTCTTGGGCGGAGCGGATCGGGCCGCGCGACTTGTGGTCTGACGAGAGTGGAGATGCGGAGTATAACCAGCTTGTGCAAGCGCCTTACGGGGGCAGCCATGAGCGGATGCGGCGGGCGGACCCGCTGTATGACCTTGTGATTGTGACGGACTGGAACTGGCCTCGTGCGGAGGCGGGCAAAGGCTCGGCTATTTTCCTGCATCAGTGGCGGCGGAAGGGCTATCCGACGGAGGGCTGTGTGGCCTTTGCGCGGGAAGACCTGCACTGGATTGCGGCGCGGGTGGAGTATGGCGCGCGGTTGATTGTGCGGTGAGGGATTGCGCTTTGGCTACGCCAAATCGCGGTGGCGGGGGCCAGCCCCCTAGATTCAAAAGCTCTATAGCTTTTGAATCCTACCCCCGGGATATTTAAGGCAATAAGAAAGGGCGGCCGTTTTAAGGCTGGCCTTAGGGGTATTTTCTGGCGGCTTTGGCTGTCGCCAGGGTTTTGTTGCCTTTTTTGGCAGTGGCCGTCCATTCGTAGGTGTGGACGCCTGAGGGCGGACAGGGGCTTTTGTATTTGAAGGTGCCTGCGGGGATGGTTCCGTCGGCTGTCATTTTGAGCTTGCCGCCGCCGTGGTTGTAGCCTGGGACATCGAGATCTTTAAGGCGGATTTGCACTTGGGTTGTGCCTGCGGGGATGCCTTTGAGGGTGAAGGCGGGGTTTCCCACTGTGTTTGGTTTGCCTGTGGTGCAGGAGGGGATATTGCCCCAGCCTTTGAAGCTGAGCTGCATCTCGGCGTGGGCTGTGCCTGCGGCGAGGATGAGGGCGGCGGCGAGGGTGATTGGCTTCATGTTTGTCTCCCGTTGTTTGGGGAGAGGATAGCACGAATTAGTGCCTGTGGGCGATAAAGTAGGCGATGCCGCCGAGGGCGAGGCCCCAGACTGCGCCGCTGAGGCCGAGGATGCTGACGCCCGAGGCTGTTGTGAGGAATGTGATGGCGGCGGCTTCGCGGGATTTTACCTCGGAGAGGGCGATGCTGGCCGAATTGGCAAAGACGCCGAGGAGGGCGATGCCTGCGAGGGTTTCGAGCGTTTGGGGCGGTGCGGCTTGGGCGACGGCGATGATGAGCGCGGCGAAGAGGCCGAAGATGCAGTAGTAGATACCGCCCATGACCGCTGACCAGAAGCGCAGGGCTTTGTCGGGGTGCGAGTCATTGCCTGCGCAGAGCGATGATGTGATGGCCGCGAGGCAGGTTTGGGCCGCGCCGAAGGGGGCCGAGAGGATGCTTGCGATGCCGACCGCCGAGAGGAAGAAGGCGGGGCGTGGCGGGTAGCCTTCCCCGCGCAACACGGCCATTCCGGGGCTGTTTTGTGTGGCCATTGTGATGATGAACAACGGCAGCGCGAGGCCGAGGGTGCTTGCTATGCTGAAGGCGGGTGTGACCAGTTCGGGCTGTGTGAGCAAGCTTTCAGGCAGAGCGACGCCTGCGGGAAAGAGCGTGAGCGCGAGGGCCATGAGCACGGCGGCGGGCACGGCGAAGAGGCGCGAGATCTGACTCGTGATGAACCATGTGAGCAGGATCGGCAGGGCGGTATAGGGCGCGCTGGCCAGCGCCAGAAAGGGCTGTGCGCAGATGGTGATGAGCACGCCTGCGAGAAGGGCGTGAGCCAGTGGCAGCGGAACTTCGGCGGCGAGGCGGCGCAGGGGGCGGAAAAGGCCTGCGAGCACGGTGAGCGCGCCTGCGAGGAGAAATGCGCCGACCGCCTCGGGGAAGCCGCCAGCGGGGGCGGCGGAAACGGCGAGGAAAGCGACCCCCGGTGTGGACCATGCCACGGAGGAGGGTTGGCGCGTGACGAGGCTGATGACGATCGCGGTGAGGCCCATGGCAAGGGCGGAGGCCATGAGGCCAGAGCTTGCCTGAGCTTCGGTTGCGCCCATGGCGGTGAGGCCTTGAAGCACGATGGGAAAGGAGCTGAAAAAGCCGACAATGGCAACAACGAGCCCTGTGGAGACGGTTTGTAGCGGTGGAAAGTTCACAGCTCGTAGGCCCGTGCGCCGAAGATGGCGGAGCCGACGCGAACATGGGTTGCGCCGAGGGCAATGGCTGATTCAAAGTCGCTGCTCATGCCCATCGAGAGACCTGTGAGGCCGTTGCGGGCAGCTATTTTGGCGAGCAGGGCGAAATGCAGGCTGGGCTCTTCATCGACGGGAGGGATGCACATGAGGCCCGCAACGGGCAGATCGAGCGCTGTGCACTCCTTGATGAAAGCGTCCGCTTCGGCGGGGGCGATGCCTGCTTTCTGATCTTCCTCACCTGTGTTGACCTGAACGAAAAGCTCGGGGCAGTGGCCTGTCTCTTGGGCGAGGCGGGCGAAGGTGCTGGCGAGCTTCATGCGGTCGAGCGTGTGGATGGCGTCGAACAGCTCGAAAGCCTGCCGTGCTTTGTTGGTTTGCAAGGGGCCGATGAGGTGAACCTGCGTTTCGGGGTAGGCCTCGCGGAAGGCGGGCCATTTGCCTGCGGCTTCTTGCACGCGGTTTTCGCCAAAGAGCCTGTGGCCCTCTTTGAGCACAGCTTCGACGCGCTCGTCGGGCTGTACTTTGGAGACAGCAATAAGATGCACAGAGCCTGCGGGGCGGTTTGCAGCGGCTTCGGCTTTGGCGATCCGTGATGTGATTTCCGAGAGGGACATGGGGCGCTCCTTTGTTTGCCGTCAAATAACAACAGGTGCGCACAAAAGAAAAGGGCAGGCGCGAGGCCTGCCCTTAACTATAACTCGTTCAGCTTCTAGGATTAGAAGTTGAAGCGAACACCGAAGTCGGCTTGTGTCGCGCTGTTGAAGCGTTTCACAACACCACCGCGGAGCGATGTGCCGCCACCGAGGTCGTGGTTGAAGTCGATGCCGTATGAGTCGTCATCTGTCAGAGCAAGAAGATCGTTGTCGTCTTTAGCGTAGTAGAATTCTACGTTTGTCGCTGCGCCAACGTCCATGCCTGCTGAAAGAACTGCACGACCACCGTCTACACCGTTTTCTGTGTATGACAGGCCAACAGCTACTGGGCCGATTGTGCCGCCAACTGAGGCCGCCCATTCTGTGTCTGTCGCTACGTTTGAGTCTTGAACGGCAAGAGCAACTGTCCAGCCGCTGAATGTGTATGCACCGTAGGCGGCGATACGATCATTTGTGTCTGAAGCAGAAATGTGAGCTGCGAAATCGCCAGCTGAGTACATTACTTCGATGCCGTTTGTGCCTGAGATGCCAACGCCGCGTGATGTGTAACCGTCACCAACGTAAGGTGTGTAGTCGTAGCCAAGACCTGTGAGGCCCATGTCTACCGGGTACTGACCTGGCATGTTTTCGAGAGCGCCCCAGATGTGACCAACACCAACTTCGAGGCCGCCTGAGCGGGCGAAGAAGCGAACGCCGTTTGTTGTACCAGTTTGGCCTTCGCCTTGCTGGATGCGTGTCATCGCACCGAATGTAACGCCTGCATCTGATTCAGCTGTTGCTGTGATGATGAGACGAAGACGTGATGTTACGTCTGTGCCGCTGCCGAATGCGCCTGTGCCATCGTCTGCGTTGCCGGCAATGCCGTCTGCGCCAGCGTTGTCTGAGTGGATGATGCCAAAACGGCCGTAGCCGCCAAATGTTACGTCAGCTGCGGCAACAGAAGCAGTTGCAACGAGAGCTGTCGTAGCGAAAAGAATCTTTTTCATGATTTTTCCCTCGGTTTTCATGTCATAGGCCCAAGCGGGGAATCCGCATTGGGTATGAAAGGTGTTTCGCTCTAAACGGGGTCTCATTGCAAGCGCGCCGGGATGCACCTGCGCAAAGCTGTAAAAGTTGGTGCACAGATGCCACAGTGAAGAAACAGGCCCAAGCGGGGCGGTTGGGCGAGATGTGCGGGGCAAACACGGGCTAAAACGGCATGAAATGCGCTATATATATAGGAAGTCACCATAAAGGCTTGCTCAGCGCGCGAGGCTTGGGTAGGACGGAGATGCAATTAAAGAGCGGAATTCTTCACATGCCCAGCCGTGCACTCAAGTCTGTTGCCATCTTGTTTCTTATCACAACGCTGACAGCCTGTGGCGGGGGCAGCGGGCTTTTCGGGCGAGTCGGCCCTGCGGCGACGCAGGCGGATGATGCGCCCGGTGCGGTGCGCACCCCTTCGACGCCTGCAATCGAGGGCAGTGATACCGAAACAACCATTTGGGATGCGTTCCGCAAAAAGAACAATGAAGCCAATGTGCAGGTGAACCGCTATCTCTGGCAGGCCTCGCTTGATGTATTGAGCTTTATGCCTGTGCAGTCGATTGATCCGTTTACCGGTGTTATCGTCTTTGGCTATGGCAACCCGCCCGGTGGCGGCAAGGCTTACCGCGCCACAGTATATATAGACGACCCTGCGCTTGATGCGCGTTCGCTTAATGTTGCTCTGGCCAGCCGTGGTGGCCCTGTAGCCGCCGGCACGCAGCGCGCTGTGGAAGACGCTATCCTGAACCGCGCGCGCCAGATGCGTATTGCTGACGGGCGGCTTTAAGCCAACTCTTCAACCCACTGTAGCTGCCGTGGCAGGCAGATACTCTCCAGATCGTAGTTGTCTATGATGAGTTTACGGGCGTTGCGGCCCAGTTCGGCGCGCTCCCCGGCGTTATCAAGCAGGCGGGAGACCTCCTCGACCAGCGCGTCTTTATCAAAGAAGTCGATCAACCTGCCGTTGATGCCGTGTTCTATGGCCTCTTCAACCGGAGCTGTTTTGCTGGCGACGATTGCTCCTTCAACACTCATTGTCTCAAACAGGGACCAACTGAGCACGAACGGGTATGTCAGGTAGACATGCACGCGGCTGACTTTGAGCAGCGATTGGAACTTGTCGTAAGGGATACGCCCGAGGAAGTGGACGCGGGCCCAGTTTTCATCGGAGATCTGTGCGCGCACCTCGTCGATGAAGATTTGCTTCCATGTCTGGCCTTTGGGCGGGCGGGCGCCATAGCTGACATCATCGCCGCCAACGATGAGCACGCGGGCATTGGGCCGTTCTTTGAGGAGCCGTGGCAGGGCGCGCATGAAGACATGATAGCCGCGGTAGGGCTCTAGATTGCGGTTCACGAAAGTGATGATCTCGTCGTTGCGGGTGAGGGTTTCGCCAGTGTCGAGCGTGAGGGAGGCTTGCGCATCGGGGGTTAGCGTATCGGTGCGGATACCATCGTGACAGACTGTGATCTTGTCGCGGAACTCGGGCGGGAAGGTGTTGGCCTGAAACGCGGTCGGGCTGATGCCTGCGTCGGCGATATCGAAGTGTTCGTGGTTGTTGATGTTTTTCAGCCGTAGGCGGAGTGCTTCTGTCGGGCGGATCTCGGGCTGGAACTCTTTATCAAAGCCGGTGTGGGGGTATTCGGCCTGATGATACAGCTCGCAGTAGATTGCTATTCTGGCTTTGGGCCAGACATCCTTGAGGAAGAGCGACTCGCCCCAGCCGGGGTGCGCGATGATGAGATCGGGGGTGAAGCCCTGATCGCGGAGCTGCACGGCGGCATGGTAGCAGGCCTCGGCGCGGGTGACTTTGGTGTCAAAGTCCACCAGCCACGGGTGGGTATTCTGGCCCGCGCGGGCCTTTATTTTGTAGGGAAGCACGCGCACGCCATTCCAGTTTGTCGGCTTTTCCACACGCAGGGTCAGCGCCACGGCCTCATGACCGAGTTTGGCCAGAGCGGGGGCGAGGTGTTTGAACTGGCCCGGAAAATTCTGGTGGATAAAGAGGATCTTCATGTGGTGCTGCCCGGATTGTTTGGCCGTGTTTTGGCGGCAGACTATGGCATCAGAACGGCGAGGGGCAGGTAATTTTTGGCAAGATCGGACAAGTCTGCGTTAAATGGAGGGAGGCTGGCTGTGTTGGCGCAGCGAGAGGGGAGGCCCGTGAGGATGATGAAAGGATTGATGCGGTTGAGCGGCGGCGTTCATGCGGGAGCTGTGGCTCTGGTTTTGGGCCTGTTCTGGTGGGCCAAGGGCCTGATGGACGCGGCTTATGCTGCCTCGCAGCATCCTGTCGATTACTTCAGGGGGCAGACGGGTTTCAGCGCCGAGAGAATCAGGGGTTACCACGCGGTTATGCAAGACGCGGGGACGCTCGATATTTATGTGTGCTCACAGATGCTTGATTTTGGTTTTATCGCCAGTTTCTTTTTGCTTGGACTTGTTCTGAGCTCATTTGTGGCGCGGTTTGCAGCCGGGGAGAGCTTTGCGCGCAGGCTGGCACTTCGGGCTGGCTTTTTTGTGATGGCCGCGGCGGTGTTTGATGTGACGGAGAACCTTATTTCATTGATTATGCTGGAAAATCCGCAAGGCTTTGCGGCTTGGCTTGCACTGCCCTATTCGGGTGCGGCGGTTGTTAAATTCGGTCTGCTTGCGGCGGGGACTGTGGGCCTTGTTGGCGCTTTGCTGGCGATTGCTGTGCAAAGGTTGCGCGCTTGAGGCAGAACAGAGATGGCCGGATGCGCACACATCCGGCCATCGCCCTGTTGGACTTTTTGGCGCTCTCTGCGCGACGGGAGGAGGAGTGCCTCGCAGAGAGCTTTATGTTGCGGCGCCCTTCAGAGGGAGGAGGAGAAGAAACACCGTTTGTAGAACCAGATTTGCCGCAACGCAGCGAAACCTCAAGATAAAAAATGCTGCAAGTGCATATTTTCTTTGAATCAGTATAGTTGCGGTAAAAATTTCAGCAGATGCATGGTTTCTGGGCGGTGAAAAAATGTGCAGGCGCTGCAGGAGCGGCATTTGAGGATTTAACCTGCAAGCAAAACCCTCTATCACCGCTGGCAACACCAAACATAGACCGAGAGACACGCAATGAGCCGCTATAACGCCGCAGAGATTGAAGCCAGATGGCAAGACGCATGGGACAAGGCCGGAATCTTTACGGCGGAGCGCAAGGAGGGAAAGCCCAAGTATTATGTGCTTGAGATGTTCCCTTATCCGTCGGGCAAGCTGCACATGGGCCATGTGCGCAACTACACGATGGGCGATGTGATCGCGCGCTACAAAATTTCGACAGGGCATAATGTGCTGCACCCCATGGGCTTTGACGCTTTTGGTATGCCCGCGGAAAACGCGGCGATGGCGATCGGCGGGCATCCGAAGACCTGGACCTACAACAACATTGACGACATGGTCGAGCAGATGAAGCCTTTGGGGCTGTCGCTTGACTGGTCGCGCATGTTTGCGACCTGTGACCCGGAGTATTACGGGCAGCAGCAGTCATTGTTCCTCGATTTTCTCGACAAGGGGCTGGTCTATCGCAAGAACGCGGTTGTGAACTGGGACCCTGTGGACATGACCGTGCTTGCCAACGAGCAGGTTGAAGGCGGGCGCGGCTGGCGCTCGGGCGCTGTTGTGGAGCGCAAAGAGCTGACGCAGTGGTTCTTCAAGATCTCTGACATGGCGGACGAGTTGCTTGAAGCGCTGGACGGCTTGGACAACTGGCCCGCGAAAGTGAAGCTGATGCAGGCGAACTGGATCGGTAAGAGCCGTGGTTTGCAGTTTGGATTTGAGCGCGTCGATGGCGGCGAGCCTATCGTGGTGTATACCACGCGGCCCGATACGCTGAACGGCGCAAGCTTTGTCGGGATTTCGCCTGACCATCCGATTGCCAAGGCGATGGAAGGCAACCCTGAGGTTGACGCTTTCCTCGCGGAAGCGCGCAAGGGCGGGACGACGGAAGAGGCTATCGAGACGGCCGAGAAGCTGGGCTATGACACGGGCATCAAAGTGAAGCATCCGCTGACGGGGGCAGAACTTCCTGTCTGGATCGCCAACTTTATTCTGATGGATTACGGCACGGGCGCTATCTTTGCCTGCCCAGCGCATGACCAGCGTGACCTTGATTTCTGCCGCAAGTATGACTTGCCGGTGATTGACACGTTTGTGTCGCTGGATGACCCCAAGCCAGTGGATAAGGCGGCGTTTGTGCCGCCGAAATCGGAGAAGGTGAAGTGGGTTGACCACTTTGCGGGGCTTGATGAGGCCACGGGCGAAGAGGCTATCAACGCGACCATCGACTTTATGGAAGCCAAAGGGCTTGGCGAGGGCGTGACCAAGTTCCGCTTGCGCGACTGGGGGCTGAGCCGTCAGCGCTATTGGGGTTGCCCTATTCCTGTGGTGCATTGTGATGCCTGTGGTGTTGTGCCTGAGAAGAAGGAAAACCTGCCTGTCGAGCTGCCTGATGATGTGAGTTTTGATCAGCCGGGTAACCCGCTTGACCGCCACCCGACATGGCGCGATGTGGCTTGCCCCGCGTGCGGCAAACCTGCCAAGCGCGAGACAGATACGATGGACACATTTGTGGACAGCTCATGGTATTTTGCGCGCTTTACGGCGCCACGCGCCGAGACTCCGACAAATGCGGCGGATGCCGAATACTGGATGAATGTTGACCAGTATATCGGCGGGGTGGAGCACGCGATTTTGCACCTGCTTTATGCGCGCTTCTTTGCGCGGGCGATGCATATTTGCGGGCATCTGCCCGAGAGCGCGAAAGAGCCGTTTGATGCGCTGTTTACGCAGGGGATGGTGACGCACGCGATTTATAAGAGCGAGGGCGCAGACGGGCGGCCTGTGTATCACTACCCCGAGGAAGTGACCCTGAAGGGCGACAAGGCTGTGCTGGAAGACGGGCGCGAAGTGGATGTTGTGCCTTCGGCGAAGATGTCGAAATCAAAGAACAACGTGGTAAACCCTCTGCACATTATTGAAAGCTACGGCGCCGACACGGCGCGGTGGTTTGTGCTGAGCGACTCCCCGCCCGAGCGCGATGTGGAGTGGACGGCCTCGGGCGCGGAGGCGGCGCATAAGCATTTGGGCCGTGTCTATCGTATCGCTAGCGAGATTGATGCCGATGCCAAGGGCCAAGAGGCCGATGACACGGCGCTCATTCGTGAGATGCACAAGGCGATCCATGATGTAACGATGGGTGTTGAAAGCTTTGGCTTTAACGCGGCAATTGCGAAGCTTTACGGCTTTACCAACGCTTTGGGCAAATCAAACGCGGGTGGCAAAGCCAAGCGGGAAGCGGCGCTGACATTGGCGCAGTTGATGAGCCCGATGACGCCGCACCTGGCGGAAGCTGTTTGGGAAATGCTCGGTGGCGAGGGGTTGTGCGCGCTCGCGCCCTGGCCCGTGGCTGACGAGGCGATGCTGGTTGATGACGAGATCGTCATGCCCATCCAGATCAACGGGAAGCGGCGTGCGGAAATCAGCGTGCCGAAAGATATGGACAAAGCCGAGGTTGAAAAGCTCGCGCTGGCGCATCATGCTGTGCAAAAGGTGCTGGACGGGGCAACGCCCAAGAAGGTTATCGTTGTTCCGGGGCGGATTGTGAATGTGGTTGCTTGACCGAAGAGCATTTTTGCTGGGCGCGCTGGCGCTGGGGGCTTGCGGGTTTACGCCCGTCTATGGGCCCGAAAGTGACGCGCGCGCGCTGCTTGGTGCGATAGAAGTTGACCCGCCGCGTGACCGTGAGGGCTACTTGCTTGTGCGGCATCTTGAAGAGCGGCTTGGGCGGACGAGCAACGCGGCCTATGCGCTGTCTGTCTCGATCGAGCTTGATACCGAGCGTATGGCGATTACGGCAGACAACGTGGCGACGCGGTATAATCTTTTGGGCAAGGCGACTTATGCTTTGCGTGCGCTTGACGGTGGTAAGGTTGTGAGCAGCGGGATTGTGCAGAGCTTTACGGCCTATTCAACCACGGGCAGCACAGCGGCCACGCGCGCCGCCGAGAAAGACGCGACCGAGCGGCTCATGGTTATACTTGGCGATAAGATTGTTACACGGCTTATGGCGGTTAAGCTTGAGCCAGCGGCATGAAGCTGGGTGGGCGCGAGGCGGCGGGGTATTTCAAAAAGCCCGACCCTGCGCGCACAGGCTTGCTGATTTATGGCAGTGACGGGATGCGCGTTGCGCTGAAGCGGCAAGAGGTCATCAAGGCGCTGATTGGCCCCAAGGGCGACGAAGAGATGCGCCTTGTGCGGATGCCTGCGGGCGATTTGCGCAAAGACCCTGCCGCGCTTCTGGACGCGGTGAAGGCGGTGAGCTTTTTCCCCGGTCCGCGTGTGGCGTTTGTGGAGGATGCGACCGAACTGGCCGCGCCTGCTATTCTGGCTGCGCTGGAAGACTGGGCCGAAGGTGACGCGCAGATTATTGTTACCGCCGGGCAGCTCAAGGCGACCTCGAAAATCCGCAAGGCTTTTGAGGGGCATCGCAATGCCTATGCTGTCGGAATTTATGACGACCCGCCGGGGCGCGACGAGATTGAAGGAATGCTGAAGGACGCAGGGCTTGCGCAGGTGAGCCGTGACGCGATGACCGACCTTACGGCACTGAGCCGCGAGCTGGGGCCGGGGGACTTTCGCCAGACCATCGAGAAGCTCTCGCTGTATAAACACGGCGATGCGAGCGAGGTGAGCAGCGCGGATATTGCCGCCTGCGCGCCGCAGAGCACCGAGGCGGCGCTTGATGATTTGCTGAACGTTGTGGCCGAGGCCAAGATGGGGCAGATCCATCCGATCATGACGAAGCTCAAGGCGCAGGGTGTGCAGCCTGTCGGGCTTGTCATTGGCGCGACACGGCATTTCAAAGCGCTCTATGCGGCGGCGAGCGACCCTGCGGGGGCGAGTCAGGGGATTGCGCGGCTACGCCCTCCGATCTTCGGGCCGCGCCGCGACAGGATGCTCAAGCAAGCGCAGGGTTGGGGCGCTGTGAAGCTTGAGCAGGCACTGAGCTATCTTATCGAGACCGATTTGCAACTGCGCAGCGCAGGGCAGACCGCGCCGCAGATGGCTCTGGTGGAGCGGACGTTGATAAGGCTGGCGGGACTGGCGGGGAAGCGGTGAGTTATCACCCACCTTACAGATATCTCTGATTGTTGGCCTTGCAGCTTTCTGCCGTTTGATGTCTCGTGGCCCCAAACGAGGGAGAGAAACCATGTATGAAGTCTTTGGTGGCGTTGCGAGCCGTGCGTTTCGGGTGCTTTGGTTGTTGGACGAGATGGGTGTGGAATTTACCCACCACGACCTGAAAGCAGGCAGTGACGAGATGAAGGCGGTGAACCCGTCTGGAAAAGTGCCTGCGCTGAAGGTGGATGGGGAATTGATAACTGATTCATCGGCTATCATGACCTATCTGGCCGACAAACACGGGCAGTTTACCTACCCAGCAGGGACGCTGGAGCGGGCCAAGCAGGATGCGTGGTTTCACCAGATTATTGATGAGGTGGATGCGGTGCTTTGGACGGCGGCGCGGCACTCGTTTATTTTGCCTGAAGAGAAGCGTGTGCCCGCTGTGAAGGACTCGCTTAAGTGGGAATTTTCTCGCAACCTGAAGCGCATTTCAGACCGGATGGTCGGGCCTTACCTGATGGGTGAGGAGATGACGATTGCCGATATCTTGCTTGTGCATTGTCTTGGATGGGCGATCAGCGCGAAGTTTGATCTGGATGACGAGAAGCTCAACCAATACGCCAGCCGTGTGCGCAAACGGGACGGCTTCAAGGCAGCACGGGGGAGGCTTGCGGCATGAGCGGAAAGGCGAGCCAGAAAGCGGCACGCGCGCTAGAGGGCGCACCGCGCGGAGAAATTCGCGCCGAAATTCGCCTGCCGACAGATAAGCTGCGCGACGATCTGCCGTTTTACACCAAGGTGCTCGGGATGCGGCTGGACGAGATTTTCCCGGCCGATGACCCGCGCGTGGCGGTGCTTTCGGGGCATGGCTTGCGGCTACGGATCGAGAAGGGGGCGAAGGAGCCTGCGGGGACATTGCGCATTCTGACGAGCGACCCCGACGGATTTGCGGGCGGTGCGCGTGAGCTGACGGCGCCGAACGGGACGCGCATCGAGATTGACGAGATCAGCCCGCCGATGGTGATGCCCAAAACCGAACATATGTTTGATGTGCGCCGCTTGCGGGACAGTGCACCTTGGGTGATTGGACGTGCGGGGATGAACTACCGCGACTTGCTGCCAACACGGCTTGGCGGAGCGATTATTGCCAGCCATATCCGCGTGCCCGGCGGCGGCGATGTGCCTGATATGGTGCATTACCATACCGTCGGGTTCCAGCTTATCTTTTGCTACAAGGGATGGGTTGATGTGCTCTATGAAGACCAAGGCGATATGATGCGGTTGCACGCAGGTGACTGCGTGATCCAGCCGCCCGAAATCCGCCACCGTGTTTGCCATGCCTCGCCTGATATCGAGGTGATCGAGATTGGCGTGCCTGCGGACCATGTGACCACGATTGACCACGAGTTTACCTTGCCGAACGGGCAGGGCGACCCCGCGCGCGAATGGCAGGGGCAGCGCTTTGTCCATCATGTGAAGGAGGGGGCCGTTTGGCAGCCTTTCCGCGTGCCTTGCTTTACCTGCCGCGATACGGGGATTTGTGACGGCACAAAGGGTGTTGCCGGCATTCAGGTGGTGCGGTTTGAGGGCGGTGAGCCACCCGCCACACGGACTGATGCGGACATTCACTTTACCTTCGTGATGGAAGGCACAATGGTGCTTCATGCCGAGGGGCAGGAACCGCGCGAGCTGACAGCGGGTGACGCTTTTGTGCTGCCCCCCGATATGGTGGCGCGCTATGCGGACTGTTCTGAGAACCTGGAGCTTCTGGAATGCGCGCTCAGGGGTGATTTTAACTCTGAGGTTGTTGCGTGAGATTTCTTTTTCTTGTGATCGGGTTGCTGGCGGCGTGTTCTATGAACACTACGCCGGATGTGCAGGGCAGCGGGCCTTTGACGATATTGGGGGATACGGGCGGGAACCCATACGAGTATGCCGCGTTACATGCAGAACTGAAGGCCAGCGGGCGGCGGGTGCGGTTGGGGGAGTGTAATTCGGCTTGCACGATGTTGACGAGCTTGCCCAACGCCTGCCTGATCCGCGGCAAGCGCTTTGGCTTTCATGCGAGCAATTTGAACGGGCGGTTTAATGGCTTGAATGCGCAGTATCTGACGCCTGTTATCAGGCGGGAGTTTCTGGGCAAGTGGAGCAAGAGCCGCGAGATGACCAAGCTGACCGCAGAGCAGATGGTTGAGCTTGACCCAGCGTTGAAGCTTTGCCGCTGATTGTTTTGCAGGTGAAAGCTTCGAAACAATTTTAGGTAAACTGCTCTGTGAATGAAATTCTCGTTGGGCCATCGGAGTGCTCAGGACCGGGCGGAAGGCTGTTACTCGGGTGGAAGCGTGAGGACGGCTGTGAAGCCGCGTTGCCGGCCTGTTTGGGGCGAGTGAATTTCAAGCGTGCATCCTGACTGATTGCAGAGTTGCTGCACGATTGCGAGGCCGAGGCCAAAGCCTTCGGATTTGGTTTCCTTGCGCACGAAGCGGTGCTGGATGGCTTCAAGATCGGACGGGGAAAGCGCCTCGCAATCATTGGACACAGTGATTTGCCCTGGTTGGCTTGCATCGACCACCGTGGGCATCGGGCCTGAGGCATATTTCAGGGCGTTGTCAAAGAGGTTGTTGAGGATGATGCCCAGCGCGTCACGGTCAACGCGGCTGGGCCAGATGCCTGTTGGTTCTTTGAGAGCAAGCCTGTCTTCGGAGGGTTCGCGCTGGCGCAGTTCTGACAGCAACATGGAAATGACTGGGCGGACATCGGATTTGGCGGGGGTTGTGCCGAGGCCCGACTGTGCGCGTGACATTTGCAGAAGGCGCTCGATGAGGCGGGCGAGGCGCTTGAGGCCTTGCTCGATTTCGGCGGCGTTGTTTGCCAATGAGGGCTCGGCCAGTTGCGCCTTGAGGCGCTGGGCGTGGGCCAGAGCGATGGCGACGGGGGTGCGCAGCTCGTGGGCCGCGTTGGTGGCAAAGGCGCGCTCGGCGGCGAGGGCTGTATCGAGCCGTGCCATGAGGGTGTCGAGTGTGTCGATTGCCGGGTCGATCTCGGCGAAGGAATTGTGCCTGTTGATGGGCGACAGGTCGTGCTCATCCTTGCTTGCGATATTCTCGCTGAGTTTGGCGATGGTCCGCGAAGATTTGCGCACCGCGCGAAAGGCGGCTGCGGAAAAGAGCACGCCGAGCAGCAGAAAGCCCAGAACAACGCCTATGAGGACATCGGTGATCGCCTCGTTGCGCTCGTCCATGGGGATGCCGACGACAACGGTGCGCTTGTCGCCGCTGCTGACAATGGCGAAGCGGTGGTTGTTTGCGGTGATCATGCCGTTGGTGAGTTGTGAGGGCAGCAAATCGGGCGTGGCTTCGGGTGAATGTGCGGCGACTTGGCCTGTGTTGTCGAGGAACCAGTAAACAGAGCGCTCTTCCGGGCTGAGGATGTCAGTTTCAAAGGACAAAAAGGAGGCTTGCGCGGAGGCGTTGCCGGCTTCGGCCAGTTTCAGGAGCAGGTGGGCCTTGGAAATCAGGCTGGCGTCTTGCAGCTCGTCGTATTCCTCTTTGGTGAGATTATAGACGATGAAGACCCCGAGAAGAGCGGCGAGGATGCCCGGCAGGAGCAGGGATTTGAAGAGGGTACGGAGCAGGCTCGGGCGGCGGTGTGTCATGTGTTCAGGGTGTAGCCCATACCGCGGTGTGTGACGATAAGATCTTTGCCCAGTTTGCTGCGCAGGCGGCTGATGTGGGCTTCGAGCGCGTTGCTTTCGACCTCTTCACCGTAGGCATAGATTGCGGCTTCGAGGCTTTCTTTTGGAACGATCTTTGATTTGCGGCGGAGCAGAACCTCAAGCAGGCCCCATTCCTTGGACGTGAGTCTGACGGGTTGGCCCGCACGCTGAACGCTTTGATCGGAGAGGCAGATGGTGAGGTCACGCAGGGTGATGTTCTGGGTCATCAGGTCATTGCTGCGGCGACAGACGGTGTGAATGCGGGCTTTTACCTCATCAAGATCAAACGGTTTGATCACGTAGTCATCGGCACCACGGTTGAGCCCGTCTATTCTGTCGGAGACTTTGTCACGGGCTGTGAGGATGATGACAGGCGTGCGGATGTGTTGATCGCGCAGCTTGCTCAGAAAGGCGAGGCCGTCGCCATCGGGGAGCTGTAGATCAAGCAGCACCACGTCATACTCCAGCGCACGGATGGCGCTGTCGGCTTCGTCGAGTGTGCTGAACCATTCAACGATGTGATGATCGGCTTGCAGGTGCTCGCTCAGGGGGCGGGCCAGCGCCGCTTCATCTTCAATCAGCAGAATTCGCATGATTTTCCTGCATTGCCTTGGTGTGTTTGCATTTTGAAAAGTAGGAGAAGGGCAGCGAAGCAAGGTAAATGAGATTCACCATAATCAGGGTGGGCCAGGGGTAAACGACGAGGCACATGACCAGCACCATCGCTGCGACGATGGCGAAGGGCAGTTGCGAACGTTTGATGCTGGCGTGTTTGATTGAGAACGTCGGGATTGTGCTGACGGCGAGCAGGCCAACGCCGATGATATAGGCGGCGCGCACAATCGGAAGGTCGGTGTCCTTAAAGCCGTAGAGATGCATGAACACAGGCATGAGCGCGAGGCAGGCCAGTGCGGGAGCGGGGACGCCGACAAAGTGATCATCGGCGATGAGCGTGACTTCTGTGCTGCGCATCGAGAGGTTGAAGCGTGCAAGCCTGAGCGCACAACAGACGGCGAGAACCAGTGTCGCGAGGAAGCCGAGGCTGGCGTATTCGGTGCCGATGTAGAGCGTGTTGTAGAGCAGAAACCCCGGCACGATTCCGAAGTTGAAGAAATCGGCCAGCGTATCAAGCTCGGCGCCAAAGGGGCTGGCGCTGTCGAGGAAGCGCGCAAGCTTGCCATCGGCGGCATCAAGAAACACCGCGAGGAGGACGAAATAGAGCGCCAGTTCGATGCGGCCCTCAAGGCTCATCCGTATCGCGGACATGCCAGCGCAGATCGAGAAGGCCGTCACCACACTCGGAACGATGTGGCGTAGCTTGATGCTTTGCGGCTCGCTCATTCGGGCACACCCACGCGCTGGCGTGTCGGGTCTTTGAGGTCGGCGAGAACTGTCTCGCCTGCCACGGCGGTTTGGCCGACAGCGACAAGCGGCGAGACGCCTTTGGGCAGGTAGACATCAAGACGGCTGCCAAAGCGGATGAGGCCAAAGCGGTGGCCGACACCCAGCATGCTGCCTGTTTGCACGAAACAGACGATGCGTCGCGCCACGAGACCAGCGATCTGGACCACGCCGATGCGCACACCTTCATCGGTTTCGATGGTGATGCTGTTGCGCTCGTTGTGCTCGCTGGCTTTATCGAGTGAGGCGTTTAGGAACTTGCCGTGATGATAGACGACATGGGTGACTTTGCCTGCAACAGGCGCGCGGTTCACGTGACAGTTGAACACATTCATGAACACCGAGACCCGTGTGAGGGGCGCATCGCCGAGGCCAAGATCGGGCGAGGGGATGACATCTTCGATGAGGGAGACGATGCCATCGGCAGGGGACAGGACCAGCCCTTGTTGTTGCGGGATGACGCGCACCGGATCGCGGAAGAAGTAATAGCACCAGACAGTGACGACGACGCCCAGCAGAAACAAGGGCATCCAGACAAAGTAGAGCACAGCCGTTATTGCGGCGAAAATCGCAACGAATTTGCGGCCTTCTTTGTGCATCGGGACGGCAACGATCTTGAGCATATTCATGGGCGGTCTTTCACATCAGGTCAAAGGAGCGGGCGCAGGTTGCGCGCGACCCTTGGTCTTTAGCACCGTGCGCGGACTTCTCCCAGTGCTGAGTGACATGGTCAAGGTTGCATCCAGGCGGGGCATGGTGTGAGGGTCTCGTTTCAGGCGGGGTTTGTGCGGCTATCAATTGCTGGCGACTTTCGAGACGTTTTTGCAGGAGGCGAAGATGTCGAGGCCGGCGTTTCGCTCGGCTGTTTCGATATCGAGCAGGCCCAGAACCGAGTGAAACAGGTTGTCATGTGACAGGGTCGCATTTTTCTTGTCGGCCATACAGTCTTGAGAAACGTCAACGCGGTCTTGAAAGGCCTGCGACATCCAGAGGATCATCGGGACTTTGGTTTGATACTCGGGCGCCATGAAGTAGGGCGAGCCGTGCAGGTAAAGGCCGTTCTCGCCCAGTGACTCGCCATGATCGGAGACATAGAGCAGAGCTGTGTCGAGCTTGTCTTGTGCTCCGAGCCACTCGATTGTCCGGGCGAGGACTTCATCGGTATAGGCGATGGTGTTGTCGTAAGCGTTGGTGATTTCTTCGGGTGTGCAGTTTTTGAACTCGGCCGTACGGCAGGAGGGTGTGAAGCGCTCGAATTCTTCGGGGTAACGCAGGTAGTAGGTTGGGCCGTGACTGCCGATCTGGTGGAGCACGAGCACTGTGTCTTCGGTTATTGTTTCGGCGTAGGCGGCGAGTTCTTGCATGAAGATACCATCAATACATTCGCCTGCGGCGCAAAATTCTTCATTTTCGGTATGGGTGAGAGAGCGGGAAGCGACACGCGCAGCGATGGCTTTATCGCCTGTGTTGTTATCCCACCATTCGACCTTCAGGCCTGCATGATCGAGCACATCGAGCAGGTTTTGTTGGGAAATACCTCTCTCGAAGGAATAGCTACCACGGCTGAAGGCCGAGAACATGCAAGGCAGGGACACCGCCGTTGCCGTGCCGCAGGAGGAGACATCGGAGAAGCTAACCACGGGCAGTTTTGCGAGCTTCGGGTTTGTCTCTACTGCGTAGCCGTTGAGGCTGAAATTCTGTGTGCGGGCGGTTTCACCTGCAACAAGGATTGTGAGCATTGGCTTGTCTGCTTTGGCGTAAGACGGGCCTTTTGCGGCATCTTCTCCGAGAGGCTCCACAACGATATTGGCTGTGCGCGACATCATCTTGGCGTAGCGGATGGCTCCGACCAGCGGCTGGCCGGGCTGGAAGCTGCTCATGAAATCCTTGCGCTCGCGCAAGATGGAAGAATAGGTTTTCAGATCGCTCATCAGAAGGCCCGCTGCGAGTGCGAGGCTGACTGCAAAGGTAACAACGGGCAAGGCGGCAGACTTGAGCAGGCTTTGCGGCTTGAGTTTGACCATCAGCACCAGACCCGCAGGCAGGACGCCGAAAACCAGCACATGCGACACGAAGCCGAAGGTGATGAGGTGTTTGGATTCGGTCATGGTTGTGACCATGACGTTCTGGATCATGTCGCGGTCGATGATCACGCCCATGCTGTCCATGTAGTAGGAGGTGACGCCGCTGAGCACGACCATTGCGGCCAGAAACGGCTTGGCAAGCCATGGAAAGGCAAAGAGACTGAACGCGGCAAGCAAAAGAAAGAAGACGGCCGCAACGAAGGCGGCGAAGGATAGCGGATGCCCTTGGAAGACCTCAAACCCGATGGACCAGAATGTTCTGTTATGGGCACAGAACAGAAAACCGATTGTGAGGAGAGTCAGCGACAGTGGCGAGAGTGTCAGCTTTTCGCGAAGGGATGTGAATTGCCGGAAGGCTGGTGATGACGTGAACATAGGATAAACCGCGCTATTGTTTTAGCGCTGTTGATCATGGCTACCTTACGCAAACCTTACGGGCCGCGCAGAGGCCGGAAACGTGCTGATTTTCAAGGTGGCTTTAAATTAGGCGATATTATACTTGGCAAACCAAATCTAACTAAAGACGCCAAATAGCGCCAAGATAAAAATTGCCGGTGGGGTTAAGCCAATCACCCAAGCAAGCGCCTCATGTCCATTGTCAGCAGCTTTTACACCTGCGGCAAACCATCCGAAAAGAAACGCACCAGCAAGCACGATCCTTCCTATCTGCAGAGCTAAATCATCCATCTTTTGAACTTCTTGATTTTCCCGTTGCCGCCTTGGCTTTTGCAATCTTTTTCAGATCAGCGTTGAACTTCGCTTCGTCCTCGTCGCACTCAAGCTGACGGGCCGTTTCTTCAAAGCGTTCACGCTGGGTTTTAGTCTTCTCTTTCATCTTCATCCCCTTCAAACAGTGGGCCAAGGGGCAAACCCTCCGACGGCTTGCATATCTTTAAAGGTTTCCCGTCCGCACCTGGAACTAAGCCATCAAGTTGCAGTATGCCTCTATCGAATGTGTGCAATTCTGTGACCTTTGCCCTTATTGCAGAAGCCAGATGTATTGAGTCTGGCGGCTTAAGGCTAACTAGTCCGCTCGCTTGCATGGTCTGCGCTCGCCTTCCAATCGACATATCTACGGGAACAACAAGGATATAGGATTTTTCAAAGAATGCTGGGAGGTTGTCCAACGGACTTTCTCTTACATTTGGGTTCTTGCAAACCTCTGCTAAAGTGAAAGCAGAGGTTACAATTTCCAGTGATTTATTATTCGCCTGATCTAGAACTTCTAGGCATTTAGCGAAACGGTTTTCTAGAGTTCCATCCTTGCCCAAAACGGACTTCTCTTGATTGATGTAGGCAATCCAAGTGCACGCATCCCAATAAACCCAAGGCAACTTAGCCATCACGACGTAACTCCTCTAGGTACTCACTGGCCTCAAGCCCACCAGTGAAATCGGGCGCTACGATACTAGCGTAATCAGGTAACCCCGCATCGGCTTCAAAGACGTGAACGCCATCAACATCAATGGAAGTTATTTGCTCCAAGTCTTTGAAGTGCATCATGCCGTGAACTCGAACCCTTAAGCCCTTTAGAACTTCGGAAACCTCAAAATGTCCTATTCTATCCAAGCCATCTTCGTCAGATATACACTTCACGACTTGACCATCTAGGCGAGATTTCAGCCAGACTATTGGTCGCCCAAATCCGTCCAATTCCACTTTGGAAATAAATCCCTCCAAAGACCCTAATTCCCGATGGGAAATGGGTGCAGGCCGTTTCGCCGCATCGAGTCTTTTTACAATATCACGAGCCGCGCTTGGTGTGGCATTTAGTATTGGAGCATCTTCATAGGCCCCGAAGTCCACTACGGTTGTCGCCAACCCATTTGTCACTCGTGCATAGACTTTTGCTGCGCGATCCAAGACTTGATCAGTGAAAAATGGGGGCCTCTCACCAGTCTGTGCAATCTTTTGGAACCCTAAAGCAGTTGCGCGCACGACCTTCTCAGCGCGCATATCAATATTCATGGCGTGCTGTTTTGGTGTAGGAGTTACCTCAATGGTAAGAGGAGAGTTTTTAGTCGCGTTTGTAACCCGCCAAACAATCTCGCTACTACTGGTATCAGAAACTGCGCTCTCAACTTCGCGTAGAACGTAGACAAAATCTTGAATCTGAGACAAAAGGTCTTCGACCGTCGGGGCGTCTCCGCCTCGATGATCTGTACCGCTGACTGTGATTTTAATTGGCTTTGTCATTTTCTGCGCTTTCTGCGCAGATTCTACGCGCCCAATGAGTCCCTGTACAGAACTCGTTTTCCTACAACACCGAAAAGTGCGTTATTTGCACGGCCTAAATCGTTCACGCCATTGGCGATGCGATTATTGTAACGGAACTCAAATTCTGCCGCATAACGATGAAGATGGCGTTTATTGCAGTGCTGATAGACGCCCTTCATGCCGCGTTTAAAGATGCTGAAATACCCCTCAACGGTATTCGTGTGGACAACGCCACGGCCATACTCGCCTTTACTGTGAGTAGTAAAGTCATGGTCAGCAAAATGCTTGCCGAGCTTGGAATACTGACGCGCTTCGTCAGTGTAAACGACGGCCTCCTCGGCAATGTTTTCGCGCAAGATGGGCAGTAGGGTAGAAACCTTGAGGTCTTTCACCACAATGGACTTAGCGCGGCCTGTAGAGCGGTCAACAAGCGTTAGGAGCTTGTTCTTATGATCACCACCGCGCGCAGTTGGGCTTTTCTCATGCTGTTTGCCGATGAATGTTTCATCGACCTCAACAGTGCCGCCGCCAGCGCCAAAATCAACGATCGTATCGTCGCGCATAGCTTCGCGGATGCGGTGGGACATAAACCATGCGGTCTTGACTGTTACGCCCAGAGTGCGGTGCAGCTGGTGGCTGCTAATGCCCTTCTTGCTGCTGGTCATAAGGTAGATTGCTTGCAGCCACAGGTTCAGCTTTACGTGACTGCTCTCAAATATCGTGCCAATGCGCACAGTGAACTGCTTGCCACAGTCTTTGCATTTCTTGAGGCCGTGACGCTCAACGCCTTCGGGATTCTTTTTGGATGGCTTAGAGCGAACACCTTTAAGGGCATAAGCGTTGTTGACCACGCCGCAAGCGGGGCAAACAGGCCCTTCCGGCCAAAGCATACCCTCAACGTGCGCAAACGCTGCGGCTTCGTTGTGCATGTAAGGGGCGGACAGTGCGGACATTGGTGAACCTCGTTTCTATACACTATAGATACGAAATAGCCATTGGTTTGTCAAGTATAACATCGCCTTAAATTAGGCATTGCCAACAAGTTGCTGCCGTCAGCATAATTGCACCGTGCTTTTGTCCCGTCGCAACACATTTGCTTTTATCGCCAGTCTTGTGGCAGCCGCAGTTTTTGCGGGGGTCATGGCGTTGCCTTCGCTGGAGCGGCATTACTTCCGACAGCAGGCAGAGCAGGACACTGTGCCGCTGAAGCTTGCCGCCGAGAGCCTGCGTGCCGCGATTGACCGTTATGCGCCTTTGCCAGCCCTGATTGCCGAGCGCGGTATATTGGCCGAGCTTTTGACAGAGCCTGACAATGCGCAGCTTTTGGCGCAGGTAAATGAAGACCTGCGCCAGACAGCAACTGCTGTGCGGGCCTCGGATGTGTTTTTGATGGACATCACCGGCAAGACGCTTGCGGCGGCTTCGTATCGTCAGCCCATGAGCTTTGTGGGGCGAAACTTCAGCTATCGCGCCTATTTTTCCCAAGCGCTTGAAGGTGCGCTTTCGAGCTTTCAGGTGCACGGCACCACAACGGGTGAACACGGGTATTTCTACGCCGCTCCTGTGGAAGACGGAACGCGGATTGTCGGTGTGCTTGCCGTCAAGTTTAACATTGATGCATTCGAGAGTGTCTGGCGTGGTGCGGACAGCGATTTTATCGTGACGGACCGCAACGATTTTATTCTCATGTCCTCGCGGCCTGACTGGCACTTTAGGGCGATGCGGCCTTTGAGCGAGCGGACCCATCAGGTTATTGCGCAATATTTACAGTATCCGATTGACCGGATCGAACGGCTGCCGATTACCACATATGATCTCAGCGATACTGCGCAGTACGTGGATGTTGAGACGGGGCAAACCGAGGGGCTGGTTATGACGCGGCTGCATTTGCCGGATTACGACTGGACGATCGCCTCGCTCTCGCCCACCACGCTTGCGACGCTGAACGCCGTGCGCACGCTTTTGCTTGTCGAGCTGAGTGTGCTTTTGCTTCTGGCGGGGCTTCTGGCCTTTATGTTGAAGCGAGGGCGGCAGAGAGAAGCTTTTGTGCGGGAGCAGAGGGCCAAGCGGGCGCTGGAAGATGCGGTGACAAGCCGCACCGCCGATTTGCGCCGCGCTTTGGCAGACCTTGAGCGCACCCAGATGGACCTTGTTCAGGCGGGAAAGCTGGCGGGATTGGGGAAGATGTCGGCGGCTTTATCACATGAATTGAACCAGCCGCTTGCCGCCGTGAAAGCCTATGCAGACAATGCGCGCGCTTTTCTGAAGCGTAAGGATACTGCGCAGGCCGACGAGAACCTTGAGAGCATATCTAAGATGGCCGACAGGATGGCCACGATTTCGACCCATCTGCGCAACTTTGCCCGCCGCCCGCAACAGGCCACACGGCCTTTGCTTTTGAACACGGTGGTGCAGGATGCGATTGCGGTTCTGGATGTGAGGCTGGCAACGGGCGGCGGGCGGATTGAGTATACACCACCTAAGGCGGATGTGTGGGTGATTGGCGGGCATGTGCGGTTGCAACAGGTGATCCTGAACCTGCTCAACAATGCTTTGGATGCAATGGCGGAGCAGAGCGCACCTGTTGTCAGGGTGACTGTATCGGGCACGAGTGTTCTGGTGCGCGATACGGGGCCGGGGATTGGCGAGGAAATCAGCCAGCAGATGTTTGATCCTTTCTTCACCACCAAGTCACCCGGCAACGGCCTTGGCCTTGGCTTGTCGATTTCTTATAATATCGTGAATGACTTTGGCGGCACGCTTGCAGCGCGCAACCACCCTGAAGGCGGGGCCGAGTTTTCGGTGACGTTGCAGGCGGCCACCCCTGAAGAGATAGCGGCTCAATAATGCAGACTGTGCTTTTTGTAGATGATGAGGAAGAGCTGCGCAAAGCGGGCGCCCAGACGCTGATGCTTGCCGATCTGCCTGCCGCTGTGTTCGGGCGGGCCGAGGAGGCTTTGGCCAAGATCAGCCGCGGGTATGACGGGGTGCTGGTGACCGATATTCGCATGCCAGACAAAGACGGGCTTTGGCTGATGCGGCAGGTGTTGGAGATTGACCCCGAGTTTCCCGTGATCCTGATCACAGGGCATGGTGATGTGGAGCTTGCGGTGCAGTCCATGCGTGAGGGAGCCTATGATTTTATCGGGAAGCCGTTTGCGCCCGCGCGGCTTGTGAGCACTGTGCAGCACGCTTTGGAAAAGCGGCGACTGACACTGGAGAACCGTCATCTGAAGCGCGAAGCGGGCGGGCGCGACAAGCTGGAGGCGCGGTTGATTGGCCGCTCTGATGCCGCTGTTGCGCTGCGCAAAAAGGTGCGGGCGATTGCGGCAACAGATGCCGACGTTTTGGTGACGGGGCCAACGGGTGCGGGCAAGGATGTGGTGGCGCGCGCGCTGCATGATTTGTCAGAGCGCGGGCGGCACCCGTTTGTGCATATCAACTGCGCGGCCTTGCCTGCCAATCTTGTCGAGACAGAGCTGTTTGGCCACGAGGCCGGGGCCTTTCCCGGCGCGATGCGGGCGCGGTATGGCAAGTTTGAATATGCCCGTCAGGGCACGGTGTTTCTGGACGAGATAGACAGTCTGCCTGTTGCGGTGCAGGCGAAGCTTTTGCACGCCATCCAGAACCGCGAAGTTTGCAGGCTGGGCTCGAACGATCCTGTGGCTTTGGACATCCGCATAGTTGCTGCGGTGAAGACCGATCTTGAGGCCGCAGTTGCGGAGGGGAGCTTTCGGGCCGATCTGCTCTATCGGTTGAATGTTGTGACTGTTGACGTTCTGCCACTGAGCGAACGGCGCAATGATATTCCCTCGCTGTTTCTCAACCTCGCTGCGCAGGCGGCTGCGCGTTATTCAAAGCCGATGCCCGATGTGCCGGAGCACGTTCTTTTGCAACTTGCCACGCAGGACTGGCCCGGAAATGTGCGAGAGCTGCGCAATGCGGCGGACAGGTTTGTGCTTGGGCTTGACCCTGTTGCAGCCGTTTCGGCGGAAGCGGCTGGTGTGACGCTGGCGCAGGGCGTTGCGGCGCATGAAAAATCGCTTATTATGGCGTGTCTGACGGCGCATCAGGGGCGCTTGAAGCCAACATATGAGGCCTTGGGGCTGTCGCGCAAGACGCTCTATGAGAAGATGCAGAAGCACGGGCTTTCGAAGCCGGATGCCTAAACGTGACTCTTGCTTGTGTATTATGTTACGTTTTTGACCCAAGTTATTAACGGTTTGTTCCCATTGTGACCCAAAAGCGGTGTATGGTAGAAATTGATAGCGCTAACAATCCTATGGTGCAGTTGATCCTGTGGTGCGATTGCTGTCTGCAATATTCAAATCATAGCGCTTTGGCGTTTGGTTTGGAGGCTGGCCAGGGAGAGGCTAGCTAATCTTAGTGGAGGAAAACCTAAATGAAACTTGTAACACTTATTGCAACAACAGCACTCACAGCATCGGCTGTATTTGCTGAAGAAGACCGCAGCGATTGGCCGACGAGCTTTACTGTGGGCACAGCCTCACAGGGGGGCACATATTTTGCCTATGGTTC
The DNA here is from genome assembly GCF_025751535.1 of Lentibacter sp. XHP0401. Taxonomy (GTDB): domain Bacteria; phylum Pseudomonadota; class Alphaproteobacteria; order Rhodobacterales; family Rhodobacteraceae; genus Lentibacter. The sequence goes on along the minus strand of NZ_JAOWLC010000003.1, from coordinate 35,507 downwards.
CGGCTGGGCGAACCTTGTTGCGGAAGAGCTTGGCCTGACGGGCGGTGGCGAAGTCACCGGCGGACCAATGCAGAACATGGCACTTGTGCACACGGGCGACGCGCAGTTCGGTATGACCACAATGGGTCCTGCTGCTGAATCAATCGCCGGCACAAACCCTATCGCGCCTGGCCTTGAAATGACCAAAGCCTGCGCGATGTTCCCTATGTATCAGACACCGTTTTCTGTGACGGCGCTGACATCTTCAGGCATCACATCCATCGACAGCATCCCTGACGGCGCGCGTATCGGCTTTGGCCCTGCGGGCTCGACATCGGACACATACTTCCCGCGCATGATGGACGAGCTGGGGGTAAACTACGAGCGCCGCAACGGCGGTTGGGCTGACCTTGGTGGCCAGCTTCAGGACGGCTTGCTGGACGTGATCGCGTTTGCCGCGGGTGTTCCTGTGCCTGCTGTGAGCCAGCTTGAAGTGCAAACGGAAGTGAACATCATCGAGTTTACCGAAGAAGAGCAGGCCAAGCTTATGGCGGCCTTCCCTGTTTCGGGCTTTGACATTGGCGCAGGTGTTTACACCACACTTGAAAAAGATGCGCGTTCTGTTTCGATGTGGAACTTTGCGATTGCGAACTGCGACCTGCCTGCCAGCTTTGTGAAAGCGGCTGTGGATGTTGTTATGTCTGACAACGAGCGCATGGTGAACATTCACCGCGCGGCGCGTTCATCGACACCTGACAACTGGACCAAGAACGCAGGCGTTTTGCCTTGGCACCCCGGTGCGGCAGAGTGGTTCACTGAAAATGCTGGTGCAGAAATTCCTGCCGACCAGATTTACGGTAACTAAGAGCTGAAGAAGATCGGGGCTGCGTATCACACGCGGCCCCTTGACCTTCGATCATTCCAAAAATTGCTCGTGCTGAAAGCTGTCTGATGACGGCAGGGTTTTGGCCTGAAACGGAGCTATACCATGAACACCGATACACCAAATGAAGACCTTACGGACGGCCCTATTCTTGCGCAGGGGGTTGATGATGAACCTGTTGAACACAACCGCCGTATTTTTCACGGTTGGACGTATTTGGCCATTGCGGGTATTTCGGGGTTTTATGCTCTGTTTCACATGGCGGCGCTGAACGGCTGGTCTATCAACAGCTGGACGGGTGTAAGCATTCCGGGGCTGCCTGTTTTTCCGATGGAAACATGGAATTTCCGCATTGTGCATATTGCCGGTGCGTTGATCCTCGGGTTTCTTTTGTATTCTGCGCGCGATTTTCCTGACCGCGACACAGACACCAAACATCCGATTGATTACATAACTTACCTTGTCATGTTGCCAGCGCTTTATGCGTGTTACACAGCGCTGAGCTTTGGCAACCAGATTGCCAATGGTGTGATGTGGAACGGGATGGATGCGGGTATTCGCAATGCCGAGACCTATCACTACGGCATCCCCCTATTGGTGGCGACAGCGCTGGGTATTGTGCTGGGCTGGATACGGCCCCGTGTGCGCGGCAGTATTGCGCCCGCTGATCTTGTCCTTTCCGTTTGTGCCGTGGCGGTTGCGATTTATCTCGTCACGATTTTCGGCACTTTGATGCGCAACTCGACGGGCACACCCTTTGCGCCTATCGGCATGAGCCTTGCGGCTGTTGCGGGCACTGCGCTGATTATGGAGCTGACGCGCCGTGTGGCGGGTTTGGCTTTGATCATCATTGCGGGGTTTTTCCTTGTTTATGTGTTTGTCGGTGACATGCTGCCAAGCTTTCTGAACGCGCCTGACATTACGTGGCAGCGCTTCTTTAGCCAGGTTTACACCGATGCAGGTATTCTCGGGCCGACAACGGCTGTGTCCTCGACCTACATCATTTTGTTCATCATTTTTGCGGCCTTTCTTCAGGCCTCGAAAGTGGGTGATTACTTTGTGAACTTTGCCTTTGCGGCGGCTGGCCGTGCGCGGGGCGGGCCTGCTAAAGTGTCGATCTTTGCTTCGGGCTTGATGGGCATGATCAACGGCACATCGGCGGGCAATGTTGTTGCCACCGGCTCGCTTACGATCCCTTTGATGAAGAAGGTGGGCTACAAGCCGACAACGGCAGGTGCTGTTGAAGCGGCGGCCTCGACGGGCGGGCAGATCATGCCGCCGATCATGGGCGCGGGTGCGTTTATCATGGCCGAGATCACGGGTATTCCCTACACCGATATTGCGATTGCCGCGATCATTCCGGCGGTGCTTTACTTTGTGTCGATCTACTTCATGGTTGATTTCGAAGCGGCCAAACTGGGCATGCGCGGGATGCGTGAAGAAGAGCTGCCAAAGTTCCGTGATATGATACGTCAGGTGTTTCTGTTCCTGCCGATCATCATTCTCATTGTCGCTCTGTTCATGGGCTATTCGGTGATCCGCGCAGGCACTTTGGCGACAGCCTCGGCTGCTGTTGTCAGCTGGCTGACGCCCTACCGTATGGGGATACGCTCGGTCTCGAAGGCGTTTGAGTTGGCGGGGACAATGTCGGTCCAGATTATTGCTGTGTGTGCCTGTGCGGGTATCATCGTCGGGGTCATCTCGCTGACAGGTGTGGGCGCGCGGTTCTCTTCTGTGCTGCTCGATATTGCTGATGCAAACCAGCTTCTGGCGTTGTTTTTTGCGATGTGTATCTCGATCCTGTTGGGCATGGGGATGCCGACAACGGCGGCTTATGCTGTTGCGGCATCTGTTGTTGCGCCCGGGTTGATCCAGCTTGGCATTCCTGCTCTGACCGCTCACTTCTTTGTCTTCTACTTTGCGGTTGTCTCGGCGATTACGCCGCCTGTTGCGCTGGCGAGTTATGCGGCGGCGGGTATTTCGGGGGCCAACCCGATGTCGACATCTGTGGCGTCGTTCAAGATCGGGATTTCGGCCTTCATCGTCCCGTTCATGTTTTTCTATAACGGCGCGTTGCTGTTTGATGGAGCCTGGTATGAAATCTTGCGGGCCGGTGCGACGGCTGTGTTCGGGGTGTTCCTGCTTTCGTCGGGCGTGCAGGGCTGGTGGGTTGGTGACCGTGCCGGAGCGCCCATCCGCATTGCGCTTATCGTTGTGGCGCTCTTTATGATTGAGGGCAGTCTTTTGTCTGATGTTGTCGGGGTCGCGGGGGCAGTCGGTCTGTTTCTGATTGCCAGAGCCATGCGGCCGAAAGGCCGTGCTTCTGCCTGAGGGAGACACAGTTACTTAAAGTTGAGAGGCCACCGCACATAAGGGCGCGGTGGCCTTTTTCTATGGCATACGGAGTTGGGCTGTGGTCAGCCAGCTTAGAGCCAGCATGAGCGCCGCAGTTGCGAGGCAGAGGGCGAGGCCGCCGAGTTGATAGGTGAAACCGGAGAGCACGGTGCCGGCAAGGCGACCCGCTGCGTTGGACATGTAGTAAAATCCGACATCCATCGTGACGCGCTTTGCATCGGTGAAGCTGAGGATGAGAAACGAATGCAGCGCGGAGTTGACCGCGAAGACACCGCCAAAGACAAGGAGGCCCAGCACGATTGTTGCGGTGAGCAGGGGCGAGGGGCCAGCGGACAGCCACACCAGAGCGGCAAGCGATGCGGGGATGACGATGAGGGCTGCGACCCAGATTTTGGCTTGGACGAGGATATCGGCATTGGAACGTGATGTTGCGCGAAGGATGCGCGGCGCCCAGCCCTGGACTACGCCATAGAGGATTGTCCAAACGGCCATGAATGAGCCGATCATGAAAAATGTGGTGCGGTTGCCCGCTTCGCTGCCGTCGGAGAGCACCGCGTAGAAATAGATCGGGATGCCGACGACAAACCACACATCGCGGGCGCCGAAGAGGAACAGACGCGCAGCGCTGAGCCAGTTGATGTTGCGGTTTATGGAGAGAACTTCGGAGAATTTTGCATCCTTGCGGCCCACAGGCAGGCCCGTGGGCATACCGATGACAACGCCGACCAGAATGAGAAAGAGGATCGTGGCCATTGTGAGGACCGAGGGGCCGAAGCCGAAGAGCCCCAGCACCGCCGCGCCGAGCAGGAAACCCGCGCCTTTGACTGCGTTTTTTGAACCTGTGAGAAGCGCTACCCAGCGGAAGAGGCCGCCATTTTCTGTGGGAGCGAGGATTTTGACGGCGCTTTTCGAGCTCATCTTAGCGAGATCTTTGGCAACGCCGGATGCGCCTTGCACCAGCATCACGAAGATGACCGAGGCGGTGGCGCTCCACGCGGGATCAAGCCGTGCCAAGGCGAGCAGCGCCAGAATTTGCAGGGAGAGGCCTGCGTAAAGCGTTGAGGTGAGGCCGAAGCGTGCGGCGATCCAGCCTGCGGAGAGGTTGGTGACCACCCCTGCAATTTCATAAAGCACAAACAGGTAAGCGAGCTGCACAGGCGAGAAGCCGAGCGTGTGAAAGTGCAAAAGCACCAGCATCCGCAGTGCACCATCGGTGAGCATGAAGGCCCAGTAAGCTGCCGTTACGGTGATGTAGGCGGCGAAGCCTGCGGGGCGTTCCGGAGCCTGTGTCACAGAGATGCGCCGACCATGAGAGCAACATCAATCAGGCGGTAGGCATAGCCGTATTCATTATCATACCAAGCGTAAACTTTCACCTGCGTGCCGTTGATGACCATGGTTGAGGGCGCATCGATGATGCTGCTGCGTTTGTCATTGGTGTAGTCCGACGAGACCAGCGGCCGTGTTTCAAAGCCGAGGATGCCTTTCAGCGGGCCATCGGCAGCGGCTTTGAACAGCGCGTTCACCTCTTCGACCGTTGTTTCGCGCTCCATTTCAAACACGCAATCCGTGATCGAGGCATTGAGAAGCGGCACGCGGACGGCGTGCCCATTTAGTTTGCCCTTAAGCTCGGGGTAGATGAGCGTGATCGCTGTTGCGGAGCCTGTTGTAGTGGGAATGAGGTTTGTCAGAGCCGAGCGGGCGCGGCGCAGATCTTTGGCGGGGCGGTCAATGATTGTCTGGGTGTTGGTGACGTCATGGATGGTTGTGATAGAGCCGTGCTTGATACCGATACCTTCGAGTAGCACTTTTACCACGGGCGCGAGGCAGTTGGTTGTGCAGCTTGCGGCTGTTACGATCTGGTGGGTGTCGGGATCGTAGCTATCATCGTTGACGCCGACCACGATATTGGCCGTGGGGCCGTCTTTTACAGGGGCGGAGACGACCACTTTTTTCACGCCAGCTGCGAAGTATGGCGCGAGTTTTGCCTCGGTTTTGAAAGCACCTGTACAATCAATCACTACATCGACGCCTTCAAGCGGAAGCTCTTGCAAGTTGCGGGTTTGAGTGACGGGAATTCGGGTTCCGTCAATGCTGACAGAGGTGTCATCAGAGGAAAAGGAAGCAGGCCAGCGGCCGTGAACAGAATCAAACTCGAGCAGGTGCGCGTGCATGGCGGGGTCGCCCACGGCATCGTTGATAAAGGCGACTTTTGCGCCGCTTTCCAGAAGCGGGCGCAGGGCGAGTTTGCCCATGCGGCCGAGGCCGTTGATTGCGTAGGTTGTCATGTTGCGAAATCCTCTATGAGGGTTTTTTACCGATGGCATCAACGCGGGTTTGGAGCGTTGCACGGTCGAGGGCCTGGAACGGCAGGGAGGTGAAGGCGGTGATCCTGTTGTGCAGCGCGCCGTAGGCTTGCTGAAAGGCGAGGCGCTTTTCAGCATCTGTGCCTTGGGCTTTGACGGGGTCGGGCATGCCCCAATGGCCCGAGACGGGCTGGCCCTGCCATGCGGCGCATTCCTCATTGGCGGCAAGGTCACAGACGGTAAAGACAAAGTCCATTTGCGGCGCATCGGAACCTTGAAATCCGGTCAGGTTTTTGGAGCGTAGCGGGGACACATCATGCCCCTTTGATTTCAGCATTTCAACGGCGAAGGGGTTGAGCGCGGAACGGTATGCTGTGCCTGCCGAGTAGGCGGTGAACCTGTCACCGGCCATGTCGCGCAGGATCGTTTCGGCAAAGATCGAGCGGGCAGAGTTGCCCGTGCAGATGAAGAGGACGTTGAATTTTTGGTCCGACACAGGAGGGAAGCTTTCGAGGATGCCCGAGAAGTGAGGCGGGCAGAGATCGGTGCGGCCTTGGCAGCAATCAAGCACAAGACCTGCGATAACAGCGCGGGTGGCGTTGAGATTGACTGTGTAGAGCAGGCGCGTGCCGTCGCGGCGCTGGGTGATAAGGCCAGCCTGTGTGAGCGCCGCGAGATAGACCGAGGCGGTGCTGGGCTTGAGCGCCAGCACCTGCGCTATTTCGCCTGCGGGAAGCTCATCAGGGCAGCGCCGCATGAGAAGGCGGAATACGGCCATTCTCTGCGGATGACTGAGGGCGGCAAGTTGATCCGTTAGCAATATTTCCATAATTTATGAAATATGGAAACATTAAAATTTGGTCAAGTGGATTTAGCGTGTGCGGTTTCACGTAGCTTCAACATTGTTGATCGTTTCAGGGTATTTCGCGTAAACTGGCTGTATCTGCTGTAAGAGCGTTGGCCTTCAGGGCGTCTGGCGTGAACCTGAAAATAGTCATGTCATCGACGCTGTAGGCGCCGAGGCCTCTGTAAAACGCAATGGCGGGAGTATTCCAATCCAGGCATCCCCATTCGAGGAACAGGCAGCCGCGCTCCAGAGCTAGCTTACTGAGATAGGCCCACATGAGTTTGCCAAACCCGAGGTGGCGGACATCTGTATCAACCAGAAAGCCATCGACATAGAGCCCCGAACGGCCTGTGAAGGCGGATGATTTCTGACAGAAATAGAGAAAGCCTATGACCTGTCCTTTGTAGATGCCGAAGATGGCCTCTCCCAGACTCTCATCAAGCAGGCGTTTGATATCCGGGGCTGTTGCAGTGATTTTGTCGGCCATTTTCTGGTATGTGCCGAGCTTTTTCATGTAGTCGACGACAAGGGCGGCATCTTCGCCTGTGGCGTGGCGAATGCGGAAATCGGGGTTGGGTGTAATTGAATTTAGCATGTGTTCAGACAGTTTTATGGTGAGCGATGTGGGTTATTGCGGATTAGCGGCGTTAAAGGCTGCGTCGACGGTATCGAGAAAGAACTGCGCTTCAGGCTGTTGCAAGACGAGGGGGGGGCGGATTTTGAGGATGTTTCCATCGGGACCGGTTGCGCTGATGAGCACGCCGTTCTGGCGCAGGTGATTCACGACGAAGCTGGCCAATGTGGCGTTTGGTGCACCGTTTGAAACACACTCTACCGCGAGAAAAAGCCCTGCGCCGCGCACATCGCTGATGGCTATGTGCCGCGTGGCGATGTCAGAGAGACCCTGTTTGACGAAAGTGCCCATGTGCTGCGAATTGCTTTGGAGGGCCTCCTCTTCGATGACATCGAGAACGGCCATTCCTGCGGCTGCGGCTACAGGGTTGCCTCCGAAGGTGTTGAAGTAGCGCGCACGCTCCCCGAATTCCTTGATAATTTCCGGGCGCATGGCGACACCTGCGAGGGGAAACCCGTTGCCCATCGGCTTGCCCATGGTGACGATGTCAGGCACGAGACCATGGCGCTGGAAGCCCCAGAAGGCACTGCCTGTGCGGGCAAAGCCTGCCTGAACTTCGTCGGCAATGAAAAGGCCACCTTCGGCGCGGATCAGATCAACTGCGGGCTTTAGAAAGCCGACTGGATCGGGGTAGAGGCCATCGCTGGAGAACAACGTATCGACAAGGAGCGCTGCGGGTTCGACCCCGTCGGCGCGCATGTCGGCAATGGCCTTGGCCAGATTGGTGGCAAACAGCGCGCCTTGGTCTTCTGGCGGCACATGTAGCGGATTTGGCGCATCTATCAGCCGCACACGGGGGCCGCGCGGCACAAACTCGCCTAGCGAGGGAGACAGCTCGGACACGGCTTCGGTGAGGCCATGATAGGCGAGGCGGGTGACGATGACGCCTTGCCGCCGCGTGTAGCTACGGGTGAGGCGGAGCGCGAGGTCGTTTGCTTCGGAGCCTGTGCAGGTGAACATCATGTGGCCCAGTGCGTCGGGCAGTGTTGCCAGAAGCCGCTCGGCATAGGTGACGACATCTTCGTGCAGGTAGCGGGTGTGGGTGTTGAGCACGCCAAGCTGTTGTGAAATTGCCTGCACAACGCGCGGATGGCAGTGCCCCACGGAGGCGACATTGTTGTAGGCGTCGAGATATTTCTTGCCGTGTTTGTCCCAGAGCCAGACACCCTCGCTGCGCACAATATGCAACGGCTCTTCGTAGAACAGGCGATAGGCTGGCCCCAGCGCTTTGGTACGGCGTGCAATGAGCGCTTTATCTTCAGGATCAAGATTTTTGTCGGCGGTGGCGTTGTAGGCGTTAACCATGGTCATGGCGGGTTACTCCGTTCGGGCGGCGGCGTGCAGAGCCTCTATGGTGGTTGCATCTCCGATGTGGTCGAGTGCATCCATGCCGCGCAAGCAGGCAGCGGCGTTGCGTAAGATGTAGCTGGCATTTTCGGGATAGCGCCGGGCGCGTGAAGCGCCGATGGCCAGCGTTGTGGCGTGGCGTAAGCGGATGAGATCGGGCAGAAGCGCGACCTCTTCGCGCTCGAGCGGCAGCTTGCCGGCATAGCCTGTGACCATTTCGCAGATATGGCTCAGGGCGCTTGCGCCTTCGCCGATCTGGTATGAGCAGGCGATGGCCAGATCGCAAGCAATGGGCGTATGCACGATATCACCAAAGTCGATCAGCCCGATGGGGTGCGTGCCTGTCGGGCTGTTGATCAGGACATTGTGCGGGTTGAAATCATTGTGCACAACCTGGGCGCGCAGGCGCGGCAGGCGGGGGGCTATTTCGGCATCGAAGCGGTCAAGTATGGTCATGAGACGGGTGCGGAGGCTTGTGTCTTGTACCGCGTCCAGCATAGGCCGAAGGCTTGCGGCCTGTTTGATATCCCATTGCAGAACATGGCCAGCCGCAGGGTGAAAGAACCCGCGCAAACCCAGTGTGACCCGTGCAAGAAATGCGCCAAGTTCGTGGTGCAGGCCTGCCCCCGGGGCGGCACTGCTCAGGATGGTTCCGCCAAGGAATGACATGAGTCGCACAACATGGCTCTGACCGTTGGCGGCTGTTACAATTTCGCTCGCGTTGCCAGCAAGGCTGGCGCAAATGCGCTGGACGGGCAGTGAGGGATCGGTTGCTGCGAGGTGCATCAGGGCGGCTGTCTGCATATCGGTAACGGCGCGGTCTTCGACCGCGTTGGTGATTTTCAGGAGAGCCTCCTCGCCAGAGGAGAGCGTGATGAGAAAATTCGCATCCTTCTCTGCCGCCAAGGGCCGGATGCTGCCCACAACCCCATAGAGATGCTGCGCAAGCTCTGCTGCCTCGGCGGGAGAGAACAGGGGCGGATCGTGGGCGAGGAGATCGGCTTTATCGGCGCAATCTGTTTCAGCACTCATGACCATGGCAGGGGGCAAGCCACCCGGTTGTCTGACGGTTGCGCCCCTCATCTTTTGATGCCTTCGGATGTGCAACACTGGAAGATGAGAATTATCATCAGAGCGCTGCTTCAATAAGGTAGGGGCCGGGCTCCTTTGTGGCGTCGGCGATTGCTTGCATCAGGTCTTTCACGTCTTCAACCCGCCGCCCCGGAACGCCCATGCCTTTGGCCATTGCGACAAAGTCGAGGTTGGGGCGATCAAGGTTCAACATGCTGAGAGCATCCGGGCCGGGCTGTGCGCCGACGTTGTGCAACTCGCCCTTGAGAATTTCGTAAGAACGGTTGGAGAGGATGATTGTTGTGACGTTCGAGCCTTCGCGCGCCTGCGTCCAGAGACCTTGAATAGTATACATCGCGGAGCCGTCGGCCTGTAGAGTGATAACGGGACGGTCGGGGCAGGCTATGGCAGCACCTGCGGAGAGCGGAATACCTATGCCGATAGAGCCGCCTGTGAGGGCCAGCCATGAATTGGGGGCGGCGGTGTTGCCTGCGGGGTAGAGGGCTGCGCCCGAAGTGACCGCCTCATCAATGATAATGGCGTGATCGGGCAGAGCGTTGGCGAGAGCAGCACCGATGTTATCAAGCGTGATAGCTCCCGCTTGTGGAACGGGAAGCGGAGCAGCATCCTGCGGCTTGCCGCCGGTTGCGCCGATACGATCGGCCAGCGCTGCCAGAGCGGCGGGGCCATCGCCTTCGACGCCCGCGAGCGTGACGATGTTGCAACCCACCGGCAGCAAGAGACTTGGCTTGCCAGGATAGGCGAAGAACGCCACGGGCGGAACAGTTTCAACGAGAATGGCGCGGGAGTAGGGCGCGAGACATTCTATTGCCAGATTGATCGGGTAGGGGATTTTTGAAATGGCAAAGCGGCCTGCTCCCCGCTCTATTCTGCGGTTTGATGTGGGTGCAAGAACGTCAACACCCGCTTTCTCGGAAATGCCTTGGAGCAGGGCGAGCGCATCGGGGTTTTCGAGCACCGAATTGCCCGCGATGATCACGGTTTTCTCGCCGCTCTCCAGCGCGTTGATAGCCGCGTTCAGGGCGACCTCATCGAGCGGGACAGGGTCTTGAGGTGCTATCACATCGGCCATTTTTCCGCCTGCATCCCAGCCGATATCGGCTGGGGCGATCAGGGTTGCGATTTTGTTGGGTTTGCTTTTGGCCACGGACAAAGCTGTCATGGCATCGGCGGCGAAGCTACCTGCATCGCGCCCCGAGCGCACCCAATCACTGAAAGGCGCGCAGGCGCCTGCAACATCGGCTGAGAGGGGGGCATCGTATTGCTGATGACGCAAGGCGTGATCACCGACAAGGTTGACCATCGGCACACGTGCCTTTCGGGCGTTGTGCAGGTTGGCGGCGGCATTGGCGAAGCCGGGGGCGAGATGCAGCAAGGTGACAGCGGGCTTGCCAGCCATGCGGGCATAGCCATCGGCGGCCCCTGTCACGACCCCTTCGAAGAGGCCCAGAACGCAGTGCATAAGTTTGGTGCGATCGAGCGCATCGACGAATTGCATTTCGGATGTACCCGGGTTGGCGAAGCAAACGTCAACGCCGCCTGCGTGCAGGCTGCGCACAACGCTTTCTGCGCCGTTCATTTCCTTGGGTGCGGTGCTCATTCTGCTGTTTCCTTACGAAAGGTGGTGAGGAAGGATTTGGCATTGTCGGCCAGAGACGGGCCAAGATATCCGCCCTCCTGAACGAGTGCTGTTGGAAGGTTGAGGGCCGCAAGGCGGCGGGCCATTTCGGCGAAGCCTTCTGGGTAGACGGCAACGGCGGCCAAAGGATCATCGGCGGCCATGTCGAAGCCGAGCGAGACCACGAGTGCCTCGGCTCCGAAATCACGAATGGCCGCGATACCTTTTTCGAGTGCGGCCAGAACATCGTCCTGGCTTGCGCCTTGCTCCAGCAGGATGTTGAGCGAGGTGCCTTCCCCTTCTCCTTCGCCTGTTTCATCGGCATGGCCGAGATAGAAGGTGGGGTAGGTAGCAGGGTCGGGATGCAGTGAGCAGAAGAAAATGTCGCCGCGCTCGTAGAGGATATCAAGCGAGCCGTTGCCGGTGTGAACGTCGATGTCTATCAGCGCGACTTTTTTGAACTTTTGCGTGAGGTGGTTGGCCGCGATGGAGGCGTTGTTAAAGAAGCAGAAGCCGTTGGCACAATCCCGCATCGCGTGATGCCCTGGCGGGCGGCATAGCGCATAGGCTGCGCGGGCTCCTGACATGACGGCTTCGGCGGCTTCAACTGCGGTTTGAGCCGACCAATACATGGCTTGCCATGACCCTTCTGTAAGGGGTGTTGACGTATCTGTCATCCACCAACCCAGCTGGCCGTGAACATCCTTGGGCTCTTTACCGCGTCGCAGGCCGGGGTGCATCGTCGGGATGGCCAAAGCCTCGGTGCCTGCGCTTGCAACGAATCGGGCGTGCGCATCGGGGAGAAAATCGACATAATCGGGATTGTGCACAGCCTTGATCGGAGCGAGGCCGTGATCGGCGGGTTTGGATATTTCGAAGCCTTCATTCTTGAGCATGTCGCGCAAAATTTCGGCGCGCCGGGGCTGTTCCTGATGCGGCATGGCGGCACCGCGGCGAAAATAATGTGTCGGCGCGTGGAGCAGTTGACGCTCGTCGAAAAAGACCTTCATTCTGTATCCTGTGGGCTGGAGTGGTTTCGGAAAAGCATTACAGTTTTGATTTGCAGGAGCAACAACATTGATGCATGATGCATCAAAATAAGATGCGAAACGCCGTTCAGACCCAAAGGTAAAATGGACCAGATCAATCAAGCTTCTATGGGGGATGTTATCTATGACAGGGTCAGTCAGGACCTTGTCAGCGGGAAGTTACGGCCGAATCAAAAAATAACAATCAGGGGGCTTGCTGAGTCACTCGGGACCAGCTCGACCCCTGTGAGGGACGCCGTGCAGCGCCTCTTGCGAGGTGAAGCTCTGGTTCAACACTCGATGCGCGACGTGCGTGTGCCTGTGTTGACGGATGTTCAGTATCTGGAGATTGCTCGTATCCGATGTGAGCTTGAGGGGCTTGCGGCGGCCTGCGCTGCCGAGTTGGCGGATGCCAAGGATATTGCGCGTCTGAAAAAGATTATTGCACGCGACGAAGCGGCGGCCAAAAGCGGGCGCTGGGGCAAGGCTGTAGAGTATAACCAGCAGTTTCATTTTGCTTTGGCAGAGATTGCAGACATGCCTGTGCTGCTGGGCATTCTGAGCCGCCTGTGGCTGCGTATGGGGCCGCTGATTGCGGGATATTATGCGCGTAACAAGGTTGAGTTGGTGCGAAACCATCGTAACATTGTGGCGGCCTGCGAGGCGCGTGATCCTGCGGCGGCGGCTGCCGCGATGCGAGCTGATATCGAAGATGCAAGGGAAGGTATGCTGGCTTATATCGAAACATTTACCACGGAATAGAGAGACACGGGTTAATGCCTGAAGAAGACATTTGCCCGGTGCTGAAGGAAAAATACTAAAGTGAACCTTCAGAAAAAGACGACCAACAATAACCAACGGGGAAAACAAATGCTTAAACCTATCAATTTGGCGGCCGCCCTACTGGCGCTGTCGCTTGCCAGTCCGCTGGCAGCGCAAGATGGTGAGCCGCAATCAGGCGGGACACTTAATGTTGTCATTCAGCCCGAGCCGCCCAGCCTGATGCTTGGCCTTGTTCAGAACGGCCCAACACAGATGGTTGGGGGGGACATTTACGAAAGCCTCCTGCGCTATGATTTTGACCTGAAGCCCGAGGGGCAGTTGGCGGAATCATGGGAGATTTCGGAAGATGGTAAGACCTACACGTTCAAGCTGCGTCAGGGTGTAACCTTCCATGACGGCACGCCGTTTACTTCGGCGGATGTGGAATTTTCGATGGACAAGTTCCTGCGTGAGAGCCACTCGCGTATGCGCACCTATATGGAGCATGTCGAAAGCATCGAGACGCCTGACGAACACACTGTAGTGTTTAATCTGAAGCAGCCGTTTGGCCCTTTCATCGGTATCTTCGAGCCCGGAACGGCGCCGATGATTCCGAAACATATCTATGAAGGCACCGACTTTGCCACCAACGAGGCGAACAACACGCCTATTGGCACCGGCCCCTTCAAGTTCGACAAGTGGGAAAAGGGTAGCTTTATCCACCTTGTGAAGAACGAAGACTACTACATGGAAGGCAAGCCTTATGTGAATGAGGTTTATTACCATGTGATTCCGGATGCGGCTTCGCGTGCGGTTGCTTACGAGACCGGCAAGGTTGATGTGTTGCCCGGCGGCTCTGTCGAGAACTTCGATGTATCGCGGATTCAGGCGATGGAAAATACCTGCATTACGGACAAGGGCTGGGAGTATTTCGGGCCGCTGTCGTGGATGTGGGTGAACATGAACAACAAGCCGCTGGATGATGTGAATGTGCGCCGTGCGATTATGCATGCCGTCGATCGCAACTTTGCCAAAGACGCGCTCTGGAACGGTTTGGGCAAGGTCGCGACTGGTCCGTTTACGTCATCGACACGGTTCTGGGATGGTGACACACCTGACATTTCCTATGACCCTGAAAAGGCCAAAGCACTGTTGGCAGACAGCAGCTATAACGGCGAGAAGATCCGCATCCTGGGCCTGCCTTATGGCGAGACATGGCAGCGTTGGGCCGAGGCGGTCAAACAGAACCTGAGCGAGATCGGTATGGACACCGAGATTGTGCCCTCGGATGTGGCGGGTTGGAACCAGAAAATTTCCGACCGCGATTTTGATCTGGCATTTACATATCTCTACCAATACGGCGACCCGGCACTTGGTGTGTCACGCAGCTACATGGGCAGCAATGCTGCCCCCGGTTCACCCTGGAACAACGTTGCCAACTATCAGAACCCCGAAACGGACAAAATGTTCGAAGAAGCGGCGCTGATGGCGAACCCTGATGACCGTAAGGCGGCCTATAAGACAATTCAGGATCAGATTGTGTCGGACGTTCCGAATATATGGCTGCTGGAGCTTGGCTTCCCGACGATCTACCGTTGCAACATCAAGAACCCGGTTAACACGGCCTTTGGCGTGAATGACGGCTTCCGCGATGTATGGATCGATACGAAGTAAGGGCAAACGCCTGAAAACCCGGGCCGCCTATGTGGCCCGGGAATTACGCAACACATAAACGGGGCGGACAGTGTGATACGTTTCATTTTGGGCAGGTTGGTCAAGGCGGTGTTTATCCTGCTGGCCATTCTTGTTTTCAACTTTCTGCTGATCCATGCCGCGCCGGGCGACCCTGCCGCTGTTATGGCTGGCGAGGCGGGTGCGGCGGATGAAAAATTCCTTACGGACCTGCGTGCGCGGTTTGGCCTTGACCAGCCGCTTTATGTGCAGCTTTGGATTTATATCAAAGGCGCAGTCCAGCTTGATCTCGGCTATTCTTTTCGCCAGCAGATGCCGGTTGCCGAGTTGATCGGTGACCGTTTGCCAGCAACGCTTCTGCTGACGGGGGTGGCTTTTGTGCTTTCGCTCGTGCTGGGTGTGATTGCCGGTGTGGCGGCGTCTGCGCGGCAGGGCAGCTGGGGCGATACGATCATCTCGACGCTCGCATTGCTCTTTTATGCCACTCCTTTGTTCTGGGTCGCGCTGATGGCGACTTTGGTGTTTTCGGTCTGGTTGGGATGGTTGCCAGGGTTTGGCTATTCGACCATTGGAGCGGGTTATACGGGGATGGCCCATGTTCTGGATGTGGCCAAGCATTTGGTGCTGCCAGCTTCGACGCTGGGGTTGTTCTTCATGGCGATTTATATGCGCATGACCCGTGCCTCGATGCTGGAAGTGTCACGGCTTGATTTTGTAAAGACTGCCCGCGCCAAGGGGCTGACCCGCGGTGTGATCCAACGGCGGCACATTTTGCGCAACGCGCTGTTGCCTGTCATTACGCTGGCGGGGCTTCAGGCAGGGCAAATCTTTGGCGGAGCGATCCTGACGGAGACTGTCTTTGCTTGGCCCGGTATCGGACGGCTGATGTTTGAGGCGATAAACCAGCGGGATTACAATGTGATCCTTGGGGTCTTTTACATTTCGGCAGCGATGGTCTTGCTGTTCAACCTGATCACGGATGTTGTCTATGTCATCGTCGATCCGCGGATAAGGCTTACAACATGAAGGATTTCTGGAAACGTTTTCGTTATAATCGCGGTGCTGTGATTGGCCTGTTCATTCTGGCTTTTGTGATCGCAACCGCCATTCTCGCACCAGTCCTTTTTCCACAAAGCCCGTGGAAGATGGTTCAGCGGCCCTTTCTGCCACCTTTTACGCAAGACGGGCTGATGCTTGGCACAGATGCGCTGGGGCGTGACGTGATGGCAGGGCTTGCCCATGGTGCTTATGTCAGCCTGCTTGTCGGGCTTGTCTCGACCATCGTGGCGCTGGCGATTGGTGTGCCTGTCGGCGCATTGGCGGGGTATTTTGCGGGGCGCACGGATGATGCGCTGATGCGATTTACCGAGTTTTTCCAAACGATCCCAAGCTTTGCTTTGGCTATTGTTCTTCTGGCGATTTTTCAGCCGAGTTTGACGTTTGTCATCATCGCTATTTCGATTGTTTCGTGGCCCCCCGTTGCACGGCTTGTGCGGGGCGAGGTTCTCTCCCTGCGCACAAGGGAGTTTGTGGAAGCTGCGACTCTTTCGGGCCTTGGCAACACTCAGATTATCCTGCGCCATATCCTGCCCAACGCGCTGCCGCCTATCATTGTGCTGGCGTCACTCATGGTGGCGCAGGCTATTTTGCTGGAAAGTTCGCTTTCGTTTCTGGGCCTAGGTGATCCGAACATCATGTCCTGGGGCTATATGATCGGCGCGGCGCGCACGGTTATCCGCACGGCATGGTGGCTTTCCTTCCTGCCCGGGATGGCGATTTTGTTGACTGTTCTGGCGCTTAACCTGATCGGCGAAGGCCTGAACGATGCGCTCAATCCGCGTTTGACAAGGAAATCCGAATGACCCTGCTGAGTATCCGTGACCTTGATATCGCTCTGCCTGTCGGGGCGGACCGATTGTATGCTGCCAAGCATATCAATTTTGATCTCGCGGCAGGTGAGATTCTCTGCATTGTCGGTGAGAGCGGGTCGGGTAAATCCATGTCTGCCAATGCGATCATGGGCTTGTTGCCACAGGGGGTGAAGCCTGTGAACGGCTCGATCACCTTTGATGGCAAGGAGATTTTAGGGCTGTCCGAGCGGGAGATGTTACCGCTACGGGGCGGGCGCATTTCGATGATCTTTCAGGAGCCTCTAAGTGCGCTTAATCCGCTGATGCGGGTCGGTGCGCAAATTGCCGAAGTGTTTGAAGCGCATGGTGCGCTGAACGGTGCGGAGCGCCGCGAACGGGCGTTGAAGTTGCTTGACGAGGTCGGCATCCCTGATCCCGATGCAGCAATCCGCGCGTATCCCTTCCAGCTTTCCGGCGGCCAACGCCAGCGCGTGATGATCGCGATGGCATTGGCGCTTGAGCCTGACATCCTCATCGCGGACGAGCCAACGACGGCGCTCGATGTGACGACTCAGGCGCAGATTCTCAAGCTGATCGAAGATTTGCGTAAATCGCGCGGGATGGCTGTTATCTTTATCACGCATGATTTTGGTGTTGTGGCCGATATCGCCGACCGTGTGATTGTTATGCAGAAAGGCGAGATTGTCGAAAGCGGCTCTGCGGATGATGTGTTGCTCAAGCCGCAGCACCCCTACACGCGTGCTTTGATTGATGCGATCCCGCGTCTGACGCGGGGCGGCGATGTTGAAGAGGTTAAGCATACGCCGATCCTGACGGTTGAGGGCCTGCAGAAGACGTTTTCAACGGGTTCGGGCACGCTTTTCGGCAAGCGGCGCGTTGTAAAGGCGGTGCAGGACGTGAGCTTTGAGCTATATGCCGGCGAGACCATCGGGATTGTGGGCGAATCCGGTTCGGGAAAATCTACCGTGGGCCGCTGTATTGTGCGCCTTCTTGACCCTGACGGGGGGCGTGTTTTGATGGACGGAGCCGACATTGCGCATATGTCTGGCGCGGAACTCCGCGATCAGCGCCGCAAGCTTCAGATGATTTTTCAAGACCCGTTTTCATCGCTGAATCCGCGGGCGAGAGTCTCTCGTATTTTGACAGAAGGGTTGATTGCTTTTGGCACACCCAAGGCGGATGCACAGACCAAGGCGCGCGAACTGCTTGAATTGGTCGGGCTGGATGCGTCGGCTATGATGCGGTTTCCGCATGAGTTCTCTGGCGGGCAGCGTCAGCGCATCGGTATCGCGCGGGCTTTGGCGCTTGATCCGTCGATCATTATCGCTGACGAGGCGGTCTCGGCGCTCGATGTTTCTATACAAGCGCAAGTGCTGGATTTGCTCGCCGAGCTAAAGGAACGCCTGCACCTTTCGATGCTGTTCATCACGCATGATCTGCGCGTCGCGGCGCGCATTTGCGACCGTATCATCGTTATGCAGAAAGGCCGCATTGTTGAAGCCGGGCCAGTGGGTAAAGTGCTGCACGACCCTGACACTGATTACACGCGCAGCCTGCTTGATGCGATACCGGGGCAAGACTACGAACGCGCCTTGGCCGAAGCCGAGTGAGGGCACTGTGGTAGGCTTGCGGTAAAAGACCACGCCTTGCGCAAGAGAGTTGTAAGAAATGGTGACCCCGGCAGGATTCGAACCTGCAACCTGCCCCTTAGGAGGGGGCTGCTCTATCCAGTTGAGCCACGGGGCCGTTTGGGGAGGTGCATAGCGGCTTGCGTTGGCTGTGTCAGCCCCAAAGCCGCTTGCGGGGGTTGAGGTGGGTGCGCTAACATCAGGATGCACCAATGTGAGGGTTTGCAACATGATGAAGCGCAGTGTTCGGCCCCTGACTTTGAGGGATGTGTCCGAAGCCTCTGGGGTATCGGAGATGACGGTGAGCCGTGTGCTCAGAAACCGCGGTGATGTCTCGGAAACGACACGGGAAAAGGTACTCGCGGCGTCCAAGCGGCTTGGGTATGTGCCCAACAAGATTGCAGGGGCATTGGCGAGCCAGCGGGTGAACCTTGTTGCCGTGATAATCCCTTCGATGAAAAACATGGTGTTTCCCGAGGTGCTTACGGGTGTGACTTCGGTGCTTGAAGACAGTGGGTTGCAACCTGTTGTGGGCATCACCGACTATTTGCCCGAGAAGGAAGAGAAAGTGCTTTACGAGATGCTTTCGTGGCGGCCTTCGGGGGTTATTATTGCGGGGCTTGAGCACTCGGACAATGCACGGGCGATGCTTGCGGCTTCGGGCATTCCTGTTGTCGAGATTATGGATGTGGACGGTGAACCTGTAGACACGGCTGTAGGGATTTCGCACCGCGCGGCGGGCCGCAAGATGGGTGAGGCGATTGTGGCTGCCGGACATAAGAGGGTTGCTTTTCTGGGGACAAAGATGCCTTTGGATCACCGCGCGCGAAAACGTTTTGAAGGCTTCACGCAAGCGCTTGCCAAGGCGGGTATCGAAATGGCGGATCAGGAGTTTTACTCAGGTGGGTCGGCTTTGGCCAAGGGGCGCGAGATGACGAAGGCAGTGCTGGAGCGCACGCCTGATCTTGATTTCATTTATTACTCAAACGACATGATCGGTGCGGGCGGCCTGCTTTATTGCCTTGAGGCGGGGATTGATGTGCCTGGCCGGATCGGGCTTGCGGGATTTAACGGGGTTGAGCTTCTGCAGGGCTTGCCAAAGGTGCTGGCGACTATGGATGCGTGCCGTGCCGAGATTGGCCGGAAAGCGGCGGAGATTATCCTTGCGCGCTCGGCTGATGAAAGTGCGCAGTTTGAGGAAAAGGTCGTGCTCACTCCGCGCATCGCACCGGGTGACACAATGCGGCCCTTATAGATCACGAAATTGCCTTGTTTTGTTAAGTGCTGGGTAAGCCTTGAGGCGTAGCTCTGGTGCTGGGTGAATAAACAAGGTGGTGGAGAGATGAGCACACATAGCAATGTGGCGCCAATCATCATCAAAAGAAAAAAGAAGGTTGTCGGCGGCGGGCATCATGGTGGTGCGTGGAAAGTTGCTTACGCTGACTTCGTGACAGCCATGATGGCGTTTTTTCTTTTGATGTGGCTATTGAACGCAACAACAGAACAGCAACGTAAAGGCGTGGCTGATTATTTCAGTCCGACGATACCAATCAATCGGGTTTCGGGCGGAGGCGATGGCAACTTCGGGGGTGACTCTGTCTTTTCGGAGGAGGTTTTGCCGCAGACGGGTACTGGTGCGAGCAGGCAGTTTCCCACGGCCTCACAGCAGGCGCGTGGAGAAATGGGCGTTGCAGAAGATTCTGAGAAAACCGCAGATACAGAGGCCGCTTTTCGGAAGATTGAAGAGGCGCTTATGGGACTTGGTGGAGAGAGCATGATCTCTGACGGGACGATGAAACACATCGTAACGCGGGTGACCGACGAGGGCATGATTATCGAGATTTTTGACGCTGGCGAAAGGGCGCTGTTTGAGGTGGGCACAGATGTTCCGACCTTTGTATTGCGCGATCTTGCTGATGTGATCGCGCGGGTGACTTTGCTGACAGAAAACAACATTGCCATTGGGGCGCATACCAAGGCGGAGCCTGTGGTGCTGGCTGATAACCCTGTTTGGAGCCTTTCATCGGAGAGGGCGAACCAAATGCGTATCATGCTGGAGGAACGCGGGATCAAGCGCGACCGTATTAAGCGCCAGACCGGTCATGCGGATAAATCCCCCGCTGTGGAGAACCGGATGGCAGCGCGCAACAACCGGCTTGAGATTGTCTTGTTAAGAACGGATCGTTGAAATTGTGTTGGATTTTAGACGTTAGGCCTGTGCTTGTTAGGCCTGTGTTAAGCGTGACGCCTTAAGACTGCTGCTTGATTGAGGTTGAGGCAGCAGAAAGGCGTATCCATGACAATTTCTTCTTCGCTTAATGCCGGTGTGGCAGGCTTGACGGCCAATGCGACGCGGCTCGCGACGATTTCGGACAATATCGCAAACTCGGCGACGTATGGCTACAAGCGCATGGAGGCGGATTTTCACTCCATGGTGATCTCCTCTACAGGCGGAACCTATTCGGCAGGCGGTGTGCGCACAACAACGCAGCGGTTGATTGACGAACGCGGCGCGCTTGTGGCGACATCGAACCCTACTGATCTCGCTGTTCGTGGAAACGGGCTTTTGCCTGTGGCACGCGATTCGGAGGTGAATGCAGGCAACGGACAGCCGCAGATGCTTTTGGCGACAACCGGTTCGTTCAGAACAGATTCAAGTGGTTATCTGCGCAGCGAGGCAGGACTCATTCTCATGGGCTGGCCCGCTTCTCCTGACGGGAGTATTCCAACCTACCCGCGAGACACATCTGACGGGTTGAAGCCAGTGCAGGTGAATGTGAACCAGTTCTCAGGCGAGCCAACCACGACGATTGACCTTGGTGTAAACCTCCCTGCGACTGCAACAGAGGCCGGCGCGGCGGGCACAAGCTCTGAACTGTCGATCGAGTATTATGACAATATGGGCACGTCAGAGAACATCTCGGTATCCTTTAGCCCCACCGTTCCTGGCGCGGGTGTGTCGAATGAATGGACGATGACGATCAGTGATTCAGCAAGCGCGGGGGCAGTCATCGGGGAATACACGCTGACATTTGATGACAGTCGGTCCGCGGGGGGCACCTTGGCCTCGGTTGCCACTGTTTCAGGTGGTGTGTTTGATCCTGCGACGGGCAACCTTGAAGTGATGGTCGCTGGCGGACCGATGGCCATCAACATTGGTATGATCGGCACTTCTGATGGGCTGACGCAGCTTTCAGACAGCTTTGCTCCTGTCTCAATTTCGAAAAACGGGACACCTGTAGGCAATATGACTTCGGTTGAGGTTGATCAGAACGGACTTGTGCACGCTTTCTTTGACACCGGTATTTCGCGTACGATCTACCAAATCCCGCTTGTGTCGCTTCCAAATCCCAACGGTATGGTCGCGCTTGATCAGCAGACATATCTACCTTCACCCGAGAGCGGATCATATTTTCTATGGGATGCCGGCGATGGTCCGACAGGTGATATAGTGGCTTATGCGCGTGAGGAATCTACCACTGACGTGGCTGGTGAGTTGACTGCAATGATCGAGACGCAACGGGCCTACACCTCTAACGCCAAGGTGATTCAGACGGTAGATGAGATGCTGCAAGAAACCGCAAATATCAAACGATGAACCGCTCGGCTCGCGGCATGATGCGGCGCGCCCTTTTCATTAGAAAACCGAGGTAGTGACATGTCTTTATCTGGAGCTCTTTCCAATGCAATTAGTGGCTTGACTGCTGCGTCGCGTTCTGCGGGCGTTGTTTCTTCGAATTTGGCCAATGTGATGACTGAAGGTTACGCGCGGCGTGATGTTGAGCTTGAAGCCCAGATTGCACGCGGTGGTGGTGTAAGTGTCGTTTCAACAGTTCGGTTTCGTGATCCGATGATTTTGTCTGAAATGCGCACGGCGACAGCCGATCGCTCGGCCTCGGCCAGTTTGGCTGGATTTTACAGCAAGGTCGAGCAACTGGTTGGAACGCCAGACGATGCAAGTTCATTGACTGCAAAGATGGCTGATCTTGAGGCTTCTTTACTGTCGGCGGCAAGCCGCCCGGATTTATCGGGACGGTTGGACCAGGTTGTCCGCGATGCTCAGACAGTTGCACAGGTTTTGGCCACGGCCTCGCAAGGAGTGCAAGATGCACGTGTTGCGGCTGACCGGAATATCGCTGCGGGTGTAAACGAGCTTGATGCAAAACTTGTGCAAGTACAGGAACTGAGTGTGCAAATTGCTGGTGGCTCAGTTGCCAAGCGAGACGTTTCCTCCTTGATCGACATTCGGGAGAAACTGATCAGCGAGATTGCAGAATGGATTCCTGTGAAGGAAATGCGGAGGCCCAATCAGGGAGTTGCACTCTATAGCACAGGTGGCGTGCTTTTACTTGATGGCTCGGCTGCGCAACTCTCGTTTGCCAATGCGCATACGATTGTGCCGCATATGACAGAGCAAGGCGGACATCTTTCAGGCATAGCGATCAATGGCGTTGACGTTTCGGTTGATCCTCAGCAGGGCCCATTGCGGGGGGGCAAGCTTGCGGCGCTATTTGAAATTCGCGATCAGGCGTCTGTTGCAGCACAAAGCGAACTTGACGCTATTGCGCGTGATCTGGGGGAACGGTTTCAGGCGGCAGGTCTTGATGCGACGCGAGCAACGGGTGATCTGGGTTTGTTTACGGATGGCGGCGCTTTCGTCGACCCCGCCAATGAAGTTGGGCTTGCGGGGCGGTTGACAGTGAATGTCGCAGTCGACAGTGCACAAGGTGGTACCAGCTGGCGGTTGCGTGACGGTTTGGGCGCAGCTGCGCCAGGACCTGTTGGCAACGCAGAACTTTTGCAAGAGATGTCGGATGTATTGAGCGCACGACGCAGCCCGCTTTCTGGCGGTTATGCAGGGCAAGAAAATTCGGCATCGGGCCTTGTGGGACTTCTGACAAGTAAGTTTGGTGCAGAGCGCCTTGGGGCTGAGCAAGATCTTACTTTTGCTGCGACGCGTGCGACCGAGGCCGAGATGTTCTTGATGGAGGATGGCGTTGATTCTGATCAGGAAATGCAAAAGCTGATGTTGATTGAACAGGCTTATGCCGCCAATGCGCGGGTTTTGCAGACAGTTGATGATATGATGAATGCCTTGATGGGAGCCATCTGATGAGCACACTTTCGATTGGTGATTTGGCACAATCTGTCTATCTGCGACGCCAGAACGTTGAGCTGAAAACCGAAATGGCGCGCCTCACAAGTGAGCTTTCCAGCGGTAAGGTGCAGGATGTGACCGAACATTTGGGGGGCGATGTCACTTACCTGACGGATATCGAACGCAACATGCGACTGAACAATGTTTTTGAAAGGTCAACGCAAGAAGCTGCAAGCTATACTGCGACAATGCAGGCGAGCCTTGGATATTTACAAGAAACGGTTGGCAATTTGGCTCATGAAATTCTGAGCCTTGGCGCGCAAGGGATGAGTTCGACACATCAACATTTGGGTGCAACGGCGCGCTCAGCCATGGACGCTGTGATTTCTACGCTCAATACAGCTATCGGAGGGCGCTCATTATTTTCTGGAAGCGCAACTGACAGCACAGCGCTGCAAGACGCAGAGACAATCCTTGCCGATCTGCAGACTGGGATTTCAGGACAGAGCACTTTGGCGGGTGTTGAGGCTGTTCTGGACGGCTGGTTTGATATCGGCGGCGGTTTTGATAGCGTTGCTTACGCGGGTGGGGCAGATCATTTGGCGCCATTTCAACTTGGAAATGGGGAACGTATTGATCTCAGTATCAAGGCTGATGGTGTTGTTTTTCGGGAGGCTCTGAAGGCGGTGGTGATGGCTGTTTTGTCTCAGGATAAAACGCTAGGGTTTACGGGCGAAGTTCGTTCGCAAATGCTTGCGCGATCTGGCGAGCTGGGCATCGGGGCAAACGATACTTTGACTGCCACCCGGGCAACACTTGGCCATGCCCAGGCACGGATCGAAGAAGCTGGAGCACGGCTTTCAGCCCAGAAAACAAGCCTTGAGATTGCACGGAACGGGCTTCTTTCGGCAGATCCATACGATACGGTGGTGCGACTGGAAGAAACACAATTCAGGCTGGAAAGCCTCTACACTGCTACATCGCGCCTATCACAGCTTTCACTCGTGGGGTTTTTGAAATGATCAGGCTTTTGGCGCTTTTCATGTCCTTTTTCGCATGGTTAGGGGCTGCAGCCGCCGGTGATGTGCGGATAAAAGACCTTGTCGAGTTTGATGGTGTGCGGGGTAATGACCTTATCGGATACGGGCTTGTTGTTGGACTCAATGGTACGGG
The DNA here is from genome assembly GCF_025751535.1 of Lentibacter sp. XHP0401. GTDB lineage: Bacteria > Pseudomonadota > Alphaproteobacteria > Rhodobacterales > Rhodobacteraceae > Lentibacter. Next base: position 11,194 of record NZ_JAOWLC010000003.1, on the reverse strand, counting down.
TGACGGGATCAGGAACGCGCCGTTCACCGAAGAAATCATGTCGAACATTCTGGAACGTTAGGGCGTGAACGTAAGCGGTGAACAATATCGGCCAAAGAATGTTGCGGCAGTTTTTGTGACTGCTGAACTGCCTGCCTTTTCACGCGCTGGTTCGACTATAGACATCAATGTATCGGCTATCGGAGATGCCAAAAGCTTGCTTGGGGGAACGCTGATCATGACGCCATTAAATGCGGCGGACGGGCAAATTTACGCAGTGGCCCAAGGCACGATTATTGCCGGCGGTGCTGCGGCTGAAGGCGATGCTGGCGGTGTTGTGAAGGGTGTTCCGACAGCGGGAGTCATTCCTTCCGGTGCACGTGTGGAGCGAGAGGTCGAATTTGAATTAGCGTCCATGGACACGTTACGCCTTGCTCTGCGGGAGGCCGATTTTACCACCGCAGGACGGATAGAGACGGCGATTAACCGTAGCTTTGGCAAGCGTGTTGCTGTGATGCTGGATTCGGGGACCGTGAAGATTGATGTTAAATCAACTGGACGGCGTTCGACTGCACATGCGATTGGGCAAATCGAGAATATTCTTGTGCGCCCGGAGCGGCGCGCGCGGGTCGTTGTTGATCAACGCTCAGGAACAATAGTCATGGGAGAGGATGTGCGCATATCGCGTGTTGCTGTCAGTCAGGGGGGATTGACGTTGCGCATTCAGGAGGCGCCGATCGTGGTGCAGCCCAATCCCTTTTCGGAAGGGGAAACTGTGATCGTGCCGCGCACAAATGCTGCGATTGATGAGGAGCCGGGGATCAGTCTTGCAGAAGTGCCGGATGGCACAACGCTGTCCGAGGTAATTGCCGGCCTCAATGCCTTGGGTGTGCAACCTCGAGATATGATCGACATATTAAAAAGCATCAAAGCAGCGGGTGCCCTTCATGCAGAGTTTATCGTGCATTAGAGCCTAATCAATCAATTCAGCCGAAGGGATTACAGGAAAGAACTGCCCGCACGACCAAAGGCCAAACCAGCGGCTGCCTTCGTGCTCTTCGTGTGTTCCGATTTCCACAAGGCGGTAGAAACTTTTGCGATCAATCAGGGCTTCGAGATTTGCGCGCACGGTTATGTAAGGTGAAGGCTCGCCTGTTTTGGTGTCACGCTCGACACGGATAGGCGCTTCCTTGCCGGCACAAACTGTATCGCCAACGTTGGTGCGAAATGTTAGGGTCTGTGACCGGCCTTTGCCCTCAACGTCGAAGTCAATGGCGACAAAGGGGGCGTCATCGACTGTTATGCCAACTTTTTCGACAGGTGTAACAAGCACATAGCCGTCGCCATCTTTGCGCAGAATCATTGAAAAAAGCCGGACCAGTCCGGGGCGGCCAATTGGTGTGCCAAGGTAAAACCAGGTACCGTCGCGGGCGATGCGGATATCAAGATCGCCGCAGTGTGGGGGATTCCAGAGATGAACCGGAGGAAGGCCGCGGCCTTTGCTTGCGGCTCGTGCCGAGGTGGCAAGGTCTTCGGCATTCGGTATCACGGGATTTTGTCCGCTCATTGTTTTTGCCATTTGTAACTTTGTGTTTAGACTGAGACACAAACGTAGTGTTTCATTTGGAGAATTGCCATGGCTGATGCGGAGAGTCTGCTTGATGAGATCGAAGCGCTGGAGGCGCGGCTGGCAGAGGCTAAGGCGCAAATCACGCGCAAGTTTATCGGGCAGGAGCGGGTTGTGGACCTTACGCTGTCGGCGCTTTTATGTGGTGGGCACGGATTGCTTATTGGCTTGCCCGGCCTTGGAAAAACGAGACTTGTAGAAACCCTTGCAACGGTGATGGGCCTTGATGGAAAGCGCGTGCAATTTACGCCGGATTTGATGCCAGCGGATATTCTTGGTTCGGAAATTCTGGAGACTGGCAAGGATGGCAGTCGTGCGTTCAAGTTTATCGAGGGGCCAATTTTTTGCCAATTGTTGATGGCGGACGAGATCAACCGTGCCAGCCCCAGGACCCAATCTGCGTTGTTGCAGGCGATGCAGGAGCGACAAGTAACGGTTTCAGGGCAGACGCGGGATCTGGCCAAACCGTTTCATGTGCTGGCAACGCAAAACCCGATTGAGCAGGAGGGCACCTACCCTTTGCCTGAAGCGCAGCTGGATCGCTTTCTGGTGCGTATTGATGTGGGTTATCCTGACCTTGAAACGGAGCGTGAGATTTTGCTTTCGACAACGGGCGAAGCCGAATGTGAGGCGGAAAATGTGTTCTCGGCTGACGAGCTTTTGGCCGCGCAGGCGCTCCTCAGGCGTATGCCTGTGGGTGAAGGTGTGATGGAAAGTATACTTGATCTTGTGCGCGCCTTTCGGCCTGAAAGTGACAGCGCTTCGGAGGCTGTGCTCGAAAGCGTTGCTTGGGGACCGGGGCCACGGGCAAGTCAGGCTTTTATGATGACCGTGCGTGCGCGGGCTCTTCTTCAGGGGCGGCTTGTACCGGATGCGTCAGATGTGATTGCAATGGCGAAGCCCGTGCTTAAACACCGTATGGCGCTGAATTTTGCGGCATTGGCACGCGGGGAAAGCCTTGATGCGCTGATCGATGCCGAAATTTGTAAAAGCGCGGGATTGAAAGACGCAGCATGAGCGAAGCGCTGCCATTGCGAAGCCGCGCCGAAACAGCGACGGCGAACCTCGCGCCGCTTTTGGCGCGGGCTGAACATTTGGCTTCAGCGGTAATGCCGGGCGGGCACGGGCGCAGGCGTGCCGGTGCAGGTGACGACTTTTGGCAGTATCGGCCTATGCAGGCCGGAGACACATTGAGGATGGTCGATTGGCGGCGTTCGGCCCGATCTGATGCGCAATATGTGCGGCAGCGGGAATGGCAAATTTCGCAGTCGGTTTTCTTTTGGGTGGACCGGGCGCGCTCGATGCAGTTTGCGAGTGCACCTAAGCTGCCGCAGAAGATGGATCGGGCACAGCTTGTGAGCCTTGCAGTAGCAATTTTGCTGTCACGGGGCGGGGAACGGATTGGGCTTTCGGGAGAAGACTTGCCGCCGCGTGCCGGCTCAAAGCAATTGCAGCGCTTTGCCGAATTGCTTGCAGAGCCCAGAGGTGAGGACTACGCGACGCCACAAATTGGCGCAGTGACGAAAAATTCTTTTGTCATTTTTGTTTCGGATTTTCTGGGAGATATCGATGCGGTTGAAGCTGCTTTACGAGAGGCTTCTTCCAAGGGCGCGCGCGGTGTTTGTTTGCAGGTTCTAGACCCTGTGGAAGAGAGCTTTCCGTTCCGCGGGCGGGCGGTGTTTAACTCGGTTGGTGGTTCGCTGAGCCATGAAACCCTGCAAGCTGCAGACCTTTCGGAGCGGTATCTTCAGCGGCTCGCAGAGCGCAAGGCGCGCTTGCAGGCAATATGCCAGCGGACCGGATGGACCTTTGCTACGCATCATACGAATGAAAGTGCACAATCGGCTGTTATGTGGCTTTACAATATGATCGAAGGCCCGAAATGAGCGTTGGTTCGATATTTTTTACGGCGCCATATATTTTACTGGCGCTGCTGGCATTACCGATTCTTTGGATATTGCTTCGCGCTGTGCCGCCCGCGCCAATAAGGCATTTGTTTCCTGCGGTGGCTTTACTCATTGGTCTGAAGGATGAAGACACGAGTGCCGACCGCACGCCTTGGTGGCTCTTGCTTTTGCGCATGTTGGCGGTTGCTGCTGTGATCGTCGGATTGGCGGCACCTGTTTTGAATCCTCAAGGAAAGACTGTTTCCAGCGGATCGCAGCGGCTTCTGGTTGTGCTGGACGCGAGTTGGGCGAGTGCAGCGGACTGGGCGCAAAGGCAGCAATATCTGGAGCGGGTGCTAAAGGATGCAGCGCAAGACGAACGGGTGGTTGCTTTACTGAGCCTCACACGGCCCGAGCCTGTGGAATTTCTGGCTGCGCAAACTTGGGTACGCGGGCTTGCGGGTGTTGAGCCTGAAAGCTGGGAGGCGGCTGATGTTGAACGCGTGGCTGCCATTTTGCCTGAGGGAGACTTTGATACGCTTTGGTCGAGTGACGGGCTGATGCGCGAAAGCAAAATGGATTTGCTCGCATTGTTTGAGGAACGTGGCTCGGTTGAAGTGATCGAGGGCAGGGCTCCTCTTTATGCATTGAGCTTGAGCAAGGGTGAAGAGCGCGGTGTTGGGCTTAATGTTAAACGCTTACGCTCCGGCAATGCGCAGGAGGTGGTTTTGCAAGCCATTGGGCCCGACCCAGCCGGAGTTGAACGTGTATTGGATGAATTTGGCATTGATTTACTTGCGGGGGAAAACGAACTTGAAACAAGTTTTGCCTTGCCGGCTGAACTTCAAGCGCGTGTTACCCGTTTTGCAATCAAAGGGGCTGGTCATGCGGGAGCCGTCGTGTTGACAGACGATAGCCTGAGGCGGCGTGATATTGCATTGGTGGATACGCGCATCAATCGTGAAGGATTGGAGCTGCTTTCTCCGTTGCACTATATTGAGAAAGCTCTCTCTGCGTCAGCCAATATCCGGTCCGGTAGCCTTGAGGAGCTTTTACCCGCGAAGCCGGATGTTGTGATTTTGGCCGATATTGCCGAGCTGACAGAGACTGACGAGGCCGCGCTTAAGGAATGGGTAAATGAGGGCGGCTTGCTTGTGCGTTTTGCCGGGCCGAGGCTTGCCGCCAGTGAAGTGAGCCGGGAGGAGGAGCACCCGTTGATGCCTGTGCGTTTGCGTGCAGGAGGGCGGTTTGTCGGGGGCGCGATGAGTTGGGGCGAGCCCAAAACTCTTGCAGAATTCGAGCGCGGGTCGCCGTTTTTTGGACTGAATGTTGACGACGAGTTGAGCGTTTCAGCGCAGGTTGTAGCCCAACCTGACCCGCAACTTGCAGAGCGCGTGATTGCGCGGTTGAGTGACGGAACCCCGCTCGTAACGCGCAAGGCGCTAGGGCAAGGAGAAGTTGTTCTGTTTCATATTTCTGCAAATGCGGAATGGTCGAATCTACCACTTTCGGGGCTTTTTGTGCGAATGCTTGAGCGGTTATCTGTGGCTGCCTCAAGTGCGTCTCTTGATATGGGCGAGCTAGAAGGAACGATCTGGAATCCTGTAAAGACGCTGGACGGGTTTGGCCGATTGAAAGATGCAAAGAATCTGTCAGGCGTTGCGGGGCCAGACCTCATGACAAAAGCGTTCGGCCCCGAGCTTCAGCCAGGGCTTTATGAAGGGCCAGGGCGGCGCGTGGCGCGAAATGTGATTGCGCAGGGGAGGGAGATCGAGCCCGCAAGCTGGCCTGCGAGTGTTATACGTAGTGACTATGATGGGCCTCGGGAGCGTGTTTTGGGCGGGCCGCTGTTTGCGCTAGGGTTGCTTGCTTTGGCGCTGGATATATTGGCGACACTGCTTCTTTCAGGGCGGTTGCGACAGCCTGCCATGGCTGTGTTTGCTTTGTTGCTTTGCACCGCAGGGACCGGTGCTGATGCGCAGGATGAGCAGCGTGCTATCAGTGCCACCGATGAAATTGTTTTGGCACATGTCCTGACGGGGGATGCGCGGATTGATGAAGTTGCGCGTGCGGGGCTTGTTGGTTTGTCGGACACCTTGTTTTTCCGAACATCCATTGAACCCAATCTGCCACAATCTGTTGATCTGGAGCGTGACGAGCTTGCCTTTTATCCTATGCTTTATTGGCCAGTTTCGCCTGATCAGGCAAGCCCATCGGAGGCCGCGTATACCAAACTCAACGCCTATTTGCGCGCTGGTGGGCTGATATTGTTTGATACTCGTGATTCTGATGTGGCTCGGTTTGGCGCTGCAAGCCCTGCGGGACGTGCGCTGCGCAGGTTGGCCGGGCCGCTGGATATTCCCGAGCTGGAGCCGCTTCCTGAAGATCATGTTTTAACGCGCACCTTCTATCTTTTGCAGGATTACCCTGGACGTCATGGCAGCCGTGATGTCTGGGTGGAGGCCTCACCACCTGAGGCGACCCGTGCGGAAGGGATGCCTTTTCGAAACTTGAATGACGGGGTGACACCTGTTGTGATTGGCGGAAATGATTGGGCTGCGGCTTGGGCAGTTGATGCGCGCGGTGCACCCCTTCTGCCGATCGGTCGGGGCTTCTCAGGAGAACGGCAAAGAGAACTGGCCTTTCGCTTTGGTGTTAACCTTGTGATGCATGTGCTGACGGGCAACTACAAATCGGATCAGGTTCATGTGCCTGCACTTTTGGAAAGGCTGGGGCAATGAGCCTGGGAGTGATATTTGATCCGCTTTTGAGCTGGCCGGTTTGGTGGGGTTTGGCTGCTCTTTCGGGCTTTGCTGTTGGCCTTGGTTTTTTTCGGGGGTTAGCAGGTGCGTGGTTACGTGCCATGGCCGCGGCACTTGTGCTGGCTGTATTGGCAGGGCCTGTCCTTCAGCAGGAAGAACGTGAAGCACTCAGTGATATTGTATTTGTTGTTACGGATCGGAGTGCCAGTCAGAAGCTTGGTCGAAGGGTCGAACAAACAGACCAAACCGAGGCAGATGTATTACAGAAATTGCGCGCGCGCGCGAACACAGATGTGCGGCAGATCGTTGTAGGTGACGGGACAGGCGATGCCGGCACGCAGGTGATGAGCGCGATTGCGCGCGCCCTGGCCGAGGAGCCACGTAGCCGTGTGGCGGGAGCCCTGGTGATAAGTGACGGGTTGGTGCATGATCTGGAGGCCACGCCCGAGATGCCAGCTCCTTTGCACTTACTTAAGACTGGCGAACGGGCTGATTGGGACCGTCGTTTGAGAGTTGAGAATGCGCCAGCTTTTGCGATTATTGGTGAGCCGGTCGAACTGACGTTGAGAATTGAAAATGAAGGTGCCGCGCCTGAAGCGGACAGCTTTACGCAACTCTCGATTTCGATTGGAGCTGAAGAACCGATAAAGTTTGATGTTCCTATCGGTCGCGACATTAGTGTGCCTGTGAGTCTTCCACATGGCGGGCGTAATGTAATCAAGTTTGATATTCCTGAAGGCGAGGGGGAACTGACCGGGCGGAACAACAGTTATCTCCTCGAGATAAACGGGGTGCGCGACCGGCTGCGTGTTTTGCTTGTTTCGGGAGAGCCACATGCAGGTGGCCGCACTTGGCGTAATTTGCTCAAATCGGATAGTTCTGTTGATCTGGTTCATTTCACAATTTTGAGGCCGCCAGAAAAGCAAGACGGTGTCCCTGTCGGCGAGCTTTCTCTCATCGCATTTCCAACGCGTGAGCTTTTTATCGACAAGATCAAAGACTTTGATTTGATTATTTTTGACCGCTACAAACGGCGGGGTATTCTTCCTGCGGCGTATCTCGACAACGTTCGCGACTACGTTGAGACAGGAGGTGCTGTGTTGATTGCCGCAGGGCCCGATTTTGCTTCGGCAGATAGTATTTATCGCTCACCCTTGGGACAGATTGTGCCGGCAAGCCCGACTGCGCGGGTTATCGAGCAGGCCTATCGACCAACCGTTACCGAGACAGGAGGGCGCCATCCTGTGACGCGTGCACTTGATGATGGCAACTGGGGGCGTTGGATGCGACAGATCGAGCTTGAGGATGTTCGCGGTGATGTGCTCATGGAGGGCTTTGAGGGGCGGCCGCTGCTGGTGCTGGATCGTGTCGGAGAAGGGCGCGTGGCACTTCTTGCATCGGACCATGCCTGGCTATGGGCACGCGGATATGAGGGCGGTGGCCCACAACTCGAGTTGTTACGCAGGCTTTCTCACTGGATGATGAAAGAGCCCGAGCTTGAAGAAGAAGCCCTTTCGGCAGAGGCGATTGAAGGTGGTTTACGAATTAGGCGGAGGAGTCTTTCTGATGCACCTGATAGTGTAACCGTTACGCGCCCTTCTGGTGAAACGGCTAAGGTGATGTTGCAAGAAGTGAGCCCAGGTGTGTTTGAAGCGGACATTGGTGCGGATGATGCAGGGCTTTACCGGCTTGAAGACAATGAGTTGGCCTCTGTTGTAGGCCTTGGGCCTGCATCGCCACGAGAGTTTGTTACGACCATTGCCAGCGCGGACGTGCTTGCACCGCAGATTGCTTTACGACAAGGCGGTGCGATCAGTATAGAAGACGGGTTTCCGAGCTTTAGGAATGTGCGCGAAGGACGCAATGCGGCGGGCGCGCGCTGGCTTGGACTGACGCCGCGGGGGGCTTATGAAACAATCGGGCTCAAGCAGTATCCGTTGATGCCACCTTGGGGCGCGCTGATGATTTTTGCAACTTTCATTATTGGGGGCTGGTTGCGAGAGGGCCGGCGGCGCTAAGCTAGAAATAGCTGCGCACCAACCCTTCGGTGAGCAGGCGCCAACCGTCTGCCAAAACAAAGAACGATAGCTTGAACGGCAGTGCGACGACAGCAGGCGGGACCATCATCATGCCCATCGACATGAGAATGGCGGCAACGACCAAATCAATGATCAGGAAAGGTACGAAGATCAGAAAGCCTACCTGAAAAGCACGCGCAACTTCGGACAACATGAAGCTTGGAATAATAACAGAGAGCGGGGCATCAGCGCTTGGACTGAGTGAAGCCATTTCGGGACGCAGAGACGCTATCGAAGCAAAAGTTTCGGGGTCTACTCTTCCGATCATAAAGTGACGAAACGGGTCTGCTACTTTAGGAAAAGCTTCTGTCATGGTGAGTTCTTCACGGGTGAGCGGCTCGATTCCTTCAGTCCAAGCCTGCATGAAAACCGGCTCCATTATGAAGTAGGTCAGAAACATTGCGAGGCTGACAAGGAGCATGTTTGGCGGAGACTGTTGAAGGCCTATCGCTTGTCTGAGAATGGACAGTACGGTGACGAGAAAAGGAAAGCACGTCACCATTATTGCAAGACCCGGGGCAATACTGAGAACTGTTATCAACAGTATAAGCTGCACGGAACGCCCGGAAAGAGATGCACCTTCACCTAAGGAAACGGAGAACTCCTGAGCCAGAAGCGGATCTGCAAAGAAGCCGAACACACCTCCAAGCAGGAGGATATAGCTTGGGCGTAACTTCATCAACTCAATGGCTTTCCAGCTTCGGCGATTTGGGTGATGCGCACAGCCAATTGGCCCGCCTCCTCGCCTTCAAGCTCTTCCAATTCGCCACGGGCAACAAGCCTGTCACCGACGAAAAGCTCGACGAGGTCGTCGACACGGGTATCAAGCGGGAGAACTGCATTCTCGCCGAGTGCGAGCAGATCACGGATGAGAGGTCGGGCTTTGCCGACGGACACGGTCATCTCGATGGGAACGGTTGCGAAGAGGCCGCCGCTTTCAGTTTTGGGTGTATCGGAAGTTTCAGCCATCTATCGGCTCCCTGTTAAGATCATCAAAGTAACTTTGGATGAGCGTGCGGACTTGAGTGGCAAATGCCGAGGCATCTATCTCTCGCTCACTATCGACAAATCGCAGATTGATTTGGCCCTCTGAAAAGGTGCTTTCAGCACCGAGTGTAATAGTGAGGCCTGTGCTCCGCGGTAGAGCGCTTTTAAGCATCGCAAGTTTGCGCGGGTGGCAGATTATATGAACAGTGCAGCCTGCATGTGACTTGGCAATTTTTGTAACCTCGCTGTTGATTTTTTTGCTGAGACTTTCACTGTCGAGACCTTCCAGTACCGTGCCAACGAGTTGGCACACCAGAGGCTCAAGGGAGCGGATCACGGCTGTATACGCTTCCTGGTATGTGAAGGTCAGCTCGCGCAGATTTTGTGCGAAGTCTTCACTTAACGCAGAGCCCGAGGTGAGTGCTGCTTTGTGGCAATCATCCCAACCGGCTTTGTATCCACTTTCAAAGACTTCAAGCTCATGGTCTGCGAGGCTGTCCTCCATGGAAAGGCCCGTTGCACCATTGGCGCCGGCTCCCTCAAAGGCTTCAAGGAGATGCGAAATCGTCATCAGACCTTCTCCTCTTTGTTTTCGAGCCAGTTGCGCAGTATTTGCACGGTTTCATCCTGCCGTTCGGCGATCAGATTGCGCAGGCGTTCAACCGGATCTTCTTCGGGCTTTGCGGAATTGCTCGGCAAAGTGTTTCTTGTTGTGTAGTCAACGGCACCTATTCCTTCGTTTTCATCAGCGATCTCTCCTGTAAGCGGCTTGGGAGCATTGCTGTTATACGCAAGGCTTGGAGTGGGTGAGGGAAGGCTGGAAGGGGCGGGTTTGGTAAGAATTGGGCGGAGCACAAATAGCCCCAAGACCAGAGAGACAAGGGCTAACACACCCATTTGAATAATCGACATGGCATCCAGAGCCATAGAGCTCATGAACGAAGATGTGGCCTCTGTCCCGGCCGAGCTTAAAGGTTGAAATTGAAGGGATTTGATCGTGATGACATCACCTCTGGCCTCATCAAAGCCGACAGCGGAGGACACGAGTTCCTTTAGATCAGAAATTTCTTCGGCGGCGCGTGGCTCAAATATGGTTTGCCCTTCAGAATTGATGACTTCCGCACCATTAACGAGAACTGCAACGCTCAGTCGCTTGACAGCACCTGCTGCGCGAGTGACTTCCCGGAGCGTTTCGGATACTTCGTAGTTTACTCGCTCGCGGGTTTCTGTGTTTTGGCTTGAGTTACCGTCTCCGCTAGCTCCAGCTGCACCATCGGGAAGATTTGAAGCCACAGTAACATCACCACCTGGCGCTTCGGTTGAGTTCCCCGAGCGTTCTTCTGTATCGGTGCTGATGGCAACGCGGCTTTCGGGATCAATCAGGGTTTCACGAATTGATTCGGTCTCTGTTATTGTTTCAACACTTACTTCAACAACTGCGTTTCCGTATCCGACGCGCGCTTCGATTAGGTTCTGCACTTTTGCGCGTAAGGCCTCAGCTTTGTCTTGCCCCGCTTCAGAGGTTGTTGCTTCATCACCTGTTCCGATGAGGCCGCCTTTGTCATCAATGACGGTTACGTTTTCGGCGGGCAGTCCGGCTACGGCAGAAGCCACCAGATAGCGCAACGCTTTAGCGTGCTTTATCGGCAAGGAGCCATCAACGGCTGTTACTGAAACCGAAGCAGATGGCTCGGCATTTTTTTGAAAAGGGTTGCGAGAACTGTTTGCGATGTGAACACGGGCTGCTGAAACGAGGGGGCTGGCAGCGATAGTGCGGGCCAGCTCGCCTTCTTTTGCCTGTCTGACGTCAGCGCTTATGGGTCCAAATAGCGTTATTTGATAAGAGAGTGTTGTTGGCTCATCATAACCACTGAG
>NZ_JAOWLC010000002.1 GCF_025751535.1 Lentibacter sp. XHP0401 | reverse complement strand
CAACAGGCCGAATACATATGAGCGACTTCCGAGAACATGCCAGAAATCATTTGCGAACAGCAGCCGGTACATACATTGGGCCGACGTTGCGTGACCCGTTTTGGAGCCTTCTGCTGACCGGACGTTGGTACACGTCGCAGCATCGGTCAATTTGGGCTCAAAGCCGCCTTTCGCTGCACAGAGCGTGAAGGGCCGGTTGCAGATGGATAGAGCTTTTGGGGGCATGAGAGCGAGCGAGGCATGAAACGGGCCGCGCCAAAAAAAGCCCTCCCCGATGATCTGGGGAGGGAGACTTAAGGGCACTTGCGGGAGGGAGAACGCCCGCGGCCCACGTTCCTTATGGAATGATGCGTGTGTATTTCACGCCTTCCAGAGTTGCGCCGACATGAAGGCCTGCTTGTCCGAAGATCACCGCCAGCACGGGGGCTGTCGAGGTGGTTGTTTCGGCGCGGATGTTCTCGCCCTGATCGCGGAAGACATACTCGACGTCGGCCCCTGCGGCCCAGCCACTTGAACGGCGGTAATTCATCAGTGCGTTTTCTGTCATGAAGAAAAGCACATGGGCGTATTGCTGCGCGCCGATCTGGAGGCCGAAGCTGCCTTTGGTGGCGGAGTAGTAATCAACGGTCACGTCGTTGACCCTGAGGGCGCCGCGCCCGTAGCCGCCACCAAAGCCGAAGCCTGCCTCGGTGATGAGGGGCATGACCAGCATACCGAGCGATTTGTCGGCGAGGCCGCGTGTTCCGGGGTATTTGCTGTAAAGGAAGTTGAGTGTCTGGTCGACGCGTGCGTCGATGGCTGCGGCGCCGTTGGAGCCGACACCGTTGCCGCACCCTGAAAGAACGCCTGCGCCTGCAAGGGCTCCAAGCGCAAAAGTTCTGCGAGAAATATTGTTCATGATGTTACTGCCGTATTGCCTGAATGTGGTGCTGGTTATGTCCAGCTTACCTGTGACGATACGCGCTTTGGGCGGGTCTGTCACCCTAAACTGGCCTGTTTGGCGTGATTCTGCCTGTTTTAAGCGAGCGCGCGGGCCACTTGGGGGGCAAAATAGGTGAGAATTCCGTCACATCCTGCGCGCTTGAAGCACATGAGGCTTTCCAGCATGGCCTTGTCACCGTCAATCCAGCCGTTTTGCGCGGCGGCCATGATCATCGCGTATTCGCCCGAGACCTGATAGGCATATGTGGGCGCGCCGAAGGCGTCTTTGACGCGGCGGCAGATGTCGAGGTAGGGCATGCCCGGTTTGACCATGACCATATCAGCGCCTTCCCGCAGGTCACGCTCGACACATCGCAGGGCTTCATCGGAGTTGGCGGGGTTCATCTGGTAGGTTTTCTTGTCACCCTTGAGGGCATCGGACGCACCGACCGCATCGCGGAAGGGGCCGTAAAAGGCGGAGGCGTATTTGGCGGCGTAAGAGAGCAGCATCACATCTTTATGGCCAGCGGTTTCGAGCGCGGCACGGAGCGCGCCGATGCGGCCATCCATCATGTCGCTCGGGCCGATGATATCAACCCCTGCTTCGGCCTGTGAGAGGCCTTGCTTGATGAGGGCATCTACAGTTTCGTCATTGATGATCTTGCCGTCCACGACGAAGCCGTCATGGCCTGTATCGGAGTAGGGATCAAGCGCGACATCGGTCATGACGGCGATGTCCGGCACGGCAGATTTGATCGCGCGGGTGGCGCGGTTGCTCAGGTTGTCTGGGTTCCAGGCCTCGGCGCAATCGGCGGTGCGCTTGGCGGCATCGGTATAGGGAAAGAGGCAGATCGCGGGGATGCCGAGGGCGTAAGCCTCGCGGGCGGCTTCGACCACTTTGTCAACCGAGCGGCGGGTGACCCCGGGCATCGAGGCGACGGGCTCTTCAACGCCTTCGCCTTCGCGCACGAAAACAGGCCAGATCAGATCATTCGGGGTGAGGGTATTCTCGGCAACCAGCGCGCGAATGCCTTCGCTTTGGCGGGTGCGGCGCAGTCGTGTGGCGGGGAAAGGGGCTTGAATCGCGCGCATGTTTGTCTCCGGAAACAGTGTTGCGCGAAACTGTCACGTAAATTGCGCCACCTCAAGGTTGGAATTGCCTGAACTGCGCGCTATGAGAGGCGAAACAATGTAAGGGGCGCGGGCCTTGGACTGGTATTCGACCGTATTCGAGCTAATTGACATGCGCTCGTTTAGCAACCTTTGGTTCTGGATTGCGCTGGCTGTGATGTGGTCGACAGCATCGCATTGGGTGCTTGGTGTGCCTTGGGATATGGTGCTGCGTGCACAGCGCGAAACCGACCAATACGACACCGACTTGCATGATATTGTGCGGATCAACACCAACCGCTTGCTCAACATTGCCAATGTATCGGGCCTGTGGCTTTCGGGGTTTGCGTGTTTTTTCCTTACCATGCTGGTGCTTCTGGGCTTTGTTTACCGATTCGAGTTTGCTCAGGCGGTGTTTTTGCTGGCGTTTCCAATGTCGCTTGTCGGGGCGGCGTCGATATCGACTGCGCGGCTGATCCGCGAGGAAGATGCCAGCGGCGCGCGGCTTTACAAGCTGCTCGGGCGGCAACGGATGATCACACAGGTGATCGGGATGATCTCGATTTTTGTGACGGCGCTTTGGGGCATGTATCAGAACCTCACCTATGGCGTGTTTGGCTAGGCTATGATCAAGACCGCCCCCCGCCATATCACCGTCAGCGGTGCGCCTGAGGGCTTTGACGGCAAGCTTTTGCTGGCCGAGGCGGAGACGGCCGGTGCGGTTCTGCACATTGCGCGGGATGACAAGCGGCTGGAGGCTATGCGCGCCACGCTGCGGTTTTTTGCGCCGCAGATGCCGGTGTTTGCTTTCCCGGGCTGGGACTGTCTGCCATTTGATCGCGTGTCGCCCAACCCTGATATTTCCGCCGCGCGGATGGCCACTTTGGCGAGCCTTGTGCATGAGATGCCCAAGCCTTTTGTGCTGCTCACCACGCTGAGTGCGGCGATGCAGTATATCCCCGCGCGTGAGGTGCTGCGCGAGGCGGCGTTCAAGGCCGCGGTCGGCGAGCGGGTGAATGAAGAAGCCTTGCGTAACTTCCTGGTGCGTATGGGGTTCTCCCAAAGCCCGACAGTGACGGAGCCCGGTGATTATGCCATTCGCGGCGGGATTATCGATATCTTCCCTCCCGGTGATGGCGGGCCTGTGCGGCTTGATTTCTTCGGGGATGTGCTGGATGGCGTGCGCCGCTTTGATCCGTCCACACAGCGCACCACCGAGACGATGAACAGTGTCGAGCTTGCGCCTGTTTCCGAAGTCTTGCTCGATGAGGCGGCTATCCTGCGGTTTCGCCAGAATTACCGTATCGAATTTGGTGCGGCGGGCACGGATGATCCGCTTTATGAGGCGGTTTCGGCAGGGCGCAAGCACGCGGGGATGGAGCATTGGCTACCGTTCTTTCACGAGCGGTTAGAGACGATTTTTGACTATGTGCCGGAGGCCACGCTTAGCTTTGACGAGGGGCTGACCGCCAAACGCGAGGCGCGGTGGATCAGCATCGAGGACCAATACGAGACCCGCAAGCTCGCACTTGCAGCGCGCTCCAAGATGGACACGGTATACAAGCCCGTGCCAGCGGAGCAGCTTTACGTGAACGAGGCGGCTTGGATCAAGGCCACAGGCGCGTTCCGTGCGTTGCAACTGGTGGCGCTTCCGCAGCCCACAGGGGCCAACGTAATTGACGCGGGCGGGCGCCTCGGGCGCAACTTTTCGCCTGAACGTCAGATGGAAAATGTGAATCTTTTCAGTGTTCTGAAAGACCATATTGAAGCGAAAATGAGCGAGAAGCCGGTGCTTCTGGCAAGCTATTCCGAAGGCGCGCGCGAGCGTATCGAAGGGCTGCTCGAAGACGAGGGGCTTGGCGGTGCCGTCACGGTGAAGGATGCCGCGCGCATCGGCAAGCGCGGGCTTCACCTTGCTGTCTGGCCGCTGGAACAGGGCTTCGAAGCGCCTGATCTGACGGTGATTGCCGAACAGGACATTCTGGGCGACAGGCTTATCCGCGCCCCCCGCACAAAGCGTAGGGCCGATAACTTCCTGACCGAAGCGCAGAGCCTCTCGCCGGGAGATCTGATCGTTCATGTCGATCACGGAATTGGCCGCTATCACGGGCTTGAAGTTGTCACCGCTCTGGGCGCGGCACATGAATGCCTCAAGCTGGAATATGCAGAAAAGACAACGCTTTACCTGCCGGTTGAAAACATAGAACTGCTCAGCCGCTATGGCCACGAGGAAGGGTTGCTTGACCGCCTCGGCGGCGGTGCATGGCAGGCGAAGAAGGCCAAGCTCAAGGCGCGTATTCGCGAGATGGCAGACAAGCTTATCCGTGTGGCGGCCGAGCGCGCGCTGCGCCGTGCACCTGTTATGGAGCCGATGCCGCACGCCTGGGAGGAGTTTGCCACGCGCTTTCCCTATCAGGAAACCGATGACCAGCTCTCCGCGATCGAGGATGTGCTGACGGACCTTGGCTCCGGCCAGCCGATGGACCGCCTGATCTGTGGAGATGTGGGTTTCGGCAAAACCGAAGTGGCGATGCGCGCCGCCTTTATTGCGGCGATGCAAGGTGCACAGGTGGCGGTGATTGCACCGACAACCTTGCTGGCGCGCCAACACCACAAAAGCTTTGCCGAGCGCTTTCGCGGCTTTCCTTTGCAAGTGCGCACGCTTTCACGGTTTGTGAGTGCCAAGGACGCCAAGCTGACGCGCGAAGGCATGAAGAACGGCACGGTCGATATCGTGATCGGAACCCACGCGCTTTTGGCAAAAGACATACGTTTCAAGGATTTGGGACTGCTTATCATTGATGAAGAGCAGCATTTCGGTGTGTCTCACAAGGAGCGCCTCAAGCAGTTGCGCTCGGATGTGCATGTGCTGACGCTGACGGCGACACCTATTCCGCGCACGCTTCAGCTGAGCCTGTCGGGGGTGCGTGACCTGAGCATCATCGGCACGCCGCCTGTCGACCGGCTCGCCATCAGAACCTATGTGAGCGAGTTTGACGGGGTGACGATCCGCGAGGCCTTGCTGCGCGAGCATTATCGCGGCGGCCAGAGTTTTTATGTGGTGCCGCGCATCACCGATTTGCCCGAGATCGAGGATTTCCTGAAGGCACATGTGCCTGAGGTGTCTTATATCGTGGCACACGGGCAGATGGCGGCGGGCGAGCTCGATGACCGAATGAACGCCTTTTACGACGGTAAATATGACGTGCTGCTGGCGACGACAATTGTGGAAAGCGGCCTCGATATTCCAACCGCGAACACGATGGTTATTCACCGCGCCGATATGTTTGGCTTGGCACAGCTTTACCAGATACGCGGGCGCGTCGGCCGCTCCAAAACGCGGGCCTATGCCTATCTGACGACCAAACCGCGCAAGCCTTTGACGGCGACAGCAGAGAAGCGGCTGCGCGTGCTTGGCTCGCTTGATACGCTCGGCGCGGGCTTTACGCTGGCCTCGCAGGATCTCGACATTCGCGGCGCGGGCAACCTGCTGGGCGAGGAGCAGTCCGGCCAGATGCGCGATGTGGGCTACGAGCTTTACCAGCAGATGCTGGAAGAGGCGATTGCCAAGATCCGCGCGGGTGAGGCAGAGGGCATCCTTGAAGAGGGCGACTGGTCGCCCCAGATCGGGCTTGGTGTGCCTGTTCTGATACCCGAAAATTATGTGCCTGACCTTGACGTGCGTCTGGGATTGTATCGCCGCCTCAGCAATCTGGAAGGTAAAGTCGAGCTGGAAGGCTTCGCCGCCGAACTGATTGACCGCTTCGGAAGCCTGCCGCGGGAAGTGAACACGCTGCTGCTTGTCGTGCGCATCAAGGCGATGTGCAAAAAGGCGGGGATTGCCAAGCTCGATGGCGGGCCCAAGGGCGCGACGGTGCAGTTCCACAACGACAAATTCGCATCCCCTGCAGGACTCGTCGAGTTCATCCGTGACCAGAAGGGGCTGGCCAAGGTCAAAGACAACAAGATCGTGGTGCGCCGCGACTGGAAGACTGACGGCGACAAGATCAAAGGTGCCTTTGCGATTGCGCGGGATCTGGCGCAGAAGGTAGCGGACGAGAAGAAGGCGAGAAAGGCGGCGAAACATGCTTGAAGACGGGTATCATGAGGTTCCTGCGGGGCACACCGCCTCGGTTGTGACCTATCTGGAGATGTTTGCGCGCCCCGAATTGCGTGCGGAGGCCGAGACGGCGCTTTCGCTTGCGCGGATCACCAGGCCTGATCTTGCGCGCTATCGCGATCTGTTTGCAAAGGTGGGGGGCGATTATCTCTGGTCAAGCCGTCTTGAGCTGACGGATGAGGTGTTGCGCGCGGTGCTGGTTGATCCACGTGTTCATCTTTATGTTGTGCAAAACGGCGGGTCCGAGGCAGGGATGCTGGAGCTGGATTTTCGCGCGGGAGATGAATGTGAACTGGCATTTTTTGGCCTGACAGCAGATCAGGTCGGAGGCGGCGCGGGGCGCTGGCTGATGAACAGGGCGCTGACGCTGGCATGGGCCGAGGATATCAAGCGCCTCTTCGTGCACACCTGCACACTCGATCACCCCAAGGCGCTGCCGTTTTATGTCCGCTCGGGTTTCATCCCCTACAAACGCTGCGTCGAAGTCTCGCCGGATCCGCGCGAGACAGGTCATTTACCTGAAAGCAGCGCCCCGCAAATCCCGCGGCTCTAGCCCTTTCTTATTGCTCCAAATATCCTAGTGGGAGGTTTCATAAGCCCTATGGCTTATGAAACGGGGGGACTGGTCCCCCGACAGATCGGATTGCACGAAGTGCAATTCGAAGCCTCTATCGCTTTCCGCGTGTTTCAAACCAGGCGGCTGCTTTGGGCTGTAACCAGTCCCAAAGCCAGGGCGCGCCGCGTTTGATTTTGTTGCCGACGCGGGCTTCGAACTGATCAAATTGCGTATTATATTCGATCCATGATCCGCCGCCTGAAGCGAGGTTCTGGTTCGGCGGCTGGAAGCGGTCGAGTGATTTTGCAAAGCGCGCGTCGGGGGTTTCGGCAGCTTCGAACTCGTCCCAGAGGGCGCGAAAGCTCGTGGCTTGGTCGGGCGGCAGCAGGCCGAAGATACGGTCGGCGGCGGCGGTTTCCTTCTCGGCCATTTCAGTGGCGTCATGGTTGCCAAAAATCGGCGCATCGCCTGCGTCGATCTCGACGAGGTCATGCAGCAGGAGCATGCGGATCACGCGGTCGATGTTCACATTATCGGGGGCATCTTCCCCCAAAACCAGCGCGTAGAGTGCGATGTGCCAGCTGTGTTCCCCCGAATTCTCATAGCGCGCGCCGCTCGCAAGAGTGGTTCCGCGAATGATTTGCTTGAGTTTGTCGGCCTCCATGAGGAAGGCCATTTGTGCATTGAGGCGCTTGTTCATTCCTGCGGGTTCTGCTCGTCCAGCAATTTTTGGGCCTTTTTGAGCAGGAAGGCGCGGGCTGCTTTGCCGGCCATGCGCACGCGCACTTCGGTCAGGTAGGCCTCTTCGAGGGTTTGCGAAGATTTCCCCAAGAGATCGGCAACCTCGAAGTGCAACCGGTCATCGCCTGATTTTTCCATGATTTTGATGGTGTCATCCGCCAATTTCGAGGCGGTTTCCTGCATCGTTGACATCAGCGGGAGTTCTCCGTGAGGCGGCGTTTGACGTAGGTTTGCACCGTATTGACCATTGTATCCATGTGATCGTTCTCAAAGAAATGGCCGGCGCCTTCAACCTCATCGTGGGTTACGGTGATGCCTTTTTGCTCATGCAGTTTGCTCACCAGTGTGCGGGTGTCGGCAGGTGGCGCGACACGGTCGGCTGTGCCGTTGATCACAAGGCCCGAAGACGGGCAGGGCGCCAGGAACGAAAAGTCATACATATTGGCGGGCGGGCTGACCGAGATGAAGCCGGTGATCTCGGGGCGGCGCATCAGAAGCTGCATGCCGATCCACGCTCCGAAGCTGAAGCCTGCAACCCAGCAGTGTTTGGAGTTGTTGTTCATCGACTGCAAATAATCGAGGGCCGAGGCCGCATCGGACAATTCACCGACGCCTTGATCATATTCGCCCTGCGAGCGGCCAACGCCGCGGAAATTGAACCGCAGAACGGTGAAGCCCATGTTGTAGAAGGCGTAGTGCAGGTTGTAGACCACCTTGTTGTTCATCGTGCCGCCGAATTGCGGGTGGGGATGAAGCACGATCGCGATGGGGGCATCACGTTCCGGTTGGGGGTGATAGCGGCCTTCAAGACGGCCCTCTGGGCCAGGAAAGATTACCTCGGGCATATAGTGACTTCTCTTCCTTGAAAATGCGCGCGGGCTTTCTTGACTAAATCCGTCGAGCATATTAGAACAATTCTAAATTCAGGCATATTGCCTAACGTTCATAGCGAAATAGTCTGTGACGGGGGCAAGGTCAACAAGTGCCTGTTTTCTTATGAGTGAAAGGGTGGGCGATGAAGCTCAGCACAAAAGGCAGATATGCCATGGTCGCTCTGGCCGATATAGCCCTTCAGGGCGAGGGCGCTTTGGTGACGCTTGGTGATATTTCGAAGCGGCAGGATATTTCGCTGCCATATCTGGAGCAGCTTTTCGTAAAGTTGCGACGCGCGGAGCTTGTCGCTTCGGTGCGAGGACCGGGAGGCGGATATAAGCTGGCGCGCCTGCCTGTCGATATCCGTGTTGTCGATGTTTTGGCGGCGGTGGACGAGACTGTGGACGCCTTGAAAAAAGGGGCCGGTGCCAGCGGGGCCGCCTCGGGCAGCCGCGCGCAATCGGTGACGAACCGTTTGTGGGAGGGCTTGTCGGCGCATGTTTATGTGTATCTGCATACGGCGCGACTTTCGGATGTGATCAAGAACGAGCTTTCGCCTTGTCCTGCGGTGCCTTCGCTTTTTGCTGTGGTGGATGAAGATTGAGTTTTTTCCGGCATAAAGCCGCGCTTTCAGCGCGACAGGTTTTGCGCCGCGCTGCGCGCGCCGCGGTGACGAGAGGGGCCAGCCCCTCTCGTGCTCTCCCCGGGATATTTTTGGCAAGAAAAAGAGCGGAGGCTTTGCTGTGAGGCGGGTCTATCTTGACCATAATGCGACGACGCCTTTGCGGCCCGAGGCGCGGGCGGCTTTGGCCGAGGCGATGGATATTGTCGGCAACCCTTCTTCTGTGCATGCCGAGGGGCGGCGGGCGAAGGCGTTTCTGGAAAACTGCCGCGCGCGTCTGGCTGATGCTTTGGGCGCGTCCGGCGCGGAGATTGTTTTTACCGGGTCGGCCACCGAGGCGGCCGCGATGGCGCTGGCCGGGCGGGGTATTGCTTGCAGCGGGGTTGAGCATGATGCTGTGGCGGCCTGGTGTGACACGTCGCTTGCGGCGGATACCGATGGCCGCGTGAGTGTGCCTGAGGCCGGGTTTGCCACGGTGCAGCTTGCCAACTCGGAGACGGGTGTGATGCAGGAGTTGCCTGAAGGGCTGTGGATGAGTGATTTCACCCAGGGTTTCGGCAAGGTTGCTCTCGATTTCCTGCGCTCGGGGCCGCTTATGGCGATTGTTTCGGGGCATAAGCTGGGCGGGCCCAAGGGCGTTGGTGCGCTTGTGATGCGGCGCGGGATTGATCTGGACCCCGTTTTGAAGGGCGGCGGGCAGGAGATGGGCCGCCGTGCGGGAACCGAAAACCTGATCGGGATTGCCGGCTTTGCCGCGGCCGCGGAGGCGGCGGCGCGAGACGTGAGTGACGGGCGCTGGCAAGCGGTGGAGGAATTGCGCGATTTGCTGGAGGAGGCCCTTGCGGCGGAAGGGAAACCACCTATTTTAGTCGGAAAAGGTGTGATGCGTTTGCCGAACACCTCTTGCCTGATCAGCGAAGGCTGGAAAGGCGAGACGCAAGTGATGCAGATGGACCTTGCGGGATTTGCTATTTCGGCTGGTTCCGCGTGTTCCAGCGGTAAGGTGAAGACGAGCCCTGTGCTGCGCGCTATGGGGTATTCCGAGACCGAAGCGGGCTGCGGGATCCGTGTGAGCCTCGGGCTTGAGACGACACGGGACGATATTTTGCGTTTTGCCGAAACTTGGGCGGCGCAGGCGAGAAAACAGGCCGCGCGCGCGGCGTAATGCGAACAGGACGGAAAAGGAAGCAAGCGATGAATGAAGTGATTGTAAAAGACGGTGTCGAGGAAGAAACGGTTGAGGCCGTTCGTTCGCTTGGAGAAAAGTATAAATACGGTTGGGAAACCGAGATCGAGATGGAATATGCGCCGCTTGGTCTGAATGAAGATATTGTGCGCCTCATCTCGGAGAAAAACGAGGAGCCGCAGTGGATGACCGACTGGCGACTTGAAGCATTCGCGCGCTGGAAGACTCTCAAAGAGCCTGACTGGGCGATGGTGGATTACCCCGAGATCAACTTTCAGGACCAGTATTACTATGCCCGCCCCAAAAGCATGGAAGTGAAGCCCAAGTCTTTGGACGAGGTCGACCCCAAGCTTTTGGCCACTTACGAGAAGCTTGGTATTCCGCTGAAGGAACAGATGATTCTGGCCGGTGTCGAAGGTGCGGAAGACGCGCCTGCCGAGGGCCGCAAAGTGGCTGTGGATGCGGTGTTTGACAGCGTTTCCGTGGGCACGACATTCCAGAACGAGTTGAAGGCCGCGGGCGTTATCTTTTGCTCGATCTCGGAGGCGATCCGTGAGCATCCTGAGCTTGTGAAGAAGTATCTTGGCTCGGTTGTGCCTGTATCAGACAACTTTTATGCGACGCTCAACAGCGCGGTTTTCTCGGATGGTTCGTTTGTATATGTGCCGCCCGGCGTGCGCTGCCCCATGGAGCTTTCCACCTATTTCCGGATCAATGCCGAAAACACAGGCCAGTTCGAGCGCACGCTGATCATTGCCGACAAGGGCAGCTATGTGAGCTATCTTGAGGGCTGCACCGCACCGCAGCGCGATGTGGCGCAGCTTCATGCGGCTGTTGTCGAGATTGTCATCGAGGAAGATGCCGAGGTGAAATACTCCACCGTGCAGAACTGGTATCCCGGTGACGAGAACGGCAAGGGCGGGATCTATAACTTTGTGACCAAGCGCGCAGATTGCCGCGGCGACCGTGCCAAGGTGATGTGGACGCAAGTTGAGACAGGTTCGGCTGTGACGTGGAAGTATCCGTCCTGCATTTTGCGCGGCGATGACTCTCAGGGTGAGTTTTACTCGATTGCGATTACCAACAACCACCAGCAGGCCGATACCGGCACGAAGATGATCCACCTTGGCAAGAACACCAAGTCGCGGATTGTTTCGAAAGGTATTTCAGCAGGTGTGGCGCAGAACACCTATCGCGGGCTTGTGAGCATGCACCCCAAAGCGAAGAACTCGCGCAACTATACGCAGTGTGACAGCTTGCTGATTGGCGATAAATGCGGTGCGCATACCGTGCCTTACATCGAGGTGAAGAACAATTCCTCGCGTGTGGAGCATGAGGCGACGACATCGAAGGTGGATGACGAGCAAATGTTCTACTGCCGTCAGCGCGGGATTGGCGAGGAAGAGGCCGTGGCACTCATCGTCAACGGTTTTGCCAAGGAAGTGCTGCAAGCGCTGCCGATGGAATTTGCCATGGAAGCGCAACAGCTTGTCGCGATCTCGCTGGAAGGCTCTGTCGGGTAATGAGTTCTCCGGCGCTCATATCAGGTCTCAAGCGGGGGGGAGGCTTGCGTAAATTTGCGCAGGTTTCGCCACATTTGTGCCTGACTGGCTCGCTACTTTTACGTGCAAGCCAGAATGTGAGTTATGCCAATGCGGAACAAAAACCTCGATGCGTTCGAAGCGCGGATCAAGCGGATTGCCAAGGAAGAAGGCTCAAAGCGCCAGCTTATCGCGGGCGAGGGAGAGTTGCGGGACACGCGTATTTCGGCGGCGCAGATCAAGCGGGCCAAGGCCTCGCAGAACAGTTCCAGCCTTATCCTTTCGGTTCCCAAATGGGGTATGGCTTTTCTGCTGGGCGCCGTGGCTATGCTGATCGGGCGTTTGGTGGGCCATCACGTTTTGGAGCGGTTCATGTCCGGTGCGGATATGACCGAACTGCTGATGAGACACGGCGGCGAGCTTGCGATCGGAATTGTCGCGCTGGTCACCGCAGCAACGTTCATAGGGTTTCGCGGCGGGTTTGCCAAAGTGGCGATGACAGCGGGCTTTGCCATGATGCTTGTGGGCGAGGCCGATGTGGCGACACATGCCCCCGGTCTTTGGGAAGGCATGTTCTCGGCGGAGTATGCTGCGGCCAAGCTGGGGCCGTCCTCGGGCATGGAAAACAATCTGCGCACCATTGCAAGCCTGTTGCAAAACAACACTTAAATCAGTCTTACACCCTTGCCAGCTCCCTGCGCGCCAGTTTTGGCGCCGCGGGGATTTCGCTTGCGTTAAGCTTGCCTTCTTCGGCTGGCAGTGGGCTGGCGCAGATGGCGCTTGGGGCTTGCGAGTATGACGATGTGTCACCGTTGAATAGATGAGGGGTAGAGATTAAGCGCATGGAATTTATAGAGAAAAATAAAAAGATTGTTGTGCCTGTTGTGGCGGGTGTGCTGATCGCAGTGATCCTTGATTGGGCGGATGTGCCTGTCTGGATCATTGGCGGGGTTGTGGCCGCTGTTGTGGCTCTGTGGACCCGCCAGATGATTGAAGCCTATGACACCAAGATCGCGCCGAAGATCAATGAACGCCGTGAGGGCCGCTGATTATGGCTGATACGCCTCTCAAACTTTACTGGTGGGATGCAAAGCCCAACTTCGGTGACACGCTGAGCCGTGTTGTGACGGCTTATGCCAGCGGGCGCGAGGTGGTTCATGCTGCGCCGCGCAAGGCCGAGATATTTGCGGTTGGCTCGGTTTTGCAGTTTGCCAAGCGGGTTTGGGGAAATGACAACCGCCCTCAGCACCGCCCTGCGATCTGGGGCACGGGGATGATGAATGCGCTCAAGGCGGATTTTGTTGAACACGTGGACATTCATATGTTGCGCGGGCCGATCACGGCCTCGCTTTTGGGGGTAAAGACCGAGTGTTTCGGTGACCCTGGTGTATTGACGGCCGAGGCGCTTGGTGCGCTTCCCGAGCGGCATGACAAGATCGGCTTGGTGCTGCACCACAGCCAGCTTGGCGATGCTCGGATTGCGGCGCTGCTGAACACCGAGCCGCGCGTGCATTACATTGATGTGCAAGGCACACCCGAAGATGTGTGCCGCGAGATCGGTGCTTGTGCGCATGTTATTTCATCCAGCCTGCACGGGCTGATTGTGGCTGATAGCTACGGTGTGCCCAACACCTGGCTTGATCCGATGGCGCATGCGCGGATGAAATATTACGACTATGCCGCAGGGGTGGGCCGGGTGATGCCGCTGCCCTTGAAGCACGATGATATTGCTGCGGCTCTGCCCAAGCTTGCTATGGGTGAGTTGCCCTATGCAAACGGCATTGCCGAGGCCAAGGAACGACTGATTGAAAATTTTCCAGCCCATCTGAAGGCTGGAAATTAGAATAGAAGAGAAAGGCGCGAACATGTTGGAAATCAAAGACCTGCGGGTTAAACTTGAAGAAGAAGACAAGCAAATCCTCAAGGGTGTGAACCTGACCGTCGAGGCGGGCAAGGTCCATGCGATTATGGGGCCGAACGGCTCGGGTAAATCGACGCTGTCTTATGTGCTTTCGGGTAAGGACGGCTATGAAGTGACAGGCGGCAGTGCCACGCTGGATGGGGACGATCTGCTGGATCTGGACCCTGAAGAGCGCGCGGCGCTTGGGCTTTTCCTCGCGTTTCAATATCCCGTTGAAATCCCCGGTGTGGGCAACATGACGTTTCTGCGCACAGCGGTAAATTCGCAGCGCAAGGCGCGGGGCGAAGAGGCGATGTCTTCAACGGAATTTCTTAAAGAGATCCGCGCCAAGGCGAAAGAGCTCAAGATTGACGCCGAGATGCTGAAACGGCCTGTGAATGTAGGCTTTTCGGGCGGCGAGAAGAAACGTAACGAGATTTTGCAGATGGCGATGCTCGAGCCGCGCATGTGCATCCTGGACGAGACTGACTCGGGCCTTGATGTGGACGCGATGAAGCTTGTGGCCGATGGTGTGAATGCGCTGCGCAACGAGGGCCGCGGCTTTCTTGTGATCACGCATTATCAACGTCTGCTGGACCATATCAAACCGGATGTTGTGCATATTATGGCAGATGGCCGTATCGTGAAATCGGGCGGACCCGAGCTTGCGCTTGAAGTTGAAAACAACGGTTATGCAGACATTCTGGCCGAGGTGGCGTGATGAATGCTCTTCTGAAATCAAAGCAAGAGGCGGCGGCGACGCGGCTTGATAGCGCAAGCCTGCCTGCGGCTGCGGGGTGGTCAAAAGCGGCGCGCGAAGATGCGCTGGCGCGGGTGCGCAGCACCGGTTTGCCTTCACGGCGGGATGAATACTGGAAATACACGCGCCCCGATGCGCTGACGCAGGCAGATGCCACCGAGGCGGATGTGTTCAAGTCAGACGAGCCGCTGGTGTTTGACAGTTTTGACAGGCTGAAAGTCGTCTTTGTTGACGGTGTGTTCAGTGCCGAGCTGTCTGATGATCTGGCGCTTGAGGGCATTGAGATTGCACGACTGGCCGAGGCTGCAGATATTTCATGGGCAAGCGAGCTTTACGGCACGCTGGAAGCCAAGGGCCAGAGCCCTGTGGAGCGGCCTTTGGCGGCGCTGAATACGGCGCTGGCCACGGATGGTGTGCTTATTCGCTGCACCAAAACGCCGAGCAAGCCTGTCAGCCTGATCTACCGCCGTGACAGCACGACTGCGGATGCCATGTTGCATCATGTGGTCAAGGTCGAGGCGGGGGCATCGCTCACGCTGCTGGAGAACGGGCCGGGCGCGGCGCGGTTGAACAAATGCCTTGAGGCGCTAGTTGCAGATGGGGCCGAGTTTCATCATGTGCGCGCACAGGGACGGGACCACGCGCGCAGCGCGGCAACACATATGTTTGTCGAGCTGGGGCGCGAGAGTGTGTTCAAAAGCTTCACTCTCACAGTGAACGGCAAGCTCACGCGCAACGAGTGTGTCATCGAGTTTACCGGTGATGACGCGATTGCCCATGTTGCGGGCGCGGCGCTTGGAGATGGTGATTTTGTGCATGATGACACGGTGTTCGTGACCCATGATGCGGTGAATTGCGAGAGCCGTCAGGTGTTTAAGAAAGTGCTGCGCAACGGCGCGACAGGGGTGTTCCAGGGCAAGATTCTTGTGCAGCCGGGCGCGCAAAAGACTGATGGTTACCAGAAGTCGCAGTCGCTTTTGCTGGATGGCGACAGCCAGTTTCTCGCCAAGCCCGAGCTTGAAATTTATGCCGATGACGTGGCTTGCTCACACGGCTCGACCTCGGGCGCGATTGATGAGGATGCGCTGTTTTATCTGCGGGCGCGCGGCATTCCCGAGGGGATCGCGACCGACCTTATGACACTCGCGTTCCTTGCGGAGGCTGTGGAAGAGGTTGAGGACGACGCGCTTAAGGGTGAGATCACAGGGCGGCTGGAAGGCTGGCTTTTGCGCCACAGCCGCGCCTGAGCCATGTCTGTCGTGATGGACATAGTGGCGACCTATCGTGGGCCTGCGCAGGTTTTGCGCAGGTTTGCGGCGGCGGGCCAGCGCGAAGACCGTGCGATTGCCATTTTGATGGCCGGCTGTGCTGTTGTGTTTATCAGCACATGGCCCGCACTTTCGCGTGAGGCGCATTTTACCGGAGAAGAGCTTTCGCCCCTGTTGGGCGGGGCGCTTTTTGCGTGGCTCTTTATCATGCCACTGGTGCTTTATGCGCTGGCATTGCTGGTTTATTTCGGCTTTCGCATTGCTGGCTCCAAAGCACAGCCATGGGTCTTTCGGATTGCGCTGTTTTGGGCGCTCCTGGCGGCTTCGCCTCTGATGCTGCTGAACGGGCTTGTCAAAGGCTTTATGGGCGATGGCGTGCCGCAGATGATTGTGGGCGCGCTCTGGTTTTTTATTTTCGTCTGGTTCTGGATGAGCGGCTCTGTGGCCGCAGCAAGGGAAAATATATCACATGGACATTAAGGAACTCGTGCGCGCAACGCTGACGCGGCCTGCGGCGGCGGCAGGGGTCATCCTGGGGATTGGCCTCAAGCGGGATGTGCTTTGGCTGGGCTTGCTTCTGGCGGCAGTGCTGAATGCGCTGATGTTTTCGCTCAGCTTTCAGGCGGCTCCACCCCAGCCGATCGAGGGAATGAGCGCCGAGGAAATGGAACAGATGGAGTTTCTGATCGGTTATTTTGCCAGCCCCTTGCGGGTGGCGCTCACAGTCGGGCTCGGGCTCGTTATGTCGGTCTTTGCGTTTTACTATGGCGGGCGGATGCTTGGCGGGCAGGGCAGCTTGCAGGATGTGCTGGCGGTTGTCACATGGTGGCAGTTTGTCGGGCTGGGCATGAGCGTTGTGATCATGGCGATCGGGGTTGTTTCGCTTGGAATGGCGCAGATGTTTTCGCTCTTGGGCAATATCTGGCTGTTGTTTGCCCTGATTGGGCTGATCACCGGCGCGCACCGCTTTGCGACGATGTATCGGGGGATCGGCACTTTGGTGCTTTCGCTTATGTTGATGGCTGTTGGCCTGTTATTTGTGCTGACTTTGATCGGGCTTTTGATGCCAATGGGAGCGTCCAATGTATGATGTGAAAAAAATCCGCGAAGACTTCCCGATCCTGTCGCGTGAGGTGAACGGCAAGCCTTTGGTCTATCTCGACAATGGCGCATCGGCGCAAAAGCCGCAGGTTGTGATTGATGCAATCACACGGGGTTACGCCGAAGAATACGCCAATGTGCACCGTGGGCTGCACTACCTCTCCAATCTTTCAACCGAGCGTTACGAGGCTGTGCGCGGAACGATCCAGCGCTTTCTCGGGGCTGCGTCAGAAAACGAGATTATCCTCAATTCGGGAACGACCGAGGGCATCAACATGGTGTCTTACGCCTGGGC
Organism: Lentibacter sp. XHP0401; assembly: GCF_025751535.1. GTDB lineage: Bacteria > Pseudomonadota > Alphaproteobacteria > Rhodobacterales > Rhodobacteraceae > Lentibacter. Next base: position 382,791 of record NZ_JAOWLC010000002.1, on the reverse strand, counting down.
CGCGCCGCGCATGGAGGCGGGTGACGAAATTGTGCTCTCGGTCATGGAGCATCATGCCAATATTGTGCCCTGGCACTTCTTGCGCGAGCGGCAGGGTGTTGTGCTGAAGTGGGTTGATGTGGATGCGACAGGTGCTCTGGACGCAGAAAAGGTGATTGCTGCGATTGGTCCGAAGACCAAACTTGTGGCCATTACGCAGCTTTCAAACGTGCTGGGCACGCATGTGGACGTGAAGCGCATATGTGAAGCGGCGCGAGAAAAAGGCGTGGCTGTATTGGTCGATGGCTCGCAGGGTGCTGTGCATGCGCCTGTGAATGTGGCCGAAATGGGCTGTGATTTTTACGCTATTACGGGCCACAAGCTTTACGGTCCGTCAGGCTCCGGCGCGATCTATGTGAAGAAGGAGCGGTTGGACGAGATGCGCCCCTTCATGGGCGGTGGCGATATGATCCGCGATGTGAGCAAGGAGGCCGTGAGCTACAATACCGGGCCGATGAAGTTCGAAGCGGGCACGCCGGGGATTGTGCAGACCATCGGGCTTGGCGCGGCGCTGGAGTATCTCATGGCGCTTGGCATGGAGAATGTGGCCGCGCATGAGGCCGATCTGGCGAGTTACGCGCGCGAGAAGCTTACAGGGCTGAACTGGCTTGGCTTGCAAGGCACAGCACCCGACAAGGCGGCGATTTTCAGCTTTACCATGGCGGGCGCGGCCCATGCGCATGATATTTCGACCATTCTGGACAAGAAGGGCGTGGCCGTGCGCGCGGGGCATCATTGTGCGCAGCCGCTTATGCAGCACATGGGCGTGAGTGCGACCTGCCGCGCGAGCTTCGGGCTTTATAACACGCGTGACGAAGTTGATGTGCTCGTGGATGCGCTGGAGCTGGCGCATAATCTGCTTGGTTAATCGGGGCGCAGGCCCATCAGGCGGTCGATGGGCGCGAAATCATCGGTGAGGATGAGCGTGTCTTTGGACATGATGCTGGCCAGCATGGCATCGGACAAAGCGCCATAGCGGGCAGGGTTGGGGGAGAGCGTTGTGAAGCTTGCCTGAGAAGTTTTGGCGTTGCCTGCCGTGATGATGAAGACCATGCGTTCGCCTGCGACCGGCTGGCGCTCTTCCACCCAGACCTCAAGCACGGGAAAGACGGTTTGCAAAGTGCGCAGCATGGCGCCGAGCGTTTGCAGATTGTCCTCGAAATCGACCACATTCATCAGGTAGCTGCCCTGCGGCGTAAGGCGCTCGGAAACGAGCTGGAAGAACTCCCGTGTGATGAGGTGCTGGGGCACTGCGATATCGGTGAAGGCATCGCCGATGATGAGGTCGTATTTCTGCGGAGACCGGTTGAGCACGACGCGGGCATCCTGGTGCAGCACTGTGGCGCGGCTGCGATCAAACCAGAAATCACGCGCGGCGACTTCGGTGACCTTCGGGTCCATTTCGGCAACGGTGATGGGGCCATGACCCTCACGCGCCGCAAAGGAACGGGGCAAAGAAAAACTGCCTCCGCCGATGAAGAAGCTGCTGAACGCTGGTTCTGGCGCGCGCAGCATGGCGAGGGTGTCGAGCATGGCGGCGTGATCGGTATACATGAGCGTCGGGGTGTTGCGCGCACTTGTGCCATGGACGAGGTGATCCAGCACCATCATGCGCACGGGTTCATCCGGGCTGTCGGAAATGTCGATGGTGCGGATGCAGAAGTAATCGGACTCGGTGTCGCAAGGGCTGGGTGAGGCGAGGGCGTAGCCCGCGAGGCCGAGCGAGAGTACGGCGGCGGCAATGGCCGCGCGGGGCAGGCTGCCCGCGAGCCAAAAGGCCAGCAACGCCAGCGCGACATAGACCGCTGCGACCAGACCCAGCGTAACTGTCGAGCCGAGATAGGAGATGAAGACAAAGCCCGCGAGCAGCGTGCCTGCGATGGCCCCGATGGCCCCTGCGGCGAAGAGCGCTCCGAGTGCGCGGCCGGAGTTGTCAGCTGTTTGAGCACCGATCTGTGCCAGAACAGGGGCAGGCACACCTGCAAAGAGCGAGGGCAGGAAAAACGCGCCTGTGCAGAGCACGATGATGGCCCAGAGCGGGTGCGTCACCGTGCTCATAACAGGGCCGGCAATGGTTTGCAGAACCACGACAGCAATGCCTGTGCTGAGCGCGGCAGCGATGAGCACCCAGCCTGTTTGTTTGAGCGCGGTGTCTTGTGGCTTGCCCGCCATGATGCCGCCCCACCAGTGCCCTGCAGAAAAGCCCGCGAGGACCACGGCGATGACTGCTGTCCATGTGTAAAGCGACATGCCCACGTAAGGTGCAAGCATTCGGCCCGCGACGATCTCGACCACCAGTGAGGCGGCGGAAACGACGGTTTGCAAGAGAACGAGAAGGGCGAGGGGAGGTGTATTTATGTTCATGGCGCTATTTTTGCGAGACAGTCGGTATTGTCCAGCGATATTCACGATTGCGGGGCGCGACAGGGGAAGTTATAGAACCCTCAACGCACCCGTAGCTCAGCTGGATAGAGCGCTGCCCTCCGAAGGCAGAGGCCAGAGGTTCGAATCCTCTCGGGTGCGCCATTTTCTTTCTTTGTGCGCTGATTACAACGCTTGTCCGGGGCTATGTATTATGATGGTCCGAGATGATTACGGGATGGGCAGGCTATGCTCGATCAGGCCACCAGCGTCATCACCTGCCTTCGGACGCCTGCGCAATACGGCGAGGTTTTCCTCAAGGTCGGCTTTCGGAATGTCTCGTGCGATGACGACCACGCGGCTTGTATGGTTTCCCTCGGGCCAGTTTTCCAGCGGCACAGGGGGCTCGAAAATGTGTTGCACCCCATGGAAGACGAAAGGCTTTGGCACATCTTCGATATGCACGATCCCTTTCATCCGCAGGATATCAGGCCCTTTGAGGGCGATCAGCGTATCGAGCCAGAAGTCGAATATCTGAGCCGGAATCGGCTTATCCAGCGTGATCGAGGCTGTGGTGATCCGCTCGTCGGAGGCATGGTGTGAGGGGCTGGCGAGGTCGACCAACGGGTCTTTCTTCGGCAAGCTCATTCCGGACAGGCCTGCGAGAAGATCGGGGGCCGGAGCGGCGAGCCAGCTCAGAGCGTGTTCCGGCTCCATGGTGCTGCGCAGAGAGCCAAGACCGAACAGCACGCCTGAGGGCACCGCCCCTTTGTTGGCTGTAATCCTTTGAGCGCCGGGGTTCAGCTGATCAAGCCGCGCGGTGAGGGCTTTGATCATCTTGCTATCCGCAAGGTCGCATTTGGTGAGAACGATCCGGTCAGCCATAGCGATTTGGGTTTTGGCTTCTTCGTGGCGCTGTAGCGTTTCAACCCCCAGCACAGCGTCGACAGCCGTTACGATACCGTCGAGCGCGTAATTGGCGGCCAGCACCCGATCTACGAGCAGTGTGTGGTGGATGGGGCCCGGATCGGCGAGGCCGGTTGCCTCGATCACGACACGGTCAAAGGCGAGGTCTCCGCGGGCCCGTCGTGCGACAAGAGAGGTGAGTGTTTTCGACAAGTCCCCCCTGATCGTGCAGCAGATACATCCGGCGGGCATAAGGACAACCTCTTCTGCGGCTTCTTCGATCAGATCATGGTCGAGACCGGCCTCGCCGAATTCGTTGACCACAACGGCGATACGGCCAGCGGTCGGGTCATGCAGCAGGCGGTTCAGTAGGGTCGTCTTGCCCGCACCCAGAAAGCCGGTAAGAAGGGTGACAGGGATCGGTTCGAACATGCGGCGGCTCCGTATCTGCAGATTTTCTTCAAATAGTATGTTATAATATAACGCACACATGGCAAGCAGCAAAGCTTGCACGCCGGAGGGCTCGAAAACGGCATTGGCAGATTTGAAATGCAGTGCATCAGTGGCGCGAATTCATTACAAAGCACTGAAAGATACAATCGGGTCATGGCTGTGAGCCGGCATCTTGCGGGAGAGTGATAAATGCGGTTCGTGCATGTGGCGGATATTCATCTGGGAAAGCCCTTCGGGAATTTTGATGAGGACACCCGTGCCGCATTGAAAGCTGCACGGCTTGACGCGCTTCACGCGGCCGGAGCGCTTGCCAGAGACCGTGATGCAGGTTTGGTGCTGATTGCGGGCGACACGTTTGATGCAGAAGCGCCGCCATCGCGGCTGGTGAAACGTGCGTTGGATACGATGGAGGGATTTCCTGATGTGACATGGGTGTGGATGCCGGGAAACCACGACTCTCTGGCAGCGGTTGATCTTTGGGAGCGTCTGGAACGGGACAAGCCTGACAATGTGATCCTGGCAACTCGCGCCGAGGTGATAGAAATCGGAACAGAGGCGGTAATTCTTCCGGCACCTCCATCCGTGAGGGCTCCGGGGTTTGATCTTACCGAATGGATGGAAACGGCCCAGACGGGCGCGCGTATCCGGATCGGGCTTGCCCATGGCGGGGTAACTGATTTTGGCTCGGAGGATGGCGGGTTGGCGACAATTCCGCCAGATCGCGCAGAGAGATCAAAGCTTGATTACCTTGCGCTTGGCGATTGGCACGGGCAAATGCGTATCACCCCGCGAACATGGTATGCCGGAGCGCTTGAGGCAGACGGTTTTAAGGGGCACGTTCCTGCGGGGGCCCTTCTTGTCGAGATCAAGGAGCATGGCGCTTTGCCCTCTGTCGAACAAATCCCCTTGGGCAAATACAGGTGGAGCCGTGTCGAAGCTGTGTTCTTTCCCGGGGCCGACCCTGTGGCGGTTATGGACGAGCAACTGCCAGAAAAAGACCGTGATTGCGCACTTGTGCGGTTTGTAGGGAGCGGGCGCTTGGGCTTGTCGGAGCTTGCCGCGCTACAAACGGCTTGCGAAAGTGTTGCTGACGCGTTTCATTATTTTGAAGCCAACCTGAGGCAAGTGGGTGTTGAGCAAAATATTGATGATCTCAACGTGATCGCTGAATCAGGCGCGCTGCGTGTGGCGGCTGAAAGCATTTTTGAGGCCACATCCCTTGAAGGCCGCACTGAAGATGATGCGCGCATTGCGAGAATGGCGCTGTCACATCTGTTCCATTTGGCACAGGAGGTCGCGAAATGAAGCTGCGGAAGCTGACCCTTCAGAATGTCCGCCGGTTTGCGAACAAAACAGCCATACTCGGGCCGTTCGGCGACGGCTTGACGACAATTACAGCCGAGAACGAGAATGGAAAAAGCACGTTTTTTGACGCGCTTCACGCTCTGTTTTTCTATGAATACGGGTCGGGCAAGAAAGAACTGAAAGACATGCAGCCCTATTCCGGCGGAGCCATGCGGATTGCTGCTCAAATCGAACTTGAGGGAGCCGATTACCTTATCGAAAAGGTATTCAACCTGAAAAAGGCCGGATCATCGGCGACGATCACCGATATGACGACAGGCTCTGTTCTGAAGCAGGCAGATGATGCGGAGCTGTGGATTCACCAGAATATCCTGACGGTGAACAACGGGCCATTCGGGCTTTTGTGGGTGCGGCAGGGCACTGTCGGTGTTGATGCCAGCGCGGATGGCATCGAGGCGCGCAGGGATGTTATGTCAAGTGTTCGCGGCCAGATTGATGCGGTAACCGGCGGACGCCGGATGGACAGCATCGTTCAGCGTTGCAAGCAGGAACTGGACACCATCAGCACCAAGCAGGACAAGCCCAAGGCGGGCAGCGAGTGGAAAACCGCTGTGGACCGCGTTGATCAGTTGAACGAGGAGCATGACAGGCTTGTGGAGCTGGTGTCGGTGCTCAGCAGTGATCTGGGGATGAAAAAGCGTGTTGCGATTCGCCTGCGGGAGCTTCAGGCTCCAGAGTTGCGGTTGCAAAGAAGCGAAGCAATTTCGGCGGCTGAAACGCTGCTCAACGAGACACGCGAGCACCACCGCAAGGTGCAGGATGCCGAGAAAGATATTCTGCTACTGAGCAATGAAGACACGGAACTTGATCGCAAGATCAAAAGCATAACGCAGGCGCGAGCGCAGCGTGCGGCAATTGGCGCCGAGATTGCCGAAAAAGAACTGGCGGTTGAAAACGCGGGACAGAAAAAAGAGGCGGCACGTGAAGCTCTTGCAGAGTTGCAGCGCAGCATTGCCGCAAATGCGCAGGAGCTTCGTAAACAACGCGAGATTTTGCAAAACATCCGACAGTCCGAGCGGGAGACAGCAAAACGCAAGCGGTTGGCCTATTTATTCGAGCTGACCCAACAGCTCGAAGACCCAAAGAAACAGCTCTGTGAGGCCGCCGCGATTTTGGAGGGAGGCGAGATCACCCGAGACGCGATTGACAGGGTTTCCGAGTTGGAAAGCCGTCGCGATATAGCCATCGAGACACGCAGGATCCGGCTTTCGCAGTTTACCGTATCTGCCGATAAAGCAATGGCGCGCATTGACGGCGACGATGTTCCGAACGGGGAGCCGCGGTTGATAGACCGGCCGATGGTTGTGAACTTGCCCGGGTTTGGCACGATGTCGTTGCAGCCAGCAGCAGCGGTCGGACAAGAGATAGCTGACCCTGAGGTGCTGCAGGCTGATATTGACGCTGATTTAAATTCTATGGGTGTCAATACGGTTGCGGAAGCACGGCGGTTATATGAAACGCGGCAGGCTGCGAAACATGCTCACCAAACAGCGCAAATGCAGATCAGGGCGCTGGCTCCTGATGGTGTCGAGGCGATCGAGAGGGAGTGGCGCACATTGTGTGCCGAGCTCAACCACCCAGAAAACCTGCCTGCGACGTTTTCAGCAGATGATGCGCTGCAGGAAACCACCTCGGAGACTATAGAACGCGATATTTCCGAGGGTGAAGAAGCCCTTGAGGCGTTGCAGTTGGAGTTGCCGCCGCTGCAACGCCGATTGGATGCAGAAGCAAGCGCTTTGACAGAAGTTGAAGTGCTTTTGCGAAAGTTGCGTGGTGATCAGGCGGAACTTTTCGAGCCTACAGGGGAGGCGGAAGCGTTGGCTGCACTTACTGAAGCCAAGGTGGGAAAAGCGCATGAAGTGGCGCAAGCTCGCGCGGCCCTTGAGGGCTTGAAACTGACCGCTGCGGATTTGTCCGCGGTAAAGGCACAGCATCAGCGGGCGGTTCAGGCTGACGAAGAGGACCGAAAAGAAATTCACAGGCTGGAGCGGGATTTGGCGCGGCTTGACGGGGCTATACGCACGCAATCGGAGGGGGCAGTTGAAGAAAAACTGGCAGAAGTGGCTGGAAAGCTTGTGCGCGCCAAAGAGCGGGCCGTGCAATTTGAAGACCATGTAAAGGCTTTGCGGCTGTTGGTCTCGCATCTTGAAGCGGCGCGGGCAGAGGCACAGGAAACCTACTTTGAACCCGTTCGCAACGAGCTGTTTCCCCTGTTGCGACAGCTTCATGCGGGGGCAGACTTCCAGATTGATGCTGACAAACTGTTGATCGAAACAATTACACGCAATGGTGTGACAGACAAAATAGATGCTCTGTCCGGAGGGGCCTACGAGCAGATTGCAATTCTCACACGGCTTGCGTTTGCACGGCTGTTTTCAAAGCAGGGCAATCATGTTCCGATTATTCTGGATGATGCGCTGGTTCACACCGATGACGAGCGCATTTCGACCATGTTCAACATGCTGGCCCAAATCGCGCGGGATCAGCAGATAATTGTTTTGAGCTGTCGAACACGGGCTTTTTCCGATCTTGGGGGGCAACGCGCTTTTATCACTGAATTGGCAGAAGGGGCGTAGGAGTCACTTAAGCGGGCTTTTGTGCCAGTTGCCATTTTATGCGCGCAAACCCTATTTGGAGGGCGAGGCCGAGGAAGACATAGGCCATGTCAAAGATCCACGGGTCATAGATTAGAGCGGCTTTGATGGATTGCCCGAGGATCGACAGCACTGTCCCCAAAGCGAAACACGCCAGACCAAAACGCCCCATCAGCTCCACCGGCCAGACCCAACGGCTGGCGCACAGGCGCATCACCCAGCTTTGTGTCGATAGGAAATAGGCCAGCGCCAAGAGGTGCAACAAACGCGGTGCAGCAAGGAACGTCTTGTCAAACGTGGTGAGGTAAAAGGGAAACCCATGATCGCGCAGTGCTGCAAGGCCGGCTCGGCCGTTGTCTTGCACGAATTCGATTTTCATCCAGGCGAGCACAAAGATCAGGGCTGCCAATGCCAGCCACTTCAGCCAAGCCACATTCGGCACTAGCCTTTGGCCCGATTTTAACCGCATCCCTGTAGCAAGGCCGATGGCAAAGAGAAATTGCCATGCGAAGGGATTGAAGAACCAGCCACCTTCATTTGGAAAGGCGGGGATGTTAAGCCGCATTTCCCCCGTGATGATCCACAACAGGAATGATCCGCCGAGCATCATCCAGATGTTGCGCCGCGCGATCAGGATCATCACAGGTGTTATCAGCAGTAGGGCTGCATACATCGGCAGGATATTGAGGTAGCCGAATTGATGCCCCAAGGTGGCGATGCCGATAGTGGCCTGAACGGGGGCTTTAATCCATGGGCCGACATTGTTGATCTGCCACATTTTGTCTGCATCAAACCAGTAGGCCGCGCCCAGCATGATTGCCAGACTGATCATGGAGATCACCAGATGCACGGAGTAGAGCGTCCATGCCCGGCCCCAGCATTTGGCCACAGCCCGCCAGAGCGGCAGGCGCTTGAAAACCATTGGGTAGGCGAGGCCCGCCGCCATACCGGACATAAAAACAAAGCCTTCAGCCGCGTCGGAGAAGCCGAAGTTGCGGTTGGTGAACATTTCAAGCGGATTTCCGGGAACGTGGTTGATAAATATCATCACCAGCGCGAGGCCGCGAAAGAAATCAAGCCGCGGGTCGCGGGAAGAGCCTGTGGGGCTTGGAGGAGGCAAAGCCACGGTCATACTATTATACTGACATTTCCGCCGCAGGCGCGGCTGTGGTTTGGGCCCATTGGGCCATAATCCGACGGTGATCTGCGATGACTTGGGGCAGGGTGGACTCTTCGGGGGTGAGAAAAACTGTCGAATGCGATGGATGGGACGTGATCCAGATGACCAACGGAGCCAGAACCAGAGGCACACCGATGGGCAGGACCCAAAACAGAAGATTGGCGGCAAAGCTCTGCGTGAGCAAAATAACGGCAATGCCCCAGATTTGAATCCACCAACCCGCGGCAAAGGAGTCTGAAAGCGAGAGCTGTCCGTCGCCACGCGTTTGGGCGGGCCAACCGCCATCTCGGCCGCGCAAAACCTGAAGCACAGCCCGTGTTTGCCACATCAGCATGATCGGCGCGTTGATGGATGACATGAACAATTCTCGAAGCATGCCGCGCAGGGCTTTCAAGGGGCCACCGAACTGCGAGACTCTTCCGCGCAGTGTTGCGTCAAGCAGGATGAGCACTTTTGGAAATACGAGCAGGCCAAACACACCAACCGCAACGCTGACGGCTTTTGATGTTTCATCGGAGGGAAAGACAGGAAACAATTGAAACGGTTCGGGAAAGAAATCAGGTTCGGGGGCCGTTGCGGTTGCGTAAAGATTGGACGCCAGAAACAACACCCAGAACAGCGGCGCTATATAGCTTAGAATGCCTTGAAAGAGCACAAACCTTGACCAAGCTTTGAGGCCGGGTGCCGAGATCACGCGAATATGTTGCAGGTTACCCTGACACCAGCGACGGTCGCGTTTGGCGAAGTCGATCATATTCTCAGGGCCTTCCTCATAGGAGCCTTCAAGATCGGGATCGACACGAACCGACCACCCTGCACGGGCCAAAAGCGCCGCTTCGACATAGTCGTGACTGAGGATATGGCCGCCAAAAGGCGGCGGGCCGGAAAGCTCGGGCAGCGCACAGCTTTCGGCAAAGGCGCGCACCCGAACCAGCGCGTTGTGGCCCCAAAACGGACCGGTAACGCCTTGCATCGCGGCCTGACCCTGGGCGAAAACCGGCGAGTAAAACCCCGCTGCAAACTGCATGGCGCGGCCAAAACGCGAGCGCGCCCCTGTGATGCGCGGCAAGGTTTGCAACAGGCCCAACTTTGGCTCGGTTTGCATGCGGCGGACCATTTCGGCGATGGTTGGTGCGCCCATCAGACTGTCAGCATCCAGTATCAGGGCGTAATCATAGTCTGCGCCAGAGGTTTCAAAGAAATCCTGAATATTGCCAGCCTTGCGGCCTGTGTTGCTGTGTCGGCGGCGATAGAAAAACCTTGAGGGCTTGCCCTCGGCTTTGCGCCTGTCTTGCTGCCGGTCGTCCCATAGATGAACAAACCAGCGTTCTTCCTCGGCGGCGATATGGTTGTTCTGCGTATCCGACAGTATCGCGAAGTCAAAGTGCTCGGCTAGCCCGAGCCGCGTGATTGCATCATCCATAGCGGCCACACGGGCAAAAACGGCGCCGGGCTCTTCGTTGTAGACAGGCATCAAAATGGCTGTTCGGGTTGTGATGGGGGTTGTGAGGAGGGTGGGCGCGGCACGGGCCGACAACAGCCCCTCGACCGATTGCATGGCGCCCCACGCAAGCCAGAATGTGGTGATAAACACCAAAGCGGCCCGCACACCATCAACCATCTGGTAGCCATCGGCAGCCCCGAACTGAAGGAAAAACGCAGCCGCCCCGGCTCCGAGGCCGATGCTTATCAGCAAAGCCAAAGCCCGTGCCAAATGCACGCCGCCGAGGGGCTTTTCAAGCGTCATCTTTTAGCGGTCACGCGCCGTGCGGCCAAACCCTTGAGCGAGTAAGGTCAGCAGACGGAAAAGCCCGCCTGTTGTGGCATCAACCAGTCCGGCGTTTGGCACTTCAATCACCTGCCTTGGCATCGGCAATGGCGCTGTGGGCAAGGCCGCCTCACGCAAAATGGCATGTTTACGGGCGTCTTGCTCCGCAGCATCAAGCACAAAAGAAAGGGAATTTGGGGTCATCATTCGCGCATCCATTGATAAATCCATGTTTCGGTCAGCTTGCGACCAAAACCCGCAACATGGGCAACAAGTTCCACCAGACGTTCATTTTCTCCGTCCACGTCTATCACCATCCGCCATTTCGTGGAGTTGCTGATCTTGGACAAAGCAATGTGCTGCACTTTGCCGTGTGACAGGGTGACAACGGGTTCCATTTCGGCATCTGCGGGCAGATCCGCCATCAGGCCACCGTCAAAGTCGATCACAAACTTGCGCAGCGATGCCTTTTTACCTGACACGCCCGATGTGCCGCCCTGGCCTGCCAAAGTGCTGACAATCCATGCGCGGTCTCCGTCACGGTCCGTGCCAAGCGCACCCCAATGCAAGCGATAGGTATATTCACGGCTCTCGCCTGCAAGTGGCTTTTCGGAAGGAACCCAAAAACTGACGATATTGTCATTGCCTTCAAGATCGGAGGGAATTTCGACCAGACGCACCGCGCCGGCGCCCCAGTTGCCCAGAGGCTCGACCAGAACAGACGGGCGGTCCTCATAGCGTGCACCGGCGTCCTGATAGTCATCAAAATCGCGGTCTCGCTGGATCAGGCCGAAAGATTTCATGTTGGGTTCGTTGAGATAAGTGCTCGCCAGCCGCGGAGGGTTGTTGAGCGGTCGCCACAACACATCTCCGTCCGTGCGCACGACCATCAGAGCGTTGCTGTCATGAACCTGTGGGCGGTAATCATCAAAGGCGTTGCCGTTCTTCTCGTCAAACAGGAACATCGACGTGAGCGCGGCCACGCCCAGCTGCTCCACATCACGGCGGAAATGCAGCTTGGCAGTTACGTCAATCGCCGTTTCTGCCCCCGGGCGGATGACAAAGCGGTAAGCCCCCGTGCAAGACGGGCTGTCGAGCGCGGCATAAACCACAACGTCATGCTGCCCCGCCTTCGGGAGCTCAAGCCAGAACTCGGAAAAACGCGGGAATTCCTCTTCGCGGCCAAGGCCGGTGTTGATAGCCAAACCGCGCGCCGAAAGACCATAGCTGCTGTCACGTGCCAAAGCGCGGAAATAGGACGCACCGACAAAAGCGATCAGCTCGTCAAACATATCGGCGCGGTTGAGGGGGGTGTTCAGGCGAAACCCTGCCACACCCGGCAGTTCAACATGCTCCGGCACGCGCTCGGCCAGCTCGTTGTAGTAAAGAAAATCATCTGTCGAGAAGCCCATAGGTGTCTGAATACCGTCCACAACTTCGTGGATCAGCACGGTCTGCTTGTAAAGCCAGCCGGGGTGAAAGGCGTGCAGCCGAAACAACACGCCGTCATCCTGCCAGCGTGCGTGCTTCGAGTTGAAATTGATCTGGCGGTAATCGTCATAATCAAGGTCGGGGATCACGTCGGGTGCATCTTCGGGCGCGACATATTCGGCCTGCGCAGCGGCGCTCATACGGGCATCAAGCCACTCGAATGAAAACGGCTGAGGGGCGGGGGCTTCGGGTGTTACAGCTTCGGGCGCAGTTTGGGCCACATCTGCTTGGTTCGCAGTCTCAGCCGCGTCTTGTGCCCAAGCACCACCCGCAAAAGCGGCACTGGCCACAGAGCCGGTCAGAGCGGAAAGAAGAGTGCGGCGGTTGAGGCTGACGAGAGCCGCTTCAGGAAACCGTGGCTTTAATGACATTGAAACCCATTAGTATTTTCAAACAGATGGCATCCTGTCACGCGACTCATTCGCATGACATATCCATGACGTATGAGTCATTATGTCTGCTTTCGCTGCACTGCCACATAAATCTGTAGAACCACTTGAGAACAGGCGGGTTTTCGCAGGTTTGAAAGTGTTGAACTGCTCAATTTCTTCGCGTTTGATCGAAATTTATGATGGCACAGAAATAAATCACAGGCGGCGATGCCCAGATGTTTTTCGGGCGCCGAACTGGCGGCTCTCGCCTGCAAGCACGCAGATTTGTAAGTAAGGATGCTCTGACAATTAAGAAGTAGGAACCGGCCTTTGGAAAATGAAAAAGGGCCCCCGAAAAGGGAGCCCTCTGTCATGTGTGGCTATTGATCTGCCTACTTGCTGGCAAGGTCGCGCAAAACGTAGTGAAGCACACCGCCGTGTTCGATATATTCGATCTCGATCGCGGTATCGATGCGGCACTTGAGAGTTATCTCTTTCACGCTGCCGTCTTCCATTGTGATGGTGCAGGGCACCTCTTGCAACGGCTTGATGGTATCGAGACCCGAGATCGAGACAGCTTCCTTACCTGTAAGACCAAGGGATTTGCGGCTGTCGCCCCCCGTGAACTCGAACGGGATCACGCCCATACCAACAAGGTTGGAGCGGTGGATGCGCTCGAAGTTTTCAGCGATCACGGCTTTGACACCCAGAAGGGCTGTGCCCTTGGCTGCCCAGTCACGTGAAGAGCCGGCACCGTATTGCTCGCCCCCGAAGATGACAAGCGGTGTGCCTGCCTCCTGATAGGCCATTGCGGCATCAAAGATCGAGGTTTGAGTGCCGTCCGGCCCGAGGGTGTAGCCACCTTCGACGCCATCCAGCATCTCGTTTTTGATACGGATGTTGGCGAATGTGCCGCGCATCATGACTTCGTGGTTGCCGCGGCGCGACCCGTAGGAGTTGAACTCGCGCACGGGCACCTGATGCTCCAGCAGATACTGGCCGGCAGGTGTTGTGTCCTTGAACGAACCGGCAGGGGAGATGTGATCGGTTGTGACCATATCGCCGAGAACGGCCAGAACCTTGGCATTTTCGATATTGGTGATTTTACCCGGTGTCTTAGACATGCCCTGGAAGTAGGGCGGATTTTGCACATAGGTTGACTGGGGTGGCCAGTCGTATGTTTCGCCTTCCGAGGTTTCCACGTCTTGCCACTTTTCATCGCCTTTGAAGACTTCCGCATATTTTTCCTGGAAGGCTTCACGAGTCACCGTCTTTTCAACCAGTTCGGCAATCTCTTGTGTGCTGGGCCAGATGTCTTTCAGGTACACGTCTTTACCTTCGGGCGTTTGGCCGAGCGGGTCGCGTGTGAGGTCAATGTTCATGTCACCCGCCAGAGCATAGGCCACCACGAGGGGGGGCGATGCGAGGTAGTTGGCGCGCACATCGGGGCTGATGCGGCCCTCGAAGTTGCGGTTGCCCGAAAGAACCGAGGTGGCGATGATATCGCCGGCGTTGATGGCTTCGGAGAGTTCCGGCTGGATCGGGCCCGAGTTGCCGATGCAGGTTGTGCAGCCGTAACCGACGAGGTTGAAGCCGATGGCATCAAGATCGTCTTGCAGGTCGGCCGCTTCGAGATAGGCCGAAACAACCTGCGAGCCGGGGGCCAGTGAGGTTTTGACCCAAGGTTTGCGGTTGAGGCCCAATTCGCGTGCTTTGCGGGCAACGAGGCCGGCGCCGATCATCACGTAGGGGTTGGAGGTGTTGGTGCAAGACGTGATCGAGGCAATCACGATTGTCCCGTCGTGGATCGTATAGTCTTCACCTTTGACTTTGGCCCGCTTGTGCTTGCCAAGATCGCCAGGAATTGTGCGCGGTGCGATTGCACCACCTTCGTCAGCCCATTCGGCTTTTTCTTCCTGATCGGCTGTCCATTCGACGCGTTGGCCCGAGATATACTCACAAAAGGTTTGGGCTGCGGTGTCGAGCGCGACAAAATCCTGTGGACGTTTTGGCCCGGAAATCGCCGGAACAACGGTGCCCATATCGAGGTGCAGCGTGTCTGTGTAGATGGGTTCGTAATCTGCACCACGCCAGAAGCCGTTCTCCTTGGCATAAGCTTCCACAAGTTGCACGCGGTCCTCGTCGCGGCCCGTGCCACGCAGGTAGCGCAGTGTTTCGTTATCAATCGGGAAGAAGCCGCAGGTTGCGCCATATTCCGGCGCCATATTTGCGATTGTCGCACGGTCGGCCAGCGGCAGACGGTCGAGGCCTTCACCGTAGAACTCGACGAATTTGCCGACAACGCCTTTTTCGCGCAGCATTTGCACGACTTTAAGCACGAGGTCTGTCGCTGTTGTGCCTTCCATCATTTCGCCTGTGAGCTTGAAACCCACAACTTCGGGAATCAGCATGGAAATCGGCTGACCGAGCATGGCGGCTTCGGCTTCGATCCCGCCAACACCCCAACCAAGAACAGCAAGGCCGTTGACCATGGTTGTGTGGCTGTCTGTGCCGACAAGCGTATCAGGGTAGGCAACTTCTGTGCCGCTCTGGTCTTTGTCTGTCCAGACGGTCTGGGCGAGATACTCAAGGTTCACCTGGTGGCAGATGCCTGTTCCCGGAGGCACAACGCGGAAGTTGTTGAATGCGCCCTGACCCCATTTGAGGAACTGGTAACGCTCCATGTTGCGCTCGTATTCGCGGTCCACGTTCATCTGGAAGGCGCGCGGATTGCCGAACTCGTCGATCATGACCGAGTGGTCAATGACCAGATCAACTGGGTTCAAAGGGTTGATCTGCTGTGCATCGCCGCCGAGTGCCACGATCCCGTCGCGCATGGCCGCAAGGTCAACCACGGCAGGAACGCCTGTGAAGTCCTGCATCAGAACGCGGGCAGGGCGGTAAGCGATTTCGCGGGGGTTCTTGCCGCCCTTTTCGGCCCATTCGGCGAAGGCTTTGATATCGTCCACCGAGACAGTTTTACCGTCTTCGAAGCGAAGCATGTTTTCCAGCACCACCTTGAGCGCGGCGGGCAGTTTGGAAAAATCGCCGAGACCGGCCGCTTCGGCGGCTGGGATGGAATAATAATCAACCGATGTGCCGCCGACCGTAAGGGTCTTGCGGGTCTTGGCGCTGTCTTGTCCGACTGTAATGGGCATGGATGGCCTCCGTGGTTCGATGTGAAACTGGAATTGCCCTGCTTTTGCATGATGTTTCAAATCCAATCAAGGGGGGGCGGCGCAGAAATGTATACCATTGCACACAATTTGGCCGTTTTCAGTGCAGATGTGGGGAAAGCGGCCTATATTGGCCGATGAAACGCGCCTTTTGCTGCGGGTTGCCGAAACCATAGCGAATCCTATATGAAGCCGTATCGTGCGAAAGGTAAATTCAATGACTGACGACATGAAGAGCCCGGCTCCTGTCACACCTGATGTGGTGACCATCCCCCGCAAGCGCCCCGAAGGGCCAGACGGGAAAGTCAATATTGTCGGACTTACCCGCGACGCTTTGAAGGCGGAGTTCGCGCGTATCGGCACCCCCGAGAAGCAACTCAAGATGCGGGTCAATCAGGTCTGGCAGTGGGTCTACCAGTGGGGCAAGCGCGATTTTGCCGAGATGACCAACCTCTCCAAAGCCTTCCGCGCCGAGCTTGACGCTGCTTTTGTGATCGAGGTGCCTGAAGTTGTAACGAAGCAAGTCTCTGATGACGGGACACGCAAATATCTTGTAAAAATTGCGGGGGGCCATGAAGTCGAGGTTGTTTACATCCCCGAGACAAACCGCGGGACACTTTGTATCTCAAGCCAGGTCGGCTGCACTCTGACCTGCACTTTTTGCCACACAGGCACACAGAAGCTTGTGCGTAACCTGACGGCCGGTGAGATTATCGGTCAGGTCATGGTGGCGCGCGATGACCTTGATGAATGGCCCGAACCTGGCGTGAGCACAGCAGATGCTCCACCGCGTTTGTTGTCCAACATCGTGCTTATGGGGATGGGCGAGCCGCTCTATAACTTTGACAATGTGCGTGACGCGATGAAAATCGCCATGGACGGGGAGGGGATTTCACTCTCCCGTCGACGTATTACGCTTTCAACGTCCGGTGTTGTGCCGGAGATTGCCAAAACTGCTGAAGAGATCGGCTGTTTGCTGGCGGTGTCGTTTCACGCGACAACCGATGAGGTGCGTGATGTTCTTGTGCCGATCAACAAGCGCTGGAATATTGAAACGCTGCTTGCCACACTTCGCGAGTATCCCAAGCTGAGCAATTCGGAGCGGATCACCTTTGAATATGTGATGCTCAAAGGTGTAAACGACTCTGTCGAGGATGCGCGGCGGCTTGTGAAACTGATCAAGGGCATTCCCGCCAAGATCAACCTGATCCCGTTTAACGAATGGCCCGGCTCTGCCTATGAGCGCTCAGACCGTGAGCAGATCGAAAAATTTGCCGAGGTGGTCTATAAGGCCGGATATTCTTCGCCGATCCGCCGCCCGCGCGGTGAAGATATCATGGCGGCCTGTGGGCAGCTCAAGTCGGCCACAGAGCGCGCCCGCAAATCGCGCCGCCAGATTGAGGCAGAAGCGGGGCTGAACGGCTGATCGGCCTTAATATGACCATGTAAATCTTTTTGTTTCCTCTTTTCGGCTAAACCTTGGCCACAGCTCAAGACAATGCTGATTTCGTGAACAGTGTGTTTTTACGAATAATTGAGGATTAAAAAATGAGAAATGATATCGAAACAATCCGCGATGTGGTGCTGCGCGAGCGCAAGCTGGCCGTTTCAGACCGCGAATGGAAACACCGCCTGCGCGGCTATGGATATGCGATCCGTGAGAGCGAGACGGGCCGTTACGTGACTTCGGTTCTTCGAGGTAATGATCTTTGCGCGCTGATGGGTTGAGCAATGGCTCACCGTTCATGCCAACCCCTCTATCAACACTGTGACTCCGCTGTGTTGGGCCAGATCAAGGCGCTTGTTGCGCCGATTCTTCTGAGCAACGAAACGTTACAAGAACGTCAAAGGCGGCTCGCCCGCCTTGGCTATACGATCACGCGCACGGCTGAGGGCAGTTATCTGTCGACCTTACCGCACGGTGTGAGGGTGATGAAACTGCGCTAGCGCGGCCAGAGACCGCCAGCTTTGATAAGCTTTGTTTGTTGCGGAGCCCAATTTGCGGCACTTTCAAGCTGCGCGGCCAATGCGACAAGCTCGGCATCCTCGCCTGTGGCCATGGCGAAATGCACCCCGATGGGCAGCGCATCCTCTGTCCAATAAAGCGGCAACGACATGCAGGGCTGACCCGAGGCATTGAACGCCGCGGTGAAAGGCGAATATTCAAAACAGCCGCCTTTGCCTGTGCGATAGGCGGTGAAATCCTCGCAATCGGGTTTGAGCCTTTCTGTGTTGCAAGGCGGTTCGGCCAAAGTGCTGGTGAGCAGCACATCACAATCGAGAAACTCTGCTGCCATGCGCCGCCCGAAGGCATGTAACTGGTTGACCGCGTTGAGATAGTCGGGGCCGGTGAGGCTCTCGGCCAGTTTGAGCGCGCCACGGGTAACGCCTTCCAGAAGACTTTCGTCAATCTCCTCACCACGGGCTTTGGCAGCGTTCTGGATGCTGAGTGCTGTGCCGCAGGCAACCGTGATGGTCCAGGCTGCCATCATCTGCGGCACATCTAGGCTTTCAGGGGGAATATATGCTTCAACTTCATGCCCCAAGCCACTGAGAAGGCTTGCTGTTTCCAGAACAGCTTTCCGGCACTCGGGATGTGTTTCAGGGCCGTGCAACGTTCCTTCGACATAGCGGATTTTGAGCTTTCGGGGTGCGCGGCGGTGCGCGTCTGTGAAGCTTTCGTGCATGGGCGGTGCGTGATAGGGCGCGCCGAGGTCGGAGCCGGTAACAGCATCCATGAGAGTGCAACTGTCACGCAGGGAGCGGGTGAGAAAGCCGTCAAGCGACATGCCCGCCCAACCCTCGCCAGAGGCGGGGCCACAGGGAAAGCGCGCACGGGTCGGTTTGATCCCGACAAGGCCGCAGGAGGCAGCCGGGATGCGCACCGATCCGCCACCATCGGATCCATGGGCGGCAGGGACAATACCAGCCGCTACAGCTGCTGCCGAACCGCCTGAAGAGCCGCCAGAGGTGCGCGACAGATCCCAGGGATTGCAGGTCGGCCCACCGTAGACCTGCGCATTTGTGACAGGACCAACACCCAGTTCGGGCGAAGTTGTCCGCGCAAAGGGCACAACGCCTGTGCGTTTCATGCGGGTAAACATCTCGGAGTCGTAGCTCCAGCGATGGTCCGCGAAGAACTTGGAACCGTTGTTTGTCGCATAGGCGCGGGCCTCGCATTTGAGGTCTTTCATGAGAAAAGGAACGCCTTTGAGAGGGCCTTCAGGCAGACCACGATCAATCGCCTCACGGGCAGCGGGTTCGTTGAGCATTGTCACGGCGTTGAGTGCCGGGTTGAGCCGTGCTGTTTCCGATAGCGCGATGTCGAGTAAAGCGTGTGCGGTGGTTTCGCCTGTGGCGACCAGCCGGGCAAGCCCCGTCGCATCGTGAGAGTGATAATCTGACATTGTGCGCTCCTTATTTGCTGTGAGGTTAGAGGCAAATCGAGGCTGTCTGCAAAGAAAAACCCGCCGGAAAGCGGGTTGGTCTTGTTATTAAGATAAATCGTAGCAGGTAAGGGAGCCGGGCTTTGGTATTCCGGCTTTAGCTGCCCCATGTGCGAACGGGGCCGCAATCCATGTGAACGAAGTTCGAACCCGAGTAACGCCCGACGCCACCCGCAGCGCAAGACGCGGCTGCACGGCTCATCTGGCTGACCGAACGGGAGGCGAGGCGCAAATCGGCGGCCTGACCTTTGAGGTGCAGAGAGTTCTTGGCAACACCGCTGGAACGCGAACGCAACATGTTGTTTGTTTTGGGGCTGCGGTAACCTGACAGGAGCATGTAAGGCTCGTTGATGCCGAGAAGGTTGTGAGACGCGGCCATGATATCGATTGTGCGCAGGTCCATGTTTTTCACATCTCCTGTGCGCCAGTCGCGCATGAAGTGGTTCACTTCCTGCACGGCATCTTTGATGTAGTCGCCCTCGACCCAGTAGATCATATCAATTTTTTCGCCGGTGCGCGCGGAATACATCTTGATGCGGCGAATGTCGCCTGATCCGCGCAGAAAGCCTGCAGCTTTGGAGTATGTCGGAGCTGCCACAAGTGCTGTTGCCGCGAAGGCTCCAAGAAGTGCACGTCTGGAAATGCTCGCTGAGCTCGATGTCTGTTTCATAGTCATAGCGCCGTCCCGTCGCTCTTACCTGTTTCGCGGTGTGTCCCGCGTGTTCTGCCTACATCCCCCAAGATGTCCTGATCTTATTACATACTTCGAATCAAGGGCCAAGATCACTTTGAGGTAATCCTTGGATAGCCAGCGTTTTCGGCAGAAATTTGCTGAAAATCTGCAAAACTGCCCAATTCGGCCTTATTATGCGACATAGTTGCATAAGTTCCCCTTTCTGACGGCCCGATAATACACTTGTGAGTAGACAGCGCGTTTGACCTATATCAAAAGATCGTTGACGACGTGTGAACAATAAAAATATCGAGTGGGGGCTCTATGACTATTTCCGCAATCCGATTTCACAGCCTTGTTTTGGCTTTTATTCTTGCCATCGCAGGGAGCTTGGCGCTTCCCACATCGGCTTCGGCGCAGGTCACAGCTTTCAAGCAGGCCATTGCCGAGGCTGCCGCACGTGATAAGGATATCGCCGCGTTTTATCAGGCGAATAATTACAGCGGGATCTGGACTGGCGCTTTCGGCAAGGACGCGCAGCGCCGCAAAGCGCTCTTCAAAGCGATCGACGAGGCGGATGTGCACGGGTTGCCTTCACAGCGCTATGACGCACCGGGCCTTATGGCAAAGTTGAAGGCCGCAAACAATCCGCGCACGCGCGGGCTTGTGGAAGTCGAAATGAGCCGCGTGTTTCTGGAGCTTTCCGAGAACATGCAGACAGGGGCGCTTGTCCCAAGCCGGATCGACAGTGGAATCGTCCGCGCCGTTCCTTACCGTGCGCGCGGAAGCTATCTGGTGAACTTTGCGAAATCGAACCCCAACAGCTTCTTTAAAGCCCTACCGCCCAAAACTCCGGAGTATTCCCGCCTGCTCAAAGAAAAGCTGCGCTTTGAAAAACTCGTGGCAGCCGGGGGCTATGGAAACGAAGTGCCGGCCAAATCTCTCAAGCCGGGCCAGTCGGGCAATGCTGTTGTCGCCATGCGCGACCGCCTCGGAGCAATGGGCTATATCGGGCGCACTGCTTCGCCAAACTATGACGGCAACCTGCAAGCCGCTGTGCAGAAGTTCCAGCAAGATCATGGCCTTGTTGCTGATGGCGTTGCGGGGGCAGGAACTATGGCTGAGATCAACACATCGGCAGCCGACCGACTGAAATCAATCATTGTGGCGCTTGAGCGTGAACGCTGGGTCAATCAGGACCGCGGCAAACGCCACATTCTTGTGAACATTACAGACTTTTCAGCGCGTATCGTCGATAATGGTAAGGTCACCTTCGAGACCCGCTCTGTTGTGGGCGCAAATGACAGTGACCGCCGCACACCGGAGTTTTCGGATGTGATGGAGTTTATGGTGATCAACCCGACATGGAATGTGCCACGCTCGATTGCCACTAAAGAATATCTGCCGATGATGAAGCGCAACGCCAATGCTGCCGGCCATTTGCAGCTTTATGACAGCCGGGGACGTAAAGTTGCGCGCAGCCAGATCAACTTCTCCAAATATACGGCAAGCAACTTCCCCTATGCTATCAAACAGCCGCCTTCTCGCCGCAATGCGCTTGGTCTGGTGAAGTTCATGTTTCCCAACAAATACAATATCTACCTGCATGATACGCCGTCCAAGAACCTGTTCAACAATGAAACCCGTGCTTACAGCCATGGTTGTGTGCGCCTGAGTGATCCGTTTGATTTCGCCTATGCACTTCTCGCCAAGCAGGAGAGCGACCCGAAGGGTGTGTTCCAGCGTCACCTGAAGACCAATCGGGAAACTGTGGTTCAGCTCGAACAGTCTGTTCCGGTGCATATCATTTACCGCACAGCCGTGACCCAGGCCAAAGGCGGCATAAACTTCCGCCGTGATGTCTATGGCCGCGATGCGAAAATCTGGAATGCGCTTGCGAAAGCAGGGGTGGTGCTTCGGGCGGTTCAGGGCTAAGCCTTGAGGCCCACAAGCAGGAACGGGCCATGATGTATACGATTGAAACCATTGCAAGATCGCTCGGGGCAAAGGCTCTGGGCGATCTTTCCATTGAGATTGACAGTGTTGCCGAGCCTCAGGATGCAGGCCCGCGTGCGCTTGCACTGGCGATGAAACCGGCTTTTGCCGAAAAGCTCGCTGAGGGCAGCGCCTTGGCGGCGGTCTTGTGGGAAGGCGCTGATTATGAGGCGCTTGGCCTCAAAGCAGCAATCATTCCTCCACGGCCTCGTTATGCCCTTTCAGGGCTGAGCCGCCAGTTTGATCAGGGTGAAGGCTTCTCTGAGGGAATACATCCCTCTGCTGTGATTGATCCGTCAGCGCAGCTTGGCGAAGGCGTGTCAGTTGGCCCTCTTGCCGTGATCGGGGCGGGGGCACAGATCGGGGCGGGCAGTGTTGTCGGGCCGCAGGCGTTTATCGGAACCAATGCGCTGGTGGGCGAGGGGTGCTTTATCCGCGAGGGCGTGCGCATCGGTGCGCGCACCACGCTTGGTGCGCGGGTGATCGTGCAGCCGGGCGCGGTGATCGGCGGTGACGGCTTCAGCTTTGTCACGCCCGAGGAAAGTGCTGTGGAACGCACGCGCGCGTCACTCGGAGATCAGGGCGAAGGCGAGAGCCAGCATTGGGAGCGCATCCATTCACTCGGGGCGGTGCACATCGGAGATGATTGCGAAATCGGGGCGAATGCCTGCATTGACCGTGGCACAGTGCGCGACACCCGCATTGGCGCGCGCACCAAGCTCGATAACCTCGTGCATATCGGCCACAACGTAGTTATCGGAACCGATTGCCTCATCTGTGGGCAGGTCGGTATGGCAGGCTCTTCGACCATCGGCAACAACTGTGTGTTTGCGGGGCAGGTCGGGCTGAATGACAATATCTTTGTCGGTGACAACGTAATCGCGGGGGGCGCGACCAAGATTTTCACCAACGTGCCCAAGGGGCGTGTTTTGCTTGGCTATCCTGCTGTTAAAATGGAAACCCATGTCGAGACATACAAAGCCATGCGCCGCCTGCCACGGCTTATGAAACAGGTGGCCGAGCTGCAAAAAGCGGTTTTCAAAAACGACAAGAGTGACTAGATAAGCGGCAGGCAGCCACTTGGGGGTGACATGAGCATTCAGGATAAAGTGATCACGATCATCGCGGAGCAGGCTGTGCTTGAGCCCTCGGATGTAACGATGGACAGCACGCTGGAGAGCCTTGGCATCGACAGCCTCGGCCTTGTCGAAAGCATCTTCGCGATAGAAGAGGCGTTTGATATTTCAATCCCTTTCAACGCAAACGAGCCGCAGAAATCGGAGTTTGATATTTCCAGTGTTGCCAGCATTGTTAAAGGCATTGAAACGCTGATTGCTGCACAAAAAGGCTGATAGACCATGAAACGAGTGGTTATCACTGGCGCCGGCACGATCAACGCGCTGGCGCATAATGTGCCTGACACGCTGAAGGCAATGGCCGAGGGGCGCTGCGGTATTGGTCCGCTTGTCATGCGTGATGTAGAGCGACTGGCCGTTCAGATCGGCGCACAAGTGCAGGGCTTTGAGCCCGAGGCACTGTTCAACCGCCAGCAACTTGCGCTTTATGACCGTTTCACCCAGTTCACCCTCATTGCCGCACGCGAAGCGATTGCCCAGTCAGGCCTTGAGTTTTCGGGTGAGCTTGCGGCCAGCTCGGGGGTGATCCTTGGCAATTCGGGCGGCGGGATGACCACGCTCGATGACAACTACCGCTCCGTCTATGAAGAGGGCAAGAACCGCGTGCATCCCTTCGTGGTTCCCAAACTTATGAACAATGCCGCCGCCAGCCATGTGAGCATGGAGTTTAACGTGAAGGGGCCAAGCTTTACCGTAGCTTCGGCCTGCGCAAGCTCCAACCACGCCATGGCACAGGCCTTCCAGATGGTGCATGGCGGGGCAGCGCCTGTGATGATCACGGGGGGCTCCGAGAGCATGTTATGCTTTGGCGGGGTGAAAGCCTGGGAAGGCTTGCGCGTTATGTCAAAAGACGCTTGCCGCCCCTTCAGCGCCAACCGTAACGGCATGGTGCAGGGCGAGGGCGCAGGCATCTTCGTGTTTGAGGAATACGAGCACGCCCGTGCGCGCGGAGCCGAGATATTGGCCGAAGTCGCAGGCTTTGCCATGACATCCGACGCCGCCGACATTGTGATGCCTTCCAAGCAAGGCGCCGCGCGCGCCATCGCGGGGGCACTGCGCGATGCGAAGCTCAACCGCGAGGATGTGGGCTACATCAACGCCCATGGCACAGGCACTGCGGCGAATGACAAAACCGAATGCGCCGCTGTGGCCGATGCTTTCGGGACGCATGCGGACAAGCTGATGATCTCTTCCACCAAGTCAATGCACGGGCATCTGATTGGCGGCACAGGGGCAGTGGAGCTTTTGGCCTGCATCATGGCGCTGCGCGACGGGATTATTGCGCCTACGATCGGCTATGAAGAAGCGGATCCTGAATGTGCGCTTGATATTGTGCCAAACGAGGCCCGTGAGGCGCGTGTGAGCGCGGTTCTGTCGAACGCATTTGCCTTTGGCGGGCTCAATGCCGTGATTGCTCTCAAACGCGTTTGAGGCACAAAAAAACCGCCCGCATCTCGGCGGACGGCTTTGTAAAATGTCAGACTTGCTTACTTGACTTCGAGGCTGTCAAAGCCGGCGGTAAAACCTGAAAGTGACATATCAAGTGTCACAACCGCATCAGGTGCCGGAGCAGGGCGCAACAGAACCTTGGCTTTAGCCCCTTTTTTCATGGACGCAATATCTTCTCCGGTAAAGCCGACACGG
This sequence comes from Lentibacter sp. XHP0401, assembly GCF_025751535.1. Taxonomy (GTDB): domain Bacteria; phylum Pseudomonadota; class Alphaproteobacteria; order Rhodobacterales; family Rhodobacteraceae; genus Lentibacter. The sequence goes on along the minus strand of NZ_JAOWLC010000002.1, from coordinate 358,193 downwards.
GCAAAGCAGCCGATCGGGCTACAGAAGCTATAGGGGTAGCGACGGGCTTTGCCATTGTCGATCTGGATGGTCAACTGGGCCGAGAGAAGCGTTTCCAGCGGTACGAGGATATTGGCGCCTGCAACAGCTTTGCCGCCGTCGGCCAGCGGGAAAATTGTGATTTCTGCAACGTTGGTTCCCTGATCGTCTTGCAGCACTTGAAAAAGCTGGCAAGGCTCGTTGGCGTCGTCTTCGCCTTCAGGTGTGTTTGGATCTCGCAGGCATTGGAGCTTCCAGTCGCCAAATTCTGTCTTGATGTAAGGTTCGGGGATGGCTTCTTCGCCAAGGCTCAGCTCGTCAGGTGCCGGCTCGGCGGCGGGATCTGTTGTCTCAACGGCTTCCTGAACAGGCTCTGCCGTTTCGGCTGGAGCTTCTTCTGTAGCGGTTTGGGCCGAAAGGCTAAAGGGTGCGGCCAGAAGCGCCAGAATAAGCGCTGTGCGATATGTAGTATGCATGGGTATCCACCTGTTATTTTCGCTTTGAATACGGACTATCACGCCTCACCCGAGGTGTCAGGGGCAAAACGAAGAGGTTGCTTTTCATATCAGCATAAATCAGCGCAACGCATTACAATTTTGAAACTTGAAAGGGGTGAGCGTGTCATAGAAAAAGGAGCCGCAAGGCTCCTTTTTCAGTCTTCTCTCCCTGTCGAACTTGGCCGACTTAATATTGCCTTATAGACTATGACATTACGTCGCAGGCGTCAACAGGCCGTTGGGGCAACTGGTTAAAAAGGGCCGCGCCCGAAAGCGCGACCTAGTCAGACAGGGAGGAAGTTTGCCCCGCACCAAGAGGACACGAGATGCGAAGCAGCCTTGATACTGCGGCCAAAACATTAAAATAGTGTGTGCAACGCGTCCGGAATCGAAGAGGCCGCAAAAACAACGTAAAAACACGAGGGGAAACGGCTTTGACAGACAGTATTTTCATGGGTGGCGGCGGCGCCGACCAAAACGAAGCGCAGACCCTCAAATTGAAATATGCCAACCGTCACGGCCTGATTGCAGGCGCGACCGGCACTGGCAAGACCGTAACCTTGCAGATCATGGCCGAGAGTTTCTCGAATGCAGGCGTGCCGGTGTTCATGGCCGATGTGAAGGGTGATCTTTCGGGAATGGCCAAGGCAGGTTCCGATGCCAGCAAAACCCACGGCGCGTTTACCTCGCGGGCAGAAAAGATCGGTTTCACCGACTATCGCTATGAAAACTTTCCCGTAACCTTCTGGGATCTGTTTGGCGAGCAGGGCCACCCGATCCGCACAACTGTGGCCGAAATGGGCCCCTTGCTGATTTCCCGGCTTCTGGAGCTGACCGAGGCACAAGAGGGCGTGGTGAACATCGCTTTCCGTGTGGCCGATGAAGAAGGCATGCCGCTCCTCGACCTCAAGGACTTTCAGGCGCTTCTGGTCTGGGTCGGTGAGAACAAAGATCAGCTCAGCCTGCGCTACGGCAACGTCTCTGTTTCCTCCATCGGCGCAATCCAGCGCCGCCTTCTGGTGCTTGAAAATCAGGGCGGTGACAAGCTCTTTGGCGAACCTGCTCTCGCATTGACCGATATTATGGCCGTCGAGGCTGACGGGCGCGGCCGGGTCAATGTGCTGGCGGCCGACACACTTATGTCGTCGCCGCGGCTTTACTCAACTTTCCTGCTTTGGCTTCTGTCAGAGCTGTTTGAGGAGCTGCCCGAGGTGGGCAACCCCGATAAGCCCAAGCTCGTCTTTTTCTTTGACGAAGCGCATCTGTTGTTTGAAGGCGCGCCCAAAGTGTTGGTGGATAAGGTCGAGCAGGTCGCGCGGCTTATTCGCTCCAAGGGTGTCGGTGTATATTTCATCACCCAAAACCCTGATGATGTGCCCGATGATATCCTCGGCCAGCTTGGAAACCGTGTGCAACACGCCTTGCGCGCCTTTACGGCACGTGACCAGAAAGCGTTGCGGCTGGCCTCGGAAACCTACCGCGCAAACCCGCGTTTTGACATTGAAGAAGCGATCCGTGAAGTCGGTGTCGGCGAGGCTGTCACCTCGTTTTTGGAAGACAAGGGTGTTCCGGGCATTGCCGAACGCACGCTCATTCGTCCACCCAGCTCTCAGCTTGGACCTCTCACCAAAGCAGAGCGTGCCGACGTGATAGCCGCCTCACAGATAGCAGGGAAATACGAAGCGGTGCTCGACCGCCATTCAGCCTTCGAGATACTGGCTGAGCGCGCCGAAAGCGCCGCCCGTGAAGCCGAAGCCGCCGAGCGCGCCGAGGTGGAAGCCGAAGAGAAAGAACGCGAGTTCAAGGCCGTGCGGCGCTATGAAGGCACAGGCGTTTCACGCTCGTCTTCCCGCAGCAGCCGTGGTGACAGCTTCGGGGAAGCGTTGACCAAACAGGTGGTGCGCGAGCTGAAAGGAACCACGGGCCGCCGTATCATTCGTGGAATTCTGGGCGGGCTTTTCAAGGGGCGTTAACAAAGCTGTTGGAGCTTGAGGGGACCCAAGCTCCAACAGTGCCGCAATGATCAGTCGGCTTTGCTTGCCGCAGCGCGGCTTTGATGCTCCATGCTGAGCACACGCACAGGCACTGACATGAGCGCCACAAAGCCCGCAGCCAGAACCGAGGCGCTGGCAAAGCCGATGCTGGCGAAGACACCGATGGTGTAGCGCGAGGAAGGCGGCTGGAACAGGATTTCGAAGTAGCCCAGACCGTCGGCCTGCCCGAAGGTAACATAGGTGATGGCTGCTTCTGTCAGCACACCGACGCCCCCGACGCCGAGACAGAAGGCCCCTGCAAAGACAACCCGCTCGCGCCCGTCCATCCGCCGTTTCAAAACAGCAAAGACCGCTCGCCCTAGTGTGGTTGAAAAGAACATCGGGCTGACGGCGGCAAGGCGCATCCAGAGGGAAGGATACCACTTCACCTCGCCCCTGGGCACGAATACCCAAAGGGCTACGAGCGCGGCGCAGACGAGCGCGAAGAAGCCGGCGCCCTTCAGGGCGGGGCGGACAAGCGGATGCATGCTGCTTACTTCTCCGGAATAAGCCCGCGCGGACTGAACCTGAGCACACAGAGCAGAATAACACCCATGGTAAGCAGACGCATGTGTGCCGCAGAATCCAGCAGATGCGCCTTGAATGCGTTGCCCTCTGCCATGCCCGATGTGATGAGCGTAAGGAAGGCGAGGCCAATCGGCTCGACCTGAACCCAGAAGAACCAGATCACAAAGCCACCGAGCACAGCGCCGAGGTTGTTACCCGAGCCGCCGACGATGACCATCAGCCAGACAAGGAAGGTAAAGCGCAAAGGCTGGTAAGAGGTGGGCGTAAGCTGGCCATCAAGCGTGGTGATCATCGCACCGGCGATACCGCAGATGGCAGAGCCGAGGATAAATATCTGCAAGTGCCGCGCAGTTACGTCCTTGCCCATGGCTTCCGAAGCGACCTCATTGTCGCGGATCGCGCGCATCATACGGCCCCAAGGGCTCTTGAGCGCGGCTTGCGCCATCATGAACAGGATGAGCAGAACAACTGCAAACAAGCCGGCATAGAGCAGTTTCACCCAAAGCGTCGACGCGGTAACAGGGTCAATCCCGTAGGCGTTTGCCTTTTCGACAAAAGAGGCCGAGTTCTGCAAATCGATCTCGTAGGGCACGGGGCGGGGCAAGCCGATCACGTTCTTCACACCGCGCGCCATCCAGTCTTCGTTTTTCATCACCGCGATGACAATCTCGGCAATTCCCAGCGTGGCAATAGCAAGATAATCGGAGCGAAGACCAAGAGCCGCCTTGCCAATGGCCCAAGCGGCCCCCGCAGCAAAAACGCCGCCAATGGGCCAAGCCAGCAACACAGGGAGACCAAGGCCACCGATATTGCCTGCAACTGCGGGGTTGATGGCTTCAACGGCTTCAACGCCGCCGTCAAAGACGGCACGGAACGCAAAGAAGCCGATAACGAGAACGGCAATGATCGCGATATTACGCCGGCGGCCTGCGGTCATGCGCTTGTAAATCAACACGGTCGAAACAATGCTCATGGCACCAAGCGCGAGACCGATCAGTATGCGCATACCACCTGCACTCCAGGCGCCATCAACGGGCGGCAAAGAAACAAGCACAGTGGCAAGGCCGCCAAGCGCGACAAAGCCCATGATGCCGACGTTGAAGAGCCCTGCGAAGCCCCATTGCAGATTCACGCCCAAGGCCATGATGGCCGAGACCAGCCCCATGTTGAGAATGAACAATGCGGAGTTCCACGACTGCAAGATGCCTGTGCCGATGATCAGCAAGGCGACAAGCGCGAAATAAATGCTGTTGCGGAGTGTATCGCTCATACCGACTGCCCCTTGAATAGACCTGTGGGTTTGAAAAGGAGCACGATCAGAAGGATCACGAAGCTCACGGCAAATTTGTAATCGGTGCTCAGAAGTTGCACCAAACCGTCCGGCTCAAGCTGCTCCGGCATCGCGTAGACCAACACCTTTTTCCAAGCGTAGGTCACGGTCACTTCGGAAAACGCGATGACAAAGCCACCCGCAATCGCGCCCAGAGGGTTGCCGAGGCCGCCAACAATCGCCGAGGCAAAGATCGGCAGCAAAAGCTGGAAGTAGACGAAAGGTTTGAAGGTTTTGTCGAGGCCGTAAAGCACACCTGCGACAGTGGCGAGGATGCCGACAATGATCCAGGTGACCATAACCACCCGCTCGGGGTTGATCCCCGAAAGCAGGGCAAGGTCTTCGTTGTCCGAATAGGCGCGCATGGATTTGCCTGTGCGCGTGCGGTTGAGAAACCAGAACAGTATGGCAACGACGATAACTGCGGTGACAACGGTGATCCCTTGGGTGGTTTTGATCGCGAGGCCTTCATCAAGCCCTGTCATCTCCTTGAACCTGCGCACCGAAACAATGAAGCGCTCGCCATCGGCGAACCGCTGGTCATCAGGACCAATGATAAAGCGCACAAGGCCGTTCATTATGAACATCACACCCATCGAGACAATCACAAGGATCACGGGCTTTGCCTTTTGCTCACGGTAGAATTTGTAAACAATCCGGTCCGTCAGCAGTAAAAGCCCGATACACCCGAGGATGCCGAAGGGCAGGGCGAGCAGAGCTGTCGGTATGGGGCCAAAGCTCACGCCCATACTCTGGAACCACCACGTAAACAGCACTGTCACCATCGCGCCGAAGGCCATCGTGTCGCCGTGGGCGAAGTTCGAGAACCGCAGGATGCCATAGATCAGCGTCACCCCGAGCGCTCCGAGCGCAAGCTGCGCGCCATAAGCGGTTGCAGGGATCAGAACGAAGTTGGCGAGTGCCACAAATGCGTTCAAAAGGTCCATTCAGAAGGCTCCTTCACAAGTGCCAAGATACTGGATCGCGCGCGGCCCAGTGTTGAGATGTCCGCTCAGGCGCGCGGCCTCGGGCGTGATTGATACGAGATATTCCGCGCCCTTGGCTGCTGCGAATATGGTGATGAGCGCGTCTTCGGATTTTTTGGCAACGATGATCCAGTCGCCTGTTTCTGTCGAAATGCTCTGCTCATCCAACTGAACTTCAAGGGCAAATTCGGACGGGCCGCAGGCCTCGTCCTCATAGCACTCGGTTTGAAAGGTACAGAGGAAAGCCTCTGCCGCCTGAAGCGGCAGCGGGCCTGTGATCAGTGCAAGCACGAGGGCCATTGTGCTGCGCATCATGTCAGCCCCCCAGAAAGCTCTGGCGCACTTCGGGATTTGCCAGAAGCTCTTTGCCTGTGCCGGTGTGGCCGTTTGTGCCCTGCACGAGAACATAACCTTTGTCTGCAATTTCAAGCGCCTGGCGTGCGTTCTGCTCTACCATCAAGATAGGGATACCTGTGCGGGCCACGTCAATAATACGGTCAAACAGCTCGTCCATCACAATGGGCGACACGCCTGCTGTCGGCTCGTCCAACATCAGAAGTTTGGGCTTGGTCATCAGCGCACGGCCTACGGCAACCTGCTGGCGCTGTCCGCCCGAAAGCTCGCCCGCAGCCTGATAGCGTTTGTCCTTCAGGATAGGGAACAGATCGTAAATCTGTGTCATCGTGTCCCTGTAATCATCTGTGCGGATAAACGCGCCCATCTCGAGGTTTTCCTCGACTGTGAGCGAGGTGAAGATGTTGGAGGTTTGCGGCACAAAGCCCATACCCTTCACAACACGGTCCTGCGGGCTGAGCGCGGTGATGTCCTCGCCATCCAGCGTCACCGAGCCTTCGCGCAAGTCCAGCATCCCGAATACAGCTTTCATGGCCGTGGATTTTCCCGCGCCATTTGGGCCGACAATCACGGCAATCTCGCCGCGATCAACCGAAATGGTGCAGTTGTGCAAAATATCGGGGCCGCTTTTGCCGTAGCCGCCCGTCATATTCTCGCCAATCAGAAACGGTGTGCCGTCACGCCCCGGTTTGGCAGGGCCGCCCTTGCGATAGACTATCTCGCCCGCGCCTTTGGAGTTGGCAATCGAGCGGTCCTTGTTGCCGCGATCGTTCTGGTATGGGTTGGAAGTCATGCGCCCACCTTATCTTTATTCTTGAGCCCTGTTCCAAGGTAAGCCTCGATCACTTCGGGGTTGGCTTTGATCTCGGCCAATGTGCCTTCCGCAAGCACATGCCCCTCGGCCATACAGATGACAGGGTCACAAAGCATGTCGATGAAATCCATGTCATGCTCGATAACAACAAAGGTATAACCGCGCTCGGTATTGAGGCGTTTGATCGTGTCGGCAATGGTGTAGAGCAGGGTGCGGTTCACGCCTGCGCCCACTTCGTCAAGGAATACGATCTTGGCATCGACCATCATGGTGCGGCCAAGTTCAAGCAGCTTTTTCTGTCCACCCGAGACCTGACCGGCCTTGTGATCGGCCAGGTGTTCGATGGTCAGAAACTCCAGCACTTCATCGGCCTTGGCCTTTAGCGCGCGTTCCTCATCGGCAATGCGTTTGCGGCCAAACCATGTGTTCCAAAGCGTTTCGCCCGATTGGCCGGACGGAACCATCATCAGGTTCTCGCGGCAACTCATCGAACTGAATTCATGAGCGATCTGGAAGGTTCTGAGCAAACCCTTGTGAAAGAGTTCGTGCGGCGGCAAGCCGGTGATGTCCTCACCGTCCATAATCACGCGCCCCGAAGTGGGCGGTAAAACACCTGCAATCACGTTAAACAGCGTGGTTTTTCCAGCACCGTTCGGGCCGATGAGCCCCGTGATGGAACCTTGTTCAATGGTCAGCGAAGCGCCGTCAACGGCATGAAAGCCGCCAAAGTGCTTATGCAGATCATGCACTTCAATCATGCATGTCTCCCCCAAATTGTCGCGTTATATAGATATGCAAAACAGCCCGAAGCAAGCCTCGGGCTGTTTGCGTTAAGCTACAACTCAGCGGTAGCCGATTGTCGAGTATTCACCATCGGCAAACTCGATTTCTTGGTAGTTGCCGGCAGATTCGCCTGCTCCGACCAGCTCAACCGCAGTTGCGCCGACATAGTCGATGTCTGTGCCCGCTGCGATCAGATCAAGGGCTTTGCCAAGCTCGCCCGGGAAGATTTTCTCGCCCGGTGCGTTGGCCAGATCCATGATGTGGTCTTTGTAGTCGGCTGAGGCTGTGGAGCCTGCTTTTGCCATCGCCATCATCATAAGCGCTGCGGCATCGTAGCTTTCAGGGGCGAAAGCGCCTGTGCCGTCAAAGCCCGCACCCTTGGCCAGTTCAAGAAACTGTCCAGCGCCTTCGCTGTCTGTGCCGGGGTATGCGCCGTATGAGCCGTTCAACTCTGCGCCGAAGTTTTCGTTGAGTTTCACACCGACCATTCCGTCAGGGAAGTAGAAGGTGTCAAACGCGCCTGTGTCGAGAGCCGAGCGCACAACGCCTGAACCGCCTTGGTCAACATAGCCTGCAACAACAAGGACTTCGCCGCCCGCAGAGGCCAACGCACCAACTTCAGCCGAGTAGTCGGCTTTGCCGTCTTCGTGAGCCGATGAAATCGTCACCGAGCCACCAGCCGCTTCAAACTCGGTCTGGATCGCATCGGCAAGGCCTTTGCCATAGTCATTGTTTGTATAGGTGATGGCGATTTCTTTCACGCCGCGGTCTTGCAGGATGTTTGTAACAATCACACCCTGGCGCGCATCTGAAGGCGCTGTGCGGAAGAAGAGGCCGTCGTCTTCAGCTGTTGAAAGGCCGGGTGATGTGGCCGATGGCGAGACCATAACGATACCGTTGGGACGCGCCACGTTTTGCAGGATCGCGCCGGTTACGCCCGAGCAGTCGGCGCCCATGATGCCAGCAACACCGTCTGATGTGACAAGACGCTCGGCAGCCGATGTGGCGGCGGCGGCGTCAATGCATGTTGAGTCAGCGCGCACAGGCACAACGGTTGAGCCATCCATGAACTTGCCGCTGTCTGTGACTTCTTTCATCGCCAGCTCGGCACCGGCGGCCATGGCAGGTGTGATTGATTCCAACGGGCCGGTAAAGCCGAGGATGATGCCGATCTTGACATCTTCTGCAAATGCACCGCCCGCCATAAGCGCGGTTGCGGCTGTTGCCATAAGTAGTTTCTTCATGTGTCTTCTCCCTAGTGGTATTTTTGTTTTTAACTAACGGGCAGAATAACGCCGCGTTCTGAAAAGAAAAGCAGGATTTTGTGCAACTTGACCAAGCGTTAAGCAGAAGTGCACACGCTTGGTCGCTGTTTACATGCGGTTCAGATCACGCGCACATCAAGGGGCGGAAAGCCGTTGAAGCCGACACTGGAGTAAGTCGTGGTGTAAGCGCCCGTGTTGCGAATGAGCACACGGTCCCCTGCCACAAGGTCAAGCGGCATTTGCACGGGGCGTTTTTCATACATCACATCAGCGCTGTCACAGCTTGGGCCTGCAAGGATGCAAGGGCCGTGCTCGCTACCGTCTTTGCTTGTTTCAAGCTGGTAGCGGATCGCTTCACCCTCGGTTTCGGCAAGACCCGAGAAGCGACCGATATCAAGGTAAACCCAGCGCGCCATGTCATTCTCCGACTTGCGTGAAACAAGCAGAACCTCGGAGACAATCACGCCCGCTTCTGCCACAAGGCCGCGGCCAGGCTCGGCCATCACGCGGGCAGGGCAGCCAAACAGCGCATCAACCTGTGTCATAACATTGGCCGCGTATTCTGTCGGAGCCTCGATAGCTTCACCATAAAATGCAGGAAAGCCGCCGCCGATGTTGAGCAAGCTCAGATCATGTCCTTGCGCCTGCGCGGCGTGCCATGTCTTGGCAATTGCCGCCAAGGGCGCTGCCCACATTTCGGCACGGCGTGTCTGGGAGCCCACGTGAAACGACAGGCCGACCGGCTCAAGGCCCAGCGCGCGGGCATGGGCGAGCAATTCAAGCGCCATAACACCGTCGCAGCCAAACTTGCGGCTGAGCGGCCAGTCGGCCTCTGAAACACCCACGAGCAGGCGGATGTAAACTTGGGAGTGCGGCGCATGGGCGGCGATCTTCTCGAGCTCTGGCGCGCTGTCGGCCGCAAAAAGGCGCACACCTACAGCATATGCAAATGCAATGTCGGACGCGCGTTTGACTGTGTTGCCAAAAGAAATCTGCGAAGGATGCGCGCCCTGTGAGAGGCAAAGCTCGATTTCACCACGCGAGGCCGCATCAAAGCTTGAGCCTTCCGCCACGAGCGCGGCAATCACCGCTGGCTCGGGGTTGGCTTTTACAGCGTAGTGGATGTGCGCACGGCCAAGGCCTGTTTTGAGGCGGTGATATTGCGCGCGCACGCGGTCTGTATCCAGAACAACAGTCGGACGATCAAATTCATGCGCTTCAATATAAGCGTCAAGACGTGATGGGATAGCAGAAGTGAAGGGCGCAAAAGCGCCTTGGTGTTGCATCGTCATTGGTCATCTCCAAATAGACCCGGCCAGAGTTATGGCCGCTCAGTTCCAAAGGGAGACGTTACCGTCGCTACGTAAACACGTGTGCGTTGATGCTACAGGCCAGAGGCGCGTGCGTTGGCGTCTATAAATTCGCCATATGAGGCCAAAAGTGAGTCGCGACAATATGGAAAATGCACGGGCATGAAAAAACTTTAAACACCTGCAAATTATGGCTCAAAAGCTGCAATCACGGTTATGTTAATTGATTGGCTCATGCTGGCGGTTACCTTGAGGAGATGAAACATCTCATCCTTGCAGCCGCCCTTTGCCTGCCGCTTTCTGCCCATGCGCAAGAGATCGGCAAAATCACCGAAATCGCCTCCGGCTTTAACGGCCCATGGAGTATCGGGTTTCTGCCCGGTGGGGATGTGCTCGTTACGGAAAAGCGAGGCAAGCTCTGGCGGATTGGCCGCGACGGCACTCGAAGCGAGATTACGGGGTTGCCTGCTTCGGAAAACAAGGGGCAGGGCGGCTTGTTTGATGTGCTGCCCGCGCGCGACTTTGCAACAAGCGGGCGAATATATCTCAGCTATGCCAAAAAAGGCGTGGGGACAGCGGCGAGCATGGCGCGGCTGGAGGGCAACAGGCTTGTTGATCTCACCGAGATTTTTGAAATGCAGTCCGACAGCACAGGCGGGCGGCATTTCGGCGGGCGGCTGGCTGAAGCCGCGGACGGCAAAGTCTTTCTCACCATGGGAGACCGTGGCGATGGCCCCACCGCCCAAGACCCTGCACGCCACAACGGAACAATTGTTGAGATCGACCCAGCACGCGGCTCGGCTGTCTGGACAAAAGGTCACCGCAACCCGCAAGGCCTTGCTTTTGACGGTTCGGGCCAGCTCTGGGCGCATGAACACGGGGCCAAGGGCGGTGACGAGATCAACCGCATCGGGCAGGGCCGGAACTACGGCTGGCCCGTAATTTCATATGGCGTTCACTATTCGGGGGCCAAGATCGGCGAAGGAACGGCCAAAGACGGATACGAGCAGCCCGTATTCTATTGGGATCCCAGCATTGCTCCGTCTGGCCTCGCAATCCACTCGGGCAAGGGCTGGCCCGCCATGAAAGGCCGCTTCTTCGTCGGCTCGCTCAAGTTTGACCATATCGCTGTGATGGCTCCGGGTGGGGTGGAACAGATTGGCCGGATCAAAACGAGCGAAACCCGGCGCGTGCGCGATGTGCGTGAGGGGCCGAAAGGCGGTGTCTGGTTTCTGAGCGAAGGCAACGGCGCGCTCTACAGGATTGCGCCGCCGGAGTAAGCTATTTTTCAAAAGCCGGATCGGTCCTTCAGGGTTTGCGCTTTGGCTGCGCCAAATCGCGGTGGGCGAGAAGGGCTTTGCCCCTCTCGCGCTCTCCCCAGGATATTTTCAGCAAGAAAAAGCAGAAAGTAAATTATCAGGATTGGAGGCTGTCGGAAAGGAAAGAGCCGTTCTGCCCTCAGATCGAAAGGCGTGTCGCTTGTGAGCCGCGCTCGCGATAGGGCGTTGTGTTGTAATGGGCACGATAGCATTTGGAGAAATGGCTCGGGCTGGCAAAACCACAGGCCAGCGCCACGTTGATCACGCTCATATCGGTTTGCATCAGCAGATTACGCGCCTTTTGTAACCGCAGCTCCATATAGTAGCGCTTGGGCGAGCGGTTGAGATAGCGGCGGAACAACCGTTCGAGCTGGCGTGTGGACATGCCCACATCACGCGCCAGAATGGCAGGGCTGATCGGCTCTTCGATGTGGGCTTCCATCATCTGGATGACAAGGCTCAGCTTGGGATGCCGCACGCCGATGCGCGTCGGAACAGACAGGCGCTGCGTGTCCTGATCGGTGCGGATTGACGAGTAAATCAGTTGGTCTGCCACAGCATTGGCCAATTCTTCACCATGATCATCGGCTATGATTTTGAGCATCAAGTCAATCGAGCTGGTGCCGCCTGCCGTGGTCAACCTGTTCTTATCAATCACAAAAACCGATTTGGTGAGCTCGACCTCGTCAAACTCCTCGGTAAAGCTGTCCTGATTTTCCCAGTGGATGGTCGCGCGGCGGCCGTCCAGCAGCCCGGCCTTGGCCAGAGTGTAAGCCGCTGTGCAAAGCCCTCCGACAATCGGGCCTTTGCGCGCTTCACGGCGCAACCAAGAGACCAGTCGTCTGGTTGTTGCGGCTTGCACATTGATTCCGCTGCATACCAGAACAGTGTCATCGCGGGTGGTTTCGCCAAGGTCCATATCAAGCTTGAATTCTGTGCCCGCCGAACAAGTAATCGAAACACCGCCTTCGCCTGCGAGGCTCCACTCGTAAAGCGTGTGCTCTGCCATACGGTTGGCAATGCGCAAAGCCTCGACGGCCGAGGCGAAACTGAGCAATGTGAAGTTGTCGAGGAGAACAAAAATAAAGCGCCGTGGCTTTTTCGGCGTTTGCTCAAGTTTTATGGTAGGGCGTTGTTGCAGACTCATTCGGGGGCTTTCGCAATTCGAACACGTCACGTTTGTGTCGTATTTATCCACTTGGTCAGAGCTTTGGGGCTTCGTCAAGTCATGACATGCAGCAAAAGCTCTGCACGGGCAGATCATCGGGCCTCATGGCCGATTTCTGCGCCGCTGTGCAAGAGCAATTCATTTCTGATATGGTTTTCAGCCAAACCCGCCGCTATAAGGCGGCGTCGCAAGGACTGAAGTGGAGTGAATACAATGACGGAATGGCAGAAATCTGGCTGGCGCAACAAGCCTCGGGTCCAGATGCCCGACTATACCGATCAAGCCCAGCTTGAAACTGTCGAGGCACAGCTTTCAAAGTATCCACCACTGGTTTTTGCAGGCGAGGCTCGCCGTTTAAAAGAACATCTGGCTGCGGCTGGTCGTGGCGAGGCTTTCTTGCTTCAGGGCGGCGATTGTGCCGAAAGTTTCGATCAGTTCTCGGCCGATGCGATCCGCGATACCTTTAAAGTTATGCTGCAAATGGCAATGGTGCTCACTTACGGCGCTAAAGTTCCCGTCATCAAGGTTGGCCGCATGGCAGGCCAGTTCGCCAAGCCGCGCTCGGCCCCGACAGAAACGGTCAATGGCCAGGAATTGCCAAGCTATCGTGGTGATATCATCAACGAGCTTGATTTCACGTCTGGTGCGCGCATCCCCAACCCGGAGAAAATGCTGCAAGCCTATATGCAATCGGCGGCCACACTGAACCTGCTGCGCGCGTTCTCGACAGGCGGCTTTGCCGATATGAACCGCGTGCATTCGTGGACACTCGGCTTTGCAGAAGGCGAGGGCGCGTCGCGCTACGGTGATATCACCGCGCGTATTCAAGACAGCATTGATTTCATGGCGGCTGCTGGAATCACCGGAAAAACCACGCATGAGTTCAGTTCGGTCGAGTTTTACACCAGCCACGAAGCGCTCCTTCTGGAGTATGAAGAAGCGCTTACACGGCTTGATAGCACCTCGGGTAACTGGCTTGCCGGCTCGGGCCATATGGTCTGGATCGGTGATCGCACCCGCCAGCCCGACGGAGCGCATGTCGAGTTCGCCCGTGGGGTGCTCAATCCCATCGGGATGAAGTGTGGACCGTCGATGGAGCCTGATGACCTCAAGCGCCTGATGGCAACGCTCAACCCCGAAAACGAAGAGGGTCGCCTCACGCTCATCGCGCGCTTTGGCCAGGGCAAAGTCGGTGATCATCTGCCGAAGCTTATCCGCGCAGTGGAAGAAGAAGGCGCCAAGGTGGTCTGGGTCTGCGATCCGATGCATGGCAACACGATAAAATCGTCTTCAGGCTATAAAACACGCCCCTTCGGGCAGGTTCTGGGCGAGGTGCGCGAGTTTTTCGCTGTGCACAAAGCCGAGGGCACGCAGCCCGGCGGCGTGCATTTCGAGATGACAGGGCAGGACGTGACCGAATGTACAGGGGGTGTGCGTGATGTGACGGATGAGGATCTCTCGGACCGTTACCACACAGCCTGTGATCCGCGTCTCAATGCCTCGCAATCGCTTGAACTGGCTTTCCTTGTGGCGGAAGAGCTCACGTCTCTTCGTGAGGAAATGAGAACTAAAGCAAGAGCTTAGACCTCATACTTAAAGTCAAGGCGCGCACGGGGATCCCGCTGCGCGCCTTTTTTATCGGCTTTAGTTTCAAAATGCTCGGGAGGCGTCTGCCGGTGTGGTTTTCTCAGCCGTTGTCTTGCACAAGCTTGAGGTATGGTGCCCGAGCAAGCGGCGTCTCTAGGCTTGAATCGCTCTCATAAGGTTTATTTTTACATTCTTTATCAGTAGCTTGGCAGCTACTCTTCGCGCGCGAAGCCGTCCCAACCGGAGTTTTCTTAACGTCCACAAGAGAAAAACGGTGTGGCGCAGCGCCGGCGGAGCCTTTTGTCTCAAAACACCCCAGAATGCGGTTCACCTGGCCTTCATCGTCTTGCAATGGCAACAATAGCAGCCGCGCTTCAAGCGCCGTGCCTTCGGCCTGAAGGCTCAGTTGCATCTTGGCCGGGCTATTGAGCAGGCTCACCAAGACCCGAGCAAAGGCTTCGCGCGAGGCAGGCGTAATGAAAGAACTGATCGGCATCCCACGCACTTCCATTCCCATAAGCTCATTGAGATGCATCCCGGCAATCCGCACACGGGCGTGACCTGCCCCAATGCTTTCGAGTATGAAGGCGTAGTTGAGAGCATCTTCGATTCCGCGTGGATCAATCTGCGCGCGCAACGGCAATTCGCCTTGGGCTCTCAGGTTGTCCCAGTAGGTCTCGACCAATGTGCAAGCATCGTATTGCTTCAGGCTCAGCCTATTCATTATGTCCAAAACAACTCCTGTCTGCGCGTTCATATCACCCACCCTTTGAAATTGCATAATGCCCGACCTGTGCAAAGCCACAGAAAACGCCTGAGCCCTTTGCTTGCTTAACAAACTCATAATACAAAAGCCGCGAAAATTTGAGAGAAATTCGTCTGGATGGTTAATCCACTCTCGCGCAAGACTTGCACCGCGCGCCCTGTTGCGCGTAAGTCAGACCCAGAACAAGACGAAGGAGCAGCGCAGTGATTTCATCCATGACAGGGTTTGCCTCGGGCAAAGGCAGCTTTGCTGCCCACAGCTGGAGCTGGGAGCTGCGCGCCGTAAACGGCAAGGGGCAGGACATCCGCATCCGTGTGCCTGACTGGATCACCGGGCTCGAAACCCATCTGCGCAACACCGTTGCGGAGGCCACAGCACGCGGTCACATCACCATTGGTCTGCGGCTGGCTCGCGAAGAGGCAAGCGCAGCCCTGAGTGTCAATACAGCACAGCTTGAGGCGGTTCTAGCCGCCATGGCCGAAGTCGAGCAGCGCGCGATGGACCAGCACCTGTCGCTCCAGCCGAGCACCTCCAGCCAGATATTGGGCCTGCGCGGCATTCTCGAGCAAAGCACAACAGAGGACGACCCGGCACCCTTGCTTGCTGCGCTGAAAGCCGATTTCGCACCCGTTCTCGCAAGCTTCAACGAAATGCGCGCGTCCGAGGGTGCACAGCTTGAGGCGCTGATCACCTCTCAGATCGACGAGATAGAACGCCTCACCAATGCCGCCGCCGAGGCCGCCGAAGCGCGCCGTGAAGAAAGTGCCGCCGCCTTCCGCGCCAGCCTTGCCCGCGTGGCCGAGGCCGTGGATGTCGATGAAGGGCGTATCGCCCAAGAGCTGGCCATGCTGGCTGTGAAGGCCGATATCACTGAAGAGCTTGACCGCCTACATGCACATGTCGCCGCCGCACGAGAACTCATCGCCAAAGGTGGCCCCGTGGGACGCAAGCTTGATTTCCTCAGTCAGGAATTCAACCGCGAAGCCAATACACTCTGCTCCAAGGCGCAAATGAGCACGCTCACAAGCCTCGGACTTGATCTCAAAGCCGTCATCGACCAGATGCGCGAGCAAATCCAGAACGTGGAGTAAATCATGCAAGACCGTCGCGGCCTTCTTATCATCCTGTCTTCGCCCTCGGGGGCGGGCAAATCCACGCTCTCCAAAAGGCTCATCGCTTGGGACCCGAGCATCACCTTCTCGGTTTCCGCCACCACCCGTGCGCCGCGCGAAGGCGAGGTCGACGGGAAGGACTATCACTTCCTCAGCGTGGACGACTTCAAGAAAACCGTAGCCGACGATGGAATGCTGGAACACGCCCATGTCTTCGGCAACTTCTACGGCAGCCCCCGCGCGCCCGTTGAAAAAGCCATCGGAGCTGGCAAGGACGTGCTCTTTGATATTGACTGGCAAGGGGCACAACAAATCCGCAACTCCGCCCTTGGCGCACACACGCTCAGTATCTTTATTCTGCCTCCCTCGATAAAGGAACTGCACCGCCGCCTCGTGAGCCGCGGACAGGACTCAACCGAGGTGATAGAAAAGCGTATGCGCAAAAGCTGGGACGAGATCAGCCGTTGGGATGCCTATGACTACGTGCTCGTCAACGACGATCTGGATGCCACAGAAGAGCGCCTAAAAACCATCATCACCTCCCGCCGCCACCGCCGTATCCAGCAGCCAAAGCTGGTCGAGCATGTGCGCAAGCTTCAGGCCGAATTCGAGGATATGTCATGACACTCTATGCTTTGGGCGTCAAAGCCCCGCAGATTGATGAAGACACATGGGTCGCCCCCGATGCCAATATTATTGGCGATGTGGTGCTGGAGGCAGGCTGCTCTGTCTGGTTCAGCGCCACCCTTCGCGGCGACAACGAGCGCATTGCCATAGGCGCTGGCACAAATGTTCAGGAAAGCACAGTGATGCACACCGATATGGGCTATCCGCTCACCGTCGGCGCAAATTGCACCATTGGCCATAAAGTCATGCTGCACGGCTGCACCATTGGCGACAATTCTCTCGTTGGTATGGGGGCAATCGTGCTCAATGGGGCCAGGATCGGCAAAAACTGCCTGATCGGGGCAGGGGCGCTGATCACGGAAAACAAGGTTATCCCCGATGGCAGCCTTGTGATGGGCAGTCCCGGCAAAGTGGTGAAAACACTCGACGCAAGCGCGCATGCCATGCTGACGGCAAGTGCCATGCATTATCAGGATAACATGCGCCGTTTCCGCGCCAAACTGCGCATGCTCTAAGCTCTGGCCCGCGCTTTGCGTGCCTCTACCAGTGTGGCGCAGAAGGCTTCTGCCAACCGGGGGGCCTCGTCTTCAAACCAGATCGACGCTTCCAGCTTGGGAAAAGCTGCGGCCAACTCGCGCAGGACCATATTTCTGTCCGGCAGGTTGGGGCTGATAAAAATACAACGTCCCGTATAGCCTGTTTCCGTGAGCGCGGCACCCACATCGAATGCATCATAATCATCACAGACCAACCAGCACAGATAGGCTTCCGGTGATGCACCCATCTTGGCAAACGCCCCCAAATAAGCGATCGGCACGCTGCGCTCGGGCGGAACGCTATCAAAGGCAGGCGCATCGCAATAAAAAGATGTCAGGGTTACGATTCTAGGCTTCACTGGCAGCGAAACAAAGCTCATTTCTATGTGTCCTCGATGTAGTCATCTCACGTCTATTTTCCGAAGGCCTAATGACATGTATCAGTCCAGAAGTGTCACTCATGGCAAGTCAAAACCGGATGTCAGGCCGCAACATCAGGATGGTGCCAGCATAACAAAGGCACAATTGGCGTATATTGTGGAATTGCAAAGTGGCGCAAAACCAATAGAATGCGCGAGCTAATCTTTATCCATTGCTCGCACGGTCTTTGCGAGGCATCCTTACGGCTCTTAAATGCCTTCTTACTGTCGCTCGGCTCAGGGCTGAAGCGCGACACCGGACACCTCACAAAAATGCACGAAGCTCCCCACCATTCACCAGACGCACCGCTTGAAAGCCTTGTTTTTCTTGAGGCTTTGCAGCTGCCTGCACTCATTGTCAGCCCTGACGGTCGCATCGCAGCAGCTAACTCAAAGGCAGGCGAGCTGTTGGGGGCGGCATTAACGGGCTTCCCTTATGTCTCAGCCTTGCGCCAGCCCGACCTCGTAAAAGCGGTGGCCAATGCGCTTGAAGGCGCGGGCACGCAAGAAGGGCGCTACCTGTCGCAAACAGCGGCTCAAAGCGCAATTTATCGCACCGATGTGTCACCTCTGGGCGATACAGGCGGAGTTTTGCTCAGCTTTCAGGATATTTCTCACCTTGAGCAGGCGGGCCAGATGCGGCGCGATTTTGTCGCCAATGTCAGCCATGAGTTACGCACGCCACTCACGGCCTTAATGGGGTTTATCGAGACACTACAAGGCCCTGCAAAGGACGATACAACCACGCGAATCGCGTTTCTGGACATCATGGCGCAAGAGGCCGCGCGTATGGAGCGGTTGGTGAGTGATCTTTTGTCGCTCAGCCGCGTAGAATCAGAAGAGCGCCGCCCTCCACAAGGCAGTGTTGAAATCGGCGGGCTGATCCGTTCGGTGCTGGGCGCGCTTGAACCTGTGGCCAATGACGCCTCTGTCAGCTTGCAGGCCAAGCTGCCTGAAACAGCGCTCACATTGCGCGCTGATCCCGATCAGATCCGGCAAGTGCTCTCCAACCTGATTGAAAATGCAATAAAATATGGCGGGAAGGGCGGTCAGGTTACTGTAAGCGCAGAAGTCACTGGCCCGCAGGCTGCTTTACGTGGACAAAACGGGGTCCGTATTTCGGTGCGAGACACAGGCGCCGGGATTGATCCGCTCCATATTCCGCGGCTCACCGAGCGCTTTTACCGGGTCGATTCGCACCGCGCGCGGCAGGTGGGCGGAACAGGACTGGGCCTTGCGATCGTGAAACACATCGTCCAGCGCCATCGTGGCCGAATGAAAATAGAATCGGAGCTGGGCGAAGGCAGCGTGTTTTCGGTATTGCTGCCATTTGAAAGCCAAGAATAACTAATTAAAAGAGCGCCTTAGGGGGTGTCATAAAACTGTTATGTTTCTGTCACAAAACCATAGTCAGAGCGGCTTAGAAGCTGGGTTAACGCGCCGCAAAACGGCTTTTCCCTTCGGGACCTGCTAGGCTGCATCGTTCAAGGAGCACACTAAATGACCCATCAACATATCTCCTCTGCCTTTGATCGCGACCTTGAGGAAATTCAGGCCCAGATCATGAAGATGGGCGGGCTTGTTGAAATGGCAATCCTTGACGCCGCCGACAGCCTCGCCACCCATGACGAGGAAAAAGCCGAAGAGGTGCGCGCCAAAGACAAAGCCATCGACGCGCTTGAAGAGCTGATCAACGACGAGGCTGCACGGCTTATTGCCCTGCGCGCGCCCACAGCGATTGATCTGCGCCTCGTGCTCTCGGTTCTCAAAATATCGGCCAATCTTGAACGCATCGGTGACTACGCCAAGAACATGGCCAAGCGCACGGGCGTTCTTGCCAAGCTCACAGCGATTGACGAGGCCCATGTTTCGCTGCGCCGTATGGCGCGCGATGTGCAACTCATGCTCAAAGATGCGCTTGATGCCTACATCCGCCGCGATGCCGCGCTGGCACAAGATGTGATCGAACGCGATCAGGAGATAGATCAGCTTTACAACGCGCTTTTCCGCGAGTTCCTCACCTTCATGATGGAAGACCCGCGCAACATCACAGCCTGTATGCACCTGCATTTCATCGCAAAAAACACAGAGCGCATGGGTGATCATGTTACAGCCATTGCCGAGCAGGTGGTTTATCTCGTCACCGGCGAAAAACCCGGCGAGACACGCGAAAAAGCCGATATCACCTCGACGGACGCTAAAGTCAGCGGTGTCTCATGAGCGCGCCTGTCATCCTTCTGGTCGAAGACGAACCCTCCCAACGGGCCGTGCTCAGCTACAATCTCAAGGCCGAGGGCTTTGACGTTGTGGAAGCTGTCGATGGCGAAGAGGCTCTGCTTTTGGCGAGCGAAGCCCAGCCCGACCTCTGCCTGCTCGACTGGATGCTGCCGCATGTGTCAGGCCTTGAAGTTTGCCGCCGCCTCAAAAGCGGCAAGCAAACACGCGAACTGCCAATTATCATGCTCTCGGCCCGCTCCGAGGAGCTTGATAAAGTGCGTGGCCTCGAGACTGGTGCGGATGACTATATGGTCAAGCCATATTCAGTGGCCGAGCTGATCGCGCGGGTGCGCAAAGAACTGCGCCGCACACGCCCTGCCGCCTTGGGTGAGGAGCTCGTCTATGAAGATATTTTGCTTGATGCCGCGAGCCACCGTGTCAGCCGCGCAGGACACAATATCAAACTGGGACCGACCGAGTTCCGCCTGCTTGCCTGCTTCCTTGAGGCTCAGGGCCGTGTGCTAAGCCGCGAGCAACTGCTTGATCGGGTCTGGGGGCGCGACATCTATGTCGACACCCGAACAGTTGATGTTCACATCGGGCGCCTCAGAAAAGCGCTGATGCAGCATGGCGGCGGCGATCCTCTGCGCACGGTGCGTGGCGCAGGCTATGCGCTCGGGTAGAGAATTGCCCTAAGCTGTCCATACTGTTGTATATACAGCTTGCCCCACACTCTGCCCCACGGTTTGCCTTCCGGTCGAACATGACAATCCGTCATAAGGGCGTTTACCTTGGCAAAAGGTCTTCCCCCTCGATTTCCTCTTTCAACCAGCCTCGAAAGGCGGCAAGGGCAGGGGTGTTGTCTTTTTCTCGCGGCCAGACAAGATAGTAGCTTCCGCGGCTCGGGCATGGCGTGCCAAACACCACATTCAGCCGCCCTTCGGCTTCTTCCTCACGCGCCAGGTATTCGGGCAGCAGCGCAACCCCAAGTCCGTGCCTTGCCGCCTGCAAGATGGTTGAAAACTGGTCATAGCGCGTGCCGGCAAAGCCGCGTGTCTCAACCCCTTGCGCCATAAACCAGTCTTGCCAGGCGTCAGGTCGGGTCTGGATGTGCAAAAGCGGCAGGCGCTTCATATCCGAGGCATGTTTTACGGGGCTTGCTGCAAGAAATTCAGGCGAGGCCATCGGCAAAACAGCCTCCTTCTCAAGTAGCATGGAGCGGCAATCTGGCCAGTCTCCACTGCCAAAACTCAAGGCTGCGTCCATATCGCTGTTGGCAAAATCAAACTGTGCAAGCCGTGTGTTCATGTTCACTGTCACATCAGGGTGTGCACGGCCAAATCGGGGCAGGCGGGGCAGCAACCAACGCATCCCGAAAGTGGGCAGTATCGCAAGGTTCAGCGTGCCGCCCTCGGGGTTTGTTTGAAGCCGCAAGGCCGCATTGCCCAATACATCAAGGGCGCGGCGCACCTCTTCGGCATAGCGTGCACCCGCGCTTGTGAGGCTCACACGCTTGGCCCGGCGAATGAACAACTCAACCCCGAGTTGCACCTCAAGCGCCTGCAACTGCCGCGAAACAGCGCTCTGGGTCAGGCTCAGCTCTTGCGCTGCGGCCGTCACACTCCCAAGCCGTGCAAGCGCTTCAAGAGCAGCAAGCCCTTGAGAGGAGGGCAGATTTCGCCTTACACCCGTCATGCATTCCATTTTCGCATTAAAATAAGCCAAATTAGCGTTATTATATTCTCAATCAGCATGATAAACAAATCCAAATATCATGTAGCGAACGGAGCATTAAGATGAGCAACCAAACCCCTGAACTTAAAGCAAAAGATGCCCCTGAGCTTGGGCAATTTGATTGGCAGGATCCGCTTTACCTGACAGATGAGCTCGCCGACGACGAGCGCATGATTGCAGACAGCGCGCGCTCATACTCTCAGGAAAAGCTTATGCCAAGGATTACAGAGGCTTACGCCAATGAATCTGTTGCACCCGAGATCTTCAAAGAGATGGGCGATATGGGCCTTCTCGGCATTACCGTGCCTGAAGAGTACGGCGGACTCGGCAGCTCGTATGTGGCATATGGCCTTGTCGCGCGCGAAGTAGAGCGCGTGGACAGCGGTTACCGCTCGATGATGAGCGTTCAAAGCTCGCTCGTCATGTATCCGATTTACGCCTATGGTTCTGAAGATCAACGCAAAAAATACCTTCCGGGCCTCGCGGCAGGGGACCTTATCGGATGTTTCGGCCTCACCGAGCCAGATGCTGGCTCAGACCCTGCGGGCATGAAAACCCGCGCGGAAAAGACAGCCAACGGCTACAAGCTGACTGGCGCCAAAATGTGGATTTCCAACGCACCGATCGCAGATGTTTTTGTGGTTTGGGCCAAGTCGGAAGAACACGGCGGCAAAATCCGTGGTTTTATCCTCGAGAAGGGCATGAAAGGACTGTCCGCGCCCAAAATCGAGAACAAGATGAGCCTCAGAGCCTCTGTCACAGGCGAGATTGTCATGGATGGCGTAGAGGTAGGTGAAGACGCTCTTTTGCCGAATGTTCAAGGGCTTAAAGGGCCTTTTGGATGTCTGAACCGTGCGCGTTATGGCATCGCATGGGGCGCGATGGGCGCAGCCGAGTTCTGCTGGCACGCCTCGCGCCAGTATGGCCTTGACCGCCATCAATTTAAACGTCCTTTGGCCCAAACCCAGCTTTTCCAGAAGAAACTCGCGGACATGCAAACCGAGATCACACTTGGCTTGCACAGCGCATTGCGTCTTGGGCGCTTGATGGACGAGGCACGCGCAGCACCCGAAATGATTTCGCTGCTTAAGCGCAACAACTGCGGCAAAGCTCTTGATATTGCAAGACAATCCCGTGACATGCACGGCGGAAACGGGATCACGCTTGAGTATCATGTCATTCGTCATGCGATGAACCTGGAGACAGTTAACACCTACGAAGGCACGCACGACGTTCACGCGCTTATCTTGGGTCGGGCACAAACAGGGCTACAGGCGTTTTTCTAAGGCCAAACATTAAAAGGGGCGCCACAGAGCGCCCCTTATTTTCAAATCTAATTATCGCATAATATGTATTATGTTAATTTAATACCTGCTAAGCCATAGACATTACTGGCTGTTGGTGCCTATCGTTACCTATGAGTCTTGATAACCAAATAAACACACTGATGAGCACCCGCTCGATTGAAGAGCTTTGGGATATGCACTGCCGCCACATGAAGCATTATGGCTTCATACGGCTGCTATACGGCTTCACCCATTACCGCTCAGGTCAGTCACTCGGTGATCCGGATGACCTCGTGATCCTGTCAAACCATTCAAAAGAGTATCTGGACTGGTTTATCGGCGAGGAAAAATACAAAAAGGCACCGATGGTTCTTTGGGCGCTCGCCAATGAAGGCGTCATGAGTTGGTCCGATATCACCACACGCTATGAGGCTGGCTCGCTCACCAGCGAAGAAATTGATATCATGGCCCAGAACCACGCTTTGGGAGTTCGCGCAGGCTACTCGATCAGTTTCAGCTCGGTAACGCCCCGTTCGAAAGGTGCAATCGCGCTGACGGGAGGCCCCGATACGACACAAGCCGAGATTGATGCGATTTGGGAAAAGCACCAAAGCGAGATCATTGCGCTCAATAATGTGGTGCATCTGAAGATCCTCTCCCTGCCCCGCGTGTCACCTACGCGCAGCCTGACGCAGCGGCAACTTGAGGCGCTTCACTGGGTTGGAGATGGAAAAACAACAGCCGATACAGCGCTTTTGATGGGGTTGACGCAGGCAACTGTCGAGAAACACCTCAGACTGGCGCGAGAGGTTCTAAGCGTTGAAACCACAGCGCAAGCCGTTTTGAAGGCCGCGCTACAGAACCAGCTCTTTGTTGTCGATTACGGACAGGTCTGACGCAAGGTAAGGAATTCCTGACTTCACTTGGCGTCACATCTCTGGCAGCCTAAACCTGTTCCGTGAGTGGTGGCTTTAGCCTGGGAACATTGGGGGAATACCGCTGTGATATCAGCGCTCTATCTTCTTTGTCGGTTTTCCGACGGTCGGCCAAAGGGTTATTCTTCGCCCCGAGGCCGGCAGCTTTAACACTCTCAAAGGCTTATCAAAGAAAACAGCGCCGCTTTTACAAACGGCGCTGCATTCATTCTGTTTTGGAATAAGGCGTTAGCCTTTCATCGCCTTCGCGACCTCCTCAGCAAAGTTTTCTTCTTTTTTCTCAATACCTTCGCCAACTTCCATACGCACAAAGCCAGTGATGGTTGCACCAGCTTCTTTTGCTGCTTGCTCAACGCTCAGGTCGGGGTTCACAACAAAAGCCTGACCCAGAAGTGTGTTTTCGGCCAAGAACTTCGCCATACGGCCTACGATCATTTTTTCGATCACGGCGTCGGGCTTGCCCGATTCCTTAGCAATGTCGATCTGTACTTGGCGCTCTTTTTCGACCCATGCCGGATCGAGTGATGCTTCATTCAGCGCTTCAGGGCGTGCTGCTGCAATATGCATTGCAACCTGTTTGCCGAAGCCTTCGTTGCCGCCCGTCATGGCAACGAGAACGCCGATTTTTCCCATGCCGTCGGTGGCTGCGTTATGCACATATGACACAACAGTTTCGCCTTCGAGTGATGCCATGCGACGCAGCGACATGTTTTCACCTACGGTTGCGATTTTGTCGGTGATCATGTCGGCGACAGGCTTGCCGTCAACGTTCGTGGCAGCCAACTCTTCAACTGTCGAAACGCCTGTTGCCGCGCCTGCAATCTTGCGAACCATGTCCTGGAATTCGGCGTTCTTACCGACAAAGTCGGTTTCCGAGTTCACTTCAACGGCAACACCTTTGCCGCTTTCAACATTCACGGCCACAAGGCCTTCCGCCGCTGTGCGGCCAGATTTCTTGGCCGCTTTCGCAAGGCCTTTGGTGCGCAGCCAGTCAACAGCGGCGTCCATGTCACCATCTGTTTCTGTCAGTGCTTTTTTAGCGTCCATCATGCCTGCGCCCGTGCTGTCGCGCAGTTCTTTCACCATTGCTGCTGTGATCGCCATCTTGGCTCTCCTCATAACAAAATTGAAATTTGCAGGCGCGACATCTGTGCGCCTGCGAGTGTTGTGTTCGTCCGGTTTGGCTCAGCTTTCAGCTGGGGCTTCGGCGGCGAGTTCTTCAACAGGCGCCTCTTCCATCGCACCGATATCAACGCCTGCATTGCCGAGCTGAGCAGACATACCGTCAAGCGCCGCGCGGGCAACCAGATCTGTATAAAGCGCAATAGCACGTGCCGCATCGTCGTTGCCGGGGATGATATAGTCAACGCCGTCTGGCGAGCAGTTGGTATCAACCACAGCCACAACAGGGATACCGAGCTTGTTGGCTTCGGCCACGGCGAGCGCTTCTTTTTTCACGTCAATGACGAAAAGCAGATCAGGCACACCGCCCATTTCGCGGATACCGCCAAGCGAGGCTTGAAGCTTCTCTTGGTCGCGCTCCATGCCGAGGCGTTCTTTCTTGGTCAGGCCTTCAAAGCCGGTTTCCATTCTCTCGTCGATTGATTTGAGACGGCTGATCGACTTTGAAACAGTCTGCCAGTTTGTCAGCGTGCCACCGAGCCAGCGGTGGTTCATGTAATACTGTGCGCATTTTTCTGCGGCATCTGCAACAGGCGCTGCGGCCTGACGCTTTGTTCCAACGAAGAGAACGCGGCCGCCTTTTGCTACGGTTTCACGCACAACATTGAGCGCGGCATCGAGCATTGGAACAGTTTGTGTAAGATCCATGATGTGGATGCCGTTGCGTGCGCCGTAAATGAACGGGCCCATGCGCGGGTTCCAGCGTTGTGTTTGGTGACCAAAGTGTACGCCTGCTTCAAGCAGTTGGCGCAATGTGAACTCAGGAAGAGCCATTGTCTTTATCCTTTCCGGTTTATGCCTTGATGGAGGGAAGAGAAGCGATTGCTTCAACCGGTGGACATAGAAGGATTTCTCCCCCCTAAGCCCGCCTCCATCTGCGAAGTTAGTGGCACGCGTATATAGCCGCCCCCTGCCCTTTGCAAGCCTTCTTTGCCGTGGCTCAAAGAGCATTGCCAAGCGGCTCTCTTATCGGCATTTAAAGACCATGCAAAGAGACGCAAAAGAAATCATCTGCATCGGTTCCGTATTGTGGGATATCATCGGCCGTAGTCCGCGCGAAATGCGCGCCGGCAATGATATGCCGGGGCGGATAACCCGAATTCCGGGCGGCGTTGCGATGAATATTGCCATGACGCTGGCGCGCTTCGGCTTGCGCCCTGTTCTGCTCTCCGCCCTTGGCCGTGATGCGGCCGGTGCCGAGCTTGTGAAGGCTGGCAAAGACTTGGGGCTTGTCTGCGATTACATCCATTTCAGCCAACGCCCGACCGATGCCTATATGGCGATCGAGGGCGCGAACGGTCTCATTGCAGCCATCGCCGATGCGCATTCGCTTGAGGCGGCAGGTGATGAGATTCTGGCACCTTTATTTAACGGCACGCTCGGGAGCACACAGGCTCCCTACTCTGGCCCGATTGCGCTGGATGGCAATCTGACAGAAGCATTGCTGGAGCAAATCGCTCTCAGCCCTGCCTTTGCTGCGGCTGATTTGCGTGTCGCACCCGCTTCTCCCGGAAAAGCCGAGCGTCTGCGCGCCGTGATTGCCCACCAGGGAGCCACGCTTTATGTGAACCTTGAGGAAGCCGAGCTGATCAGTGGCGCACGCCGTCTGACCACAGCCCATGACGGCGCGAAAGCACTCCTCGACGCTGGCGCGCGGCGTGTCGTCGTGACCCATGGCGCAAATATGGCCTGTGATACTTGTAACAATGACAGTCACAAGGCCGCTCCCCCGCGGGTCATTGCCGCGCGCATCACAGGCGCGGGCGATACTTTCATGGCGGCGCACATCGCTGCTGAATTGCAAGGCAAGTGTCGGGCCGAGGCCATAGAGTTTGCCCAGAAAACAGCCGCAACTTATGTTGCAGGAGACGACAACTATGTATGATATCACCTTTTCCGCCGAAGTTGCCGAAGCGCGCACCACAGGCGCGCCAATTGTAGCGCTGGAAAGCACCATCATTACACACGGCATGCCCTATCCGCAAAATGTGGAAACCGCTCTGAAAGTTGAGGCCGAGGTGCGTGCACACGGAGCAACACCTGCGACGATTGCGGTTCTCGATGGTGTTCTGCATGTCGGGCTGGAAACCAAAGAGCTTGAAGCTTTGGCGCAGGCGCAAAACGTGGCCAAGCTCAGCCGTGCCGACCTCGCTGCATGTCTCGCAACGGGTGGCACAGGCGCCACCACCGTTGCGGCTACGATGATTGCCGCGGTGCTGGCCGATATTCACGTGTTCGCAACAGGCGGTATCGGTGGCGTGCATCAAGGTGCGGAGACCAGCTTTGATATCTCGGCCGATCTGCAAGAACTGGCGCAAACGCGGGTCACAGTTGTCGCTGCCGGGGCTAAGGCAATCCTTGATATTCCCAAAACACTGGAAGTGCTCGAAACCCTCGGCGTGCCGGTTATCGGCTTTGGTCAGGATGATTTTCCTGCCTTCTGGTCGCGCGCCTCGGGCCTTGTTGCCCCTTTGCGGATGGACACCCCCGCCGCGATTGCCAAGGCCCATATGATGCGCCGCGCTCTTGGCCTTCCGGGCGGCCAACTTGTCGGCAACCCTGTGCCCGTTGAAGCCGAGATAAGTGCTTCCGTGATGGCCCCGGTGATAGCCCAAGCCCAAGCAGAGGCCGCCTCCCAAGGCATCGCAGGCAAGGCAGTAACGCCCTTCTTGCTGGCACGTATTTTCGAGCTGACAGAAGGGCGTTCGCTGAGCACCAATATCGCCCTTGTTTTGAACAATGCCCGCCTTGCTGCACAGATTGCAGGCGAAATGGGGAGTTAATCCCGAGGAGAAACAGTGTTTCCTTTGCTTTAACGATTGTTAAAATCACCACCTATACCTAAATGAAGCGCTGTAGATTGGAACCGGACCTCGAATGACAACACCCTTTGACGAAGACCACCACAAGCGCCGCAGCATGTTTGCGGGTCTGCGGGCCTCGTTTTTCACGGGTCTGATTGTGATCGCGCCTGTCGCCTTCACGATCTGGCTGCTCTGGAGCTTCATCGGCTGGGTGGACGGTTTTGTCATGCCGTTTGTGCCGAACAACTATCACCCTGAACAGCTGATCAACCGCTGGCTTGGACGCACACGTGGAACGGAAGACTGGATCGGCGTGAACATCCGTGGAGTCGGGGTGTTTGTGTTCTTCTTCTTCACAATCTTTGTTGGCTGGCTGGCCAAGGGCCTCTTGGGTCGCTCGCTCATTCGCTATGCCGAAGGGCTGTTAGAGCGCGTGCCTGTGGTGCGCTCGATCTACAATGGCGTGAAGCAGATTGCCGAAACGATCTTTGCCCAGTCCGAGCGCAGCTTCGAGAAAGCCTGCCTGATAGAATATCCACGCAAAGGCATCTGGGCGATCGGATTTGTCTCCATAGCCGCCAAGGGCGAAATTGCAGCCAAGGCCGATGCCGACGGCGATATGATGAGTATCTTTCTTCCCACAACGCCCAACCCGACCTCGGGTTTCTTGTTGTTTGTGCCACGCGCCGATGTGATCGAACTGGATATGACCGTTGAAGATGCAGCCAAACTGGTTATTTCCGCAGGGCTTGTTTACCCCAATCCGAAAGACCCATCCAAGCAAGTGCAAAACGGGGCGAAAAACGGGGGCTGATCAGCCGAACATCTCGGCAAGATTGGCTGTCTGCATTTTTCCTAAATCACTCTTGTGATCTGCGAGGAAATCACCCGCCGCGCGCCTTCCGGCCTGTTTGAGTTGCTGGATGACAGAGGGCACGGCGACGGTTTTAGTTGCCACCGAAAGATCATTCATCAATGCATCATCCGCGATCATATGAACCCGCATGTTCTTCATCGCGCCGTTTTTCAAATTGCCATCTGCTATAAGCCGCTGAACAAACTCGATGTTGCGCAACTCACGCAAAAGCGAAGCGTTGAAGCTGATCTCGTTGATCCTGTTCTGGATTTCCTGCGGCGTCACCGGGCTTTTCTCGCGCTCAAGCGGGTTGATGTTGATGATGATCACATCGTCAGGCAGTGCGGCATCAAACAGCGGGAACAATGCGGGGTTGCCTGTATAACCTCCATCCCAAAAGGTTTCACGCGTTCCTGTTTTAGGGTCTGTCAGCTCGACCGCCTGAAAAAGTGTAGGCAGACAAGCCGAAGCCAGAATGGCATCGGTGCTAATATTTTCGCCGCTGAAAATCCTCACCTTGCCCTCGCGCACCTGGGTGGCGCAGATAAAAAGCTCGGGGCCGTGATCGTCGCAGACTTTGTCAAAATCAAACTGCTCGACAATACGACGCAGCGGGTTTTGGTAAAGCGGCCCCCAGCCATAAGGGGAAAGCATCCGGCTCACCGCATCGCCCCACATATAGAGCGGGGAAAACTCGATAGCCTGGCTCACCTGTGCGGGCTATGGAAGCCAACTGTTCAGCCATGCAGGCAGTGCCAAATCCTCAATACCTGCCACCTCGTTCCAAAGCCAATCAAGGTTCTCCCGTGCGCCTTCGTTGCCCCCCTTGAGAAACCCCGCTTTCAGCGCCGCGCCGTTGAGTGCTCCTGCTGATGTGCCTGAAATGGCGGCAATCTCGATATCTGGCTCTTCCAGCAAGCGATCAAGCGCGCCCCATGTGAAGGCTCCGTGAGCGCCCCCGCCCTGTAATGCGAGGTTGAGGCGCAAAGGAGAGCTCACAACGCTGTCCAACCGCCATCAACCGAAATAGTCGTGCCTGTAATCTGGGCCGCCGCATCCGATGCCAGAAAGACAGCTGTGCCGCCGAGCTGCTCGACTGTGGCAAACTCTTTGGAGGGTTGGCGCGTCAGCATGACATTCTTGATCACGTCCTCGCGGCTCATGTCATATTCTTTCATCGTGTCAGGGATCTGCGCTTCAACCAGAGGCGTGAGCACATATCCGGGGCATATAGCATTGGCCGTGATAGGCTCCTGCGCGGTTTCCAGTGCTGTGGTTTTGGTCAGCCCGACAACCCCGTGCTTGGCAGCAATATACGCCGATTTATAAGGCGAGGCCGTGAGCCCATGCGCTGAGGCGATGTTGATCACACGGCCCCAGCCCGCTTTGCGCATCATAGGCAAGGCGGCCGCAGTCGTGTGAAAAGCAGACGTCAGGTTGATCGCGATAATGGCATCCCATTTATCAGTCGGAAACTCGTCGATCGCCGCGACATGCTGGATACCGGCATTGTTGATCAGTATGTCACATTGGCCCGCCGCCTCAATCAACGCGCGGCATTCGGCTCCTTTTGACATATCCGCTTTGATGTAGCGCGCAGTCACGCCTGTCTCGCCGGCAATTTCGGCCGCAATGGCATGGTCTTCATCACGGTCGGTGAAAGAGTTAAGCACCACATTCGCCCCTGCCCGCGCCATCTCCCAGGCGATGCCAAGACCGATTCCCGAATTTGAACCTGTGATAACGGCGGTTTTACCTTTGAGTGTCATGCTGTGCTCCACGTTCTATTTGCACCTGCAGCAATACCGCGAGAGATTGGCCAATGCCAACCCAAAGCACATAAGTGTGAAGAACTGCTCGGCCAAAAAAAAACGCCAGCACAAGGCTGGCGTCAAGTTATTGAGGCAGGTTTCATACAGGCAAGAAACCTATCGAGCAGTGAGACCTTTATAAGCAATCTTAACGCTCAATCCAAGCTAAAAGTTTGTATTGGCTTTTCCCCGCCGTTAAGGTTTGCGGTAACAAAACAAGGTTCGAGCGGGATTGTCACCAAAATGAGATCAGTTTTTTTCCATGCAATGGCAGGGCTTTGCAGCACCTTTCTCGTGTGCGCAGGGCTTTCGATTCCCGTAACAGCCGAGCCGTCTCATGGCATAGCTATGTATGGAGAGCCTGCGCTACCACCTGATTTTGTGTCCCTACCCTATGTGAACCCGGACGCCCCCAAAGGCGGGCGTCTGGTCGTGGGCAACACAGGCGGCTTTGACAGTTTGCACCCGTTCATCTTCAAAGGCTCCCCACCCTGGCAGCTCCGGTTTATGGGCTACGAAAGTCTCATGGCGCGTAACTGGGATGAACCTTTTTCGCTCTACGGGCTTCTGGCCGAATCGGTCGAGACTGGGCCGAATCGTGAATGGGTCGAATTTACCCTTCGTAAAGAGGCCCGATTCTCTGATGGAAGTCCCGTGACAGTCGAAGACGTGATCTGGAGCTACGAGATTTTAGGAACCAAAGGACATCCGCGCTACCGCACGCTGAAAGACCAGATCGAAAGCATTGAAGCCACAGGCCCCCGCTCTGTGAAGATGACCTTCAATACAGCCAACCGCGAGCTTGCCCTTGTTGCTGGGCTGCGCCCGATCCTTAAAAAGGCCCAATGGGAGGGGCACGATTTTGAGCGCTCGGGTTTTGAGTTGGCCCCTGTCGGTTCCTCCCCCTATGTCATCGGTTCCTACGAGCCAAACCGCTCCCTCACGCTAAAACGCAATCCCGACTACTGGGGCCGCGAGCTGCCCATCACTCAAGGCACTGCAAACGTCGATGAAATACGAATCGAGTTCTTCGCCGATGACACGGTTCTGAAAGAAGCCTTCAAAGCGGGTGTGCTCAATGTGGTGCGCGAGTACAATGCCAACAAATGGGACACGGCTTATGACTACCCCGCCATGGCGCGTGGTGATGTCGTGAAATCCGAAATTCCTGATGGTAACCCGTCGGGCATCACGGGACTCGTGATGAACACCCGTAACCCGCTTTTTGCCGATTGGCGCGTGCGCGAAGCGCTCATTCTCGCGTTCAACTTCGAGTTTATGAATGACGTTGTCACAGGCGGCGCCCAAAAGCGGATCACATCCTACTTTTCAGGCTCCGAACTCGGGATGAGCCACGGCCCCGCCACAGGCAAAGTCAAAACCTTGCTTGAGCCGTTTGCTGCTGATCTCCCTGAAGGTGTGCTTGAGGGCTATGCCCTGCCCGTCTCTGACGGCACGAAGCGGAACAGAACCAATCTGATTAAGGCGCAAAAGCTTCTGATAGAAGCGGGCTGGAGCGCTGAAAGCGGCACGCTGAAAAATGCTAACGGTGAAAACTTCGCTTTCAAAATCCTTCTCGCCAGCGGTTCGGGCGAGCTTGAAGCCTTTGCCAATATTTACATTCAGGCACTTGAGCGCTTGGGGATTAAGGCTGAAATTGAAAGCGTTGATAACGCACAGTATTTTGCGCGCCAAAACAGCTTTGACTTTGACATGACAGATATCCGCCGCGGCTTTTCTCTCAGCCCCGGCAACGAGCAAATGCTTTACTGGGGCAGCGAGGGCATCGACATGCCCGGCTCCCGAAACCTGATGGGAATGAACTCTCCAGCCGCCGAGGCCATGATCAAAACCATGGTGAGCACTGACGACAAGGAAGAGTTTGTCGCAAGCGTGCGCGCCCTTGACCGTGTGCTGACAGCCGGGCGCTACGTTATTCCGACTTATGCTTTCGGCATCAGCCGCATCGCGCATGTGAAAGAGTTGAAATACCCCTCTCATATCCCGATCAACGGCGATGGGTATTGGTTCATGCCTGATGTCTGGTGGTTTGAGAAGTAAGCTCTTCTTTCAGACCAGCGATGTCACCCAAAGCACCGTTGCATCATCGGAGCTGACAGAAACGACATTGTGCCCCATCGACGCATCATAATAGGCGCTGTCGCCGCGGCGCATTTCAACGGGTTCGTAAAACTCGGTGTATAGCTTGATGACACCGGTAAGCACATAAAGAAACTCTTCGCCATCATGGCGCACCCAGCCGTCAAACTCGTCCATTGTGCGCGCACGGATACGGGCTTGATATGGCAGCATCTTTTTGGCTGAAAGGCTCTCGCCCATCAGCATATGCTCGTAAGTGGTGGTTATATGTTCTGCACCGTCACCCGCTCGTGTCAGGCTCATGCGGGCAGTGGCCTGTGCCGTTTCGGGCGGTGTGAAAAGCTGCGGAACAGAGATTTCGAGCCCCTGCGCAAGCTTCTTGAGCGCTTCATACGTGGGTGACATCTGGCCGTTTTCGATCTTGGACAGGGTCGAGCGCGCCAGCCCTGCCTGCTTGCTGGCCTGCTCAAGCGTCAAGCCAAGACTCTTTCGCAAATCGCGGACACGCGCGCCGAGGTCGATCTGCTCGGGCGCAGGTGAATCACCACCTGCACGTGCAATTTTGATCAGGGATTTGGGGTCAGCCGCATTTGTCATTGCGCTTTCATAGGGCCTTGCGCAGCCCGCGCCAAGCCCTTAGCACCTGTGTCCATGCTGAGCATTGTTGATAACGGCCCTTTCGCGCCCTGCCCTCAGCCATTCAACATGGCAGCCCATGTGCTTGGCCGCGCATCTGCTCTGCCCGACAAAGCCGCGCTTGTGGTGATGGGAATGAACGCATCAACGCGCTGGAGCTATGCAGATATTGAGGCCGCTGTGCGCGGAACCGGCACAGGTTTGTTAAACATGGGTCTCAAAGCAGGCGATATCCTGCTCTTGCGGCTCGGAAACACGCCCGAGTTTCCGATTGCCTATCTCGGTGCCATCGCCGTTGGCATTGTCCCTGTCCCGACCTCTTCGCAGCTCACCCTCTCCGAGGTTGAGAAAATGGTAGACACACTCAGCCCCCGTGCCATTGCCTGTGGTACGGGTGTGGCAACTCCAGAGGCTGGCAATTTTATGAGCATCGGTGAGGCCGATCTGGCCGCGATGCATAAACTTTCACCCTGTGAATATGCTATGGGTGATCCTGATCGCATGGCCTATATTGTCTATACCTCCGGCACGTCTGGTAAGCCGCGCGCGGTTATACATGCACACCGCGCAATCTGGGCGCGCCAGATGATGATAAACGGCTGGTATGAGCTAAAGGAAAGTGACCGCTTGTGCCATGCAGGCGCGTTCAACTGGACCTATACGCTCGGTACGGGGCTGATGGATCCATGGACCATGGGAGCCACCGCGCTTATCCCTGAAAATGGCGTGGTGCCCGAACAGATACCACTCTTGTTACAGCAACATGAAGCAACAGTTTTCGCAGCAGCACCAGGTATTTACCGAAAGATGTTAAAGTCAGGCGACATGCCGGACTTACCAAGGCTGCGCCATGGGCTTTCGGCGGGTGAGAAACTCGGCACAGCTCTGCTCGAGCAGTGGCAGCGCGCGACAGGCAAGGAGCTTTTCGAGGCCTACGGTATGTCCGAATGCTCGACATTTATTTCCTCAAGCCCGGCACGCCCCGCAAAAGCAGGCGCGCTCGGGTCAGCGCAGTCCGGCCGAAAGATTGCGCTTCTCAGCAACGGCCAACCTGTGCCGCACGGGGAAACAGGACAAATTGCGGTTCACAAAAGCGATCCGGGTCTGATGCTGGGATATTTCGGTGCGCCTGAAGAGACAACCGCTCGCTTTGAGGGCGAGTGGTTTCTCACAGGTGACTTGGGCTTTCTGTCAGAGGAAGGCCAAATTCACTATCAGGGCCGCAATGACGACATGATGAACGCGGGTGGCTATCGTGTTTCCCCGCTCGAAGTAGAAGGCGCGTTACATAGTGTTGAGGGCCTTACAGCGCTTGCGGTAACAGATGTCGAAATTAAAGAGGATGTCCGCATCATCGCTGCCTTCTACACGGCGGAACACGATATTGACGAAGCTGCCCTGCAAGCACAGGCCGAGGCGAACCTTGCCTCCTATAAACGGCCCAAGCTCTACAAGCGCATTGAAGCCCTGCCACACGGGCCGAACAACAAGTTGCGACGTTCAGCGCTCAAAATGATGATTTAAGTTTGTTTTCGACCCACGCCTGCGGCGCGGGCCGATCCGTTGGGGGACGCTGTCTCCCAAACCCCCTGAGGTATTTTCAAACAGAAGAAGCATATGGGTTTTGCTTTT
Organism: Lentibacter sp. XHP0401; assembly: GCF_025751535.1. Lineage (GTDB taxonomy): Bacteria > Pseudomonadota > Alphaproteobacteria > Rhodobacterales > Rhodobacteraceae > Lentibacter. The sequence continues at coordinate 323,548 of NZ_JAOWLC010000002.1, read as the reverse complement.
TCGCTCGGGCCGCTAAGAGAGAGGCGAAAGGCGGCCCACATGATCAAACTCGATATTATATCCGACCCGATTTGCCCTTGGTGCTATATTGGCAAGGCTCAACTTGACCGCGCGCTGGAGCAGCGGCCAGACCACCCTTTCGAAATTGAATGGCATCCGTTTCAGTTGAATCCCGACATGCCCGCAGGCGGCATGGACCGGCGCAGTTATCTTGAAACAAAGTTCGGCGGTAAGGACGCGGCCTTCAAGGCCTATCAACCTGTTGTAGAGCATGCGAAAAATGCAGGTGTGCAGATCGAGTTTGACAAGATCCAGACAACCCCGAACACACTGGATGCCCACCGCCTCATACACTGGGCCGGAATAGAGGGACGCCAAACACCTGTGGTGTCGGCGCTATTCAAAGCCTATTTCAAAGAGGGCCGTGACATTGGTTCGCATGAAGTTCTGGCCGATGTTGCCGATAGCATGGGCATGGATGCGGCCCTTGTGCTTAAACTTCTAGGCACAGACTCTGATGTGGACGATATCAAAAAGCGCGATGCGCATTCACGTGAAATGGGTGTCAATTCTGTGCCGACGTTCATTGTCGCGAGCCAGCACGCCGTTCCGGGTGCACAGCCACCCGAGCTTTGGCTCAAGGTGATTGACGAAGTTCTCCAAGGGGCGAGAGAGTGAACATTTCGACACGAGTAATCATCGTGCTTTTGGGCGTGGTGGTGGTTACAGGTACGGTTTTCTTCCGCTGGGCCGAAGGCTGGAGTTGGATTGACTCCTATTTCTTCACGGTCGTCACGCTTTCGACTGTGGGCTATGGCAATCTTGTCCCTGTCACAGTGATCGGCAAGATCGGCACGACCGTCTTCATATTTTCCGGTCTGGGTATTTTTGCGTTGGCCATCCAGCAGTTTGGCCATTTTGCTTTCCTGCAACGCCGCCGCAAAGCACTTGAAAAGCATCGTGAGTCAAAAGAATGAACACACTTAAAATGTCCAAGCCCGAGTTTATCGGGCTGATGGCAATGATCTTCGCCATGACAGCTTTTTCGATTGATGCGATGCTGCCGGCCCTGCCGACCATCGGACAAGAGCTCAGCCCGGACAATATCAACGCCGCACAGCTTATCCTCACATCTTTTGTGCTTGGTATGGGGATCGGAACGTTCTTTACGGGCCCACTTTCAGACAGTTTCGGGCGCAAGCCAGTGATCTATGCCGGCATAGCACTTTACATGGTTGGCGCCATGCTGGCTTGGGCAGCACAGACGCTTGAGCTTGTTCTCGCAGCACGGCTCGTTCAGGGGCTTGGTATCGCCGGTCCGCGAATTGTCAGCATCGCCATCATCCGCGATCTGTTTGAAGGCCGCCAAATGGCCAAGCTCGTTTCAACAGTCATGATGATTTTCACACTTGTGCCCGCCATTGCACCACTCATTGGCGCAGGTATCATTGCCCTCACGGGGTGGCGTGGTATTTTCGCCGCCTTCATTATCTTCGCATTCTTGGTGACATGCTGGTTCGGCTTCCGGCTTGAGGAAACCCTGCCCAAAGCCAAGCGCCGGCCGTTTGAGGCGGCAAAGCTCTGGAGCGCCTTGTCCGAGATGCTTTCTTTATCCGTTGTTCGAACTGTTCTCCTAGTTCAGACGTTTTGTTTTGCCGTCCTGTTTGCAGCCCTCTCCTCAATCCAGCAAATCTATGATGTCACCTTTGACCGTGCCGACAGCTTTCCCTTGTGGTTCGGTTTCGTGGCGATCCTGGCGGGGAGTGCGAGCATTTTGAATGCGGTTCTGGTTGTAAGGCTTGGCATGCAATTTCTCACAACGATAACACTTGCTGTTCAGGTCGCTTTATCCGGCAGCATGATTTTACTCACCATGCTCCCGCTCCCTGACGGGGTTTATTTCGGCTTGTTTGTCTTCTGGCAGTTTTCACTGTTTTCCATGGCGGGGCTCACACTCGGCAACCTCAACGCAATGGCCATGGAACCTTTGGGGCATATTGCGGGGCTGGCAGCTTCAATTCTGGGCGGCACATCGACAGTCTTTGCTATGGCTTTTGCTATTCCCATCGGCCTCGCCTTTGACGGAACACCGCGCCCGGCCGCGATTGGTGTGTTTGTGCTTACGGTTATGGGGCTCGTCTTTATGCTGCGCCTTGACCGCACGCCGCGCAGGAGAAGACACTAGCCCTAAACCGCTTGGCCCTGGCAGAAATATTTTCTGTATACTTTTGCATACCGTCTTTCTTTTGGCTGCCAATTAGGCTATCACGCGGCCAATTCTACTGACTCGCAGTTTGAGTCTGCGAACGCTCTGAACCCTCGATCGAGAAGGATTGAACATGGCTGATACACACACACCCGACATCATTTACACCAAAGTTGACGAGGCTCCCGAGCTGGCCAGCGCATCGCTTTTGCCGATTATCAAACGCTTTGCCTCAGCCGCCGATATTTCGGTTGGCACAAAAGACATCTCGCTGGCCGGCCGTATCCTTGCCGCCTTCCCCGATCATCTCACCGAAGAGCAGCGCCAGTCCGATGACCTTGCCGAACTTGGCGAGCTGGTGAAAACGCCTTCTGCCAACGTGATCAAGCTGCCCAATATTTCAGCCTCTGTGCCGCAGCTTGTGGCCGCAGTGAAGGAGCTTCAGTCGCAGGGATACGCCCTGCCCGACTATCCCGAAACGCCTAAGACAGACGCCGAGAAAGCCGTGCGTGCAACCTATGATACGCTCAAAGGCTCAGCCGTGAACCCTGTCTTGCGTGAAGGCAACTCAGACCGCCGCGCCGCTGCTGCCGTGAAAAACTACGCCCAAAACAACCCACACCGCATGGGCGAATGGACAGCCGAAAGCAAAACCCGCGTTGCTGCCATGCCGAGCGGAGATTTCTTCTCAAACGAGGTGTCGGCAACTTTGCCCAAAGCAGCCACAGCCAAGATCGTGCTGGAAACAGCGTCAGGCGAAACCGTGCTCAAAGAGGGTGTATCCTACCCCGCAGGCACGGTTGTTGATGCAACTTATATGAGCGCCGCAGCGCTTGATGCCTTCCTCGCGGATGAAATTGAAAAGACAAAAGCCGAAGGCACTCTGTTTTCACTGCACATGAAAGCCACCATGATGAAGGTCTCCGACCCGATCATCTTTGGCCATGCCGTAAAAGCCTTCCTCGCGCCTGTCTTTGAAGCCCACGGCGACAAAATGAAAGAGCTGGGTGTAAACCCAAACTCTGGCATGGGTGATCTGCTCGCACGCGTCAAAGACGAAGCCGATATCATGGCCGCAATTGACGCCTGCATGGCCGACCGTCCGCCCATGTATATGGTCGATTCAGACCGTGGCATCACCAACCTTCATGTTCCCTCCGATGTGATCATCGACGCCTCGATGCCCGCGCTCATCCGCGCAGGCGGCAAAGGCTGGGGCCCTGATGGCAAGGAAAACGATGCGAACTGTGTGATCCCGGACAATTCCTATGCGCCAGTCTATGACGAAAGCATCAAGTTCTTCAAAGAAAACGGCAAGCTTAACCCAGCCACAGCCGGCACAGTGCAAAACATCGGCCTTATGGCACAAAAAGCCGAAGAATACGGCTCGCACCCCACAACATTCGAAGTGCCCGAAGCGGGAACAGTCAAGATGATCCTCGACGATGGCACTGTGCTGCACAGTCATACTGTCGCCGCAGGCGATATATGGCGCTCGGCCTCCGCGCGCCAAGCCCCGATCGAAGACTGGGTAAACCTCGCAATCGACCGCCAGCGCGCCACAGGCTACCGTGCCATCTTCTGGCTCGATGCAAACCGCGCGCATGATGCCGAGCTAATCGCCTATGTGAAGCCTATCCTCGAGGCCAAAGGCGTTGCTGACAAATTCGAGATCATGGCCCCACGTGAAGCCACGCGTGCTTCGCTGGAAACCATCACCAAGGGCGAAAACACCATCGCCATCACAGGCAATGTGCTGCGCGACTATCTGACGGATCTTTTCCCGATCCTCGAGCTGGCCACCTCGGCCAAAATGCTCTCGATTGTAAAACTCATGCAGGGCGGCGGCCTCTTTGAAACGGGCGCTGGCGGCTCGGCCCCCAAACACGTGCAGCAGCTTGAAGCCGAAAATCACCTCCGCTGGGACAGCTTGGGCGAGTTCTGCGCCTTGGGTGAAAGCCTCCAGTTCTTTGCCGATGCAAAAGGCAACGAAAAAGCCCGCGTTCTGGGCAAGGCAGTCGATGCTGCCACCCAAGGCATCCTTGATAACAACCGCTCGCCAAGCCGCAAAGTCGGCGAGCCTGACAACCGCGACAGCCACTACTGGTTTGCCCGCTACTGGGCCGAAGCTCTGGCAGCACAGTCGGATGATGCAGACCTTGCTGCCGAGTTTGCCCCTGTCGCCAAAGCTCTGGCTGATGGTGAAAGCGCAATCGTTGCCGAACTTGCTGCCGCTCAAGGCAAGCCTGCTGACACGGGCGGGTATTACCACGCCGACGCAGCCAAACTTGCTGCGGTCATGAGACCAAGCAAAACGCTCAATGCGATCATCGGCTAAAACACAGGGGGCGCTCGGGAAACCGGGCGCCTCACTTCTTTCAGGCAAACGAGGCACGTTATGAACAAGATCAAGGTTGAAAACCCCATTGTCGAAATGGACGGTGACGAGATGACCCGCATCATCTGGCAGTTCATCAAAGACAAGCTCATCCTGCCGTATCTCGACATCGACCTGCTCTATTACGACCTCGGGATCGAAGAGCGCGACCGCACCAATGACCAAATCACAATCGATGCGGCCGAAAAGACCAAAGAAGTCGGCGTCGCAGTGAAATGCGCGACCATCACCCCGGATGAAGCTCGCGTTGAAGAGTTTGGCCTCAAGGAAATGTGGAAATCCCCCAACGGCACAATCCGCAACATCCTCGGCGGTGTGGTCTTTCGCAAACCTATCATCTGCAAGAACGTCCCGCGCCTTGTGCCCGGCTGGACAAAGCCCATTGTGATCGGTCGTCACGCTTTTGGTGATCAATACAAAGCGACAGACTTCAAATTCCCAACCGCCGGCAAGCTCACCATGAAGTTTGAGGGAGAAGACGGCGAAGTTATCGAACGTGAAGTTTATGACGCCCCATCTGCGGGTGTTTTCATGGGTATGTATAACCTCGATGACAGCATCCGCGACTTTGCCCGCGCCTCGTTTAACTACGGGCTCGACATCGGCTGGCCTGTCTATCTCAGCACCAAAAACACTATTCTCAAGCAATATGACGGACGTTTTCTCGAGCTTTTCCAAGAGATTTTCGACGCCGAATTCAAAGAGGCGTTTGACGCCAAAGGCATCGAATACCAGCACCGCCTGATCGACGATATGGTCGCCTGTGCAATGAAATGGAACGGAGGCTTTGTCTGGGCCTGTAAAAACTACGACGGCGATGTGCAGTCTGACACTGTTGCCCAAGGCTTCGGCTCGCTCGGCATGATGGCCAGCCAGCTCATGACCCCCGATGGCAAGATCGTCGAGGCAGAGGCGGCCCATGGAACTGTCACGCGCCACTATCGCCAGCATCAGGCAGGCGAGGCCACGTCAACCAACTCCATCGCCTCGATCTATGCATGGACAGGCGGCCTGAAGCACCGGGCCAAGCTCGATGGAAACGTGGCCCTCACGACTTTTGCCGAAACGCTTGAAAAGGTCATCATCGACACTGTTGAAAGTGGCTTCATGACCAAAGATCTCGCACTACTGGTTGGCCCCGAGCAAGGCTGGCTGACCACAATGGGCTTTCTTGAAAAGATAGACGAGAACCTCAGAAAGGCGCTCGCCGGTTAAGCTATAGGTGGGGTAAGATCATCTCGATAATAAGATGATCGCAAAATTCTCGACGGATGTCTCTGCGCGCTTTGCTATGGCAGACATCAAGGATACAACTGAGCTTCCAGTCTGAAAGAATCCCTAATGCCCTATATCTATCTGGCCATCGCCGTTGCTTTTGAAACCATAGGAACCTCGGCCATGCAGGCCAGCCAGCAATTCACGCGCCTTTGGCCATCGGTTCTGGTGGTCGCAGCCTATGCCATCAGCTTTTACTTCCTGTCGATGGTTCTGCGCTTCATGCCCGTCGGCGTGGTTTATGCGCTTTGGTCAGGGCTCGGTATCGTTTTCATCGCTATGATCGGCTTCGTTGTGTTCGGCCAAAAGCTGGACCTGCCCGCTGTGCTGGGCCTCGGTCTCATCATAACGGGCATTGTGGTCATCCAGCTCTTTTCAAACGCCACTCCGCATTAAAACGCCCGCTCTTCTTCTGTTCAAAAATACCTTGGGGGTGCGGGGGGCTAGCCCCCCGCCGCAGCGATTTGGCGCAGCCAAAGCGCAACTCTTTTGTCCGTATACTGTCCATACTGTTGTATGGACAGTATGCCACATAGTCCGCCACACAAGTCTAGTTGGCTGGCAAACTCAGTCTTTCACACTCAAGCGTTTGAGCAGACTCGACGTATCCCAACGTCCACCGCCCATCTTTTGCACATCCTTGTAAAACTGGTCCACAAGAGCCGTTACAGGCAAGCTCGCGCCTGTCTCGTCTGCTGTCTCAAGACAGATACCAAGGTCTTTGCGCATCCAGTCCACAGCAAACCCGTGCTCGAATTTGCCGTCCAGCATGGTTTCATGACGGTTCTGCATCTGCCAACTTCCCGCAGCCCCCTGCGAGATCACTTCAACCACATCGCGCCCGTCAAGGCCCGCACATTGAGCAAAGTGCAACGCTTCCGAGAGGCCTTGCACAAGCCCGGCAATGGCAATCTGATTGCACATCTTGGTCATCTGCCCTGCGCCGCTTTCGCCAATCCTGCGGCAAATGCGGGCGTAGGCCGCCATCACAGGTTCCGCCTTCGCAAAATGCGCAGCATCGCCGCCGCACATCACAGAGAGCACGCCGTTCTCGGCCCCGGCTTGCCCGCCAGAAACGGGAGCATCGACAAAACCAATGCCTTTGTCTTTTGCAGCATTATAAAGTTCAGCGGTCACCTTGGCTGAAACAGTCGTATGATCAACAAAGCACGCACCCTCCCCCATACCTGCAAAAGCGCCCTCGCCTCCGAGACAGACGGCACGCAAATCATTGTCATTGCCAACACAGGCCATCACAAAGTCAGCCCCCTCAGCAGCTTCCCGAGGTGACGCAGCGCTGCGTCCGCCGTGCTCCGCGGCCCAAGCCTCGGCCTTGGTTGCTGTTCGGTTATACACGCAGACATCATGCCCTGCGGCTTTCAGGTGGCCAGCCATAGGATAACCCATTACACCGAGACCCAGAAAAGCGAGTTTTGCCATAGTCTTTCCCCTTGCATTCAAACGTCTTATCGTTTGTGTCGGGCATAGGGCTGCTTGGCAAGCCCAAACGCTGTATTCGGGCCCGCATGAAAACAAGGGAAGACATATGCTGATAGTGTTTCGCTGGCTGATCCGCATCGCCGCAGTGCTCATTGCCTTTACGGTTCTGGCCGTTTTAGGGGTCTATTACCTCGCCTCCCGCTCCTTGCCTGATTATGATAAATCCCTTGAAGTCGCTGAGTTGTCAGCCCCTCTGCGTATCCTGCGCGATCATTCCAACATCCCGCATATCTTTGCGAGCGAGCCTGAAAAAGGCGATGAACCCGTCTATTTCGGGCTTGGCTATGCACATGCACAAGACCGCCTCTGGCAAATGACGCTCCTGCGTCGCACGGCACAGGGCCGCCTCTCCGAGGTCTTTGGAGCGTCCACACTTCCCATTGACAAGCTTTTGCGGCGGTTTGATATTTACACTTTGGCGCGCTCTTCTGTAGCCGCTCAGGATCCTGAAACCCTTGCTGCACTTGAAGCCTATGCCGCAGGCGTCAACGCACGGCTTGCCGAAATTAACGACAGCGCTTTGGGCCGCGGCGCGCCCGAGATGTTCCTGTTCAACGCTCCCATATCGCCGTGGCGGCCTGAAGACTCATTGGCAATCCTCAAGCTTATGGCCGTCCAGCTCTCGGGTCAGGCTGCCGATGAAGTCCTGCGCGCCCGCACAGCACTTCTGCTCGACAATGAAGACCGCTTGAAAGATATCCTGCCAGATGTGCCGGGAACAGGCGTCGCTGCGCTGCCGGAATATGCCAGCCTTTTCCCGACAGCCACATTTCCCTCACAGTTCGCTGCGAACAATGAGGCGGACATCACCCGCCATCCGCTCTCTCCGCTCAAGAACCGAGCGTTTGCAGGCGCATCCAACGCATGGGCTGCTGCGCCCTCTCGCTCGGCTACGGCAGGCACTCTTTTGGCCAATGATCCGCATCTTGGTCTGACAGCCCCGGCTATATGGTATCTCGCACGCCTAGAACTCGAAACAGGCGGTGTCATAGGCGCGACAATTCCCGGTATGCCAATCGTTCTGGCGGGGCGCAGTGAAAGCCTCGGTTGGGGGCTCACATCGTCCTATCTTGATGATCAGGACATTTTCATGGAAGAGCTCAATCCTGCAAACAATGAAGAATACCGCACTCCTGATGGCTACAAAGCCTTTGAGACCCGACGCTCGATCATCAAGATCAAGGATGCAGCTCCAGTCACACTCATCATGCGCAGTACAGATAACGGTCTGGTCCTGCCGCCCAGCTTTCATAATGTCAGCGCAGTCACCCCGTCGGGTCATGTCGCATCCCTCGGATGGACAGCGCTAGAGCCCGCCGACACCTCGATGAGTGCGGCCTTTCACCTTATGCGCGCGCAAAACATAGACGAAGCCCTCGGCGCGAGCGCGCTTTACATTGCCCCCTCTCAAAACCTGACACTCGCCGATAAAGACAACATCGCATTGAAAACCATAGGTGCAATGCCCCGCCGTGATGCCAACGCAGAAGGTCAGGGCCGCATTCCTGCCCGTGGATGGCTTACCCAAAACCGCTGGCAAGGTGTCTTCCCCGCCTCGGCCAACCCCGAATTTATCCGCCCTGCCGGTGGTATTGTCGGCAATACAAACAACAAACTGCTCGAGCGCCCCTTTCCGCTGCATGTGTCTTATTCTTGGGGCGACACGCAGCGCATTCTGCGTTGGCAGCGGCTTATGCAAGGGCGCAAAGCGCACACCCGCGACAGTTTTGTGGAAGCTCAACTGGATACCGTCAGTTATACCGCGCGGACACTCTTGCCGCTGGTTGCTGCCGATCTTTGGTTCACAGGTGAAGCTGCTGCTGAAGGCACACCAGAGCGCCGCCGACAGATCGCACTGAACTTGCTGGCAGGCTGGAACGGCAACATGAACGAGCACTTGCCCGAGCCCCTGATCTATTCGGCTTGGATGCGTTTTTTGCAAGAACGTCTCATTCGCGACGAACTTGGCCCGCTCGCCGAAGAGTATATCCACATGGAGCCTCTCTTTGTTGAACGGGTCTTCCGCAATATCGATGGAGCAGGCGTGTGGTGCAACATCATCCAGTCTTCAGCTACAGAATCTTGCACAGACATCGCCCGCCTCGCTCTCGATGACGCGCTGGTCTGGCTCGACGAAACCTATGGAACCTCGATCGAGGCACTTCGCTGGGGCGATGCCCACGAGGCCACCCATGACCACGCCGTTCTCGGCGAAGTTCCTATTCTGCGTTATTTTGTAAACATCCGCCAAAGCACCTCGGGCGGTGACAATACACTCATGCGCGGCCGCACCAGCGGCACCTCTCCCTATCCGTTCCAGAATGTGCATGCCGCTGGCTACCGGGGGGTCTATGATTTTACCGATCCGGACAGTTCTGTCTTTATTCTCTCGACAGGTCAGTCAGGCCACCCGCTTTCGCGTCACTATGATGATATGGCACAGCTCTGGCGGCGCGGTGAATATATTACAATGTCGCTTGATGAAGGTCTTGCCCGCGCAGCTTCGGTGGGAGAAACCTTGCTGATCCCCAAAACCGACTGAGCCACAGCAGTACTACAACCTTCAAAGTTTGGAAAACTGATCGGCCTGCCGCGCTGTCCAGCGCACTTTGAGAGTGTAACCTTCCTCTGTCTGGCGCTCGGCCTCGACAACGCCCTGATCAAAGAGCCAAGCCCGCTTGCGCCCCTCGGCAAAACTCAGGCGCAAAGCCTCACTCTTTTTGAGGCCTTGCAAAGCAACCGAAACGGCTTGCATCAGTTCCTCTAGTCCCACACCCGTCAGAGACGAAACTGCAAACACACCTTCGCTGCGTGCCGCCTGGGTTTGTACCGCTTGCGCAGCCTCAGGGTCTAGCAGATCAACTTTATTCAAAACTTCAAACATTGGAGTTTCGTCTTTAATTCCAAGACCTTCAAGGATGACCTTCACGTCCTGTGCCTGTGCGTCTGTCTCGGCATGAGCGATGTCGCGCACATGCAGAATTAGATCGGCACTCAAAACTTCTTCGAGGGTGGCGCGGAAAGCCGCAACAAGCTCGGTCGGCAAGTTCGAGATGAATCCCACCGTATCCGACATAATCACTTCCAGCCCCGAAGCGCCAAGCTCGACTTTGCGCATTGTCGGATCAAGCGTGGCAAAAAGCATATCTTTTGCCATCACGTCTGCGCCTGTCAGGCGGTTGAAAAGCGTTGATTTTCCTGCGTTGGTATATCCCACCAGAGCCACAATCGGAAATGGCACCTTGGCACGGCTCTTACGGTGCAACTCGCGGGTTTTGACAACTTTGGCTAGCTGACGGCGCAGCCGGACCAACTGCTCGTCAATCGCACGGCGGTCCGCCTCGATCTGTGTTTCCCCTGGCCCGCCGACAAAGCCAAGCCCGCCACGTTGGCGCTCAAGGTGGGTCCAGGCCCGTACCAACCGCGTGCGCTGATAGCTCAAGGCCGCCATCTCGACTTGTAAAACGCCCTCTCGGGTGCGCGCACGATCCGAAAAGATTTCCAGAATAAGCCCGGTGCGATCGAGTATCTTCACACCCCACTTTTTCTCGAGGTTGCGTTGCTGCACTGGGCTTACAGGCCCGTCAATCAGCACGAGTTCAACTTCGTTCGTTTCTAGCTTTTCCTTGATCTCGTCAAGTTTGCCCTTGCCAAACAAAAGGCCCGGGTGCGGCTTTTTCAAACGAACGACATCCGCTCCGACAATTTCAAGCCCGGGCATGGCTTCACCAAGCGCCACAGCTTCTTCAAGCGCGTGTGCAGGTGTCCGAGTTTGTTCGTCTTTGCGGATGATATCGGGGTGAAGAACCCACGCCCGTGTCAGCGCCGGATCATGTTCGCTCACTGAGCCTCTTCACCCTCGTAAAGCGAGATCGGCTGTGCGGGCATAATCGTGCTGATTGCATGTTTGTAAACCAGCTGGCTCTGCCCGTCGCGGCGCAAGAGCACGCAGAAATTATCAAACCACGTGATCACACCTTGCAGCTTGACGCCGTTGATCAAGAAAATAGTGACAGGTGTCTTTGTTTTGCGGACGTGATTCAGGAATGCATCCTGAAGATTTTGACGGTCGGAAGCCATGGTTCTAATGCCTTATTGTCAGTTTCCGGCCGTGCTTCGGCCGAGTGGTGGCTTTCAGTATGTTCTACGAAATCGGAATGTTAAACCCCCCAAACGCCTGAGAGTTGCAAACCTGTTGCGCCCACGCGTCAGTCGCGCCAGAGAGACGGGTTGAACATGGCAATGATTGCCAGCGTTTCTAGCCTTCCCACCACCATCGCAGCGCAAAGCGTAAGTTTGGCTGCCACACTGAGCTGGCCTAAAAGGATAGGCGTCTCTGCCGCCGCATGTACAAGCGGCCCGGTTGTTGAAAGCGCCGCAACCGAGAGAATGGTCGCATTCTCGAAGCCTACTCCTGTGGCCGCCAACAACAGCATGACAACCGTGAGCGAGATGGCAAAAAGCATGAAGAAAATCCAGGCTATATAAGCCCCTTTGGACCGGATGCGCCGGCTCTGGCTGCTGGCCCGTCCAACGGAAGAAGGATGCACAAGCCTCTCCATCTCGCGCAGCCCGTTCAGGTATAGCGCATAAACACGCAAGAGTTTAACGCCCCCTGCCGTTGTCGCAACGCCTCCGCCAATCAATGAAAGGCCTAGCAAAATAAGCCCCGGTGCACCAAGACCCGACCAGCCCCGCGCCTCTTCCCAATCGGCACTTTCAAATCCTGTTGTGGTCAGAAACGACATAACAGTAAAGAAGCTGCCCCAAAGAGCACGCAAGGCTGCCATAATATTCTCGTCCTGAGCCACCTCAAAAGAAGCAACCCAGTGTCGCACAAACAGAAGCAGCGTCACCCCGAAAACAATCAGCATCCCCATGCGAAACTCCGGATCATTGTGCAGCCCGTGTCTCCTTGTGGTGATGGTGTCGGTCGAAAATGTCAGCCGAGAAAGACCGAAGAACAGAAACAGAAATACAACAAACTCGCCACGTATGCCCGAGTTGCTCCCCTCAAGCCCTCCTGTTGCCGAGATACCGCTTGTCGAGAGTGTCGACATCGCATGAATCACGGCCACAAGTGGCGTATCCCCACTGATTATGAGGCAGACTGCCAAAACCGCGGTGAGACCTAGATAAAGAGGCGCAAGCCCCTCCAGCCCACGCTTGAGGCGCCTTGTGTCATTGCTCGGAACATAGCGATCGAGCGGGATATCACCGCGCCCAGGCTCGGCGGAAGCGGTCACTTCGAACCCGCCAAGCGCCAGCGGAGCCAATACAGCCGCCGCCGTAATCCAGATAAACAAGCCTCCAAGCCAGCCCACCTGCGCACGCCACAAATGCATCGTCCCCGAAAGCCGCCCGGGCTCAAACAGAGGCGCACCGGTGGTGGTAAAAGCCGAGACCATCTCGAAGTAAGAATTCATGAAGCTTGTGGTCTGCACCGCTTCATAAAATGGCCAGGCGAGCATCAAGGGCAGCAGGAAGTATGCTGCGACAACAGCAGCAAGGTTGCCCAAACCGCCGCGCCTGCGCACATGGCCAGCACTCAGGGTGATCACGATCAAGACCGAGACAAACAACCCCAGTGTGCCCGCATAGAAAAACACTCGCGCCTCATGATGGTTGTTCCAGCTCAATGCGTGCACAGCCGGCACATACATGGACACAGAGGCCAGCAACGTAAGCTGCAAAAACAGGGGTATTTCGGCGATGCGCATCATCGGCTTCAGAAAAAGTCGATGGACACTTGGAGAAGCCGTTCCACCTCGGCGACATCATCTGTCATGGCAAAGAGCACAATCACATCGCCCTCTTCCACGCGGGTTTCTCCTTGTGGTTTTATGACCTTACCATTTTTCATCAGCGCCCCGATAAGCACCCCTTCAGGGAAATCAATATCACGAATTGCCTGTCCTGAGATCGGCGAAGTCGAAAGCACTTCCGCCTCGATGATTTCGGCCTCTGCATCTCCGATCGAGTAAACACCTTTCACACGGCCGTGGCGGATGTGGCGCAAAATCGAGCTGACAGTTGTCGCACGCGGGTTGATGTAAGCGTCAATCCCCATCGGCCCCATCAGCGGAATGAGCGTAGGGTCATTGATGAGAGCAATCGCCATGGGGCAGCCCTCGCTCTTGGCGCGCACCGCTGCCAAAAGGTTGGTTTTGTCATCATCCGTCACACACAGCACAGCATCGGCACGCTCGATATTAGCCTCCGCAAGCAGTGCGGCATCAAGCCCGTCCCCGTTCAGGACAATGGTGCGTTCCAGGGCATCGGCGGCATGTTCGGCTGTCTTTCTGTTGCGCTCGATCACCTTGGCACGAATGCGCGTCTCGTGCTTTTCAAGCGCTTGCGCAACTGTCAGGCCCACATTGCCGCCACCGATCAGCACAACGCGTTCCTGTTTGGCCGAACTTTTGCCAAACACTTCAAGCGTGCGCGGCACATCCTCGCGCGCAATGCAAAGATAGCATTCATCATTTACAAAAATCTGGTCCCCCGCTTCAGGGGCAAACAGCCGCCCGTCGCGGCGGATGCCGATTACGATCACTTTCAATGTCGAGAAAAGATCAGTCAACTGGCGCAAAGGCGTGTTGATCACAGGACAATCGGCGGCAATCCGGATGCCTAGCATCTGCACCTTTCCGTCCATGAAGTTTTCAATGTCAAACGCCGAGGGCACTGACAGACGGCGCAGCGCGGCCTCGGCCACTTCACGTTCCGGGCTGATCACAACATCAATCGGCAAGTGATCTCGCCGGTAAAGATCGGAGTAAATCGCTGTAAGATAGCTTTGCGCGCGCAAACGCGCTATTTTCCGCGGCACAGAAAAGATCGAATGGGCCACCTGACAGATCACCATATTGACCTCGTCAGAATACGTCGCCGCAATCACCATATCGGCATCACGCGCGCCCGCCTTGTCCAAAATATCAGGGTATGAGGCAAAACCCGCAATTCCCTGCACATCGAGCGTATCCATTGCGCGGCGCACAAGGTCGGGGTTGCTGTCGATGACCGTTACGTCATTGGCTTCTCCCGCGAGATGGCGCGCAATCTGCCAACCAACTTGCCCTGCGCCGCAAATAATAACCTTCATGGGATATCCCTATACCTTGATGAGGTTTCGTGCCAGATGCGCCTTTGGGCGTCAATGGGCGTCAATGGGCGTCAGTTTATTCGTCCGTTCAGCAACGCGCCGCTGTTTTCGGCAAAACTTTGCGCGGATGGACAAATTCCAGCTGTAAGCACATGACTTCCCCGCATTTTTAACCCAAAGTCAACGCACGGCTTATAAGGAACGCTATGAAACACTCTGCACTTTGGCTCATCACCGCTCTGGCCCTCGCGGGTTGCGGCCCCCTTGGACTTTATTACAAGGAAGGCGTCAGCGTCCAGTCGGCAAAAGATTCCGAAACCACCTGCAAAATTGCCGCTGCCCAAGATGTCCCGGTGCGCAACGTAACCCGCGTTATCCCCGGTCGTCACATCCCGCCGCGTCGTATTTGCGATGCCAAAAACAACTGCGTTGTGAAAGGTGGTGTCTTTTTGCCACCCGAGTTTATAACCGAGGATGCCAATGCCTCCCTGCGCAAAGATGCTGCTGACATTTGTATGCGTAAAAAAGGCTTTGTCTTTACCCGCTTGCCCGCCTGCAAAGAAAGCGTAAAAAGCGGCACGGCTCCCGCTGTAACAACACGCTTGCCCAAGCTCACACCCAAAGCTTGCGTGATCCACAATCAAGGCGGCACTTGGCAAATCGTTACGCCGTAACGCTATTCTTCTTCATCTTCATGCAGCGCCACCCGAGCGCCAGAGCGGTTTGACGTCACAACGCCAAGCGATTTTAGCTTGCGGTGCAAGGCCGAGCGCTCCATCCCGACAAACTGTGCAGTCCGCGAGATGTTTCCACCAAAGCGATTGATCTGAGTCAGCAAATACTCGCGCTCGAACTCTTCTCGGGCTTCGCGCAAAGGCAGTGTCGCCATCACGCTGGGCAAAACAATCTTGCCGTTCTGCTCACCCGTTTGCGCAACGTCACCCACTGAAAGTTCCTTACCTGTAATTTCACCGCCACCGGCTCCCATAATGAGCAAGCGTTCGATCATGTTTTTAAGTTGGCGCAGGTTTCCAGGCCAAGTCATGGTTTGCAAAAGCGCCAGCGCATCGTCCGAAATCACCCGCGCAGTCAGCCCTTGTTCTTTTTGCAAACGTTCGATGAAGTATTGCGCCAATGTTGGAATATCATCGCGCCGCTCTTCCAGCGAAGGAACCGCAATCGGAACAACATTGAGACGGTGGTAAAGCTCTTCACGGAAGCGGCCTTCTGCGACTTCGGTTTCAAGTATTTTGGCGGTCGATGAAACAACCCTCAAATCAACCTTCACCTTATTGGCACCGCCCACGCGCAGGAACTGCTGATCCACGAGCACCCGTAAAATTTTGGTTTGCGTGCCAAGCGGCATATCGGCGATTTCGTCAAAATAGATAATTCCGCCGTTGGCCTCTTCCAACAATCCGAGTTCGACGCCCTTTTCAGCACTCTCGCGACCAAAGAGCAGGTTTTCCATTTGCTCGGGTTCGATAGCGGCACAGCCCACTGTCACAAACGGCGCATTGGCGCGGTTGGAGTTCATATGAATATAGCGTGCTGCCGTTTCTTTGCCGGAGCCTGAAGGTCCTGTCAGCATGACCCGCCCATTTGATTTTGTCACCTTGTCGAGCTGCCCCTGCATCGCGCGGAAGGCAGCAGAATTGCCGATCATTTCTGATGGCACAGTGTCCTTGCGCTTCAACTCGATATTCTCGCGGCGCAACCGCGAGGTTTCCATTGCGCGGCGGATCACAACAAGCAACTGGTCAATATTGAAGGGCTTCTCGATAAAATCGTAAGCCCCCTGTTTGATAGCAGCGACAGCAATTTCGATATTGCCATGCCCCGAAATAATCACAACAGGCACTTCAGGATAATCTGTCTTCACGGCTTTCAGGATGTCTATCCCATCCATCTTGCTGTCTTTCAGCCAGATATCGAGAATAAGCAGCCCTGGCCGCGCCTCGTGTATCAGCTTCATCGCGTCGTCAGAGTTGCCCGCGAGCCGTGTAGAATAGCCCTCGTCTTCCAGAATATCCGAGATAAGCTCCCGAATGTCGCGTTCGTCATCTACAATCAGAATATCACTCATGTGTCCTTCACCCCTCAACCGTGCTGGTGTGTATTTCAATGGTTTTGTCGTCACGATCGCCCATCGTTAAGGGCAGTCTGATCAGGGCCATGGCCCCCGCGTGGCTTTCGCCGTCAAAAAGCGGCGCATCTTCTAGCCTGAGCGTGCCACCATGCTCTTCGATAATCTTCTTCACTATCGGCAGTCCAAGCCCCGTTCCCTTATCACGTGTGGTGACATAAGGTTCAAACAGCTTGGCGCGGTCTTCAGGAAGCCCGATGCCGTTATCCGCAATAGTGATCTCGGCATCCCCGCCGACGCGTGCCGCCCTAATGCGGATTTGCGGTGCAATTTCGCCGCCCATATCCTCGCGCCGTGTTTCAATAGCCTCGCCTGCGTTTTTGATCAGGTTGGTCAGGGCTTGCCCGATCATCGTTGCGTCAAACTGGCCTTCCAGTGGTGTGGTTCCAATATCAACGTCAAAAATCACATCAGGTTGTCCCGCTTTCTGTAAGGTAACCGCTCCGCTCAAAAGCTTGCACAAATCCTCTGGTCTCCGCTCTGGTTCGGGCATCCGGGCAAACTTGGAAAACTCATCAACAATTCGCCGCAAGTCATTGGTTTGGCGCACAATAACATCAGTGAGCTCCTCCAGCTTTCCAGCGTCCCCTTCAGGCAGTTCACGGGAAAACTTGCGCTTGATCCGCTCGGCAGACAGCTGGATCGGCGTCAGCGGGTTTTTGATCTCATGTGCAATCCGGCGCGCCACATCGGCCCATGCCGCAAGGCGCTGCGCGCTTACAAGATCTGTCACATCATCAAAGGCCACAACATAGCCCTCGGTCTGGCCCTCTTCCCCTGTCCTCACCGACATCCGCACAAGCAAGTTTTCAAGTTGCCCGCTACGTGTCACTTTAACCTCTTCTTGCACAACGCCTGAAGCGCTCTCCACAAGCGCATCAAACAGCGGACCAAATTCTGGTACAGCCACGCGCAATTCAGGAGCTTCTTTGGCCTCGTGCCAGTCCAGAAGCCGCTCGGCGGAACGGTTCACAAAAGTCACGCGCCCGCCCGGATCAACGCCAACCACCCCGGATGTCACCGAGCTGAGAACGGAATCAAACAGCCGTCTGCGTCGCTCGATCTGATCGGTGTTCTCCAAAAGCGTGTCGCGTTGCCCCTTCAGCTGGCGTGTCATCTGGTTGAACAGGCGGCTCAGCTGGCTGATTTCGTCGTCGCCCTCCTCCTCGATGACCTGTGTATCGAGATTGCCCTCGCCCACACGCTGTGCGGCACTTGTCAGCCGCCCCACAGGGCGCGCCAGCCGCTCGGCAAACCAAAGCCCGAGCCAGACAGCGGCCAGAATAAGGATCACGGCAAACCCGAGGTAAACCAAGCCGAACTGGAACAAGACTTTGCCGCGATCACTCTCCAACTGGTTGTAAAGCCTCACATTTTCCTGTGTTTCGCTGAGAAGGTTCAGGATTGATCCGTCCACATCACGGCTCACATAAATCAGCCTGTCAGGAAAGGTCGCCAGCGGCACGATCGCGCGAAACTCGTTGTTGTCCCAGTCCTGAATGACGGCAATACCTGCCTCGCGGGCTGCTTCTATTTCGGCGACACTCGGACGCTCGAAATTGAAAAGATACGAGCGCTCCCCGCGCGCCTTAAGCTCGCCGACACCATCAATTACATAGGCCTCACGCATATCGGGCTGAAAGCGCTGCTGTCCCGCAGTGAGCACCTCACGCAGATCAGGGTCTCGCATAAACGGTGTGACGGAATGCTCCAGATCAATCACCCGTGCGAGCGATTGAGCGTTGCGCATCAGATTGTCACGATGTTCGCCCTCATAGGCCTGCGCGGCTGATAAAGATGAGCCGACAACCTGACGTACACGGTCCGAAAACCAGCCTTCAAGACCAAGATTCACCGTTAACACCGCGAAAATTGCCACGGTAACAGTGGGAATCAAGGCCATAATGGCAAAAACACCTGTCAGCCGCAGGTGCAGGTTCGAGCCCGCCGAATTTGATCGCCGCGCCGCGATCATCTTGGCCACCCGCTGCAAAACCAGTGCGGCCACAAGAAGCACATACACAAGGTCAGCCAGAAGAACGATACGCAGCGCAGGCGAGCGGACACCCTGCTCAAAGGGGCCAAAAACAAGGAAGGTGGCCAACACCAGCAATGGCCCCAGAATGACAAGACCAAGCGCTGCCGCGTTCTGCACACGCCTGCGGCGGCGCAGTTTGCTCAGCCTGTTCCACGTCAGCTTATGTGTTCGGGGTGCCACTTTGGCCTCCCGTCATGCTGTGTCGCATCGATACTCAACCGCCATATCTGGTGGCTTAAACTCCGCATGATGCAGAGCCGCCACGCTTATGTTGCGGTTTTACATCATTTTACGTCGCCGTGTCACGCTTATATCGAGTTCACTGATCTTCTTTCTGAGGGTATTTCTGTTGATCCCCAACAAATCGGCGCATTTGGCCTGGTTTCCGCCAGTCGCATCAAGCGCAATCTCAAGCAAAGGCAGCTCCATTTCGCGCAAAATACGTGCGTAAAGCCCTGGAGGCGGCAAAGCATCCCCATGCAGATCAAAGTAGCGTTGCAAATGGCGCGCAACACTCTGGCTCAGCTTTTCATCCGAAAGTGCCCCAAGGCTCGGAGCCAAGGAAGGCTGCGCTGACAAGACGCCGTTCACTTCGACTGCACTGATCTCGCGACTTCGCGCCGTCAAAGCCAGCCGCTCGACAGTATTGGCAAGCTGGCGCACATTTCCGGGCCAATTATAGTGGCGTAAAGCCTCAAGTGCGTCAGGTGCAAAGCTGTTCGCACCGCCACCGGTTCCAGAGGCCTTGGCCAAGAAATGTTCCGCCAGCAACCCGATGTCTTCAACCCGCGCACGCAAAGGCGGCAGACTCAGCACCGCGCCATCAAGACGATAAAACAGATCATTGCGCAGCTTGCCCGCAGCCATAGCTTGCGAAAGCTCGGTTTGCGAACTGGCGAGAAACCTTGGACCATTGTTGCCTGCTGCATCCATAAGGTGCACGGCCTTCATCTGGTATTCGTCGGGCAACTCGCCGATTTCTTCAAAAAGAACAGTGCCCGTACCGGCTTCGGCCAATACATCGGCCAAAGGCTCACGGCGCGCAAATGTGCTTTCACTTAGAGCCACAAAAGGCCGCCCGCGCCTGTCGGACATGTCATGGATCGTCCTCGCCACAAGCGATTTACCTGTGCCACTCTCGCCCGTCACAATCACTGGCAACTGCGCATTCAGCACCCGCGCAATCAGCTTGTAAACTTCCTGCATGGCCGCTGATCGCCCGACAAGTGGCAACTCACCTGCTTCAGGCGCTGGCTCAGGCGCTGCTCCGCCTCTGCGACCGCGCGAAGCTTCAAGCGCTTTGGCCGTACGTTTCATCAGATCCGGCAGGTCAAACGGCTTGGGAAGATAGTCAAACGCTTCCGCTTCAGCGGCCTTAATCGTGGTCATGATTGTGTTTTGCGCCGAAATTACGATCACAGGCAAATCAGGTCTGTCCGCCGATATCTTGGGTAGCATTTCAAGCCCGTTGCCATCTGGCATCATCACATCCGTGATCACAACATCTCCAGCGCCCTCGGCAACCCATCGCATCAGGGTGGTCAGCGAACTGGTCGCCTGTACCTTACAGCCCGCTCTTGTGAGTGCTTGGGTCAGCACTGTGCGGATCGTGCGGTCGTCATCGGCAACAAGAACGGTCCCATCCATGATCAGGCTCCTTTTGGACGCTGCGGCGCGCGCGGCAACGAGAGTTTAAATATTGTTTCACCGGGTTCGGAACGCACCGAAACCCAACCGCCATGTGCGGCCATAATCTTTGCTGTCAGGGCAAGCCCGAGCCCCGTGCCGTTTTCACGCCCCGAAACAAACGGATCGAAAATCTGTTCGATCATGTCGGGCGCAATCCCGGGGCCATTATCAATCACTTCGATTTGCAAAGGCAAAGGCTCCCCAAGCCCCTCCTCCGTGCGCAACCGGAAGCCATGTTCAAACGAGGTGCGCAAGCGAATGACACCGCCCGCCCCGGTGGCTTCTGATGCATTCTTGAGCAAATTGAGCAAAACCTGCAAAATCTGGTCGGCATCGGCCAGCGCATCGGGCAACGAAGGGTCGTACTCCTCGATAATCTGAGTTGCCGCGCCAACGCCCAGAAGCGCCGAGCGCCGAGCGCGATCAAGCACATCATGCAGATTTACCGGCCCTAGCTGCGGCGGGCTAAGGTTGCCGAACTCTTCAACCTGTTCCAGCAACTTCACGATCCTGCGGCTCTCCGCCACGATCAGGTCAGTCAGTTCTCGGTCATCGCCCGTCAGGCCCATCGAAAGCAACTGCGCCGCACCAGTGATACCCGCCAAAGGGTTCTTGATCTCGTGGGCCAGCATTTCCGCCATGCCAATAGCCGAGCGCGCCGCTGTCTTCGGTCCAAGCGCCTTGGGCAATTTGCTGCCCATGCCGAGCGGAGTGATCAGCAACAGCATTTGCCCGTTGTCCGCATCATAAGGTGCAAGCTGCAAATCGCAGCGCTCGCTCACCCGCCCGGCACGGGCCACGCCAACGTCGTTCACAAAAAGCGGCGCATCATCAAGCCGCGCACGCTCGAAGGCTGGTCCAAGATCACTGTCAAAGATCAGCACATCAAACAGCGGTTTCCCTATCAACGTGCGCTCTGACGCCATCAAAAATTGTTCGGTCGCAGGACCCATCGACAAAATTATGTCATCACTGTCGATCAGAAGCGCCGGCAGCGGAAGAGCCGCCCAGAGTTTACGCTCTGTGCTCATGCCGCCGACCTTTCGCAATGCTCGTTTACCATGCCAATCAGCCGGATCACCTCGGATGTGTTTCGCTCGGTCAAAACACGATTGCGGAGCGCAGCCGGCGTGCAGGCTTCATCCATGTACCAACCAAGGTGCTTGCGCGCGACACGCCCGCCAAGCTCTTCTCCGTAAAAGCTTAGCATCGCCTCGTAATGTTCTGAAATCATGTCGGTAAAATTTCTACCTTTTGGAATATCGGGAGCTTTCGCACCCCAAAGCTCATGTGCAATCTGCTGCAATAGCCAGGGTCTCCCCTGTGCTCCGCGTCCAATCATCACACCATCCGCGCCCGAGGCCCCAAGAGCCGTGTGCGCATCCCCTGCGCTACAAATATCACCGTTGGCAAACACAGGGATTGTCACCGCATCCTTTATCACACGGATCGCTGCCCAATCGGCGCGTCCCTTATAAAACTGACAGCGTGTGCGCCCGTGAATGACCAGTCGCTTCACCCCTGCCCCTTCAGCCCGCTGCGCCAGTTCTGATGCATTCAGGCTGTCATCATCCCATCCCAGCCGTGTCTTGAGCGTTACAGGCAGGTTCACGGCCTCCGTCACCGCCTCGATCATGCGCAAGGCATGGTCCAGGTCGCGCATCAGCGCCGAGCCCGAAAGCCCGCCCACAACCTTTTTGGCAGGACATCCCATGTTGATATCAATCATCGCTGCGCCATTGGCTTCCAGCATCCGCGCAGCTTCGGCCATCCAATAAGGCTCGCGTCCCGCCAGTTGCACTGCTGTGTTACAGCGATCATACCCAAGCTCTGCACGCTCGTGTACGCCGCGCCGTGCCTGCACCATCTCCTGGCTGGCAATCATCTCGCTTACAACAAATCCCGCCCCAAAGCGGCTCACAAGGTCGCGAAACGGAGCATCCGTGATCCCCGCCAAGGGCGCCAGCGCCACAGGCAGATTAGGGATCATCTCTGGAGTGTGCTTAAGCATATTGTTATCTCTGGTTTGAATAAGACCTACGGTGGATTTAACGGCACTCTCAAGCACTCGAAGACCACCTAACGCCGCCCCTCGCAGTTATTGCACAAAATTTAATCACATTGCACGATATTTCACCGCATTGCCCTTCGCGGCCTTGGTGCTAAAAGCAACACGAAGCAAAGGAGCCTTCATGAAAACTGCCGTTCTCCTCGTCGCCGCAGGCCGCGGAACTCGCGCAGGCGCAGGCCAACCCAAACAGTGGCGCGCACTGGCGGGCAAGCGCGTGTTTGACTGGTCTTATGCCGCCTTCTCACAAAATCCCCATATCGCCCATATCCTCACTGTCATTCACCCTGACGATACCGCGCATCTCCCCGCTGGCGTCGAGTTTGTCCATGGTGGCACAACCCGCACAGCCTCGGTGCGCGCAGGGCTTGAGGCGCTCGAAACCGAAGGCTTCAGCCATGTTCTCATCCACGATGCCGCCCGTGCCTGTGTCTCGCCTGAAGTGATCAGCGGCGTGATTGAAGCGCTCAAAAATAAAGATGCCGCGGCTCCTGCGCTTCCGGTCACTGACGCGCTCTGGCATGGTGATAATGAATGCGTCACTGGCACACATAGCCGCGAAGGCCTCTACCGCGCGCAAACACCACAAGGCTTCTCGCTGCCGGCTATTCTTGCCGCCCACCGCGCGCACAAAGGCGAAGCACTCGATGATGTCGAAATCGCGCGCGCCGCAGGGCTTGATGTTAGCATCACACTGGGCGATGAAGACAATCTGAAACTCACCCACGCAGGCGATTTTGCCCGCGCCGAGCGCATCTTGAGAGGCTCCATGGATATACGGCTTGGCAACGGATTTGATGTGCACGCTTTCACTGCAGGCGACCATGTCGTTCTCTGTGGGGTAAACATCCCACACAGTAAGGCGCTCCTCGGGCATTCCGATGCCGATGTTGGAATGCACGCCATCACCGATGCACTCTATGGCGCAATGGCCGAGGGCGACATCGGCCGCCACTTCCCGCCATCCGATCCGCAATGGAAAGGCGCAGCCAGCCATATTTTCCTCGAACACGCCTGCGCCCTCGCCCGCTCCATGGGCTACACAATCTCCAACATCGACTGCACACTTGTCTGCGAACAGCCGAAAATCGGGCCTCACGCCAGTGCCATGCAAACCGAGCTTTCTCGCATCATGGGGATTGAGCCGTCGCGCATCTCGGTCAAGGCCACTACCTCGGAACGCCTCGGCTTTACAGGCCGCGAAGAAGGCATCGCCGCCCTCGCAACAGCAACATTGGTAAAAACATGAAACCTCTCGCAACTCTCGCAGGCACATTCTTCTACGTCGGATATATGCGCCCTTTTTCAGGCACCTGGGGTTCCGCCGCCGCCTTGCCTGTTGCCTATGCGCTCAATCTTGCCGGAGGGTATTGGCTTGTCGCCATCGGCGCGCTTGCAGCTTTTCTTATTGGCTGGTGGGCGACCTCTGTCATGATCGAAGGCTCGGATGATCATGACCCCTCCGAGGTTGTTATGGATGAAGTTGCAGGCCAGTGGATCGCACTTCTGCCCGTGTTCATCGGTGCAGCACATGCGGGTGTTGACTCCCTTG
This sequence comes from Lentibacter sp. XHP0401, assembly GCF_025751535.1. Classification (GTDB taxonomy): domain Bacteria; phylum Pseudomonadota; class Alphaproteobacteria; order Rhodobacterales; family Rhodobacteraceae; genus Lentibacter. The sequence continues at coordinate 299,571 of NZ_JAOWLC010000002.1, read as the reverse complement.
CGCTCTGGCCCGGCTGGCTCGTGGCCTTCTTCGGTTTCCGCTTCTTTGACATTCTCAAACCCGGCCCCATAGGCTGGGCAGACCGTCGTGGCGATGCGCTTGGCGTCATGCTTGATGACATTATCGCAGGTGTTGCCGCCGCCCTCACTGTCGGCATTGCAGCCTATGTCTGGCATGGGCTGTTCATGTGAGCGCCGCTGCCGTTCTCCAAGCTGCGCGCGCCGCTGGCCTCACCATCGCCACAGCCGAAAGTTGCACCGGCGGTATGGTCGCCGCCAGCCTCACAGATATTGCTGGCAGCTCCGTTGTTTTTGAACGTGGATTCGTCACCTACTCCAACACCGCAAAACGGGAAATGCTTGGCGTGCAAGAGGCAACACTCGCAACCCACGGGGCCGTCTCAGAAGAGGTCGCGCTCGAAATGGCCGAAGGCGCGCTGGCCCACTCGGATGCGACGCTCACTGTCTCTATAACAGGTATCGCAGGCCCGGGCGGCTCAGAGCATAAGCCTGAAGGCCGCGTCTGCTTTGGCCTCGCACAGACAGGCCAGCCAACTTTGGTCGAAACAGTCGAATTTGGCGCTTTGGGCCGCGCCCAAGTCCGTCAAGCCGCCACAGAGCACGCTCTCGCTCTGCTTTTGAGTGCAAGTCAGCCGTAAAGCTCTTTCGCGCGGGCCTCAAAAGCCTTCACAATCCGTTGCATCGCCTCAAAAAAGAACAGCCCGCCTGCCTTTTGTAACAGGAAGTTCTTAAACTCGAAATCCACATCAAAGCGCACTTCACACCCTCCTTCGGCCTCTGCTTCGGTGAACTGCCAGTTCGAGCGCAGGTATTTGAATGGCCCGTCCAGATATTCGGTCTCGATCCGCCCCGCTTCTGAAAAAAGCCGCACTCGGCTGCCGAAGCGCTCGCGAAACACCTGAAATCCGATGACCAGATCAGCCAACATCTCCTCGCCGCCCTCGATAGGCGTGACCGAGCGCACCCGCGCTGCAGAACACCACGGCAGAAACTCCGGGTAGCGCGCCACATCGGCCACAAGCTCGTACATCTGCTCGGGGCTATAGGGCAGAACCCTCGTTTCTTCGTGCTTGGGCATAGGGCCTCTAATTCGCATTTACAGTGGCCTACCATTTCGTATGATGAGCCGCAGAATTCAAGGGGTAAGCATGCCACAGCGTCCATATGTCATCGACGAGTTGATCTCGGCCAAATCCATCGCAGCTCGTATCGAAGCGCTTAGCCGTGCCATCCAGAAAGAGTTCTCGGATACCGACAAGCTCGTTGTTGTTGGTCTGCTGCGTGGCTCGTTTGTGTTTATCGCTGATCTGGTGCGTGAGCTTGATATGCCTGTCGAGGTCGATTTCCTCGAAGCCAGTTCCTATGGCGACGGCATGGAATCGTCTCGTGAGGTGCGCATCCTCAAAGACATTCGCGGGCAGATCGAGGGCCGGGATGTTCTGGTTGTCGAAGATATCGTCGATACGGGCTATACGCTTGAACATGTGCTGCATGTGCTCGAAAGTCGCAAACCGCGCAAACTACGCACCATCGCGCTGCTCGATAAGCCCACCCGCCGCGAAACAGGTGTGAAAGCCGACTGGACCGGTTTTGAGATTCCTGACGAGTTCGTTGTCGGCTACGGGATCGACTTTGCCCAACGCAACCGTAACCTGCCCTATATCGGCTGCGTGCGTTTTCTGGCCGAAGACGAAGCCTAGGCTTTACACAAGCCCTACCGGCTCTATCCTGAGCGGAATAAAACAGAGGTCTGTCCTATGCGCCGCATTCTGATCCGCCTTATTGCCGTTGCTGCTGTTTGTGCCCTTGCGTTCTGGTTTCTCAGCGCGCCCAAACGGCTGCCCGAGAGTGCACTCGCCGATCTTGAGGGCGATGCCGAAGCCGGCCAACAAGTGTTTTTTGCTGCGGGTTGCGCTTCGTGTCATGCCGCTCCCGAAGCCACAGACGATGACAAGCTTCTGCTTGTTGGTGGTATGCGCTTTGCCTCGCCCTTCGGGACATTCATTGCCCCGAATATCTCGTCCGATAGCACCCACGGTATCGGCAGCTGGAGCAAAACCGACCTCGCCAATGCCATGTTTTACGGCACATCGCCTAAAGGGCAGCATTATTATCCAGCTTTTCCCTATGGTTCATACATCCGCATGAAGCTGCGCGGTGACGGGCTTCAAGACATTGCCAATCTACACAGCTACCTACAAACACTCCCTGCCTCCGATACGCCAAGTGCTGCGCATGAGGTCGGCTTTCCATTCAATATCCGCCGTGGCCTCGGCCTATGGAAGCGGGTGTTCCTCGATGATTACTGGGTTGCGCAAATGCCGCTTGAAAACGAAGTGCTACAGCGCGGACGCTACCTTGTCGAAGCTTTGGGCCACTGCGGCGAATGTCACACCCCTCGCAACATTGTCGGAGCGCCTCAAAATGCAGACTGGCTCAAAGGCGCGGCCAACCCCTCGGGCGAAGGCCGCATACCGGCCATAAACGCGCTCGACTGGAGCGAAACAGATATCGCCTATTATCTCGAAACCGGCTTCACACCTGATTTTGACAATGCAGGTGGCCATATGGCTGCTGTGGTTGAAAACACCGCCAAGCTCCCCGCCTCCGACCGCGCGGCCATTGCGGCTTATCTCGCAGCGCTTGGCAGCACCAATTAACGCAACCGCCCCGGCTCGTTGGTTTCAAGATAGGCTTCCTGCTCGGGTGTAAGCTCGATTTCGTCATAACCGGTGATCATCGGGCGCACATGGGCGCGAAAGCCGTGGCCGACGGTTAGCAGATAAACATGCACAATAATAAACGCCGCGATAACGTAGGCGCTGAGAATATGCAGATTACTGATCAGCCAGATCCAGAAACTGGCATCAGAAACTGAGTCAGCCCAGAAGTTATAGGTCAGATACAGCAGCCCAGTGCTCCAGATCGCGGGAAAGACAAACCACTTGAGGCCAAAGTATGTCGCTGCCTGCAAAGGGTTATGCTTGCGCCAGAACATCTTTTTATAAGGATGCTCCTCACCTTTGAACACGCCCCAGGCGTAGAATTTGGCAACATCGATCATCCCCTCGATCTTAGGGATAAATTGCCTCCATGTGCCTGTGGTAAACAGCCAGAAGGTCGCAAAAACCCAAAGCGCCAGCAGCGTGAGCGCAGCGACTGTGTGCAACATCACAGCAGGGCCAAAGTGTATCCCATTATGAATACCGCTGATCGCAAGACCCGTAAACAAAAGGACAAAAATCAACGCCATCTGTGACCAGTGCCAGAGCCGCTCGAACAGCGGATAAACCTTTACACAACGCTCGTGAAGTTTGGGCTTTGCTTTGACACTCATCTCAGTGCTCCCTTCTTCTGCGGCCAATCACGCGCAGCGCGATATGGGCCAAAACACCAGCAATCGTTGCCAGCACCATCGCGATGCCAAGCAGCGAAGCCACACCAAAGGGCCGTGTGCCGGGCATATGCACGCCAGGCACCCCCTCAAGGCGGCCGTCCTCTGAGTGGCAGGATCCGCATTTCAGCGCCTGGTCGGCAGGGGCAACCATATGGGTGATCGGCCAATACATATAGGTGTCCACAAAATCGAAATTGCCGGAATAAGGCTGCCCGGCGGCCTTCATGCCCGCTTCAATGGATTTTCCCCAGTCAAAGTTTGTCCAAAGCGCCGTATCGGTTGTCGGCCCCCAAACATGGTTAAATACCAGTTTGTTGCTCTCGGTGTCGTAGGCTTGCCGTCCCTCCATCCGCTTGAACGGCCAGATGCGTGATACGCCATCCCCGCGCGCGCCTTTGATACTATTCACCTCCACGGTTGAACTCGGGGCAATCTCACGATCACGGGTGGCATACTCCACTTGCCCGTCAAACCATGCATAATATGGCTCAACGTTCTCGCCATACTCGAAATCGCCTTTTGTCGAGAGATATGTATGCAGCTTCGCACCCGTCGAAGAGGTGTAGTTATCCTCATGGATCGGCTTGCCTTCAGCGTCCAACCGACCCGCGGTTGACCAGTCCCATTTGGTTTTGGTCGGCACACCACCCTTGGCAAATGCAGGAATATGACATGTCTGACAGGCAAGCATATCGGTATGATTGTTAAGCTTTGCCCCCATCAGCGTGGCGGGGTGCGGCTCGGTTCCATGGCAGCTTTGGCATGTGGCCACATCGCGCCTCTCGCCGGGTTTGAGCATTTCGCTATGCGCGTCCGACGCCATCACATTATAACGCGACCCGGACCACTGGTGCTGGTCCGAAACATGGCATGTCGAGCAGGTCATGTTTTCGCCCTCAGGCGACATGTGCACATCAACATCTATCGAAGGGTTATAAAGCACCGAAGACAAATCACCGTGCTTTACGTTGTCACCGCCCCCGCCGTAAAAGTGGCAGTTGCCACAGTTTTCGCGGGTCGATGTGCCAACGCTTTGCGCCGCTTTGGTTAAGTCAACGGCCCAGGCTTTGGCACCTGTAATGGTTTTTGTGCCCTCCGCCACAGGGTCAAGCGGCGGATGGCCTGCCTTTGAGTCTGCCTTGGTATATTGCCCGGAGGTGTCGTGACACACCAAGCAGTCAGCGGTCACGCCCTGCTCTTGCGGGGTAACTGACATGTCCTCCCAGCCATAGCCCGCATGGCAGCTTGTGCAGCGCGCCTCGTTTCCGGCGACATTGCCGCAAAACGAGTTTACAACATTACGTTTGCCTAGCTTCTGGCCCGTGACAGGATGGTCAAACTCCCATGTAAAGTGAATCGAATGCATAAACTGGTCATCCGCCTGCGTGTGGCAACTCACGCAAGCTTCCGTAACTTCAGGGCCGGATTTGAAGTCTTGCTGGAGAATTTTGAATTGCGAGTGGTCTGCTGTTGACGTGTTGGGCAGGCTTTGCTGCGCAGAAGCCACGCCTGCTGAAAGCGAGACCGCAAGAAACACCCGCACGCCAAGAGATATCAAGCCAGATCTAAACACATGCATTCTCCACCAGTTTACGAGTCAAAGCCGACTCCCCTGATGTTACTCTTATTGCACGCGTCACATTCAGCCTTTGATATATGTCAATTTGCTTTGTTTGTTCCAAACTATGTGAGTGACGTTTCTTGAAATACCCGGCATTCGGCCTGAATCTTGGCAAATTTCACACCAGCCAACGCACTGCAACATACATGTTCACTGTGAACAGGCTGACAAGCGAGATCATCTGCGCTTCAAACGGGGTTGCAACACTGCTTGTCACCAGCAAGACAAATCCCGCCCCGACCAGCACAACAAGAAGCACGCAGATCGCGCCAAAGCCCGTTCGCTCAAGCCCGTGTGGAGCATTGACAAAAAAGATCCTGTCGGCAAGCTTGGGCAATCCGTACAGCATGAGGATCAGCATGAGCGGAATGGTCATCACCAACTGTTGCACCATGTCGGGAGGCAACAATAAAGCAGATGGCACAGCCGAGGCCAGCATCGCCAGCTGTGAAAACACGGTCACGAACCCCGCTCGCAGAGCCAGCCTGCCAAACTGCATTCGCCTTAAACCTGTGCCAGCTTTTTCTCGCGCGCATCACGCAAACGCGCGAAATCGTCGCCCGCATGATAGCTTGAGCGCGTCAGCGGCGTGGCCGAAACCATGAGAAAGCCCTTGCCGTAAGCCGCCGTTTCATAGGCCTTGAACTCGTCAGGATGCACAAAGCGGTCCAGCACATGGTGTTTGGGTGTTGGCTGCAGATACTGCCCGATGGTGAGAAAGTCGATATCCGCAGCGCGCATGTCGTCCATCACCTGAAGCACGGCCATCTTGTTTTCGCCAAGGCCAACCATGATACCCGATTTGGTAAAGATCGACGGGTCCATCTCTTTCACCCGCTGCAAGAGGCGCAGGCTGTGAAAATACCGCGCTCCGGCCCGCACCTCGGGGTAAAGCCCCGGAACGGTTTCCAGATTGTGGTTGAAAACATCGGGTTTTGCATCAACAACAATCTTCAATACGCTCGGATCACACTTCAAAAAGTCTGGCGTGAGAATTTCGATGGTTGTCTCTGGCGAGCGGTGACGAATGGCACGAATGGTCTGGGCAAAGTGCTCCGCTCCGCCGTCTTCCACATCGTCACGGTCTACCGAAGTAATCACAACATGCTTCAGCCCCAGCTTTTCAACTGCATTGGCCACACGTCCTGGCTCGAACGGGTCAAGATCTTCGGGGGGTTTACCTGTCGCGATATTGCAGAATGAGCAGGCCCGCGTGCAAACCTCTCCCATAATCATCATCGTCGCGTGACCCTGGCTCCAGCACTCGCCCGCATTGGGGCAAGCCGCTTCTTCGCAAACCGTGGTCAGCTTGTGCTCGCGCATGATCTCGTGGGTTTTCTTATACCCGTCGCCCTGTGGCGCTTTCACCCTGATCCAGCTTGGCTTGCGCGGCTGGGCATTGTCAGGCTTACGGGCCTTTTCAGGGTGGCGCTGGTCGGGAATTTTAAGATCACGCATGGCATTTCCTTACGGGGGCTGGTCCTCAAATCTTAGCTCACCCATAGCCAAATTGCCACACAGTGTCACGCCTCAAGCGTGTATGACTCAGCCGATCATTTTGTTGCGCTCGCCGAGGCTTTCATAATGCAAGCTTAATTGTTGCAAGGCAATTCTGAGAACAATCTTACCCGACCTTGCCGACCAGCCAAGCCCGCGCTCCGCGCTTTCAAGCCCCTCAAGCTGGCAACAGCAGCGCAGCGCCACATCTCCGAGGCCTGCTCCAAGCGCCAACAACGCAGCCGCAACGCGATCCGCCGCCGCCTCTGCGCTCAGCTGAGTTGTCTTGCGCGTGGCTGTGCGAACCTCGCCTGCAATCAACGCCTCCCAGTCGTAATTTGCACCTTCAGCCATCTGCGCCAGTTCGTAATCCTCGCGCAGCCGCTCCCCCGCGCTCACATGTCCTGCGCGCAAAAACAGTTCTCCATCCTTCTCGCGCCGCCGAGACAGGATCATCAGAGGCGTCTCGCCCACGCACACACGCCTCTTGCCCACCCGTGCACCTCTCATGTCAAAGGCTGCACTCGCCTCGGCAAAGCCGCTGGCCCGGTTCTCGGCTCCAGCCAGAAGCTCGCCCAAAGCCGTGCGCCCTGCTGGAGTAATACGATAACGCGCAATCCGCCCGTCCACAGCACAAACAATCCAGTCTTTCACCGCCAGCGCCTGCGCCACACTGCGCTCGACAACAGCGGTACGCGTGGTTGTGCCGGCCTCGGTTTCGCGCACAACAACGCCTTTTTCCATATCTGCCGCCAGTGCCAAAACAGCGCGTGGCTCGCTCAACCGGCGCAAGATACGGCGCGCTTCGGCCAGAAATGTCTGGTCATCGGGCAAAAGTTTGCAGTCAGGGGTCATCACGTTCATCAATGCAGGTTCCTCTTGGCTGATGCGCAGCGCCTGGGGCTTTGTTTTGGGTCTCAAATGGCTGAATGTCTCGTCAATCAGGCTATCGTCACGCAGCCTTTCCCAACGGCTAATTTGCCGCGAAATCGTTGACGGATGACACTTACTCAGACGGCTCAGCGCCCGAACGGATATGCCCAGCTCCGTATGCGCCAGATAGGCCAGCGCCGAAGCGGGAAACCACCGTGGCCATAGCTCCCGCGTTACACCGAAGCGCTCTTCATCTGCTAGCTCAAGGCGAATTACGGTCATCCGAGACCCTCACATTGTCCACAAGTTATCCACAACTTAAACTTGTGTGGTTACGCATTCGTTAATTTTTACGTATTGGAAACTATTGTTGCCAAACTCTAAACAAAGCTGAACCCTGCGTTCGCTGTTTCGCAGAGACACGCAACGCCCGCTAAAGTTGATTAGCCTGACATCTCAACCAATTTCGAATTTGCTTCCGAGGTGTTCCATGCAAGATCCACTGTCACGTTTTCAAGCTCTTCGCCGTCCGCATTTACTGCTCGATGCCGCCCGCTCGGGCGTGCACCACTATATACGCGAATCGCACTTGGCCCGTGCACTGGGCCGGCGTGGGCATGCCCGCCTCATGCGTCCGTTGCCCGCGCTGGAAGAGCTTTTGGAAATCGAGCAAAAACTCGATCAGGAGCGTCGCCGAAATGAAGCAGGCTATAGCTATTACCGCCACGTCGAAGTGCTGATCGCCGCGATCGCCGAGGCCGAAATCGTCCGCGCAGCCTGCTTTCGCACCCCAGCCGAATAACCAAACAGAAACGGGCCCCGCATCTCGCGAGGCCCGTTCTTCAGCGAATAAACAAGCGCTTAGATAAACGCATCCGGCATCGAGGCTTTCTTCTCGGCCACATAGGCTTCGAGCGCTTCATTCACCGCCGGGTCGAGCGCTGGCTGCTGATATTGCGCGAGAAGCTTCTCCACCCGTGATGTCGCAAGCTGGCGCGTATCGCGCCCGCCCTCGTCTTCCCATGTTTCATACGGCTTGTAATCAAACAGATCCGATTTCCAGAAAGCGGTTTTGAAATTTGCCTGCGTATGCGCACAGCCCAGATAATGCCCGCCGGGCCCAACCTCGTGGATCGCATCCATCGCTTGCATATCTTCGCTTATATCAACACCCTTGGCCATCTGGTGCAGCGTGCCGAGCTGATCGGCATCCATGACAAACTTCTCAAAGTCCGCCACAAGCCCGCCTTCAAGCCAACCGCAAGAGTGCAACATGAAGTTCACGCCCGAGAGCAACCCCATGTTCAGCGAGTTGGCCGTTTCGTAAGCCGCCTGCGCATCAGGGAGTTTGCTGCCGCAGAACGAGCCAGCCGAACGAAACGGCAGTCCAAGCCGCCGTGCGAGCTGCCCTGCGCCATAAGTCACAAGGCTGGCCTCTGGCGTGCCGAAGGTCGGCGCGCCCGAGTTCATGTCGATCGAGCTTACAAACGCCCCGAAAATCACCGGTGCGCCCTTCTTGCAAAGCTGGCTATAGGCCACGCCCGCCAGCACTTCGGCCAAGACCTGTGTCAGCGTGCCCGCCACCGAGACTGGCGCCATTGCCCCGCCCACAATAAAGGGCGAAATGATGCAGGCCTGGTTGTTTTTAGCATAAACCTCAAGCGCCCCCATCATCACATCGTCAAAAGTCATCGGCGAGTTGATGTTGATGAGCGAAGTCATCACAGTGTTCTCTTGGACAAACTCTTTGCCAAAGAGAATGCCGCACATATCGACACTGTCCTGCGCGCGGCTCGGTTCGGTGACAGAGCCCATGAACGGCTTGTCCGAAAGCTGCATATGCGCCAGCAGCATATCGAGGTGACGCTTGTTCACAGGAATATCTGTCGGTTCGCAGACCGTTCCGCCCGAATGGTGCAACCACTTGCTCATATAGCCAAGCTTCACGAACTTCTTGAAATCATCCATCGTCGCATAGCGCCGCCCGCCGGCCGCATCGCGCACGAAAGGCGGGCCATATACAGGCGCAAGCACAAGGTTGCGCCCCCCTACAACAACATTGCGCTCGGGGTTGCGGGCATGTTGCGTGTATTCGCTCGGGGCGGTTTTGATCAGCTCGCGCGCCAAACCTTTGGGGATGCGCACGCGTTCGCCCTGAACATCTGCACCCGCATCACGCCAGCGCTCCAGAGCGGCGGGGTTGTCCACAAAATTGACACCCACTTCTTCCAGAATCGCCTCGGCATTGGCCTCGATGATCTGGAGCGCCTCTTCGTTGAGCACCTCGAAATTGGGAATGTTGCGCTCGATATACTTTGCCGTTTCAAACGAAACCGCGCTGCGTTCGGCACGGCGCGCTGCACCTCCACCGCCTGCGGTGCGTCCACGTCTTTTTGTCGTTGCCTCGGTCATGGGCCACCCTTGATTCTGGGACAATCTGAAAATCTGTTCCTTCATAGCCCGCCAGCATCCACACCCGCGGCGCTTTTGCGCCCCTTGGCGGGTAAAAGCGACATTGCTTTCACATGTCGTGCAAACTGCTCCACTTCAGGCTCGACACATCGGGCGAGGCCAACAAAGGCACGATTGCGGCTTTGAACAACGTATCGTCAGGGTCTTCCACCGTCACAACCACCTCAAGTTCACGCGGCTGGTCTGCAGATTTATCCTGTGTGGCAATCGAAACAATCTGGAACCCCGAGATAGAAAACGCCTGCACAACCCGGCCCCTCAAGGTCACGTCATCCTTGCCCGTCAGGCAAAGGTGGAATTCCTGAAGATGCGGTTTGCCTGCTCCTGTGCGCTTCTTGATCCAGTTCACCAAAGGGCGCAGCCCGAGGTTCACAAACATGATCTGTCCCGTCAAAACGAGCGCATAAAGCATAAAGCCTGCCCCTGCCATAATCCCCACAGCGGCAGAGCACCAAAGCGTCGCCGCCGTATTGAGCCCGTGCACGGTAAAGCCGTTGCGAAAGATTAGCCCGGCTCCGAGAAAGCCGATGCCCGACACAACCTGCGCCGCAACCCTTGTGGGGCTGACCTCATCTGGAAAAAGCGTCGAGAACACCACAAAACCCGCCGCCCCGAGCGCAACAAGTGCATTGGTGCGTACCCCCGCCATGCGCTGGCGCATTTGCCGTTCTGTACCGACAAGCGCGCCACAAAACATGGCAACGGCCAAATTGATTGCTGCAAGTTCCAGAGACATCGTCATTTACGCTTTCATGTGTTGTTCACGGGCGAGCAAATTTCAACAAGATACCCGTCAGGATCACTGATGTAAGAGGTTGTCTGCCCCCACGGCATCTCTTCCACGGGCTGCACGACTTTGCCACCTGCGTTTACCGCGCGCTCAAAACCTGCCGTAACATTATCTGTTTCGAAAGCAATTTCGAACACAGGCGCATCAGATTGTGGCAATGCAGGCTTTTTACCCAGACTTTCCATCAAGGCCCGAGACGAAAACGCAAGCTTTGTCTCACCGGTCACCAGCTCTCCATAATCCTTGCTCTCGTGCAAAAAGCCCACCTCAAGTCCGAAAGCTGCAGTGTAAAAGGCAAGGCTCGCTTGAACATCATCCACATATAAAATCGTATAGCGTAATTTCATTTTGACGTCCTTTCACTCTCGAACAGTTCCACCGCCCATAAGTTACACAGCAAAACGCGCTTGTCCCGTGTTTTCCCCCATCTCTGGGAATTGACCTTTTTCGCGCACTGCCCTAGAGCCAGATCATGACAGATATATCGCATGAAACCCTCCTCATCATCGACTTTGGCAGCCAGGTCACGCAGCTCATCGCGCGCCGCTTGCGCGAGCTCAATGTCTACTGCGAAATCCACCCCTACCAAAAGGTAGATGACGCGCTTCTGGCCGAGCTTGCCCCCAAGGCGATCATCTTTTCGGGTGGGCCGGATTCGGTCATGCGTGAAGGCTCTCCGCGCCCTCCCGCCAGCGCCTATACGCTCGGTGTGCCGATTCTCGGCATCTGCTATGGCCAGCAAGTGATGATGCACGACCTTGGTGGCAAGGTTGAGGCGGGTGAGCATGCCACAGCCGAGTTTGGCCGCGCATGGGTCAGCCCGGCAGAGGCACGCCCCGAGTTTATCAACGGCTGGTTCATGGACGGATCAGGCCGCGAGCAGGTCTGGATGAGCCACGGCGACCACGTGAGCGAAATCGCTCCGGGCTTTGAAGTGCTCGGCACATCTCCCGGCGCGCCCTTTGCCATGACCGCAGATCTGTCGCGCAACTTTTTCGCCGTGCAGTTTCACCCCGAAGTGCACCACACCCCCAACGGCAAGACCCTCTATGAAAACTTCGTGAAGCTCGCAGGATTCTCGGGCGATTGGACCATGGGCGCCTACCGAGAAGAAATGATCCGCCTCATCCGTGAGCAGGTCGGTGACAAAAAAGTTATCTGCGCGCTCTCGGGCGGCGTCGACAGCTCGGTCACAGGCCTTCTTCTGCACGAAGCCATCGGCGAGCAGCTCACCTGTGTGTTTGTCGACCACGGCTTGCTGCGTCTCCACGAGGCCGAAGAAGTCACGACAATGTTTCGTGACAACTACAACCTCAATCTTATCCATGCCGACGAAACAGAGCTTTTCCTCGGCGAGCTTGAGGGCGTCTCCGATCCCGAAACCAAGCGCAAGATCATCGGTCGCCTCTTTATCGATGTGTTCCAGAAACACGCCGACCAGATCGAAGGCGCGGAATTCCTCGCCCAAGGCACGCTCTATCCCGACGTCATCGAAAGCGTAAGCTTCTCTGGTGGTCCGTCTGTCACCATCAAATCACACCACAACGTCGGAGGTTTGCCCGAAAAGATGGGCCTCAAGCTCGTCGAGCCGCTGCGCGGCCTCTTCAAAGACGAAGTGCGCGAGCTTGGCCGCGAGCTTGGCCTCCCCGCAAGCTTCATCGGACGTCACCCTTTCCCTGGCCCCGGCCTTGCCATCCGATGCCCCGGTGAAATCACCCGCGAAAAGCTCGAAATCCTGCGCAAGGCCGATGCGGTCTATATCGACCAAATCCGCAAACACGGGCTTTACGACGATATATGGCAAGCTTTCGTTGCGATTCTCCCTGTGCGCACCGTGGGCGTCATGGGGGACGGGCGCACCTATGATTTTGCCTGCGCTCTGCGCGCTGTAACTTCGGTGGACGGCATGACGGCGGATTATTACCCGTTCAGCCACGATTTCCTCGGTGAAACCGCCACGCGGATTATCAACGAAGTCAAAGGCATCAACCGTGTGACCTATGACGTAACCTCCAAACCCCCCGGCACGATCGAGTGGGAGTGAGAGGCTTCGACGCGCTTCGCGCGCCGATCCGCTGGGGGCCAGCCCCCAGCCCCCCGGGATATTTGTGGCAATAAAAAAGACATGACTGACACCGCCCAGACCCTGCGCGCTATGCTTTGGATGATCGGGGCGATTGCCTCGTTTACGGCTATGGCCGTGGCCGGGCGGGCTGTGAGCTTCGAGCTGGATACATTTGAAATCATGATGTATCGTAGCTTGATCGGGGTTGTGATCGTGATGGTCGTGGCCAGTGCCACCGGGCACTTGAAGGATATCACGCGGCGACATCTCGGTGTGCAATTCATCCGCAATATAGCACATTTCACCGGCCAGAACCTGTGGTTCTTTGCGCTCACCGTCATTCCGCTCGCGCAGGTCTTCGCCCTCGAATTCACCTCGCCGATCTGGGTGCTCGTGCTCTCACCCTTTGTTCTGGGGGAGCGGATGACACCGACTCGGGCAACCGCAGCCGCCCTTGGCTTTGCGGGCATCCTGATCGTCGCGCGACCCTTCGGAAGCGAAACGGTCGGCATCGGGGTAATCACAGCAGCGCTTGCCGCAGTCTGCTTTGCAATCACGATCATGACAACCAAGCGGCTCACCCGCAGCGAGAAAATCACCTGTATTCTCTTCTATCTCACCACCCTGCAAGCCGTCTTCGGAATTGCTCTTGCAGGGTATGACGGCGATATCGCCCTGCCATCGGCCACAACAGCCCCTTGGCTGTTGCTCATCGGCTGCGCGGGGCTCATCGCGCATTTCTGCCTGACAACCGCGCTCAGCCTTGCGCCCGCAACAGTGGTTGTTCCGATAGATTTTGCACGCCTGCCCGTGATTGCACTTATCGGCGCAGCCTTTTACGCCGAAGCACTGGATGTCTGGGTCTTGGTCGGCGCGCTGCTGATTTTTGCTGGAAACTACTTCAATATCTGGAGCGAAACCCGTAAACTGGCCCACGTGTAACGCCTAACTCATGCCTGTTTCGCCTTTTTCAGACCATGAAGCGCATAAAACCGCTGTTTTTTTTGTCTTTCATGTCACATGACGTTGCGTTTCAAGACCTGCCGCAACGGAACCTATTTGTGCAGCGGAACTTTGCCGATAGTTTGAGTAAAGTTTTTTGGGAGGAGACCAAAATGAAGAAATTAGCACTCAGCGCGAGCATGTTCTCGCTACTTGCAACCACAGCCATCGCCGGCGGTATCGACCGCTCTGGTCAGTGGATTACACCCATTTTCGAAAGTGGCGATGTTGTTACCTTCTCGGTCGGCACGGTCGACCCGAACGTATCCGGCACACTGGGCACAAATGATGCCACAACGCGTTACAGCCCCGTGAGCTTTTCAATCAAGAAGGCGCTCACCGACAAGGTAGATGTAGCGGTAATTGTTGACCAACCTTTCGGTGCAGACATTCGCTACACTTCAGGGCCCTTTGCAGGCGGCTTTGCCGATGTATCAAGCAAGGCGATTACCTTTGTTGGACGCTACAAGTTCAATAACAACTGGAGCGTTCACGCGGGTGCGCGCGCTCAGTCATTGACGGGCACAATCACCTCAACACCCGGTATCCTGAATGCGTCGGGCGATTACGCTTGGGGTGCACTTGTCGGTGCCGCCTACGAGCGTCCGGAAATCGCAATGCGTATCGCGCTGACATATAGCACCTCCATCTCAAACAAGCTGGACGGAACAACAAACTTTGTTACTCCTGTCACGGCCAGCCACCAGACTCCCGAAAGCCTGAACCTCGAGTTCCAGACAGGGATCGCAAAAGACACACTGCTCTTTGGTTCGGTTCGTCATGTGAAATGGAAGGGCTCATCACTAGACTCAACACCTGTTGGCGGCGGCGCATCCACAAATTGGGTCAACTTCCGCGACGATTCAACAAGCCTGACCTTGGGTGTTGGCCGCAAGATTAACGACAAGCTCAGCCTTGCAATGACATTGGGCTATGAAGCAGCGGGCACACGCCCCGGCAACACTGCTCTCTCGCCCACAACCGGCTATAAGAGCATCGGTCTCGGAGCATCCTATAACGTAAACGAGAGCCTCAAAGTCACGGGTGGTGTGCAATACATCAAACCAGGCGATCAATCAGTCGGTCCCGTTAATTTCAGCGGTGACGCGGTCGCCTTCGGCGTCAAAGTCGCTTACAGCTTCTAATTCGAAGCCTTGCTAAAGTTCAAAACGCCCTGCCCTCCCGGCGGGGCGTTTTTTTATCTATCCAGCAAGAAACGGGTCGCCTTGCTGGCTATTGAGTGACAAGGCTCTCTCATGAACGCGCAAAAAACCATATCACCCCGTGCATGGGCCGAACTGCTCCTGCTGGCGCTCGTCTGGGGCGCGGTTTTCCTCTCGGTGCGCATCGCCCTTAACGAAATCGGCGTGCTCTCGACAGTGGCACACCGCGCACTCTGGGCGGCACTTGTGCTATGGGCGCTGGTCTTCGCCCTACGTCTGCACCGCCCCAAAGGCGCTAAAATCTGGGGCGTGTTCCTCGTCATGGGACTTCTCAACAACATTATCCCCTTCACCTTGCTCAACTGGTCACAGCTCCACATTGAAAGCGGCCTCACCGCCATTCTCAACAGCGCCACAGCCATATGCGGCGTGCTGGTCGCCGCACTCTTTCTGACCGACGAGCGCCTGAGCACGCGCAAGCTTGCGGGCGTCAGCATCGGCTTCTTCGGCGTGGCAACAGCCGTTGGGCTGGAAAACCTGCGCAATTTTGATATCCGCTCGCTGGCCCAGATCGCAGCTCTCACTGCAACGCTCTCCTACGCCTTCGCTGGCGTCTGGGCGCGCAAGCACCTCACTGGTCTCCCCCCGCTTGTTGCCGCGGCGGGTATGCTCACCTGCACCGCACTCATTATGGTTCCGCTCGCATGGCACTTTGAAGGCCCGCTCACACTTGAACTGCGCCTCGAAACCCTCGCCGCAATCGCCTATTACGCGCTCGTCGCCACGGTGCTCGCCTATTTGCTCTACTACCGCGTCCTCGCCATGGCGGGCTCGGGCAATCTCATGTTGGTCACGCTTATCATGCCCCCCATAGCGATTGTTCTTGGCTGGGCCGTTCTGGGCGAGGCGCTCCACCCGCGTGCGCTCCTCGGTTTCGGCATCCTCGCCCTTGGCCTTCTCATCCTGGATGGCCGCCTTTGGACGTTCGTTCGCAATAAAACGCTTTGACCCTCTGCCATTGCCGCTTTACTCCAGAGGAACACGAGTAAACGAGGCCAGAGATGATCTATCCAACAGCGCAAAGCTGGCGCAATGCCCCTGAAAAGAAAGTTTTGTTTTTCGGCATGTCAGGCCTTGGCAAAACCCATGTCTCCAACCTGCTGCGCGATGCGGGTGACTGGTTTCACTATTCGATAGATTACCGCATCGGCACGCGCTACATGGGCGAATATATCGCCGACAACGCCAAACGCGAGGCGATGAAAGTTCCCTTCCTGCGCGATCTTCTGATGTCGGATTCAATCTACATCGGCTCCAATATCACCTTCGGCAACCTCGCCGCCGTCTCCTCCTATCTCGGCAAACCGGGGGCCATGGCCAAGAACGGTATGACCATGCACAGCTACGCCGCGCGGCAGGAGCAGTTCCGCCGCGCCGAAATCGCTGCGCTCATGGACACGCCCTATTTCATCGACCGCGCCAAAGCGCTCTACGGCTATCCGCACTTTATCTGTGACACCGGTGGCTCAATCTGTGAATGGGTCGATGCCGGCAATCCCGATGACGAGATCATGAAGTGCCTGAGTGCCAACACCCTGATGATCTGGCTCAAAGGCTCCGAGGCTCACACCGAAGAGCTCATCCGCCGCTTTGACCGCGCGCCCAAACCTATGGCTTACCAACCAGCATTTCTCTCCCGTGTCTGGCACGAATATCTCAGCAAAAACAAATGCTCCGAAGATGAAGTTGATCCAGATAACTTCATTCGCTACACCTACGCCCGCGCCCTTGCACATCGCCAACCGCGTTATGAAGCCATGGCAAACTGGGGCATCACCGTCGATGCTTCCGATATCGCCACAGTGCGCGACGCCGCTGATTTTGACGCTGTCGTGACTGCCGCCATCGAGAGACGCACCGCCTAATCATCCGCCCCAAACACGAGGCCTCCTAAATGCCCATCAAACTGCCCTCTCACCTGCCCGCCTATACCGTGCTCAACCGCGAGGGCGTCAGCGTCATGAGCGAAGATCAGGCCATGCGGCAGGACATCCGCCCGCTGCGCATTGGCCTTCTCAATCTCATGCCCAAGAAAATCCAGACCGAGAACCAGTTTGCCCGCCTCATCGGGGCAACGCCTCTGCAAATCGAGCTTTCGCTCATCCGCATGTCCGAGCATCACTCGCGCAACACAGCCGCCGAACATATGGAAGAGTTCTACCGCCCCTTTGAAGAGGTTGAGGCCTCAGGCGAAAAGTTCGACGGCCTCATCATCACTGGCGCGCCGATCGAGCATCTTGAGTTCGAAGATGTCACCTACTGGGGCGAGCTCACCCGCGTCTTTGACTGGACCCAAACCCATGTCCACAGTACATTTGGTGTCTGCTGGGGCGGCATGGCCATGCTCGGCTACTTCCACGGGGTGAAAAAGCACCTGCTCGACCACAAGCTTTTTGGCTGTTATCGTCACCTTAACTTCGCTCCGCAAAACACTCTTCTCAGAGGGTTTTCTGACGACTTCTCAATGCCCGTGAGCCGCTGGACCGAAATGAGACGCGACGAGATCGAAGCCGCAGGCCTCAAAGTCCTCCTGCACTCCGAAGAGGTCGGCCCCGCGCTGGTCGAAGACCCGGCCCACCGTGCGCTCTATGTCTTCAACCATCTTGAATACGACAGCGGCACGCTCGGCGAGGAATACGCCCGCGACCTGGCAGAAAACCAGATCGCAGGCGCTGAAATTCAACTCCCCGTCAACTATTTCCCGAATGACGACGCTTCCCAGACCCCTCTCAACCGCTGGCGCAGCCATGCGCATCTGCTCTATGGCAACTGGATTTCCGAAATTTACGAAACCACACCGTTTGAAATCGAAAAAATCGGGCTGGAAAGCACCGATCTGCGCGGCTGATCATGCTCAAAATTACCCTTTATAACCTTCTAGCACTTTTGCTTCTCTGGCTTCTGCTCTGGCTCCTCGCCCAAAAAGCCGAGCGCGCCGCTGAGGCCGCAGGTCCGCCGCGCGGGCAGATCATCAAGGTGAACGGCACCGACATGCACGTGGTTGTCACAGGCCGTGAGGGCGCGCCGGATCTTGTGCTCATTCACGGCTCCAACGGTCACACACGCGATATGACCTTCTCGCTGGCAGGCAAACTCGCCGCCGACTACCGTATCTATATTATTGATCGGCCGGGCCTTGGCTACAGTGCCGCCGTTAGCCCGAAGGGCGACTCTCTACGCGCCCAAGCGGCTCAAATGGCCGACACAGCCGAAGCCATGGGCACGCAGAAACCTGTTGTTATGGGGCATTCCTATGGCGGGTCCGTTGCTCTCGCCTGGGCTGTCTATATGCCCGAGCGTCTCGCCGCCCTTGTGCCAGTTGCTGCGGCCTCTCATCCTTGGGAGTCCGCCCTCGATCCGCTCTATCAGGCAGGCTCAAACCCTCTTCTTGGCCCGCTGTTCCTGCCCTTGCTGCCAGCCGTCATCAGCGAGGCCCGTATCGAATCCATCCTGCAAGATGTGTTCACACCCGATGCCGTGCCGGAGGGCTACTTTGACTATTTCGTTCCAAAGCTCTCGCTGCGCTACACCTCCATGCGCGCCACCTCTTTCCAGCGCGCCAATCTGTTAAGCGAAATCAAAGAGATGGCCCCGCTCTATCCGCAAATGCGCCTCCCCGTCGAGATCGTCCACGGAACCGATGACATCACCGTGGGCCTTTCGATCCACTCCGAACCGCTACTCAATGACATCCCCGACGCCGTGCTCACCCGCGCGGCAGGCCACGGCCACATGGTCCAGCACAGCAGCGAAAGCACCGTCATTGCCGCCATTCACCGCGCCGCCGCGCGCGCAGGATTGCGCCCCCATCGCTAAGCCGCCATACTGCAAGAAAACTGGAAGGATGAGGCCCATGGAGCTGCCCTTTGACGGAGCCATCAGCACCTATTTCGAACAAGACGCCCCCGAGGCGATCCGCAACGCTCTCAAGCGTGCGGACAAAGACGAAATCCTCAATCCGGCCTATCCGCACAGCGAACGGATGCCGCGCAAAGCTTACGAGAAAGAACTCGATGCGCTACAAATCGAACTCGTCAAGCTGCAAAGCTGGGCCAAAGAGACGGGCGCGCGCATAGCCATCGTCTTTGAAGGCCGTGATGCGGCGGGAAAAGGCGGCACAATCAAGCGCTTCCGTGAGAATCTTAATCCTCGTGGCGCACGCATTGTGGCGTTGCCCAAGCCGACCGAAAAAGAGCAAACCGAATGGTATTTCCAGCGCTACATTGATCACCTGCCGTCAGGCGGCGAGATCGTGTTCTACGACCGCAGTTGGTATAACCGTGGTGTTGTTGAAAAAGTTTTCGGCTTCTGCACCGATGCACAGCGCGAACACTTTTTCACCCAGACACCCGCTTTCGAGAAAATGCTCGCCGACGAGGGCATCCACCTCTTCAAGCTCTGGCTCAATGTCGGCCGCGCCGAACAGCTCCGCCGCTTCCTCAAACGCGAAAGCGATCCGCTCAAGCAATGGAAGCTCAGCTGGATTGACGTTGAAGGCCTCAAAAAATGGGAGGACTACTCGCAAGCCATTTCCGAAACCCTCACCCGCACACACACGCCCGAGGCCCCTTGGACAATCATCCGTTCCGATGACAAGCGCCGCGCACGCCTGATGGCCATCCGCACGGTGTTGAGCCAGATTGACTACACCCGCAAAGATGAAAAAGCCGTCGGCCAGATCGACACAAGCATCTGCGGCAGCCCCGAGATATGGGATGCCTAAAAAACGCGGCTATCACCACGGCAACCTGCGTCAGGCATTGGTCGAGGCCGCCCTGCAACTGATCGAGGCCAAAGGCCCGACAGGCTTCACGCTCTCGGAAGCGGCCAAGGAAGCTGGCGTCACCCCCGCCGCCGTCTATCGTCACTTCGAAGGCCGCGAAGACCTGATCGCCGAGGCCGCGCGGCAGGGATACGACATCTTCGCCGACCTCATGCAATACGCCTATGAAAAGGGCCAGCCCTCGGCGCTGGCGGCGTTTGAGGCCACCGGGCGCGCCTATCTCGCCTTCGCGCGCAAATATCCGGGGCATTACATCGCCATGTTTGAAAGCGGTGTCTCGGTCAACCGCACACCCGAGCTTGCCTCTGTCGCCGCCCGCGCGCGGGGTGTTCTGGAACAGGCTGCGTCAGAACTCAGCCAGCACATCCCCGCCGACAAACGCCCGCCTGCCAGCATGTTTTCGGCTCACATCTGGGCCATGAGCCACGGCGTCGTCGAGCTTTTCGCGCGCAACTCTCCCGGCACGCAAAGCCCGTTTTCCCCTGAAGACCTGCTCGAATCCGGCATCGGCGTTTACCTGCGTGGCTTGGGGCTGATCAAACCCGACAGCTAACTAACCACCCATTTCTGTAAGCTGCGCGTCTAGGTCCTTGAAGCGCTTGGTGCTTGAGTCGTTGTGTTTGCGCGACAGCTCCAGCCACTCACGAGCTGTCTTGAGGTCTTGCACCCCATACCTCTGGCTCATGTAGATCTGCGCCAAAGACGTAGCCGTAAACCAGTATTCACCCTCGATAGCACCTTCCAGATAGGCGATACCCAGCCCGACATCCGCATCCACGCCTTTGCCTTGAACCAGACGCAGGCCATAGTCGTTCATCGCAACGGGATAGCCCATCTCTGCGGCTATCATAATATACTCAGCCGCCGTCTTAAGATCTCGGGGTCTATCAGGCTTATCGCGCAACTTGTTGAGGAAGCACCCCTCATTCGCGAGCACGCGTCCGCGCGTATGGATCGCGACTGCGTTCCGAGGGTCTCCCTTCTTGAACACATATCTGTGCAGGCTACTCCAAGTGTGCTGAACGCCATTCGCCATCGACTTTGATACGATATCGTCTGGGTCATAGCCGGGAATGTCGTCGCAGACTGTATAGTAGAGCTCAGTCACAGAGTTGCGCTCTTTTTCAAAAAGGCTCATCGGATAAACCTGCAATTTGCCCGCTTTTACCGGTTTGGCTTTGGCAACAGGCTTTGCTGCCTTTTGCGCCTCAACCGTCAAGTCATCCAGACGTTTCAAGGCTTTGCTATACGCGGCAAGGCTGATTCCATCGTCTGCCTGCTCGGCCTTGGTCAGCCAGTATCTGGCTTTCTTGAGATCGCGCGAGACCGATTTAGAATCCATATAGGTGTTCGCAAGATAAATGGTCGCGTAATTGAAGCCCCCTTCAAACGCTGCTTCCAAATAAGCCAGCCCAAGCTCGGCATTCACGGAAACACCTTTTCCAAGCAAAAGCCTGTTGCCATAATTTGACATCCCGACGGGATAGCCATAACCAGCCGCGGCTTTATGCAATCTTGCAGCCAATTCCTCGCTGTATGAATTTTTTGAGAATTGCTCACGATACACTTGGTGGGCGTAACACTCCTTATAACCTTGGGCATTTCCCAGTGCAGTCGCCGCTGTGGCAACCTCTAAATAATTTTTGGATTCAAAGCCAATTTTTCTAAGTTGGTTCAGCGCGTCGTTGACTTGTTTTGCTCCCGCCTTGCTTGTCGCGGACTTCCCGTTTCCGTCACACACCAAGCTAAACAGGCGGTTCGCCTCGGCGCGTGCCACTGCAAATTTGCTCAGTTGCACTGGCTCGGGAACACTTTGCGCCAATACACTCGTTGCGGCAGTTGCCATAAACACAGCACATACTGCCGGTTTCCAAATCCGTTTCATCTCGGTGTCCCTTCGTTCGCGTTTATCCATGATGATAAAACTGCGCCCTAATGGTCAACCCTATATGACGGTGATGTAACCCAAGGTTGAAGGATGCCTAATTCATAAGCACAGCAAGGCACAAAAAAGGGCCACCCGAAGGCAGCCCTTTTTCACAATACTGTAAGTAAAGCTTAACGCTTGGAGAACTGGAAGCTCCGGCGCGCCTTGCGCTTACCGAATTTCTTACGTTCCACAACGCGGCTGTCGCGTGTCAGGAAGCCGGCGGCTTTCAGAGCGCCGCGCAGGCTGGGGTCATAAAGCTGAAGCGCTTTTGAAACACCGTGCTTAACCGCGCCGGCCTGGCCCGAGAGGCCACCGCCTTTAACAGTTGCCATCACGTCAAACTGGTCTTCAACACCGGCAACCTGGAAGGGCTGGCGCAGGATCATTTGCAGAACGGGACGCGCAAAATATTTGTTCATCTCTTTGCCGTTGACCACAACCTTGCCTGAGCCCGGTTTGATCCAGACACGGGCAACCGCATCTTTACGCTTGCCTGTGGCATAAGCGCGGCCAAGCGCATCGCGCATAGGCTCACGGGGTTCTGCAACAGCTTCTGCTGCGGGGGCTGCGTCACTTGCTACAGCGCCCAGCTCTTCGAGTGAGTTCACTTGATCAACCATGTCGCTCAGCTCCGTGTGTTTTTCTTGTTCATCGACTTAACGTCAAGAACAGTTGGGTTTTGCGCCTCGTGGCCATGCTCTGTGCCCGCGTATACGCGCAGGTTTGTCATCTGCTTGCGGCTCAGTGGACCACCTGGAAGCATACGCTGGACCGCTTTGGTCACAACGCGCTCGGGGTATGCACCCTCAAGGATCTGCTGCTTGGTGCGGCTCTTGATGCCACCGGGGTGGCCTGTGTGCCAGTAGAAGTTTTCTTCGCGCTTCTTGCCTGTCAGTTGGATTTTCTCGGCATTGATCACGATGACATTGTCACCCATGTCCATGTGAGGTGTGAAAGACGGCTTGTGCTTGCCGCGAAGGCGCATCGCGATGATCGAGGCGAGACGGCCCAGCACGACGCCTTCAGCGTCGATGATGATCCATTTCTTGTCGATATCTGCGGGTGTCGCAGTAAAGGTTTTCATGTTTGAAATCCTGATAATCGGGTTGGGCAGAGAGAAAACCGCTCTCTGCTTGCGGGATGGGCGGTTTATATAGCGCCTGAACGCACAGTCAACTGCGCAAAAATCAAATTAACCGAGAAAAAACAATAGCTTAAAAATTAGGTATTATTATACCCCATCAAATTTCCGCGTTTGATGGCGGCTTCGCGAGGATATCGGACATCTTCACAAGCGCCGCGCGGTAGGTCTCGTGATCAATATCAACCGAAATACCAATGCGCACAGCATTTGGCGAGGCCCCGTCCGCAAGCGCAAACTCATCCGCTGCCTTAAGTGAAATGCCCACCCGCTCACAGGCCCGCGCAAAACTTGAGCCTCGCCAACCCTGTGGCAGCTTGAGCCAGAAGAACGATACATCATGATGATAGGCAATATCCCAGCTTCCAAGGCAGTTCAGCGCCTCCTGCACCCGCTCGTTGATCTTGCTGCGCACCTTGGCTCTGATCCTGGCTGCATCCCCCGAGCGCAGCAGCGCTTCGCCCAGGTCGATCATAGGCTGCGGTATCCCGTAAAACGATGATTGCGCAACTTGCCGCACAAGCCGCGCCTGCCCTTGTGGTGGCACAATATAGCCAAACCGCAAAGCACTTGAGACAGACTTGGTGAGCGAGGAGATATACCAGCACAATTCGGGACAAAGCTCGCGGTATGCTGGCCGCCCCTCCCACCAGATACAATGGCAATCGTCCTCAATAATCTGAAGTTGGTGGCGGCGTGCAATGTCGATGATCTCTTTGCGCCGCGCAAGGCTTGTGCGTGTGGTTGTCGGGCTATGCGCTTCTGCCGAAGTCAGCAAAACCTGCGCCCCATGTTCGCGCAGCAAGTGCTCAAGCCGGTCAGGCCGCAGCCCTTCCGCGTCCATCTCAACACCAATCAAACGTGCACGTAAAAGCTTCGCTGCATGGCGCACGCCCGGATAGGCCAGCTCGTCCGTCAGGATAATAGGCGCAGGCCCATGCAATATCGCCTGCAAGGCGATAATCGTCGCGTTTTGCGCCCCCATCGCCAACACAATATCATCCGCCGCAATCCGCCCCGCGCGCCCCTCCCCGATCCAGTCCACCACAGCTTCACGCGCGGCGTAGTCCGTCTCTTCAGTCGGATAAGTCACATATTCATGTGCGCCTTCTGCCCCAAGCGCACGCAACTGCGCCGAAATAGCCCCGGATTGACCAACATTCACAACCTGCGCCGAGCGAAAATTTACCATATTCACACCTGTCAGGTTGATCAGCGGCTCGGGGATATCGCTCACCGCCCGCGCGCCCGTCACAAATGTGCCGCGCCCGACAGCCGTATCAACAAGGCCTTCTTCCGCCGCAAGCTTGTAAGCCCGTGCGACTGTGCCGGGCGTAATCCCGAGCTGCCACGACAGATCTCTCACGGGCGGCAAGCGTTGGCCTTGTGACAATTCTCCCGATCTGACAGCCGCCCTGAGAGATTGTATCAATACAAGATACTTCGCACCGCGAGATTTCGCAAAGTTCGGTGGCCAAATTGTATCAGTCACAATGTTTTCCTAGCAAGAATCGGCATTTCTACCTAAATGTATCACAACAACACATAGCATTGTATCAATTTTTAAGGAGGTTCCGATGCTTACATTGACACAATACGATCCCTCCAGCCTTACAAAGCTAGGACAAATCAACACGCTGCCGCTCACGTCGCGCCTTGCGTTGCATATCGCCTATGTCACATTTCTCTGGTCAGAGCGCAGCCGCACCCGTTCGGACCTGAAACGCCTCACACACGAACAACTCACCGATATCGGATTGACTCGCAGACAAGCACACATCGAGTCCCGTAAATGGTTCTGGCGGCCCTGATATCGTCCCGATCAGAGGTTCTGACTCCCCTGTGTCAGCCCTCTTCCTACCTGGGCCAGAGTTCACTCTGGCCCTTTTTTTTCCGCACTGCGCGCAGCTCACTTATTTTGGCGGAATAGAATAAGTCATTGTCGAACGCGCCACGGGCTTGTCCTCGCCCACCGAGTAAATCAGCACATCGCCCACTGCCAGCACACGGCCCAGCTTGAGCAGTTTGCATTTGGCCATAAGGTCTTTGCCCGCCGCAGGCTTGCGCATAAAATCAAGGCTGCAACTTGTGGTGACAGCGAGAGCCTTCTTGCCGATCATCGCCAATATCGTGGCATAAACAGCCACATCCGCCAGCATAAACATCGTCGGCCCCGAAACTGTCCCGCCGGGGCGCAAATGCTTGTCACTGATCGGAATGCGTATCTCGGAATACATGTCCTCAACATGCTCCACGACAAACTCGCCCTTCACCTGCGGGAAAACCTCGTCGAGAAACCCCTGCAATTCTTCTTTGTCCAATGCCAATGCCATACTTTACCTCATCCAATCTTCCGCACTAGACTGCCCATGAGCCTGGAGGAGAGCAAGATGGCAATTCTGGAACGTAACGACACAAACGCAGTCGCGCATCTGCGGATGAACGCGCCGGAGCGGCTCAATGCCCTCTCCGATGAAATGCTCGCCGCCCTTCAGGCCGAACTTGAACACCTCAAGGAAGACCGCAGCATCCGCGCCGTTGTCATCTCGGGTGCAGGTAAAGCCTTTTGCGCGGGCCATGATCTCAAGCAAATGACAGCAGGTCGCCAGGCCGAAGATGGCGGCAAAGCCTACTTTGCCGATCTCTTCAACCGCTGCACCAAGATGATGCTGAGCATCCGCGCCCTGCCCCAGCCCGTCATCGCAGCCCCCCATGGCATCGCCACCGCCGCTGGCTGCCAGCTTGTCGCAACCTGCGACATGGCTGTGGCCCAGACAGGCACGCGCTTTGGCGTCAACGGGGTCAACATCGGCCTCTTCTGCTCAACACCCATGGTGGCGCTGAGCCGCAATATCCCGCGCAAACAGGCGTTTGAAATGCTCACCACAGGCAGCTTTATCGACGCCCCGCGCGCCGAAACGCTCGGCCTCATCAACAGTGTCTCCGAAAACGCCGAAGCTGATGCGCTGGCCTTGGCCGAAAAAGTTGCCGGCAAACTCGCCGCCGCTGTCAAAATCGGCAAGGAAGGCTTTTACAAACAATCAGAGATGACGCTGGAAGACGCTTACAGCTACACAGGCGATGCCATGGTGCAAAACATGCTCTACCGCGACACCGAAGAAGGCATCAGTGCCTTTCTGGAAAAACGCCCGCCCACATGGGAGCAGTAACATCTCAGCCCATGCGCTCGGAAGCATAAGATCCGGGCGAGGCCGGAAACACCACCGTCTTGTTGCCGTTCAAAAACACGCGGCGGTGAATATGCGCGTGAATGGCACGCGCCAACACCTGGCTTTCCACATCGCGCCCCAAGGCCACATAATCGTTTGATGATTGCGCATGTGTCACCCGCACGATGTCCTGCTCGATAATCGGCCCCTCATCCAGATCAGCTGTCACATAATGCGATGTCGCACCGATCAGCTTCACGCCCCGCTGGAACGCCTGCTTGTAAGGGTTTGCGCCTTTGAAGCTCGGCAGAAACGAGTGGTGAATGTTGATAATCCGCCCCGACATCTTCTGGCACATTTCATCAGACAGAATTTGCATGTATCGCGCCAGTACAATCAGATCAGCCCCCGCCTCTTCCACCACAGCCATAATCCGCGCTTCCGCCTCGGGCTTGTTCTCGGGCGTCACCTTGATGCAGTGAAACGGTATGTCATTGTTCACAACAACCTTCTGGTAATCCATATGGTTCGAGATCACCCCGACAATATCAATCGGCAGCGCCCCGATGCGCCAGCGATACAGCAGATCATTCAGGCAATGCCCGAAGCGCGACACCATGATCACCACTTTCATTTTCACGGTCTCGTCATGAAACTCGTATGTCATCCCGAAAGAGCCCGCCGTTGCGGCAAACCCGTCTGACAGTTTGGCAAGATCAACGCTGCCATCACTCTCGAAGCTGACCCGCATAAAGAAATTATCGGTTTCTTTGTCGTCAAACTGGGCGCTGTCGGAAATATTACAGCCGTTATCCGCAAGATAATTGGCAATCGCCGCAACGATCCCCCGTGTCGAATGGCATGTGACGGTAAGGGCGTATTTGCTCATGGTGCTGGTCCTGTCAGGATGGTGGGTTGCGTCTGCTTTCCGGAAAAAGCTGTTTCTCACACCGTTTATCCCGTCAAGCCGAGAGGCAACGCCTCCATCAGGTTTTTGACATCACTTATGGGGTCAATCGGAGCGGTGGTTTCCGATGATGCACAATGAGTGAAATTCGCTACAAAACAGGCAGCTTGAAAACCACAGTTCCAGCCCGCACAAACCTGATGTAGACTCCTGCCAACACTGCTTGCTGTATGCCTTTTGGATTTTTTTGTGACCGATGCCCAACTTTTACCGTTTTTGCCATAATCTCGCCATAATTCGGGTTCATTTAAGCCATGAACTGCAACAGCGCATGGCTCAGCCCTCCAAGGATCGCCTGCCGCGAGTTGCAAAGTTTCTGAAGTGGGTCACCGTCGGCCTTTTGTCCCTCCAGGCCAATCTCTCTCTGGCCGCCGACACATTATCGCCGGTGACCCACTCCGACTTCCCCCGATTTCCTGATGAGCAAGTCCTGTTGGGTCGTGATCTCTTCTTTGATCCGCTCTTGTCAGGCAACCGCAACATATCCTGCGCCAGTTGTCATCATGGTGTGCTCGGCTCTGCCGATGCGGTTCCCCTTTCTGTCGGAGAAGGCGGCACAGGCCTTGGCAAACGCCGCCGCGGCTCGGGCGATGCGCCCGCCGAGCGGCACATCCCGCGCAATGCGCCAGCCATTTTCAACCTTGGCGCAACCGAATTCACCACGCTGTTTCACGATGGTCGTGTCTCTGTCGATTCAGACGCGCCCTTCGGCATCCTCATGCCCGAAGGGCACGCGCTCGAGCGCGGAGTGGTCAACATCCTCGGCGCGCAAGCCTTGTTGCCCATCCTCAGCCATGAGGAAATGGCAGGCGCCAATGGCGAAAACGAGATAGGTTCCGATGTTTTTGCAGGCCGTATTCGCGGGCCAAATGGTGCTTGGGCCAAACTCGCTGCCCGTATCGAGGCCATTCCTGCCTACCGCAGGCGCTTCACAGCCCTCAATGGCAACAGCGAACCACTCCACATCACCGATATCGGCAACGCCATCGGCGCTTTTCTTGCGCAAGAGTTCCGCGCCGACAACAGCCCTTTTGATGCCTACCTGCGGGGTGATAAATCGGCCCTCACGGCGCCTCAGGCCCGCGGCATGGAGCTTTTCTACGGCAAATCCACGTGCTCAAGTTGTCACGCTGGCCGCTTTCAGACAGATCATGGTTTTCACGCCATAGGCATCCCCCAGATCGGCCCCGGGAAAGACCACGGAAAAGAGAACGGTGTCACCCGCGCCGACTTTGGCCGCAGCGCCATCACTGGCATCGACAAGGATAAATACTGCTTTCGCACGCCCAGCTTACGCAATGTCGCCCTCACTGCGCCTTACGGCCACTCGGGTGCTTACGCCTCTCTCGAAGCCGTGGTGCGCCACCATCTCGCCCCGCGTGAAAGCCTTATGCGTTTTGATCCGTCCAAAGCCCCCGTCCCTGCGCTGTCAGGCTACGGCACAGTCACACCGCAAATGCCCGACGCCGAAGAACTCGCCCGCATCGCCGCCGCGATCACACTCGACATCCCCCCGCTCACCGACGCCGAGGTGAATGATATTATCTCATTCCTCCATGCGTTGACGGACCGCAGCAGCATCGGCGGCAAGCTCGGTGCGCCCGCAAGTGTGCCGTCTGGCCTAAAGGTGGATTCAATCCTCGACTAAGCCTCTTTCATTCGCGCCGCACTTGCCCTACATCGCGGGCATGACAGAGAGATTACACATCATCGGCGGAGGCCTCGCAGGCTCTGAAGCCGCCTGGCAGGCCGCCCAAATGGGCGTGCCCGTAACCATTCATGAAATGCGCCCAAAGGTCGGCACATTCGCGCACCAGACAGGCGATCTCGCCGAAATGGTCTGCTCCAATTCCTTCCGTTCCGATGACAGCGAGCAAAACGCCGTGGGCCTTCTCCACTGGGAAATGCGCGCCGCTGGCGGCATCATCATGCAAACCGCAGACAAACACCGCCTCCCCGCGGGCGGGGCTCTGGCGGTTGATCGTGACCCCTTCGCCGCCTCTGTCACAGCTGCGCTCAAAGCGCACCCGCTCATTGAGGTTTCCTACGAAGAAATCACCGAGCTGCCCACATCCGGCCACTGGATCATCGCCACTGGCCCGCTCACCTCCGACGCGCTGAGCAAAGCCATCGCCAAGGCCACAGGCGCTGATGCGCTCGCCTTCTTTGATGCCATCGCCCCGATTGTTTACACCGACAGTATCAACATGGACGTGGCATGGATGCAGTCGCGCTACGACAAAGGAGACAGCGAGGAAGAGCAGAAAGCCTACCTCAACTGCCCGATGGACGAAACACAATACAACGCCTTCATCGACGCGCTGCTGGCTGCCGAGAAAACCGAATTCCGCGAGGGCGAGACCGCTGGTTACTTTGATGGCTGCCTGCCGATCGAGGTTATGGCAGAGAGGGGCCGCGAAACGCTCCGCTTCGGCCCGATGAAACCCGTCGGTCTTACCAACCCGCACGCCCCCGATGTAAAGGCCCACGCCGTTGTGCAACTGCGCTTTGACAACGCTCTCGGCACGCTGATGAACATGGTCGGCTTTCAAACCAAGATGAAATACGGCGCGCAAAAAGAAGTCTTCGCGATGATTCCCGGCCTCGAAGAGGCCAGCTTCGCCCGCCTCGGCGGCATTCACCGCAACAGCTTCATCAACTCGCCCACGCTGCTGGATAACCAACTCCGCTTGCGTTTCGCGCCGCACATCCGTTTCGCAGGCCAGATCACCGGCGTCGAAGGCTATGTCGAAAGCGCAGGCATGGGCCTTCTCGCGGGCCGCCTAGCCGCCGCCGAAATGATGGACAAAACGCTTGAAGCCCCGGCACCCGAAACAGCCACAGGCGCACTGGTCACCCACATCACAGGCGGCGCCGAGGCCAAGACCTTCCAGCCGATGAACGTCAATTTCGGCCTCTTCCCGCCGGTCGATGGCCTAAAATCAGGCCGCCGTGGCCGCAAGGACCGCTACAAAGCCTACACAGACCGCGCCAAGTTACTCTGGAAAGACTGGCTGGACGCGCAGGCATAACCATTGCTAAACTTGTCCCATGACAGACAAGTTTCTTGATAAAGCCTACGGCACAACAGGCGACACGCGCGAGCTCTATAGTGCGTGGGCCAAATCCTATGATGAAGAGCTCGGGTCCAACGGCTACGCCACCCCCGAGCGCTGCGCCAAAGCCCTCGCCAAACACAGCAAGGACAAATCCGCCCCGATCCTCGATTTCGGCTGCGGCACGGGCCTCTCGGGCCTCGCTCTCAAACTGGCAGGCTTTGAAGTGATCGACGGTGTCGATGTCACCGAAGACATGCTCAAAGTCGCGGCCGAAAAGCAGATCTACCGAAACCTCACCCAAATCGAGCCGGGCAAGCCGCTCCCCCACGCTCCGGGAACCTACGCCGCCATCACCGCCATAGGCGTGATCGGCACGGGTGCCGCGCCTGTATCTGTGTTTGATCTGATCATGAAAGGCCTCGCCAAAGGCGGCCTCACAGTGGTCAGCCTCAATGATCACGCGCTCGAAGACCCAAATTTTGAAGGCAAGCTCAACGAGTATCTCGATTGCGGAAGCGCGCGCCTGCTGCATAAGGAATATGGGCCACACATCACGGCTATCAACCTCAACTCCAACGTATATGTGCTTGAAAAAACGTGATATTCGCAACACGGTTCGCTCCAAGCCCCACTGGCCCGCTGCACCTTGGCCATGCCTACTCGGCCATTCTGGCGCACGACATGGCACAGGCCGCACAGGGCCGATTCCTGTTACGCATTGAAGATATCGACAGCTCCCGCGCCCGTCCCGAATGGGAAGCGCAAATCTATGATGATCTGGCGTGGCTTGGTCTCACTTGGGAAAAGCCCGTGCTGCGCCAATCCGCACGCTTGCCTGCCTACCGCGCAGTGCTCACCCGCCTCTGGGCGCTTGGCCTCATCTATCCCTGCACCTGTAGCCGCCGCGACATTGCCGAGGCCGCCTCCGCCCCGCAAGAAGGCGTTGCGCCCGCCTTCGGACCCGACGGGTTGATCTACCCGGGAACCTGCCGCCATGTGCCCAACCCCGCATCCCCTCTGCCAAACGCGGTGCTGCGCCTCAACATGGCCCGCGCACTCGCCGGGCTGCCCGATCCGCTCACCTTCACTGAAACAGGCGCAGGACCAAACGGAGAAACGGGCCAGATCACCCTGCCGCACGCCATGCTCCTCTCCGAGGTCGGTGATATCATCTTGGCCCGCGCACAGATGGGGGCATCCTATCACCTCTCCGTGGTTCTGGATGATGACCACCAAGGCATAACTCTTGTGCCGCGCGGTCAGGATCTCTTCACGGCGACCTACATCCATGTTGTGCTACAAAAGCTGCTTGGCCTGTCTACACCTGCGTATCATCACCACCGCCTGATCCGCGACGAGGCAGGCAAGCGCCTTGCCAAACGCGATGATGCCCGCGCCATCAGCCTCTACCGGGACGAGGGCAAAACACCGTCAGATATTCGCGCCATGGTTGGCCTCTAATCGTCCATCGGCTTCATCAATTCACGCTCGCTGCCATCAATCACCGAAGTGTAAAAGCACGACCGTCTGTTTGTGTGGCACGCAGCACCGACCTGCTTGATCACCAGAAGCAGCGCATCACGGTCACAATCCACCCGCATATCTATAAGCTCTTGCGTATGTCCGCTGGTCTCGCCCTTGATCCAGAATGACTTTCTTGATCTTGACCAATAGGTTACGCGCCGGGTCTCAAGTGTTTTTTCAACAGCCTCGGCGTTCATCCATGCCATCATCAAAATTTCTCCGGTCCCCTCATCCTGCGCAATTGCAGGGATCAACCCTTTGTCATCAAACTTGAGTGACTGTGCATCAAAGCGCATGATCTATCCTTTTCATAGAGGTCCAATGTGGCTATCTATGCCAAGTTACGGGAGAGAATACCATGAGCAATGACACCGATCTGATCAAACTCTATTCGGCCCGTATCCTGGCGCTCGCCGCTGACATTCCCCACCTTGACAGGCTGGACAATCCCTCCGGCACAGCCCATCGCCGCGCGCCACTGTGCGGCTCAAACATCACTGTCGATGTCGCGGTGGAGGCTGGCAAAATCTCCGGCTTCGGCCAGGATGTCAAAGCCTGTGCGCTCGGTCAGGCCGCAGCCTCAGTGGTTGCCGCCAATGCAATCGGCTGCACCCGGGAGCAGATCCAAAAGGCCCACGACCAGCTTCTCGCCATGCTCAAAGAGAGCGGCCCCGAGCCCGACGCGCCGTTTAACGAGCTCAAAGTTCTGCTCCCTGCGCGCGAATACAAAAACCGCCACGCCTCCATCATGCTCTGCCTCGACGCCGCGCTTGATGCCATCGACGCCGCAGAGCAGCCCGCATAAAAAAACCGCCGCGCTCCAAAAGGAGGCGGCGGTGAAGTGCGTATGCTTCTGAAAACCGGCGACGAACAAGAAAGGCAGGACTTATTCGGTTTGGGACAGGCAGGTTAGTCTTTCAGCGCGCTTGATTGGGACAGTGCGCGCCGGAATTGGGTGAAGCATACGGGGCAGAAAACTGGAAAAAGATTAAGTCAGGCTCGGCACATGCAGGGCCACAACAAGGATCGTGAGAAGCGCAATCGCACCAAGCGCATCGGCAAGCATGGTTGAGTGCGAACGGGCGATAACATCTTTTACATCTTTGATCATGGTGGGCTCCTGCTCAGGATTGTTTGTTCTCTTTGTTGCCCCTTTGTTCTCATACTCTTAACGCACTGTAAAGAACTTTTTGAGAACATTTAGGGTAAAAATGAGAACAAAACAGTTAACCTACTGATATCAAACGAATTGCCTGATCCTGCTCCATGAGCCAAACCAGAACACGCACGGCCTTTCCGCGGGGGCTTTCAAGCTTAGGATCTTCATTCAGGAGCTTTCGCGCATCACTTTGCGCCACTTTCATCAATCCTGTCTGGCTTTCCATATCCGCCACGCGGAACTTCGGAACCCCCGATTGCGCCGTCCCGATCAAATCACCGGCGCCGCGCATTTCTAGGTCTACCTCGGCAATACGGAAGCCATCATCTGTGTCACGAAGTGTCGTCAGCCGCCGCTCACCGCCCTCATTCAGCGGTGCGCGATACATCAGCAAACAGGTCGATGCCCCCGTCCCGCGCCCCACGCGCCCACGCAACTGGTGCAGTTGTGAAAGGCCAAAGCTCTCGGCGCGCTCGATGACCATAATGGTCGCATTGGGCACATCAACCCCCACCTCAATCACCGTGGTTGCCACCAAAACGCTCAGCTCACCACTTTGAAACGCCGCCATTGCCGCGTCTTTCTCCTCGGGTGGCATCTGCCCGTGCACAAGCCCCACGCGCCCGTCTCCGAGCCGTGCGCGCAGCGCCTTGAAGCGCTCTTCTGCCGCCGCCAGATCAACACTTTCGCTCTCGTCCACCAGAGGGCACACCCAATACGCCTGCTTGCCCTCGGCCACAGCGCCCTTGAGGTGGTCAATCACCTCGTCCATCCGCTGCGTGCTCACCAGAGCGGTCTTGATAGGCTGCCGTCCCGCCGGTTTTTCATCCAGCACAGACACATCCATATCGCCATATTGTGCCAGCGCCAGAGAGCGCGGAATAGGCGTTGCCGTCATCACAAGCACATCCGCACTCACACCCTTTTTTCCCAATTCCAGCCGCTGGCGCACCCCGAAGCGGTGCTGCTCATCGACGATCGCCAGCCGCAAGTCGGCAAACTCTACATCCTTCTGAAACACCGCATGTGTGCCGACCAAAATCGCAATTTCGCCGTTCGCCAGAGCCGCCAGCTTCTCGGCACGCGCGCGGCCCTTGTCACGCCCTGTCAGCAACTCAAGGCGCACACCCGCCGCCGCCGCCAAAGGCTGCAAGCCCGCCAAATGCTGCCGCGCCAATATCTCCGTAGGCGCCATCATCACCCCCTGCCCACCGGCCTCAACCGCAACCAGAAGCGCCATCAACGCCACAAGTGTCTTGCCCGCGCCCACATCGCCCTGCAACAAACGGTTCATCCGCGCAGGCCGCGCCATATCTTCTGCAATCTCACCGATCGCGCGGCGCTGCGCCCCCGTCGGCTCAAATGGCAGGCTCGCCAGAACACGCGCGCGCAACTTTCCGCTTCCCTCGCTCACCCGCCCTTTGCCCTTCCGCCGTGTCATTCGCGCCAAAGCCAGTGTCACCTGATGGGCGAAAAACTCGTCATAAGCCAGCCGCTCCCGCGCGGGCGCCGTGCTCGCCAAATCGGCAAACCCCTTGGGCGAATGCGCCGCCTGCGCCGCCTCGCCCCAGCTTGGCCAGCCCGCCTGTCGTATCTGCTCCGCATCGGCCCACTCGGCCACCTCAGGCAACCGCCCCAAAGCCGCGCGCGTCGCCTTATACATCACCTTCTGGCTCACGCCTGCAGTGAGCGGATAGACAGGCTCAAAGCTCGGCAAATCTGCCGCCTCATGCGGCTCCAGAATATGGTCAGGATGGGTCATCTGGATGATGTTATCAAACATCTCGAGCTTGCCGGAAACGACCCTCCGCGCACCTTCGGGCAGAATTTTGCGCAGATAATCGCCCCGCGCATGAAAGAACACGAGCTCAAAACTCGTCCCGCTGTCTTCTACCTGCACCCGCGTTGGCCGCCCCCGCGCACGCGCCTCATGATGCTTGATCACCTCAACTTCAACTGTCGCAACGCAAGGATAATCCAGCCCCAGAACAGTCGGCCTCAAAGCACGGTCAACGCCCGTGTAGGGCAGCGTAAACACCAGATCGCGCGGCTTGAAAACATGCAGATGCTCCAAAAGCTTGGCCGTCTTCGGCCCCACGCCTTCCAGCGTTTCAAGCTCGGCAAACAGCGGGAACAGCTCGGGCGGTCGACTGCTCATAGCCCCGCCACCAGCGCGATCCAGCCATCTTCATCTATTGTTTCAATGCCAAGCTCCGCTGCCTTTTTCGCCTTGCTTCCCGCACCCGGCCCCGCGATCAGCAGGTCGGTTTTGGCCGAAACAGAACCCGACACTTTCGCGCCAAGGCTCTCGGCACGCGCCTTTGCTTCCGCGCGTGTCATCTTCTCGAGCGCGCCGGTAAAAACAAGCGTTTTGCCCGCCACAGGGCTGTCACTGCTCACCGCTTCAGCATCTTCAATCTCAAGCTCGGCCACCAGCCGCTCGATGCTTTCGCGCTCATACTCCTGCGCAAAAGCCGTCACCAGCGCCCGCGCCATCACCTCGCCGACGCCATCAATGTTCAAAAGTTCTGCCCATGCAGCACTGCTCTCGTCCTCCGCCGCACGCACGGCATTCACGAATGCCTCCCAACTCAGGTAATAATTGGCAAACAGCTTGCCCGCCTGCTCGCCCACGTGGCGAATGCCAAGCGCAAACAAAAGCCGCGCAAAACCGATCTTGCGCTTCTCGTCTATCGCCTCGAACAGCTTTTCTGCCGAGCGCGCCCCCCAGCCCTCACGGTTTTTCAACTTGGTCAGATTGTCAGCATCGCGCCTCTCAAGCGTGAAAATATCCGCAGGCTCGCGAATGGGCAGTTGATCATCTCCGTAAAACATCTCGATCTGTTTTGCGCCCAGCCCGTCAATATCAAACGCTTTGCGGCTCACAAAATGCTTCAACTTTTCTACCGCCTGTGCAGGGCAGATCAGCCCGCCCATACAACGGCGCACTGCGTCCCCCTCCTCGCGGATCGCGTCCGAGCCACACTCGGGGCAAACCGTCGGAAAAGCATAAGGCACAGCGCTTTCCGGCCGCTGGCTCAGGTCGACATCGGCAATTTTGGGGATCACATCTCCAGCGCGGTAAACCTGCACCAAATCTCCGATCCGGATATCTTTACCGCCGCGAATGTCCTCGCCCTTGTTGTCGCGCCCCTTGATGTAATCTTCGTTGTGCAACGTCGCGTTTGACACAACAACCCCGCCCACCGTCACAGGCACCAGCCGCGCCACAGGGCTCAAAGCGCCTGTGCGGCCCACCTGAATGTCAATCGCCTCAAGCCGTGTCCAGGCCAGCTCGGCGGGAAATTTATGCGCCACAGCCCATCTCGGCGTGGTGCTGCGAAAGCCGAGGCGCTCCTGCAGCGCAAGGTCGTTAACCTTATAAACCACCCCGTCAATGTCATAAGGTAGCTCAGGCCGCGCCGTGCCGATCTTGTTGTAATGCTCGATCAACTCATCCGTCCCGGCACAAAGCGCCGTGAGCGGGTTGGTTTCAAAGCCAAGGTCTTTCAGCCGTAAAATAGCTTTCATCTGCGTGTCGGCGAGCGGGTCTGAAACCTCGCCCCAGGCATAGGCAAAAAATGCCAGTGGCCGCGCACGGGTGATTGTTGCATCAAGCTGGCGCAAAGAGCCGGCGGCGGCATTGCGCGGATTGGCAAATGTCTTGGCTCCCCGCGCCTCTTGCGCCACGTTCAGCGCCTCAAAATCATCGTGGCGCATATACACTTCGCCGCGCACTTCCAGAACCTCGGGTGCACCTGTCAGCTTCTGCGGGATGTTCGCAATCGTGCGCGCATTTTCGGTCACGTTCTCGCCTGTTTCGCCGTCGCCCCGCGTCGCCGCTTGCACAAGCTCGCCCCGCTCATAGCGCAGCGAAAGGCTCAGTCCGTCAATCTTCGGCTCCGCCGTAAAGCTCAGCGCGCTTTCCTCAATGCCCAGAAATTTCGCCACGCGGCCGGTAAATTCGGCGACGTCTCCCTCTTCAAACGCATTACCGAGTGAGAGCATCCGAACCGCGTGTTTGACTTTGGCAAACCCCTCGCTCGGGGCCGCGCCCACCTGCTCGCTGGCGCTATCGGCCCGCTTCAGCGCCGGAAAGCGCGCCTCAATTTCCGCGTTGCGCCGCTTCAAGCTGTCATACTCCGCATCCGAAATCTCGGGGGCGTCCTGCCCGTGATAGGCCTCATTGGCCTTGGCCAGCAATGCCGCCAGCCGCGCCAGTTCGGCCTTCGCCGCCTCTTCGTTCATCTGCGAAATGTCTTCTTCCAGCACGCGCGCTCCACCTTTGCAGTGACCCTTGTAAAAGCCTTGCCCCTACATGCCTCAAGTCTGCCCGCTGCGCCAGAGGCGGGCAATATGCAAAAGCGCTCGAGGTCCAAAACAAAAGCGGCGCAGCGAGATAAACCGCTGCGCCAGTCGGGAGGAAATGCTGCTTTAGGCCTTACGCGCCAAGCGCGATCGGCCTGTCATCGAGTATTTCTGGCTGAGGATCGCGCAGCACGTAACCGCGTCCCCAGACCGTCTCGATATAGTTTGCGCCATCCGTGGCATTGGCGAGCTTCTTGCGCAGCTTGCAGATGAACACATCGATAATCTTGAGTTCAGGCTCGTCCATGCCGCCGTAAAGATGGTTGAGAAACATTTCTTTCGTCAGTGTCGTGCCTTTGCGCAGGCTCAAAAGCTCAAGCATCTGGTATTCCTTGCCCGTCAGATGCACAGGCTTGCCGCCCACATCCACGGTTTTGGCATCGAGGTTCACCATAATGCGCCCCGTCTTGATCACCGATTGGGAATGCCCCTTGGAGCGGCGGATAATCGCATGAATACGCGCCACAAGCTCTTCGCGGTGAAATGGCTTGGTCAGATAATCATCCGCACCAAAGCCGAAGCCCTTGATCTTGTTTTCCGTATCGTCCGAACCCGACAAAATGAGGATAGGCGTTTCCACCTTGGCCAGCCGCAACTGGCGCAGCACCTCATGACCGTTCATATCAGGCAAGCCGAGATCCAGCAGAATCAGATCGTAGTCATAGAGCTTGGCCAGATCGATCCCCTCTTCGCCCATGTCGGTTGTGTAGACATTCAGGTTGGCATGGGTGAGCATCATCTCGATACTTTTCGAGGTCGTCGGGTCGTCTTCAACAAGCAACACACGCATTAATAAATTCTCCGCAATATTCACATCATTGGACTAAACGTGAACAAAATTGGTTAACCACTCGTTACCATAAACAAAAAAAGTTTCTTAACAACTTAAGATTGTTTGCGCGCGCGCAGCTGTGTGACCTTTAGGCCAGCATCTCCATAGGTGCGAACTGCATGAATCCACTCGAAAAACTCTTCCTCGCTCAAGGCATAGGTTTTCAGGGCCGCGCCCTGTGTGATCAGTCCGTAGAGCACCGCCCGCACGACAAGCGCCTTGCGTGAAGCAACCCAGCGTTGTGTGTCGGCGGGGGGCAAATCCGCCAGCGTAATCACTTGTCCGTCAGGCAGGCTAACAGCCCTTGGACCATCGACTTTCTTGAGATACATGGCATAAACCTCTTATGGAACATGGCCAACCTCGCCCAAACCACTTAAAGAGGCATGAACCCAAACCCCAAGAAAACACCGCAATTTATGCTTGTTTTCAGAGAACTTTCGGAGCCTGCGATGACAACCGCAACAGATACCAAGCTCAACTCCCTCGGCTTCGCCAAGCCCGAGAGCGAGACCCGTGTGGTTGTTGCCATGTCAGGCGGCGTAGACAGCTCGGTTGTCGCCGCCATGCTCGCAGAAGAGGGCTATGACGTGATCGGTGTCACCCTCCAGCTCTATGATCATGGCGCAGCTCTGGCCAAATCCGGCGCATGTTGCGCAGGCATTGATATCCACGATGCCCGCCGCGTCGCCGAAGAAATGGGCTTCCCACACTATGTCCTTGATTATGAAAACATCTTCAAAGACGCGGTGATCGACGAGTTCGCCGACAGCTACCTTGGCGGCGCAACCCCTGTGCCCTGCATCCGCTGCAACGAGCGGGTAAAGTTCAAAGATCTGCTCGCCACAGCCCGTGATCTGGATGCAGATTGTATGGCCACGGGCCACTACATACAGCGCAAATTGGGCGCGCACGGTGCCGAGCTACACTCCGCAGCCGATGCCAACCGTGATCAAAGCTACTTCCTCTTCTCCACAACACCGGAGCAGCTCGAGTATCTGCGCTTCCCGCTCGGTCACCTCCCCTCAAAGGATGCAACCCGCGCGCTCGCCGCTAAATACGGCCTCAAAGTCGCGAACAAGCCCGACAGTCAGGACATCTGCTTCGTGCCCAACGGTGACTATGCCGCAGTCATCGAAAAGCTGCGCCCCGGCGCGGCCGAGCCGGGCGATATCGTCGATATGGACGGCAATGTCCTCGGCACGCACACGGGCGTCATTCACTATACAATAGGCCAGCGGCGGGGCCTCGGCATCGGCGGTCTGGAAGACCCGCTCTATGTGGTGAAACTCGATGTTGATAACAAACGTGTCGTCGTCGGCCCCAAAGAGGCGCTGGCCACGCGGAACGTTCCCCTCGCCGAGATCAACTGGCTTGGAGATGAACCGTTTGAGGCAATCCCCGAGCGCCGTATCGCCGTCAAAGTCCGCTCCACGCGCCCGCCCCGCGAGGCAATCCTGCGCGCGACTGGTCCAAGCACTGGCGAGGTCGAGCTTCTCACCCCCGAAGAAGGCGTGAGCCCGGGCCAGGCCTGCGTGTTCTACGATCCCGAAGGCAGCCGTATCTATGGCGGCGGCTGGATCGTGAAAGCCTGAAACACGGTCTCACGGAAGCTTTCAAACACCTTATCGCAGCGTGCGCCGCCATTCCTTAATTCCTGTTAGCAAACAGGCTCTTCAGGCGGTGCACGCAGGGTGCACGCCCTGTGCACGCAAAGCACCCCCCTGGAATCAGCAGAGCCCAATTAGGTAAATATTAAGGACCTCAGCCTTAACACTTCCTTGTTCTCTTTCGGGGTGCTTGGCAGAGAAGCGTTGACACAAAAAGGGAACATGACTAGAACAAAACGAAGTTTAACCAAAAAAGGGAACGCGCAGATGCTTACCAAAAAACAGCTCGATCTGCTCGCATTCATCAACAAACGGGTGCAGCGCGATGGCGTGCCACCCAGCTTTGACGAGATGAAAGAGGCGCTTGATCTGCGCTCCAAATCCGGCATCCATCGCCTCATCACAGCCCTTGAAGAGCGCGGCTTTATCCGCCGTCTTGCACACCGCGCCCGCGCCATAGAAGTTGTAAAACTGCCCGAAAGCCTCGGCGGCGTCTCCACAGGCTTCACCCCCAAGGTGATCGACGGTGACAAGCCCGACAGCCGCCCCGATAGTGCTCAAACCATCAGTCATGTTCCCGCGCAGGAAATTCCTGTCATGGGCCGTATCGCAGCCGGTGTGCCCATCGCCGCGATCAGTGAAGTCTCACACAATGTCGCTGTGCCGACCAGCATGATACGTG
Source organism: Lentibacter sp. XHP0401 (assembly GCF_025751535.1). Taxonomy (GTDB): domain Bacteria; phylum Pseudomonadota; class Alphaproteobacteria; order Rhodobacterales; family Rhodobacteraceae; genus Lentibacter. The sequence goes on along the minus strand of NZ_JAOWLC010000002.1, from coordinate 259,386 downwards.
AAAGCGGCGAGCATTACGCCCTTGAAGTCAAAGGCGATTCCATGATCGAGGCTGGCATCAACAATGGTGATGTCGTGGTCATCCGCGAAACCCAGACAGCCGAGAACGGCGATATCGTCGTGGCCCTCATCGAAGATCAGGAAGCCACGCTCAAGCGTTTCTTCCGCCGTGGCAATGCTATCGCCCTTGAGGCCGCAAACCCGGCCTATGAAACACGCGTCTTCCCTGACGATAAAGTCAAAGTGCAAGGCCGCCTCGTCGGACTTATCCGCACTTACTGAGGCTTTATTACCGAGCCTGATTTACATCATGGGCAATCGTCCAAAGCCTTCGGCCCGTGATCTCGCGGGCCGTTCGTATTCTGGCCTCACCGTCCTCAAAATAGATCGCAACAGCGCCCGACAGCTTCAACGAGGTCAAATCAAAGGTCAGGCAAGGCATTTCCCGCGCCCGTTTACCTGCCATGACAAGCACCTGGTTTTCCTTGCAATCCGCCGCTTCCACCTCGGACTTGCGCCGCGCATGAACAATCGGCAAGATCGCATTGCCCGAGGCCGACCCCCAGCCCTGCGCAGCACTTGCCTGACTGCGTATATCCCCGTCATTCTCCAACCAGCCCTTGGCCACAAAGCCACTGCCCTTTTCCACACTCAAAGCGCGGCCCTCTTTTGTCAGAATACCAACAAGCTTGCCATCATCCGAAATCAGCACATCGGGCCGCGTGGTCTGCGCCCATAGCAGCACAGACACAAGCATCGGCACAGTGCCCACAAGCCGCGCCTTGCCCTGCCAGAGTGCGAGCACCAGCGCACCAGAGCCCATCAGCGCCAGCACGCCTGCATCAGGCGCAATGATTGTTCCCCTTGCGCCATGAAGCCCTGCAAAATAGGCCGCAACCTCCAAAATCCAAGCGATGCCAAGCTCCATAACAAAAAAGCCGACACCCGATAGCCCGATGGGCCAAAGCAGCAGCGCCACAACCGCCGAGGGGATCACAACTGCCCCCATCAGTGGCACAGCCAGAAGGTTTGCGATCAACCCGTAATGAGCGATGTGATTGAAATGCGCCGCCGCAATCGGCGCAGTGGCAAGCCCTGCCACTGTCGAGGTGATCAACAGCGCTGAAAAAGGCCTGAGCCACTTGGGGCCGAGCTTGATATCATGGCTCCGCAGCACAGCGAAAACTGTCACAAGCGCCGTGGTCGCGGCGAATGACATTTGAAAGCCCGGTCCCAAGAGTGCCTCAGGCCGCCAGACAAGCACAATCAATGCTGCCGTGGCGACAGAGCGCAAACTGAACACCCGTCGTTCGAAAAACACCGCCCCAAGCGCCACCATCGCCATGATAAACGCCCGCTCCGTGGCCACAGAACCGCCCGACAGGAGCAGGTAGAAAAACGAGACAATCAGCGCGCCCACTGCCGCTGTCTTGCGGATCGGAACGCGGTGCCGCAGCGCGGGCACAAGCAGAAGCCCATAGCGCAGCGCCGCATAGATAAAACCCGATAGAAGCCCCATATGCAGGCCCGATATGGCCAGCAGATGCGCCAGATTGGTGTGGCGCAGGTTGTCGATGGTCTCTTGCGACATGCTGGAACGGTCGCCCGCCATGATCGTAGCGGCAAAAGCGCCGCGCTCGCCGCCGATCTTGCTGCGTACAAATTCGGAGAACGTATAACGCGCCTGACTGATGGGGGCCGAGGCCTTTGCCGGCTCAAGCAGCATCAGCGGCATACGGCTATAGCCCAACCCGCCAATTTGCATAAACCAGGCATGGCGCTGAAAATCAAATCCCCCCGGCTCAACAGGCCCTGAAGGCGCCGAAAGATGTGCGGTGATCAGGATTGTGCTGCCCGCTTGCGGCGTGGCCTCTGGACCATGCAACGCGACACGCACCCGTGTTGGCGTTTTTGTCGGCGGCATTCGTTCCAGAACCACCTGATCCAACGTGAGTCGCACTGCCCCGCTGGCCGATCGGTCCATTAACACAATCCGCCCCTCGACTGGTCCATAATAGTGCCACTGCAAAACAGGCCCCGAAACCCAATAAGCCTTCCCCCCCGCCAAAATAAAACCGCCAGACCCAAGCGCCACCGCCCATATCAGAGGCATGTACACACTTCGCCACTTTAGGAGCACCACAACACATAGAGCCGACACCCCCAGCAACACTGCAAATATCGCAAGATCTGGCTCTTCCCGCACCGAAAAGTAGGCCCCGATCCCGGCAGCAAGGCACACAGGAGCCCAAGGGTAAAACGCCCCGCGCTGCGCCAGCAGCACTTGCTCCAAACGGGCTCTAAGCGCCATGCCTTGTTCTTACCCCATGAGATAGTTAGACAGGCGACAATTCTTGCCAAATCTTAGTTACCGAAAGGTTAATAGCCCCATGCCAAAGCCCGCCGAGCAGCAAGTTGTCACCCGTATCGCCCCCTCGCCAACGGGTTTCATGCACATCGGAACCGCGCGTACAGCCCTGTTCAACTGGCTCTACGCGCGCGGACGTGGCGGCAAGTTCCTCCTGAGGATTGAAGACACCGACCGCGCACGCTCAACCCCCGAAGCGACAGACGCTATCCTGCGCGGCATGGAGTGGCTCGGGCTTGATTATGATGGCGAAGCTGTCAGCCAGTTCGAGCAAAGCGCGCGCCACGCCGAAGTCGCCAACCAACTGTTGGCCGAAGGCCACGCCTACAAGTGTTTCGCAACCCAAGACGAAATCGCCGCCTTCCGCGAAGAAGCCCGTGCCGCCGGAACAAGCACACACTATCGCTCCCCCTGGCGTGATGCCGATGCAAGCACACACCCGGATGCACCATATGTGATACGTATCAAGGCCCCGCGTGAGGGCCAAACAGTGATCCGCGATCAGGTGCAAGGCGATGTCACCATCCAGAACGAGCAGCTCGACGATATGATCCTGCTGCGCTCGGATGGCTCGCCTGTTTATATGCTTGCGGTGGTGGTTGATGACCACGATATGGGTGTCACCCATGTCATCCGCGGCGACGATCATCTCAACAATGCGGCTCGCCAGATGCTGATCTACGAAGCGATGGGCTGGCCCCTGCCCGTTTACGCCCATATTCCGCTCATCTATGGCCCGGATGGCAAGAAACTCTCCAAGCGTCACGGCGCAACCGGCGTGGAGGAATATCAACACATGGGCTACCCCGCCTCTGGCATGCGCAACTACCTTGCCCGCCTCGGCTGGAGCCATGGCGATGACGAATTTTTCACCGACACTCAAGCACTTGAGTGGTTTGACTTGCCAAGCATCGGCAAATCCCCCGCTCGATTTGATTTCAAAAAACTCGAGAATCTCTGCGGCCAGCATATTGCCCATACAGAAAATGCTGCACTGCTGCATGAACTTCAGGAATATCTCGTAGCAACAGATCAGCTGAGCCTACCCGAGGCAAAAAAAACGCTGCTTGAAGCAGCCATGCCCCAGCTAAAAGAACGCGCAAAAACATACGGGGAACTTCTTGATAAGGCTACCTTTATCATGGCCGATCGCCCAATTGTTCCCGATGAAAAAGCGGCCGGCGCACTTGATACTGTATCCCGTGGCATACTGAAAGAATTGACGCCGCATCTGCAAAATGTTAGCTGGTGCAGGCTGGACCTTGAGGCGCTTCTGAACGGCTTTGCCGAAGAAAGAGACACCAAGTTTGGCAAGCTTGCAGCACCGCTCCGCGCAGCCCTTGCAGGACGGTCGGCAACACCCAGCGTCTTTGACATGATGCTGGTTCTTGGTCGGGATGAAACAATCGCCCGCATCGAGGATGCTGCGGCTTAGAGGCGTTAATTGTCTCTAAAGCCCGACAAGATATGACACGCTTGGGCGATGCGCGCTCGAGACTATTGAGGATGAGGCCAAGATGACAGACAGCACCAAAAACGCAACGCTCACTATTGACGGAAACAGCTTCGAGCTGCCGATATACTCAGGGACAACCGGCCCCGATGTAATCGACATTCGCAAGCTCTACGCACAGGCAGGTGTGTTCACCTATGACCCGGGCTACACCTCAACCGCCTCATGCGACAGCACCATCACATTCATTGATGGCAACAAGGGCGAGCTTCTGCACCGCGGTTACCCGATCGACCAGTTGGCCGAAAAATCGCATTACCTCGAAGTCTGCTACCTTCTGCTCTACGGCGAACTGCCCACAGCGCCCGAGCTTGAAGACTTCGAAAACCGCGTCACGCGCCACACTATGGTGCACGAACAGATGCACAACTTCTTCCGTGGCTTCCGCCGCGATGCGCACCCGATGGCCACACTTGTGGGCGTTGTTGGTGCCATGTCGGCCTTCTATGCGGACAGCGCCGATGTAAATGACGAATGGCAGCGCGAAGTGGCCTCGATCCGTATGATCGCCAAAGTGCCGACAATCGCAGCCATGGCTTACAAATACTCCATCGGCCAGCCGTTTGTTTATCCACGCAATGATCTCGATTTTGCGTCAAACTTCCTGCACATGTGCTTCTCCGTGCCGGCCGAGGAATACAATGTCGATCCGATCCTGTCCCGCGCGATGGACCGTATCTTCACACTCCACGCTGATCACGAGCAAAACGCCTCGACATCAACAGTGCGTCTGGCCTCTTCTTCAGGGGCCAATCCGTTTGCTTGTATCGCTGCCGGCATCGCCTGTCTCTGGGGCCCCGCACACGGCGGCGCCAATCAGGCCTGCCTCGAAATGCTCAAGGAAATCGGCAGCAAAGACCGTATTCCCGAGTATATCGAGCGCGCCAAAGATAAGAACGATCCTTTCCGCCTCATGGGCTTTGGCCACCGTGTTTACAAAAACACAGATCCGCGCGCCAAGGTTCTCAAGCAATCAGCTGACGAAGTGTTGGAACTGCTCGGTGTTGAGAACAACCCGATTCTTGAAGTCGCCAAGGAGCTTGAGCAAGTCGCGCTCAACGACCCATACTTCATCGAGAAGAAGCTTTTCCCGAACGTTGATTTCTACTCAGGTATCATTCTTGAAGCGATGGGCTTCCCCACATCGATGTTCACTCCGATCTTTGCGCTGTCGCGCACTGTCGGCTGGATCTCACAGTGGAAAGAACAATTTGAAGACCCGCAACAGAAAATTGGCCGCCCACGTCAGCTTTACCTCGGTGAAACCGAGCGCAACTATGTCGACGTTGAAAAACGCTAACCAAAGCGTCTCGATCAAACACAAAAGGCCCGCCTCGTGCGGGCCTTTTTACGTTCTGGTCATACGCTTCAGGCCGTTTTGTATTTCAGTTTAACCGGTTCTAAGTGGTTCTGGGGCATCGTGAGGTATCATTCAGAAAGGATACCCCTGTGATCATACTCGCCACAACAATGCTTCTCGGCCTCGCTCTTGCCAGCACTTTCAGCCTTGATTTGGCCTCGCTAGAAGAAGAGCCTGACAACTCTGACCGCTATTCAGGCACACCTGAAGATGATGCTTTCACCGCCCGGGACGGCAACGCATTGATGATCGGGCAAGACGGAGACGATACACTGATAGGTGGTAGCGGAAATGACTGGCTGATTGGCGCGGATGGCAAGGACGAGCTTCACGGGGGCACAGGTCAGGATGTTTTGGTAGGAGGTGCAGGCGCCGACTACATGCTCGCAGGCGATGGTTCGGATTTCGTCGAAGCCGCCAATATCGTTGATATGAACGCGCTTGAAAGCAGTGCAGAAGCAGCACAGAACTTTCAGGACATTCACTTCCATTATGATTATTCCAATACGGATGACGAGGGCGACACCATCGACACAGGCGCTGGCGATGACACGATTATTCTCGGTGAAGCTGACAGTCTGACAAGTGGCGAAGGTTCTGACGAAATTGTCATTGGCGACTGGATCACCAAAGGACTTGCCGCAGAGGTGCTTGATTTTGACAGCGATGAGGATGTTCTCGTCGTCGCTTATCTACAGGACAAGGATGCACCGGATGTGGAGCTAAGCTACAATGAAGCCAAAACCGTTGCAGAGTTGCGCGCCGACGGCTTTCTGATGGCAAAGCTTCACACCACCAACGGACAAGTCTCTCTTAGTAACATTCGCCTTGCAGCCTATACTGCCTAGCGCCCTTCAAACTGTGGTCTGCGTTTTTCCAGGAAGGCAAGCACACCTTCCTTAAAGTCCCGGCTTTTGCCTGCTCGGCCCTGCTCTCGGGCTTCAAGGTTGAGTTGGTCTTCCAGTGTATTGTTCAGACTGGCATGCAACGCTTGCTTGGTGCGGTGGTAAGCTTCTGTCGGCCCCTGAGCCAAATGAGCCGCACGGGCGCGCCAGTGCGCTTCAAAATCCGCGTCTTCAACATGCTCCCAAATCAGCCCCATGCGGTCCGCCTCTTCGGCGCTGATTTTCTCGGCAAAAAGCGCCGCGCCCATAGCTTTGGCAGGGCCGATAAGCCGCGGCAAAAAGTAGGTTCCGCCCGCATCCGGAATAAGCCCGATGCGTGAAAACGCTTCCATGAAATATGCGCTTTTTGCAGCAATCACCACATCCGCACACAGCGCAAGATTTGCCCCCGCTCCTGCGGCTGCACCGTTCACGGCAGCAATCACCGGCACAGGCGCATCCACAATGGTTTTCACCATCGGATTATACTCATCCCGCAAGATCCGCTCCAAATCGATATGCGCCGCATTGCCGCCATCGCCCAAGTCCTGCCCCGAGCAGAAAGCCTTGCCGGTTCCGGTCAGCACAATAGCACGTGCGCCGTTCGCTAATGCTTCCCGCAAAGCCGCCGGAATTTCGGCACGCATCTGCGGCGTCATCGCATTCATTTTATCAGGGCGATTCAGGCTGATCACGGCGTACCCATCCGTGTTCAACTCATAGGTAATGGTCTCAAAGTTCATGAAATCTCTCGCGTTACTTAAAACCGAGTTAACCCGAGATCATCCCAAATGAAAAGTTAAACGGAGCGTCAATCCCGCATGATACGTTTAAGGCGCTCAGCCTCTTCTTCATTAAGCGTGTTGCTTCCCTCAGGGGTCGAGCGCGCCCGCGTGCGCAAATAAAACCCGCCAATGAGCAAGGCAAAAAGCAACATTGCAGGGCCAGCATAATACAAGATCATATTACTCCCCCCTTTGGTCGGGTTGAGCAGCACATATTCACCATAGCGGCTCACAATGAAAGACAGCACCTCTTCATCACTGTCGCCTTCCACAAGCCGTTCACGCACCAAAAGCCGAAGATCGCGCGCCAGTTCCGCGTTGCTGTCATCAATATTCTCGTTGCGGCATACCAGGCAGCGCAACTCTTGACTGAGCGCACGTGCGCGTTCTTCGAGAACAGGGTCACTCAGCACCTCGTTCGGCTGCACTGCCAATGCAGGTGCCGCCCAAAGCGCCAATGCCAGAAGGAACCATCTCATTCCGCAGGAACTCCCCTGACAGGTGTGGCTCGGCGCGCACCTGCAGCGACCCGATACCGTCGGTCAGACAGGCTGAGCGCGCCACCGAGAGCCATAAGGATAGCGCCACCCCAGATCCAGTTCGCCAAAGGTTTGTAGTAAGTTCTAAACGCCCAGCCGCCGCCTTCTTGCGCATCGCCGACAACAACATAAACATCACGGAAGAAGCCAATATCAATCGCCGCTTCGGTTGTTGGCATAGCCGCCACTGGATACACCCGTTTTTCAGGGTGCAGGGTCGACACGACACGACCGTTTTTCGACAAGGTTACATCGCCCATCGTTGAAAGGTAATTTGGCCCCTCAATCTGCTCCACCCCGTTCAAAAGCACTGTGTAACCCGCAAGTTCCAAGCTCTCACCATTCTTCAAAACCCGGATATCTTCCTGCTCCCAAGCGAGCAGACCGGCAATACCTGCCATGGTTACTCCAAGCCCTGCATGCGCGACAGCCTTGCCCCAATCGGCCCGTGGCAGGCGAAGCAGGCGAGAGAGTTTCTCTCCCCCACGACCGCGGCTGAGAAGGTCCGTTACGGCTCCGCCAATCAACCATGCGCCAAGGAAAAGCCCGACAGGGCCAAGGGCAGAGCGGCCAGTCTGTATAGCCCAAAACAGCGCGCCAACCGCAACGGCAAACACAAATGCAATCCGAAGCTGCGCTGCAACACGCCCGATTTTGCCCCGCTTCCAAGGCAACATAGCCCCAAGTGGCAGGATGAGTCCCAACAACACCATCAGCGGCGTAAAGGATGCGTTAAACCAAGGCGCACCAACCGAGAGCTTCCGCTCAAAAAACATCTCGCTAAAGAGCGGCCAGAGTGTCCCGATAAAGACAACGAAAGCCGAAACCGCGAGTAAGATGTTGTTCATAACAAGCGCAGATTCGCGGCTGACCACTCCGAAAACACCCTTGGCTTCCATCACACCCGCGCGGGCGGCGTAAAGCACAAGCGCTCCGCCCGTGAAGACCCCCATGATAAGCAAGAGAAACACGCCTCGCTCGGGGTCGGTGGCGAAGGCATGCACAGAGGTGATAATGCCCGAGCGCGTGATAAAGGCCCCCAAAAGCGAGAAGCTGAAGGCGATGATCGCAAGCAGAATGGTCCAGCTTTTCAGGCTTTCGCGTTTTTCCACAACGATCGCCGAATGAAGAAGTGCAACAGCGAGAAGCCACGGCATGAAGCTTGCGTTTTCAACCGGATCCCAAAACCAGAAACCGCCCCAGCCAAGCTCGTAATAAGCCCACCAAGAGCCCAAACCGATTCCAATTGTGAGAAAAATCCATGCTGCAAGCGTCCATGGGCGCACCCACCGTCCCCAAGCAGCATCAACGCGGCCCTCGATCAGTGCCGCAACAGCAAAGCTGAACGCCATAGAGAGGCCTACATAACCAAGGTATAGAAACGGCGGATGAAATGCGAGACCAGGGTCTTGCAAGAGCGGGTTCAGGTCTTTTCCGTTCAATGGCGCAGGATCGAGCCGCAAAAACGGGTTCGATGTAAACAAGACAAACGCCATAAAGGCAGCTGTGATCGAGGCCTGAACAGCCAGAATACGTGCCTTCAGAGTTGGCGGCAGCCCGTTTCCAAACCACGCAGCCATCGCGCCGAAAAGCGTGAGGATCAGCACCCAGAGCAGCATCGAGCCCTCATGGTTGCCCCAAACACCGGTGATTTTGTAAAGCATAGGCTTCGCTGTATGGCTGTTCATCCAGACAAGCTTGACGGAGAAATCCGACACAACGAAAGCATAGGTCAACGCGCCGAACGATGTCGCCGTCAGCAAAAAGAGGGCGTTCGAACCCGGCTCCGAAAACCGCATCCAGCCAGGCCAACGCTTGTAAGCCCCCACAAGCGGTATGACCGCCACAAAAATTGCGACTACAAATCCGAGGATCAGGGTGAAATGTCCGAGTTCTGCTACCATACCGCTTTCTAGACATTTATGTGGTCAACGCCAATGGAATTCGGACGTAAAAAGTGATCACATTGTCGCGGTTTAGCGCCCTTCAAATCCCCTTTTAGAGGTCCAGTCATTGAGCGCGGCGTTTTCTGTCGGGGTCTCTGTCGCCATACCGAGCGCCACATCTGTCGCGGCATCGGCCTTGCCAGGAATGAGCGCGCCCTCCTCCAAGGCCTTCAAAGCGGCAATATTGCGTGTAACGCTTGGTAAATTTGAAAGCCCTAGCAGGAGATGCTGCTGAAAGGCCTGGCCCTTGGCCTGATGTCGCGAGCCGAAGTAAAACGAAATGATCGCGCCCAATAGCCACCAAAGTGGTTCCGGAACCAGGGCAATGCCCTGCATACGCGCAGCAAACCAGACGGGTTCAACCATCGCCGACATAAACAGCCCGATCGTGCCAAATGCCAAAAGAGGGCGTGGCAAGCGGTTTAGCCCGTCAATAAACCTGTCAAAGCGCGAGGTGGACATCATGTTGAATTCGTTTCCAAACTGGTTCAGCGCCGCTGCCCGCATGGCCGCATCCCGCCCCGCCTGCGCCTCGATGTTTTCAACAAAGATACCTGCAGTCTCGGCCACCACATTGCGGCCACCGCCAAACAACATTGTCATCAGTCTCTCGATCAGCCCCATGCGCTTGTCCTCTTTTGAAAATCGGCATCGCTCAAGTGAAAGCGCGGGTTGATGAACTCTTCGGCCCGCCGGATCCAGCCCCCCTTCTGGCCGCCCCGCGTGCGGGCATATTTTCGGCTCGCCGCACGGCGGTCGGCGATCCGGAAATAATAATTGCGCCGCGCAATTCCGTAGGCATCCGCAAGATGATGCGGCGCGGCCCCGGCCGCCGCCTGTGACGCGGCAACAGTTGCAGGCCCAATCACGCCATCGCCCTCAAGCGGATAGCCCATTTGCCCCAAAAGCCGCTGCAATATTTTCACAGCGTTGCTCCCGGCGTTGACATACATGTCAAAAACACTCGGCTGTATTGCCAACGGCAGCTTGTCGATCTGTGGTTTGAAGAAGTAGTGGCGCACAAAAATTTCTACAGCTTGGGCACGGCTCAAAGCCATAACATCGGTCAGGTCCACATCGCCATCACGGTCCAGATCAAGCCCGAGGCGACGCATCGTGTGAATGGTCACACCAAAATTGGTCGCACCACCCGGATCATCAGGGTCATTCACAAAGCCGCCCTCACGGGCAACAATTTCTTCCGCAATAGCTTGCACAGTTCTCATGAAAAAGCTCTCCACAGGTCATGTGAAGAGCTTGCTCAAAACTGGTTAACGGCTGGCTTAGCTACCGTTCGGGTCTTGGTAAACGCCCTGTTCTTTCAGAGCGTCCACAACCTCGCGGGGCATATATGTCTCGTCATGCTTGGCCAGAATTTCCGAGGCGACAAAAACTCCGTCCATAAGCTTGCCTGTGCCGATCATGCCTTGGTTTTCTTCAAACAGATCGGGCAAAATCCCTGTATAGCTCACCTTAACTGTAGCGCCACCATCGGTCACATTAAAGGTTATCGCCTCGCCCTGCCCCCGCATCAGGCTGCCCTCTTCAACCAAGCCACCAAGACGGAAAGTCTCTGTTGGAGCAGGTGGTTTCTCGGCAATCTCGCTCGGTGCGCGGAAATAGTTGATCCCGTCTTTCATAGCGTATCCGATGAGGCCGGTCGCCAGTACAAGCGCAACAGCCGCCAGAGCCACAACCTGAATCCGCCGTTTTTTCTTAAGACCCTTCATAACCGTCTCCTTTACGGAAAGACCGGAACGCCCATAAGCCCCGATGTCTCCTCTTCACCTAGCATTAAGTTCGCATTCTGCAAGGCCTGACCGCTGCTACCTTTTGTCAGGTTATCAAGCGCAGCAATCACGATCGCTCGCCCCTCAATGCGGTCACCCGTCACTCCAATGTGGCAAAAGTTGCTGCCGCGCACATGGTGAGTGCTCGGCGTTTGGCCAAACGGAAGCACCTGAAGGAACGGCTCATCCACATAAGCTTTTGATAAGGTGCTATATATTTCATCCGCATCGCCTTTGACATAAACCGTCGCCAAAATTCCGCGGTTGGCGGGTATAAGATGCGGTGTAAACTGAACGCGCACATCGCGGCCCGCAAGCTTTGAAAACTCTTGGTCAAATTCGCCCAAGTGACGATGTGTCCCACCCACAGCATAGGCATTGGCGCCTTCGCTCAACTCTGCATGAAGCAAGTTTTCCTTCAGGCTCCGCCCCGCGCCCGACACGCCGCATTTGAGGTCCATGATAATCTCGTCGAGATCAATCACCCCCGCCGAAACGAGCGGACGCAATGCAAACTGCCCTGTCGCCGCGTTGCAGCCCGTGCCCGCCACAAGCCGCGCTTTGGCAATCTCGTCACGGTAAAACTCGGTCAGCCCGTAAACCGCCTCGCCCTGCATCTCCAAAGCGCTGTGCGGGTTACCATACCACTGCTGGTAAGCCTCGGGATCACGCAGACGAAAATCAGCCGAAAGATCAACAATCTTCAGATGCTTGGGCAACCCGCTGATCACCTCCTGACTTGTCTTATGCGGCAAGGCACAAAAACAAAGGTCAATCGCCTCAAAGTCGATTTCATCAAAGCTCACAAGCTGCGGCAAGCTTAAGTGGCGCAAATGCGGAAACACGTCCGCCATATCCTGCCCCGCTTTTGAAAACGCGCCAAGGGCAGCGATTTCATAGGCAGGATGTGTCGCCAGAAGGCGGATAAGTTCGGCGCCAGTGTATCCGGATGCTCCGAGAATTGCGATTTTATGGGCCATAACAGACCTCACTTTCATATCTTGATAGTTGTAACAGAGTCTAAACGAAGCTTACGCGGCTTCAAATGTGATCTGTCGTCGCAAGAACTGTGTCGCGCGGTCAGACACACGCTTGGCGTCACCCGTGGTGAGAAACATGTTCGTTTCTCCGGCCCCGCGCATTTCCGGGCGGCGCTCGAGATAGTCGGCAAGGCTTTCCGCGACCAACGCAGGCTGGCTAAACACGGTCACATCCGCACCAAGCGCATCCTGAAAAACATCCTGCATCAAAGGATAATGCGTGCAGCCCAAAATTGCAGCCTGAGGCTTGGGCATCTTGCGCTTGAGCGCATCAACATGGCTGCGCACCAGCGCTTCCGCCAAAATCATATCGCCCTCTTCGATTGCATCAACAACTCCGCCACAGGCCTGTGCCTCAACATCAACCCCGATCGCACGGAAAGCCAGCTCACGCTGGAACGCACGGCTTGAAACGGTCGCTGGTGTTGCAAACAGCGCCACGTTTTTCACACCAACCTCACGGGGCGGCGAATTATCGCCCCAATCCCGCTCGGTCAGCGCTTCGATGAGCGGCACAAACACACCCAGAACGCGCTTGCCCTCGGGCACACCCGCTTCTTGCATCCGCCGCAGCGCTGCCGCGCTGGCCGTATTGCAGGCCAGAACAACCAAATCACACCCCGACTCCCAGAGCCGTTCAACCGCAGCCTTCGTCAGCGCGTGAATGTCATCGGCATTGCGTACACCATAAGGCGCATGTGCGCTGTCTGCGAGATAATGGATCGGCAAATCAGGCATCCGTTCACGCACAGCCTGCCAAACAGTGAGCCCACCAAGCCCAGAATCAAAAATACCAACTGCCATGTGCTACGGCCTCAAGCGCGATGTTTCTCTTCAAATTCATGGCCATACTCGCGAGTTGCAAGTGGCCTTGGAGAAAGTTCATACGTTGATTGCCGCAGGAAATCCATCATTGCTTTGCTGTCCCCTGCCCGTGCCTTCAACTCTTGTGGCGCAATCGGCTCTCCGATCACCACATCGACAGGGCTGTCCACACGGTTCTTGAACTCTTTAAGCAAAAGCCCCATGCGCAAAGTCTGGTGCATGTGACTGGCAATTTGAAACAGCCGGCTTGTCGTTCCGTCAAAAAATACAGGCACAACAGTCGCACCCGATTTTGCCACCATCCGCGCGGTAAAGTTGCGCCAGCTCGGATCAAGCGGCTTGGTAAAGGGCTTTGCAGCCGTGCTTACCGTGCCGCCCGGGAATATGCCGATGGCTCCGCCTTCTTCCAGATACCGCAACGCCTCTCGCCGTGTTTCAAGGTTCTGGAGTATGGCCTCTTTGCTTTCCTCAAAAGAAATAGGCAAAATAACACGGTTGATATCTTCAGAACGGTTGAACACAGAATTCGCCAAAATGCGAAAGTCGCCGCGCGCATGGCGCAGCATGTGGCCCATCATCAATCCGTCCAGAATCCCGTAGGGGTGGTTCGCAACCAGAATAAGCGGCCCCTCACGCGGAATATTCTCAAGCGCACCACCCACAATATTGAGCGAAAGCCCGTAGCGCGCCACGATCACATCCCAAAAGTCCTGCCCGTTGGCCACATCAAGCTCGTAGCCTTTGGCTCGTTTGATCAGCCCGATCCTTCCGGTGCTGTTTTCCATCATGCGGATCAGCGCACGTCCACTCCTCGTTGAAGCGGAATAGGCATATGAAATATCACGGGCAGCATTGGGGCGTTTGTTCATCGCTCGGGTCACCAGAATACGCGTTTCGCGGCGTCATATCGCGCCACGCATATTCTGGCTAGTTTTTATGACACGACCATGACGGCGACGATCATTCTGCCGCTTGCAACTGCGGGCTACCGCCAGAGCGCAACTGCGCCAGAAGCGCCTCGCGTTCCTTCGCAGCTTTTGCCTCGTTCTCGATTTTCACGGGGCCAAACCCCCGAATAGCGAGTGGAAGCTCGGCCAGCGCCACGGCAATCTCAAGCGTATCAGGTGACAGGTTCTTCAAAACCGTCTCCATATCGGCCTCATACTGTGCAATCAAAGCCCGCTCCATCTTGCGTTCTTCCGTGCGGCCGAAAATATCAAACATCGTGCCGCGCAAGGTCTTCATCTTCGCAAGCAGCCTGAGCCAGCGCTTCATTCCCGGGCCAAACTGGCGCTTTTGCGGGCGCCCGTTATGCCCCGTTTTCGAAAGCAAGGGTGGGGCCATGTGATAGCTCATCCTGAAATCACCGTCGAACTCGGCTTCCGCCTTCTCCTGCGTGCTCAACAAAAGCCGCGCCACCTCGTATTCATCTTTATAAGACAGTAACTTGTGATAGCCTTTGGCCACAGCTTCCTTCAGGCGAGGGTCTTCAAACCGCGCCACCAAGCTGCGGTATTTATCGGCCAGAGCTTCATTCTGATAATCAACCAGTTTCGCTGCTCTGAACTCGATTTGCTCTTGCACAGACAATGGCTTATCTTGCACAGTTGATGTCAGATACCGCCCGACTTCCTCAGGATACAGCACAGCCCAACGACCAATTTCAAAGGCCCGCTGGTTGCGCTCCACGGCTGCACCATTGAGCGCAATCGCCTCCATAATCGCCTCATAGCTCACAGGCACAAACCCGCGCTGCCATGCCCCACCGAAAACCATCATGTTGGAGAAAATACTATCGCCCAGCAGAGCCTTGGCCAAATCTGATGCATCAAACAGGCTGAGCCGCTCTTTCATGCGTGCTTCAAGCTGCAACTCCAGCCTGTCAAACGGCAGCTTGAACTCGGTGTCACGGGTAAAATCACCGGTGATCGTCTCGTGCGAATTCACCACAGCCCCTGTCTGCCCCGTGCGTGTCAGGCCGAGGGTCTTGGCGCCGGCACTCACAACCATATCCCCGCCGATGAGCACATGCGCCTCACCCGTCGCAACGCGTATCGCATTTATATCGCCTGGTTCTTCGGCGATACGGCAGTGAATATGCACAGCGCCGCCCTTCTGGGCGAGCCCTGCCATTTCCATCATACCTGCGCCCTTGCCATCAATCTGCGCCGCTTGAGCAAGCACCGCACCGATGGTCACAACACCTGTGCCGCCAACACCCGTGATCACCACATTATGAGTGCCGTCAATCTCGGGCAGGTCCGGCATCGGCATGTCCGGCAGCTCAAGCGTGGCCGTGGCGGACTTTTTGGGCGTTGCGCCTTCCAGCGTCACAAAGCTGGGGCAAAAACCGTTCAGGCAGCTGAAGTCCTTGTTGCAGGCCGATTGGTCAATCGCCCGCTTTCGGCCAAGCTCTGTTTCTACAGGCACAATGGCCACACAGTTGGATTGCACACCGCAATCTCCGCAGCCTTCGCAAACATCGGTGTTGATAAACACCCGCTTGTCAGGGTCGGGAAACAGCCCGCGCTTGCGGCGGCGGCGCTTCTCGGCGGCACAGGTCTGGATATAGACAATCGCGGACACACCCTTGGTGTTCTCCATCCGCTCCTGCACACTCATAAGGTTTTCACGCCCAGTGATTTCAAGACCTTGCGGGAACAGGTTCATGTCCACATCTTCTTTGTCGTCATAAACAACAGCCAGGTCTTTCACGCCCATCGCCCGCAGTTCGGCCACGATCCTTGGTGCGTCAAGTTCGCCTTCATTCGGCTGCCCGCCTGTCATGGCAACGGCATCGTTATATAGCACCTTGTAGGTGATGGTCGTGCCCGCAGCCAGCGCCGCACGAATGGCTTGCACCCCGGAGTGGTTGTATGTCCCGTCCCCGAGGTTCTGGAACACATGTGTGCGGGTCGAAAACGGCGCTTCGCCGATCCAGTTCGCCCCTTCACCGCCCATATGGGTCGTGCCGATGGTGTTACGGTCCATCCACTGCACCATGTAGTGACAGCCGATACCCGCCATTCCGCGTGCACCATCCGGCAGCTTTGTCGAGGTGTTATGCGGACACCCCGCGCAGAAGTATGGCAACCGCGCAGCAATGTCCTCGGCGTTGTCCGCACGGCGCGACTCGGCAATCTTGGCAAGCCCGGCTTTGACACCGTCGGTTCCGCGACCTTCCTCAACCAGAATTTCCCCCAGCTTTTCGGCAATCCAGATCGGGTCAAGCGCACCGCGTGTCGGGAAAAGCTCGTCACGGTGCATCCCGCCCGCGCCGCCTTTGTACCAGCCATACACACGGCGGCCTTTGCGCTTGTCAAAGATCGCCTCCTTGATCTGCACTTCAATCAGCTTGCGTTTTTCTTCAATAACAACAATCAGATCGAGGCCCTTGGCCCAGTCATTGAAGCCGCGCATATCCAGTGGGAAAGTCTGCCCGACCTTATAGGTTGTGATGCCCAAGCGCTCGGCCTCGGCCTCGTCAATTCCCAAAAGCGAAAGCGCGTGGCACAAATCAAGCCAGTTCTTGCCCGCAGCAACAAAGCCGATCTTGGCACCGGGCTTGCCCCACATGCGCTTGTCCATCTTGTTCGCGTGGCTGAAAGCCTCTGCCGCAAAGCGCTTGTAGTCGATCATCCGTGCTTCCTGGTCGTGTGGTGTATCCACAAGCCGGATGTTGAGCCCGCCATCGGGCATATCGAACTCCGGCAATACAAGGTTCACGCGGTTCGGATCACCATCAACCACCGAGGTGGCCTCGATCGTATCTTTCATCGTCTTGAGGCCAACCCAGACACCCGCAAAGCGGCTCAAGGCCCAGCCATAGACCCCATAATCAATAATTTCCTGCACACCGGCAGGCGAAACGATAGGCATATAAGCATCAATAAGCGCCCATTCGCTTTGGTGCAGCACAGTCGAGCTTTCTCCTGTGTGGTCGTCACCCATCGCCACAAGCACACCCCCCTTGGCACTTGTGCCGGCCATGTTCGCATGACGAAACACATCGCCCGTGCGGTCAACGCCCGGCCCCTTGCCATACCAGAGGCCAAAGACACCGTCATATTTGCCTTCGCCGCGCAGTTCTGCCTGCTGGCTTCCCCAAAGGGCTGTGGCGGCGAGGTCTTCGTTCAGGCCCGCCTGAAACTTAATGTCATTCTCGGTGAGAATTTTCTCGGCCTTGCTCATCTGCAAATCCACGGCCCCGAGGGGTGAGCCGCGATAGCCCGTCACATAGCCAGCCGTGTTCAGGCCTGCCTCGCGGTCACGCTCTTTCTGGGTCAGCATCAAGCGGACAAGCGCCTGCGTGCCGTTCAGCAATACAGGCGACTTTCTCAAATCAAACCTGTCGTTCAGTGAAACCTTCTGCTTGCTCATCGCGCGCCTCCCGTCACTTGATGTTACTGCCAATATAGGCAATTCTCTTGCCTTATGTTAGGTCATAAAGATTGACCTATAAACAGAAAAATTTGTTTCGGTTGTTGTTTCGTTACGCTACGTGGCTACAAACAGGATTATTACTTGCGCTATAATAAATTGAGCAGAAAGTTGTTGCTATGGATTGGGATAAACTCAGAATATTTCACGCGGTGGCAGACGCTGGCAGCCTGACACATGCAGGTGAGGCGCTCAATCTGTCGCAATCCGCTGTGTCGCGCCAGATGCGTGGGCTGGAAGAATCACTCAACACCACGCTTTTTCACCGCCACGCACGCGGGCTGATTCTCACCGAGCAAGGCGAATTGCTGTTTGATGCCACCCGCGCGATGATCAAACGGCTTGATGCTGCAACCGCGCGCATAAGAGACAGCGAAGAAGAAGTCTTTGGCGAGCTGCGTGTCACAACGACAGTCGGCTTTGGCACACTCTGGCTCGCCCCCCGCCTCGCGCGGCTCTACGAAAAATACCCCGATCTCAAGATTGACCTGATGCTGGAAGAACGCCTTCTCGATTTGCCGATGCGCGAAGCCGATGTCGCAATCCGTATGAAAGAACCAAGTCAGGCCGATCTGATCCGCAAACGTCTGATGAGTGTGAATATGCGGTTGTTTGCCACGAAAGAGTATCTCGCCCAACGAGGCACACCTGAAACTATGGAAGACCTCTCAAAGCACCGGATCATCTGCCAGAATGTGCGCTCCACTCAAGTTGGCGCAGCGGCAAGCATGGTCAACATGATCATGAGTTACGAAATCGACTCGCTCCTGACAGTGAACAATTACTTCGGCGTGCTTCAGGCGGTGCTCAACAATCTCGGCATAGGCGTGCTGCCCGATTATGTTGCCAATGACTTTCCGAATCTTGTTCCCCTTCTCGAAGAGGCCGACAGTGGCGATATTCCGGTTTTTCTCGCCTATCCCGAAGAGCTCAGGCACTCAAAACGCATAGCTGCTTTCCGCGATTTTGTTCAGGCAGAAATCACTGCATATCGTAAACAGGTTAAAAATCAGACGCTTGACTAACCCTCTGCCCAGCTATGCGCCAGCGGCATAACGGACATGCTGCACTTGCGGCATTATTTCACTTGATCACACAGCACCTCACACCTAAATCCACTCATGACAGCGATACTTTATCGCTTTCATACCTCCCTGTTGGACTTCGGCCGAGCTTCGTGCTCGGCCTTTTTTTTTGCGCTCACAAAACAGGCATCGGCCCGCTGGCCCAAGGTGAAAGAATCTGCGCACCGCCATCCCGGATCACAATATTTTCCTCATGCACAAGCATCATGCCATCGGCGGTCTCAATTCCTGGCTCCAGCGTAATCACCATGCCTGCCTCAAGCACCGTATGGTCACGCGCGGTCAACGAGAGCCCCTCGGTCAACTGCATGCCAAGCCCGTGGCCCAGCCGCCCAGCCGTCTCTCCGCCTCCCACAACCGAGGCCATAGCCCGCCAGACATCGGCCGCCTCGGCACCGGGGCGGGCCGCTTCAAAGCCTGCCAAGGCCGCTTCAAGAAGCTGTGACCATGGCTGCGCCATCTGCCGCGCAGGAACCCCGATCGAGAAATTTCGATCAAAGTCGCAAAAATACCCGTCCCACACAGCGCCCGTATCAAGCATCAGAACATCGCCCAACGCCAAAGGTTGCGAACCGGCGGGCGAGATCACATCCGCATAGCCCTTTGGCCCGGCCCCGCCCGCCAAATAGGGCACCCAGTCCGCTCCCTCCTCCAGCAATAGCCGCTGAAAGCCGCGAGAGACCGTATCGAGCCTCGCTCCCTGACGCGCGACCTCGCCGACACGGTCAAAAGCGCGCCCTGCAATAGCGCAGGCACGACCGATTTTTTCAATCTCGGCTTCGGTCTTCACCGCGCGCAACTGCGCAATGATCCCCGCATCATCGCCAAAAACCAGCCCCGCCGCCTGCAACCGTCCGAAATCGGCCAAAGGCATACGCAAATGACTCTCCATTCCGGATGGCACACCAATACGGCCCTCTTCAGCCACTTCGCGCAGCGCCTCAATCAACAGAGAGACCCCGTCATCTATCGGGTCAGGTGCGCTCCATGTGCGGATATCCTCAATCCACCCGCGCCGCATCAATGCCTCTCCGATCGAGGGGATCACGGCCACAGGCGCGCCGCTCTGGGGCAGAATAACAAACCATGGCCTGCTCGGACTTTCCCAAAACCGCGTGTGAAACCCGGTGAAATACCTCACTTCAGGCTCGGTCGTCAGTAGGATGGCCGCCAGATCATGATGCTGCATGGCCAGTTGTGCCGCCTTCACCCGCGCTTTGTATTCCGCCGTTTCAAATCCGCGCTTCATGCTTCTGGCCCTTCACTCACAATACACAATACCCGTGCCTCCTGCCCCAGTTGTGGCAGGCTCAAGAGCCCCGCAAGGGCTGCTCCGCCCGAAGGCGTTGTCTTAAGGTCTAGGTTCTCCAACGGCTTCAAAACGGACAAGGCCTCTGCCTCGGAAATCGTCATGAAAGCACTCGCATCTCGCGCAAGCCCTTTCAACGCAATCAGGGAGGCGTCTTTGCAGTCAAGCCGCCCCATACAGGACTCCGGCCCGCTCGTGCTCACAAATCTGCCTGCCTTCACGCTCTCGATCAGTGCAGGTGCCGCCTCGGGTTCCACCACAACAATCCGTGGCCCATCGCCCCAAACCTTGCGGAAATATGCGGCACATGCTGCCGCCAGCCCGCCAACACCTGCTTGCAAAAATATATGCGTGGGCGGCTCGGGCATTTGCTCAACAGCTTCTGCCGCCATCACAAGGTAGCCTTCCATCAGGCGATGCGGATATGCCGTGTATCCCTGCCAGGAACTGTCCGACAACAGCTTGAAGCCCTCCTTGGCCGCCGCTTCTGCCGCCGCGGCCATACTGTCTTCATAGCTCCCGTCCACACGGCGCACCTCGGCACCCCATCCTCGCAACCGCGCAGCAAAAGCCTCGGGCACAGCGCGACTGAGATAAATCACCGCCTTCGCCTTAAAGGCCGATGCTCCCGCGGCAACAGACAGCCCGTGGTTGCCCGCACTTGCACAAACAAATGTTTTCCCCGCCGCTCGCCCGCGCCCGGCCTCACAAGCAATCACATAAGCCGCGCCAAGCGCCTTGAAGCTACCAAGCCCCATGCGCGCGCGTTCGTCTTTCACAAAAACCTCACCCGCCCCCGCAAATGCGCCAAGTGCAACAAGCGGTGTTTCCCCCGCTTCGGGGCATCGTTTAAGCAAGTTTCGCGGTGCGTCAGCATCAACGCTCGGTGCAGGAATGCCTTTCAGGCTATCGTCAGCAAGACCCGTCTTTAGAAAAGGATTTTCAAACAAAATTCACCCTCGAGTTTTCAAGCCGTATCAGAAAGCCATATTGACCAGCGCGTCAAGTCGCTCTGCCATCTTCACTGCGGCGCAGAGCCGCTGCCAAAGCCCAAGAAAAACGCAGCTTTCATCTTTTACATCGGCCCCGCTTGTCCTATGACATGCCCAAAGACCGATACATCTGCCCTGCTAGGATTGCCGCCAATGACCGAGCCTGCCATCACCCCCGATCTCATCAAAGCACACGGCCTCTCGCCCGACGAATACGAGCGCATTCTCGAAATCATCGGACGCGAGCCAAGCTTCACCGAACTTGGCATCTTTTCGGCCATGTGGAACGAACACTGTTCTTACAAATCGTCCAAAAAATGGCTCCGCACGCTGCCCACGACAGGCCCCCAAGTGATCTGCGGCCCGGGCGAAAACGCAGGTGTCGTCGATATCGGCGATGGGCAGGCGATCATCTTCAAAATGGAAAGCCACAACCACCCCAGCTATATCGAGCCCTACCAAGGCGCCGCGACAGGCGTGGGCGGCATTCTGCGGGATGTTTTCACCATGGGCGCACGCCCCATTGCCGCAATGAACTCGCTCAGCTTCGGCGAGAAAGATCACCCCAAGACCCGCCAGCTCGTGCATGGCGTGGTTGAAGGCATCGGCGGCTATGGAAACTGCTTCGGCGTGCCCACAGTCGGCGGGGAAGTCCGCTTCGATCCGGCCTACAACGGCAACTGCCTTGTGAACGCCTTCGCAGCCGGTTTGGCCGACGCTGACAAAATCTTCTACTCGGCAGCATCGGGCGTCGGCATGCCCGTGGTTTACCTTGGTGCAAAAACGGGCCGCGACGGTGTCGGTGGCGCCACAATGGCCTCAGCCGAGTTTGACGACAGCATCGAGGAAAAGCGCCCCACCGTCCAGGTTGGCGACCCCTTTACAGAAAAACGCCTGATGGAAGCCACGCTTGAGCTCATGGCAACGGGTGCCGTGATCTCCATCCAGGATATGGGCGCCGCAGGCCTTACCTGCTCCGCCGTTGAAATGGGTGATAAAGGCGGCCTCGGCGTGCGTCTCCAGCTTGACGACGTGCCACAGCGCGAAGCCAACATGACCGCCTACGAAATGATGCTCTCCGAGTCTCAGGAACGCATGCTCATGGTGCTCAACCCCGAGCTTGAGGCCGAGGCCCGCGCCGTGTTCGAAAAATGGGATCTCGACTTCGCCATCGTCGGCGAAACCATCGCCGAAGACCGGTTCATCATCATGCACGGCAACACCCTCAAAGCCGATCTGCCGCTGGCCACCCTCTCGGGGTCCGCGCCAGAATACGACCGCCCGTGGATCGAAACACCTGCCGCCGAGCCGCTCGCCAACGAAGATGTGCCACAGGTTGATGCAATCGACGGCCTCAAAGCCCTTCTCGCCTCACCCAACTACGCAGGCAAGCAATGGATCTACGAGCAATACGACACGATGGTCATGGCCGATACCGTGCGCACACCGGGCTTCGGCGCGGGCGTTGTGCGCGTGCACGGCACAGACAAGCTCCTTGCCTTCACCTCCGATGTAACGCCCCGTTACGTCATGGCCAACCCCGTTGAAGGCGGCAAACAAGCTGTCGCCGAAGCCTATCGCAACCTCACGGCCGCAGGCGCAAAGCCGCTCGCCAGCACCGACAATCTCAACTTCGGCAACCCCGAAAAACCCGAGATCATGGGCCAGTTTGTCGGCGCGATCAAAGGCATCGGCGAGGCCGTGGCAGCGCTTGATATGCCCATCGTTTCCGGCAACGTCAGCCTTTACAATGAAACAGACGGCACAGGCATCCTGCCCACACCCACAATCGCCGCAGTCGGCCTCATCGCCCATGAAGACCAAGCTATCCTGGGTCATGCACGTGAAGGTCACGTGGCCTTGCTCATCGGCGAAACAGAAGGTCACCTCGGCCAATCCGCCCTGCTCGCAGAAGTCTTCAACCGCGTCGAAGGCGATGCGCCGGCCGTTGACCTTGCCGCCGAAAAGCGCAACGGCGATTTCATCCGCGAGAACCACGAATGGATCACAGCCTGCCTTGACCTCTCCGATGGCGGCCTCGCAATGGCGGCTTTCGAAATGGCCGAAGCATCTGATGTGGGCGTTCAAATTGATGCTGAGAGCACGCAAATGCTCTTCGGCGAGGATCAGGCCCGCTACCTTGTCGCCTGTAACTTCGATCAGGCCGAGGCCCTCATGGGCGCCGCCATCCGCGCAGGTGTGCCGATTTCTTCAGTTGGAAAATTCACCGGAACCGATGTCAGCTTCGGCTCAAGTTCCGCCCCCCTCAGCGAGTTGCAAACGCTCTACCGCGGCGCCTTCGAAGAAACCTTCGCCTAAGCGGCTTGCGTAAAAGAAACACCATGCTTACTTCTTTGGTAAGTGAAAACGGGAGACAAAAATGGCAATCCATGTAGACGAACTTGAAGCCATCCTGCGCGCCGCCTTCCCCGATGCCCAAATCGCGGTGGCGGGCGATGATGGCGTGCATATGTCCGCCATGGTTGTCGATGAAAGCTTCCGCGGTAAAAACCGTGTTCAGCAACAACGCGCTGTCTATGCGGCCCTCAAAGGCAAAATGGACGGATCAAACGGCGAGCTTCACGCGCTCGCGCTCACAACAAAAGCCCCCGAATAAGCGAGATGACCATGACCGATGCAAAAACCCAGATTGATGAAACCGTCAAAGCCAACGATGTCGTGCTTTATATGAAAGGCACAAAAGAAATGCCCCAATGCGGCTTTTCATCCCGCGTGGCTGGCGTGCTCAACTTCATGGGCGTCGACTATCAAGACGTAAACGTGCTCGCCGATGAAGCCATCCGCCAAGGCGTAAAGGATTATTCCGACTGGCCAACCGTGCCGCAACTCTATGTCAAAGGCGAGTTCGTTGGCGGTTGCGACATCATCACCGAGATGACCCTCTCGGGCGAGCTCGACACGCTTTTTGAAGAAAACGGCATCACTTACAACAAAGACGCCGCCGAAAAGATCCGCGAAGCAAACGCCTAGTTTTTTTTTCTTGCTAAAAATATCCCGGGGAGTTTGAGGGGCAGCGCCCCTCATTCTTACCCGGCCAGCACGCGGCCCCCCGGGCCGCGTTCCGTTTTTTCAGACACCCTCAGGCAACCTCTGTGCGCTGTGTCCCCAGCCCGTCAATCTCAAGCTCCATCACATCCCCCGCACGCAGAAATCGCTGAGGCTTCATCCCCATGCCAACGCCCTCTGGTGTTCCTGTGGCGATCACATCGCCCGGCACAAGGGCCATAAACTCCGACATGTGCGAGATGATCTCCGCCACCGAGAAAATCATATCGGCCGTTGAATTGTCCTGCACCACCGTCCCGTTCAAGCTCAGTCTAAGCCCAAGCGCCTGCGGATCAGGCACGTCATCCGCAGTCACAAGATACGGCCCCACAGGCCCGAATCCCGGCGCGGACTTGCCCTTGGTCCACTGTCCTCCACGCTCGATCTGATAGGCGCGTTCGCTGAGGTCGTTAATCACGCAATACCCCGCCACATAGCTCAGCGCGTCTTCAACGCTCACATTCTGCGCGCGCCGCCCGATGACAACCCCGAGTTCGACTTCCCAGTCACTCTTTTCGCTGCCTTTCGGCAACGAGAGCGCATCATAAGGCCCCGCCAGACACGAAGCCGATTTGTTAAAAACAATCGGCTCTTCCGGCGGTTTCATTCCCGCTTCTGCCGCGTGTTGTGCATAATTGAGGCCAATAGCATAAAACGTCTCGACCCGCGCCACAGCCGCCCCGATCCTCGGGGTGTCCTCCACAACAGGCAGCGCCTCAAGGTCAACAGATTTCAGAGCCTCAAGCGCCTCGCAAGACACCCCCACGCCCTCGAAATCAGCAGCAACAGAAGATAAATCCCGTATCTCTCCGGCCGCATCAAGGCATCCCGGTTTTTCCTGCCCCAAGGCACCATAACGTAATAATTTCATGAGTGGGTCTCCCTTTTCGGGCATCCTATCGCAGACAGCGAGCAGAACAACGCGTCATTTGCGCCGCCCCTCGCGCTTGCACCGCTCCGAGCAATAGCGCACCTCATCCCATACCTTTTCCCATTTTTTGCGCCAGCTAAAGGGCCGTCCGCAAGCCGCGCAGGTTTTCTGTGGCAGATCGGTCCTCTTGCGCATCAGAGCCGCTCCAGAAAAGCAGCCGCACTGTCACGATAGGCGCGCTGCGTGTCCTCACTCATGCGCGCCCAAGTGGCATACATCTGCCCAAGGCGCGGATTGCCTTTCAGCTTGCTTTCGTTGCGCGCCAGAAAATCCCAATAAAGCGCGTTAAACGGACACGCGCCCTCGCCCGTCTTCTTGCTCACACTATAGCGGCAGCCGCCACAGTAGTCCGACATCTTGTTGATGTAATTGCCACTCGCCGCATAGGGCTTTGAGCCAAGAAAGCCACCATCGGCAAACTGGCTCATGCCAATCACATTGGGGGCTTCGACCCACTCATAAGCATCGGCATAAACAGCAAGATACCACTCATGCACCTGTTTCGGCTCAATCCCTGCAAGCATGGCGAAATTTCCGGTCACCATCAGCCGCTGGATGTGGTGCGCATAGGCCTCTTGCATAGTCTGGCCAATCGCCGCCTTCATGCAGGCCATATCCGTGTCACCCGTCCAGTAAAACGCAGGCAAATCGCGGTTGGCCCCAAGAAAGTTCTGCTCGGTGTAGCCCTCGGGGTTCAGCCAGTAGATCCCGCGCATATACTCCCGCCAGCCGATAATCTGGCGGATAAACCCTTCCACAGCATTCAGCGGTGCGTGCCCCTCATAATAAGCGCGTTCGACACGGCGGCACACCTCAAGTGGCTCCAGCAAGCCGATGTTAATATATTGTGCCAGCACCGAATGGTAGAGAAACGGCTCTCCCGTCAGCATTGCGTCTTGATAATCGCCAAAGCGCGGCAAGGCTTCGCGCGCGAAGTCCTCCAAAGCCTCCAGCGCACCACTGCGCTCCACCGCAAACCAGAAAGGCGTCAACGCTCCAAAGTGGCCGCCTCGCTCCCGTTCGACCATCTCAAGCACCTCTTGAGTGATCGCGTCAGGCTCGGTCTGCGGTGGACGTGGCATGAATAAATCAGCCTTCGCCGGTTTGCGATTTTCGGCATCAAAGTTCCATTGCCCGCCCTCAGGTGTATCTCCCTGCATCAGAAGCCCCGTTTTGCGACGCATCTCGCGGTAGAAATATTCCATCCTGAGTTGCTTGCGCCCCTCGGCCCAGCTCCTGAATTCCTCATGTGACGCAAGAAAGCGGTTATCGGCCAACACCTCAAGCGGCACAGGCCAACTCTTGCCCGCCTCTTCAAAAGCCCGATTGACCCTAAGCTCACCCGCCTCGGTCATCAAGACACGCGCAAAACCGCCCGTCTCCAAAAGCGCCGCAACTTCTTTTGCGAGAGAGCCTTTATTGTCTTTGTCTTCAAGCTTGCGATAGCGCACCTCCCAGCCCGCCGTGCGTAGCTCTTCGGCAAAGTGGCGCATCGCGGAGAAAACGAAAGCCAGTTTCTTTTTGTGATGCCAGACATAGTCAGCCTCTTCGGCAACCTCGGCCATGAGCACAACAGCCCTCTCGGGCGCCGTAGCATCGAGCGCGCTCAAACCGTGGCTCAATTGGTCACCCAAGACCAGAATGAGATCTGTCCTGCTCATCTCTGTCTCCCCACCCTGCCCCACGGGTTGCCATACACTTAGCCATACGCTTTGCCACACGGCTTGGACCACATAAATTGGGCGGACGAGAGGTGATTATATCTATGCCAACGGTCTATTCAGGAATACGAAACCGAAGGCCCGGCTCTTTCTCTTGGTTTCCCCTCCGAACTCATGCAGAATACAGGGTCAATATCGCAAAGAACTGCCACTTGGCGTTTCGCAAAGCCACAGGGCAAAGCATGTCATGAAAAAAGAGCCTCAAATGCCCTTGATAATACGACTTTGGCTGGCTCTGAGCAGGGTTTTTGCTTTTGTTATTCACGTTTTGGCAAAACGCCTGCACAGCAAACAAGGGATAAGCAAAGAGCGCTTTGTAGAGAGGTTGGGCGTTGCCACTGTTGCGCGCACCAAGGGCCGCTGGATATGGGTCCATGCTGCAAGTCTCGGCGAAGCCGGCCAGATCACCCAGCTCGTCGCACATTTACAAGAAGAGCATGGGTTTAAAGTGATCGTCACCACTGTCACTGAGAGTGGCGCAAATTGGGTGGCAAAATCGCTCCCCAATGTTGTGCACCAGTATTTGCCACTTGATACGCCGCGGGCAGTCAGCCGGTTCTTGGAAAACTGGTCACCTGAATTAGCGGTTTTCATCGAGGCCGATATATGGCCCCGTCTTGTTTTAGAGACGGCGTCACGCCGAATTCCCTTGGCTCTTGTCAACGCCCGCCCGTCAAAATCGCGGGAGCGCGCACCAAAGTCCTATCGCTACCTTCTTCAGAATTTTTCCGCAATCACCTGCAAGTCCACACAGGTTCTTAACGGGTTTCTAAAAATTGGCCTCGCACGGGAGAAGCTGTTTTACTTTGGTGATCTACGTGCGTCAGTCCCTGCATTGTCGGTAGATAAATCAGCCTTGGCAGAATTACAGAGCGCGATTTCAAACCGCCCTGTCTGGATCGCCGCCTCCAGCCATGCAGATGACGAGGCCGAAATTCTGGAGGCCTGTAGATATGTGCTGAGCCAAAAACGCGATACGCTTCTGATCTGGGCTCCACGCCATCCGCAAAGAGCTAAAAACATACTTGATGCAACGTCGGACCTCATGGTTCACCAACGGAGCAAACTTCAAAAAATCACCCAAGAAACACAAATCTATTTGGCTGACACGTTTGGTGAACTGGGGGTTCTGTTTTCTTGTAGCAAAATAGTGTTCATGGGCGGCTCATTTGGCTCTGAGGGAGGGCACAATCCCTATGAACCCGCGTGTTTCGGATGCTACATTCTAACCGGCCCGCATGTTCAAAACCATCAGGATGCCATCGCCGAATTTACGCGCGTGGGGGCGGCCGAAATCGTGACAAGTGGAGCAGAGCTGGGCACACGCCTCGCTCAGATTATCGCGCAAGGAAATGACAAGAACGATGGTAAAAAAGG
Organism: Lentibacter sp. XHP0401; assembly: GCF_025751535.1. Lineage (GTDB taxonomy): Bacteria > Pseudomonadota > Alphaproteobacteria > Rhodobacterales > Rhodobacteraceae > Lentibacter. Next base: position 231,416 of record NZ_JAOWLC010000002.1, on the reverse strand, counting down.
GCGAGCCTTGGTGCTTGAGGCCAATTCATCAGCTTCAAAAACCGGCAATCTGCTTGTTGCCCTCACGCAGGGATGAGTTTTGTGGTGCCCATTGTGCAAATGCCTATGATTTTGTTGGAGCTAACGTAGAAACACCGGGAAGGAGGTTTCGGTACATCCCCGCTCGCGTCCAAGAGGACGCTGGTTTAAGGACTGCCTTCATCGAGAGGAGTTTTCAGTTTGAGACAACCGGAAAGCAATAGAATGAAAACAACTGCCGTGAAAAAAAGCGACGGGCAAGTGATCTGGTTTAATCCTCAAGTGTTGCCGCAGATTGAACCCTCGTTCTTTGACCTTAACTGGCATCGGAAACACGGCCAACTCAGGGGGGGGGCGACAGGCAGAGGTTTTGCACATTTCATACGCTTTGAAGAACGCGAGTTGGTTTTGCGACCATTTCGAAGAGGTGGATTGATCGGCAAGATCAATCCCGATTTGTACCTACGCCTCGGAGCAAAAGCCAGCCGCGCCTATCAGGAGTATTCCTTGCTTGAATGGATGCTTGAGCACGACCTACCGGTTCCAAGGCCCGTTGCCGCAAGATATGTGCCCGTCGGCCTGTGTTATCGTGCGGATCTGGTCACAGAACGCATTCCAGACTCGCGTCCATTGGCAGATATTTTAGTGGAAAAAGAGTTACCGGCAACTGTTTGGGCCAAAATCGGCGCTGTGATATGCCAGATGCATACATTGGGAGTCCATCACTCAGATCTGAACTGCCGTAATATCCTGCTGGATGCAGATATGCGCGTATGGCTCATTGATTTCGACAAGTGCAGCCGTCGTGAAAAAGATGGCTGGAAGGTGCAGAACCTTGCGCGCTTGAAACGATCACTTGATAAAGAACTCACAAAGCAGCCATTGTTGTTCTGGCAAGAGTCAAATTGGCTTGAGTTGATGGCCGGATACAAAGCAGAATAAGCGTGATTAAGCGACGCATAGCGATGCACCTTCGCTCGTGAGTTAAAAGTTAGAAACCAAATGGAACAACAGAAGCGAACGTCCCGGCGACCCAGAGTGTGCGTGCTGCCATATGGTCAACGCTTAGGTAAGCACCCGTCACGTCTTCCATTGTCCGAACTCCATTGGCCACTTGGCGTGCCCGAAGACATCCAGGGGCAAACGCTTGCCGATCTTTTGCCGACAGATCATCTGCTGACGCCGCCACATTCGTCATTGTATTTCCGCCCGACTTTCGGGACCCGTGCGCGCGTCTCTGTCATGATCATGGAACCCCGGGCCGTTCACAAAAAGCACATGGTCCTGTTGCATTTTTTCCGGCGCAGATTTCACCGTATACTGACATCAGATCGCAAATTTCTCTCTCAAAACTCAAACTCTGTGCACTTCCAGACGGCTGGTTCCTGGGTTCCCGACTGGCATAAAACCGACCTGAGCAAACGCGCAATGTGTTCATTGATCGCGTCAGGCAAGACAAAACAAGAAGGCCATAAATTGCGGCATAGCATGGTGCAATGGTGCCGCGAGACCGGTCAGGATATCGACATCATGGGAAGGGGCTACAAACCTTTCTCGGAAAAATCGGCCGGTTTGGCCCCATACAGGTATTCTATCGTTATCGAGAACGCGCGCGAAGAGAATTACTTCACTGAAAAGCTGGTTGATGCTTTGCTGTGCAATACGGTTCCCATTTATTGGGGCTGCCCGAACATTGCCGATTTTTTTGACACCAGCGGCATGATTTTATGTGAGACAATGGCTGATCTACAGCGCGCGGTCGAACAGATGTCAGAGGCAGATTACACCTCCCGCTTGCCGGGTCTGGAAGCTGCTCGCAATGTTGCAATAGGATATGCGGATATCTACCCACGCGCGGCCAAAACGCTTCTTGAGGCAGGCTAAACAGGCATTGCGCCCAAGCATAGGTGAAATCCACTCACCCCTCGATGCGCACCCAGCCCTCCGCCCAGATGTCGGGATTGACATTGGTCGGATCTGCAAACCAGACAGCAGGTGCCGTCACTATCTTGTCAGCGCGCGGATTTAGCCATGCGCCCCACCAGGAAAACGAGGAATTGGCGATAATGTGATGTCGGCACGCGCTCATCAATCGCAAATCCTCAACATTACGCGAGGCATCATTATGCCCCACCACTCTGATTTCGGCAGGAAGCCGAAGGTTTTCGTGCACCCATTCAGGATCGTCGGAAAAAGCGTAAATCACAGGCTCGGCCCCCATTTGCTGCGCAATATGGTCAAGCGCGCGCGTGTAGTAATCGGGCGTGCAGGTGCCATGGTGGGCCGCAAACTTGGCGTTGCGCACGTAATCGCCGCGGCGCACATGCAGCGACACCGCATTCGGCTCCGCTTCTATCTCTGCAAGCCAACGGGCATTCTCGGCATCGGGTTCCGATGCGGGGGTCAGTTCGGCCCGGATAACATCGGCGTGCATATTGAAATACCGTTCAGACTGAAAGTAACCTTCAAGCCAGACTGGGCCGGAAACCGCAGCAATCGCCGGGTCAAAACCGAGGCTCTGCTCACGCAGCAAATACGGTCCACGCCTGCTCAATTTGGCATACAAATAGGCCAGCGGACGCTCTTTTAGTACGGGAGGTAGCAGCGCAGGGTCTGAAGGCATATCCACCAGTTTGAAGCCATCAAGTGCAAAGCCATGCTCACGCTCGCGGTCATAGTGCCGCCGGTCCAAGACAAGCGGTAACCCCGTTTTCAACGAGAGAGACCGGCCCAGAGCATATTGAAACATCTGGTTTCCAAGACCGCCCTTCATACGCATTATAATCATTGCTGCTCTATTCTGTATCAAGGCTGCACAACAATTGCTCTGCAAGATACCCTAGTGTGTCGTGGAAGGAGCACCTGTATGCCAATGCCTCAGGCACGCAAAGACCATTGCTCCCAAACAAAATCATAGCTCCAGTCGCAAGAATGGGTTTTCGCCAGCATGTCTCTGATGACATTACGCCGTTCTATATCCGCAGCGGAAAAGAGATGGAATTGCACTTGCAAGAGACCAATACGCGGCATGATATCACTCTCGACAAGCGCAGGCAGAAGGTCATATTCTCCGCCCTCGATATTCACTTTCATCAGATCAATGCGCGGGATTTCAACCTCTTCAAAAAACTGCGCAACTGGCTTTATATGGCCCGTTACGACATTCTTTGCCTTTCGGAAGCTCGAGGATGCATCCCCATCATCTGACAAGGTCAAAGTCCCTTCCGAGCGACCCAATGCAAAATCATGCATTACAATCGCTGGGTTTCCCTGGAAACGGTCACGAATTGCTGCTGCAAAAGTCGGGTGCGGTTCAAAGATATGGATGTGAGACCCATAGCGTTCATGAACATCGGCTGCCCAGTTCCCCTGAAATCCGCCAACATCAAAAACGACGGAACTCGCTTCCAAATTGGAGAATTGCATACGGGTTTTCTCCATTTTGTCCGCTCTCCATTGGCGAAATGAAGTGTAAAACACCTTTGTCCAAGGCTCACGAATTTGTCGTATCCACTTCTTGAGAGAAATCCGCATAGCTTGCCTTTCAAATCAACTCGGGTGCTGACCTTGTATATGAGTGATCTTACACCTTTCGCAAGCTGTCCCTCACTCTGCTCCCCCCCTGCATCCCTGCGGGACACGGCCGTTGACCCGAGCGTGCACCGCCGATAGGTGTAAGCATAAACCAACAGAGGTGCGCTGAAATGAACCAGACCATCGAGACATTCCGTTTCAGCCCCGATATGCTGGCGCCCGCTGATCGCCTGCCCGGGATTTCCGCCTTCATGCGCATTCGCAACGGTGCTGATTTTCTCGAAGCGACAATCCGCACACATGCCGAAATGTATGACGAGATTGTCGCCGTTTATAACCAGTGCACTGACGACACCGCAGACATTCTTTTGCGGCTCTCAAAAGAACTGGAGCCGAAACTACGGGTCTTCCACTACCTTCCCAAAGCTCACCCAGCCGGAAGTGAAGGCCATGCAAAAACACCCGGAGAGGCGCCGGATTCACTCGTTACCTACTCAAATTTTGCCTTGTGCCAGACGCGTCACCAATGGGCAGTAAAGCTCGATGACGACCATCTTGCCATTCCGGACGCCGTCCGGAAAATGGTTGATGCAATCAGATCAGGGGCTGCCGACGACCGTAAGATGCACTGTTTTTCCGGGCTCAATCTCATTCGAGCTGCCGATAACAAGTTTTACGTTCCTGCCGTGGCCCCTGTTTCAGGCAAAGGAGATATCGGGTACTTCCGTGTCACCAGTGATACCCATTTTACCCATGACCCACGGTTTGAACGGTTTACCCGTGGCGGTGTCGAGCGTTGCTTTGCAGGGTGGTTCTATTGGCATCTAAAATACCTGAAATCAGGTGGTGGCTTTGCAAATTATGAACTCGAATCCAATCCTGGCTCACGCTACGCGCGCCGGCGTAAACGGCTGCAAGCGGGCGCCCTTTGGGATATCTCCGAAACGAAGAGCAGACTAACACCTGGCCTCTTGCGGCGGCTACGCGCATCCATTGACAAGAAAGAGCGGCTTGGCGTTGCGCGCGATGCCTCTATTGAAACAGCGTTTCCGCAGGCCGATTTGATCACCGCACTGGACGAAACTGCGCCCGATTGGCGGCACTGGCTGGAGCCCAAGCAATGACTTGGCCTGTATTTGTCATCAACATGGCAGGTAATACAAAACGTATGAGCGATGCTGCGGCCGAGCTTGAACGCCTCGGCATCTCGTTTACCCGTTTTGAAGCCGTTAACGGACGCGCTATTCCAGAAAATGAGCTGGCAAGGGTTTATGACCCTGTTGCAAACCTCAGACGCGCACGCCACCCGATGATCGGCCCCGAAATAGGATGCTACCTCAGCCATGTTGCGCTTTGGGAAAAGATCGCGGCGGGCGACGCGGCGGGCGGCATCATTCTTGAAGATGATTTTGCCGCCGCAGAAGACCTTGCAGCAGTGCTCGCCGCAGTATCTGCCGATGAGGGACATTGGGACATCGTCAAACTTTTTTCTGCACGGGGCGAGCAAAAGCTACTGGATCAACGCCCCCTTGTGGCTGGTCGCGAAATTGCAGTGCCTTATAAAGTGCCCAATACCACGCTGGGCTATGCAATCCGTCGAGAAACAGCGGCGCGGCTTGCGAAGTGCACCTTACCTGTCTCTCGCCCTGTCGACGAAGACCTGAAACATTTCTGGGAGTTCGGTTTGCGGATTTCCATGGTGTCACCTTCTCCGCTTCGCTTCGGCACTTTGAGCACGGAAACCGGCACGATCACGGAAGCGCGGCGCCATACGACCAAGGTAAAGCTGCGCACAGCACTCCGGCAAGCATGGCGTTCAGTTCGTTTCAGGCTCAACTATATCGTAAAACTCCACTGGCATCGCACTGTGCGTAAGGCCCGATAGGGATATTGTATTATCGGCTGGCCCTGGCCAGCAATCGTCTCAACTGGGAACCCCTTTCCAGCGGTTATGTATCCAGAACCATTGCTCGGGTGTTTGCTGAACACGCGCCTCCAGAGACTGGTTGAGCGCTATCGTCATTGTTTCAGGATCAGTGAGCGGAATCGGCGCTTCGAGTGATGCGGTAAAATGTTCGGCATCCGGCATTCGAGTTCCATAGACCGGCACCAATACCGCATTATACCGCAAGGCCAACTCTGCCATTGATGTCGCCGTGAGCGCGGGCTGTCCCAAAAATGGCAGAGCCGTGCCGTTGTTTGCCCGCACATCAATCAGGGCAGCCAGGACACCACCCCCCTTGAGGTGGCGCACCATGTGCCCAAGGCCCGAGCGCCCGCGCTCGAACAAAGGTGTCCCGATGGTTGAAATATTCTCCAGATAGAACTTATGAAACAGGGGGTTGTTCATCTGACGATACAGTCCACCGACATCAAAACCATGAGCAATCAAGGCAGCGCGAACAATATCATAATTACCGAAATGGCCCGAGATCACTATGGCAGGCCGCCCCGCCGCACGGGCTTCCTCCAAAGCAGCAAGGCCGGGACCTGTCAGTTCGGTTTGTTCCGCCATGCGCTTCAAGTCCTGCGGCGAGAACAGCTCGCAGAGTGTACGTCCGGAATGGCGCGTGACCTCACGCACCAGAACGTCCCGCTGGTGGGGCGGCATATCTGGCCAGATAAGCTTCAAATTCTGCCGGACCCGTTTACTGTATCCTGCCAAAGGAGCGATAACACGAGACATAACCGATGCCATGAATGCGCTACGTAGGCGAAAGGGCAAGACGCGCACGATTGATATCACCGTGACAATGGAAATGTATTCCAAACGGTCCCGCAAGGTAATGGGTCGATTCGTCTTTGGCATAAAACCCCGAAATTGTGTGAGGCCGGATGTGGCCAGCCTGTTTTCAAGTCCGCCACTTGTAGCAATCCCCCCTCCCATTGCTCAAGCGCCTTTATTGCTTGCTATGGAAGTAAGCCCTTCTTCAGAGCGTCAGGCATCGCATCTGTTCATCGTTTTCAGTGAAACCGCTGAAAACGTTTCCGGCATTCGACGTTTTTTGCAGTCCGCCATAAGCAGATTTGCGTTTATATCAATTTCGATTTGGGCAGATAGTTGCTTGAATAAAAAGCTGTTTTTATTCTGTAAACGGATTTCGCCTTGCTCAAAAGCAAGCGGCGTGGAAAGCAGGTTGCCCCGCTTTCCACATTATTTTCAGTTCAGAGCAGCGTCAGAAATTTCATGTGTCCAAGCGCCTTCAGGCACTTTTGTGATCACCGGATCCGAACCTGCTTGTAGAAGCGATTGAACCGTGCGCTCGTAGTCGGCAATGTCCAGCGCGCCGTTTGAGCCTGCCGTCAGCTTTGCAACTTCCGACATCATACGGCGCTGGTGCTTCTCGGTTTGTGCACCTGAAGCATCATTCTCAAGAACGATGTCTGCGGCTTCGTCGGTGTTCTGCTCCGCATACTTCCAGCCCTTCATAGACGCGCGTACAAAACGAACCATCTTGTCTCTGAATGCCGGATCTTCAAGGTTTGATCCCAAAACATACATGCCGTCTTCCAGCGTCGAGACGCCCTCGTCTTCATATTTGAAAACAACAAGGTCTTCAGGCGTGAGCCCTGCGTCGATCACCTGCCAATATTCGTTGTATGTCATGGTCGAGACACAGGCCGCCTGCTTTTGCAGAAGCGGATCAACATTGAAGCCTTGCTTCAAAACGGTCACACCGCCCTCAGAGCCATCTGTTTTGAGGCCAAGTTTGCTCATCCAGCTCAGGAACGGATATTCGTTACCAAAGAACCAGACACCCAGCGTTTTATCGGGGAAATCAGCAGGTGTCTCAATGCCCGCATCTTTGCGGCACGTCAGCATCATACCTGATGATTTGTAAGGCTGGGCAATGTTCACAAGGTCAAGGCCCTTCTCGCGCGAGGCCAGAGCCGATGGCATCCAGTCCAGCACAACATCAGCACCACCACCGGCAATAACCTGCGCTGGCGCAATGTCAGGGCCGCCCGGTTTGATCGTCACGTTCAGGCCTTCTTCTTCGTAAAAGCCCTTGTCGAGCGCAACATAGTAGCCCGCAAACTGTGCTTGCGTGACCCACTTGAGCTGGAGCGTGACATCGTCATCCGCTTGGGCCGCCGCGGCTCCAAACATCAACGCGCCGGTAAGGGCCCCCTTGATCATGTTCTTCATATTTTCTCTCCTTGTTGGTTTTATTCGTTCTAGTTTCTTTGCGATGGATGCCAGAAGGTTACAGCCTTCTCGATTAGGGCCATCGTCCCGTAAAATGCCGACCCGGCAAGAGCCGCCACTGTTATTTCCGCCCAGACCATATCAAGCGCAAGCCGCCCGACTTCTGTCGAAATCCTGAAGCCCATCCCGCGAATGGGCGAGCCGAAGAACTCTGCCACAATAGCCCCGATCAGGGCCAGCGTGGTGCATATTTTAAGTCCGTTAAAGATAAATGGCATAGCCGCAGGCAACCCGAGCTTGAACAGGCTCTGCCAATAACTCGCACCATAAGTGTTCATCAAATCGGTCTGGATCGCATCCTTGGCACTGAGGCCTGCGACGGTGTTCACCAGCATCGGGAAAAACACCATAATCACGACAACCGCTGATTTTGACTGCCAGTCAAAGCCGAACCACATCACCAGAATAGGCGCCATACCGATGATCGGCAGCGCTGCCACAAAGTTCCCGATTGGAAGCAACCCGCGCTTCAGAAAGTCTGATCGGTCAACAGCAATCGCGGTCAGAAAGGCCGCCGAGCACCCGATAACATAGCCGGACAAAGCGCCCTTGATGAAAGTTTGCACAAAGTCTTCCCAAAGAGTTGGCAAGCTCGAAACAAACCGCGCAGCAATGGCCGAAGGCGGCGGCAACAAAATCGGGCTGATGCTAAATCCGCGCACGAAGCTTTCCCAAAGCACCAGCAAAGTCACGCCAAACAGTGTTGGCACAAGAATTTTGACAAACCGCGTTTGCTCCCCCTTGGCGAGGCGCACGTTAAGCGTCCACATCGCAAGCCAGAACACGACAGCCGTAACAATCCAGCTCATTGCACCATCCCCATTCTGCGCAGGGTGATCCGCTCGATCATTCCGATAAGCGCAACAAGGCTCGCCGCGAGAACAGCCGCACAAATCAGAGCGCTCCATATCTGAATGGTCTGGCCGTAATAGCTACCCGCCAAAAGACGCGCCCCAAGGCCTGCAACGGCCCCTGTCGGCAACTCGCCCACGATCGCCCCCACAAGCGAGGCCGCAATGCCGATTTTGAGCGACGCAAACAAATATGGCATCGAGCTTGGCAAGCGTAGCTTCCAGAACGAAGTCGCCTTAGGCGCACTCCACGTGCGCATCTGGTCAAGTTGCATCTGGTCCGGCGCACGCAGCCCTTTAACCATGCCGACAACGACAGGAAAAAAAGACAGATACATGGAAATAAACGCCTTCGGCAAAAGCCCCGAAACGCCGACCGCGTTGAGCACCACGATGATCATCGGCGCAACCGCCAGAATAGGGATGGTCTGGCTGGTAATCACCCAAGGCATCACCGACATATCCATCGCACGGCTGTAGACAATGCCAACCGCCAGCAAGACCCCAAGCACAGTTCCGAATGCAAAGCCAAGCAGCGTGGCAGAAAGCGTGATCCAGCTGTGCCAGACCAACGAGCGCTTTGACGTGATTTTTTTCAAGACGGTGGTTTCGTAAATCTCTTTCACCACCTGATGTGGCGCAGGCAGCAGCGGCTTTTCCTGGCTCATGGTGTCCGCGACAAGCTCGGAAAATGACAGTGTTTTGTCGATGCGCGACGCTTTGTCTTTTGCCCATGCCGCGTTGAGAGCAATGGCCGCACCATACCAAAGCAGGGCAAGCACAAGCAGGATGCTCAAAACAGGGCCGGCCGTGTGCCACAGCTTAGTCATAGGCGTGCCCTGCCCTCAAGCCTTCGCGCACACGGTGGGCGATATCGATAAACTCCTGGCTCTCACGGATGTCGAGGGTTCTGTCGCGCGGCAAGGTGCTTTCAATCACATCCGCAATCCGTCCTGGGCGCGGCGACATGACAACAATTCTGGTCGACAAAAACACCGCCTCGGGAATGGAATGAGTCACAAAGCCGATAGTCTTTTCTGTCCGCGCCCAAAGTTTGAGCAACTGCTCGTTGAGGTGGTCCCGCACGATCTCGTCCAAAGCGCCAAACGGTTCGTCCATCAACAGGATGTCGGCGTCAAACGCCAAAGCCCGCGCAATACTGGCGCGTTGTTGCATCCCGCCCGAAAGCTGCCACGGGAACTTTTTCTCAAATCCCGCAAGCTCGACAAGCTCAAGCACATTGGCCACACGCTTGGCTTGCTCGGCTTTGTCATACCCCATAATCTCGAGCGGCAGGCGTATATTGCCGCCAATCGTGCGCCACGGATAAAGCCCCGCTGCCTGAAACACATAACCGTAGGCGCGCTTCATACGCGCCTCGGCGGCGCTCATCCCGTTGACAGTGATACTGCCGCCAGTCGGTGCTTCCAGATCTGCCATACAGCGCAAAAACGTCGTTTTGCCGCAGCCTGACGGGCCGATAAAGCTCACAAAATCCCCCTTGTTGATATCAAGGTTGATGTCTTTCAGCGCGTGCACGGGCCCGTCGTTGGTCTGAAAGGTCAGCGACAGATTCTTCGCTGAAATCACTGTTTCGTTCATTTAGATACCTGCCGGAATGTTCTGTGGGTCACGCTCGATCTTTCGCGGTGAGTTCAGCATTTTCCACTGGCTCAGGGCCTTCTGCGCCGAAGAAAACGCAGGGCGCGGCACAAAGCGGCCACGGCCCGGCTGCGGCTGGCTGTTCTGGCCCCAGGCCCAAATCACCTCACCGCGGCTCAGCGTAAACCGCGATTGCGCCTTTACTTCAAAGCCTTCAAAGACGTTATAATCAAGCACCGAATGGTGGTTGCTCGGGCTGATCGTCTTGCTGATCGACGGGTCCCAAACCACAATATCCGCATCAGCCCCTTCCACAATCGCGCCCTTCTTTGGGTAGATGTTGAGGATCTTCGCAATATTGGTCGAGGTCGTCGCGACAAACTCTTCCTTGGTCAAACGGCCCGTTTCAACACCCTCTGTCCACAAGACAGCGAGCCGCTCTTCCAGCCCGTTGGAACCGTTGGGAATGATGCGGAAGTCGTCACGCCCGGCCCGCTTCTGAGCGGTGCTGAAAGCGGCATGATCCGTCGCAACAACCTGCAAGGAGCCCGACTGCAAACCGGCCCAGAGGCTGTCCTGATGGTCTTTGGAGCGGAACGGCGGGCTCATCACACGGCGCGCGGCATGGTCCCAGTCTTTGTTGAAATACTCGCTCTCATCCAGCGTGAGAAACTGGATCAGCGGTTCGCCATAAACGCGCATCCCCTTCTGGCGCGCACGACGGATCGCCTCGTGCGTCTGCTCGCAGGACACATGCACAATATAGAGCGGCACACCTGCCGTATCGGCAATCGTAATCGCGCGGTTCGCCGCTTCGCCCTCAAGCTCGGGCGGCCGTGAGAAGGCATGGCCTTCCGGCCCCGTGATGCCTTGGTCAAAGTATTTCTGCTGTAGCTCGGCCACCAGATCACCGTTCTCGGCGTGTACCATAGGCAACGCACCCAGCTCTCCACAGCGCTTGAACGAGGCAAACATCTCGTCATCCTCAATCATCAATGCGCCCTTGTAGGCCATGAAATGCTTGAAGCTGTTCACCCCCATATCAACCGCGTCTTTCATCTCGTTAAAGACGTTCTCGTCCCAGCCCGTGATCGCCATGTGATAGCCGATATCGCTGCAAATCTGCGGCGCCGACTTTCTGTGCCACTCGTTGATCGCGTTCTTGATGCTGCCGTCCTCGCCGGGGAGACAGAAATCAACAACCATCGTCGTGCCACCGACAGCCGCGGCCCATGTGCCGCTCTCGAATGTCTCAGCCGCTGTTGTGCCCATAAAGGGCATCTCAAGATGGGTGTGCGGGTCAATACCGCCGGGAATCACATAAGCGCCCTCGGCGTCGATATACTCGTCACCAACAAGGTCTTGGCCTATCTGTTTGATGATCTCGCCTTCAATCAGAACATCCGCCTTAAAGCTTCTGTCCGCCGTGCAAACCGTGCCGCCTTTGATAACTTTGGTTGTCATTGTGTTTCTCCCTTTTTGCCCAGATGCGTTGCAGCTCTGAAAGCTATTTATTCAACAATCTCCGCCGTCTCCAAAACCGCTTGCATCAGCACATCCGCGCCCGCCGTGGCCCACTGTTTGGATATCTCTTCCGCCTCGTTGTGGCTCAGCCCGTCAACACAGGGGCACATCACCATAGCGGTTGGCGCAACACGGTTAATCCAGCAAGCATCGTGGCCCGCACCCGAAATGATATTCATATGGCTGTAGCCCATCCGCTCGGCCGCATTGCGCAGAGCCGTCACACAGCCTTCATCAAAGGTCACAGGGTCAAACCCGCCGACCTTCTCAAATGCGATACCAAGGCCCATGTCGTCAGCGATTTTCTGCGCTTCAACACGCAACCGCGCTTCCATATCCTCGATCACCGCAAGGTCAGGTGAGCGCAGATCAACCGTAAATACGGCCTTGCCGGGGATCACGTTGCGCGAATTCGGGTAAACGTCGATATGGCCCGCAGCACCCACAGCATGAGGCGCATGGCTCCAGGCGATCTCGTCCACCTTCTCCAAAATCCGCGCCATGCCGAGGCCGGCATTTTTGCGCATAGGCATCGGCGTTGAGCCTGTGTGGCTGTCTTTGCCTGTCAGGGTAATCTGCGTCCAGCTCAGACCCTGGCCATGGGTAACAATGCCGATGTCCTTGCCCTCGGCTTCCAGAATTGGCCCCTGCTCGATGTGCAACTCGAACATGGCGTGCATCTTGCGCGCGCCAACCTCTTCTTCGCCCTGCCAGCCAATGCGCTTAAGCTCGTCACCAAACTTTTTGCCCTCGGCATCCTCGCGCTCATAAGCCCAGTCTTGCGTGTGAATGCCCGCAAAAACACCCGATGCCAACATGGCAGGCGCATAGCGTGTGCCCTCTTCGTTGGTCCAGTTGGTCACAACAATGGGATGCTTGGTTTTGATGCCAAGGTCATTGAGCGTGCGCAAAATCTCAAGTCCGCCCAACACTCCGAGAATGCCGTCATACTTACCGCCCGTCGGCTGCGTATCAAGGTGCGAGCCCACATAAACAGGCAACGCGTCAGGGTCGGTTCCGCCCCACGTGGCAAACATATTGCCCATCTGGTCAAGCCCCATGGAGCAACCGGCAGCCTCGCACCATGACTGAAACAAAGCGCGCCCCTCGGCGTCTTCATCTGTCAATGTCTGGCGGTTGTTCCCACCCGCAACACCGGGGCCGATCTTGGCCATCTCCATCAGACTGTCCCAAAGGCGTTCGCCATTGATACGCAGGTTCGAGTTAAGTGTCGGCATGTTCCACCCCCAATGGACGTTCCTTGACGGAATATTTTTTGACTATATGGTCAAGTATTGTAGCGACCTGTCTAATCGGTCAAGTTTTATTTGGAAGAAGTGAAGTGTCCTCAGAGCCAATTCCTTTTCGCAAATTTTCTAAGCGCTCCCAAAACCAAAAGGCTATTTTGAAGGCAGCCGAAAAAGTCTTTGCCGAGGCAGGCTACGCTGGCGCCACAACTCAGTTGATCGCCGATGTTGCGGGCCTGCCTAAGGCCAATGTCCACTACTACTTCAAAACCAAAGAAGAGATTTACCGCCGCGTTGTCTACAATATTTTTGACATCTGGATGGAGGCCGCTTCGGCGTTTGAGACAGAGCTTGGCCCCAAAGAAGCGCTGAGCCGCTATATTGATATGAAAATGGATCTTGCCCGCAGCCATCCTTACGGATCAAAGGTTTGGGCCGCCGAAATCATCCATGGCGCGCCGATCATTCAGGATTACCTCGAAGGCCGGCTGATGGAATGGACAAAAGATCGCAGCAAGCATATCGAACGCTGGATCGCCAATGGCGAAATGGACCCGATCGACCCTGCGCATCTGCTCTATATGATTTGGTCCACAACCCAGCATTACGCCGACTTTGGCCACCAGATTGAAACTTTGAATGGCGGTAAACCATTTAGTGACGCACAATGGAAAGCCGCAAAACTCTCGGTTAAAACAATCATTCTAAAGGGCGTCGGCCTATCAATTGACTAGCACGAAAAGGTAGCTTTGCTTCGAGATGGCCAGATCACAAACAACCAGAAAACCAACCCGCATTCAGCGCGAGAAGACCCGCGAAATCCTTGAAGCCGCGCTGGACGTCTTTTCCGACAACGGCTTTCGCGGGTCGACAATCGACATGATCGCAGAGCGCGCAGGTGTCTCCAAGCCCAACATCCTGTACTATTTCGACAACAAGGAAGCCATTCACAAAACGCTCCTCGCCGCCCTGCTCAAAACATGGCTCGCCCCGCTCTACGCACTGGATGAAAGCGGAGACCCGATTGAGGAAATTTGTGAATATGTCGCCCAAAAGCTCAAGATGGCGCAGGAGTTCCCCCGTGAAAGCAAGCTCTTTGCCAACGAAATTCTACAAGGTGCACCGCATGTTCTGCCCGAGCTTCAGGGTGAGCTGAAAGAGCTTACACAACAAAAGGCCGACGTCGTTTCCAACTGGATCAAAGCGGGTAAAATCGCGCAAGTCGATCCGCGGCACCTGTTTTTTTCGATCTGGGCGACAACCCAGCACTACGCTGACTTCGACATTCAGGTGCGCGCCGTATCGGGCGATGGCAAAGACCCGTTCGAGACGGCAGGTCCATTCCTCGACAACATGTATCGCGCCCTCCTCACCCCTGCGACTTGAGCAGCAAAACAAGCGCCAGCACCGTAAGCACCACCCCGACCAGATCAACCGCCGTCGGCGCCCCCCTCCCCATTGCAAGCTGCCAGACAATCACCCAACTGGGGATCAGATAGGTATGCGCCATCACCTTGACAGACGGCAGGCGCAGCGCTGCAAACTGGATCAGGGAAAAGGTCGCGGCGCTGGCGAAAAACGTCAGATAGAGGATCACCCCCCAAACCTGCAGGCTCAGCGCCGCGTAGTCGGTCTGCACGAGACCTTTGGCGGCAAAAGGCAGAGTCACAACCAGCGCACCAAGGGTAATCGCGAAGGTAAATGCATTTGCCGGCTCACCGCGCTTGAGCTTGCGCACCAAGGGCGCATAAAGCGCGTAAAACGCCATGCCGATAAAGAAAATCAGCTCGCCCCGCCCCATGCGAAACGCCAGAAGCTGCGCAATATCACCCCGAAAGATCACCCAGATCGCGCCAACAGCCCCGACCAGAAGCGCGAACAACACGCGCTTTGAGGCCAGCTGGCCCAGCAGGAAATACCCGAAAACACCAGAGATCAAAGGCGTCAAAGTGAACTCGACAGACAGCGAAACAGCAGGCGCCGTTTTCAGCGCTTCAAACATCAAGATGAAGTATAGCGCCGTGCATCCGCCCAAGACAACGTAGCGCCAGGGCGCGCGAAACTCTTGGCTGTGCGCTGCCAGCGAAGGCCACGCCATCACACCAAAAAGAACCGCAGTCAGCGCAAACCTGATGGCCGTCACCACCAACGGTGAAACCTGATCCGCGATCAGCGCACCAAGGGCAAACGAGCCGGCCACCAGCGCCGCAAAGCACATCATCGCGAGGTGTCCGGCTAAGTCACCCCTCATAACGTGCCTTGAAGCTCACTCGGCAGCAACAGCGCCCGGGTTGTTCGGGTGTGTCGTCCAGTCGCCATGCTCTTTTACCACAAGTTTCTTGGTTCGCTCGTCAACCGTCCCAGGTTCTTGCGCAACCATGGTGATGCAATCCTCAACGGGGCAAACCTCAACACACAGGTTACAGGCAACACACTCCGCGTCATTCACTGTAAACACACGATCAGCCGACATCAAAATCGCCTGATGCGAGGTGTCTTCACATGCCGCAAAGCAACGCCCACAGCTGATACAATCGTCTTGGTTGATTGAAGCCTTGGCAACATAATTGAGGTTAAGATACTGCCAGTCGGTCACATTCGGCACAGCCATGCCGACAAAGTCGTCCATCGAAGTATGGCCCTTCTCGTCCATCCATTGCGACAAGCCGCTGATCATCTCCTGAACGACCTTGAAGCCATAGGTCATAGCAGCCGTGCAGACCTGCACGTTGCCACAGCCAAGCGCCATAAACTCGGCCGCATCGCGCCATGTCGTGATCCCGCCGATACCCGAAATAGGTAAACCGGCCGTCTCTGGTGAGCGGGCAATCTCCGCAACCATGTTCATAGCAATCGGCTTCACGGCAGGCCCACAATAGCCACCATGCGTGCCCTTGCCATCAATCGTCGGCTGCGGCGCCATCGCATCAAGATCAACCGATATGATCGAGTTGATCGTGTTGATCAGAGAAACGGCATCGGCCCCTCCGCGCATGGCAGCAGCGGCAGGCTGGCGAATATCGGTAATATTGGGTGTCAGCTTCACAATCACCGGCTTTGAGTAATATTGCTTGCACCAGCGCGTAACCATTTCGATATACTCGGGCACCTGCCCGACAGCAGAGCCCATGCCGCGCTCGGCCATACCATGCGGACAGCCGAAATTAAGCTCGATCCCGTCCGCACCCGTCTCTTCGACAAGCGGCAGAATGGCCTTCCAGGCCTCTTCCTCACAAGGCACCATGAGCGAAACAACAATGGCACGGTCCGGGTAATCCGCCTTCACCCGCTTGATCTCTTCAAGGTTCTGATAAAGGTCGCGGTCGGTGATCAACTCGATGTTGTTGAGGCCCAGAACGCGGCGGTCAGCACCATGTACAACGCCATAGCGCGGGCCGTTCACGTTCACCACAGGTGGCCCCTCCGAGCCAAGTGTCTTCCATACGACACCGCCCCAACCCGCCTCGAAAGCGCGACGCACGTTATACTCTTTGTCCGTCGGCGGCGCCGAAGCCAGCCAGAACGGATTTGGTGACGTAATCCCAACGAAGTTGCTTGTCAGATCTGCCATTGTAATACCCTCTTTCTGTTCTAGCCCAAAAGTGTGGCGTGAATATCAAGCGCCGCATCGCGGCCTTCTGCAACGGCTGTCACCGTAAGGTCATCGCCCCCCGATGCACAGTCACCGCCCGCCCAGACCTTGGGCGCGCTGGTGCGTCCGTTTTCGTCAACTGCAATCTTGCCGTTCTCCAGCTTCAATGCCTCCGGCGCGCCCGTCAGGTTCTGGCCAATCGCCTTAAACACCTGATCCGCAGGCAGGCTGAAGCTCTCGCCGGTGCGCGTGAGTTTGCCCTTTTTTGTCTTGGTATAAGCAAATTCAACGCTCATCGCCTTGCCGTTTTTAGCAACTTTCATCGGCTGCGCATTATAGATAATCCGCACACCATTGGATGTCGCCAACTCCTGTTCATACACAGACGCACTCATGCTTTCCTTGCCACGCCGATAGACAAGCGTCACATCCTGCGCGCCCAGAAGCTTGCTCTGAACAGCCGCATCAACAGCCGTCATTCCCCCGCCAATCACCACAACGTTGCGGCCGATCTCGACCTTGGCCAGATCATTGGCTTGCCTCAGATCGGATATGAACGAAACGGCATCCACGACGTGTTCAAGGTCTTCGCCCTCACAGCCCAAAGCATTGACGCCGGACAGCCCCATGCCGAAAAACACAGCATCATGATCCGTCTGCACATCGGCCAGCGTGATATCTTCACCAAGAGCCACCCCGTATTTGATGGTGATCCCGCCAATCGACAAAAGCCAGTCGAGCTCTTTTTGCGCAAAATCATTAACAGCTTTATAAGCCGCGATGCCAAATTCATTCAGCCCCCCGCCCTTCTGGCGCGCCTCATAGATTGTCACATCATGCCCGAGTGTCGCGAGCTTGTGCGCGCAGGCAAGCCCCGCCGGCCCCGCACCGACAATCCCGACAGACTTACCCGTCGCCGCCGCGCGCTCGAACGGATGCGTTCCCTCGGCCATAAGCGTGTCGGTCGCATAACGCTGCAACTGCCCGATCAAAACAGGCTTGCCCTCGGCAACCTCACGCACACAGACCTCTTCGCAGAGAGTTTCGGTAGGACAAACCCGCGCGCACATGCCGCCCAGAATATTCTGTGAAAAAATCGTCTTCGCCGAAGCCTCCGGAGTGCCGGTGCTGATCTGGCGAATAAACAACGGAATATCAATCGACGTCGGACACGCCGTCACACAGGGTGCATCATGGCAAAAGTAACACCTGTCCGCAGCGACAAGTGCTTCATGGTCCGACAGCGGCTCATGAAGGTCGCTAAAACTGTCGGACAAGTCCTGCCTCTCTTTGCGGCCCGACACGATTCCCGAGGTGGATAAAGAATTAGCCATTTGCGTCTCCAATTTTTCACTTCTTACAAAAGAGGCTACTCGCGAAGTAATTTTTTATCAAATGGTAAATTTTAAGCACCTGCTCAAGGGATAGGCTGTCCAGCAGATGCCCCTATTATCCCGAAGGAACCAACGGCTGCCGATTAAGTCCGATCGCGGCGGAATCATGTCGTGAAGCCCGCAGCCGCGCACGCCGTATTAACTTAATTACGGTTAACCTTTGCCCCGTTTCGGAGGTGCACGGGTTGTGCACGCATGGTGCACGCATATCACCCCCCTGTTTTGAAGCGGTCCCCTGTATATTAACCCCACCGTGCGCACGTGTTACAAAGAACGGATATGGTCGCCCTCCTCAGATGCACGTTTTCTCTTTCCTCAGTCAGCCTTGCTACCGGTTTCGACCAGAAGAGTTTGAGTGGGGAACGGAATATTTATATCCGCTTCATCCAACGCCTCTTTAACCTTGCGCTTCATATCGGCTTGATACTGAAAATAATCAGAAGAATCACACCAGACACGCAATAGAAAATCAACGCTGCTGCCTCCCAAGCTGTTTACCTGCAAGAAAGGTTCAGGCTCGGAGTGAGATCGTTCGTCCGCCATGACGGTGTCCCGAATAACCTTTTCAGCTTTCGCAAGATTAACCCCATAGCCTACACCGAAAGTCCATTCCGCACGGCGCGTCGTGTAACTAGAATAGTTTTTGATGGTATTGCCCCAAACTTCCGAGTTCGGCACCACGACCCGCACATTCGATGTGTCGGCGATCTCGGTGTAATTAAGTGTAATTTCTTTGACGGTTCCCACAACGTTGTTGACCTCCACAAAATCACCGATCTTAAGCGGACGAAAAAGAATAATCATTACGCCAGCAGCAACATTGGAAAGAGTTCCCTGCAAAGCGAGACCAATGGCTAGACCCGCAGCACCAATCACTGCGATGATTGATGTTGTCTGAACACCAAACGTGTTGAGAACAAAGAGGCCTGTAAACGTTAAAACAGCATATCGAACGATATTGCCAAAAAAGTCGAATAACGTTTCATCCAAATTACGGTGATTTTGGGCTACTTTTTTAATCTTACGACGCAGAAATCCTGAGACCATAAAGCCTAGAATGATAATAAGCACTGCCGCGACAGCGTTTCCTGCAATCCCGAGCAAAGCCTCCAATGTCAGAAGGTCCGCAACCGACTTCCCGTTATATATATCCATTTGAACGAAGGATACGAGCTTTCCCCAAAGCGTTGTGTCTTCACCTTCAATTTGCTCCATAATCTTCCCAATTGTGTCTTATATGACGGCGTAAATTTGCGCCGCAGATTTTCAAAAAAACCGCCGCCTTTCAGCGGCGGCGACTTGGCTTACCGTATTCGGGCGTTGATTAGATCGAACCCATAAAATCGTCGACTTCTTTCTTCGCCTGTTCTTTCGTCTTGCCGTATTTGGCCTGGATTTTACCTTCCAAAGCCTCACGGTCACCGTTGATTTCAGCGACTTCATCATCTGACAACTCGCCCCATTTGGCTTTTACGTTGCCTGTCATTTCTTTCCATTTACCGTTAATTTGATCCCAGTTCATGATGTGATCCTTTCATTTAGAAATTGAATTACAGGCGTCTGAAACGCCCCTCTCAAAATCCAACGCGTCTTTGATAAGATCGTTCCATACAATCGGGTGATTTTTGCACGAAGAGATGGTTTTTATTGTTACTGCTTTTGGAACTTTTTTCTGTTCGAGGTGTTTGCTCTTTGTAAACGCCACAACATCGGAGGAAGTATAATGGAATATGCAGGTTTAGGCGGGTTAATCGTTCTAGCGTTGAATATCTGGGCTATTATTTCAATTCTTGGATCAGCCGCATCGACCGGAACGAAAGTGCTTTGGACATTGCTTGTCCTCGTGCTTCCAGTGATCGGCTTCATCATCTGGCTTATTGCCGGACCAAAAGGTGGCCAGCGCGTGACCTGAGGCAAAACGGCAAGTTCATCGGTCGTGCGGGGCAATCTGCACTTCCTTGCCTTGTCATCAGAGCTAGCATCTTGCGCAAGGATAGTTAATGAGTAACGCAAAGAAATCGGCTGCACCAAATAAAGCGGCAGTGGCAATTCACCCAATGACACTTGCCAATGCTTGTTTCGTTATTTTAACCATAATTGTCGTCTTTACGGTTCTTTTAAACGCAAAAACCGTGTTTGCACCTGTTATCGCGGCACTGCTTTTAGGCCTTATCCTCACTCCATTGTCAGATATCTGGGAAAGGCTGAAGCTACCTGCGGCGCTTTCAGCTCTCCTGTCGATGCTTCTTGCTTTAACAAGCATACTGCTGTTGCTGCTTCTAATCGAGCCCTACGTCACCAAGGCAATAGAACGTGCCCCTGTGATTTGGAATGAACTACGAGAAACCATCGAGGAACTAAGACGGTTATTGCGCGGCTTGGAAGATATGTCAGAAGATCTCGCCAAAGCAATAGAGCCTGCCGAAGGCGACACCGTCGCAAATACTGAAGATTCTGAAGAGGCGGTTAACCTTCCGTCAATTAGTGACGCCTTGTTTTACGCGCCTCAATTTGGCGCTCAATTCATGATTTTCTCTGGCACGCTCTATTTTTTCCTGATGGTAAAAAACGACCTGTATGACTGGGTAAGCGGTGCGTCAATTCACATCAATGGAGACGATCTTCGTCAAGCCGGTGAGAAGGTATCTCAATACGTTCTGACAATCAGCGCAATAAATTTTTGCTTTGCAGTTCTGGTGGCCATCGTCATGCGCCTATACGGAATGCCATCACCTATTTTATGGGGGATGCTGGCGTTTGGGTTGAACTTCGTTCTTTACCTTGGCCCAATCGCTTTAGCAGGCTTGTTAACTGTAACAGGGATCGTTGTGTTTGATGGTGCATACAGCTATCTACCTGCGGCAACCTATCTTGCCATGAATGCCACAGAGGGGCAGTTTGTAACACCAACTTTGGTTGGCAAAAGCTTGTCGATAAATCCGCTCTTGGTCTTTCTGTCTCTGGTGTTCTGGCTTTGGCTGTGGGGGCCTATTGGTGGGATAATCGCAATACCCCTGCTCGTCTGGGGGGTGGCCATTTATGATGGATTAACGGCTCACGCGATTTCCTCGGGGACACCGGGCAAATTGCGGCCCACGAGTTCAGCCGGGTCTTCCGCGTAAGGCACGATAAAGCCCTGACGTTTTTCTGGAGGAAGTCCTGCATTTCTCTTCGCAAGTTTGGACCAGGCAGAACAAGCCGTTTCTTGCTGGAAAAGGGCTTCATCAGCGGTATCCCCCAACCAATGCTTGAAGCTGCGGGTTTGCAAATGCCTTGCCTCTTGTGGGGTTGTCGTTGTCACACCTGCTTCAGTATCCCAGCACATGCTACGACCATTAAGGTTCCCAGAAGACACGATAGCATCCACGCCGTCAAATATAGAAACCTTTGCGTGCAAATAGATGATTGGAGAACCATAAAGGCTAGCACGCCCTTTTGATTTCGCACTTTCTTGCTGCACTGGTGAACCAATAAACACGCGTGCGCCGAATGCTCTGCGGATAATATCAACACATTGGCACTGCAAGTGCTCGCCATAAGCAACATCACTGCTCTTCTCATTGCCAAATGCAGCTTCTTCCGGAGCGGCTGGCAGGATAATGATCAACGTAAGGCCAGAAGCCTCTTTCGCACGGCGTGCAAGTTGTTTTGCAAGTGTACGATCCCTTAAATACTGCGTCTCTAAGTATATCAGCGATGATGACCTCCCGATCATTTCACGGTGCGCCGTTGCGATCTCGGAGACGACTGGTTTGGGAGACATGAATGGTAAATCGACAGCGCGCCTAGCAGAAATTGTTCGCAGAAGAAAATCGGTCTTGGTGGGTTTTGCACCACGAACGACACGCTGAAATTCCCGAAGGTGATCTGCGGCTTCTCGAGCGACGGGACCATCAACGATGATTTGAGTGTCATGCCACGTCTCCGAAGCCTTGCGGTCGTGATTAGGTGTATCATAGCGGCGATCATCCAAATCAAGACCACCAATGTAAAGCCGGCTGTCATCAAAAACAGCCAGTTTCTGATGATGCGTAACAGGATAAAGCCGTGGTGGTGGAAAGCGGCGAGCGGCCAGTTTTTGACCGTGATATCTTACCAAAGGCCGCACATAGGGTGCTCGATTAAGTATATCTGTTCGAGCTGCCGGAGGTTTCTGGTTTATGTCTTCCAGGCTGGTGTTGATTTCTTTGATCATACGCGGCCAAAGCAACAGTCGCGGAAGAATACCGACGCTCGCAGGATGCATTGCCGCCGTTACCTTCAGCAAATGAGGATTCTTTGACAGCTCAGCAGCTGCATATATTGCGCGCACACAATTCCAACTGTGAATGTGGAAATTCATGCGCGCAACCGGATCGAAGTCACTGATAGTAAGCGTGATTTGGACACCACGGTCTAAAGTGTCTATCAGAAGGTCAAACCATATTTGACCGACGCGCTTTGCAGCTTGAGACCGAAGTTTTGTCCAAGGGTCAAATACCCGGAAACTGGCGAGAATCTCATGCTCAGCAAGCATGAATTCACGCTCCAGAGCAGGATAAGCCTCCGATGCGGTGAGCAATACTTCAAAAAGCCGCGGAGTATGTGAACGCATTAGAAGTCACGGTTTTCTGGAACGAAGTCAGCAATCGTAAACCGCAAAGTCAAAGCGTAACTTTTTGCGGTTTCTTTCAGCTCGATCTGCCCCCCTAGCTGAATGGAAAAGGCATTAATCAACTGAGTTCCCAGCCCCGTGCTTTCTCTATCGGCATTATCGCCGATCGAATTGGCAAGCGTGAGCACACACTCAGTATCTTCTTGCTTAAGAGAAACCTTAACCCAAGCCCCCTCCTCTTGCGTTTGGCCTATATACTTCATCGCGTTTGTCATGCCTTCAGCGACCAACAGCGAAAGCGGAACAACCTGATCAGGATAGAGCCAAACGGGATCAAAATCAGCATTAATGTCTAGTGCGTCATTGGAGTAAGCGGCAACTTCGGCTGACTTTTCAACAATCTCGCTTAGCAAAGCTCCAGCGTTAACCAATCCACCATTCTTCGATTGGTACAAATCCCTGTGAATGGTTGCAAGGCTGAGAACGCGATCCTGCAATCGTGACAACATCGAGCGCGTCTCTTCATGCTTTGCCGTTCTGATCTTCATGTTCATAATTGAAGAAATCAGTTGAAGATTATTTTTAACACGGTGATGCACTTCCTTGATGAGGACATTCTTTTCTCTCAGGATGTCCTCCATCTCGGCTTCCTCACGCAGAATGCTGGCGGTCATTTGGCCAAAATTATCCTCAAGCGCTTGAAGCTCGTTCGGCATTATCGGAGTTTTAGTCGTCTCTGCTATTATGCGGTGCTCCGCAAAATTATCCATGTCTCTGCGCATTCGTGCAAGATGGCGTAGAACCAACATGTAAACGGAGAGTATTGCCACGGCCATACTGGCCATCCACATGAGTATCGGAAAGACGGCCGGTCCGATACTGGCCCTAAAAGAAGTCCCGTTGCGATTTTCAACGTCCCATATTCCGATGACCTTAACACGGCTGCCTACTATAGGCGCAAAAGTATAAGCGCGCCTGAAGCCATTCTGGTTTTTACTTTGGAACGTGGCCCTTTGAATAAGTGCAAGAGACTGAAGCGTTAGCCCCTCTGGCAACTCGTCTTCCGCACTCTCCAGCCCACCTCGCGCGGTTAAAATATCCCCGTCTTCGTTGATCGTTATGAGGTTCAAGAGGCCAAGACTGGTGAGGTCATCGTCTGTATCAGGTAGCACATCGTGTGGGATCGACACGGATACAAATCCGGCAAAAACGCCGTCAATTTCAAATGGCTCCGAAACATTAAAGATGGAGACACCACTCAACGGAGCGTGTTTATTAACTAAAATTTTACGTTGTTTTTCAAGTAGTAGTTGTTGGATGTTTGGTGAGTCAGATAAGTCGTAAACTTCATCAGCCGAGCTACAAGATACAACGCCCGTTGGAGGCAGGATCCCAATAAAACTATAGGCGTCATTTTCGTTCAAGAATGCCTTGAGGTCTCGCTGGCAGCGCTCGGGATTCTCGATATACTCCTCAGCGATGACGGAAAAAAAATGCGCGGCGCCTATAGCCCGTTCGATAATTAACTCTTCATTCATAGCTGCGCGCTTGGTTAGAGCCAACAATGTAAGACCGTTGTTTCTCTCAACCTCCGCCTCGACCTGATTTGTCTGATTAATTGCAATCGCACCAAGCGGGAAAAGTGCGAGAGATAAAAGCACAACAATCTGCACACGCAGACTGTTATACCACTTGCCTGCTATCATGAAGGCATCCCCGGAGTTGCCACGACCGCCATCGTCGCCGTGTCAGTCATCTCTAGAGCTTCATCTTCATCAAGCTTCAATAACTCGGTTAATTTGGTACGCGCCCGATTGACTCGACTTTTCATTGTTCCGGTCGCAACCCCGCAAGTTTCACCCGCCTCTTCATAGGAAAACCCGTTTGCCCCGACAAGAATGAGCGCTTCGCGCTGCTCATCTGGTAATTGCTCGAATGCTTGCTTGAAATCCCGCATTTGCAAACGTCCGTCGTGTTCCGGCTTGACCGATAGTTTGTCTGAAAATGCGCTGTCGACATCAGCCACTTCACGGTTCAGCTTGCGGCGGCTTGAATAAAAGTTGTTACGCAAGATCGTAAACAACCATGCACGCATATTCGTTCCAGCTTGGAACTTGTCCAAGTTTGTCCAAGCCTTTAGGACAGTGTCCTGCATCATATCGTCAGCCGTCGCGCCATTGCGAGTAAGACTGAGCGCAAACGCTCTCAAAGCGGGCAGATGTGTTACCAGCTCGTCTTTTGGATCAAGATCATTCATTTTTTTTGCTTCAACTCTTCATCTTGCGCCCGAAGCACAGACAGAAGGTCGACAATCTGATCGGGCATCTCGTCACTCTCGAGCTCGGAGAAAACCTTTTTCAGGTTCTCATCAATATACTCCGCGATCTTGGCTTTTTTAGCATCGCTTCTACTTGTCATCTTGTCTCATCGCCTCATATCCTGCCAAAAACCTTCATTCAACGTGGAACCAAACGCTCAGGCGCGCGTTTGGTTCCACAATTATTGTAAATAAGGTGAGAAAAATGAACAGCACCAAAGCCGCGGCCAATTTTTCAGACTTGATCGCTTCCGAACTTCCCTATTTGCGCAGGTATACCCGCTCGCTTACGGGATCGCAGGCGCGAGGAGACAAATATACTGTCGCGACACTTGAGGTGATCCTAAAAGATCGTAGCTCATTTGAGAATGATAACCCAGTTAAAGTAAACCTTTTCAAATGCTTTCATGCAATTTGGAGTACATCAGGCCAGACGTTTGTCGACCCTGAAGATAGTTTGCGCAGCCGGGCACACGGTTTGCTTGCCAATCTGACAACAAACTCGCGCGAGGCGCTTTTATTGCGCACGATTGAAGACTTCAGCCTCGAACAGGTGGCAACCATCATGGATACCAACATTGATGAAGTTCGCAGCTTGATAAGCAAAGCAAATGAAGAACTCGCCGATAGCTTCAAGGGGCGCGTGATGATCATCGAAGACGAGCCGATAATTGCCGCAGACCTTTCGGCCATCGTGACCGGTCTTGGCCATGACGTTACAGGTATTGCCCGGACACACACTGAAGCAATCAAATTGGGACGAGACCATAGTGCCGATTTGATTCTGGCAGACATCCAGCTGGCCGACAATTCGTCTGGAATTGATGCTGTTAACGACTTGCTTGAGCTTATGGACGTTCCTGTGATTTTTATAACGGCATTTCCCGAACGCCTACTGACAGGTGACCGGCCTGAGCCTGCATTCCTGATTTCAAAGCCATTTCACGAAGAGCAAGTGAGATCCGCAGTTAGCCAGGCGATGTTTTTTGCATCCACCGACACACTAAAGGCATAAAAATAAGCCTGCGAAATTCATTTTCGCGGGCTTATTAATTTTCTTGTACGTATTGGTTAGCATTTCTACATCTGCGGCCACAAATTCATCCATGATCCCTACCAATTTCTGAGGCGCACCTGGCCCTTGCCACGGTACGCACTCTCCAACTCATCAACTGCGTAGGTTTATCCTCGCGAAACTTTCTTTCCGCCAATGCAGCAACATGAAACGGTTGTCTTATGGCTTTGATGATCTCCTGTTCGCAGCAGTTTTGTTATTTGCGAACTGCACGCATTATCAGCGTGCCCACAAACAATATCAGAAAAACCACAAACAAAACTTGTGCGATGCCTGCTGTGGCCGATGCAATGCCCCCAAATCCAAAAAACGCCGCAATGAGCGCAACGACAAAAAATACCAGTGCATAGTATAACATAAGATGTTCCCTTCTGTTCAGGTAGCGCCGCTCTTTGCGGCGCTGTCTACTCAAACAACAGGCATGTTACTCTTTCGGTTCCACGCTATTTTTACTTTTTACAGGGAACCCAATCTTGCCATCACACGTTGGTTGGTCAGTTAAGTAAAAGGAGATAGATCATGGCAACCACAATAAAAAAGCTCAATAAAGGCACTGATGCGGATGATTTGAGTGCGCAGGTAGAAACGTTGCGAGATGATATTGTTGACCTTACACAAATGATTGCCGACCTTGGTAAATCAAAAGGGTATGAAGCGGCTTCCGCTGCAAAAGCCAAGGCAACCGATGCGCGCGAAAAAGTTTCTGACCAAGCTGAGGCTGCACGCCAGCAAGCTCTTGCCCTGCAGGGTCAGGCAAACGATTTTGTACATAAGCAACCTGCAACTGCGTTGGGTATTGCTGCCGGACTTGGTTTTCTAATCGGCTTTCTAGGTGCACGGAAGTAACCGATGTTTGGTATTGAGAGAAAAGTGGCCCATACGGTCAAACGCGCAGGCCTTCTTACGGGGGGCCTGCTTTTGTGTTCTGTCGGAGCCGGTTTTTTAACCGTTGCAGGCTGGCTGATATTGCTACCGCTTGTGGGCACTGCGACAACCGCTTTGATTGTGGCGTGCGTTTATCTCGGGTTTGGCTTGATAATGCTCGCAATAGGATCGACGAGGAGAAGGGATAATCTGAAGCCACCTGCTGAAGAGAAGGCACCATCAACCGATGGTCCACCAATCATGCAGGCCTTCCTATTTGGCCTTCATGCCGGAGCCCAAGCCGACCGCGGGAAGACCTAGGATAAGGCGTTCAAGATCATTGATGTTGTAAAAGGAAGCTCGATAACGACCGATGGCAGGTCAGTGTCAGGAGCCGAACCGATAAACACAAGCTTAGCACCGTTATCAACACAGTCCCGCAAAACATCTATACACTCTTCCGTCACCAGAACTGAATTTATAAGAATCGATGTGGGTACTAACGATAAATTGCTAGGTGACAGAGCGTCCGCCACCAATTCGCTGATATAGACGGAACTTTGTGGGAATGCGGCCGCGACAGTTCCAAGCAGATCCATGCTGATGATGGGATCCGACTCTATAATAACAAAGGCTCGGTTAAGATGTGCGCTACTTTTCTGCATCATCTACGCGTAATGCTAATCGCCACAGCGCGCATTAATCTATGACATATCGGAGAGCTCTTTATGGCGACTAAATGCGAAAACTGTCCGCTAAGGCAACGTGACATATTTGAAGACATGTCAGCAGATGAAGTTCGCTTCATGCAACGATTTAAAGTCGGTGAACTTATTGTTGATGCAGGCACGCCGATTCTGATGGAAGGATCAAACAGCCCGCAACTGTACACTGCCCTTCACGGGATGGGCTTACGGTACAAACTGCTCCGGAACGGTAAACGACAAGTTGTCAGTATGATATTCCCTGGAGATTTCATAGGCCTGCAGGCGGGTGTTATGGGGGAAATGGGCCATTCTGTCGAAGCAACCACAAAGATGACCCTGTGTGTGTTTGATCGATCCGAAATGTGGACCTTTTTTAGAGAACGCCCCGAAAGGGCCTTTTCACTCACGTGGCTGGCAGCGGTAGAAGAGCACTTTATGGGTGAGGCATTATCTACTGTCGGGCAACGTACAGCCATTCAAGCTGTCGCATGGGGCCTGGCGCGCGTGTTCATAAGAGGGAGCGCGCTTGGACTTGTAAACTCAAATGTAATGAAGTTCCCCTTCAAGCAACAAGACTTGGCGGACGCATTAGGCTTGTCTCTCGTTCACACAAACAAGACGCTTGCTGCCTTAAGATCCAAACAGCTCGCCCATTGGTCCGACGGCACGCTGCGTGTCCCTGATCTAAACGCGTTGGCCGATGTCGCGTTGATGGATGAACTCGAAGCATCACCCCGACCGATAATGTGAGAAATGGTGACACTAAATTAGCGTTAATAGCTTTTAGCAATTACCCACCCTATGCCTAGAGCGGAATGATTACCATACGCGTTAGCATTCCGAGCCCCAAAAGAGTTGCCGCAACGGATGCCGAAAGCGCAAGCATCCATAGCGCACGTGAAAAAGGGAATATCACGGAGGGGTTCTGCCAACTCAAGCGTAAATATTATTTTACACTTTTCAAAGTCAGTTCGCCTGACCGACCACATTGCTACGCCAATCTTTATTTCTTCGCGTCCCTCCACCACAAACAGGCCGTCGAGAATACAGAGACAAACTGTCTGATCTTGCTGCCATTTTAGATGAACAATCCATATCCGGCAGCCATGTCTCTAAACTCTCGCGCACTCAATGAATGCAATCAGTCTAGTTGAAATGATTTTCATGTGGGTTTCTGGCGGACAGGAAGACCGCCAATCTATAATCCAAAACAGTCCACAACCTTCCATTAATCACATATATTTCAACTATATACCTTCCATAAATGTCCAGTCACGTCTAGAGTGTTCCTAATATTTATGTGGGGCGGATTGTGGTTCTTCCCGCTTAATGTGGGGTTTGATGGGGGGCGGCATGCCAAAACGTGCAGTAAGATTATCAGCAGCATTTTGCAGCACCGTGAAGGTGGCAGGAAAATACAGCGATGGCGACGGCCTTATGTTAATCGTTACCAACACTGGCAGCAAAAGGTGGGGCCAGCGCCTTGTGATAAGGGGAAAGAGGCGCGACCTGGGCCTAGGTTCCTATCCACTCGTTTCCTTAGCACAGGCGCGCGTAGCCGCTTCACAGAACCGGCAGACTGCACGAAACGGAGGAGACCCGTTAGCACTTCGTGAAAAAGACAGGACCACTCCAACCTTCGAAGCGGTAATGTTAATGCTCCTCGAAAAGAAGGCTGGCGAATTAACCAACTCTAAGCATATTGCCCAGTGGGGAAGCACATTGCGCACCTATGCTGTGCCTAGATTGGGAGGCAAGCTTGTTACTGAAATCACTGTTGCTGATACTTTAGAGGTCTTAAAACCAATCTGGAGCACGAAGAGTGAAACTGCCAGCCGGCTACGCGGTCGAATTGAAAGTGTATTAGCGTTTGCCACCGCGCACGGATGGAGAGAAGGACCAAACCCTGCAACATGGGGTGGTAACCTCGACATGCTTCTGCCAAAGCCATCGAAGGTCAAACAGGTGAGACACCAGCCTGCGCTCGCGGTTGAAGACATCCCAAATTGGATGGAACAACTGAGAAAACGCCAGGGAATATCTGCGAGATGTTTAGAGTTTCTAACCCTAACCTGGGCTCGAAGTGGCGAAGCACGCGGTGCAATTTGGTCAGAGATTGATTTTGAGGCGTCTATTTGGAATATTCCTGCACATAGAACCAAGACAAAGGAAGAGCACGCTGTTCCCCTTTCAAATGCGGCCCTTGCCCTCTTGCGCGGCATTCCAAGGACTGTGGGGGAAGAATTTGTGTTTCCCGCACCAAGGGGCGGTGAACTGAGTGATATGGCCCTGTCAGGCGTCATGCGTCGAATGCATGCATCTGAGGTACTCAATGATCTATCATTACCAGCACTCGGCATTCGAGAAGAGGAAGCCGGTTGGCGAGATCCTCAGTCAAATCGTCCAGCCGTTCCACACGGCCTGAGAGCAACGGCGCGGAACTGGGCAGGCCGAGAGGAGTACCCAAGAGAAATGGCGGAGCTCGCTCTTGGGCATCGAATAGGCAACCGTGTGGAACAGGCTTACCATCGGGAAACCCTTGTTGAGCGCCGCAGATTGATGATGAATGCTTGGGCTGAGTATGTAACTCAGGAAACAAAGAACGTGCCCAACGTGAACGGCCTCAGATTGGTTTGATGTGGGGCGAGTGGCAGATAAATGGGATATTTGTCAGGAAAATAGTCATTAACTTTCCGCCCACTACCTTCGTGCATTTGGAACTGAACGTTACTGGCTGATCTTGGGGTTATTGAAACCTAAAAGGATCAGAGCAATGACAGCCTCAACTTCACACACTCGCGTTCTCCGCCTTCCAAGCGTTATTGCTTTGGTAGGTCTTTCGCGTTCTTCAATCTACGCGATGATGAAAGATGGCGAGTTCCCAAAGCCTATCAAGCTTAGCAAACGAGCAGTCGCTTGGCGCGAAAATGACATTCAGAATTGGCTATCGAACCGCGACGAAACCACCACTTTTCGCGGCTCAAACCAACAAAGCCACTCCAAAAGTGCCGCTGCTTAACCACAAAAGTTAAAGCCCGCGACCTTTGGAGAGGCGCGGGCTTAAAATGCATAATGCTGTGGCGGCATATCTGCGGGGTTTTCAAAATGAACATAGAGCATAGCTCATAATACCGCAATGAAACTCGCCCCGGCCCCCTAGATGGGCAGGATGACTTGAAAGTTTTCTACGAGACGGGGGAACAGCAAATCCCCCTATATCTTCGACTGAACACGCGCCCACTCTGGGGCGAGATCCAATCCTCTTTGGGCTTGGAGCGAAAAGAACACGCGCCCATCGCTGTAGCTATCTATGAGAACTCTTTAGCAGGGCACGCTACGTCTTATAGCAGGCGAAATGATCAAAGGCGTAGGGGCAACTGTAACGGCCTGCTGACAAGGCGAAACATCACCGGCTGCATCGATCGCATGGAAAGCATGGGTCTAGTGGAAAACATGGTGCAAAGCCCGGGCGGACGCGGCTGGCAAAGTGCGGCGATAGGCACCGGCTCACTAGCTGATCTGCTGCAACCTATCACCCCTGATATGGGCGCCGTGCCTCTGGCAATACCAGCCCGCACGGCAATCATACGAGATGCCAATGGAAAAGAGTTTACACCTTCAAACCGTTATGATCTGGAGCGCATCGAGCGCGCACTGGGCCCGGTCAACGAAATGCTGACAGGCACCGACATTAGAAACGGCAAGGGCATCGACATACGTTGTCCAATACGGCGAGTATTCAATATCAGCACGGATTACGGCGGGAGGCTTTACGCAGTGGGAGGACCTAACTGGCAAAACATGCCGAGAGATGAGCGCCACGATATAACAATGAACGGTGAACCGACCATCGAGATGGACTTCACGGCATTCCATCCGCACATCCTATACAACCGACGCGGCCACCCTGCGCCTGCCGATTGCTATGACGTGGGCAACTGGCCGCGCGATCTGGTCAAGCTGGCGCTGCTGGTGCTTATCAACGCCGATACATTGGGCGACGTAGTAACCGTGCTGGCAAACTCGGATGGCGAAAAGATTGTGCGCGATGAAGAGGGCGGCGTGATTGAGGTCACGACCAGCCGGCGGCTTATGAAGCAGATTGCGGGAAGCGACTATAGCAAGGCGATGGCATTCGCGCACAAGCTGGTGAGAGACGTCAAAGATAGACACCATCTGATTGCCGAGGACTTTCACACCGGCGCGGGTCTGTGGCTGATGAAGCTGGATTCCGAGATAGCCATGCACGTCTTGAAGGTCATGACCAGATTGGGCGAACCTGTTTTAGCTCTGCACGATAGCTATCGGGTTCGCCGCTCAATGAAAGATAAGCTGGAAGAAATCATGCATGAGGCCGCCGAAAATGCTGGCCTGATGGGCGTCAAGATCAAGGCCAAAACGCGCCACTAAACCAGACCCCAATTTTCACATGCGTTATTGTTATTTATCATAGGCTTACTTCAAAACGTTCCCACATATGGGAGAGGTTTCTTGTAGGAGGAGAGGTTGGGGGGAAGACGGGGAAGTTGTTTAAACGGCTGGCCCTCCCTCGAGAAACTCCACTTCCCCGCCTGCTTTCTTGCTTCTGACCTCACCAAAACCCCCTGTTCTATGGGTTCTGTAAAAATTCGGCCTTTTGCTGGATGGTTTCAGGCAGTCGCATCTGACCGTGTAAAATCCGGCTTCTGTTTGCCTTCATGGCTCCAAGCCTCCCAGAGGGGGGCGCTGCGCGCCTCTATGGTCCCATCCCGTCCAGGTAGTCTTTGCCATCTTCTACGATGTCCGGTTGCAGTTCATTACGGCGGAAGACGTCACGGAAGCGGCGAAGGCCGGTGACCATTTTCTCGCGCATATCAGCAAGAGCCATGACGAGGGGTCCAAGAGATCGCCGCACAGGGCGCAGGAGGGCCGCGTGCTTGGCGCCTACGACCTTCGCCGCCCATCATCCCCCGAGTGACTGTGCTCTCCCTGACGGCCTTCACGGCCGCCCCCTTTTGAAACTCCACTGCAAATTTTGTTTATCTTTTGCATTGCTGGTTATGGAATAACTTGTAGCCTGTGAGCTTTTATCGTGAAGCGGAAAGGTCTGAAATCAAATGATGTATTCTTGGAAGTACTCGGCAGCTCTGTTGGGAATTGCTGCTATCACCTTTGTGGTTTTTCTCAACATAGAACAACGAACGCTGGCGATTGTCACAGGCACAACCATCTCAGCTGTTTTGGATCTGCGCTTCTTGATCCTTTTTGTGGTCGGCTTCATGTTCTCGGGCCGGGTCAACCCTTTGTTTCTAGCGCTGACTGTGGGGGCGCTTCGATCCGCCTATCTACAAATCACTCTGCAAGACTATTGGGCCCGGCTTGAGATCCGTTCACCCACTCCCTTTGATACGTTCTGGCCTGCTTTTCTTGGCGGGCTTATCCTATTCTCATTAAGGCATGCTATCTCGGGAATGTGGCAGGCTGAAAAATAGCAGGAGTGAGCATAAGTGGTGGGTCAATCCTCAGCCTTACTGGGAATAATTTCTACCACTTGTCTATCTGGGTGCGCATACTCATAGCCACCAGTTTGCCGCGCATCAATATGTACAGATACGGGCGAAACCTTCCCGTCACTGGCGAAGAACTCAACCATTCGCGCCCTGACCGTCTCACTCTTTGAATTGAGCATTAGATCCATGCCCACCTCAAGTGCTCGTGCCTTGTAAACCGCTTTATTGCCCTCGACGCCGGCGACAAATTCCAGCTGAATCGCTTGGAGATAGTCACGCACAGCCGGCCGCTTCATAGCTTTGTGGAAGCCTTGAGGACTCATTCCTGCCTCTTCGCAGGCGGCCGCGATTGTCATTCCTTGTTTGACACGCAGGTCAATTGCGGTGCGCAGCGCGGCGCGCATACGTAGGGGGCGGGGCGTGATCGCGGTGAGCTTTGTCATGCAGCCAATCTGCCACCTTAGGCAAGCGGATCAAATGCCTCGACAAAAACGTGTTATGATTTTTGCCCGCCAAATGTATATTGGCAAAAGATTGTTAATCGCGGGGACAAAAATGCGCACAGTGATCTTTTCTAGCCTGTTGCTTTTTGGCTGTGGGCCCGCCCAGATTGGAAGCTCTGCTTGGTTCAACGGTGCCTCTCAATCTGAGCGCGTGGCATACTACCAAGGCGTCTGTGAAAGTTATGGCTTCAAACCAAAGACCGATAAAATGGCCGAATGCATCGCACGGGAGATTGATAGCGCGAGGCAACGCTTGGAAGCGGTAAAGGCGCGGGCATTTGAGCCGAGCTCTACAACAATCTGCAACACCTATGGGGCTACGACGATCTGCAGTTAAAATTGGAGTAACGCAAGAGTGGGGCTATTTTCGGCAGGCGGCCCACAGCCAGCGGCCAGAATGGCCCACCACCTTGTGACAGGACATGCCCTCAGCCTACACTCGAAGGCCTGTCTTATCTTTCAGAAAGCCCCTCACTGCCCAAGTATGTTTGAGAAGTCAGGAACTCGGCTCGGCATGGGCGAACCAGGCATCCAGAATGACCCGTTTCCGTCCCTGTTTTCACGCGCAGTTGCCTTCTTTGTGAGCGCCTCAGCGCCATCGGGATCAAGTGCCATATATAGCTGATCCGTGATCAAGCGCTGGAATGCCGGCCCAAGGAAAGGAAGGTCGCCCCCCGGCATGTAGCGGTCAATGGTGCGCTTGAGTTGCTTGGGAAGACCCAGCTCAATTTCCTCACCCGTTAAGACGGATATGCCAATGTCGGTCAGGTTGCCGATAGTCAGACTGTAGAGGTCGCCAGCGGCCTGCACTACCGGCCCCGCGGCATAGGACGGGACACCGCCTCCCCACTTTGTCTCACCCGTTGCAATGATATCCCCGATGATGGCAAAGCCGCCGCCTTTCAGCGCCGCCTGAAACCAGAAGTCGCTCCTATCCATCGGCTTTGGATCGTTTCCTTTGATGATCTCCGTGATCTGTAAGGCTGTGGCGCCCAGGATTGTTGCCCCTGCGATATTCTCAGCCGCCCAGAGCCACCTGTTGTTTACTGAAGGCATCCGGCGCATCACTCGGTAGCTGTTGTAGCTAAATGCCATGACAAACGATTTGAACATCAGTCCCGACTTCGCCAGCTCATAAGTTGCAGAGCCCGGTTCAAGCCCTCGCCCAATAGGATCGAAGATGCCGCGCATGAATAGCGATTGCGTTGGGACACCGCTTTCGATGAAGTCCTCGGCCGCCCCCTGAAACTTGAAGAACAGATCGTCAGCCACGTTGGCAGGAAGGTTGGTTGCCTCGCGCCACCAGAGAGGGTTTAGGAACATCGCACCGTCAGGCTTCTTCATCGCCCATTCGGGGTTAGCAAACTGGCCCCAGTCATCGGGAGTGATCTGGTGCTCCTTGAAGATTGCCAAAAGCCCCGGCTCAATGTCGTCAAACTTCCTGCCAATCTGGTTCGCCATCTGCCCTGCAAAGGTGTGCTGCAAGGCGAAGCGCCCCGCGTCAGTGTGTGAGGAAAGCCCTTGCAGCTTCATGATGCTGGACGACAGATTTGCAGCCCAAGGCGATGAGGGAGATTCCCCGTTGAAACGGGCCACAGCCATTCCAGCGTCAGCCATTGTGTCTGAAACCCATCCCCATTGACGCATTTCTGTAGAGGTGAGGCTCTTGTTCTTCGCCATGTCGGATATGTTTTGGATATAGACCTGGAACGGGGCGTCGCGATTTGAGCCAATAGTTTGAGCCGCCATCTTGGAAAAGTTCACGTCCGAAATGCTGGCGATCATCGCACGGTCAAGGAAGGCAGAGCTCATAACTTGCCGCGCGTCTGACAAGAAATTTGCCGTCAGAGATTGGAAGTATCCGTTGGGCACACCTGCCCCATTCTCGACGGCCATCATACGCTTGGCCTGCGCCACCCCGCCCTGAGCCGCGCGGGGATCAATACTCAGCTCCTTGGCTCGTTTCATCAGAAGATCACCCCGAAATTCTAAGCCAAGCCCGGGGTTGGGGCCAAACTCGCGCATCATCGTGATATCGCGCGCCATCTTGTGAACGTGAGACATGAGGGCTTGGTGCGGATCACCTGTGCCATACTTCTTGTTATAAATAATCCAATCGTCAGCACTCTTGAAGTGTAGAACGCGCTCCATCGACATTCTGGTCGTGAGAGAGGAACCCTGCGGCTTCCCATAGGTCGGTGAGGTGGCTCCCTCGCCATATACAACGCTGTCGAACACATCGCGCAGAAAGCGGTTCTGGGTTTCCAAGAGCGGCGCAGGGCCGCCATCCTGTTGAAACGGCCTTCCAGTTAGGTGATCCTTGATCTTGGCCCAGTCAATCCGGTCCCGGATATCGTCAGCCCATGTGTCGAACGATCTGGAAAACATCGCGTCTCGGGACTCGCCCTTTGCCATAGCCATGAATTTTGCTTGCCTCCGCCCAACACCGCGCTCCTTGGCGAAGGTATCAAGCCCAGCCTCAAGGAGTGCCGTGCGGTTGTGGTTCTGAGGGAAATAATTATCAATTTTACCAATGGTTGCACCGGCTTCGTTTGCCATCAGGCGCATATCTTCGAGCGCATTAGAAACCGCCTTGGCATAAGCAGCGGCGACTTCATCTGACGCATCCCCATCAAGAATTGAGCGCAACACCTTCTCGTGATTTATCCGTGCGGTGGTTTTGCCAAACAAGCCCTGATGATGCTGGTCGAGATAGTCTTGCAGACTCCCATCAAACCGCCGTTTAAGTGCCCGAGACCTATAATCCACTCGCTCCATCGCGCGCGTGGGATCTTGGCGTATATCTGTCCGGTTGGTGGTTCCCGCAACTTCAACCGCTTGCTTTCGGTTGTTGACCAGCTTTGACAGGAGGACATGACGGGCCTTGCCCGCCTCTTTTCGGAACGCTTCTTTCACGTCCTCGCCCGCCAAAGCCTCCGCTACATGGCGCTCATGGCCTTGCCGCTCGTATCTGTCCGATATGTCCCGCCACATGGCCTGTGCGCGCTCTCCACGCGCCTTGTCCACCATACCGTCTTCAAGCCCGTCCTTCACGCAATCGAAAAAACTCATTGGCTTGGTCCCTTTCCGCATAGATCAAAGAAGGCCGAAGCGTTGTCGCCTTCATCCAGATAGTCGAGAATTTCTTTATCGGTGCGCAACACGCGCCCATCATCGAGCGCGAGCGGCATTTCGCTTGGGCCATTAACGGCGGTATGTGCCCTGATCTCAGCGGTGCCTTGAATGATAAGAGCCTGCTGACGCCCAAGAGCTCTGTCACCATCCGATGGCGATTTCTTGAAGCTGAAATGAGGGGGCGCACTGTGGGGGCTTCTGTTCTGATCCATGCATATCTCCAATGTAATATAAACCAACAATGCGAGATCGAAAGCGCATTACAAATACACCAGCTCACCGCGATTGATTTGGAAAAAATATTTGAAAAAATAGAGACCCTAGCGAGCGAGGGGGTGGACTATCAGATAATCCCGCGGTTTTTTCGCCCCCGCCCCCCCTTCTTTCTCACCCCCCTACCCCCTATCAGCTGTGATCGACGCGTAGGGGTCGGGCGCACAGAACACTTGAGGTCTTCTAACATGCATTCATTCTGCACCTTACCAATTGATGCAGCTAAAGCGCTTTGCAGTCACCGGCTGAGAATAGAAACCAGTCTCCGTAATCGTTTTGATGGGTAAACAACAAAGTGTTCAGGTTAAACTGAAACTGCCCATTCAGACACCTTAACGCCCCTCCTAAAAACCGCTCGCAGTTGTAGCGATCTGTTGGCGATGAGCGCCGCCCTATCATCTTGACGCGTGCGCCTTCCTTTTCGTTCTCTATGAGAAACTGATCTTCGGGGACCATGCTCATATCCTGCCAACCGCTAAGACCCTCCTTATGAAACACACCATGACTCCATCGAGCCTCACATAGGTATCTTTCATCAGCCAAAGCCCCAGTTGAGCAAAGGGTTAGAGCCAAAAGAACTGTGAACAGACGCATTATCACCTCCATATGTGCTGCTATGCAGTACCAAGTTTAAAACGAATTATTCTATGTGTTTCGCCGTGTATTTTGGAAGTAAGGCCAAGATAGAGGCAGAGAGAACGCGCGCAGCATTGAGCACGAATTCCCCAACTGTTCATAGAGCGCCTCCCGCCCCTCCCCCAGCACCCATGGTGGCTTAGAGTATTAGCTCATGGTTCGTAGCGCTCGTATAGCATTGTCGATCGCTAGATGATGCATAGAGCAGCACAAATCACCAGCACCATCTACTCGAACCCACTCAAGTTGACAGGCCGCCCCCTCTACAGTCGTGGCAAGCGTTCTTGCGATTAGCTCGGAGAGTTGCTCGTTGGCGCTGTCTAGATTTAAGCATTCAGGCGTGTCGAAGTTTTCGCCGCCAGTCTTGCTTGCTTCTTCACGCCACATTTCCCTTCCCCGCCCCCATGCCGCAAACCAAGTAGGAATTGGATCATCAGATCCCTTCTCTGCTTGTGTCGTCGTAGCAGTCAGTGCAGCCGGGATAGCCCCGAGGATCGAGCGGCTGGTTAGTTCTGTGGTTCTTTGGATGGTCATATGTCTTGTCCTTTTACAGTTCCGAAAACGGGCAACGTGCCCAGAGGGAAACATATGCGACGACAAGTCGATGTGGGTCTGCATGTGGGGCGATGCAAAAAGCAAAGCCAAATAACCATATAATATCAGATACTTAGATTTTTAATGTGGCGGACAGGAAGGGATTCGAACCCTCGAGACGGTCACCCGCCTACGCACTTTCCAGGCGCGCGCCTTCGACCACTCGGCCACCTGTCCGAGGTCCGTCTACCGAAAAAGCATGTGGGCCTGCAAGCCCAAACTGTCAAGAATGTCAGATCAAGTGCATGTTAACACGACGGTTCTGTTTACCTTTGTTTTCTATCTTGCCAAGCTTGAGCGCACCAATCTCGCTGGTACGCGCAACATGGGTGCCGCCACACGGCTGCAAATCAACCCGCGCAGCCCCCTCACCTATCTGAACGAGACGGATCGGCCCCCGCCCGCGCGGCGGCCTTACAGTCATTGTTTTGACAAGCTCGGGTCTTGTGTCAAGTTCGTCTTCAGTGATCCACATTTCACTGACGGGCAAATCCAGATCAACCAATTCGTTAAGCGCAGCTTCCACAGCGTAACGGTCGTCAGGAAGTTCTGGCATCATAAAGTCAAGGCGACCTTTGTCCGCTCCAATCTGCCCCCCCGTTACAGGCAACGGCAAAACGACCGAGAGCAAATGCAACGCTGTATGCACCCGCATGTGCCTGTGACGTCGCTCCCAATCGAGATATTGCACCAGCTTTACCCCCACTTCGGGGAGAGCCACGGGAGCAGCCGGAACAAGCACTATCTGCTCGCCCTCTCCCTTAACGGAGGTTGCAATCTCCAGCGTTCGTCCGTCCCAGGCAAGGCTTCCGCTGTCACCAGGCTGACCACCACCTGTTGGATAAAAAATCGTTTGATCTAGAACAATACCCCCTTCTGCTGTATGCGCAACCACACAGGCTGAAGCCTCCCGCAAGTAGACATCTTCTTTAAACAATGCCTCTGTCACGACTGCTGTCATCGATCACCTCCGTCTTCAGTGCCGTTTTCAGGCCCCTCAAAATCGCTATCACTCAAAAGTGTTGTGTCCATCTTTTGAGTCTTGTTTTTTGTTTTGGCTTTTACTTTTGGCTTTGGTTTTGGCGCCGGAGCAAGGGCCGCCCCAAGAACCTCCGGATTTCTGATCCATATGTCGCGCTGGCCAAACGGTATTTCAATATTTTCCTCCGTGAACCGACGGGCGATTTCGTGGTTCATATCCGAGCGGACAGAAAGCACAAAGTTCACATCCCGCAGGATCGCACGGATTTCAAAATCGAGGCTGTCAGCTCCAAACCCTTGGAAAATGACATTTGGCTTTGGATTGGCGAGAACCATGGGATGGTTTTCAGCGACCTCCAACAATATCTTCTCGATCCGACGTGTGTCGTTGCCATAAGCCACCCCCACAGGCACGATGACACGACCAACAGTGTTGCCGCGAGTGTAGTTGGTAACTTTCCCGCTGATCAGATCAGCATTCGGCAAAATTACATCCGAACGATCAAACGTCTCTATCCGCGTTGATCTCACCGAGATGTCGCGTACAGTTCCGTGCGTTCCGCCAACCTCAATCCAGTCACCCTCTGAAATCGGTCGCTCAATCAGCAGGATAATCCCGGACACAAAATTCGACACAATATTTTGAAGACCAAAACCAATCCCGACGGACAGTGCACCGGCAACGATTGCAAGGCTGGAAAGATCGATGCCCGCACCTGTGATTGCACCAAGAGCCGCCAGAAAAATCCCTATGTAGCCGACCCCGGAAACAAGCGCAGTTTGCCCACCTTGATCCATTCGGGTTTTGGGAAGAACTGTATTTTTCAAGGCCCCCTGCACAAGCCGCGTGATGATGTAACCAATCGCAAATACAATCGCGAAAGTTAGAAATGCTCCCGCCGTGATACGGGTTTCCCCGACAGTGAAACCCTCGCGCGCTCGCGTCCAGAACTCAGTTATACGCGCATCACTCATGCCCCAAATTCGCAAAAGCTCGGGAATGGCAAACAACATAAGCCCAAAGCCGGCAAGCGTCGGCACAAGCCCGTCCCGCGCCTCTTCGATGCCGCGACGCAGTACCACCCAAAGCTCGGCGAGTACTCTTTGGGCAAGAATAAGCATCGCAATCAGGATAAGCGTTTCGATGGTTTGGAAAACGATCGTTGTGCCAGCCTCGAAATAACCGATGGCCATCAGCAAGGGACCGAGCATTCCGATCAATACAATCACGCGCCCCA
Source organism: Lentibacter sp. XHP0401 (assembly GCF_025751535.1). Taxonomy (GTDB): domain Bacteria; phylum Pseudomonadota; class Alphaproteobacteria; order Rhodobacterales; family Rhodobacteraceae; genus Lentibacter. The sequence goes on along the minus strand of NZ_JAOWLC010000002.1, from coordinate 191,038 downwards.
ACAGCCCATACATCCGATCAATATACCGAGCTTGTTCCCCCTCACCGAGTTCTGCACTGGCTGCCATTGAGTGCTGGCGCAGAAGCCGCCCAAGACGCCAAAGGAAAAGTCCGCCCATCAAAACCAATGGAAAGTAAAGGACAGCCTTTGCATCGTCTGACCAGTTGTCATAACGCGCTAGTTCATCGAGAATAAAGCTTGCTCCAAAAATAAGACCAAGCGAGATCACGCTGTGCCGCCCTGATGCATTCTGGCTTTCGGATAGCGCAAAACTCTGAAAACTACGATCTGCTCGTGCAAAAACAAATGCACTGAGCCAGATTGAAATGATGATAAAAAAGCCACCTTCAATGATCGCATCAAGAAGCGGATCCAAGCGAAGACCAACAAGTTCTGTCAGATAGATTGAATTGACCAGACCTAAAAGGCCAACGCTTGCCACAACGAGCTGCACAAGTGACAGTACAAAGGCCGTAAGCCAGCCTTTTGCTGTGTTACGATGCCGAACAAAACGCATGCTCAACGCGCGAACCCATCTCCAGCCAAGCAGCAGAAATACAATCGAAACCGAGGTCGACGCGAGTAAAGCGGGCAAGTTGCTGGTGAATGCTTCACGCTGATTTCGGTTGTTCCAGCCATTAACGACTTCGCTACGCGTACTTGTGAGAGTGCTGTTAAAAGCATTCCAGCTACGGGACCAGATTGTTGGGTTTAGCGGGCTAGAAGTGCGTTCCATAAAGGCATTAGCCTGACGCTGCGCAAGAATGCGGTCGATCTCAACAATCAGTGCATCTGCGCGGCTCTGAGCCACTTCAGCGCGTTTTCCCGGTGCAACAAGCTCGGCCAACCGGGAGTTCAGGGAAGCACGCTGCTCAACAATTTCGGGCGGTTCCAGTCCATTTTCCGGCGCAGGCCCAAGGGCAGATATCTGGGCCTGAACTGCTGTAATCGTTCGCGCATTGGCGTCTTTTGCGCTGACAAATTTCGCCCGCCAGTCAGATAGATCGGTGCGCACGTTTTCCAGAATTGTATCAGAAGCCCGCCCCGCTTCCACAGCCTCTTCAATGCGTGTGGCAAAGGATTGCCATGCATTGTAATCAATCTTAGACGCATTGTTTGATTGCGCCGAAATAGGGTGCGCAAACAATGAAATACAAAGGGCAAACGTAAGCAGCGTTTTGGCCAAAGTCTTCATCGGGGTCATTCTACATCCTCAAAAACACTGGGTATTTCGCGTGGTTCACGTTCCATCCACGTAGGTATTGGAAGATTCTTTTCCCGTAGAAACTCAGGATTGAAAAGCTTGGACTGATAGCGTGTACCATAATCGCAAAGAACGGTCACAATCTTGTGCCCAGGCCCCATCTCACGCGCCATGCGAACGGCACCTGCAATATTGATGCCTGACGAGCCACCAAGGCAAAGGCCCTCTTCCGCTAACAGATCGAAAACATAAGGCAAAGCTTCCTCATCGGGTATCTGATAAGACATATCCGGCGTAAACCCTTCGAGGTTTTTTGTTATGCGAACCTGTCCGATACCTTCAGCAATCGAGCTGCCTTCCATCTTGATCTCGCCAGTCGTGTAATAGCTGAAAAGGCCAGCGCCCATCGGATCGGCAAGGCCGACCTTCACACCCTTTGGCTGCAAGACCATCCCCGTTCCAACGAGCGTTCCGCCAGAACCGACGGCACAAATAAACCCATCCACCTTGCCTTCCGTTTGCTCCCAAATCTCGGGACCAGTGGTTTCAATGTGAGCCTGCCTGTTGGCTACATTGTCAAACTGGTTTGCCCAGATCGCCCCGTTCGGCTCGCTCTGGGCAAGCACTGCGGCCAAGCGTTCGGAGTAACGCACAAAATTGTTAGGGTTGCGATATGGCGCAGCGGGCACTTGCACAAGCTCCGCCCCTGCAAGCCGCAACATGTCTTTTTTCTCTTCGCTTTGGGTCTCGGGGATAACAATCACTGTTTTGAATCCCATCGAGGCCCCTACTAGCGCAAGGCCGATCCCTGTGTTTCCTGCGGTTCCCTCAACAATTGTGCCTCCAGGTTTCAACTTACCCTGCGCAATCGCATCTTTGATGATGTAAAGAGCTGCGCGATCCTTAACCGACTGGCCCGGATTCAAAAACTCGGCCTTACCGTAAATATCACAGCCTGTTTCCACGCTGACGCGTTTCAGCTTTATCAGCGGGGTGTTACCCACCGCTTCGGCAAGATCATTCGCAATTTTCATCTCAGGCTCCTTGCAACATTGCTGCCAACCTAGGCTCTTGCCCTACTCACCACAAGCAGGTTGGCCCACGAAAGCAACCTGTTCCAACCCACACCACTCAGACAGGAAACTATTCTTGTTTCAGTCCACTTCGCTCGCTTTTCAGCCAGAGGAGTAAGTGCAAAAGAGGCCCCACGTTGATCTCGGAACTTTTCATAAGAGCCTCAGCCTGATCAAAACTGATAACATGGCTCCGGATGTCTTCGGCTTCACTGTCCAGTCCACCGAACCCTGCTGCTTTATCTGGCAAATCACACAGGCCGACAAACGTATAGAAGAAAGTGCTGACCTCTCCTGGAGACGGGTAGTAATTGGCCACAGGCAGAAGCTTACTCAAGTTGAGCCCAGCCTCTTCGACACATTCACGTTTTGCAGCTTGCAACGGCGTTTCGCCAACATCTACGCGGCCGGCCACAGGTTCAAGCGTCCAAGGCCGTAGGTCGCCACGTCCGTATGGGCCCATGCGAAACTGCTCAATCAAAAGAATGCGGTCACGGCGCGGATCATAGGGCAAAACAATCGCGGCATCTCCCGTCAAAAAAACCTCACGCGAAATACAATCACTCATAGCCCCGTCAAAGCGCGGGTGTTCCAGTGTCAAAGTATCTGTTCTAAAGTATCCTAAATGGCTGCGCTTAAGTTCATGCAACTTGATTTCCGAACGCCCTTGCGCCGAGCGCAGCGTCGAGGGGCTAGGCTCGATTTCCGCCAAATGGCGGGCATAGGCGCGGGCCGTGATGCGATCAAAATACAGCGGCAAGTCCCGCGCAGGCACCTCCCCCAGAAGTCCCATAAGCTCATGTGCTGAATGCTGTGTGATGGGCCAGTGATGTTCGCTCCAATACTCCAGACTCCAAGGTTCGGCAGGCTGCCAAAGCCCGTCATGCGGGAAATAGACAAGCGCCTCGCTTCCGGACACATTTACCGTTCTCAGCTCATAGCCAAAACCAAGCTCGTAGTAATCAAGCCGCGTTTTTTCTTCCGCTGTGACATCTATCAATAAAAGGCCTTCGGCCTCGCTCCCTTCACGCTCGACAATCAAGGGAAAGTCTCGTCCTTCAGCTCTGGCGACGTAGTGCCCAGTCAACCGGGCAGCCGTTAGCCTTTCCTCGGGAACATGCCCCAAAACAATCTGCAACAAGCCCATATGCCGCAGTGTTCCATACAAGAAAACCTGTGTCACTTCAGTTCCTAACTGTAATTGACTTAGCTCCAGCGGCGGCTAACAAACTCTGCAAACAACCCCGCCACAATGCCGCCTAAGACCAGCGTAACTATAATATTTGCCCGCAACAATTCGGCACTATATCCGACACCCAGTTCAACGGCACCGACCAGCGCTTCCATTGGTCCGTCAAACTTCCGGTTTAGCGAAAGCTCGAGCATCTCCAGAATAGAGTGTGCAAATATGCACCAGAAGATTGCAGCCGCAACAGCGGTAATCCCGAGCCCCGTCGCAACAGAGTAAGGATTGCCAACCCGCGAGCCAAGCAATATCCAGCCGACAGATGCCGAAATAAAAACGTTGATTTCGCGAAAACGGCCAAAATTGAGGTCAGGTTCCTCGACCAGCATAGCTGCCACAATCATATCGGTGACGACGAAAGCCAATACAGCAAGGTAGATTGCAGAAAGCATTCGGGCGGCTGTAGGCATCTGTTCAAGCTTCGCTATATTTATTTTACTCCATATCAGATACCGTCATGAAAGGACGTGGCGCAAGAGCTTAGGTAAAAAATCCTCAAATAGCGAAAGGCCTCTTCTCGTTTTTCATACTTATTGACTACTTTGCGCTATAGGCTGCCAAAGCCCGTTCCCGCCCTTCTTTAAGCCTTACAATAGGTTTCGGGCGTGTGTCCTGTGAAGAAAGTTGCGCTTGTTTTGGAATGGCGTCAAAAAAATCAAGCGCAGTTTGTGGGGGTTCAACCTGTCCCTCCGCCACCCAGCGTGAGAAATAGGCACGCTTAGGATCAAATTTTTCAAGTTGTGTGTCCGGGTTAAACACTCTGAAATACGGTGCTGCATCAGGCCCTGACCCAGCAACCCACTGCCAGCCCATCGCATTATTTGCGGGATCATAATCAATTAGCTGGTCTGCAAACCATTGCTCCCCCACACGCCAATGCACCATCATGTGCTTGGTGAGATAGCTTGCCACAACCATCCGTGCCCGGTTATGCATTTTCCCAGTGACCCAAAGCTCGCGCATCGCAGCGTCGACAAAATCAATGCCGGTGGTGCCCATTTTCCAAGCCATCACTGCAGAAGATTCCGTATCCTCGTTCCATGGGAAATTGTCCCAACCTTCGCGCCAGTTTTCTTGCAACATATGGGGTGTGTGATACATCAAGTGATGCGCAAAATCGCGCCATGCAATCTGGCGTAAAAAAGGCTCAAGCCCCTGCGCGCCGGAGGCTATGGCCTTCTGACCCAAATGCCAGATAGTGCGCGGAGAAATCTCGCCGTACGCCAGATTGTCAGACAAATCAGATGTTCCATTTTCCGCTAAACGATCACGCGCGGCCTTATATGTCACGGCACGCTCTTCAAGAAAGTCATATAACTTTTGCCAAGCTGCAGCTTCACCAGCGGTGGAATACCGCGCAAGCACATCTGCGCCGCGATACATGTCGGATGCTATCGCCCAATCGTTCAAGCATTCAGACGTGGGCCAGCCCTCGGGCTGTGGTAGGCTTTTGGGATTGTTCTTAGGAAAGGCGACATCGGCACTCTGGATATTGCGCCAGAACGGCGTAAAGACCTTATAAAAATCACCCGTTTGTGTCTTCACAGACATTGGTTCGTGCAAAATGTGCCCTATGTGGCTGTGAGCTTGAACCCCGTCTGCCCGCAAGGTTTTTTTGATATCCGAATCGATACGTCTTGAAGCGGGGTCATATAATCTACCCCAATGCACCTGTGTTGCGCCGCTCTCGGCAATCACATCACGCAACACGTCAAGCGCAGCTCCACGCCGCAAAACAAGCTTTGAGCCCTTTTCGCTCAATGCCTCTGAGAAAGCTTCAAGCGCACGCTTAAGACGCCAGCGGGGAGCAGCGCCCAAGCTCTCCGAGCGGGTTTCATATATGAACAGCGGGATAACGGGGCCTGCCTCCAACGCCGCGCAGAGCGCCTCATTATCTGTCAGCCGCATATCGCGCCGGACCCACCAAATCACTGGTCTGCTCATGTCACTACTTGCCTCTCTTACGTGTTTACATATCTACGCAAGGCAAAAGCTGTCAGATCACAAAACACGGTCCAGTGCATTGATAAGCTTATCAACTTCCTGTTTTGAAGTGTAGTGAACGAAAGACAAGCGCAAGACACCCTTCTCAGGATCAACGCCCATCGCCTGAAGTGCGCGGACAGCGTAGAAATCGCCACCGCCTGCCATAATACCACCTTCAGATAATGCCCTCGCCACGGCCTCGCCGGCTTGAGCCAACTCCAAAGCAACGGTTGGCGCGCGAAGGGCAGCATCGGTCGGTCCGATCAGGCGAACCGAGTTTTTTGCTTTCGCGTAATCCAGCAAGGGTTGCAAAAGTGCTACCTCATGGTTACGCATCAAATCGTGGACGCCTGCTGCACGCTCCGCAGACTTGCCTGTTATCCCATGATGTTCCGCCAATGCATCGGCATAGTCAGCCATACCCGCCGAAGCAGCAACCTGCGCATGATCCGGCCCTGCTGGTGTAAAACGCTTGTAAAGACTGCCTGCGTTAAAGTAGTGGCCCTGATTTGGCAGTGTTTCGCCCAACGCACGGCGCATCACCATAATACCCTGATGCGGCCCGTAGGTTTTATAAGCCGAAAACAGATAGATATCTGGCCCCATAAGGCCCACATTGGGAATTCCGTGAGGAGCATAGCTCACCCCATCAACACAGACGAACGCTCCGGCAGCATGCGCCAGCGCCGTGATTTCAACGACAGGATTAATCTCGCCCACGACATTTGAGCAATGTGGGAAACATACCAAACGCACCTTTTCGTCGAGCAACTCTTCGAGCTTGTCTAGTTCCAGATGCCCGGTATCAGGATCAATCTGCCATTCTCGCACTTCAAACCCTTCATCCGCCAACCGCCGCCATGGGCCCGTATTGGCTTCGTGGTCTTGGTTTGTCACGATCACAGCATCACCGGGTTGCATAAATTGGCGAAAGCTATTCGCTAGAACATAGGTATTTTGCGTGGTTGACGGACCAAAGCTCACCTCATCTGTGTCTACGCCCATCATCGCTGCCAATCTTGAACGCGCTTCATCCATCTCCTCACCACCAAGGCGTGAGGCCTCATAAGGTGCATAGGGCTGTACTTTGCGCTCGTTGTAAAACCGTGTGAGCCTGTCTATCACCGGCTTGCACGTATACGATCCCCCTGCGTTTTCGAAAAACGCCTGCTCTTGAAGAGCTGGTTGATTAAAAGCCGGAAACTGCGCGCGCACAAATTCGATATCGAGTGTCATATGTCTCTCCATGTTTGCCGACATTGAGCGCACAATTTTGCAGGGTTTCAAGGCCTGCGCGGCAAAAGAAACGGCCCCGTGCATTTTCAGCAGGGGCCGCTCTATCAACTTGTAGGATGCCGTCTAGCTTTTTTCGGCCAGAAGTCCCTTAAAGATAGCCCAGCACATGATTAGCAAAACTACTGTAAAGGGCAGACCTGTAGAGATCACCATCGACTGAAGTGATTGCAAACCACCCACCGATAGCAAAAGCACGATCGCAACCGCACCCTCAAAGATACACCAGAAAACACGCTGCGGAACCGGAGCATCAACTTTGCCGCCCGCCGTGATCGTATCAATCACCAAAGAGCCTGAATCAGATGAGGTGACAAAGAATACAATCACAAGCACAATCCCGATCAAGCTCGTGATTTGGGTCAGCGGAAGTGCATCCAGCATCTTGAAAAGCTTGAGTTCCAAAGGAGCATTCTGTGCCGCTGTGTAGCCGTCTTGCACAACCTGTTGAATAGCAACGCCACCAAACACGCTCATCCAGAGCACACAAACAAGACTTGGGATCAGCAGAACGCAAATGATAAATTCACGTACTGTCCGCCCACGGCTTACACGTGCGATAAACATGCCGACAAAAGGTGACCAACTGATCCACCACGCCCAATAGAAGGATGTCCAACCTTGACTGAAATTGACATCTTCACGGCCGACCGGGTTTGAAAGCGCTGGCAGATACTGCAAATAGGCGCCCAGATAGTCAACAAAACCTGTCAGAATTGCCGCTGTAGGGCCCGCAATCAGCACGAAAATCAAGAGCAAGAAAGCCAATCCCATGTTGATTTCGGACAATACTTTAACGCCACCGTCAAGGCCACGTATAACAGAAATCAGTGCCACGGCCGTGATCAACGTAATCAGAATGACTTCTGTTGTTGCACCGATGGGAACGCCGAAAAGTTCGTTTAGCCCTGCGTTGGCTTGTGTCGCGCCAAAGCCAAGTGAGGTAGCAAGGCCAAAGAGGGTCGCGAATACGGCAAGAATATCAATGATGTGCCCCGGCCACCCCCAAATGCGCTCGCCCAGGATCGGATAAAAAGCCGAGCGAATGGTGAGTGGTAAACCCTTGTTGTAACTGAAGAGCGCCAGTGCGAGCGCCACAACCGCGTAGATTGCCCATGGGTGCAGACCCCAATGATAAATCGTTGCGGCAAATGCGAGCCTTGTCGCGGCTTCATTATCGCCTGCCGCACCGCCAAGGGGTGCCCAGTCCGTGCGCACACCTCCCTCTGAAGCTGTCCCTCCCAAAGAGGAGGCAAAGTGGCTCATCGGCTCTGATACGCCATAAAACATGAGGCCAATCCCCATACCCGCCGCAAACAGCATCGCAAACCAGCCGATATAGCCATAATCTGGAGTCGCCTCCGAACCACCAAGACGCACTGAGCCGACGGGCAGAACGATGAGTAACAGACAGAAAAGAACAAAAATGTTAGCCGAGCCAATAAAGAACCAGTCAAACCCCTTGGTCACACTGGAAAACAACCAGCTGAAAAGCTCTCCCGATTGTTCAGGCAGGGCCAACGCGTAAAACACAAACGCCACAATCGCCATTCCCGAAATCAGGAATACCGGATTGTGAATATCCAAGCCAAAAGGCCCGATCTGGGTCTCGATATTATCCTGGCCAATCTCGTAGTCTGTATCAATTAAGTCCGCATTGCCCTCGGGCTGCGGTATTCCTGTGTCTGGTGTTTCTTCACTCATGGCACCCTCCTATATTCTATTATTTTTGTTTGCTTCCAGTTCAAGAGCGCACGAGCGTCACCGAGCATTTTGCATGCTCCGCAACTTTGCTGCCGTTTGACGGCCAGAAAAAGTCCAGCGCCTTTGGCATATGGCTTTGCATCACAATCATATCGGCATTGGTCTTAACTGCCGCTTCAACCAAACAGTCGTCCAAATCTGTGCGCGGATCATGACTGAATTCGGCATCCGCCTCAGTGGTAACCCCATGCAATTTCGCTTGCTCGGTCGCAAAACTGTTCAATTTGTCTTTAAATTCCGCCGGGGTATGTGCCATCGCGCTTGGTATATTTGTCGACACGCCGACATATACAACCGTCGCTCCGTAAAGCTTTGCCAGCGCAGCAGCATGCTCCAAAGCTGCCCTTTGCTCTGTAAGATGTGCTAAATCAACAGGCGTCATAATCTTGTTAAACATTGTCCCTCTCAGTTGCGACGCACGCACCCTGCCCTTGCAACCGAAGTTAGCAGGCACTGCGCATAACCACCGCTCTTTATGTCAGCTATATTGCGCGTTTCACTCGCAAAAACCTAGTTTTCCAAGGGTAACAACGATTTTCTCAATGTCAAACATCCTCGACATAATATGTCGGAAACGAACCATACTCCCTTTCCAACAAGGCCAAGATCAAATCAATGAAGTTAAAATTATCGCAAACACCACATACTTCTTGAGGCACATTGAGTCGCAGGTCTGTGAATTAATAAGCACTTCAAGAAAGCTCGCGCCTTATAAGACGGGCGCCACCGCAAGCACAGGCGAACCCACCATTTTCGATCTGAAATAGCCCGTTAATTTGCGAACCAACTGCTTTGATCATTTGCGCCGTTCGCAGAAACGAAAAACATTACCCCATGGCCGAAATCAGCTTTGCAGCATTTTCTCTGATCTCATCCATATCGCCCATAGTGCCCGCAGGCCCCATACGCATGCCCTCATAGCGCGGCAAAACATGAAAGTGTAAATGAAAGACTTCTTGCCCGCCCGCCGCTTCGGAGAATTGTTGCAAGGTCGCTCCATCCGCGCCAAAGGCCTTCATTGCCGCATTGGCCACCTTGTTTACCGTCACCATACAAGCGCTCAGCTGTTCAGTGGTCGCATCCAGAATATTGCGGCAGGATGTTTTCGGAATGACAAGGCAATGCCCCGGGCTTCGCGGCATGATATCCATAAAGCAATAGGTCTCATCGTCTTCATAAACCTTGATCGAAGGGATTTCACCGCGCAGGATCCTGGCAAAAATATTATCGGCATCATAACTCATGGTTTGGCTCCTCATACTGTCTTTGTTCAATCTCTTTCACAAATCCACTGGCCCGCCAAGCCGCGCTTTCACACAATATAAAACCGCCCGGAAGGGCGGTTTTATGTTTCCAGCCAATCGGCGCATTCAAGCGTTCACGTCAACTACGACACGGCCCTTGACCTGTCCCTTGAGGATATCTCTTCCCAACTCGGGCAAATCGCTCAGGCTTGCAGGCTGCACCATCGCTTCCAGTTTCGTCATGGGCAGATCACGGGCAATACGTTCCCAAGCCCGCAGACGGTTATCATAGGGCTGCATCACGCTATCGATGCCCAAAAGGTTCACGCCGCGCAAAAGAAATGGAATGACAGTGGCGGGCAAGCCAGCTCCACCTGCAAGGCCAACTGCCGCAACAGAGGCTCCATATTGCATTTGCCCCAGCAGTCGCGCCAGCATTTCACCGCCGACAGCATCCACACATCCACCCCATGTTTCGCCTTCCAGTGGGCGCTTGACCGTTTCGTTAATCTCTTCACGAGCTACAATCTGGGTTGCTCCAAGGCTTTTCAGATAGTCCTCCGTCTCGGGCCGCCCCGTCACAGCGGCAACCTCATGGCCAAGGTTCGCCAGTATAGCCGTGGCAACTGATCCGACACCGCCCGCCGCACCTGTCACCAGAACCGGGCCCGATTTGATCCCATGGTCTTCAAGCGCCATCACGGCGAGCATTGCGGTAAACCCCGCCGTGCCAACGGCCATTGCTTGGCGCGTATCAAGTCCCTCGGGAAGCGGCACGAGCCAGTCAGCCTTTACGCTAGCTTTTTGCGAATACCCGCCCCAATGGGCTTCTCCCACGCGCCATCCTGTAAGAACAACTTTGTCTCCCGCCTTATAGCGTGGATCTGACGAGCTTTCGACTTTGCCCGCAAAGTCGATACCAGGCACATGCGGATACTTGCGCACAAGCCCACCGCCCGGGCCAATGCACAGGCCGTCTTTGTAATTCACCGTGGAATACTCCACCGCTACAGTTACTTCGCCATCAGGCAAATCCGCGTCGGAAAGCTGTTTGACCATAGCACTCGTCTTGCCTGTCTCTTCGTCTTTCTCGACAACCAATGCGTTGAAGTCGCTCATCTCGTCACCTCTTTCTTTCAAATCCAGAATGTTTCTTTCACAGTCGCAGCATGCACCCCCGCAGGAGTTATTATGTCGACTTCACTGCCTTCATCCCAATGTGTCATACGGATCATTCCAATCGCAACATTTGTCGTAAAATCGGGCGAGTAGGCCGCACTGCTGATATTTCCGACTTGTGTTTCGCCGACCACAACAGGCCAAAGCCGATCGCAAGGTGGCACAGCATCACCATGGATTTCTACAGCACGGATTTGCCGAACAGGCCCCTCTTGAGCCACCCGCAGCAAAGCATCGCGGCCGACACAGCCAATCGCCGAATGCGTATTGCAGAACTTGCCGAGCCCACATTCATGAGGTGTGTTATCGTCCGTCATGTCGTTACCATAGCTCAGTAAGCCACCCTCGATGCGCTCGATTAGGTTGGGGCAGCCTGCATGAATATCATATTTTTTGCCTGCTTCCATCAGCGCGTTCCAGAGAGGCATTCCAATATCGCTGCCTTCAACATATATTTCAAAACCACCTTGCTTGGAATATCCCGAGCGCGCTACAGCCAGTTTGCGTCCCTGAAATTCGAGCATAGCGAAGCGGAAGAAGCGAATGTCGCGCACCGCATCTCCGAAGACATCTGCCATCACATCATCGGCGTGTGGACCTTGAACACCCAGCGGACTGACGTCAGGTTCATCCACCAGTACATCAAGCCGATAACCGTAAGCGATCCCCTTAATCCACAACAGCAAATCACTGTCGGCAATAGACACCCACCAACGATCATCTGCGAGTTTTACAGCTACTGGATCATTCAGCATCCCACCTGTTTCGTCCACAATGGGCACATAGTAACACTGACCTGCCTGCATCGGGCGCAAGTCGCGCGGGGTCAGCATTTGCATAAGACGTGTGGCATCGGAGCCGCGCAACTCAACCTGCCGCTCGCAAGAGACATCCCAAAGCTGAACCGCCTCCTTAAGGTGGCGGTAATCTTCTTGAACTGTGCGAAAAACAGTCGGCAAGAGCATCCGGTTATAGACCGTGTAGCCCTTCACGCCTGCGGCCTCCACTCCTTCACTAAAGGGAGTGCGGCGCAAGCGGCGCGACAACGCTATCTGCACCATCAGCGAGGGCCGTGCCAATCGATCTGGCAAATTTCAGCACTGCGGCCGTCAAAATCCCAGACACGGCCAAAAGCCCGAACGCGCCCTTGTGTCGCCTTGGCAACTGTAATGTCAGGCCCCATCCAGTATTCCGTGTTGGTCACAACCACGTCTTTACCATCCTTGCCCTCGACAGGCACAACTGCGCCTTTGATCTTTTTGCCAACCATGAGGCGGCGCTCCTTGCCCACCGTCTCAAAAGTAATCGGCGCACGCTCTGCCCCGAGAAACTCACTGACCAGCAAACCAAACAAACCCGTTGTGCCTCTTGCCGCCCCTGAAAAAATTGCCACAAGCGCGTCATATTGCTCCTCCGTGGCCCGATCATCGATGTATGCCGCCGCTTTCCAGTTTCCCCGGCCCATGTTACCTGGTATTTCAAGAAAAAGGCCAACATTCAGCCCCGAAAGGCTGACACCACCGTAGTCGCCCTCATCAATCCGCACGCCGGACCAAGCCTGACAGTGGCCTTCCGTGGGCGGATGCTGCCCAAGGCTGACCACACAAGGGCAAAACACAGTGCAGTTGCAGTTGAGAATAAGTTCGCCCTTGATCGCCCAAGGGATCGTGCCAATTTCACCATCTAAAGCCATATTCGTCCTCCTCCTAAATAAAAACGTAGGTCAGTGCAAAAAGCCCCCACGCGATAAGCCCAAAGCCCAACGGCCATGTAAGCCGTTGCCCGATCTCTGGCAGTTTCTCCAAAATCATCATAAGCGTGGCAAGTCCCATGAACGCTAAGTTCATGACCCCTCCAACAAAACCCAAAAGCATAAGCGCCCAGCAGCAACCAAGGCAAACGAGCCCAAGTCGCACGCCGTTGCGCCAAGGCCCCTCTTCCCAATGCTGCATAAAAAAACTAATTGGGCGGCGACATTTACTCAAACAAGCGTCCTTGAGGGCCGAGAACTGATAAAGCCCTGCGCCAATGAGTAGACCCGCAGTCAACACGGGTGACTGGCTTTGCCCCAACAAGTCAACAGCTCCCACCAACGTCAGAGCCATCTGCACAGCCGCTGCCAATACCGCGAAACCGAGCCAAACCAAGAGATAGCCTGTTACAAGCAGCGTGAAATGTCCTCGCCCTGTTGAGCGCACCAAATCGTCATATGTCCCGAAAGCGGGTAAGGCTGTCGGCGCCATCATCGCCGCCGACATCAGCGCCCACATTAAAAACAGCCGTGCAAATCCTGCCGTATCAGGCGTAACCGTACAGAGAGCCTGCCAAAATTCCGCACCATAAAGGCTTGAAAATGCGCGCATTTCGGCCGGAACAGCCATGGCAAAAAGAGCAGCCCAAGCAAGCGCAATCATCGCAAAAAGTGCAAGCCAATGCAGGCCTGTCATGGTTTTGATGCGGCTTAGAATCATATGATCCCCGTTCGACTCAACTCTTGCAGTCAAATGTCAGACAATTTATGCTCTTCGTAAAGCACAAATGTAAGACATATGAAAAAACCCGCTCAAAAACCCGCCGACCTTTCTGCCAAAATAGCCAAAAACATCCGCGATGCGATCATCTCCGGCGCACTCATTGTGGACGAACGGCTTCCTTCCGAGGCTGATCTGTCAGAGCAATTCAATGTGTCTCGCCCCACAGTGCGTGAAGCACTCAAACGTCTTGCGGCCCAGTCTCTCATACGCACACAGCGTGGGGCAACGGGCGGTGCTTTTGTAAACCGCATCAGCTTTCAAGACGCCTACTCCCAACAGATTACCACCTCGACTTTGCTGCTCAGCATGAATGATGTGAGCTTCGAAACCGCCTGCGAAGCGCGCTACACACTCGAGCGCGCCTGCGCTCCTCTTTCGGCCGAGCGGCGCACGGCTGATCAGATCGCCACCATGCGCACGGAAATTTTTCGCCAATCTCAGCCCAACCTTTCCGATGAAGCGTTCTGTGCCTCAGATGTCGCCTTTCACCGTGCGCTCGTTGATGGCGCAGGAAATCCGGTGCTTTCCTATCAACTCGCAGGCGCAGTCGAAGCAATGCAGCCCTTGATGAATATGATCACTTTCACTACCCGCTCGCGAGCGGCAATCATTGACCTACACAGCAAAATTACTGACGCACTTGAAGCTCAAGACGCAGACGGTGTTGAAGCGGCTCTAACCGCGCTTGAAATCTATACTCAAAAACTTGCAGCCGATGTTTTTGCCAAACGAGTCGGCCGAAAACCGCAGTGATTTTTCTGCTTGTCAAAGCATCCAGTTTGAAACCTTGACAGCAAAGCTTTCAACTTTCCTATAGATGCAAATATTTTGCCCCTTTAATTCGACACCAACCACCTCTATATATGAGATGTCTTCTCGGAGACTATGAACATAAACGCGCTTGTAATAAGCGGATCGGACCCGGGGGCGGTACCCGGCGTCTCCACCAAACATCCTTCATTTGGGGATCATGGGGACGAAATAGGATCGACGAACGTCTAAAGAGGTTTGCTTTGTTTCGGCTGTCTGCCACCGTTATCGGCGAAACTTGTACAATTGCAAATGACAATCGTGCTCCAATGGCGATGGCCGCGTAAGCGACCGGAACTATTGAAAATTAAGTCCTTACGTTTAGCGACCTAAGGCGGGGTTCGCAGGCACCTGGCAACAGAAGCCTGCACTTTCAGTCATTTTCAAAAAACGCTTGGCCAAATTTGCGCTTGCCTTCCAGCCTGTCAACTTTCACGCATAAATGCCTGCTCCAAATAATATGGAAAGTTCCAACAAAACGGCCTAATTTGTAATTGATAAGCTTTCCCGTTGGGCGCGCAAAAGATATGCTGTTGCTTCACGCGTCAACTTGGGCCGGCCCGATGATCAATCATACCTCGCGGGACTTCTACAAAACATTTGCGAAAATCGGCCTTCTGTCCTTTGGTGGTCCAGCCGCGCAAATCGCTCTCATGCATCGCGTACTGGTTGATGAACGCGCATGGCTCAATGAAAGCCAATTCGCAGGCGCGCTCAGCTTTTGTATGCTTTTGCCTGGCCCGGAAGCGATGCAACTCGCCACATATGCGGGCTGGCGCCTGCGCGGTCTTGCTGGCGGCTTGGCGGCTGGCTTGCTCTTCGTTGTTCCGGGGGCACTCGTTATCTGGGCGCTGGCCATGGCGTATATTAGCTATGGAGCACAGCCTTGGGCTGTTGCTGCCTTTCTCGGCATCAAGGCCTCCGTGATCACCATTGTTGTTCATGCTCTCTTTGCTCTTGCCAGCAAAGCTCTTAATAATCTCGCCAGTATTGCCATAGCAGTTGTGGCGTTCCTCGGCATTTTTGCGTTTGGCGCGCCCTACCCGCTAATTCTCTTGCTCGCTGCATTTGCAGGTGGGTTGTTCTTTTCATGCAAGAACACCGACAAGCCTACACCAGTACAGCCTGCTTCAAATCCCATTCGCACGCTCTTCATCGGTCTTGTCTTGTGGGTAACACCTCTCGCAGTGCTTTATATCACGGACCAAAACTTCCTCACGGAACTTGCGGCCTATTTTGCTCAAATGGCTCTTTTGAGTTTTGGTGGGGCCTACGCCTTGCTCGGCTGGATGACGCAAACCATAGTGCAAGATCACGGCTGGATTACCGCTCCACAGATGATCGATGCTTTGGGGCTCGCCGAAACCACTCCAGGCCCACTCATCCTTGTGACCCAGTTTGTCAGCCACGTAGCCGGCAACGCCCAGGGCGGTATCGGCATGGCAACTCTGGCAGGGTTCATAACCCTTTGGATGGTTTTCACGCCGTGCTTTGTCTATATCTTCGTTGGAGCCCCGTATCTTGAGCGTCTCCTTGCTATGCCCCGTCTGCGCGCGGCTCTCACCGGCATCACCGCAGCCGTCACTGGCGTAATAGCGAGTCTGTCACTCTGGTTCGCGCTCTCTGTGCTTTGGCCTAACGGCCTTGAGCAGGGTTTCGCCAATATCAGCATACCTGCGTTGAGCCTTATCCTGTCAGGCATGGGCTTGTTTTCACTTTTAAAAGGGAACCTGTTTTTACTTTTGGCAGGCAACGCTACACTTGGATGCGCCCTAGGGGCCTTCAGCTTCCTCTAGAGCGGAATCGGCCTTTTGTTTTCCGTGAAAATCCCTATTCTGAAAAATATAATAAAAGGGACCGCCCATGTCAGACACGATTGACTATGGCACATTGATGCACAACGCGATGCGCAGCCTTATCAGACGCGTTCTGGGAGATGTTTCGCAACATGGCCTCCCTGGTGAACACCATTTCTTCATCACATTTGATACCCGTCACCCGGATGCAGAACTCGCCGACTGGCTTCGAGAGCGCTATCCATCCGAGATGACGATTGTTATCCAACATTGGTTTGAAGGCTTGGAGGTCACAAAAAACGGCTTCTCCGTAACACTCAATTTTGGCGAGGCTCCCGAACCGCTGAGCATCCCTTATGATGCAATCAAAACCTTTGTTGACCCCTCTGTAGAATTTGGTCTGCGCTTTGAAACGAGCGAAGAGGATGACGATGAACTGGATGAAGAAGACCTTATACCTGTGACAGAAAGTTCGAAAACAAAGAACGCTGTCAAAACGGATTCCGAGCCGGCAAAACATGAAGCTGACGTTGTCAGCCTTGATCATTTCCGTAAGTAAACTCTCTTGGCAAAATCTGTTAGGGCTATCAGCCATTGCCCCGCGCGGGGCTGGGCGTTAGACCACTTGCGACAGTTTTCTTAAGGAGCCCAACATGGCCGATACCCGCACAGAAACCGACAGCTTCGGCCCTCTTGAGGTCCCTTCAAACAAATATTGGGGTGCACAAACACAGCGCTCTATCATGAACTTCCCGATCGGATGGGAAAAACAGCCCGTAGCCATTGTACGCGCTCTTGGCGTCATCAAAAAAGCCTGCGCCATTGCCAACCGTGACAGCGGCGAGCTCGACAGCAAACTCGCCGAAGCCATTATTCAGGCTGCTGGCGAAGTGATCGAAGGCAAGTTCGATGACAACTTCCCACTTGTTGTTTGGCAAACGGGGTCAGGCACACAATCGAACATGAACTCGAACGAGGTGATCGCCAACCGCGCGATCGAAATCCTCGGCGGCGTCATCGGCTCCAAAGACCCCGTTCACCCCAACGATCACTGCAACATGGGCCAAAGCTCAAACGACACCTTCCCGACCGCCATGCACATCGCAACCGCCATGTCCGTGCATGACGTGCTCCTGCCTGGCCTTGAAAAGCTCGCCTCTGGCCTCGAGGCCAAGGCAGAAGCCTTCAAAGACATTATCAAGATCGGCCGCACCCACACCCAAGACGCGACACCGCTCACACTTGGCCAAGAATTCTCAGGCTACGCCCACCAGATTCGTATGGGCATTTCACGGGTTCAGCTCGCTCTGCCCGCGATCTATGAGCTCGCCCAAGGCGGCACAGCGGTCGGTACGGGCCTGAACACAAAGCACGGCTGGGGCGAAACTGTCGCCTCCAACATGGCCGATATCACAGGCCTGCCCTTCGTGACCGCGCCCAACAAGTTTGAAGCGCTCGCAGCCCATGATGCAATGGTCTTTATGTCCGGCGCCCTCGCAACAATCGCGGGCTCTGCCTACAAGATCGCCAACGATATCCGCTTCCTCGGCTCAGGCCCCCGCTCGGGCCTTGGCGAGCTGATCCTGCCCGAAAACGAGCCAGGCAGTTCCATCATGCCGGGCAAGGTCAACCCGACACAAGCCGAAGCGCTTACTCAGGTCGCGGCCCACGTTATGGGCAACGACGCTGCAATAAAATTTGCAGGTTCTCAGGGGCACTTCGAGCTCAACGTCTACAATCCAATGATGAGCTACAACCTTTTGCAGTCCATCCAATTGCTCGGCGATGCGGCAGACAGCTTCACCGAGCGCATGCTTATGGGCATCGAAGCCAACGAACCGCGTATCGAAAAGCTGATGAAAGAGAGCCTCATGCTGGTAACAGCCCTCGCGCCAACCATCGGCTATGACAACGCGACCAAAGTGGCCAAGACCGCGCATAAAAATGGCACGACCCTTAAAGAAGAGGCCATAGCGCTCGGCTTTGTAGACGAAGAGACGTTTGATCGCGTGGTGCGTCCCGAAGACATGATCGGCCCCAAGTGATGGTCGAGCCGGTTAATCTCAACCGGTTTCGAAAAGCAGCGGCGCGGGCCGAAGACAAAGCTCGCGCCGCTGAAAACGTGGTCAAACACGGCCGTACCAAAGCGCAGAAAGAGCTTGAAAAGGCCCGCGCGGCCAAGGCCGCGCGTGATCATTCAGGCAAAGAGCGCAAGACATGAGCCGCCCCCTCAAGCGCTCACTCACATTGCGCGGCCACCGCACCAGCGTCTCGCTAGAGGATGAGTTCTGGCGCGCCTTCCGTCACATTGCGGCACAAAAAAACAAACCTATCAATGAGCTAGCTGCCGAAATTGATGAAGCCCGCGGAGTCGAAAGTGGCCTTG
Organism: Lentibacter sp. XHP0401; assembly: GCF_025751535.1. Classification (GTDB taxonomy): domain Bacteria; phylum Pseudomonadota; class Alphaproteobacteria; order Rhodobacterales; family Rhodobacteraceae; genus Lentibacter. Next base: position 172,523 of record NZ_JAOWLC010000002.1, on the reverse strand, counting down.
CCTCGGCCATTCGGCTCTATGTGCTTGCAGAGCTTCAGCGTTAAGCTAGCATTAACCATACTCTGCTTAGATCAAAGCATGTCACTCTCGGCCCATCTCACCCCTGATCTCTGAATCGAACAGATATTCAGCTCGCGCGCAGCCGCAAAAGGCGGTGTGGTTCGCCGCAAATAATGTGATGTCGAGAAGGATCGTCGGCATGACCCGCTTCAAATACGAATTCGCACTGCGCGGGTATACCGCGCCTACCAATGCAGGCGACATCATCATCTTTTGCAATCAAGACCCTATTGAACCGCTCAAAGTTCAAATTTCTTCAGGAAATTTGCCTCAAGAATTCGAGTTTTCGGGGCCAGTCTGGCGCTTGCTCACCTTCAGCCATATCCCGTCTTTCGCCCGCACTGTCAGATGCGCCACAGGCTGCGGCACGCGGCCTTCCACAAGCTCAAAGTGAAACGCCTTGAGCAGCATCGACAAAATCAGCGGCCCCTCAACCATTGCAAAACCCGCACCAGTGCACACACGCGGTCCCGCCGAAAACGGCATGTAAGCATCGCGCGCGCATGTGCGCCCCTCCTCGGTCTGCCATCGCTCGGGCTCAAATTCATCCGCACGCGGCCAGATCCGCTCATGCCGATGGAGGTGCCAAGGACTCAATACAATCTGGCTTCCTTTCGCCACATCCCGTTCGCGAAACTGCTCGGGGCAAGACGCTTCCCGAACCATCATCGGCACGGGCGGATAAAGCCGTAAAGCCTCTCGAAATACATCGCGGGAAAGCTTCAACTTTGACATCACCTTGAAGTCGCAGCCTTCCAGAACCTTGGCCTCCTCGGCAAGTTTCTCCTGCCACTCGGGGTATAACGCCATAAGATAAAGCGTCCATGCCAGCGCCGAAGCGCTCGTTTCATGCCCTGCCAAGAAAAAGATCGCTACCTGATCGACCATCTCCTCGGCAGTGAAGCGTTCCCCTGTTGCCGGATCTGCTGTGGTCATGATCTTGGTCGCTAGATCATCAGGCGCCGTGCCAGCCGCTATCTGGGCCGCCCTTTCATCTGTAAGGCTCGCAATGAGCCCTCTAATGCTTTTTGCTGTTTCCCTTGTGCGGCGGCGGAAAAAGCGCGGCATCCAACGCGGCATCGGCAAAAACGCAGCAATATTCAAAATAGGCTGACTGCGCTGATAATCTCGAAACTCAGAGAAGACTTCCGAAGCAATCTTGTTCTCAATCGGGATCGAAAAAAGCGTGCGAAATATCACATCTGCTGCCGCATGGCTTGTCACTTCCTCAATCTCGCTCTCGCCTTCCTTAAGGCGTTCCACACAGGCCTCGGAAGCTTTCCACATTGCAGGGAATGTATCGCGCAGTCGCCCGCCTTCAAACGCGGGATCAATAATGCGGCGCTGCCGCTTCCAAGTGTCTCCGTTCGTGAGAAATACGCTCTCGCCAAGGAGGGGGCGCAAACCTTCACTCACACGCCCTGATTTAGGGAAATCATCAGGACGTTCCTTAAGCACAAGGTTCAAAATGTGGGGATCATTCACCATATAGGAGCGAAAAAACGGGGTTCGAAATTCAGCCATCCACGCGCGATACAACTTTGCGGGCTGCGCCGACAAAATATCCTGACGGAACAATTTGACATAGCGCCAAAGGCTCACCTTGTCAGGCCGCGCGGGTGGTTTGGGTGGCAATATCATGGCCGGACACTCGTGTACTTATTCACAGCTTTGTCGATACGGCTGCGTGATGCACCACGCCTGGAAAAGCGCTCCGAAAGCGTTAATGGTCCAGCTGTGATCTGAAAGTAGTCGTAGTCCCGCGGGCGGTCAAAAGCACAGAGATACTGAAAATGAAGTCTGAAAAACCGCCAGCGCAATTCTTTCCAACGCTCCGCACTCAATGTCTGGGTAAACGCTGCAGAAATCACCAGTGGCCAGCGCTGCCCCTCCGGTGCAACACCGGACACCGCCACAGGGTCACAAAGCGCAAAGGCACAGCCATCTCCCGGAGCGGTCACATCAAGCCAGAACAACTCGTCGCGCGCACACAGATACGCCAGATCCGAGCGCAAACGCCATGCATCAGGCAAAAAAGACACCATCGGCACAACCTGCCCCAACGAAAGAAATCCGAGTTTCGGCCCATTATCCGGAACCCGCCCCGCGCGTATAAGATCAGACAGGATCGAAACGCCCAAATGAGCGCCGGAGGAATGCCCAACGAGCAAAACCTCGTCATATTCCTGCGTCAGTGCCTCGGCGATGGCATCAGAAAACTCCGCCATCCGTGCCTCAAGCTCAGGGGAATTAGCCCCTTTATGCAGCGCCGAATAGGAATAGTCATGCATAAGATAGTAAACAAAAAACTTCGCATCCTGTTTTTTGAACCAAATCAACAGCGCCCAACCTCCCCCAAGTCCAAGTGCCAGCCCTATATACGGTGCAACACTTGCCAGATTAGGCACAAGCCAAGCTACCAAAGCGACAACGCCACGCATCACAACCCAAGCAACTAAGACAGCCAGAAGCGCCTGCACTATCAGCATCAGCACAGGGTAAAGTGCCGCAATGACAGGCCCTTTGCGAAGCCGCATCAGCCGCCACAGCGCACCCGTTCCGATATATACCCAAGCGGTGCGCAACATCGCACTAAAGGTAGAGGAAATAGTATGCCTCATGGAATCGCGAACAATATCAGACCAGACCAAGGCTTCGACATCGGTTTGCACCGCCTGCTCATTGATAACCGCGTTCACATGCCAGCCATAAGGCCCTTTTGTTGTCTTGGGAGAAAGGTTGATCTCATAGCCCGATATCTCGGCCTGCGTCGCAGACTCTTTACGATAAAGTTCACGGTAACGTCTTGGGTGAATCGGATCATAGCCGGGGATGTAAAAAACTCTCCGGCGATGCACGTTTTGCTCCGTTTTTCCAGGCTCACTGCTCATGCTAACCCCTTTGCGCGCAACACTAACGCAGGTTTCAGGCAAGAGTAAGGGTAAAGCCCGTCAGCCAAGCTTTGCAAGTGCCGGAAAAGTTTCAAGCAACCAATAAGAAAAATCAGAGAAGCCGCCCGTCAGCATCAAGAGTCCGATGGTCCAAAGGAGTAACCCCATCACACGTTCGATCTGCTCCATGTGAGTTTTCATCCAGCTCATAACGCCGCCAAGCTTGGGCAAAAACAGCGCCACAAGAATAAACGGAATACCAAGCCCGATAGCGTATGTCCCGAGCAGAACAAGCCCTTTTGAAATACTCGCTTCCCCCGCCGCAAGCGACAGAATCGCGCCAAGCTGAGGGCCGATACACGGCGTCCAACCGAAAGCAAAGGCAAGGCCAAGAACATAGGCTCCCATTGAGCTTCCACCTTGATCTCCGACATCAAGCCGCGCTTCACGATCCAGAAAACCGATGCGGTAGACGCCGACAAAATGCGCCCCGAAAATCATAACGATTATACCCGCAACCGTAGAAAACAGGTCACTGTAGCCGAGCAAAGCCTTGCCAAGAGCAGAGGCAGCAAAGCCCAAAAGTAAAAACACAGTAGAAAGACCCAGCACAAAAAACAACGCAGGCACAACAGCACTGCGGGGCCCTTCGGCGCGGTTCAAATCAGACACGGAAACACCCGACATATAAGCCAGATAAGGTGGCACAATGGGCAGAACACAGGGGCTGAGAAACGATACGATACCCGCCGCCAGCGCTACAAACATTGCAGGCATTAGTCCTGCATCTATGATCTCGATTCCAAACATATCGTAGCCTTATCGCATCCTGCTCGGGCCGTCATCGGCACATTCTGTCACAAGGTTGTGGACAGGCTGTAACATTAACCCTAAATCGGCATTATGAGTGAAATCGTCGATGCCCGTGGCCTTTTGTGCCCCCTGCCTGTGTTGCGCTTGCGCAAGCGGATGCAAGCTCTCTCTTCAGGTTCAGAGATCACACTGATCGCCGATGATCCCGCCGCAGTGATCGATGTGCCGCACTTTTGTGCAGAAGCCGGGCACAGCCTTGTCAGCACCAAAGATGAAAAAGGCGCGCAGCACTATACGTTGCGCAAGGCTTAGTCTTAACAACCAAGCAAACCCACAAATGAAAACCGCGCCCGAAGGCGCGGTCTAAATTTATTAGCCACCTAGTGACCACCAGCCCTTTTTCTTTGGCTTGGGTGGTGCGTCATCCTTCACCTCGGGCGCTGGCTCAGGTGCCGCTTTTGGCTTTGGCGCGGGCTTTGGAGCTGGTTCTGCTTTGGTCGCAGGTTCCACTGTCGCCGGTGCTTCCACCTCTGGCTCGTCAACCTTCTTCTTTGCGCGCGAACGCGTTGTCTTCGGCTTGGCCGTCTTTTCTTCCGCTGGTGCTTGAGCACCGTCAGAGGCTTCCACCTCATCCGCCTTAGGTTTCTTGGCACGGGTTGAGGGCTTGCGCGTGGCTTTCTTCGGTGCGCCATCATCCACAGCGGCCGGGATCTCTGCCGAGGCAGCCTCTTGTGAGTTTACCGGCTCATCCGTATCGGTTTTCTTCTTGCGCGAACGGCTAACCGTCTTTTTCTTCGGCGCATCCTCAACGGTTTCCGAAACCTCTACAGAAACAGCCTTCGCGGGTGCATCTTGAGGTGTCTCATTAGGCTTGTCGGCATCAACAGGCTTATCCGTTTGCGCGTCATGGCCGTCAGTTCCACGGCTGTCGCCCCCGTTTTCAGAATCGTTTTCAGCACCGTTTTCCCCACCATTGCCTTTACCGCGGCGGCGTGGACGACGGCGACGGCGCTTCTTGGGCTTACCCTCGCCGTTCTCTTCAACACGTTCAGCAACCTCAACAGAAGTATTTTCCTCAATCTCATCCGTCACTTCACTGTCGATGTCATCCATCAAAGCAGCCGAAGCCGAAATTGCAGTCGAGGGCATTTCCTTTACATTGCGGGTCGCAGTCTTGAATTTTTCAAGCGTAAAGTCAGGGCTGATTAACTTGGGGTCGCCCTCAATCCGAACCGACATACCGTAGCGCGCTTCGATATGTGCCACATGCTCGCGTTTCTGGTTCATCAGAAAGTTGGCAATCCCTACAGGGCAAGTCACTAATACTTCGCGTGAACGGCGGCGCGTGCCCTCTTCCTCGATCTGGCGCAAAACGCTCAGCGCAAGGTTATCATCCGAGCGGATAAGCCCTGTGCCATGACAGCTTGGGCAAGGCTGGGTCGTCGCTTCAAGCATACCCGGGCGCAAGCGCTGGCGGGACATTTCCATCAGGCCAAAACCCGAGATCCGACCCACCTGAATGCGCGCGCGGTCAGACTTGAGCTTGTCCTTCATGCGTTTTTCAACAGCAGCATTGTTGCGGCGTTCGTCCATGTCGATAAAGTCGATCACAATCAAGCCAGCCAGATCTCGCAGGCGCAACTGGCGTGCAACTTCTTCAGCGGCTTCAAGGTTGGTCTTGAGTGCTGTTTCCTCGATGCTGCTTTCTTTCGTCGCGCGCCCCGAGTTCACATCAACAGCCACCAGAGCTTCAGTCACACCAAAGACAATGTAACCACCCGATTTAAGCTGCACAGTCGGGTTAAACATCCCCGACAGATAGCTCTCAACCTGATAGCGTGCAAATAGCGGCAAGCTGTCCTCATAACGCTGCACGTTCTTGGAATGCGACGGCATGATCATTTTCATGAAATCTTTAGCGATGCGGTAACCGCGCTCGCCTTCTACCAACACTTCATCAATCTCGCGGCTGTAAAGATCGCGGATCGAACGCTTGATAAGATCACCCTCTTCATAGATCTTTGAAGGTGCCGTTGATTTCAGCGTCAGTTCGCGGATCTGCTCCCACAAACGCTGCAAATACTCATAGTCGCGCTTTATCTCGGTCTTGGTGCGTTTTGCGCCTGCCGTGCGCACAATCAGTCCAGCACCCTTAGGCACTTCGATTTCATGCGCAATTTCTTTGAGCTTTTTCCGGTCCGCAGGATTGGTAATTTTGCGGGAAATACCGCCGCCACGCGCTGTGTTTGGCATAAGTACGCAATAGCGACCAGCCAAACTCAGGTAAGTTGTAAGGGCCGCTCCCTTGTTGCCGCGCTCTTCTTTAACAACCTGCACCAGCATGATCTGGCGCACTTTAACCACTTCCTGAATCTTGTAGCGACGCGGGCGTGGCTTGCGAGGGGGGCGAATATCCTCCTCCTCGTCATCCTCAGCTACACTCTCAATGGTCTCGTCTTTGGCACTGGCGTCTTTCTTACCACGATTGCTGCGGCCCTTGGGGGCGCCATCTTCGTCATCGGACAGCTCACCAGACTCTTCGCTGACTTCTTCTGAAGCATCATCACCGGATTCAGCTTCAACCGCATCATCTGGCTCTTCCACAGGCGTGTCGCCTACAAGCTCCATGGGCGACAAGCCTTCAGCGGTGTCGTCCCCTTCTTCAAAGTCGATGGTCTCCATACCGGAAACATCGCCGTCAACCTCAGCCGCGACTTCACGCGTCTCCACCGCGTCATCGGTTTTCGCACGCGACGCTTTGGACCGCGAAGAACGGCGGCGCTTAGGCTTGTCTTCTTCGTCCTCGTCACGCGCGCGCTGTGCTTCCACATAGGCGCGCTCTTCTTCCATCAGCGCTTCACGGTCCGCGACCGGTATCTGATAGTAATCGGGGTGAATCTCGTTGAACGCGAGGAAACCATGGCGGTTGCCACCATAGTCAACGAAAGCCGCCTGAAGCGACGGTTCGACCCGTGTTATCTTTGCGAGATAGATGTTGCCAGCAAGCTGCCGGCGGTTCTCGGTTTCAAAGTCAAATTCCTCAACTTTGTTTCCATCAACCACAACAACGCGAGTTTCCTCTGCGTGGGTGGCGTCGATAAGCATTTTCTTAGCCATGAAGTCCATTTGCACGCAAAATCCCTGCATAACCCAAAGGGCACAGCAGAAATCAAAACGTGTCTATTTCGGGCAATGTCAGGCGCGTGCTCGAAAGGGGCGCATGCGCCCTCTGCTCTCGAACTCGAATATACCGCGCGCTTCATCGCGTTTCTTCTCCGACACTTCTCTGCATATGCAGGCAAAAGCGCCCATTTATTGGCAAGCACAAAGGCTTGCCGGTCCGTTCGGCCACATTTCTGGGCCAATTCATCCTGCAGGGGATCGCGCAGTGCGCAGTATCCGAAGCAGATAAACTCCTCAAAGTGCGAAATCTCGCAACTCTGCTCTTTCTACATAATGTCAGGCCGCGTCAAAATACAATGGCTAATATGCCTTCGCACCGTGACCGCATCACTTTTACAGACAGGCCCAACACCTACTCAGTTCAGATAGTCGGATCGCTGCAAGGCATACTTGGCCATCTTCTCGTTGAGAGTGCGGCGCGGCAAACAGAGCTCATCCATCACTGCGGCAATAGAGCCCTTATGGCGACGCATCGTATTGTCGATGAGCATTCTCTCAAAGGCTTCGACATACTCTTTCAATGGCTTGCCTTCTGTGGTCATCACAGGCTGCATCTCGTCATGGTCGCTCATCAAAAGCGAAGTGATGGAACCCGAGCCTCGACGTGACTGCAAAACAGCCCGCTCCGCAGTGTTGATCAACTGGCGCACGTTTCCAGGCCAAGGCGCCTGCAAAAGTTGCGCCGCCTCCTGCGCACTCACCTTTGGCGCATCGCAGCCATATTCATCAGCAAATTCATCAGACAAACGGGTAAACAGCGTCAGGATATCCTCACCGCGCTGGCGTAGCGGCGGCACAGTGATGCGCAGAGCGGCAAGGCGGTAAAACAGATCATTGCGCAACGCGTCTTCAACGGTGCGATCCTGCTCCTGCAAGTTTGATATCGCCACAATCCGCGTTTCGGGCGGTGTGCCCTCATCGTTCATAAAACTCAAAAGCCTTGCCTGCACTGCATCAGGTAGTGTCTCGATGTCTTCCAAAACAAGCGTGCCGCCACGCGCCTCTTCCACGGCGGGCAGGCGTGTGTCCTCAGGTAGCATCGGCCCGAAAAGCCGCTTGGTCAACGCGTCTTCCTCCAACGCCGAACAGCTCACCAAAACGAACTTCTTGCCCGCTCGCGCGCCCACAGCATGCAAAGCATGCGCAACAAGTGTTTTGCCTGTGCCTGTTTCACCATCAATCAGCACGTGTCCGTCGGCTTGGCCAAGGTCGAGAATATCTTCCTTCAACCGCTCCATCACCGGGCTCGCGCCGATGAGTTTTTTCATAAGCTGTCCGCCCTCGGAGAGCTCGCGGCGCAAAGCACGGTTATCAAGCGTCAGACGGCGTGCATTGGCTGCTTTCTTTGCCAACTCTGTCATACGGTCAGGGTTGAAGGGCTTTTCAAGGAAATCATATGCGCCAACCCGCATCGCCTCAACTGCCATAGGCACATCGCCATGTCCGGTAATCATGATTACAGGCAAAGCGCTGTCAGCACCCATCAGCTTCTTGAGAAATTGCATACCGTCCATGCCGGGCATCTTGATATCAGAAATCACAATGCCCGGATAATCTGCGCCAAGCTCTTTCAGCGCCTCTTCCGCACTTGGAAAAGTCTGTGTGTCATAACCCGAAAGCGCGAGCCACTGGCTGATGGACTGGCGCATGTCCTGCTCGTCGTCCACAATCGCAATTTTCATAGCTTTGGCCATAATCTTTTCTCTTTCAAATCACTCGGCAGCTTCAGAGCTGCTGTCTTCCAAGATAGGTAGTTGCATTTCAAAAACAGCCCCCCCCGCTATCGAATTGCGTGCGGTCAGGCGTCCCCCTAGGTCGTTTACGATCCCTGATGAAATGGCAAGCCCAAGCCCAACACCTTCTCCAGGCTGTTTTGTAGTGTAAAACGGCTCGAAAAGTGAATCGAGATCTTCAATGCCAGGGCCATTGTCGCGCACTGCAAGAGTGGCCGTTTCACCTGCCGCCAGGATAAGTTCGATCTCGGGCTCACGCACCAGCTTGGTCGCGTCCAGAGCGTTACGGATGAGATTGACCATCACCTGCTCGATGCGCACCCGGTCCCCCATGACCATTACAGGCCATTTCGGTAAAATACGGTCGATTTTGACATGCCTCAGCTTTAGCTGCGGCTCCATCATCGATAAAGCAGAGGTCAACGCATCACCCATATTTATAGGGCTTAGCTCATCCTGTCCCTTACGCGCATAGCTTTTGAGTTGCTTCGTAATAGCCCCCATCCGCTCAATCAAATCATCAATGCGGTGAAACGATGACAAAGCCTCATCAGGGCGATTGCGTTGCAGCAAAAGCCGTGATCCTGCGAGATAGGTTTTCATCGCGGCCAAAGGCTGGTTCAGCTCATGACTCACAGCCGCGGACATTTCGCCCAAAGCCGCAAGCTTGGAACTTTGTGCAAGGCTCAACTCTGCGGTCTTGAGTGCCCCTTGCATCTTTTCCCGCTCGGCAATTTCCCGCTGCAATCGCGCATTCAACTGGCGAAGCTCCGCCGACTCCCGTTGAAACAGCGCCATACGCAATGCCGACTTGCGACTGAGCAAATAGAAAACAAATGAGAGGAGCATGGCAAACACCATGATCTCGAGCGCCAAAACGCCATTCACCCTCTCGCGTACACTTGCATAAGTGGTAAAGGACGCCATCTTCCAGCCCCTAAATGGCACGCGCATTTCCTTGCGCATCACGGCCTCGCCCTTCACATAGGCGTCAGGCGGCAGTGAGGTCCAGTTTTGTGTCGCATGTATAGCCCGCTCGATAGCGCTGTCTGCCGGCTCATGGCTGAGTGCTTCGGTTTCTTGCAGACCACGCCAGCGCGGTTCGGTCGCAAGAACGATCGTCCCCTCACTATCCGTGACAAAAACCGCATCCGAAATACCCGCCCAAGCACGCTCGAACTTGGCCAGATCAACCTCGACAAGGATTATCCCGATGGTCTCGCTCTGGCTTGTGACACGCCGTGAATACACAAAGCGATAGCCTCCACTTTCCCGCGGGACTGTCGCAAAAAGCGTGTTGGGCGAGCGCAGGGTATCAATGAAATAGCTCTGCTGGCGGTGCTGCTCCCCAATCCGCGCACGGTCGGTAGCCGCTACAGTTCGCCCGCTGGCATCCAGCAAAACAAGCGAGGCCGCGCCAATCTCCTCGACAAATGAGATCAATCTCTGTGTAGACTGGCTGAAATCATTCGAGTTGAGCGCCCCGATCAATGCGGGGTCTCGGCTCAAAAGCTGCGGCACAATCGAGTTGCGCTTGAGTTCTGACATCAGGTTGCCTGAATAGAGCGTCAGGCGAAGTTCGGCTCGGTTACGGGTGTTCTCGGTAAACCGCTCTGTCAGAAATCGGTTTGTCACCGCAATCGTCACGACAGCAAGCAGCAAAAGCCCGACAAAAAGCGCACGCATTCGCCAGCCAGTGGTGCTCGGGCGTGCTTTTCCAGAAGGGTCAACAATCAGGCTCATTCGGCCAATTTACCCAGCCCGCACGCGCCTCACAAGCTCGTAGATATCACGCAAGCGCCATTTGGCTCATGAGGCTTGTAAACATTGCCTTACCATCGGTCCCACCGTGGCTTGCCTCCGACATCCGCTCGGGGTGGGGCATCATACCAAGTACCCGACGGTTTCGGCTCACAACACCCGCGATATCAGCGACAGAACCATTAGGGTTATCAACATAGCTGAACGCAATCCGCCCTTCCCCTTGAAGCTCGGCCAATTTGGCATCATCGACATAGTAGTTGCCATCATGATGTGCGATCGGCACCGTGATCACCTGCCCTTTGGTGTAATCACTGGTATAAGCCGTGTCGGTCGCCTCAACGCACAACTCGATAGGCTTGCAAATATATTTCAGCCCCGCATTGCGCCGCAAAGCGCCCGGCAAAAGCCCAGTCTCTGTCAGCACCTGAAACCCGTTGCAAATTCCGAGCGCGTAACCGCCCCGCTCCACATGGGTCTTCAGCTCGCCGCAAATCGGTGAGTTCGCCGCAATCGCACCGCAGCGCAGATAATCACCAAAGGAAAACCCGCCCGGAACAGCCACCAAATCAATACCCTTGGGCAATGCGGTGTCTTTGTGCCAAACCATTTGCACATCGGCCCCCGCCTTTTCCAGGGCAACAGCAAGGTCACGATCACAATTTGATCCAGGGAAGACAATCACAGCGGCTTTCATGGCGCTCTCCTCAGCCGAGTTCGATCGTGTAGCTTTCGATAACCGTGTTCGCGAGTAGCTTCTCACACATCTCGGTCACCGTGGCTTCAGTTGTCCCCTCAGCCAGCTCCAGTTCAATAACCTTGCCTTGGCGCACACCTTGCACACCATCAAAGCCAAGCGCGCCAAGCGCATGCCGCACGGCCTCGCCCTGCGGGTCCAGAACCCCGTTCTTCAGCATCACATGCACACGCGCTTTCATGGTTTTCTCCGTATCTCTTCCGTTCAAGCCAAGATTTCCGCCTTGGCAAACAATCTCTTCAAAGCTTCAGTTAATCAACGTCGGCTTCATCGGGGTCGCCCCCTTTGGCATCACACCGAGCCTTCTTGCTACTTCGCTATACGCGTCGGTCAGGCTGCCGAGGTCACGCCGGAACACATCCTTATCAAGCTTCTGACCTGTTTCCATATCCCAAAGGCGGCAACTGTCCGGGCTGATCTCGTCCGCCACGATAAGGCGCTGATAATCACCTTCATAAACGCGGCCAATCTCGATTTTGAAATCGACAAGTTTGATCCCGACCCCGAACATAACACCCGACAGGAAATCATTTACCCGCAAGGCAAGGCTCAGGATGTCGTCCATATCTTGCTGGCTGGCCCAGCCAAAAGCCGCAATATGTTCTTCTGAAACAAGTGGATCGCCAAGCGCATCGTCTTTATAGCAGTACTCCACGATGGGCCGTGGCAGCGCCGTGCCCTCCTCAATTCCAAGCCGTTTTGACATGGACCCCGCCGCAAAGTTACGCACGATAATTTCAAGCGGGATAATTTCGCAAGCGCGTACAAGCTGCTCGCGCATGTTGAGGCGGCGGATAAAATGGTTCGGCACGCCAATTTGTGTCAAACCGTTCATAAAGTATTCCGACAACATGTTGTTCAAAACGCCCTTACCTTCGATAACATCGCGTTTTTCAGCGTTGAAGGCTGTGGCATCGTCTTTGAAATACTGAACAATCGTGCCTGGCTCGGGCCCCTCAAACAGGGTCTTGGCCTTGCCTTCATAAATTTTCTTACGACGTGCCATCTGGGCTCCAATCTCGACACGGCAGGTGAGTCTCCGTGCTTGGTGCTCTCTTATGGCAAAGGGCTCATTGTCGCAAGACACGCCATGAGGGCTTGTGCTTCGCCGCGACGAATTGCATATGTATTCTCAAGTTCAACTTTGCTGGGAGCCGCCCTTATGTCCACTTTTGATGACCGCGAACAAGCGTTTGAAAACAAATACGCCCACGACGAAGAAATGAAATTCAAAGCCGAAGCGCGCACCAACAAGCTCCTAGGGCTCTGGGCTGCCGAACTTCTGGGCAAATCAGGCGATGAAGCCAATGCCTATGCGGCCGAAGTCGTCAAAGCCGATTTTGAAGAAGCAGGCCACGAAGATGTCGTGCGCAAAGTCGCCGCTGACCTCGGTGAAATGGCCGATGCGGACACCATCCGCGCCAAACGCACAGAGCTTGCTATCGTGGCCAAAGGCCAAGTGATGACCGAAGTTAAATAAGCCAGCGACAGATTTTGTACGGCAAAGTGCCGCCCTTTTACCCGGGCGGTACTTTTTTTGTGCTCCCGTCTAGGTCTCACTTTGAATTTTACTTCAGAAAGCGCCATATTCACCCGCCTGCCTGGCTTCTTTACTCTTCCTGATTACGCTCTGCGCCGGCACTTTCTCTGTGCCGAATACATAATCTTTATGGTGTTTATGAATTTGCCTAAAACCTCACTCTGTGCGAAGGAGTGGCAAACAGCAAAGGCAGCCGAAGCATGACATCTCCCCTTGAGACCCTACTGGAAACCCGTGACTGGCTCCTTGCCGATGGGGCAACAGGCACAAACCTCTTCAACATGGGGCTCAGCTCTGGCGAGCCGCCCGAACTTTGGAATGTTTCGGAACCTGCCAAGATCACCACCCTTTACAAATCTGCTGTCGATGCCGGCTCCGATATATTTCTGACAAACTCTTTTGGCGGTAACGCAGCACGCCTCAAGCTTCACAACGCAGCCAACCGTGCACGCGAACTCAGCCGCATCTCAGCCGAAATAGGCCGCAATGTCGCCGACCGCGCTGATCATAAAGTCATCGTTGCGGGCTCCGTCGGTCCAACAGGCGAAATTATGGCCCCTCTGGGCCAACTCACACATGAGCTTGCGGTCGAGATATTTCACGAACAAGCCGAAGGCCTCAAAGAAGGCGGCGCAGATGTTCTCTGGGTCGAAACCATTTCAGCCCCCGAAGAATATATCGCCGCCGCCGAGGCCTTCGCTCTGGCAGACATGCCTTGGTGTGGCACAATGAGCTTTGATACGGCCGGCCGCACCATGATGGGTGTTACCAGCGCTGCCATGGTTACAATGGTTGAAAAGCTCGCCAACCCGCCGCTTGCCTTCGGTGCAAACTGTGGTGTCGGCTCATCCGATCTCTTGCGCACCATTCAAGGTTTTGCCGCTCAAGGCACCGAACGCCCGATCATCGCCAAAGGCAATGCAGGCATCCCCAAATACGTCGATGGCCACATCCACTACGATGGCACGCCAGAGCTCATGGCCGACTATGCGCTTCTCGCCCGCGACAGCGGCGCGCGTATCATCGGCGGCTGCTGCGGGACCATGCCAGAGCACCTGAGAAAAATGCGCGAAGCCCTTGAAACGCAGCCCAAAGGTGAAAAGCCCTCGCTTGAAGAGATCACGTCGCGCCTCGGGGCCTTCTCCTCTGCCAGCGACGGTCTCGGCGATGACGAGCCCACCTCGACACGCACGAACCGCCGCCGCCGCAGCTGACACACCGGTTTCACAACCAACAGCAGAGCGCTGCGAAGACGCTATGAACAAGCCTGAAAGGGCCGCACAGACAGACAAAAGCACAGATGGTCGGCAACAGCGTCGCGTGTGTCGCAATCGGGGCAGTCTCGTTGCGACATTTTGGCAAAAGCTGACTCAAAAGAACTTCTATCAAAGGAATCCGCCATGTCGGACGAAGACCAAGACATCATCCTAGCCGATCTCGACGACGACGAGCTTGTCCAGCAGATGTTTGACGACCTTTACGATGGCCTCAAAGAGGAAATCGAAGAAGGCGTTAATATCCTGCTCAGCCGCGACTGGCCCCCCTACCGGGTTCTCACAGAAGCCCTCGTCGGCGGCATGACAATCGTTGGCCAGGATTTCCGGGATGGCATTCTGTTTGTTCCGGAAGTTCTCCTCGCGGCCAACGCAATGAAGGGCGGCATGGCGATTCTAAAACCGCTTCTGGCCGAAACCGGCGCACCCCGCGTCGGCGGCATGGTCATCGGCACGGTCAAAGGCGATATTCACGACATCGGCAAAAACCTCGTCGGGATGATGATGGAAGGCGCGGGCTTTGAAGTCGCAGACATCGGCATCAACAACTCGGTGGAAAGCTATCTCGCCGCAATTGAAGAGCACAAACCCGAAATTCTCGGTATGTCAGCCCTACTGACAACCACAATGCCCTACATGAAAGTCGTGATCGACACGATGATCGAGCAAGGCATCCGCGACGACTATATCATTCTCGTTGGCGGCGCTCCACTCAATGAAGAGTTCGGCAAAGCCATCGGCGCCGACGCTTACTGCCGCGACGCAGCGGTGGCCGTTGAAACCGCCAAAGAGCATGTCGCTCGCAAACACAACAAAGCTGCCGCAGGCTAAGCACCGTGCACTTTGTGCAAAGGCCCGTCGGCGCATAGCCGTGCGGGCTTTTTTATTGGAGCACCCCTATGCTACCAGATGACAAAACGCTCACCGAGCAAGGTCTTGCCCCAGAGGGGCGCGGCCGCATGCTGCTCATAGCCTGTGGTGCGCTGGCCCGCGAAATTCTCGCACTCAAAGCGCTGAACAACTGGGATTACATGGATCTCACCTGTCTGCCTGCCAATCTTCACCTCTACCCCGAGCGCATCACCGAGGCCGTTGAAAACGGCGTTCTCAAACACCGTGCAGCCTATCAAAATATCTTCGTAGTCTACGCCGATTGTGGCACAGGAGGCCTGCTGCAAGCCAAATGCGCCGAACTCGGCGTTGAAATGGTCGCAGGCCCGCATTGCTACTCCTTCTTTGAGGGCAACGAAGCCTTTGCAGAACTCGACGATGAAATCACCGCTTTTTACCTCACCGATTTCCTGGTCAAGCAGTTTGATGCCTTTGTCTGGAAACCAATGGGCCTACACAAACACCCTGAACTGCGCGACATGATCTTCGGAAACTACACCAAACTGGTCTATCAGGCCCAAACGCTCGATCCCGCGCTCAAAGCCAAAGCCAAAAATTGCGCCGAACGTCTCGGTCTCGCTTTTGAGTATCGCTTCACAGGTTACGGCGATCTGGCGACAACCCTAAAAGCACAATCAAAAAAGCCTGATTGAGTCTTCTTCTGTTCAAAATACCTCGGGGGTCTGGGGGCAGCGCCCCCAGACGGTCGGATTTTGCGAAGCAAAATTCGAACCGGTATCAGCCAGCCGCCGCCACAGATCGAATTCGTTCGATCATCGAACGTACCCCGTTAGAGCGCTGCGCCGAAAGATGTTCTTGCAATCCGAGGCGCGCGAGCTCTGCCTGAGCATCCACATCCAAAACAGCTTTCACCTCTAATCCATTGTAAAGTTTACGCAAAACAGCAACAAGACCGCGTACAATCATCGCGTCACTTTCGCCGTCAAAGGAAAAGACACCCTCTGTAATCTGTGGGTGTAACCAGACCTGACTGGCACAGCCTTCCACTTTGGTTGCCGGAACTTTCAGCGCCTCAGCCAAAGGCTCCATCGCTTTGCCAAGCTCGATGACAAGAGCATACCGCTCTTCCCAATCGTCCAGAAACTCGAAATCTTCTACAAGTTCTTCAAATGCAGCACTGGCCATGGTCTTCCCTCTTGTTACAGTCGAGATAGGGGCGCTGTCTGGAAAGGTCCATATGTTTTCCCGTCTTTTCAACAGCGCCACAATCAGGTAGCACGATACTCAAGCAAACGGCGGAGTGAAACATGCGGATCATCCTGACAACAGCACTGGTATCGGCATTCGCCCTGTCCGGATGCGGCGGAAGCATCGGCGGGTCAAAATACAACCCGTTCAACTGGTTTGGCAAAAGCCGTAGCGAGCAAGTCGTTCAAGGCGAAGTCAACCCGCTCATTCCCAAGCGGTCCTCCTTCAAGCGCGCCGAGCAAACGTATCAAGGCGTTCCTGTTGATCAGATCCTCGAACTTTCCGTCGAGCGTGCCGCTGGCGGTGCCATCGTGCGCGTCAAAGGTCTCAGCCCGACACTTGGCGCATACAATGTCCAGCTTGTCCCCGATGTCGATCCCGAGGAAGGTGCTTCTCCCCTGCCCACGCTGGAATATACGCTCAAAGCGGAGTATTCGACACGCTCGCGCCCCAACGCGCCAGCAACCTCGCGTGAACTCAACGCAGCTGTCTTTGTGCCCGAAGAGCAACTTATCGGTGTGCGTACAATTCGTGTGAAAGGCGCTCAAAACGCCCGCTCCGTGCGCCGGTAGGCTCAAAAGCCTAGTCAGCGTTAAAGGGTAATTACTTTTACGCTGCGCCCCTTCACGGCAAGGCCGATCTCACCGTTGCACAGCCGCAGCGCATCCTCGCCAAAGGCTTCGCGCCGCCAGCCGCTGAGTGCCGCAACATCGCGTTCGCCAGCAGCCATCAAGTCAAGATCACTGGCCGAGGCAATCAGTTTTGCCGCAACGCCCATCTCTTCTGTTTTGGCCTTCAGCAAAACGCGCAACAAATCTGCTAGAGCAGGATTCACATTCAGCTTCTCGCGCGTTTTGTCACCTTGTGGCATGTCTTCAGGTGCACAGGCCAAACCATCTGCCACAGCCTTCAGGATACCTTCAGCAATCTCGCCTTTGCGCGCTTCACGTAACAAAAGCCGCGAGCGTGAGAGATCATTCATATCCTTGGGCTTGGTCGAGGCCAGTTCGGTCAGTGCATCGTCTTTGTAAACACGGCTGCGCGGCACATTGCGCTCTTGCGCATAAGCTTCACGAAATTTCGCCAGCTCACGCACAATCGCGAGAAATTTGCCAGCGCTCGTGCGCACTTTCACGCGCTCCCAGGCCTTGTCGGGATCCATAAGATAGGTCTCGGGTGATGTGAGCACAGAGAGTTCTTCGCTCACCCATTTACCGCGCTTGTTTTTGGCCAATTGGTCCCGCAGAAACTCATAAATCTGGCGCAAGTGCGTCACGTCGGCCAAAGCGTAGGTTTTCTGCGCCTCCGACAAAGGTCGGCGTGACCAGTCGGTAAAACGGCTGCTTTTATCAACCGATGCCTTGGCAATCTTGCGAACAAGCGTCTCGTAACCCACTTGTTCTCCAAAACCACAGACCATTGCAGCCACCTGCGTGTCAAACAAAGGCGTGGGGATCACATCTCCATCATGGAAAAAAATCTCGAGATCCTGCCGCGCCGCATGAAACACCTTCACAGTGCTCTCATCCGCCATCAGATCATAAAGCGGTTGAAGTGAGATTCCGTTTGCCAATGGGTCAACCAAAACCGCGTTGTCATCCGTTGAGCCGGGCATCGCAAGCTGCACAAGGCAGAGCTTTGAGTAATACGTTCGCTCGCGCAGAAATTCGGTATCGACTGTTACGTAGTCGTGTGTTGCGGCCTCTTGGCAATACTCTGCCAGCTCTGCGGTCGTGGTGATCGTTCTCATAAAGGCTTGTGCTCTTGCTATGTCTGGCTCCGCCTATACGCGAGGCGATCAGAAATGAAAAGTATCAGGGCAAATAGAGCGGCGTCTTGTCTCCGCTCACAAAGCGCTTAAGTACCGCAGGGTAAAGAATATGCTCTTGCGCCAGCACCCGCGCCGCAAGTGTTTCCGCTGTATCATCCGCTTCAACAGGCACACGCGCCTGCCCGAGGATTGGCCCGTCATCAAGCTTGGCTGTCACTTCATGCACAGTGCAACCCGCTTCTGTGTCGCCCGCATCCAAGGCACGTTGATGGGTGTGAAGCCCTTTATACTTAGGCAACAGCGAAGGATGAATATTCAGCATCCGCCCTTCCCACTGGCTGGTAAAACCTTCGGTCAACACCCGCATAAACCCCGCAAGACAAATAAGATCGGGGCTGTGACGCATCAAAACACTTTGCAACTCGGTTTCAAAAGCCGCGCGGTCGCCCTTATGCGGCCGATGGTCAACAACTTCTGTAGCAATCCCGAGCGCTTCCGCTTTCGCAAGCCCGCCAGCATCCGCACGGTTGCTCAAAACAAGGCAAGGCCGCGCAGGGTGGTCTCCCGTCATACTCTCAACCAACGAAAGCATATTGGAGCCGCCGCCCGAGATAAAGAGCGCAACCCGTGTCAAACGAGGCGGCCCTCATAGCGGACGCCCTCGCCCTTGGTGACATGGCCAAGCTCGAACACCTGCTCGCCTTCTGCCTCCAAAAGCGCCTTCAAGCGCGTGGCCTCGGCGGCTTCAACCGACAGAATCATGCCAATGCCCGAGTTAAACGTTTTGAGCATCTCGGCCTCGGCCATGCCCCCCGTCGCCGCCAGCCACTTGAACACATCGGGAAGCTCCCAAGCATCAAGGTTGATATCCGCGCCAAGCCCTTCAGGCAAAACACGTGGCAGATTCTCGGTCAGGCCACCGCCCGTGATGTGCGCCAAAGCATGCACACCGCCCGAGCGCACAGCCGCCAAAGCCTGCTTCACATAAAGCCGCGTTGGTGTCAGCAGTGCAGCACCCAGCGTGCCCTCACTCCAAGGACAGTCCGCGCCCCAGCCAAGGCCCGAGACTTCGACAAGCTTACGCACCAGCGAATATCCGTTTGAGTGCACACCGTTCGAGCCAAGCCCAAGCAGCACATCGCCCTCTTTCACACCGGCAGGCAAATCCGCGCCGCGCTCCATCGCACCAACGCTAAAGCCCGCAAGGTCAAAGTCGCCATCAGGATACATCCCCGGCATCTCGGCGGTTTCACCACCAATCAAAGCACAGCCGGACAGCTCGCAGCCCTTGGCTATGCCTTCGATTATCCGCGCAGCCATATCCATCTCAAGCTTGCCTGTGGCAAAGTAATCTAGAAAGAACAGAGGCTCCGCTCCCTGACACACAAGGTCATTGACACACATCGCAACAAGGTCGATGCCCACGCCGTCAACTTCGCCCGTATCAATGGCAATCCGCAGCTTTGTGCCTACACCGTCTGTCGCAGCCACAAGAATCGGATCGACATAGCCCGCGTCTTTCAAATCAAACAGCGCGCCAAAGCCGCCCAGCCCCGCCATTACACCAGAGCGCTGCGTGCGCTTGGCCGCAGGCTTGATCCGCTCAACGAGCGCATTGCCCGCATCAATATCCACACCCGCATCCGCGTAGGTGATTCCGTTTTTGCCAGCCATGCTCAAGTCCCCATATGTCACTTGGCCCACGTCCTAAATCATCACATGGCCCATAGCAACGACCGATAGCAACGCAAAGACTTGACGCGCCCGTGCGGTCTGGTAACCAAAGCATCAGGCGGGCCTGTAGCTCAGTTGGTTAGAGCAGAGCGCTCATAACGCTTTGGTCGTAGGTTCGAGTCCTACCGGGCCTACCAAATTTTCCGCCATGTCTCCGCGTTTCAAAGCGCTGGTTTAAGCTGGCATTCATAAGGATCGGCCCGATGCCACATGATCACACTCATCACGGTCACGTCCATCTTGATCCAGAAAGCGGCGACCGGCGTGTCGCCATAGCAATCTGGGCCAACGGCCTTCTCACAATCGCACAGATCATCGGTGGTATCCTGTCAGGCAGCCTCGCCCTTGTCGCTGATGCACTGCACAATCTGTCAGACATGATGTCACTCGTCATCGCTTTCGCCGCCCGAAAAATCGCCCGCAAGCCAGCGGATGCCGATATGAGCTTTGGCTACGGACGAATCGAAATTGTCGCAGCACTTATCAACTACACCACGCTTATTCTTGTCGGCTTATACTTGGTTTACGAAGGCATGATGCGCCTGATTGAGCCGCCCGAGGTGACAGGCTGGCTGGTTGTACTGATAGGTGGTGTTGCCCTTCTCATTGACACGCTCACAGCCCTGCTTACCTACACGATGCAAAAAGACAGCATTAACATTCGTGCAATGTTTCTGCACAACCTCTCCGATGCGCTGGCCTCTGTTGCAGTCATCATCGGCGGGTTGCTCATCATGTTTTACGATATCCGCATAGTTGATCCGATCATAACGATCCTCATCGCAGGCTATATCCTCTGGCTCGCCTTTGCCGAAATCGGCGGCCCGATCCGCACCCTCATGCTTGGCAGCCCCGACGGCCTCGATAACGTTGAAGTGATTGATGCCATCCGCGCAATCGACGGCGTCGAGAGTCTGCATCACGTCCATCTTTGGCAAATGCAGGAACAAACAGCAGCACTAGATTGTCACATCGTCATTAATCCTGATGATTGGTCTCGCGGACCACAAATCCGCAACGCAATCAAAACCCACCTCGCGCGGCACTTCAGCATCAAGCACGTCACACTCGAGCTTGAAACCAGTGATGAAACACGCTGCACCGGCACGCTCTACGGAGACTGCTGAGAATTCGTCTCAAACCGCCTGCGCGGCCGCTACGGCCCGCTGCCAGCGGGCATACTTGGCTGCGCGCATCTCTTCGTTCATCTGCGGCTCAAAGCTGCGGTCAAGCTGCCACATATCCGCAAACCCCGCCTGATCCGGATAGAGCCCCGCCGCGTGCCCTGCAAGCCATGCCGCGCCAAGCGCCGTGGTCTCAAGCACTGTGGGTCTGTCAACTTGCGTGCCGGTGATGTCGGCCAAAAACTGCATCGTCCAATCCGAGGCACACATCCCGCCATCCACCCTGAGAGCAGCCTCTGCAAAAGCCCCCCCATCTGCCCGCATCGCCTCAAGTAAATCGCGGGTCTGATAGCCTACTGATTGCAGCGCCGCCCGCACCATTTCGGCAGGCCCCGTGGCCCGCGTCAGCCCAAAAGCCGCACCGCGGCACTCGGGGTTCCAATAGGGCGCACCAAGCCCCGTGAAGGCAGGCACAATGATAACGTCATGCCCCGCATCCGCCGCTTCGGCAAGAGCCTGTGTTTCGCGTGCCGAGCCGATAATTCCGAGCCCGTCGCGCAACCATTGCACGACAGCACCCGCGACAAATATAGAGCCTTCAAGCGCATATGTCACTTCACCGTCGAGCTGATACGCTATTGTTGTCAAAAGCTTATGTTCCGAAGTTACAGCATCCGCACCCGTATTCAGCAGCGCAAAACATCCTGTCCCGTAGGTCGCCTTCATCATACCGGCGCTGAAACACCCCTGCCCGATCGTCGCCGCCTGCTGGTCCCCTGCGATGCCCAGTATAGGCACGGGCGCTCCGAGAGCTTCCGTCTCCCCGAAGCGCCCCGCGCAGTCCCTCACCTCAGGCAAAAGGCTCACCGGAATATCCAGAAGCGCACAAATTTCCGGCGACCAATCTCCCTCGTGAATGTCATAAAGCAAGGTGCGCGCCGCGTTGGTCGCATCTGTTGCATGCACACGGCCAGACGTCAGCTTCCACAAAAGCCAGCTGTCCACAGTGCCAAAAGCCAGTTGCCCCGCCTCGGCCCGCGCGCGTGCACCTGCAACGTTGTCCAAAAGCCAGGCAAGTTTGGTGCCGCTGAAATACGGGTCAAGCAACAGCCCGGTCTTTGCACGCACCTCGGCCTCATGCCCCGCCTCTTTCAGCGCAGCACAGGCCTCGCTCGTGCGCCTGTCCTGCCAGACAATCGCGTTATAAAGCGGCACTCCCGTGGCGCGGTCCCAAAGCACCGTGGTTTCGCGCTGGTTGGTGATGCCGATGCCCGCCAGAGCCTCTGCCTCTATGCCTGCGGCCTCCAACGCCCCAAAACATGTGCGCAGCACCGTCTGCCAAAGATCGTCCGGTGCATGCTCCACCCATCCGGACTGGGGGAAATGCTGCTCGAACTCTTCCTGCGCGCTGCCACGCGGGCGCATTGCTTCATCAAACACAATCGCACGCGAGCTTGTCGTGCCCTGATCAATCGCCAGAATATACCGCATCTTTCCCCCTTCACGCCAGTTTAGCGCGCTGCCAGATAGGCCTCAAGCGCGGCGACACCGTCAGCATTCATCCGCAACCCCAGCTTGCTACGCCGCCAGAGAATGTCCTCAGCTGTGAGCGCAAACTCATGCCCTATCAGCCAGTCAACCTCCCGCGTGCTTAATCCTGCGCCAAGATCAACGAGAGCAACACAATCTCCAAGCACTTCAAACACATCAAGCCCGTAACTTCGCACAAGCCGCCGCACGGTGCGAGGCTCAATAAACGGATAAGCCTCGGCAACACGCGCCTCCAGAGCCGGTTTTTCGCTCACAGTAAAATCACCCCCGGCCAGTGCCACACCCTTCGTCCAGGGCGCATGTTCAGGCGCAAGTTTGCTAACAGCCGCCTCCGCAAGTTTGCGATAGGTGGTAATCTTTCCGCCAAAGACTGTAAGCAGCGGAGCCTCTCCCGCTTCAAGGCGCAATTCATAATCCCGCGTGGCCGCCGAGGCACTTGTTTGGCCGTCATCCTGCAAAGGCCGAACGCCCGAGTAAGACCAAACCACATCAGCCAGCGAAATATCGGCACGCAAGTAACTGTTCACAAATTCTATAAGATAAGCCTGCTCCGCTTCACTTGCTTCTGGGCGCTCGTCGACCGAGCTATGGTCAGCATCGGTTGTGCCAATAAGCGTGAAATCTTCTTCATAAGGGATAAGAAAACAGATCCGCCCGTCCGTGCCTTGCAAGAAATAGCATTTGTCGTGATCGTAAAGTTTGGGAACAACAATATGGGAGCCTCGCACCAGTCTGATCTGCCCGCGCATCCCGGTGCTAACATGGCTCAAAGCCTCCGCAACCCAAGGCCCCGCCGCGTTCACCAAGGCTCGTGCCCGATGCACCTCATTCACGCCGTCACACTCAACAGTGACCTGCCAAAGCCCGTCCACGCGCGCGGCATTCACAAAGCGGGTGCGGGTCAGAACATGTGCGCCCCGCTCGTGCGCATCGCGCGCATTCAGGCTCACAAGCCGCGCGTCATCCACCCAAACATCCGAATACTCGAACGCGCGGGCAAACCGCTCATCAAGCACCGCGCCCTCGGCTGTGCCCTTCAGTCGCAAACCAGAAGTCGCAGGCAGCTCTTTACGTCCGCCCAAATGGTCATACAGAAACAGCCCCAGACGGATCATCCAGTCAGGCCGCCGCCCCTTCATCCATGGCATCACCCTCGCCAACAGCCTTGCCGCAGGGGTCTCCGTATCAAAGCGCATGTCAGGGCTCAAAGGCAGCACAAACCGCATCGGCCAGCTGATATGTGGCATCATGCCAAGCAAAACTTCGCGTTCTTTCAGCGCTTCGCGCACAAGCCGTAATTCGAAATACTCAAGGTATCGCAACCCGCCGTGAAACAGCTTGGTCGAAGCCGACGATGTGCCAGACGCCAGATCCCCCTGCTCCACAAGCGTCACACTCAACCCGCGCCCCGCCGCATCTCGGGCAATACCGCAGCCGTTCACACCGCCGCCTATAATAAAAATATCGCTGATTTGATCTTGCATCATAGGCACCATATGAGCACAACACACCTAAAAGAAAAGCCGCTTCCGACCTGACACAACGTCAAACGTTACACAGCAAAGTTCACGAAAAAGCATCACTTACGGTCGACTTTCGCCGCATTTAAGTACGATGTTAACCGCAATCGGCTTGGGTGTGGGTATCTGGCTGTAAAGGAACCGCTATGAACCATGTCACAAATGCGCCGCGCCATGCGCGGCTTTTTGAACTGATCCGCCAGCAGAATCTGGCCTCAGCCGCCTGCCCCGAAACCGCACGCGACACCACAGAGCTAACCGATGCACAACATTTCATCGCATCGGCCCGAAAAAGCCTGCACGCTGCCGCATAGTGCCTAACCGCGAAAGCCTGTCGCAATCACAAATTTCTCCGAGCTGTCACTGCGCGAGCTGGGTGGCTTCACATTCACCACCTTGGTAAACTTTTGCTTGAGCAGTTTTTGCAGCTCGCCCTCAGCGCCACCAGCCAAAACTTTCGCCACAAAGGTTCCACCCTCTTCCAGCACATCAAAGGCAAAGTAAGCCGCAGCCTCGCACAGCGAAATGATACGCAAGTGATCGGTCTGTTTATGGCCCGAACTTGACGCTGCCATGTCCGACATCACCACATCGGCCTTGCCGCCGAGCCATTCCTTGACCTGCCCGTCAGCCCCCTCGTCCATGAAATCAAGCTGGTGGATCTCGCAGCCCGTCACAGGCTCAACCACCTGCAAATCGACCCCAAGGAGCCTGCCTTGCGGGCCGGCCTTATCACCAAGCGCATTTACCCGTGGCACAGCCACCTGAAGCCAGCCCCCTGGCGCACAACCAAGGTCAACAACCCGCGCACCTGGCACAAGAAAGCCGAACTTGTCGTCCAGTTCCATAATCTTGAACGCAGCGCGCCCGCGATAGCCCTCAGCCTGCGCGCGCTTTACATAAGGGTCATTCAACTGCCGCTGAAGCCAGCGCGTCGAAGAACTGCGTCGCCCCCGCGCCGTTTTAACTTTCACTTTCAGTTCGCGCTGTCCGCGCCCCGATGTGTTTTTTCCGTCCGGTTTTTTTGCCATGACTTTGCTCTAGCCTAAAAAGGCCCATCCTCCAACACACCATCCGCACTCATTTGAGCATAAAGCAAGCCTTCGCGCAGCCCTCGGTCGGCCACACTCAGCTTGTCGGTCGGCCAACAACGCAAAAGCGCCTGCAAAATCGCACTCCCCGACATGATCAACGCCTGCCTGTCCTGTCCGATGCGCGGATCACTCCGCCGCCCCTCCGGGCCAAGTGCAAGGTAATCACGGATCACCGCGTCGATCTCTTCGGAACTCATCCTGAGTCCGTCAACTTTGGTGCGGTCATAACGCCTCAAGCCCAGATGGCTCGCCGCAACAGTTGTCACCGTTCCCGAGGTGCCCACAATCTGGAAGCGCTCGCGCTGCTGCACATCCTGATAGGGCGTGAAATCTGCAAGATTTTCCTCGAAGAACCAGCTCATCAGAGCAAACCGCGCGGCATCATCTTCGACATCGGCAAACTGGTCTTTCAGTGTAGCCACTCCCAAAGGCACCGATATCCAGTCGACAACTTTCGCCGCGGGCTCACCTTCCTGCACATGGCCAAAGCCGCGGTGCATTCTCATAATCGCCTTAGCGCGCTGCTTCTTTGGAACATCGGAAAGGTCAATCCAGACAAGCTCGGTCGAGCCCCCGCCAATATCCACAACCAGAAGCTGCTCGGTCTTGGCGCTGACCAGCGGTGCGCAGGAAATCACCGCCAGACGCGCTTCTTCCTCGGCAGGAATAATCTCAAGCACAAGCCCTGTCTCGCGCTTGATCTTGGCCATAAACTCTGCCCCGTTGCTCGCACGGCGGCAGGCTTCAGTGGCCACAAGCCGCATCTTGCGCACTTTATGACGCTTGAGCTTTTGCTGACAGGTTTTTAGCGCCTGAATCGTGCGTTGCATCGAACTGCGCGAAAGCCGCCCCGTGCTCTCAAGGCCCAGCCCGAGTTGCACCGACTTTGAATAGCTATCAACCACATGAAATTGACTGCCCTTAGGTTGGGCAATCAACATGCGACAACTGTTAGTGCCCAAGTCCAGCGCCGCGTATAGCGGACCAGAATCAAGCGGATTGGGCGCGGAGCTCTCAACCGTTCTCGGGATAGCGCCCGCACCTGTGGGACGCCTGGGCGTCATAGGTACGCCCTCCATTTCGTGTTGCTCTCAAACTATGCTGCGCACCCGCCTTCTGCAAGGGGTTTCCGAAATGCTCGAACCGTCACAGAGGGTTTTTAAAATACTCGGACAAATACTCGTATTGAGTGTCCATAAACGGTTTTATGGCCGCCAGCGTCTCGGGCTTGAGCTGCTCGGCTGTCAGTTTCTGCCCGCTCGAGTTAACGTGCGGCAGGCTCACTTCCCGACCGGATCTTTCCGACAAATCACGGCTCAATTCGCCAAGCTCACTTGTTTTATACACCTTAGTAAAGCGCAGCGGCTTTGGCCCCAAAAAGACTTGCGCGCCAATCGTGTGATGCTTGATCGAGGTGTTTATCTCACGATACCCCATCAGATTCTGAAAAAAGAAATCAGGATCAGGCTCAAGCGGCAGCTCGGGCACCCCCTCGATGAAAACAGTTTTCTTCTGCAAGTCACGCATCTCGACAACACGGTTATAGTAGCTCGACAAAAGCCGCTTCAACGGATCGCGTACAATACAGAAACTAAACCACTCTTCATTGTAATATGGCTTCCACCGGTCTTCGCGAAACCGCATGGTTTGGTAAAGACGGTGCCACTTCGCAGTCGAGAACGCATCACGGTCTTTTCCATCCAAAGCAGGGTCAATATAGCCTAAAGCCATTTTAACCGATGAGCACGCAGCCTTTGGCAGCGCCATATAAGCAATTTTATGTGCTTCGACTTTGATAACCATACCTGCTCCAGACCAAATTTTCAGTCGGCGTAGCGGATGGCCCACTCTCCTGTCAACCAAAGCTGCCCGGCAGAAAACACGACCTCACAGTCAAGCACCTGAGCCTGGCCTCATCAAGGTCATGAGTATTTTTCGAGGCAACGCACGGGGCGTTGCGGTTCAATTTCAGTTTGAAATGTGCGCAAGGTCGCACAAATGCGCCGCAAAGTCGAAAACGGGCGCTGTAGGGCGTTCAACGTCCTTTAGACGTGATCAAACAAGGAAAAGGGAATCAACCATGCCTGACGTCACAATCGTATACTGGCGCGACATTCCTGCGCAGGTCATCGTGGGCAAAGGCCGCCGCGGCTCGAAAGGCCCGCTACCCGAGCGCTTCGAACAAGCAATCGACCGTGCCGCCATGAAAATCGGCGCAAAAGACGGTGATGCCTACATGGCCGAGTGGCGAAAAGCAGCCCCTTTCTCTCTTGAAGGCGACCCCGCCGAAATCGCCGCTGCCGAAGTTGCACGTATCGACGCCGAATATGACCAAGAGCGTATCAAAACGCTGATCGCAAACGAAGGCTGGTCCACAGCCAAATGAGCATCTGGGAGGCCACAATGGCTCTATTGAATTTCCGCCGCAAAACCGACGCTAAGCCCGCTGCTGGCAATCCTGCCCATATGGAAGCTTTCCTGCATGGATACTCCATCGAAGTGATGCCCCGCACCGCCTCCAAGGTCGAAAGTTTCCGCGATATCCTGCCACAGGGCACACGCGTCTACATCGCCCACATAGAGGGCACTCCGATTGAGGAGATGGTTGAAACCGCTGCGCGCATTAACGCAGAAGGCTTTGACGTCATGCCGCATTTCCCTGCGCGTATCATCAAGGATGAAGCCACGCTTGCCAACTGGATCGCCATGTATCAGGGCGAAGCCGACGTGAAACAAGCGCTTGTGCTCGCAGGCGGCGTGGCCGAGCCTCACGGGGCGTTCCACTCCTCCATGCAGCTTCTCGAAAGTGGCCTCTTTGATAAAGCAGGTTTCACCCGCCTGCATGTTGCAGGGCACCCCGAAGGCAACAAGGATATCGACATCAACGGCGGCAGCAAAAACGTCGATGAAGCACTCCAGTGGAAGCAAAAGTTCTCCGAGCGCACCGATGCCAGCATGGCCCTCGCCACCCAATTTGCCTTTGAGGCCGGCCCGATCATCACATGGGCCAACAGCCTCAAAGAAGCAGGCGTCGATATTCCCGTGCATATCGGAATAGCTGGCCCCGCCAAGCTGCAAACCCTGATCAAATTCGCCATCGCCTGTGGCGTTGGCCCCTCGCTCAAAGTGTTGCAAAAGCGCGCGATGGACGTGACAAAACTGCTCCTGCCCTACGAGCCCACAGAAGTGCTCGCAGAGTTGGCAGCCCACAAAGCCGCCAACCCCGATTTCAACATCGAGCAGGTGCACTTCTTCCCGCTCGGTGGTATCAAAACCAACGCCCAATGGGCGACAGACAACGGCGGCGCGTCCGGCACGCCAGTAAACGCCGTCGCAAACCAAGCATAAGAAAGCGCTGAAATGACAAGAACGATCGTCGAATCCAAAACAAAAACAGCCATCATCGGCTTTGATCAGCCTTTCACCGTGATCGGCGAACGCATCAACCCGACAGGCCGCAAGATCCTGAATGAAGAGCTCGAGCGCGGCGACTTTACCCGCGTGCAGGCTGACGCGCTGGCGCAAGTTGCGGCGGGTGCGACCATCCTTGATATCAACTCGGGCGCCGTTTTCTCCAAAAAAATGGCCGAAGACCCCCGCTATGCCGACAACAACTTCGTTGAGCCCACGCTCATGAGGCAACTCATCGAGCATGTGCAGGCCGTAACAGATTCACCGCTTTGCATCGACAGTTCGGTGCCCGGTGCTTTGGAAAACGGCCTCGCCGCCGCCGAGGGCCGCCCGCTGCTCAACTCTGTCACAGGCGAGGAAGAGCGCCTTGAGCTTGTGCTCCCGCTTGTGAAAAAATACAACGTGCCGGTCGTAGCCATTTCAAACGACGATACAGGTATCTCCGAAGACCCCGATGTGCGCTTTGCCGTCGCCAAAAAAATCGTCGAACGCGCCGCCGATTTCGGCATCCCTGCGCACGATATCGTGGTCGACCCACTGGTCATGCCCATCGGCGCAATGGGCACAGCGGGCCTACAAGTCTTCACCCTTGTGCGCCGCCTGCGCGAAGAGCTCGGCGTGAACACAACTTGTGGCGCTTCCAACATCAGCTTCGGCCTGCCCAACCGCCACGGTATCAACAACGCCTTCCTGCCCATGGCCATCACCGCTGGCATGACATCGGCGATCATGAACCCCGTCGCCATCGCAACAGGCCCCACCAAAATCGCCGAAAAGCGTGCCGAGGCCGAGGCCGCAGGGATCATCCTGCCTTCGGATATGGACGACGAAGCCTTCTGCCAACTCTTTGGCATAGGCTCCACAAAGGCGCGTGCCGGTAAAGAGATGGAAGCGATCCGCGCAGCCAACTTCCTCACCAACAACGATGACGGCGGCGCCGCCTGGATCAATTTCAACCGTGTCGCACCCAAAGCAGGCCAGGAGCATCGTGGCCGTGCAGGCCGCACAGGCGGCCGCCGCCGCGGCTAAGTGCTTTTGCGCGACAACAAAACGCCTCGGCTATGCGCCGGGGCGTTTTTCTTTGGCCCAACCTGTGCCAAACTCACCCCATGGCACAACCCCTCGCCCTCCTCGCCGATATTGGCGGAACCAACAGCCGTTTTGCGCTGGCGAAAAACGGTGCGCTTTTGCCTGACACGATCTGGCACACACCAAACAACGCTTACCCAAGCTTTGAGGCCGCCCTCGCGCGCTACCTTACACAGCGCGAAACACCAGACACCGCCTGCATCGCCGCAGCCGGGCCCGTTCAAGACAATACTATCCAACTCACCAACCACCCCTGGCTGATCGACACCACCCGCCTTCCCTTTGCAAAAGCGCATCTGCTCAATGACTTACAGGCCATGGGTTACGCACTTGCCACCTTCTCTGCGCCCACAGGCCCCCGGCTCGTGCTCAACATCGGCACAGGACTCAACGCGGCTGTGCTTCGCAAGGCACACGGACTCTGGAGCGCCCCCGCCGCAGAGCTTGGCTATGCCCATTTGCCTTTGCTCGGCACAACAGAAAACCGCATTCTCAGCCAATGCGCCCGTCGTCACGGCGCACCCGTGATGGAAGCCGTGCTCTCGGGCGCCTCGCTTCCGCATCTACATCACGCACTTACTGGCCAAAATATCACTGCGGCAGACATCACTTCAAATTGGCACGAAGAGACCCTTAAGCTCTATCTTAAGGTTTTGGGGTGCTATATCGGAGATCTGGTCTTAGGTGCGCTGCCCTATGGCGGAATCTGGCTCGCTGGCAGCCTAGGTCGCGCCATTTTCAGACACCTCGATCACGGCGCGTTCCGCACGTCCTTCGAGACACGTGGTGCATATACGCCCCTCATGCAAAGCTTTGCTTTTCATATTCTGGAAGATGAAGCCGCCGCCCTCACAGGGGCCGCACTCTATCTCTCACAAGGCCAGACTGCACCAGCCTGATCAAAGACTTGATGCTGCATTTCACTACCAACGGTGATGCCGTATTGCGCGGCCAAGCCCCCATTGATCTCAAGCACAGCAAGCGCCTTTCCATTGCTCGGAATCAATGTCTCATCAAGGGGTTGCGCCTCGCTATGAATGTGGTTGACCTGCCCCGTCTCATCAACAAACAGCAAATCAAGCGGTATCAAAGTGTTGCGCATCCAGAAGCTCACCTCCGAAGGGGTCTCATATGCAAAGAGCATTCCGGCACTGCGCGGCAGGCTTTCACGGTGCATCAGGCCTTGCGCCCGCTCGCTGGCGTCATCCGCCAGTTCGACAGTAAACCGCGCCTGCCCCCAAGACCCGCGCAGCTTCACCTCGTCAGGCGTACATCCGGCCCAAACCGGCACAGCCATCACGCCGCTGAACAGCACGGCGCAAATCCCGGTTCTCAGCTGTTTGCCGCGCTCTCCCAAGAGCGAACCTCCGTTGCCATACGTCCGCGTTTGCCATCAATAACCTTGATAACAACAGCTTCTCCCGGCTGCAAATCGGCAAAGCCCGAGCGGCGCAAAACCTCGATATGCACAAACACATCGTCCGTGCTGCCAAAAACATTGGCAAATCCGAAGCCCTTGGTTTTGTCAAACCACTTCACCCGCGCAGCCTGAAGCGGCGCCGCAGCAATAATTGCCGGGTCGATTTCTTCAAAATCGGCCAATGCAACCTGATCAAATGATTCTGGCGGTTCGATTTCGAGCACCTCGATCGCCTGCACACCACGCTCTGTAGAGAGTACTTTGATATGAACCCGTGCGCCGTCAGCGACCGAGTTCTGCCCAAAATTCCTCAACACATTAGCATGGAGCAGGATATCCGGCCCCCCCTCATCGGCAACAACAAAGCCAAACCCCTTTGCGGGGTCAAACCACTTGACGCTGCCGTAGACTAACGTTTCGTCATCCACGATAATTCTCTAACTTTCCTATCCGTTACACTCCGTCCCCATAAGCTTTGTGCGTGGAATCGGGCGCGTTATTCAACCCCAAATTCAGAAATCGACAAATCAACTCAATTGTTATCACGTTACGTAACAAGACGCCACTTAGCGTCACAACAGAAGAGATTTCAGGGGTTCAGACGCTGTATTTTCCAAGGCATATCAACGGCTTCACGGCTCCATTTGAAGCGATCATGCAACCGGAAAGCACCGTCCGCCCAAAACTCGATTTCCAGCGGTGTGATCCGGTAACCGCCCCAAAAAGGCGGGCGGTCAGGGTTCGTGCCTTTTTCAGCCGTAATCCTGGCCACTTTGGCCATCAGACTTGTGCGCGAACTGAGCGGCTGCGACTGTTCCGAGGCCCAAGCCCCCAAACGGCTCTTCAGCGAGCGCGACTTGTAATATGCGTCAGCCTGAGGGCCTTCTTCACGGCTCACAAGCCCACGCACCCGCACTTGGCGGCGCAGCGATTTCCAGTGCATCACAAATGCACCCTTGCCCGCCCCGTCAAGCTCCTGTGCCTTGGCCGAGCCGTAATTGGTATAAAAAACAAAGGCATCAGCCTCAATTTCTTTAAGTAGAACCATACGCACGTTGGGCAGCCCGTCGCTATCAACGGTCGAAAGCGCAATCGCGTTTGCATCGTTCGGCTCGCTTTCTTCCGCCGTGGTCAGCCAGCTCTGCGCAATCACAAAGGGGTCGTCTCCTGCAAAAAGTCCCGTGCGGTCCGCCATCTTTTTTCCCTTTGCTGTTTGCAGTTTTGTCCTCAGACTTGAAGCACCCTAGGCAATCGCCTAAAGACGTCAATAACCCATTAACTTTATCACACGGGCGGAGATCAAACATGTCCAATCAACTGTTGGCAGGCAAGCGCGGCCTCATCATGGGCCTTGCCAATGACAAATCTATCGCCTGGGGTATCGCCAAAGCCTGCGCCGATGCAGGTGCCGAGCTGGCCTTTTCCTATCAGGGCGAGGCTCTGCTCAAGCGGGTCAACCCTCTGGCTGCCCAACTTGGCTCAAGCCTTGTTCTGCCCTGCGATGTGGGCGATGAGGCCTCAATGGACGCGCTCTTCGCCGAGTTGCAAAAAGAATGGGGTCAGCTTGATTTCGTGGTCCACGCCATCGGCTTCTCCGATAAAAACGAGCTGCGCGGTCGCTATGTCGAAACCAGCCGCGACAACTTCACCATGACAATGGACATTTCGGTCTATTCCTTCACCGCAATCATGCAGCGCGCCGAAAAAATGATGAACGCTGGCGGATCAGCTCTCACCCTCACCTATTACGGCGCCGAGCAGGTCATGCCGCACTACAACGTGATGGGCGTTGCCAAAGCCGCGCTTGAGGCTTCCGTGAAATATCTCGCCGAAGATCTCGGCAAAGACGGCATCCGCGTCAATTCAATCTCGGCTGGCCCGATCAAAACGCTCGCCGCCTCGGGCATCGGTGATTTTCGCTATATCCTCAAATGGAACGAGCTCAACTCACCGCTCCGCCGCAACGTGACAATCGACGATGTCGGCAAATCCGCTCTTTATCTTCTGTCCGATCTCGGTTCGGGCGTGACGGGCGAAAACCTGCATGTCGATGCGGGTTATCATGTTGTCGGCATGAAGGCCGTCGATGCCCCGGATATTGACGTTGTGACAGGCCGCAAGGACTGACGCGGTGGAGCCAGGGCACCTCATAGCCTTTAATCTCGCTATATTGGCAGCCCTCGCCAGCCCCGGGCCTGCCTTTCTATTGATGCTCCGCTCGGCCATGTCCGAAGGCCGTCAGGGCGCTCTGCGCACGGGGCTTGGCCTCGCGACAGCAGCAACGCTCTGGACAATTCTGGCTCTCACGGGGCTCACCGCCTTCTTTGCTGCCGCGCCAGCGGCCTATTTCGCGATCAAAACCACGGGCGCACTCTATCTGGTATGGCTGGCCATAACGACATGGCGCAAGGCAGGCGCCCCGCCAGCCATGGCCAAAGGCGCGCTGCGGGGCTTCTCTCTGGGCATCCTTGGCAACCTGTCAAACCCGAAAGCCGTTTTGTTTATCGCAGCGATTTTCGCAACGATCATGCCGCAAGATCTGGACCTCAACGCAAAACTCATTGTTGTCGGAAACCACTTTCTGCTCGAAATCGCCTTTTACAGCCTCTTGGCCTACGGCTTGGGCAGCAGGCGCATCATAAACGCCTACCAACGCGCCAAGCGCGTGCTTGATAGAACCGCAGCCGTACTCCTTGGCGCGCTCGCGGCAAGGGTGGCAATATGACAGTCGCAACCCTCATCGCGTTCAACCTCACACTTCTGGCCTCCATGGCCAGCCCCGGCCCCGCGCTGCTGCTCGCCCTCAAAACCACCCTCACGTCAGGCCGCATGGCGGGCATTGTCACGGGCCTCGGGCTCGGCACAATGGCCGCAATATGGACAGGCCTCGCGCTCTTGGGCCTTGAGGGCGTGTTCAACCTCTTTCCATGGGCCTACACGGCGCTCAAAACAGGTGGCGCGCTCTACCTGATTTATATCGCCTATGGCATGTGGAAAGACGCAACCAAACCGCTCATTCCCACTTCAGCAGAAGCCCCGAAACTGCGCCGAGCGTTTTTCACAGGCTTCGCCGTAAACATGGGCAATCCGAAATCAGTGATATTCGCCTCTGCCGTGCTTCTGGTGATCTTCCCGCAAGGTATGAGCCTCACGGAAAAGGCCGGCATCGCGCTCAATCACTTGCTCGTGGAATGGATTGTTTACACGCTCTTCGCGCTTGCCCTCTCCACAGCCCCCGCCCGCGCGGGCTATCTGCGCCTCAAGCCTGTCCTTGATCGCACAGCCGCACTCATACTCGGCGCACTCGGACTGCGCCTCATCTTCTCGAAATAGCACCAAAAGGATTCGCTGCCATGACCGATCGTTTGCCACATGAAAAAGGCTTCCATATCTCCTGGGATCAAATTCACCGCGACAGCCGTGCGCTCGCGTGGCGGCTCGATGGCAAAGGCCCCGACAGTGGACAATGGCGCGCCGTGGTTGCCATCACCCGCGGCGGCATGGCCCCGGCCATGATCGTGGCCCGCGAGCTTGATATCCGCACTGTCGATACGATTTCAGTCAAATCCTATCACTCGGGCGGTGGCAAAGCCGACCAGCGCCGCGATGCCGAAGTGCTCAAAGCCCCCGACGCCGACATGATGGGCGATGGCACAGGCATCCTCGTGGTCGATGATCTGGTCGACAGCGGCAAAACCCTCGAGCTTGTCCGCTCACTCTACCCAAACGCCCACTTCGCCTGCGTCTACGCCAAGCCCGAAGGCGAAAAACAGGCTGATACCTTCATCACAGGTGTCAGTCAGGATACGTGGATTTTCTTCCCGTGGGACATGGCACTACAATATGTGCAACCCTATCGCGGCGCAGATTGACACCTGCTATTTCTACCATTCGGAGGCTCCCGCCCCACAACAAGAGTTGCCCAATGACCCTGCCCCGCACCGCGACAACCTTTCCGCCACCCGTGCAAGAAGCGCGCCGCTGGCTTGAGGGGGTAAGCTTTCCCGCCAACCGCCCGCTGATCAACGTGAGCCAGGCCGCGCCGACAGAGCCGCCGCCCGAAGCGATGCGCAAAGCAATGGCCGAAGCGCTTCTTACCCGCCCGGAAATGCACCTTTACGGGCCGTCCCTCGGCCTGCCCGCCCTGCGTGCCGAAGTGGCAGGCCGGTGGCGCGAAAGCTACGGCGGCGAAATCGCTGAAGCCGAAGTCGCCATCACCTCGGGCTGCAATCAGGCCTTTGCCGCCACCATAGCCACGCTCTGCGCCGAAGGCGACGAGGTGATCCTGCCGACCCCTTGGTATTTCAACCACAAAATGTGGCTCGATATGTCCGGTGTGAACAGCGTGCCCTTGCCCGCAGGTGCAGGCCTTCTGCCTGATCCCGAACAAGCCCGCGCGCTGATCACACCGCGCACCCGTGCGATTGCGCTGGTCACCCCCAACAACCCTGCTGGCGTTGAATACCCGGCCGAGCTTGTCGGCGCCTTCTTTGATCTCGCCCAGGAGCACGGCATCGCCCTCATTGTCGATGAAACCTACCGCGACTTTGACAGCCGCACTGGCGCACCGCATGATCTCTTCACCCGCCACGGCTGGCAGGATACACTTATTCAGCTTTACTCCTTTTCCAAAGCCTACCGCCTCACAGGCCACCGCGTCGGCGCGATCACAGCGTCACAGGCCCGCCTTGCCGAAGTCGAGAAATTCCTCGACACCGTCACCATCTGCCCAAGCCAGATCGGCCAGTTCGGCGCACTCTGGGGTATGCAGAACCTCAGCCAATGGCTCGCAGGAGAGCGCGCAGAAATTCTTGCTCGTCGCGCAGCGATTGAAACAGAGTTCCCGCGTTTGGCCACGCAAGGTTGGCAGCTTCTCGGCCTTGGCGCTTATTTCGCCTATGTCGCACACCCCTTCGAGGCCCGCTCCGACCAGTTGGCCAAAGCACTGGTGGCACAGCAAAGCGTCCTCTGCCTGCCCGGAACCATGTTCCGCCCCGTAAACGATGCCGCTGCAAATCGTGAACTTCGCATCGCCTTTGCCAATGTTGATGCGACGGGCGTAAAAACCCTGTTTGATCGCCTCGAAAAGACAAACGTTTAAGCCCCCCTCTGCCCCTTGCCCCTGCACGCGCAAACCCTTAGACACTGCCTTCAAGAATTGGGCGTGAGGAGAGCGTGATGAACGCGAGTGGCAAAACAACAAAGACACTGGTCTGGATCCTGATGGGCATGCTCATCCTCGGGCTTGGCGGCTTCGGCGTCACCAATCTGGGCGGCTCCGTGCGCACAGTCGGTGCTGTGGGCGACAAACCCATCACAACCCAAAGCTATTCACGCGCGCTGCAACAGATGTTGCAGAGCCAAAGCTCGGCCTCTGGCGGCACACTCAGCTTTGCCGAAGCACAGGCGCAACAACTCGACCGCATCGTGCTTTCACAGTTGATCGCCTCGCGCTCGCTTGATTATGAGACAGCCCGCATCGGCCTCTCTGTCGGGGATGACCGCCTCGCGCGCCAGATCGTCACCACAGATGCGTTCCAAGGCATCGACGGCACATTCAACCGCGAGGATTACCGCTTCCGCCTGCAACAGATCGGCCTCACCGAAGCCGAATATGAAACGATCGTGCGCGAGGAAATGGCCCGTGGCATCGTGCAATCCGCCATGTTCAGCAACATCGAGCCAACACCTGTCTATGCCGACACAATCATCAACTTTCTCGGCGAAGAGCGTGATTTCACTTGGGCTCTGATTGACGAGAGCACACTGGAGGCTCCGCTTGAAGAGGCAACCGAAGAGCAACTCGTGGCCTTTCACGCGGAAAACCAGTCGCGCTACATGACCCCCGATCTGCGCAAAATCACCTACGCACTGCTCACCCCCGAGCAGATGATCGAACAGGTCGAGGTAGACGAAACCACCCTGCAACAGCTCTTTGAAGAGCGCGCCGCCGAGCTTAACCGCCCCGAGCGCCGCCTTGTCGAGCGCTTGGTGTTTTCCTCCGAAGAAGAGGCCAGCGCCGCAGCCGGTTCCATAGCCTCAGGTGAGAAAAATTTTGAAGCCATCGTCACCGAACGCGGCCTTGCTCTCAGCGATGTCGATATGGGCGATGTCACGCTTGCAGAGCTTGACGATGCCGGTGAAGCTGTCTTCACTGCCGAAAGCGGTGCTGTGGTTGGCCCGCTCCCCACAAGCCTCGGCCCCGCCCTCTTCCGTATCAACGGCGTGCTCGACGCAGTGGTCACCGAGTTTGAAGATGTCAAAGACGAGCTGCGCGACGAATTCGCCCAAAGCCGCGCCCGGCGCCTCATCGACAACGAGCGCGACACCTACGAAGACTTGCTCGCAGGCGGTGCAACACTCGAAGAGATCGCAGCCGAAACCATTATGGAGCTTGGCCAGATCGAATGGCACAGCCGCGCCGATGGTGGGCCATCAGGCTACGCGGCCTTTCGTGAAGCCGCCGACAGGATCACCACCGACGATTTCCCTGAAATCATCGAACTCGAAGATGGCGGCCTCATCGCCCTGCGCCTTGATGCCGAAGAACCAGCGGTGGCCCAACCGCTCAACGATGTGCGTGACGAAGTTACCGCCGACGAGCGCCAGAGCCGCCTCACAGCCGCTTTGACAGCCAAAGCCGAAGCCCTTGCCGCAGATCTTGGCGAAGGCCGCGCCTTTGCATCCCTCGGTGTCACGCCGCGGGTTGAAAGCGGGCTGTCCCGCTCCGAATTCCTCGCCGATGCCCCTGCCTCGCTCATCGTCGATGTTTTCAAACTGCAAAATCAAGGCGACTCCGCTGTCTCCGGCAGTGGCGGCATTGTGGCCCTCGTGCAGCTTGACATGATCATCGCGCCAAACCCGGATGACCCCGAACTGGCCAGCACCCGCGAACTTCTCGAAGATCAGTATCGCAATGATCTGGCGCAAGATGTTTACAACATGTTCATCACCGACATTCAGGCGCGCACGCCCGTCACGCTCGATGAAGCCGCGATCAACGCGGTGAACACCCAGTTTCAGTAAGGCAGAGGTATCCAGATGGAGCTGACCCCGTCCTTTGACACCTTCGAAAAGGGCTTTAACGCAGGGCAAAACCAGCTTGTCTACACCCGCCTTGCCGCCGATCTCGATACACCCGTGTCGCTCATGCTCAAGCTCACGGGTGCTGCTAAAAACGCCTTTATGCTCGAATCCGTCACAGGCGGCGAAGTGCGCGGGCGCTACTCCATCATCGGTATGAAGCCCGATCTGGTTTGGCAATGCCACGGCACAGAGAGCCGCCTCAACCGACAGGCACGCTTTGATGAAAGCGCCTTTGAAGGTCAATCAGGTGATCCCCTCGCCAACCTGCGCGCGCTTCTCGCCGAAAGCCGGATCGAGATGCCCGAGGGCCTGCCCGCCGCCTCGGCAGGCCTCTTCGGCTACTTGGGTTACGACATGATCCGCCTTGTCGAACACCTGCCAAATGTTCCTGAAGATACCCTCGGCCTGCCCGATGCGGTGCTCCTGCGCCCCACGGTGACAGCCGTGCTCGATGGCGTCAAAGGCGAGGTCATCGTGGTTGCCCCCGCTTGGGCCAGCGATGGCCAGTCCGCCCGCGCCGCCTATGCACAGGCCGCCGAGCGGGTGATGGACGCCGTGCGCGACCTTGAGCGCGCCCTGCCCCAACAAGCTCGCGAGTTTGGCGAAGCCCATGAAGACAGCGAACCGAAAAGCAACTTCACCCGCGAGGGCTACAAAGCCGCCGTAGAAAAGGCAAAGGACTACATCCGCGCAGGCGATATCTTTCAGGTCGTGCCAAGCCAGCGCTGGTCGCAACCCTTCCGCCAACCGCCCTTTGCGCTCTATCGCAGCCTCAGGCGCACCAATCCCTCGCCCTTCATGTTCTATTTCAACTTCGGTGGCTTTCAGGTTGTCGGCGCATCGCCCGAAATCCTCGTGCGCGTTTTTGGCAACGAAGTGACAATCCGCCCGATCGCAGGCACACGACCCCGCGGCGCCACACCGGAAGAGGACAAAGCGCTGGAGCTTGATCTTCTGGCCGATCAAAAAGAACTCGCCGAGCACCTCATGTTGCTTGATCTCGGGCGCAACGACACCGCCCGCGTGTCCAAAATCGGCACGGTGCGCCCCACCGAAGAGTTCATCATCGAGCGCTACAGCCATGTGATGCACATCGTCTCCAACGTGGTGGGCGAGCTTGCGCCAGAGCATGATGCCCTTTCCGCGCTGCTCTCCGGCCTTCCGGCTGGCACAGTTTCAGGTGCCCCGAAAGTGCGCGCCATGGAGATCATCGACGAGCTTGAGCCCGAAAAGCGCGGCGTCTACGGCGGCGGCGTCGGCTATTTCGCTGCCAATGGTGATATGGATGTCTGCATCGCGCTGCGCACCGCCTTGGTGAAAGATGAAACACTCTACATTCAAGCAGGTGGCGGCGTGGTCTATGACAGCGACCCCGAAGCCGAATATATGGAAACCCTGCACAAATCAGGGGCCATCCGCCGCGCCGCCGCCGATGCGGCCCGCTTTACAGGCAATGGCAATGGCTGACCAAGCCCCCTTTCGCCCGTTCTTTTTTTCTTGCCACAAATATCCCGGGGGTCTGGGGGCTGGCCCCCAGTTCACCCTGCGTCTTGGGGCCAGCCCCCAGGCTGTCGGATTTTCGCGCAGCGAAAATTCGATCTTTCACTTCGCATAACCAAATGAGCCGCCTCATCCTCTTCAACAAGCCTTTCGGCGTGCTGAGCCAGTTCACCGATAAAGGCACGATCGGCTCCCCGCGCGCGACGCTGTCGGATTACATCACCGAAAAAGCCGTCTACCCAGCTGGCCGGCTTGATCGCGACAGCGAAGGCCTGCTCCTGCTCACCGACGACGGAAAACTGCAAGCCCGGCTTTCAAACCCGAAGTTCAAAGAGCCCAAAACATACCTCGTGCAAGTCGAAGGCACACCTGATGATGCTGCCCTCTTAGCCCTCGCCCAAGGTGTCACGCTGAAAGACGGCCTCACAAAGCCCGCCAAGGCCCGCCGCGTGGCGGAGCCGCTGTGGCTCTGGCCGCGCAATCCGCCCATCCGTGTGCGCAAAGCAATTCCCGACACATGGATCGAACTTACCTTGAGAGAGGGGCGCAACCGACAGGTCCGCCGCATGACAGCCCATGTCGGCCACCCCACGCTACGCCTCATCCGTGTCAGTATCGGGCCGCACAGCCTGCACGGCATCGCCCAAGGCGAATGGAAAGCATTGAACCTCTAGAGAGAGGCCAGAGCTTACTGCACTTTCAAAAGCTGGCTCACGGGCGCAAGCTCAAGGCGGTCTCCGCGTTCTTGCAGCCCCCAAAGCAGCAATGCACTGATCGTATCGGCGCGCAAACGGCCCAGCATCACGACACCGCCTTCCGCGCCGGCTTTCATCCCCGCATGGTTCAAAAACCGTTTGATCGTGCTGGCGTTCTGCCCCTTGCTGTCAAAGTCGCGAAACACGGTGGCCGAGGGCACGCCTTCTTTCGCCGCAAGCTTCTGTGCCGTGTTCAACCCCTTGGGAAACAACAGCAGCCCATGTCCGCTGTCATTGGCATATTCCGTCACCTGTTCAATCACCTCGCGGCTGGTTTGCAACCCTGCATCAGGCGTTTCCATAATGCCGACAGCCTCGGGAACCTTGCCCAAAAGCACAGGCATCGACACTTCCACATCCGTAGCCCGCGCCCCGCTCGGCAGATTGACCATCGCCAAAACCTCAAATCCCGAAGCCCGGTATTTTGCCATCGCGTCTTCCGCCCCGCTCCAGGAGGTATCCACAGCAAAACTCAGCGGATAAGGAAAGGTGCTCAACGCCTCGACGCCAATATCGCTCGTGCCGTCGTCAATCAACACAATCGCCATTTTGGGCGTATCAGCCTGCCCGGCAAAAGGTGCGGCGAAGCGCTCCACAGGCGGCAGATCGGCAATATCGACAGAGCCCGCGGGCGCAGAGGCATCTTGCGGTGTGTCCCCACTGTTTTCTGTGCTCTCGGCTCCAAGTGAAGGCAAACGGCTCGACGAGCCCGAGCCAAGCGTGCGCGCCGGCGTTCCGATGCTCACACGTGCTGTCTGCTCGCCTTGCGCAGCAGGAACAGGAGCTGACGGTTCGGCTTCAGGCACATTTGGCACCGTCAGTGTGATTTCTTCACGCTCCTCGTCAGGCAACGGCACAGGTTGTGCCGCTTCAGCTTCGGGCTCGGGCGTAGCTTCATCTGTCAGCTCGGGAGTGCTTTCGCTCAAAGGCATTTCAGGCGCAACACCGGGCGTCTGGTTCCCGGGCGGCGTGTCGGTTTCCGAGAAAACCTCGGGCGCACTGCCGGTTTCAGGTTGGCTCAAGGCAGCTGTCTCGCTCGTGGCGTCCGGCTTTGCTGCCGTCGCCGTATCTGTTTCGGCCGTGCGGTCTGTGTCCGGTGCTTGGCCCTGTGGAGCGGCAGGCTTCACAGCGGGCTGCTCGGCCTCATCCTTTACATCAGGCAAAGCTGCCGTCTGCATATCAGGAGCCGTCACTTCAGGCGCACTCACCCCCGTTTGCGGCGCCCGGGCGCGCGGAATATCCGTGGCAAGCGAAAGCGCTCCCGCGCCGGCGCCCGCCACAACCGTTCCCAATATCACACCACTCAGAAATCCGCGTGCCACTCGATCACCTCTGATTTATCTGCCTTGAAAGGCCACTGCCCCTTGACGGTCCTTGCGAACCCTGAACATGTATACCGCGACCTTGGGCCGAGCCTCCAGCCCTTTCCTAAGAGCGATTGGCAAGATGCTGCTACTGATAGATAATTACGACAGTTTCACTTACAATCTGGTGCATTATTGCGGCGAATTGGGCGCTGACGTTGTGGTCAAACGCAACGATGCCCTCACTGTAGCCGAGGCTCTCGCCCTGCGCCCCTCCTCAATTCTTGTCTCTCCCGGCCCCAAAGACCCGGCTCAGGCTGGCATTTGCCTTGAACTTACCCGCGCCGCTGCCAAGGCACGCATCCCGCTTCTCGGCGTTTGTCTGGGGCATCAAACCCTCGGGGAAGCCTTTGGCGGCAAGGTCGTGCGTTGCCATGAAATCGTCCATGGCAAAATGGGCACCATCCACCATCACGGCAAAAGCGTCTTCGCGGGCCTGCCCTCGCCCTTCGAGGCCACCCGCTATCATTCACTCGTGGTAGAGCGCGAGAGCCTGCCCGACTGCCTTGAGGTGACCGCCGAGCTGGAAGACGGCACCATCATGGGGCTCGCGCACCGCGAGTTTCCCCTGCATGGCGTCCAGTTCCACCCCGAATCAATCCGCTCGGAACACGGACACAAGATGCTGAAAACATTCCTTGATATGGCAAAGGAGCCCGCATGAGCCAGACGCTGAAACCCCTCATCGGTGCCGCCGCCGAGCGCGCGCTCAGCCGCGCCGAGGCCGAGGCTGCCTTCACCGAGCTGTTCAACGGCGAGGCCACCCCCGCCCAGATCGGCGGCTTTCTCATGGCCCTACGCACACGTGGCGAAACAGTTGAGGAATTCGCCGCCGCTGCGGCTGTCATGCGTTCCAAATGCCATCCGGTCAAAGCACCTCAAGGTGCAATGGACATCGTCGGCACAGGCGGTGATGGCAAGGGAACACTCAACATTTCGACCGCTACGGCTTTTGTTGTTGCAGGTGCTGGCGTGCCCGTGGCCAAACACGGCAATCGCAACCTCAGTTCCAAATCAGGCGCAGCCGATGCGCTCACCGAGCTTGGCATCAACGTGATGATCAGCGCACAAGTGGTTGAAAAGGCTCTTGAAAGCTGCGGTATTTGTTTCATGATGGCGCCCATGCACCACCCGGCCATGGCCCATGTCGGCCCCGCACGGGCCGAGCTTGGAACACGCACGATTTTCAACATCCTCGGCCCGCTGACAAACCCGGCAGGCGTCAAACGCCAGCTCACTGGCACGTTCAGCCGCGATCTGATCCGCCCCATGGCCGAAACCCTCGGCCAGCTCGGAAGCGAGCGCGCATGGCTGGTTCACGGCTCCGATGGCACTGACGAACTCACCATTACAGGCGTCTCATGGATCGCCGCGCTCAATGAAGACGGCTCTGTAACAGAGCACGAGCTGCACCCCGAAGAGGCCGGCCTGCCCGAACATCCCTTCGAGGCGATCATCGGCGGCACACCGGCGGAAAACGCAACAGCCTTCCGCGCCCTCCTCGCAGGCGCTCCCTCAGCCTATCGTGATGCTGTTTTGCTCAATTCCGCCGCAGCCCTTCACGTTGCGGGCAAAGCTGATACAGTGGCCCAAGGCGTCGACATGGCGCGCGAGAGCATCGACAGCGGTAGCGCCGCCGAAAAAGTTGCAGCCCTTGCCAAATTCACATCGGAGGCCACATGACCATTCTCGACAAAATCAAAGCTTACAAGCTTGAGGAAATCGCCGCCGACAAAGCCGCCAAACCACTTGATGTGGTCGAGGCCGAGGCCCACGCTGCACCGCACGTGCGCCCCTTTGCAGACGCGCTGTTTGAAGCAAGCAAAACAGGCTACGGCCTCATCGCCGAGATCAAAAAGGCCAGCCCCTCAAAAGGTCTCATCCGGGAAGATTTTGACCCCGCCGCATTGGCACAGGCCTATGAAGCCGGCGGTGCAACTTGCCTGTCGGTTCTCACCGATACCCCCAGTTTTCAAGGTGATAAAAGCTTCCTCACCGAAGCCCGCGCCGCGTGCAACCTGCCTGTGTTGCGCAAGGATTTTCTCTACGATACCTATCAGGTCGCCGAAGCCCGCGCACTCGGCGCAGATTGCATCCTGATCATCATGGCCTCTGTCTCCGATGCGCAAGCCCAAGAGCTTGAAGCCGCCGCCACCGAATGGGGCATGGACGCGCTGATCGAGGTGCACGATGCTGAAGAGCTCGAACGCACACACCTGCTAAGTTCTCGCCTCATCGGCATAAATAATCGCAATCTCAATACCTTCGAAACCTCTCTTGATGTATCACGCAAACTCTCCAAGCATGTTCCTGTCGAGCGGATGATCGTGTCGGAAAGCGGCCTTTCAACCCCGGATGACCTTGCCGAAATGGCCCGCTATGGCGCGCGTTGTTTCCTCATCGGCGAAAGCCTGATGCGGCAGGAGAATGTTGAAATCGCCACACGCACACTTCTGGCCAACCCTTTCACCGCTGGAGGCATGTAAATGTCGGGCCTCACCCATTTTGACGAGACAGGCAACGCCCATATGGTCGATGTCTCCGACAAAGCCGTCACCTCTCGTGTCGCCACAGCCAAGGGCCATATCCGCATGGCCCCCGAAACCCTCGCCATGATCATCGAGGACCGCGCCAAAAAAGGCGATGTCCTCGCCGTGGCGCAGCTTGCAGGCATCATGGGGGCAAAAGAAACCTCGCGTCTCATCCCGCTCTGTCACCCGCTGCCCATCACCAAGGTTGCGCTTGAGCTTGAGCCCGATGAAAGCCTGCCAGGCATACAGATCACAGCAACCGTCAAGACAACGGGGCAAACAGGCGTTGAAATGGAAGCGCTCACAGCCGTCTCCATTGCCGCTCTCACAGTCTACGATATGGTCAAAGCCGTCGACAAAGCCATGGAAATAGGCGCAACCCGCGTTGTGCTGAAAGATGGTGGAAAATCAGGACGTTATGAAGCCAAATGATCTCCGTTGAAGAGGCGCTCGCCCAGCTTTTCGCACTTGTCCGCACCCAACCAACCGAGCTTTGCCCGATTGCGCAAGCCGCTGGCCGTGTGCTGGCAGAGCCCATCAAAGCCAAGCTCACACAGC
This sequence comes from Lentibacter sp. XHP0401, assembly GCF_025751535.1. Classification (GTDB taxonomy): domain Bacteria; phylum Pseudomonadota; class Alphaproteobacteria; order Rhodobacterales; family Rhodobacteraceae; genus Lentibacter. The sequence goes on along the minus strand of NZ_JAOWLC010000002.1, from coordinate 127,903 downwards.
CGCCTTTCGCGAGCTCATCCATGGATGGTTATGCGCTCAATTCGGTCGAGGCCGACCTACACGCGCAGTTTGTCGTCGTGGGCGAATCTGCCGCCGGCCATAGCTTCATAGGCAAGCTCGGTGCGGGGCAAGCCGTGCGCATCTTCACAGGTGCTCCCGTGCCCGAGGGGGCCGATATGGTCGCCATTCAGGAAGAAGTCGAGCGCCGCGGCAAGCTCATTACGCTGCTCACCGAATACAAAGGTAAATCCAACATCCGCCCTGCAGGGCAGGATTTCATGACCGGTGACGAGATGAGCGCTCCGCGCCAACTCACAGCCTCCGATATCGCCCTCGCAGCCTCGATGAACCACGCAGAGCTGCCCGTCTACAAGCGCCCCGTGGTTGCGCTGGTCTCAACGGGTGACGAGCTTGTCCAGCCGGGTGAAACGCCCGCGCAAGACCAGATCATCGCCTCCAATACCTATGGCTTAAAAGCCCTGCTCGATGCCAACGGAGCCGAGGCCCGCATCCTGCCCATCGCGCGCGACACCCGCGCCAGTCTGGAAACCGTATTCGCGCTTTGTGAAGGCGCTGATCTCATCGTCACAATCGGCGGCGCTTCTGTGGGCGATCATGATATCGTGGCCGATGTCGCCGCAGGCCTCGGCCTTGAGCAAAGCTTCTACAAAGTCGCCATGCGCCCGGGAAAGCCACTCATGGCTGGCCGGATGGGCCGTGCCGTGATGATCGGTCTGCCCGGAAACCCCGTCTCCGCCATGGTTTGTGGCCATGTCTTTCTGCTGCCCTTCCTGCGCGCCATGACGGGCCTCAAAGCCGCCCCCTCACAGCGCTTCACAGCCACGCTTTCAAAGCCGCTCGAAGCCAACGGGCCACGTGAGCACTACATGCGCGCGCGTGTTGAAAACGGCCGGATCGCGGCCGAATCCCGTCAGGATTCTGCGCTGCTTTCAGTGCTGGCCAAGGCCAACGCGCTGCTCATCCGTCCTCCGCATGACAGCGCGCGTGGTGTGGATGAAACCGTCGAGTATATTTGGCTCAGTTAAGCAGCGCCTTGGCCGCGCGCAGGCCCGGATCTACTCCGCCTCTGCCCAGCCGCTCCATCGTGAGGCGCATCGCCTCCGCCTGCGCGTTGGGCTGCGCGAGCACGTCCAACACGGCTTCCGCCAGCGCCTTTGCTGTGCAGGACTTGCCAATCCGCTCAGGCACAGCACGCGTTTCGCTCACAAGGTTCACAAGCGTCACCGTGTCAATAAGCAGCATTCGCGACATGAGCACACGGCTCAGCCACGCCATATCATAACCGATCACCATAGGTGTGCCTGCCGCGGCAAGTTCAAGCGACACCGTGCCGGAAGCCGCCAGCGCCACATCGCAAGCCGCAAACGCCGCGCGCTTCTCATCAGCATCTTTAGGGCTGAGAAAAAGCGTGCCCTTCGGAAAAAGTGCTTCGTTTTCGGTCAGATAGTCCCGCACATTATCCGCAACGACAACCACAGCCCGCATTCCCGCCTGCTTGGCCAAAACAGCCTCCGCCGCAGCCCCAAAGCGCTCTGAAAGCCGCTTCACCTCGCCCATCCGTGAGCCGGGAAGCAACAACAAAAGCGGCGCATCACCAAGCCCGTGTCCAGCCCGAAAGGCGGCAATATCATCGCGGCTCGCCTTGGGCTCTGCCACAACAGGGTGGCCGACAAACTCCGCCTCCATCCCCGCCGCCTGCATGAGTTGCGGCTCAAACGGCAAGAGTGTCAGCACCTTGTCGGTGAACTTCGCCAGTTTCTCCGCGCGCTTGGGCCGCCATGCCCAAACCGAGGGCGCAACATAATGTACCGTTCTGATTGCAGGATTGGCTGCGCGCACATCCTTTGCCACGCGCTTGCAAAAATCAGGGCTGTCGATGGTCAGCAAGAGATCAGGCTCAAACGCCAGTGCCGCTGCCACAGTCTCGTCTTTGCGCCGCACAAGCGCGCGGTATTTCGGCAGCACCTCGGCAAGCCCCATTACGCTCAACTCGCTCATCGGAAAAAGTGAGTCGAGTCCCTCGGCCTCCATAAGCGGCCCACCTACACCCGAAAACGCAATGTCAGGCTGCAAAGCCTTCAATCCGCGCATTACAGCCTGCCCCAGTTTATCGCCCGAGGCTTCCCCCGCCACGATAAATATACGCCTTATCGCACCCATAAAAACATGCCCATGGCATCAAGAATTCTCACGACATGCTCCTGATCCAGCACAATCACACCGCCCGCCTCGATGATGATCCCGTCCAGCCCGGCCTCTGCCGCGCGCATCGCCGTGGCGGGTCCGATGGTCGGCAAATCGGCGCGGCGGTCCTGCTCGGGTTTGGGCGCCTTGAAAAGCACTGCCCCGTTGGCTGCTTTCGGGCCTTCTACGGGCTCGGGCGCATCCTCAAGCCAGCTTTCGATCCTGTCCCAAGCGTTGTCCAGCGGCGTGCTCATCCAGTCCGCCGCGTTCAGCGCCCAGTCCAGCGGCCCCAGCCCGTTCTGGTGCGGCACATATTTCTCGGCAAACTTCGCCAGCATCGCATCGGTCCCGTTGTCGTCTTCCCGTGCCAGCACCTCACCTGCCCGCAAAACACAGGCTTGCCCCAAATCCTGCGCGCCCATCTCGGCCAGCACAGATTCACCCACAAGTGCATCCGCCTCGTGGCGGGGCTCGGGCTTTACCTTCGTCGGCACACCTTCAGGCCGCGTCAGGTCGGGCAACAGCTCATGTGCAGCCCGCACCGTAAAGCCCGTCTGCTCGAATATCCCCATGGCCGCCCGCAGCGCACCGTCATCGCCCTTTTGAAACGCCTCGACAAAAATAGGCACAAGCGGCAATGTCTCGGAATCAAGCTTGCTGGGGTCTACAGCTGGCCGCCCGATCACCCCGCAAAAGCATACTTCCGTCACAGCGCGCTCGCCCAGTCTGAGCAGCAATGTTCCCAAAGTTTCCAATCTAAATGTAAGATCAGCCTCAAGCCCGTCAGGCTCAAACCCCTCCATAGCGCAGATCAGTGGCATCACCTCTTGCGCACCCGCAATCGTCTTGGGCAACGCTCCACGCCCTGCAATCAGCGCCAGCATCTCAGCTTCCGGGCGTCAGGAAAGAACGGTCGCTCGCGCCCGTCACAAAGCCAACGATCTGCTGCACATAGTCGCTTTCGCTGTCTTCGCCCAAACGGCGCGCGCGCTCCTGAAACGTGCCTTCGCCCTGCGCAAGCATCTGGAACGCCGCCCTGAGCGCCGTAATATCTGCCCGTGCCACACCGCGCCGCTTGAGGCCCACAAGGTTCAGCCCGTCAAGCTCGCCGCGCGGCCCCTGCACAAGCCCGTGCGGAATCACATCGTTGGTCACCATGCTCAGCGCACCGATAATCGCTCCCTGACCAATCCGCACCCATTGGTGGATGCCGCACAGCCCGCCGATGATCACATCATCCTCGATCACACAATGCCCCGCCACAGCCGAAGAATTCACCACAATCACACGGTCCCCGACCTGCGCATCATGGGCAATATGACAGCCCGCCATAAACAGCCCGTCATTGCCTACGCGCGTCACACCACCGCCGCCTTCGGTTCCGCAGTTGATGGTCACATGCTCGCGGATACGGTTGCGCGCCCCGATCTTGAGCGCCGTTTTCTCACCCTTGAATTTAAGGTCTTGCGGCACTTCCCCGATCACAGCGAAAGGAAACACAACTGTGCCCTCGCCAATCTCGGTTTGCCCTGTGATCACCACATGGCTCTTGATCTGCACATTCGCACCCAGCACCACATCGGCCCCGATCAGTGAAAACGGCCCGATAGAGCAGCCTTCTCCAATCTGTGCGCCGTCTTCAACAACCGCGCTTGGATGAATATCTATGCTCACTCTGCGGCATCCTTCGGCAGGTCCATCATCGCGGTGAATTCAACTTCACAGGCCATTTCGCCCTCCACAGTCGCCACACCACCAAAGCGCCAAACCTTGGCTCCGGGCTTGCCCCGCAGCGTTGTCAGCTGCATCTCAAGCACATCCCCGGGGATAACCATGCGGCGGAATTTGCACTTCTCGATCGCCATGAAGTAAACGAGCAGTTCCTTGTCGGCCATATCAAGCGCAACACCCACCATAACAGCAGCGGTCTGCGCCATTGCCTCCACAATCGTCACACCGGGCATAATCGGCTTGCCCGGGAAATGCCCCTGAAAATGCGGCTCGTTCATCGTGACATTCTTAATACCACGGGCCGATTGCGTGCCGACAATATCTTCAACACGGTCCACCAACAGGAAGGGGTAACGGTGCGGAATGATCCGCTGGATAAGCCCGATATCGGCGCGAAGAACTTCAGATGTCATTGTTTTTCCTTTTGGTCTATATGCCACATCAGTAGCAACGCGCAGCCCGCGAAACAAGCGCGCAGCGCTAGTCCTCTTGTTGATCGGGCAGCGTCATATTCTCCCCGCGCCCAATCGCTTCATCAATTTTGCGCACCGCATCATTGGTAATGTCGATGGCATTGTCGCGCAAAATCACCGATCGCATATCCAGCAAAATATTTGCACCGCGCTCGTTCATCAGCTCGACAAGCGCGCTTTGCGCCGTGGCCAGAAACCGCGCTTCGGCACTGGCGCGTTTCTCCTCAAGCTCGCGCGCGCGGTCAAGCCGTTCACGGCGGATCGCCTGTACCTTCTGGTCAAAGGCCTCGGCCGTATCACGGAAGTCTTCGGGGCTCATTGTCGGGCGCTGCTCGGTCAAGTCGCGCTCTTCCGTGCGCAACTCTTCTTCAATCCTGCGGTTGTTGGCGGCAAGCTCTTCCGCTTCGGCCTCAAGTTGCTCCGAAATATGTTGCCCGAAAAGTGTCTCTGAAAACAGTCTGTTCGGATCAACAATCACGACTTCGCTTTGCGAATTGCTGAGAGGTTGGTCCGCGCTCTGTGAAAGAGCAACGCCCGCCCAAAGGCCAAAGCCTAAGGCGAGCGCTACGGGTTTCATTCTGTGCCAAAAGGCCATTTTAGAACTCGGTTGAAATCGTGAACTCGAAGCTCTGCTCGTCGTCCTGCTCTTCTTTCTCGAGCGCCTTGCTCCAGTTCAGACGCATTGGTCCAACAGGTGTTTTCCAGAAAATCGAAACACCGGCAACATGACGGAACGAACCGCTTTCATAGATTGTATCGGCACCGGTGGCATCAAGCCCCCAGACATTCCCGATATCGTAGAAAACACCGCCGGTCACACCGTATTCTTCTGGCAGACCCAGCGGAAACAACGCTTCGAATTTGGCTGTCGCAAAATAGTTCCCGCCCAAAGCATCGTTGATGCCTGTGCCTGAGTTGAAGTCGCGCGGGCCGACACCGCCGGGTGAAAAGCCGCGCACGATGTCATCTTCAAACAGCCAGCGGTCGGTTGCGCGGCTGCCCGGGCCCGAGCCGGAGAAGTTTACTGCCCCCCCCGCAAGCGTGGCACGCAGGGTAACTTCTTCATTCAGGATACGCATCTGCGCAGTAACCTTGGCTTTCGAGCGAACAAACGTGTCATCGCCCCCGATACCGAAGTCCTGGCTGAACTGGAACGTCACACCTTCATCGGGATCAAGCGAAGCTTTACGCGAATCCCACTGGTAGGTGTATCCAAGCGAACTGTTCGAGCGCCGACCAAGATTTACTTCGTTTGACAGAACACTGCCAACACAGGTGGTCAAGCCGCAGCCAGCAAGTTGGCCCGTATCGTCATCCAGCGACATTTTGGTCGCGTCAAACTTGTAGTTCACACCCAAACGCGCCCGGTCTCCCAACGGGAATTCAAGCCCCGTCGCAAAAAGCCCACGGCTTGTATCGTAGTTTGCATTCGCGCTCTCGGTTTCGCGATAAGCCACATCAAAGAAAAACTTCACATCACGCCCGAGGAAGGCAGGCTCTTCAAAGTAAAGCCCGTAATCGGTGTTGTCCGTCGCCCCCGATACGCGGAAACGTACGGTCTGGCCACGGCCAAGGAAGTTGGTTTCAGTGTATTGCGCAACAATGCCAAAGCCGTTGTCGGTTGAATAGGTGCCGCCAAAGTTAAGCGAACCCGTTGTCTTCTCCTCGACATCCACATCCAGAATAACGGTGTTGGGCGAAGAGCCTTCACGCGCGTTGACAGTGGCCTCCCCAAAGAAGCCAAGTGCGCGGATACGCTCGGCACTCTCCCGGATTTCACGCGGGTTAAACGGGTCGCCTTCGGCCACACGGAACTGCTGGCGCACAACACGGTCAAGCGTGGTTGCATTGCCCTCAATGTCGATCCGTTCAACAAAAATGCGCTCGCCTTTGGCCAGAACAAATTCCACATCCAGCGTCAATTCGCGCTCGTTGCGGGTGATACGAGGCTCAACCCGCAAGAAAGGTTGACCATTCTTGATCGCCAAGCGTTCCATGCGTGCGATAGAGTTTTCAATCAGCGAGGGCGAGTAAGTCTGCCCTTCGCGCAGCTTGATCGCGTTCTGATACTCATCTGCATCCACTTCGGCAATTTCGCTCACTGTGGTGATCGCACCAAAGGCAAACTGCTGGCCCTCTTCCACATTGAATGTCACAAAATACCCGTCACGCTCGCGCGCAATCTCGGCGTTTACAGCCGTTGTGCGGAAATCGACATACCCGCGTGACAGATAGAAGTCGCGCAAAACCTGTTGGTCAAATTGCAGCCGGTCTTCCACAAAAGTATCTTTGCGGATGAAGGCACGCAAAAGCCCCGCCTGTTTGCTTTCCAGAACACGGCGCAAACGGCGGTCAGAGTAGACCTGGTTGCCCACAAAGCCGATCCGCGACACTTCTGTGATCCCGCCTTCGAAAATCTCGAACACCAGATCAACACGGTTGTCGCTGCGGCGGATAATACGGGGGGTGATCTTGGCTGTCAGACGGCCGTTCTCGGCATAGGCTTCCGTCAGCGTTGCCACATCACGCTCGGCTTGCGTCGGGCTGAAAACAAGACGTGGCTTGAGCTTGATAAAGCCGGCAAGTTCGTCATCCTTGAGGCGCTTGTTGCCCTCGAAGTTGATGCGGTTGATGGTTGGAAATTCTTTGACGCGAATATTCAGCGTGCCGCCGCGTGGTTCGATTTCGACACTTTCGAACAAACCCGATGCCAGAATGCGCTGATATGCTTCATTCAGATCGCCCGCCGACACTGTCTCGTTGCGAGCGATTCCCGCGTAAGACAGGATCGTTCCTGACTCGATCCGCTTGTTGCCTTCGATCGAAACCGATCCAAAGCGGTAATTTTGCGCTTCTACAGCGCTTGCGACCCATAAGAAAGTCACTGAAAACGCTGCGAAAAGCAGTGCTTTGAGTGTGTTGCCTATGGCTTTGTTATCGCCTGTTTGGGCTTTTGCCCTTTTGACTCTGCTCGTCATTTTATCTTTTCCAGTCAGACACCCCGATGCAAACTGACTAATCGCATTGGGCGTTGATGTCAAAACGAGAAGCGCACCAAATCACGGCGCGCTCGTTAAAACCTCAACATTTCCAGTGGAACAGAACGCCCTCAGAGCATTACACTGCCAAGCCAGCCACCCGCAAAAAGCGCGAGGGTGATGGTTGCCAGATAAAGCACACGGTCCCAGTTGAGATCCCACAACAAGTGCAAACCTTGGTAACTCTTCGCAATCGTATCCATTAAAGCCTCTCCTGCTCTTGCAATTATGCTAGCAAGGCTTTGTGCAGGAAGCTTGGCGCAAATGTGGTTTTTTCAAGGCAATCGCGATTTTTAGCAGAAAATATCGTTCCACAGAGCAAAGACCATCACACTCAAAACAAGCGCCATACCAAGGCTCATCAAAAAGTTCATCGCCTTGTCACTCGGCTTTTTGCGCATGACTGCCTCATAGGCATAAAACACGAGGTGTCCGCCATCGAGCATCGGAATCGGCAACAGGTTCAAAAACCCGACAGCCGTCGAAAGCAGCGCCAAAAAGCCGATAAATTCGACAAGCCCTGCCTCCGCCTGATCTTTGGAAGCCCGCGCAATCCCGATCGCGCCGGACATATTGCAAGAGCTGATTTTACCCGCGGCCAAATGATACAATCCCGAAATCGAACGCTCGACAACAGAATAGGTCTGCTTCACACCAAGGCCCACAGCCTCAAACACACCGGGGCGTTCCGTCACAGGTTCAAAGAAGGTCGCGCTCGAAATCCCGATGAGAAAGCGCTTCTCAAAGCCGTTATCGGCTGTCGGCACATCCCTAAGCTCGGGCTGGATTACAAATTCTTTCTCTTCCCCCGTCCGCCAGACGTTCAGCCGCACAGGGCCACCATCGGCCGCCTTCACAACACTGACAAGCTCGCCGAAATTCTCCAGCTCCTCGCCATCGGCGCGCAAGATCACATCCCCCGCCAATAGCCCCGCCGCCTCACCTGCCGAGCGTGGCTGCACCATGCCAATGCGCGCGGGGCTGTATTGCGGCCCCTTCACAGTCATCTGCTCACCATCACGCATCACTGTGTAATCCAGCAAAAGCGTGTCTGGCAGCGCGTCAAAATACTCTCGTGTCGGCTCTTCAGGATAAGGATTGCCTGCAATCGCCAGAATCTGGTCGCCCTCCTCGATCGTGATCCCCTCATAAGGCAAAGGGTAAAGCGTCGATATCTTCGGTGGGTTGGTCATCAGGCCGACAGCCAGAAGCAACCCCGCAAACACAAGGATCGAGAAGATAAAGTTAAAAACAGGCCCCGCCAGAACAGTGGCCGAACGCGCCCAGAGCGGCGCTCCGTGCATCGTGTGGCGCAGCTCGCTCTCAGGCATCGCTTCCATAGCCTCGCCGTCTTTGCCGCTCGCCGCGTTGGCATCACCGAGAAATTTCACATAGCCGCCAAACGGGATCGCCGCGATCTGCCATTTTGTGCCGTGCCTGTCTTTTCGTGCCCATAGCACAGGGCCGAATCCGATAGAAAAGGTCTCCGCCTTGATCCCCGACCAGCGGCCGACAATGTAATGCCCGTATTCATGCACACCGACGATGATCGACAAAGCAACAACAAATGAAATAAGGGTGAGGATAACATTGCCGAATTCTGGCAGGAGGGTCATAAAGTCCAAAAGATATACCTGTTTTCTTGTTTTAGGTCTTGTCGATGCCGCGTATCAGGCGCTCTGCACTGCTCTGCCCTAAGTGGGTCGCGCGGCGCACGTTATCAAGGTTCATTGGGGCATTGATAAGGCCATCGTCTGGCAAGAGCAGGTCAAGCACCCGCTCGACAACCTCGGCCATCTGCAAAAAACCGATCTTTCCTTCAATAAATCCGTCAAGCGCCGCATCCTTGGCCGCGTTGAACACCGCGCCGCTCAGCCCGCCCTCATGCATCACCCTGTATGCCAGCTCCAAAGCAGGATATCGCGCAGCGTCAGGGGCAATAAAATCAAGCTGGCCAATGCGCGCAAGGTCGAGCCGCTCCACCGGCAGCTTCTCGCGGGTCGGGTAATGCAGCGCATAGCCGATCGCGTGGCGCATATCGGGCGCACCAAGATGCGCCATCAGCCCGCCGTCCTGAAAACCGACAAGCGCATGAACAAGCGATTGCGGATGCACCAGAACCTCGATCTGCTCGGATGAAACTCCGAAATATTCATGTGTTTCAATAAGTTCGAGCGCCTTGTTAAACATGGAGGCGCTGTCAATCGTAATCCGCTGGCCCATGTCCCAGTTGGGGTGGCTGCTCGCCTCGGCCACTGTCGCTTTTGCCAGCTTCTCCATAGGCCAGTCGCGAAACGCGCCGCCCGATGCCGTGATAATCACCCGCTCGACAGCGGCTATATCCTCGCCCACAAGCGCCTGAAACACAGCCGAATGCTCGCTGTCCACAGGCAAAACCTGCGCGCCATACTGCTCCGCCGTTTTCAGCAGAAGCTTACCCGCCGTCACCAGCGATTCCTTGTTGGCCAGAGCCAGCGTGGCCCCCTGCTCCAAAGCCTTCAACCCCGGCTCAAGCCCGGCCGCACCGACTATGGCACTCATCACCCAGTCCGCAGGCCGCGCCGCCGCCTCGATCAGGGCCGCCTGCCCCGCCGCTGCCTCTGTGCCGCTGCCCTCAAGGGCTGCGCGCAACTCGGGCAACAAAGCCTCATCCGCAATCACTGCAACCTGCGCGCTAAACCGCTTCGCATCCGCGGCAAGCTGCGCCACGTTCGCCCCACCCGTCAGCGCGACAACCTCATAGGCCTCCGGCGCGCGGCCAATCAGATCAAGCGTCGATTGCCCGATAGAACCCGTCGCCCCGAAAATAGAAATACGGCGCAAAGTCACGCGGCAAGCCCCGCCAGGAACAGAACAGGGAAAAACACCAGTGCCGCCCCGATCATCCCGTCAAAACGGTCCAGAACCCCGCCATGCCCCGGAATGAGGTTCGAACTGTCCTTGATCCCAGCCTTGCGCTTGAAAGCGCTCTCGACAATGTCGCCCATCTGCGCCGCAAAAGCCAGAACCACAGAGATCACAGCAAGCGGTATAGGCCAGTCCAGCTTGGACGCGGCCAGTGTCATATCGCTCATATACCAGCCCAAAAGCGCTGCCCCGATCCAGCCAGCCACCGTGCCGGACCATGTTTTCTTGGGGCTCACCTTGGGCCAGAACTTCGGCCCGCCAAGAACCCGCCCTGCGAAATAGCCCATCACATCGGAAACAATCACAACTCCGATCAGCCAGAGCAGCACCGCAAGCCCGAAGACATCGCGTATAGCATAAAGCGCCAGCGCCGCGACCATGCAGAAAAACGCATAAAGCGCGAGCCTGTGGCGCAACTGCTCAGACAGCACCCAAACACCCGCCGCTACACAGGCGATCACAACAAATCCGAGCGGCGAGCCAAGCCAGGCTGCCGCCAAGGTGGCCAAAGCCCCCGAAACAGGCAGCAGCACGTCTCGCAAAGGCCCGCTTGCCGCGCCGCCAAGCCGCGCCACTTCCCAGACCATCGCAGCCGCCACAAGCGCCAACAGCGCAAGAAACCAGTAACCGCCGAGCCAGATATCAACGCCCGCAACCACAACCATCACAACGGCAGAGAGAATCCGCGGGCGCAAATCACCCCATTTGCCCGCCCCGGCACTCATGCCACGACCCCGCCAAAGCGTCGGTCCCGGTTGCCATAGTTGTTCACCAGCCCCGCAAAAATCTCGGGGCTGAAATCCGGCCAGAGCGTGTCGATAAACTCGTATTCCGCATAGGCCGATTGCCAGAGCAGGAAGTTTGAAATCCGCGCTTCGCCACTGGTTCTGATCACAAGGTCAGGATCAGGCAAAACATAAGTATCCAAATATCTTGGCAGCGTTTCTTCATCTACTTTTTCAGGGTCGAGCCTGCCCGCCGCCACATCCTGCGCCAGGCGCTTTGTCGCGCGCGAAACCTCGTCACGCCCGCCATAATTCAAAGCAATCGTCAGATGTACGCGGTCGTTCTCGCTGGTCAAAAGCTCAAGCTCGTCCATCAGCTTGACCAGCTTGTCATCCAGACGCACACGATCACCGATAAAACGCACGCGCACACCCTCGTCTTTCAGGGCGCGTGCTTCCTTGGAAATATAGCGACGGAACAAGCCCATCAGCCCGGCAACTTCCACTTGTGTGCGCTTCCAGTTCTCGGTCGAAAAGGCAAAAATCGTAAGATATTTCACACCCAGATCAGGGCAGGCTTCCACAATCTGGCGCACACGTTTCGCACCGGCGTGGTGGCCAAACAGCCTTGGGCGCCCGCGCGATTGCGCCCAGCGGCCATTGCCATCCATGATAATCGCAACATGGCGTGGACCCGTTTTATTATCCGTATCACTCGTCAAATTGCAGCCCCTTTGCCAATATCAGGTTTACACCTGCATGATCTCGGCTTGCTTGGCCTCAAGCGCCGCATCCAGCGCCTTGATGTGCTTGTCGGTGATATCCTGCACCGCATCTTCCCAGAACTTCTGGTCATCCTCGCTCAGCCCGTCTGCCTTGGCTTTCTTCACCTGGTCCATCCCGTCGCGGCGAATATTGCGCACAGAAACCCGCGCGTGCTCGGCATATTGCGCCGCAACCCGTGTCAAATCACGGCGGCGTTCTTCGTTGAGCTCGGGAATAGGCAACATAACAATCGTGCCGTTGGTCTGCGGGTTGATGCCCAGTCCCGAATTCATGATCGCTTTTTCAACGGCCTGCACCATGCTCTTGTCCCACACATTGATGGTCACCATGCGCGGCTCGGGCACGTTTACTGTGCCAAGCTGGTTGATAGGCGTTTGTTGCCCGTAGGCGTCCACAACAATCGGCTCCAACATGCCCGCCGAAGCACGCCCTGTGCGCAGGCTTGCAAACTCGGTGCGCAAATTGGCCATAGCCCCGTCCATACGGCGCTCAAGTTCATCTGTATCCAGCATAAAATCGTCTGACATGAGACCATCCCTCTTAAGTTGTTGCCCTGTCTATATCCGCTTTGTTCAGGCTCTTCCAGCACTTCAATCTCCCCGCCTCTCAGGCGCAAAGATCAGCCACCAAAAGTAGAAGGAGCCTCGTCAAACCGCTTCACCCATGTACCCGCGTATAGGTTCCCTCGCCCGCGAGGATGCCCTTGAAGCCACCGGGTTCGTCGAGACTAAAGACAATGATCGGCAAGTCGTTATCCCGCGCCAAAGCAATCGCGCTCGCGTCCATCACGCCAAGCCGCTTTTGCAGCACATCGTCGTAGCTCACCTCGTCATAACGCACCGCATCGGCAAACTTGGCGGGGTCTTTGTCGTAAACTCCATCAACTTTTGTGCCCTTGAAGATCGCTTCACAGGCCATCTCGTTGGCGCGCAGCGTTGCGGCCGTATCGGTGGTGAAATACGGGTTGCCTGTACCTGCGGCAAAGATACAAACCCGCTTTTTTTCCAGGTGGCGCACAGCACGTCGGCGGATGTAAGGCTCCGCCACTTCGTTCATCGTAATTGCCGAAATAACCCGCGTAAACACGCCCAGATCTTCCAGCGCACTCTGCATCGCCAGCGCGTTCATCACCGTGGCGAGCATTCCCATATAGTCCGCCGTCGTGCGCTCCATACCCTGCGCGCTGCCTTGCAGCCCGCGAAAGATATTTCCGCCGCCGATGACCATGCAAATCTCGACACCCATTTCCTGAACCGACTTCACCTCCTGCGCAATGCGCTGGACAGTCGGCGGATGCAGCCCGTACCCCAGATCCCCCATCAGGGCCTCGCCTGATATTTTGAGCATAACGCGTTTGAAGGTGGTTTTCGGCGCGGCTGGCTCTGACATCTGGCGTCTCCTGATTGTGTTGGGCTTTATTCTAAATGTCGCAATTCCAGCTCAGGCGCAACGCCCGAAGCGTCCCCCCAAGCCAAAAAGCGCGCTTTGCCTCATCGCGTGGCTGCGCTAAAGGCTGGGTATGCTTGATTTGGCCTCCCTCTCTCCCGAATTGCCCGTGCTCATCGCGGGGCCCACGGCCTCCGGAAAATCGGCGCTGGCGCTTGAAATTGCCGAAGCGCAGGGCGGTGTCATCGTCAATGCCGACGCGCTGCAAGTCTATTCCGACTGGCGCGTGCTCACGGCGCGCCCTTCCCCTGAGGAAGAAGCCCGTGCGCCCCACGCGCTTTATGGCCATGTCGCAGGCACGCATCCCTATTCCGTCGGCGAATGGCTCTCCGAAGTCAGGGCTTTGCGCGCAGTGGGCAACCGCCTCATCATCGTTGGCGGCACGGGGCTCTATTTCGCCGCCCTCACAGAAGGCCTCGCCGCCATTCCAGCCACCCTTCCCGAAGTGCGCCTTGAGGCCGACGCCTTGCGCAGCACACCCGAAGGGCTGGCCCAAATGCGCGCCGCTCTGGACGCGGCAACCGCAGGTAAAATCGATCTGCAAAACCCGATGCGCGTGCAGCGTGCCTACGAGGTGCAGCGCAGCACAGGTCGCAGCCTCGCCACATGGCAGGCCGAAACACCCGCGCCCGATATGCCACTTGCCGCGGCCCAGCCCTTGGTGATGCACGCCGACAAAGACTGGCTCAATGACCGTATCACCCGCCGCTTTGACATGATGCTCGCCGCTGGCGCCCTTGAAGAAGCCGAGGCAAACCTCCCCGATTGGTCTCCCGACAAACCCTCATCAAAAGCCATCGGCGCACCCGAACTCATTGCGCACCTCAAAGGCGAGATCACCCTCTATGAGGCCCGCGCCCGCGCCATCATCGCCTCGCGCCAATACGCCAAACGCCAGCGCACATGGTTTCGCGCACGAATGAGAAACTGGCAACCCATCCCTCTCGGCTGAGGCGCATGTCGTTTTTGGCCTAGTAAAATGTCGCAAAGCGACAAATTTTTCTCCCAAACCCCATTGACGCAGGGGGCATTCCTGTGTCCGTATAAAGAAGTCGGAGGAACAAGACTGCATCAAAGCGGCACGGCCCCGGCGTAAAAGGGAGTATTACATGCCGCAGGTCTCATGCGCGGCTGAAACGGGCTTCTTGTGTCCGTCGCAGCACCTACCAGCCAAGCAGGCTTTTGCCCGCATTGCCGCATCTACCTTTCCGTATGTTCTCCCCCCTCCGTGTAGCACGCAACCAAACTCGCAGATACGCCACAGGATACTCTCCGCAGCGCATCACCCAAAACAGGCGTTCACGCCTGACAATCGCCTGAATAACAGGGGAACCTGAATGGGACTGTTCATCCTCCGGCGGCTCGGTGTCATGATCCTCACCGCGCTCTGCCTCACCTTTGTGGTCTTTTTCCTGACCAACCTTTACCCAAACCTTGAAAAACTCGCCAAAACCCAAGGCAACATGCGCATGAGTGACGAGCAGGTCTCTTCCTGGCTCGACAACCGCGGCTACACCCAGCCGCTGCCGCGCAAATATGCCGAGTGGCTCGGCCTCGCCCCCGGCTTCACAGGCGTCAACTCCGAGGGCGAAGCGACAGGCCGCTGCCTGCGCCCGGGCGTTGACCCCGCCAAAGCGCCAACTTTCTGTGGCATCCTTCAGGGCGATTGGGGCTACTCCACCGTCTTCAAGGAACCCGTCACAACCATAATCGGCATCCGCCTCGGCCTCACCGCAAAGCTCATGTTCTGGGTTATGGTGCTCATGGTCCCCTCGGCCCTGCTCGTCGGCGTGCTCGCAGGAATGCGCGAAGGCTCCCGCACCGACCGCACGCTTTCAACCGCCTCCATCGCCACCACAGCAACACCCGAATACGTCTCGGGCGTTATCTTCATCGCCCTTCTGGCAAGCTCGCGCTTCGGCCTCAGTCCGATTCTCGCCGACGCAGGCCTCATCGAAGGCAAAACCCTCTTCAAAGGCACAGCCACCTCGGCGATGGAATCCGCCAACTTCGAGAATTTCTTTCTCCCCGTGCTCACCATCGCGCTCTACGGCATGGGCTATATCGCCCGCATGACCCGCGCCTCCATGGCCGAAGTCATGACAGCGCAATACATCCGCACCGCCCGCCTCAAAGGGGTGAGCTTTCGCAACATCGTCATGCAGCACGCCCTCAGAAACGCGCTCATCGCGCCTTTCACAGTTATCATGCTCCAGCTCCCGTGGCTGCTCAACGGCGTGGTCATTGTCGAGACGCTCTTCAACTACAAGGGCTTCGGCTGGACGCTGGTGCAGGCCGCCGGCAACAACGATATCGAGCTTCTGCTCGGGGTCTCGGTTGTCTCCGTCTTCGTGGTCCTCATCACCCAGCTTCTGAGTGATATCGGCTACGTCTTCCTCAACCCGCGCATTCGCATTTCGTAAGGGATAATGATTATGGAACCTCTTACATGGTTTGGCGCATACGCAGGCTTCTTCGGAACCTTCCTCGCCGTCTTCGCAACAATGGCTGTCATAGCAGGCCTCTGCGCCGCGCTCCTGTCGCTCACCGGCAGCTCACCACGCGGCAGCTTCTCGCTGTTCAACGGCATCGCCGTGCTCACACTCCTCGTGGTTGGCATAGGCTATATCTACAACGCCCTCAGCCCCGCGCTCAGCGGCGGAATGGAACTCGCCGTGCTTGGCAAAATCCTTCTGGGCCTCGCCGCCCTCGGGGTCTTTGCCGCCATGCTCAGTGTCTTCATGAACACCTTTTTTGACGACCCGGCCGCAACGATGGGCTGGTTCTTCGGCCTTGCTCTCAAGCTCATCGGCGTCACTGTGTTGCTCTGGCTCGGCTATACGCTCCTCTTCGCAGGAAGCGGATTCCGCGACCAGCTCGCCGCGATGGACCCGTCGGCTGTCCCCACAGGCGAAGACCTTGCCCAACAAGAGCGCATTGCCGTGATGCAGGGCCGTGGCATCCTCGCCTCGATCGTCATGCGCTTCATGCCGGTCTGGATCGCAATCGCCGTGCTCTTTGCTGTTTCGATCCGCTACAAGCGCAAGCTCGGCCTCTATGGCAAGCTCTTTGACAATGCCATCGGCATGTTCGGCTTTGCCCTTGTCATGTTCTGGGTCTTCACAGCCGCCTTCAACGGCTTCTTTGATATGATAGCCACACACGCCCCGCTCGATCAGGCCTCGGGGATGAAAAACAAAGTCCCCGGCACGCCCCTGCGCGGTGCCGAGCTGGCAGAATACCCGTACTACCTTCTGGGCGGTGACAACCTCGCGCGCGACGTCTTCTCGCGCATGGTCACAGGCTCGGTCATCGTTATCATGATCGCGCCGCTGGCCACGCTCTTCGCCTTCATGGTCGGGATCACGCTTGGCTTGCCCGCGGGCTACTTCTCTGGGCCCGCCCTGCGCAAAGGCAGCTTGGGCATGGTCGCAACAGCCGTCGTTTTCGCCCTCGCCACACTCGCGGCAGGCCTCGGCGGGGGGATATCCAACTTTCTCATGCTCGGCGTCATCCTCGCGGTGCTCTTCGTGCTGATGTTCCGCGCCTCGCTTGATACGGTCCTGAGCTTTCTGGCAAACCTCATTCTCGCCTTCCCGGTAATCCTCTTGTTCTACCTCCTGGTCACGCCCGAAATCGTCGAGACCGGTCTGCCGCAATATATGGCCATCGTGCTGTTCATCTTTCCCATCGTCTTCTCGGGCGTGTTGATCAGCTCGCGCTTTCAGACAGACCCGAAGAAAAACCGCTTCTGGCTCACAGTCGTTCTGGTCCCGCTGGCGATCATCTATGCCGTCACAATCAGCGCGCCCGACACCCAGATCAACCTGTTCGGCCCGCTTGATTTCTTCAATCCTGCTCCCGGTGTTCTCGTGGTTTTCGTTTCGGTGGTGTTTGTGAACTCGCCCACAGTCTTCCGGATCGTGCGCGGCTTGGCTCTCGACATTCACAGCCGCGATTATGTGGCAGCGGCGCAAACCCGCGGAGAAGGCCCGTGGTATATCATGCTCTGGGAAATCCTGCCCAACGCGCGCGGGCCGCTCATCGTCGATTTCTGCCTGCGCATCGGCTACACAACAATCCTGCTCGGCACCTTGGGGTTCTTCGGCCTCGGCCTACCGCCCGAAAGCCCGGACTGGGGCTCAACGATCAACGAGGGCCGCAAGCTTCTCTCGATCTATGCGCACCCCGCCCTGCCGCCCGCCTTCGCTTTGTTGACACTCGTTCTGGGCCTCAACCTTCTGGCTGACGGTCTGCGCGAAGAGAGCCTGAAAGACTAATGCTGCGCGGTGGCTTTTGCGGCCGCGCCCCCTTGCAAACGTAAACACAATGTTAAGGACAGAACGAAATGGTTAACGCTCACACCCCTCAAAAAGCCTGTTCAGGCGGTGCACGCAGGGTGCACGGGTTGTGCACGCTTTTCACCCCCCGTTTTGCGCCGCTCAGGGAGAAAGTTAATGGCTAAAATTCACTATGAAGGCCCCATTCTGGAGATCGACAAACTCTCCATTTCCTTCTTCACCCGCCTGCGCGAAATCCCCGCTGTGATGGATTTTTCCGTCAAGGTTGCTCCGGGAGAAGCCGTTGGTTTGGTTGGAGAATCCGGCTGCGGCAAGTCCACAGTGGCGCTCGGCGTCATGCGAGACCTGGGCAAAAACGGTCGCATCGTCGGCGGCTCGATCAAGTTCAAGGGCCGCGACATGGCCTCCTTGAGCGATGACGAGCTCCGCGACATCCGCGGAAACGAAATTGCCATGATATATCAAGAGCCTATGGCCTCTTTGAACCCTGCCATGAAGATCGGCAGGCAGCTCATGGAAGTGCCGATGATCCATGAAGGCGTCAGCGAAGAAGAGGCCTACAACCGCGCCCTTGAGGTGGTCACAGACGTAAAACTCCCCGACCCCGCGCGGATGCTTTCAAGCTATCCGCACCAGCTTTCTGGCGGCCAGCAACAGCGCATCGTGATCGCTATGGCCTTGATGTCAAAGCCTTCTTTGCTGATTCTCGATGAGCCGACAACAGCGCTCGACGTCACAGTCGAGGCCGCCGTGGTGGAGCTTGTGAAGGATCTGGGCAAGAAATACGGCACCTCGATGCTGTTCATCTCCCACAACCTCGGCCTCGTGCTTGAAACCTGTGACCGCATCTGCGTGATGTATTCTGGCGAAGCCGTTGAACGCGGCGATATCGAAACCGTGTTCAACAACATGCAACACCCTTATACACAAGCACTTTTCCGCTCTATCCCCCTGCCAGGAGCCAACAAAAATGACCGCCCTCTGGTGGCCATTCCGGGGAATTTCCCGCTGCCCCATGAGCGCCCCAAAGGTTGCAATTTCGGCCCCCGCTGTGACTACTTTGATGCTGGCCGTTGCGACGAAGGCTTCGTGCCCATGTCCTCGGTTGATAGCGAAGGAAGCCACGAAACCCGCTGCCTCAAGTATCAGGAAATCGACTGGCACGCCCCCATCACAGCCGCTGAAACCAAGAAAAAAGGTGATATCGGCGAGGTCGTGCTCAAGATGGACAACCTCAAGAAATACTATGAAGTCGCTGCCAACGCTCTCTTCGGTGGCGGTGAAACCCGCGTGGTCAAAGCCAATGAAACCCTAAGTTTTGAGGCCCGCGAGAGCGAAACGCTGGCCATTGTCGGCGAGTCAGGCTGCGGTAAATCCACCTTCGCCAAAGTGCTCATGGGACTTGAGACAGCCACTGGCGGCACAATTGAGCTTGATGGGAAAGATATCGGAAGCACACCCATCGAGAAACGTGACACAAAGACCGTCGCCGATGTGCAAATGGTCTTCCAGAACCCGTTTGATACTCTCAACCCGTCCATGACAGTCGGGCGTCAGATCATCCGCGCGCTGGAAATTTTCGATATTGGCGACAGTGACGCCGACCGCCGCGAGCGGATGCTCAAACTGCTTGATCTGGTGAAGCTGCCCCGCGCCTTCGCTGACAGAATGCCCCGCCAACTCTCGGGCGGCCAAAAGCAACGCGTCGGCATTGCCCGCGCCTTTGCTGGTGATGCCCGCATCGTTGTCGCAGACGAGCCTGTCTCGGCTCTCGACGTGTCGGTTCAAGCGGCAGTGACCGACCTTCTGATGGAAATCCAGCGCGAGCACAAAACCACACTCCTTTTCATCAGTCACGACTTGAGCATCGTGCGCTATCTATCTGATCGCGTTATGGTTATGTATCTTGGGCATGTTGTCGAGCTCGGCACAACCGACGAAGTTTTTGCCCCGCCTTACCACCCCTACACCGAAGCGCTTCTCTCGGCGGTTCCTATCGCCGACACAAGTATCGTCAAAAAACATATCGTTCTGGAAGGCGATATTCCCTCGGCGATGAACCCTCCCCCTGGCTGCCCGTTCCAGACCCGCTGCAACTGGAAAAGCAAGGTCTCTGGCGGGCTCTGCGAGACAGAAGTGCCACCGGTTAAAGATATGGGCAATGGACACCAGATCAAATGTCATTTGAATGATGCAGATCTGAAAGAAATGGAACCGGTGATCAAGCTCGCCGCAGAGTAATCCCTGGAAAAGCCGCTTTCACGCGGCTCTTCTTTTACCCGATTAGTTGCGCTCGCAACTTTTTACTTGATAGTTACAAATGCAACCTTCATGAGACTCCCAGAACAGAAAAAAGGGAACGCTTCATGAAAATCGAACAAATTCACCACGTCGCCTACCGCTGCCGCGATGCCAAGGAAACGGTCGAGTGGTATAATCAGAAACTCAAAATGGATTTCGTCCTCGCAATTGCAGAAGATCATGTCCCCTCGACCCACGAACCAGACCCTTACATGCATATCTTCATGGATGCAGGTAACGGCAACGTGCTGGCCTTTTTTGAGTTGCCAACCAAGCCTGAAATGGGCCGCGACCCCAACACACCTATCTGGGTGCAGCATATCGCCTTCAAGGTGAAAGACCGCGAGACATTGATTGAATTCAAAGAGCACCTTGAGGCTGAAGGTGTCGAGGTTCTCGGCGTCACCGATCACTCGATCTTTCACTCGATCTACTTCTTTGACCCCAATGGCCACCGTGTCGAGCTGGCTTGCCCCGATCCCGAAGAAGACGCGCTTCTCGCCAAGCTTGATGCTGTCAAATGGGATATGCTTGAAGAATGGAGCCGCACCAAAAAAGCGCCTAAACATGCGGAATGGCTACATCAAAAAGAACTCTCAAACGTTTGATATTAAAAGGGGAAGCGCTTTAGCTTCCCCAAATTACTTTAACGTAGTTGCGCGTCTCCTTGAAAGGCGGCACGCCGCCGTATTTCTTCACAGCCCCAGGCCCCGCATTATAAGCAGCAAGAGCCAGCCGCCACGAGCCAAACTCTTTGTATTGCGCCTTCAGATAGCGCGCGCCCCCCTCAAGGTTTTCATAAGGATCGTGCGGATTGACCCGAAGGGTGCGCGCCGTGCCGGGCATCAGCTGTGCCAGCCCCAAAGCGCCCTTGTGCGACCGCGCAGTCGCGTTCCAGCCGCTTTCCTGTTGCACCAGCCGCAAAAACAAATCCACAGGCACACCATGCTTGCGCGCCGCATTCTTCGCCATGATCACATAAGGGCCGTTCTGACGCCCCTGATAAGGAAGAACCGCTTCATTGCCCCATTTGGTCGGCGCCTCGACTTTGGCCGGCTGCAACCGGACAGACGACGAATACTGCGACTTGGCGCGCGTATCCAAAATCCGTGTTTGGGATTTGAAATGGGATTTGCTCGATTTGGAACCAAAAAGCTCAGCATCCGCCGCAACCGGCAGCAGCGAAGCCGCCAAGACAGCGCTCAACAATATTTTGCGCATCTGCATTGTCCCCCAAAAAACTAGAGCGCAGTGTAAGGAATACACAGCAAATTTCCAGCCCCGTTTGATTTCATAGCATATTTCGCGGCTTCTTGCCCATTTATCTCAAGTTTTATGCTTTCATTAACTTGGTCGTGATGGTGTAAGCTCTGTCAAACGGCAAACAGATTCTCAGAAAGGCGTATCATGGCAGGCTCGGTTAACAAGGTCATTCTCATCGGCAACTTGGGGCGCGACCCCGAAGTGCGCACTTTCCAGAATGGCGGCAAAGTCTGCAACCTGCGCATTGCCACATCTGAAAACTGGAAAGACAAAGCCACTGGCGAGCGCCGCGAGCGCACCGAATGGCACTCTGTTGCGATCTTTCAGGAAGGCCTCGTGCGCATCGCCGAGCAATACCTGCGCAAAGGTTCGAAAGTCTATATCGAAGGCAAGCTTCAAACCCGTAAATGGCAGGACCAGTCCGGCGCCGACCGTTACAGCACCGAAGTTGTGCTGCAAGGTTTTGACGGCGTGCTCACCATGCTCGATGGCCGCAACGAAGGTGGCTCTGGCGGTGGTGGCGGAGGCGGCAGCCAATACGGCGGCGGACAGGATGACCGTTTCGGTGGCCCGTCCGAGCCTCAGCAAGTCGGCAACAACTCCGATTTTGACGACGAAATCCCGTTTTAATCGGGCAACGCCCCGATTAAGCGCTGGTATTCCTGAGTGGCAAACCGGTCGGTCATGCCACTCAGATAATCCGAGATAATGCGCGCAGTTTCGGTCTGCTTGCCCATCGCTTCGCTCAGTGCCTCGTGCCATTCCTCGGGCAAAAGCTCGGGCGTCGCGAGATACCCTTCAAACAGGCCCTCCACAATCAAAGAGGCGCGCGCGCGCATCCTTACAACCGAAGGCGCGCGATACATCCGCTCAAACAAAAACGCGCGGATCACCTTGAGATCAGCCCAAAGACCCGGCGAAAACCGCACCAGAGGCCGCCCTGCATGGCGCACCTCTTCCGCACTCACCGGCTGCATTTCAACCGCAATCGCGCGGCTCGTGGCAATCACATCTTCCACCAACACACCAAAAAACCGTCTCAGTGCCTCGTGCTGGCGGCGCTGCGGCTCAAGCGCAGGGTAGCGCGCATCAACCTCGGCAAAACACCCGCCCACAATCGGCAAGTCGAGCAGATCTTCAACCTCAAAAAGCCCTGCGCGCAAACCGTCGTGAATATCGTGATGGTTGTAGGCAATATCATCCGACAGCGCCGCCACCTGCGCCTCTGCACTGGCATGGGTGTGCAACTCCAGATCATGGCGCGTATTATACCCCGCCAGCGCATAGGGCACGGGCTCGGAAACAGGCCCGTTATGCTTGGCGATCCCTTCAAGGCACTCCCACGTAAGGTTCAGCCCGTCCCAATCCGCATAATGCCGTTCAAGCGAGGTGACGATGCGGATGGCCTGTGCATTGTGATCAAACCCGCCGTAAGGCTGCATCAAGGCGTCCAGCGCATCCTCGCCCGTGTGGCCAAAGGGCGTATGCCCCAAATCATGCGCCAGTGCGACAGCCTCGGTCAGCTCCGAATTCAGGCCAAGCGCGCCACAAATCGTGCGCGCCACCTGCGCCACCTCAATGGAATGCGTCAGCCGCGTGCGGTAATAATCGCCCTCATGCTCCAGAAATACCTGCGTTTTATGTTTCAACCGGCGAAAGGCGCTGGAATGAATAATCCTGTCCCGATCCCGCTGAAAACAGGTGCGAAACACGCTCTCCGCCTCGGAATAAAGCCGCCCGCGCGTGTCTTCAGGCCGGCTGGCAAAGAGGGCCATTTCAAATTGCATCGTGTCTCATCCTTGCCGCCGCTCACTTGGCCCCATATATATTGCATCAAGCCGTCAGGTAAACCCGCAAGCCCGTAAGGATAAGCCCCCATGTTCATCCCCCCTTCCGTCACACCCGAAGCCTTTGCCCAACTCGCCGTCATCGGCGCAAGCAAAGACGGTAAGGCGCTGCGCGTGGCAGTCGAAGGCGGCGGCTGTTCGGGCTTTCAATACGAAATCAAGCTTGATGATCCCGCCGAGGACGACCTCGTGCTGGAAGGCGCCGGCGAAAAAGTTGTAATCGACGAGGTCAGCCAACCGTTCCTGACAGGCGCCAAGATCGACTATGTCGAAGAGCTGATCGGCGCGCGCTTTGTGATCGAAAACCCGAACGCGTCAAGCTCCTGCGGCTGTGGCGTGTCATTCTCGATGTGAAGCTAGCCCCCCGCGCGGGCAAAATACGCAAAAAACTCGTCAAACTCGGGATAAGCCGCTTCCGCTTGCAGAAGATGTGCATAAGCGTCGCCGGCGATCATCCCCTCAAGTTCACCTCGCATCGCGCCCCAATCGTCCACACGCTTGTCGGCCAGATTGTAAAGATACTCCGACATCGCCCGCAAAACCCCATGATGCCCGTGTGATTTCTTAAAAATCATACGCTCGGCACTCATCTCCTGTGCAAAACTTTCTCCCCCGGTGGCCATGGCCAACCAGTTGCAGGTGAGAAACTCGTGATAATCGTCAATTGGCGGGCTCGCCTCGGCACTCACTGTAAAGCGCTTGCCCACGGCCTGCACCCAAGCAGCCCAGGCTGGCGGCACAGGTTGGCGCGCAAACCGCAAGGCAAGGCAAACCTCGGCCAACAAATCGGCGTTCTCGTCAATCAGCGCAAGCGTGCCTGCAAACATCAGGCTGCGGACGGCAGAGCGGCTTATCTCAGGGTCACGTCGGCCATATTCACTGAGATAAAAGACAATATGGGTCAGCTCGTAAGCGGCTTTTTTATTGGGGAGCGAAAAGGTTGCACTGTGCGAAAT
This sequence comes from Lentibacter sp. XHP0401, assembly GCF_025751535.1. GTDB lineage: Bacteria > Pseudomonadota > Alphaproteobacteria > Rhodobacterales > Rhodobacteraceae > Lentibacter. Next base: position 103,924 of record NZ_JAOWLC010000002.1, on the reverse strand, counting down.
AAACCTGTGCAAACGGCTGGTTAGCGCTGTATCTTCATGCACCCCCACAAGACCGCCACGGCCCAAAAGCCGTGCTGCTTCGGCGCGCTGCAAATCAGACAGTTCCGCATCCACAAGCTGCGCTTTATCGGCCCAAGCACAAAGCGCGCCCCCCTTGCTGCCCTCAAAGCCTAACGCCTCAAGGTCAAGCGTGATCGACAGCAAAAAACGGTAATACTGTGGGAAAAACCGCAAGCGGCTTTCAACATCGTTATAGAAACTCTCGTAAGCGCTCAAGGCTCCATCGCTCAGCCGTTTACCAGTTGTCTCGTGGATGTTGAGAAACTCGGCGTTTTCCTTCAGCCAGAAAACATCATCCCCAATGCGGCGATGACGTGCAAAACAATGCGCCAATGCGGCTTGCTGGTCGGCCTCTGCATAAACTGGCTTAGCGAAGTTAAGCTGGATTACGTCGCCCATCGGTCGGCCCCATTGTTTGCTTCAGAAGTTTGGCGGGAGGCATGGCCCCCCGCTTGTAGCCCGAGCGCTAAAGCTCGGGCCATAGGGCTCAATCGTCCGAGCAGCAGATGAACATCTCTACTTTTTCACCAGACATGGCATCCGAACCTGTGGGCTCTGAGCAGCAAATATATGTGCCAGTCGCATCGCCTGACATGCTGTCAGAACCGGCAGGGTCCGAGCAGCAGATATATGCGCCGGTTGCGTCACCCATCATGGCGTCCGAGCCTGTCGGCTCCGAACAGCAGATGAACAACTCCGAGCCAGCGCCCTCAAACATGCTTGTCTCTGTGATCTGGATTTCAATGGATTGTGTTTTACGAAGTGCAGACATCTCAATTCCCTTCAGGTTGATGTGTCTTCAGCATTATCTACCTAGAGTTGTTAAGCAATGTTTTTTACACAACCTTAAGTTGTTTTCACCAACAAACCCATAACTCATTCATTTTGCTTCCATATTTTCAAACCCCTTCACCGCTTGACCTGACGTTCTGGTCCAGGACCATCCTTCCAATGACAGAATCAAATCTCCATTCCCCTCACTCCAAGCCACTCTGGCGGCGCGATGATTCTTCGGCTAAACCAGTGAGGAAACAAATCGCAGGCGGGCCTCATGAAGATCGCAACTTTCAACATCAACGGTGTTAAAGCCCGTTTTGAAACCCTGATGACATGGCTCAAAGACGACGCCCCCGATGTAGCGATCCTGCAAGAGATCAAATCCATCGATGAAGGCTTCCCACGCGACGAGATCGAAACTCTCGGCTATCAGGTCGAGACCCACGGTCAAAAATCCTTCAACGGCGTTGCCCTGCTCTCGAAGCTGCCACTCGAAGATGTCACCCGTGGCCTCGCGGGCGACGAAGACGATGAACAAGCCCGCTACATCGAGGCCACCGTGGTAGGCAAAACCGCCCTGCGCATCTGCGGGCTCTACCTGCCCAATGGCAACCCCGTCCCCGGCCCCAAGTATGACTATAAGCTTGCGTGGATGGAGCGCCTGCACAGACGCGCCGAAGAGCTGCTTGAGCTGGAAGAGCCCTTCCTCATGGCAGGTGACTACAACGTCATCCCGCAGGATGAAGACGCCGCCAAGCCCGAAAGCTGGCGCGAAGATGCTCTCGCCCTCCCCCGGAGCCGCGAGGCCTTCCGGCGCCTTCTCGCTCTTGGCCTCACAGAAGCCTTCCGTGCACAGACGCAGGGCGGCGGGCACTACAGCTTCTGGGATTATCAAGCCGGCGCATGGCAGCGCAATAACGGCATCCGGATTGACCATTTCCTGCTCAGCCCCGAATGCGCCGACCTCATGGTCAAATGCGAAATTCAAGCCGAACTGCGCGGCCGCGAAAAGCCGTCAGACCATGTGCCGGTCTGGCTCGAACTTGATATCTAGTTCTGATAGCCGCGATAAAACGCGACAAGCTGCGCGGTTGAACTGTCCAAATCAGCCTCCGCCCCCCCAAGCACAGGCTGTAAAGCCGTCGCCAGTTCCTTGCCCAGTTCAACACCGAACTGGTCAAACGAGTTGATCCCGAGGATCGCCCCTTCCACAAACACACGGTGCTCATAAAGCGCAATAATCCGCCCCAACATGCGCGGGGTGAGCTTCTCATACGCCATGGTCACAGAGGGTCTGTTGCCCTCAAACACCCGCTGCGGTGCCTCATGGTCGCGCCCCAGCATCAGCGCCTGAGATTGCGCAAAGCAGTTGGCCACCAGAAGCGCATGATGATGCGCCAGCCCTTCCTCATGCCCCTGCATCGCAACAAGAAAATCCGCAGGCACAATCTCGGTGCCTTGGTGGAGCAGTTGATAAAACGCGTGCTGCCCGTTGGTGCCGGGCTCACCCCAGACAATCGCCCCCGAGCCAAAGGCCAGCGCCTCTCCCGCCTTGCTCACGCGCTTGCCGTTGCTCTCCATGTCAAGCTGTTGGAGATATGCGGGCAACCGCGCCAGCCTCTGGTCATAAGGCAGCACCGCGCGGGTGGCATATCCACAAACCTGATGATGCCACAGCCCGACAAGCGCATGGATCACAGGCAGATTCTCGGCCAAGGGCGCGCTCGCAAAATGCAGGTCCATCTCGGCTGCCCCAGCCAGAAATGCGGCAAAATCTTCTGGCCCGATGGCCAGCATCAGGCTCAAACCTATCGGTCCCCAGACAGAATAGCGTCCGCCAACCCAATCTTCAAAACCAAACACCCGCTCCGCAGGAATGCCAAACTCCGCCGCCTTCTCCTCGGCACTGGAAATCGCGGCAAACTGCGCCGCAGGGTCGGCAACCGTCTCCGCCATCCAGCGCCGCGCCGTGGCGGCGTTGGTCATCGTCTCGATGGTGGTGAAGGTTTTCGAGGCCACCAACACAAGCGTTGTCGCCGCGTTAAGCTTTTTCAGAACATCATGAATGTGTGCGCCATCAATGTTGGATACAAAATGCACCCGTGGCCCGTCTGCGTAAGGCTGAAGCGCGAGTGCCGTCATAGCTGGCCCAAGATCCGAGCCGCCAATCCCGATATTCACGACATCCGTGATCGGCCCCTTGCGCACCTCACGGGCAAACGCCGCCATCCGCGCCAACGTGCCCCGCACCTCGGGCATCACATCTTGCCCATCTACCTCAATCACCGCCTCAGGCCCCGCCCTTAGCGCCGTATGCAGCACAGCGCGGCCTTCTGTGGTGTTGATCTTCTCGCCGCGCATCATCGCATCACGCGCCGCCTCCACCTCGGCCGCTTCAGCGAGATCCAGCAACGCAGCAAAGCTCTCCTCGCTCAATGCTGTTTTGCTGAAGTCATAGAGTATCCCGCAGGCCTCACGGCTAAAGCGCTCCGCCCGCTTCGCATCCGCCTCAAACAACTCGGCAATCTTGCCACGCGCGCGGCCAAGCGTAAAAACCCGCGCCCACTCCTTCGCCGGCATCATGGTGCCCAATGCACTGTCGTGCCCTCAAGGATCGCATTCACAGGTGCTTTCTCGGGCGGCAATGTCGCTGCGCGCTCCAACGCCGCGCGCTTTTCCGCGCCAATAATCACCAGATGTTTCTTCATCGCGCCGTTCAACACATTGGCCGTCAGCGTCACACGCGGCTCCGGCTCACCTTCCGCCTCGATCGGCGTGAGCAGTGCGCTTGTCTCCTCGCTCAAAGCAACATCAAGCCCCTTGGCACGTGGAAACAGTGAAGCCGTGTGCATATCCGTGCCCATACCCAGCAGCAAAACCGAGATAGGCAGGCACGGGTAAATCGTGCTTTCCACATCAGCCAATGTCTCGTCAGGCGTAGGTGCCCCTGTATAAAAGGGGTGAAACACCGCTTCCGCCGCGCGCCCCTGCAACAACCGCTCGCGCACCAGCCGCGCGTTCGAACGCACATGCACCTCGGGCCGCCAACGTTCGTCCGAGAGCATCACATCAACGCGGCTCCAGTCCAGACTTGCTGCACAAAGCGCATCAAAAACAGGCCCCGGAGTTGTGCCACCCGGCACAACAAAACTGGCGCGTTCCTCGTGCAAAAGCTCGCTTTTAAGCTCGCCCGCCAGAACATTGGCAAGCCCCATGAACAACATGTCATCATCTGGGTAAGTGACTATTTTCATTCTCTAATTTCCCTCCAACGTCGGCCATCTCGGTGCATCAGCATCAGCGCATCGTCAGGCCCCGCACTGTCAGGCTCGTAGGGCAGCGGCACATCGCGCCGCTCTTCCCAGCCTGCAATAATAGGATCGCTCCAGCGCCACGCCGCCTCGACTTCATCGTCGCGCATAAACAGCGTCTGGTTTCCACGGATCACATCCATAATCAACCGCTCGTAAGCGTCCGGCACATCTTCACCGTCCGGTCCGAGCGCCTCCGCAAAGCTCATATCAAGCGGCACATCAATTAGCCGCATACCGCCGGGCCCGGGCTCCTTGATCGTCACGCCAAGCTCGATGCCTTCGTTGGGCTGCAAGCGAATGCTCAAAATGTTGCGATGCCGCCCTGCATCATCGCCAAAAATGCTGTGTGGCGTATCCTTGAACACCACCGCAATCTCGCTGGCACGGTGCTTGAGGCGTTTTCCCGTGCGCAAATAAAACGGCGTGCCCGCCCACCGCCAATTCGAGATATGCGCCTTGATCGCAATAAAGCTCTCTGTGGTGCTGTCCTCGTCCCCCACATCCTCAAGATAACTGCTCCTGTCCTCATCGGCCTGATACTGCCCGCGCACCAGTTCTTTCGGCCCCACAGGCTCCAGAGCGCGAATGACCTTGAGCTTCTCGTCACGCACCGCCGCAGGTTCAAATTGCGCAGGCGGCTCCATGGCAATCAGGCACAAAAGCTGCATCAAATGGTTTTGCACCATATCGCGCATGGCGCCTGCGCGGTCATAATATTCGCCCCGCCCCGCAACCCCCACTGTTTCCGCCACCGTGATCTGGATGTGGTCGATATACTGGCTGTTCCAGAGCGGCTCGAACAACATGTTGCCAAAGCGCACAGCCATCAGGTTTTGTACCGTTTCCTTGCCAAGATAATGGTCGATCCGGTAAATCTGGCTTTCGTCAAAATGCTTGGCCAAAGCCGCGTTCAAATCCTTGGCGCTCTCCAGATCACGGCCAAAGGGTTTTTCCACAACAATCCGCGTTTCGTTGCCTGCGAGCCCGTATTTATGCAGGCGCTTGGCAAGGTCTTCAAACAGGCTTGGCCCGACCGAGAAGTAAAACGCCCGCGTCACCCCTCGGTCACAAAGCGCTTTAAGCTCTTCCCAGCCCGCTGTGCCGCGCGCATCTAGCGTCACATAATCCAGCCTTGCTACAAAGGCTTTGTAATCTGCCGCCTTGGCGCCCTTCACACTCGCAAACTCTTTCAAGGCTTCCATGACAAAGGCCCGAAAACTCTTGTCATCATGGTCCGAGCGCGCAGCCCCTATAACACGGGCCTCATCAGGCATCTGCCCCGCACAAAAGCGGCGGAACAGGCTGGGCAATATCTTGCGCCGTGCAAGGTCACCCGTTGCGCCGAAGATCACCAGATCAAAATCATCGACAGGAATAACGCGCGATACCATAAGACAGCCTTTTCAAAGTATGTTGCCCGAAAGATAACAGGCCTGCGCGCGTTCACAATGGCGTCAATCCCCGCTTCGGCCCTTTTTTGCGTGCGCAGCTTGGGTTAGCCAAAGAAAACACAATGATTATGTCAGGGCTCCATGGAAGATTTCACCACACACGCCAACTTCGGCAAGTTTCAAGATCCGCGCGTCACAGCCAAAGGCGAGACACGCGCTTCCGTTGCGCTCACACACCCCGAAACGCTCTGGTTCAACACAGGCACGCTCTGCAACATCACCTGTGCAAATTGCTATATCGAAAGCTCCCCCACCAATGATGCGCTGGTGTATCTCACCCGCGCCGATATCGAGCCTTATCTCGACGAAGTCAAAAGCCTCGGCTGGCCCATCCGCGAGATCGCCTTCACAGGCGGCGAACCGTTCATGAACCCGGAGATGATCGGCATGATGGAGGCTGCACTTGAGCAAGGGTTCGAAGTGCTTGTTCTCACCAACGCCATGCGCCCGATGATGCGCAAACCCATGCAAACAGGCCTGCTCAAGCTGGCCGAAAAATACCACGACCAGATGACTTTCCGTATTTCCGTCGATCACTGGTCAGCCGAATTGCACGATGCCGAGCGCGGCAAAGATGCCTTCAAGCGCACAATCGAGGGCATGATCTGGCTGCGCGACCACGGTTTCAAAATGGCCGTTGCCGGCCGCATCGCCTTTCACGAAAGCGAAGCCGAGGCCCGCGCAGGCTATGCCCGCCTCTACTCGGAAAACAACTTCAGAATTGATGCCCAAGCCCCTGCTCAAACAGTGCTTTTTCCAGAAATGGACATGAACGTCGAAGTCCCCGAAATCACAACAGACTGCTGGGGCATCTTGGGCAAATCTCCTGAGGATGTGATGTGCTCCTCCTCACGCATGGTGGTTAAGCGTAAGGGCGCCGAAGCCCCCGCCGTGCTTGCCTGCACACTTCTCGCCTACACGCCCGAGTTCGAGCTTGGGAACACACTGAAAGAGGCCCGCCGCCCTGTGCAGCTCAATCACCCGCATTGCGCCAAATTCTGTGTGCTCGGTGGAGCTTCCTGCTCGGCCTGAGGCTTTATTCGGACGGATAGCTCACAATTCCGCCGCCCACCGCCGCCCGCACGCCTGTTGTGCTCGGGCAGGATGTTGCCAGCCCCCGCGCAACGCGCACGGCGAGGTAGCCAAAGGCCTGCGCCTCCAGCATGTCGCCGTTAAGCCCCGTCTCGTCGATATCCCGCACAGGGCAATCAAGCGCCGCTGCAAGCATCTGCATCATTACGGGGTTCAAGCGCCCCCCGCCCGTCACCAGAACTTCGCCGGGCGCCTCTGGGGCATGGTCCATCGCCTGCAAAACAGAGGCCGCGGCCATCCCTGTCAGCGTGGCCGCCGCATCCGCATCAGGCAACTCAAGCACCAGTTCGCGCATCACAGCAAAAGCGTCGCGGTCAAGCGACTTGGGCGGAATACGGTAAAAATACGGGTCCGCCAGAAACAGCTCCAACGCCCCGGTTTCAACGCGCCCGCTACGGGCCAAAGCGCCGCCTTCATCATAAGGCCGGCCCAGGCGTTCGTTGCATAAGTCGTTGATCGGCGCATTGGCCGGTCCCGTATCAAACGCCAAAACCGCACCTGCGTCTTCAGGCTTTGCAATCCGCGGGTCGACAAAAGTAATGTTGCCCACACCGCCAAGATTAAGGAAGGCAACTGGCCGTTCATATCCCAGGTGCCGCGCGCAAGCGTGGTGAAAAAACGGAGCAAGCGGCGCGCCTTCGCCGCCAAGTTCAACATCGGACGAGCGAAAATCCCACACCACAGTCTTGCCCAGAGCCTCGGCCAAAGCCGCGCCGTCCCCCATCTGGTGCGTGCCGCGCCCACGCGGATCATGCGCGAGCGTCTGGCCATGAAAGCCGACAAGTTCGGCCTCTGTGCCACTCAACGCCTCGATATGCGCGCGCTGCACCACCTCAAACGCCGCGTCCAGCCCCTCGGCATCATGCCACTTGCCCAAAACGCCGCGCAAAATCCCGTGCTCCTCAGGCGTATAAGCGCGGTAGCCCGTGGTTCCGAAACTGAAAATATCATGCCCGTCGGTGACCACCTCGGCCACATCAACCCCGTCAAGTGACGTTCCACTCATCGCGCCGATAGCACGCAGTTTGCCCGCTGGTTTCTTGCCCTTAATCATGGTCTTTTCCTTCGCCCATGAGCGCTCTATACAAGCGCCACACCAACCAAGGAATATCAAAATGACCTATCACCCCAAATCGGACTTCATGCGTGTCATGATGGAGCGCGGCTTTCTCGCCGATTGCACCGATTATCAAGGCCTCGACGAGGCCATGATCAAAGGGGTTGTGCCAACTTATATCGGCTATGACGCGACAGCCAAATCGCTGCACGTCGGGCATTTGCTCAACATCATGATGCTGCGCTGGCTGCAAAAATCAGGCCACAAACCGATCACCCTAATGGGCGGCGGCACAACAAAAGTGGGTGATCCTTCCTTCCGCGCCGACGAGCGCCCGCTCCTCACACCTGCGCAGATTGATGACAATATCGAAGGTATGAAGCAGGTGTTTGCGAAATACCTGACCTATGGTGAAGGCAAAACCGATGCCATTATGCTCAACAACGCCGAATGGCTCGACGGGCTCAATTACCTCGAATTCCTGCGCGACATCGGTCGCCACTTCTCGGTCAACCGTATGCTCGCCTTTGAAAGCGTCAAATCACGGCTAGACCGCGAACAGTCCTTGAGCTTCCTGGAGTTCAACTACATGATCCTGCAAGCTTATGATTTCCTTGAACTAAACCGCCGCTACGGATGTCTGCTCCAGATGGGCGGCTCCGATCAATGGGGCAACATCATCAACGGGATCGACCTCACCCGCCGCGTGATCGGTGAAGAAATCTTCGGCCTCACATCCCCTCTCCTCACCACCTCCGATGGTAAGAAAATGGGCAAAAGTCAGGGCGGAGCAATCTGGCTCAACGCCGACATGCTCGCGCCCTACGAGTTCTGGCAGTTCTGGCGCAACACAACAGATGCGGATGTCGGCCGCTTCCTCAAGCTCTACACCGAGCTGCCGCTGGACGAGTGCGAACGCCTCGGCGCGCTTGAGGGACAAGAGATCAACGATGCCAAGATCGTGCTCGCCAACGAGGTCACAACGCTCTGCCATGGCCGCGAAGCCGCCGAAGCCGCCGAAGCCACAGCGCGCGAAGTTTTCGAGCGTGGCGGAGTGGGCGAAGAACTCGCCACCGTCGCCTTACCTGCCGCTGATGTTTCCGACGGCATCTCTGCTGCGCAGCTCTTCGTGCGCGCAGGGCTCGTGAGCTCGGGCAAAGAGGCCAAGCGCCTCATCGCCGAGGGTGGCGCGCGCGTGAACGACGAAGCCGTCACAGAAGCGGGCCAGATGTTCTCGCAAGAGGATCTCGCCAAAACCCTCAAACTCGCCGCCGGCAAAAAGCGCCACGCGCTGGTAAAACTCGAAGGCTGAAAACCTCCCTGCCCCCGCTTCTTCTGTTCAAAAATACCTCAGGAGGCGTGGGGGACTAGTCCCCCACGCATACGCCCCCCGGCGGGTCGGCCTCAGCCGAAACACCCTAAAGCGGGCGGATTTTAAACTTGGTGATGCGGTTGTCTTCCCGCTCCTGCACGGTAAATCGGAAGCCGTGAAAGGCAAACACCTGCCCCACCTCGGGAATCATCTGCGCCTCGTGGATAACAAGACCCGCCACAGTATTGGCGTCCTCATCCGGCAGTGACCAATCGGTCGCACGGTTAAAGTCGCGAATTGTCATCGCCCCGTCCACATAGAAAACCCCGTCTTCGCCCTTGGTCACAGCATGTTCCGCCGCAGGGTCGTGCTCGTCGGTGATCTCGCCCACAATCTCTTCCAGAATGTCCTCCAGCGTGATCAGCCCCTGCAACACACCGTATTCATCCACCACCAGCGCAAAATGCGTTCGGCGGCGCAAAAACTGGCGCATCTGGTCATCAAGCGTTGTGGTTTCAGGAACAAAATAAGGCTCCATAGCCACATCCGCGAGGTCAAAATCACTAAATGCAGCCTCTACCGTGCCCGCCTCAAGCATCTGCTTGTGCATGGCGCGCAACAGGTCCTTGGCATGTATCACCCCGATGATATTGTCAGGATCATCGCGATAAACTGGCAGTCGCGTATGGTTGCTGCTCAAACACTGGTTCAGAATTTCCTGCGGATCAAGATCGGCATCAATCATCTCGATCCCCGAGCGATGCAGCATGATCTCTTCCACAGCCCGCTCCGCCAAATCGAGCGCCCCCAGAATCCTGTCGCGGTCTTCCTTCTCCACAACCCCTTCCGAGTGCCCGAGCGAAAGCGCCCCAGCAATCTCCTCGCGCACAGCAAGAATATGGCTGTCAGGGTCCGCCTGAATCCCGAATATCCGCAGCAATAGCCGCACAAACCAGCGCACAGCCGTCACCACAGGCGCAAAAACCAGAACAACAATGCGAATAGGAGCTGAAACAAGCGCCGCAGCGCGCTCGGCATTGGTGATCGCGTAGGTTTTGGGCAGCACCTCGGCAAAGACCAGTACAAGCATAGTCATAACCAAAGTCGCCAGCGCTACACCATTTTCGCCGAACAGTGCTGTAAACAGCGAAGTTGCCAATGAGGCGGCAAGAATGTTCACAAGATTATTGCCCAGAAGAACCGAGCCAATCAGCCGCTCGTTGTCTTCGGTAATGTCCAGAGCGCGCTTGGCCCCCGCGCTGCCCCTGTCCGCCTGACTGCGCAGCTTGCCGCGTGAGGCCGCCGTCAGCGCCGTTTCACTGCCGGAAAAAAAGCCCGACAAAATCAGCAACAAGACAATCGCCCCTGCTGTAATCCAATACGCCCCGTCAGCCGAGGCCACATTCGGATCCATTGATCCCTCCACATAAAGTCATACGCTTATGAAACGCTTGCGCGCGCAAGTTCAAGAGCATTGCCGGAATTTTGCCTCGCTCTGAGGCGCTTGAGTGTCAGTCTTTCGCCATCGGATGGTGATTGAGCACCAAATCCTGAAGGCGTTTTTCAAGCACATGGGTGTAAATCTCGGTGGTGGCCACGTCTGCGTGGCCCAAAAGCGTCTGAATGGCGCGCAAATCAGCCCCGTTGGCCAGCAAATGCGTCGCAAACGCGTGGCGCAACTTGTGCGGGCTCACCTTGGCTGGGCTGATCCCAGCCATCACGGCAATTTCCTTGATGAGCAGATAAAACCTGTGCCGTGTCATATGCCCCGCCTTGCTTCGGCTCGGGAACAGAAAACGCGAAGGGGGCAGGCTTTTGGCGCGCGCGGCGTCCTCGGCATCGTCGCGCACTTTAAGCCAGTCTTGTAACAAGTCCCGCGCATCAGGCGAAAGCGGCACAATCCGCTCTTTGCCGCCCTTACCTACAATCAACAGAAACTTCGGATCTCCCCGCGCTGCAGAGACAGGCAAGCTCACAAGCTCGCTCACGCGCATTCCCGTGGCATAAAGCATCTCCATCAAGCAGCGGTTGCGCAAGCGTTCATCCGGTCTGCGGCCCACTTCAGCCGCGCCGTCCAGAAGCCGCGAGACCTCTTCCTCGCTTAAAACCTGCGGCAGCGCCTTGCTGCGCCCCGGCCCCGATATCTCAAGCGCCGGATTGTCGGCGCGGATGCGCTCTTCATAGGCAAAGCGGTAATACTGCTTGATAGCCGAGAGCCGCCGCGCGCGGGTAGATTTGGCAAGGCCCTGCGCATCGCAGGCAATCAGATAAGCCTCTATATCGGGCTTGCGCAACGTCTCTGGCTCATGCCCTTTGTGTGCACACCAGCCCAAAAAATCTTTCAAATCACGCGCGTAGGCTTCAAGCGTGTTCTTGGCCGCCCCCGCTTCGGCGGCCTTGGTCTCCAGAAACATGCCAAGCCAGTCGCGCATCTCAGTCGCGCGGCTTTTTGAGCATCATTTGCAAGCTGGCCCGCCGCGTAATGTCTTCCAGTCCCATCTGCCGCATCGCCGCGATCCCGCTTTTCAGCGCGCCCATGTTACCGTTCAGTCCCGATGTCATATGCTCGGCAGCCAGCAATATCGCTTCGCCAAGCTTTCCCTCGGCCATCAGCGCGGCAAGTTCTTCGTCGGGCACCCCTGTGTCAAACCCTTCCTCAATCGCTTCCGCAAGAGGATAATTCAGTGCCTCCGCGCCTTCAGGTGTCCCCGCGGCAAGGCTTTGCATAAACCTTGTGTGCACACTCTCCTGCGCAGGGTCCACCCGCGCTGTTTCATAAGCATCGCTCATAAGCGTCAACATGAAGCGCATCGCGTCCCCTGCTGCCGTCAGCTCAAGCTCGGCAATCTCGGGTGCATAAATCTCGGCCAAAGCAGGCGTCAGCCCGTAGTCTGCCATCTGGTAATGCGCATCTTGCAGCGCCTGGCTCAAACGTTCAGGGTCAGGCTTTACGAGCGCGGCTTCAATATTCTGCACAGCGCGCACCCGCTCCCAAACCCCGCCTGAGGCCGCAGGCTTGCGCTCGGTATACAGCCCCAAAAGCGCGTTGGCCGAAAGTGCGCCATTGCGCACCAGACGCTCTGCCGCTTCAATCTGGGCCTTCCAGCCCGCAAGATCACGTAAATCAGATACTGCATAGGCAATCGGCAGGCTCGCTGTCGGCAGCGGGTTTCCCACCGCCTCATAGAGCCTGAACTCCAGCGCGCTGATGTCACGTGGCGGCGCAAGGCTCGGCGCGTCTTCGGCATACTCAGGATCAAGAAACGCCAGCAAAAGCCGGTGCTCTGTTGAACTGAGCAAGCCAAGTGCATCAGCTGTATCAAACAAAAGAGCTGCGCCGTCCCAGTCTTCGCCACGCAGCGCACAGAAAATTTGCGCCGCATAATCGTTCGACAACCCGCGTTTTTCATTGAGCGCAATACAGGCCTTGTCCTCAAGCCCTGCCAGCAGCGTCAGATCGAACCACAGCGCAAAATGTTGCGGACTCGCCAACGGCAAACGTTCCACCAGCGCCTCTGCAGGCTCGATCGCCCCGAACTTGCGCAACTGGCCTGCACGCACTGTCAAAAACGCCTCGGCTTCCATCCCCGAAGGTGGAACCGCCTCGGCCAGCATCATCGTATAATAAAGCTTCTGAAGCGCACTTAAGTCGCGTAAGTCCGTCTGCTCGATAGCTCTTTGAACGGCTTTCGCGTCACTCTGTTCCCAGAGCGTTTCAGGCAGCCCCGTCACTGTAGCTGGCAATAATCCGACAGTCAGCCGATCACTCGCCTCGCCGATTGGCATAACGCTCACATCCGGCGTCACAACGCCATCAGCCACAGGTGCTTCGTCGCGTAAGCTCTGCACATCGGGCCCGGGCGCTGGCGCAACTCTCACAGGCGTCGGATTGTCCAGCCAGTCAATCGCCGAAAGCGGGGTCTCGGCTCTAAGCGGCAATGCGCCGAGGCAGAAGCAAAGAACAAACCTAACGCGCATCAAGCTCCACCGGTATCCGAATCTCTTCAGGCTCGGGCGCAAAACCCGCGTCCAGAAACGGGCCGACATAGGCATAGGCCAACAGCCCGAGAAACCCCAGAATGATCAAATAAAACAACCATTTGAGAAGTCTGCCCATCAATACCCTGCCTTCGCTTTATCGCGTTTGGATAACTTTATATCTGGCATTTTGGCAAAGATCACGCCATTCAGGCAGACAAAGAAATAAAACTGCAAACTTATGCCGATTGGCAAGGGGGTGGCAGGCAACTGGTTGGGAGAATGATGCGGGTCAGGCTGAAAAAAACAGTCGTTCTTGTCGGAATGATGGGCGCAGGAAAAACAGCGGTGGGCAAAGCTCTTGCAGCCAAAATCGGCGCACCTTTTCTGGATTCCGATGCCGAGATCACCGAGGCCGCCAACATGACCATCCCCGAAATTTTCGAGCGCGATGGCGAGGCTTTCTTTCGCGCCCGTGAAACCGAAGTGATCCGCCGCCTGCTCACAGCCCCCGGCAAAAGCGTGCTGTCCACAGGCGGCGGTGCATTTCTGGCACAGGAAAACCGCGAAATGATCTCTGCACTCGGGGTCTCCGTTTTCCTCTCCGCCGATGTCGATCTGCTCTGGAGCCGTGTCGGCCATAAAGACACCCGCCCACTGCTGCGTACCGCAAATCCGCGCGCAACACTGGCCGAAATTTTCGAAGCCCGCGCACCCGTCTACGCCCTCGCCGATCTGGAAGTCGGCGCTCATCCAAGCTATTCCATCACCCGGATGGCCGATAAAGTGCTGACCGCGCTCAACAGCCGCGATGATGTTCTGGAGACATACTGATGCCTGAAAAAGTTCACGTCTCCCTCGGCGCGCGCAGCTATGACGTGCTCGTTGGCACAGGGCTTCTGGCTGACACCGGCAAGCATATATCCCCGCTTCTCAAGCGCCCCAAAGTGGCGATTGTGAGCGATGCGCATGTTGCCTCTCTTCACTTAACAACACTCACCAAGTCACTGGATGCGCAGGGTATTTCGCATTCCAACCTCTCGCTTCCCCAAGGTGAAAGCACCAAAAGCTGGGCGCACCTGCAAGAGGTGGTTCACTGGCTCCTCTCCGAACAAATCGAGCGTAACGATATCGTCATCGCTTTCGGCGGCGGCGTCATCGGCGATCTGGTCGGCTTCGCAGCTTCTATCCTGCGCCGCGGCGTGCGTTTTGTGCAGATTCCCACATCACTTCTCGCACAGGTCGATAGCTCCGTGGGCGGCAAAACAGGCATCAACGCTCCCCATGGCAAAAACCTCATCGGCGCGTTTCACCAGCCCTCGCTTGTCCTCGCCGACATCTCCGTCCTCGGCACGCTCACCGAGCGCGATTTCCGCGCAGGCTACGGCGAAGTCGCAAAATATGGCCTTCTGGGCGATGCGGATTTCTTCGAATGGCTGGAACAAAACGGCCCCGCCCTCGCTGGGGGTGATGAAGCTTTACGCCTGCAAGCGGTCAAACGCTCGGTCGCCATGAAAGCAGGCATTGTCGCGCGCGATGAAACCGAGCAAGGCGAGCGCGCACTGCTCAATCTGGGCCATACCTTCTGCCACGCCCTTGAAGCGGCCACAGGTTACTCCGACCGCCTCCTGCACGGTGAAGGCGTCGCCATCGGTTGCGCGCTGGCGTTTGAAACCTCCGCGCGCCTCGGCCTCTGTTCACAAGAAGCCCCAAGCCGTGTGCGCGCGCACCTCAAAGACATGAAGATGAAGACAGATCTCTCTGATATATCAGGAGAACTCCCCGATGCCGACGGCCTCATCTCTCTTATGATGCAAGACAAAAAGGTCGCGTCCGGCACGCTCAATTTCATCATGGCACGCGGCATTGGCGAAGCCTTCGTCACCTCCGATGTCAATGCAGACGTGCTCAAATCCGTCCTCACAGACGCCCTAAGCACACACCTCTAGCTTCTTCTGTTCAAAATTACCTTGGGGGGGCTTCAAAAGCCCTATGGCTTTTGAAGTTCGGGGGCAAAGCCCCCACCCTAAAAAAACTGCGCGGCGCAGCCGCCCCTTCAGATCACGCCCTCAAGCGCGCGCCTTTCGGGTCAAACGGCGCTTCCTGCAATATCCGCGCTTTATGCGGTTTTCCAAGCACCATCACCTCGACGGTGTCGCCCTCGAATTCAGCCTTCACAAAGCCAAGCGCGAGGCTCATGCCGACGCTATAGCCATAGGCGCCCGAGGTCACACGCCCCAGCGGTTCAGAACCTGCAAAGATAGGCTCTCCCCCCGTCGCATCGGCGTTAGAGGCCGTGACATCATCCTCATCGAGCGCCAGCAGCACGAGCTTCTCACGCGGGGTTTTCGCCAGCACCTCGGCACAGGCCGCCTTGTTGAGAAAGTCCTTGTCCATTTTGCAAAGCCGCTCCAGCCCGACTTCCTGCGGCCAGTATTCCGGAGAATACTCGCGGCTCCAGCTGCCATAGCCCTTTTCGATCCGAAGGCTGGTAAGGGCGCGGCTTCCGACCGGGCCGCCGCCGAGCAGCTTGGCCCCATCAAGCAACATCTCATAAAGTTCGCGTTGGTCTTCAACCTTGCAGTAAAGTTCCCAGCCGAGATCACCTGTGAAGCTCACACGTAGAGCATGGCAAGCCACGCCGCTTATGCCAAGGTTGCGGTCCGCGCCAACGCGGATCATACGGCTGCGCATGAAGGGCCAGTCGTGGTTGCTGGCCGGGGTTTCGGTCAGCGAGGCGAGCAAGTCGCGGGCGCGCGGGCCTGCGATGTTGAAGCCGCAGTAGTCTTCAGTTACGCACTCAAAGCTCACGCTTTCAGGTCGCGGCACAGCATCATAAAACCGTTTCTGATAGCGCTCGGCCATACCCGAGGAGACAAGCCAGTAGTCATCCTCACCGATCATGGTTATCGTTGCATCTCCCGCGATACCGCCACGCACACCAATGAGCGGCGTGAGGCAGGAGCGGCCCTTCTCGGTTGGTATTTTGTTCGCAAAGACAGCATTGAGCCAGTCTTGCGCCCCTGCCCCGCGCACGCGATATTTGGCGAAATTGCTGATGTCGATCACACCAACGTTTTCGCGCAGCATCTTACATTCTTCGCCCACTGGCCCCCACCAGTTCTGGCGGGTAAACCCGTCCGTGTCCTTCGTGCCTTCCACACCCGAAAACCACAGTGGATGCTCCCAGCCGTAATTGAGCCCGAAGACCGCCCCCATCTCTTTCTGGTGCGCATAAACAGGCCGCGTGCGCACAGGCCGCCCCGCCGCGCGCTCCTCATTGGGAAAGTGGATCTTGAAGCGGTGCGCATAGACGTCCCTAACGCGGGCCTTGGTAAATTTCTTGTCCGCCCAAGCGCCAAACCGCGCCATATCCCAGGCAAACATGTCATATTCCATCTCGCCCGTGGTGAGCCACTGCGCCACCATAAGCCCCATACCCGCCGACTGGCTAAAGCCCGGAATAATTCCGTTACAGCAGAAATAGCCCTTCAGCTCGGGCACAGGCCCAAGGATCACGTTGCTATCAGGCGACCAGATCATAGGGCCGTTGATCACCCGCTTGATGCCTGCTGTTCCGGCCACAGGCACACGGTCAATCGCACGCATGATATTCTCTTCAATACGGTCCAGATCATCGGCAAACAGGTCATGCGCAAAATCAAGCGGCGTGCCCTCCTCCGCCCAGAATCGCATATCTTTCTCATATGCCCCGATGAGCAGCCCCTTGCCCTCCTGACGCATGTAATATTCGCCGTCACGGTCCGCAACCGAGGGCAAACGCCGCTCGATCGCGGCAATCTCGGGGATGCTCTCGGTCACAAAATACTGGTGCTCCGTAGGTTGCAACGGCAGCTCGATTCCCGCCATAGCGGCCACTTCCCGCCCCCAAAGGCCCGCGGCATTGATCACCCAGTCGGTCGCAACATCACCCTTTGGGGTGCGCACGATCCAGCTTCCGTCCGCCTGCGCCTCTGTCGCCGTAACAGGCGTAAAGCGGTGAATTTCTGCGCCCCTCTGCCGCGCGCCTGCAGCATAGGCGTTGGTCACGCCCGAGGGGTCCACATTGCCGCCCGAGGGCTCCCACATGATGCATTTGATGCCGTCAAAGTTCACCAGAGGGTGCAGCTCTTCGGCGCGCTCACGGCTGATCTCGCTGAAATCCATACCATAAAGCTTGGCCTTGGCCTCTTGCAGCTTAAGCTGATGCACGCGTTCCTGTGTTTGCGCCAGATAAAGCGAGCCGGGCTGAAACACACCGCAGCTCTGGCCCGTTTCTTCCTCAAGCGCATTATACAAATTCATCGTATAATGCTGCAAACGGCTGATATTGGCGCTGTCATGCAGGCCGTGTATCCCGGCCGCTGCATGCCATGTGCTGCCTGACGTAAGCTCGTCACGCTCAAGCAGCACAACATCGCGCCAGCCCAGCTTGGTCAGGTGATAGAGAATAGAGCAGCCGATCAGCCCGCCCCCGATGACAACAGCCTGAGCCTGAGTGCGCATGAATCCCGCCTTTGTTTTCGCGTTACATTGCCAGCATTGCAGCCCTGTCAGCAATCAGTTGCAAAAACGCGACGTAATGTGTCGCCTTGAGACAGATCGTCAGGAAAACTAGCCGAGGTTCAGCCGCGCAGCCGTCGCGCGCGCAAGCTTGGGCAGCTCCCCTTGCCCCATCGCTTCAATCCGCCCGAGGCTCTCGACAATAGCAGCCATGAGCTCACCCGCATCTGCCCCGTCCCGCGCGATCACATCGAAACTCGCCGCAAACATCTCCTCAAGCGCTTGTGGGATAATCCAGACATGCGAACAGCGCAGCTCATGCGCGCCGTTCTCTGCCTTCAAAAACACCGAGGACAGTCTGTGCACAATATCAACAGCTGTCTGCACATCATTCACCGCAGGGCTCAACGCACGGCTGGCAACCTCGGTCAAAACCGTCACACCCAACTGTGGATCCTGATCAAACCCGCGCGCTTGCTGCAAAAAAACCGCCTCGCGCAGCTTCGCCTGATCGGTAATTTCAAGGTTTTCACTTCCGTCCGCATAGACAAGCGGCTGCCCCTCGACCACATAATCGCCGGTGCTCACAGCCACATAAACAAAAATGTCGTTCTCCTTTGCCACCTCTTGCAAAAGCTCTTCCATAATCTGCTGTACATACCCGTCCCGCTTTGCCGCAATGCAAGATTTTCCGCGCATACCGTCCCGTTCCGCACGGGTCCAGACATGCGCCCCGAGCGATGGAGCAGAACTATAAGCCTTCATCGCAGCTTCTGCGCGCGCTTGCAGCTTCAGTACCGTGTCATCTGTGGCGCCGAGCGTTTCGAGCCGCCTGATCCAGCGAATAATCGCAACAAGCACCAGACAGACAACAAGCACAGAGGCACAAAACAAAACAAAGCGCTCTTTCTCGCCGACAAGCGGCGTGGCGCGCAAAATGATGGTTACAAGTGAAAAAACAAACGCTCCGACAAAGGCCGAAAGCACCGATTGTGTCTCGCCATCCTGCCTGAGCACAAGCCGCGACCGTGGCGTGAGTGTGCCGGAAGCCCCCTGCATCGCCGCGGCCATGATCGAAAGCGAAAATGTCGTCACCGCCAGCATCGAACTTGCCAAGGTCGTCAGAATTGCATCCATCGCCTCCGCACCGACAAATCCGGTCACAGAGTCAGGGATATAATCCCCGAACAGAATGGCGCTCGCCACCGCGACAAGTGCCATCAGCGCGTATAAAACCACACGCACCAGTAAAAAGCGGGAATACTGCCGCACCAAGCGGACAAACGATAAAAACAAATTGGCCTCCTTGCCAAACCCTGAACCTGCTGTTGCCTTATGAACCGCTCCAAAGACGATAGCATGTCAGCTTAGCCCCAAAACCCAAACCCGCATACCGGAAAACCACAACCCACACTTCACAAATCAATCTTTACTTCCCTTTATGTAGTAACTATTAAAAAACAATCTTATTTACTTAAGTAAGCTACTATCTAAGTGAGTATTTCAAGTGCCAAGCCAACTCAGTTTCGAACTGCCGCACGCCAACAGCACGGCTCAAACAGGCGACAATCAATCGCCCGCTTGCCCCGTTGGCATTGCCGCTGAAGTCCTGTCCGGCAAATGGACACTCCTGATCATCCGCGAGCTTCTGGAAGGTAAAAAGCGCTACTCGCAGCTTGAAAGCGCCCTGCAAGGCATCTCTCCCAAAATGCTCACTGCAAGGCTGAGGCTGCTCGAGGCCGAAAAGCTCCTCACCCGCAAAGTCTACGCCACGGTGCCGCCCAAAACCGAATATCGCCTCACAGGGCTTGGCCGCGAACTCGAAAAGGTGATCGCTTCAATGGCTCTTTTCGGCAGCCAGCTTGCAGAGTCCCGCTCAGGTTAATACCAACAGCGACACGCGCTGTCGCATTCTCACTTGCTCTGCTGCCTGTTCGGCCCCAGACTCGCGTCAAACAGCGAGAAACCAAAGGGGCCACCATGCAAACCACAACCCGTGTAGCCGTCATCGGCGGAGGCGTCGTCGGCGCATCTGTGCTTTATCATCTTACAAAGCTTGGCTGGTCCGATGTCATGCTGCTTGAGCGCTCCGAGCTGACATCGGGCAGCACATGGCACGCTGCGGGCGGTTTTCATACGCTCAACGGCGATACAAACATGGCCGCGCTGCAAGGCTACACCATCCGCCTCTATAAAGAGCTCGAAGAACTCACTGGCCTCTCCTGCGGGCTGCACCACGTTGGCGGCGTCACCTTGGCTGATAACCAAGACCGCTTTGATATGCTCCTCGCCGAGCGTGCCAAGCACCGCTTCATGGGGTTGGAAACCGAGATCGTCTCACCCGAAGAGATCAGGAAAATCGCTCCCGTCACCAACATCGAAGGCATCCTTGGCGGGCTTTATGACCCGCTTGATGGCCACCTTGACCCGTCAGGCACAACCCACGCCTACGCCAAGGCCGCGCGCATGGGCGGTGCCACAATCGAAACGCACACAATGGTCAAAGAGACCAACCAGCGCCCCGATGGCACATGGGATGTGGTCACCGACAAAGGCACAGTCCACGCCGAACATGTGGTCAACGCAGGTGGCCTCTGGGCGCGCGAAGTCGGTGCGCTTGCGGGCGTCTACTTCCCGCTGCATCCGATGGAGCACCAGTATATCGTCACCGACGAAGTGCCTCTGATCAAAGAAATGATGGCCGACGGTAAAGAGCACCCGCATGTCATGGACCCTGCGGGCGAAAGCTATCTGCGCCAGGAAGGTAAAGGCCTCTGCATCGGATTCTACGAACAGCCCTGCCGCCCTTGGGCGGTTGACGGCACATCGTATACCTTCGGCCAGGAGCTTCTCGCCGATGATTTCGACAAGATCGAAGACAGCATCAACTTCGCCTACAAGCGCTTCCCCGACCTTGAGAAAGCGGGCGTCAAATCCGTGATCCACGGCCCCTTCACCTTTGCCCCAGATGGCAACCCCCTCGTCGGCCCCGTTCCGGGCATGCGCAACTACTGGTCTGCCTGCGGCGTCATGGCCGGCTTTAGCCAGGGCGGCGGCGTCGGCCTCATGCTGGCGCAATGGATGGTTGAAGGGGAATGCGAACGCGACACCATCGCCATGGATGTCGCCCGCTTCGGCGACTGGATCACACCAGGCTACACCCTGCCCAAAGTCATCGAGAACTACCAGAAGCGCTTCTCTGTCAGCTATCCAAACGAAGAGCTGCCCGCCGCGCGCCCCTTCCGCCAGACTCCCATGTATGATGTGTTTGATGAAATGGGTGCCGTCTGGGGCCAGCAATTCGGCCTCGAAGTGGTCAATTACTTCGCCCAAGGCGACGAGCCCAGATATGAAACCCCCAGCTTCCGCCGCTCAAATGCCTTTGACGCCACCGCCCGCGAGGTTAAAGCCGTGCGCGAAGCCGTCGGCATCAACGAGACGCATAATTTCGGCAAATACCTCGTCACCGGCCCCAATGCCCGCGCTTGGCTTGACCGCGTGATGGCAGGCCGCGTGCCGCAAATTGGCCGCCTCAGCCTGACCCCCATGCTCAGCCATAAGGGGCGCCTGATCGGGGATTTCACCATATCCTGCCTCGGCGAAGAGGCCTTCCAGCTCACAGCGAGCTACGGCAGCCAAGCCTACCATATGCGCTGGTTTGAGCAAAACGAGATGGAAGGTGTCACCGTTGAAAACGTCTCCGACAAGCTAAACGGCTTCCAGATCGCAGGACCAAACGCCGCCAAAGTGCTCGCGGCTTGCACGCGCACTGACATTTCGACCATGAAATTCATGGATGTGCGCCACATGACAGTCGGCATGGTTGATTGCGTGGTGCAGCGCGTCAGCTACACGGGTGATCTGGGCTTCGAGATTTACTGTGATCCAATGGCGCAACGCGCGCTCTGGCGCACACTCTGGGAGGCAGGCCAGGAGCACGGCATACTCCCCTTCGGCATGCGCGCGATGATGTCGCTACGTCTCGACAAGTTCTTCGGCTCATGGCTCTCGGAGTTCTCACCCGACTACACCGCCGCTGAAACAGGGCTCGACCGCTTCATCAGCTTCAAGAAAAACAGTGACTTTATAGGCCGTGCCGCCGCCGAAGCCGAACGCGATGCCGGCCCCGCGCGCAAGCTCTGCGCCTTTGAGGTTGAGGCTGACAATGCCGATGTGAACGCCTACGAGCCAATCTGGCTGGGTGGCGAGGTCGTCGGTTTCTGCACATCGGGCGGCTATTCGCATTATGCGCAAAAGTCGATAGCACAGGGCTTTGTCCCCGTTGAGCACGCACGTGAGGGCCTCGAAGTCGAAATCGAGATATTGGGCCACATGCGCAAAGCCAAGCTCATCACCCAACCGCTCTTTGATGCTGATGGCGCACGGATGCGCGGCTAGATCATGCGCCGCGCGGTTCTCATTCCCGCGGCTGGCGCCTCCTCTCGTATGAGAGGCGGCGATAAACTCTTGGAAGATGTCGGCGGCGAGCCTTGCCTGAGCCATATGGCCAAAGCCGCTTTGGCCAGCGCCGATACGGTCATCGTCACACTGCCCGCCCCTGATCATTCCCGCGCCGCAACGCTGGATGGCCTGCCCGTCCGGATCGTGATCGTCCCCGACCACGCCACAGGCATGTCCGCCTCCCTGCGCGCAGGGGCAAGCGCCGCCATCAGCGCCCGAGCAGATGCGCTAATGGTTTTACCCGCCGATATGCCCGCCCTCGCGCCGCATCTCGCAGCGCTTTGGCAAGCCTACGCACAACAGCCCGCAGGCACAATTTTGCGCGCAATCACAGAGACCGGAGAACAGGGTCACCCCGTCCTCTTTCCGTCTGATATTTTACATGATTTTCATACACTTAAAGGAGACACTGGTGCAGCCCCTATTCTGCAGCGATATGCTCCCCGCCTACACTTTCACCCGCTGCCGCACGCACACGCACGCCATGATCTGAACACCCCTGAAGACTGGGCAGCATGGCGACATGCAACCAGAACGGCAGAATAATTTCCTCCACGCCCTGAAAAACAATTGTATCAATCCCGTCGGTCACAATGCCTGCTTGCCATCCGGTAAGATCCAGCATGATGTGCATATCCAGATCACTCAAATCAATCACACGGAAACCGCTGTTCTGCGTTCCGCCAATCAAATAGTCGCCACCAAGCCCGCCCCGGGCATAGACAGGGCAAAATATCCCCGTCTCACAACAGGACGCGGATTTTGGCGTTTCGCCATAAGTCGGATAAAAATTCTCAAAGTAACCCATCGTAAAAGCCCCATACTCGAAATCTTGAAGCTATGGGTAGCGAAAGCTTGCGGCGCGATTGCGGCAGCACTTTGAATTTATGCAAAATTTTTCGTAATTTTCGCCTCATTGCTTAACTAAACGCTAATCAATGCACGCCTCCACACGCAGAACGCGAAAGAGGGAGGGCATGCAAATGCACGCCCTCCCAAGCGCCCCGATCGACTGGAGCGCAGCTGCATATTCATTGAATATCAGTATAAGCGCCCTGCCCCTCCGATATCAGAGGCGCAAGGCATCTTGTGTATTAGCGAACCAGAAGCTTGGCTTCGTGCTTCTTCAGAGCGCGGCGGGCAGCAGTGTAGTCTTTGATGCCTTCTTCCGTCTTCAGCTCTGGGAAGAGCTGGAAGATTTCGTCGCGTTGCTCTGTTCCAAGCCCGTCAATCACCGACTGCCCCGGCTGGAAGCTTTCCGTCCATGCACCGTTGCTCAAAACCACTTCGTGGTTGTCGAACATAAAGTGCACATAGCTCACACCCAGCGTGCCCACTTCATCGACGCCTTTCAGCCCCGTGAGGTGTTTGGCAGCCGCGAGCACTTCTGTTTCCTCGAAGTAAAGTGAGGTGCGCTCATTGTTGATCAGAATCCGGTGCTGCGGGCTGACAAGAATGTCATGCTCTGGCAGGTTGTTGCCAAGCGCGCCCTTCTGAATGAGGATCGGGCGCAGGTTGGGCGAGCGTGCAAGCTCATGGCCCGAAAGCGTCCTTTGTCCCATCCAACGGATTTCCTGAATGCCGTTGTCACGCGTGATGATCTTGTCACCGACTTTAAGGTCTTCCACAAGGCGCTCGCCCCGCGGTGTCGCGATCGCTGTGCCGGGCGTAAAGCAAGGCACGACATTCTCGATCTCTTCAAAGTTCATCGTTGATGTGATGTTGCCATCCGCATCGCGGAACTCGACAAAGCCGTCTTCACGATCATCCGAGGTATAGGTAACGTTGAGGCTACCGCCCGGATTTTCCGCTTCGGCTGCACCGGTCAGATCAAGTGTATCCCAGTCGTTCGGCGTCCCGTCAGGGCGGATGCCCGCAGGGCCCGAACCACCGTCAACAACATCCCCACCGGTGATCGCGCCAAAGTAATCCTGACCGTCACCGCCCGAGAGCGTGTCGGCTCCGGCTCCACCAAGAATGCTGTCATCCCCTGCGCCGCCATCAACCGTATCATTGCCTTCACCGGCAAAGATCGTGTCGTTGCCGTCACCGCCGGAGACAAGGTCGTCATCAATGCCCGCATCGATCCAGTCATTGCCTTCGCCGCCGCTGATTGTGTCATTGTCGTCGCCTGTGATGATCGTATCATCACCTGCGCCGCCGGCCACAAGGTCACGGTCGTCGTTCGGTGTCGGATCTGTTGCATCAGGGATCGGGTTTGACCCTGAGGTGTCGATAAAGTCGTTGCCGGCCCCACCGTTCACCGAGTCATTGCCGTCACCGCCGATAATGCTGTCGTTGCCGAGGCCACCATCGATTGTGTCGTGACCTTCGCCACCATCAATCGTGTCGTCACCTTCGCCACCGTTCACGAGATCGTCGTCAATGCCTGCGTCAATCAGATCATTGCCTTCGCCGCCGTCGATAGTGTCGTCGTCGTCACCTGTGATGATCGTGTCGTTGCCTGCGCCACCCACAACATTGTCACGGTCGTCGTTCGGTGTCGGATCTGTCGCATCAAGGATCGGGTTTGAGCCTGATGTATCGATAAAGTCATCACCGGTGCCGCCATCAACAACATCGTTTCCGTCGTTACCAATAATGCTGTCGTCACCTGTTCCACCGAAGACAGTATCGTTGCCCTGGCCGCCAATCAGTGTGTCGTTGCCGGCGTCACCGTAAACAAGGTCATCGTCGATGCCCGCGTCGACATAATCGTCGCCTGTGCCGCCAAGAAGCGTGTCATCATCATCTTCACCGAAGATCGTGTCGTTGCCGTCACCACCGTCTACAAAGTCACGGTCGTTTTCAGGAACAGGGTCTGTCGCATCAACTTCGTTTCCGCCGTAGGTGCTACCGCCTGCGTTGATGAAATCGTCGCCGCCTTCACCGAAGATGCTGTCCGATCCGTGGTGCCCGAGGATGCTGTCCTCACCGTCGCCGCCATAAACCGTGTCGTCATCAATGCCCGCGTCGATTGTATCGTTGCCAATACCACCAAAGATCAGGTCAGCGTCATCGCCGGTCGAAATCAGATCATTGCCCGCGCCACCATAGACAGTGTCCAAACCGTCAGTTGTGTTCGGGTCACTCAGAATATCAGGGTAGCCTGCAATTGGCAGGTTGGGGTCGTCACCAACATAATCGGAGAAGGTGTTGGTCCCCGCTTCGATTGTGTCGTCACCGTCGCCGCCCTCGATGTAATCGGAGCCCTGAATATCGACTATCGAGTCATTGCCCGCGCCGCCATAGACTTCGTCATCATCAATGCCTGCCGCGATGGTGTCATCGCCTGTGCCCGCAAAGATAGTGTCACGGTCATCGCCCGTGCGGATGCTGTCATCACCCGCGCCACCTTCAACGAAGTCGCGGTCGTTTTCAGGGTCTGCATCAACAGGCAAACCGGGCCAGATTTCCGCATCAATCAAGGGGTCCGGCCCCGATGTATCGATCACATCATTGCCGTTGCCGCCGTCAACAGTGTCGCGCCCGTCACCACCGTCAATGGTGTCGTTACCGTCGCCACCGTTGATAATGTCGTTGCCGTCTTCGCCGAAGATTTCGTCGTTGCCGGTTTCGCCGCTGATGTTGTCATCACCGGTGCCGCCATAGACTTCGTCATCACCGTCGCCCGCATATACGGTGTCGTCGCCGTCACCTGCTTGCACGATATCGTCGTTCACGTCTTCGCCGGGGATAATCTGGTCGTTGGCGTCAATCATGTCGCCATCGGGATCACCTGTGTAAGTCACGTCGATCAGATCATCGCCGGGCGTGCCTGAAACAATCCCGTCAGGCCCTGTATCATCACCGACAACAACTGTCACAGTGGCCGTGCTTTCGTTGCCCGCAGGGTCGGTGATCGTGTAGTCGAATGTGTCTGTGCCCGTGTAACCCGCATCCGGCGTGTAAGTCACTGTGCCATCAGCGTTAATAACAACCGAACCGTTCGCAGGCTCTGTCGTGCCGCTCACAGTCAGCGCTTCGCCTTCAGGGTCCGTGTCATTCGCCAGAACAGCAATCACAACAGGCGTGCCAACGTCAGTGGTGTTATTGTCGTTATTCGCCGTCGGCGCTTCGTTCACGTCTTCCACAACAACTGTCACAGTGGCGGTCGAGGCATTTCCCTGTCCGTCAACAACTGTGTAGTCAAATGTGTCCGTGCCTGTGAAAGCGGTGTCAGGCGTGTAAGTCACTGTTCCGTCGTCATTGATAACAACTGAACCGTTCGCAGGCTCGGTTGTGTCAGTGACGGTCAGTTCGTCGCCCTCTGGGTCAGAATCGTTGGCCAGAACGTTGATCACAACGGCCGTGTCTTCGTCCGTCATCGCGCTATCGTCACCAAGCACCGGCGCTTCGTTGTCTTCCGCCGGGCATGTCGAGAAGTGCAGATCCGAGACCATAACAGTCTGTTCGCCCACGTTGCCGTTGGCATATTCAATTTCGATCCGCGAAACAGGGCCGGCCACCGAAACAAGGGTCGAGGCTTCGGCATCTTCATAGCCAAAATTTGTGTCGCCGTCAGACAGGGTGTTGCCGTTCACATCAATATTGGACCCGGTGGTGAACGTGACGGGGATTTCGTTTCCGTCGGGGCCATATGCGCGAATGGTTACAATGTCTTCGTGAAGGTCTGTTGTCGGGTCAATATCATTGCCACCGCCATCAAGATCGTTGATGCGGAACGTCACATCCGAGACGCAATCACTATAAAGTTCGTTTGAAGAGGCAAAGCTCAAGGTTGTGGTGGACGTTTCGTCAACACCGCCCTCGCCGCCTTCGCCAATCAGCTTCAGGTAAGACTGATCGTTGAAATCTTCGCCATCGGCGACATAGCCTGTCGCGTTGAAGGTCACACCGGAGGCGCCCTCATCCTGCGCAGAAAAACCTACGGTGACATCAATGCCGCCTGTATCAACAGTTTGCGAAGGCTCCATGTTTGTGCCGTAAGCGCCAAACAATCCCCAATTCAGTACCAGATCAGCCATGATAAGACCCTCTTTTTCAACCTCGGGGAACGCCCCGTCCGCCGATTGTGAAGCCTTGGGGACATACCCGTAGAGCTCCGTTGCATTTTTTGCGAAAACGAAGGGAAAAGAGGCAGAAAAGTCATCACAGCAGCGAGCCGCGCCGCAACGGCGCATCTCTATCGGCAGCAATCGCCACACACTTCTTAAAGGAAAGTTCCGTAAAGACAGTGCAGCTCTTTTCGCATCTCCCCGATGCTTCGCAGTTCAGCGGTCGCCCCCGTGACCATTACTCACTACGCCCCCCAGTTGGGCAGCTCCTTCTTAAGACGTATTTTCGTCCGCCGAAAGATAAATTTGTTGGGAAAAAGGCAGGATTTCTCCCCCTCGCAGCGTTCTCACGCAATTTTTATCTGGGCAAATCTCCCAGTTGACACGCTATTGTTTCCAAAAGGAATTCACCCAAAAGAGCGCTCCAGAGTCATGTTTTCAACGGTATTTAACAGCTATCCTCGTCAGAGCTGCCAAGGCTCATCCCGGCTCACTGTTTACAGAAGCGAAACAATTAACCATCCATTCATATTCTCGCATTTCCACGCTCCGACAAAATTTTGCCTTTATCATTGATCACGAAACGCGAACGAACAGCCGCTTTGCGACCAGATTGAACACTCTGGAAAATAAATGACACATTTCAAATGCACGAATCACGGAGAAAACATCCGAATCGCTGGGAAAAACCTGCAAATCGGCCGAATCTCCCTCGGGAAACTCTGATGCGGCATGAAAAAGCCGTTTTCTGAATGTGCTGTGGTACCCAAGGCCGGACTCGAACCGGCACGCCTCGCGGCGGGGGATTTTGAATCCCCTGCGTCTACCATTCCGCCACTTGGGCACATTGAGCGCGGTTTAGCGTGTTGTTTGCCGCACGAAAAGGCAAAAATGCACTAAACCCTCAATCGCCGCTCAATTAGGCACAAGCGGCCCGCGCGCATTGAGGGCTTCGATGTCCATTCCTGCCAGCTTTTTATAGCCCGCCGCCGCGCTCTCCAGTTCGGCAAGGCTCATCACCTCGCTGATGTCGTCAAACCCCTCGGGCGCGCGCTCGGCCACAACATCAAGCACCTTGTCAGGCCCGTCGCCCCTGTTGGCCAGCACCAGCTTGTTCACTGTCTCGCGGCGTATCTCGTCGTATTTCGTCAAAGCCGCCTCGCCCTGCCCCCTATCGCGCAGCTCGCGTGCCAGCACCCGTGCATCCAGAATGGCCTGCGAGGCCCCGTTCGAGCCGATCGGGTACATCGCATGGGCCGCATCGCCCAAAAGCGTCATCCGTCCGTGGCTCCAGCGCGGCAACGGGTTGCGGTCCACCATCGGATATTCCAGGACACTCTCCGCCTTGGTGATAATCTCGGGCACATTCAGCCAGTCAAACGTCCAGTCGGCAAAGGCGGGCAAGAAGTCGTCCAGCTTTCCTTCGCGGTTCCAGTCCTGCTCACGCCACATGTAATCCTCAGGCATAGCGCGGTCGGCAATCCAGTTGATCAGGCAGGTTCCGTCATCATATTCCGCAATCGGATAGCAGACAAACTTGCAGGCTTTCTTGCCCGCCATCGCCATTGTCCGCCCGCCAAGGAAGCTTGGCCCGCGCGTCACACCGCGCCACATCATGATCCCGCCCCAATGCGCGCCTCCCTCGTCAGGGTAAAGCGCCTTGCGCGCCTCCGAGTTGATCCCGTCAGCCGCGATAAAAACACGACCCGTTTCCGTGCCAAGCGCCTTGCCCGTGCTGCGCTCGGCCAGATAAATCTCGACACCCTCGCCGGTTTCCTCCGATCCGGTCACAGCCGCGCCCATTCGGATCACATCCTTGCCCGCCCGCTCCACAAGCGCGCGATAGAGCAACATCTGCATCTCGCCACGGTGGATCGAATATTGCGGCCAGTTGTAGCCCGCAAACTCGCCGCGCGGCTCGCGCCATATCTCGCCGCCCTGCGCCGAGAAATAGCCAACCTGCTTGGTGCGCAAACCAACCTTTTCAAGCGCATCCTCAAGCCCGAGTTCGAACAGCTCACGGATCGCATGGGGCTGCACATTGATGCCCACACCCAAGGGGCGAATCTGCCGCACCGCCTCGAATATCTTGAAAGGAATGCCCAACTGATGCAGCGACAGCCCCAGCGTCAGACCACCAATCCCTGCACCCGCAATTAAAACTGTCATGTTTTGCACTCCCGTTTGGCTCTGACGGCATGTTAAAGGCACCCCAAGCCTTGACGCCAGCCCAAAAGAACGGCCCAATAGGACAAGGCAGAAAACATAATAATAAGAACAAGAGCAGAAACATGTTGCGCAGGCTTTATGACTGGACAATGCGCCTTGCCGATCATCGTTACGCGATGTGGTGGCTGGCGGTCGTGGCGTTCATCGAATCTTCGGTGTTCCCGATTCCACCCGATATCCTGATGATCCCGATGATCCTCGCCCGCCCTTCACGCGCATGGCTCATTGC
Organism: Lentibacter sp. XHP0401; assembly: GCF_025751535.1. Classification (GTDB taxonomy): domain Bacteria; phylum Pseudomonadota; class Alphaproteobacteria; order Rhodobacterales; family Rhodobacteraceae; genus Lentibacter. The sequence goes on along the minus strand of NZ_JAOWLC010000002.1, from coordinate 74,443 downwards.
TTCCGTAGCCCTCACCGCCTCGGTCATCGGCGGGCTTCTGGGCTACGCCATCGGCGCGCTGGCGTTCACCGAGCTTGGCCAACCGATCCTCGAAAGCCTCGGCAAGGCCGATACCATGGAAGCCTTCAACACCCGCTTCAACGATGTCGGCTTCTGGGCCGTCCTCGTCGCGGGCATGACCCCGTTTCCCTACAAGGTCATCACCATTATGTCGGGCTGGACAGGCATGCCGCTCTTTACCTTTATCGTCACCTCTATTCTGGCGCGCGGCCTGCGCTTTTACATCGTCGCCTTCCTGCTCTGGAAGTTCGGCGCGCCCATTCGTGATTTCATCGAGCGCCGTCTTGGGCTAATGTTCATCCTGTTCTGCGCCTTCCTTCTGGGCGGATTCTATGTGGTGAAATACCTATGACCTTCTCGCGCCCCAATCTTCTCATTCTCGCAGGCCTCGGCTCCGTAGCTATGATGGCGGGCGCACTGTCGTTTCAATACATCGGTGATATGCCACCCTGTAAGCTCTGCTACTGGCAGCGCTACCCGCACTATGCGGCCATGGTTATCGCCCTCATAGCGCTTCTCATTCCGGGCCGCTTCTGGCCCCTGCTCGGCGCGGGCGCAGCCCTCACCACAGCGGCCATCGGCATCTACCACACGGGGGTCGAACGCAAACTCTGGGACGGTCCGTCAAGCTGCAGCTCAAACAATGTCACAGGCCTCAACCCGACAGAGCTGCTTGATCAGATCATGAACGCGCCCATCGTGCGCTGCGATGAAGCGCCATGGGAAATGCTCACGCTCTCCATGGCGAGCTGGAACGCCATCGCATCCTTCGCCCTCGCACTCATCTGGCTGGCAGCGGCAAAGAACCGTATCTAGTCAATCGCGCCCGCCCCGGACAATCCAATCCACAGAACGCGCAGTCAAACATAGCATTGCCGCACACAAAGCCGGTTAAGGCAAAAAGCCCTCCTGCGCAGATGCCGCGAGTGTTCGGTCCAAGCCCAATCTTGACAAATTGCCGCATCGCGGCGAGGTTCGCCTAATTGTGATCATAGATCGTGAGTAGAAGACATGAAGAACTCCGCCAACCGAACTTTTGGTGTCGTAGGGCTAGGGAACTTTGGCAGTACCGTCGCAAAGGAGTTGCAGCGGTTCGGCAATCACGTCATCGGAGTCGACATGTCCGAAGCGCGCGTTATGAGCCTTGCTGATACACTTTCACAAGCCATGATCGTCGATGCGCGCGATGATGCTGCTTTGCGAGAAGCGGGCTTCGGTGATTGTGACGTGGCCGTCGTTGCCATGGGCGATGATCTGGAGGCCAGCATCCTTGCGGCAATTAATCTGAAACTTGTCGGAGTTCCGGTTGTTTGGGCCAAAGCTACGACCAAAACACATCACAGGATTCTGAGTAAACTCGGTGTAGACAGGATTATTCACCCGGAAGTGGAGGTCGGTCAACATATCGCACAGGTTTTGCATAACCCGCTGGTGCGTGACTATGTCAGTCTGGGAAACGGCTACCACGTTGTGAATTTCCGCATTCCGGAAAGCCTCGAAGGCAGAAGTCTGGAAGACTTGCCGCATGGCGAAAAGTTCAATCTGCGTTGCATCGGGGTCATGCGCGGAACCGAATTCGTCGGGCAAGACGTAACAGGATGCCAATTGGAGCGGAATGACCTTCTGCTGCTGCTTGGCCAACGCAAAGACCTGCACAACTTCGCGGCCAGCCTGTAACAATGGCATTCTGGCCCTCGAACTTGGTGAAACGGTTTGCCACGCTTCGCATGCCGCCGCCAGCGGTGCTTGTGATTTTTTACATCGCATTTATAATCTTTGGCGCCATCCTGCTGTGGCTGCCGATCTCGCATCATGGTGACATCGGACTAAGCGAAGCGCTTTTCACCTCCACTTCAGCCGTGACCGTGACAGGCTTGGTGCTTGCAGATACCGGAGCCACGTTCACGGTCTTTGGTCAGGCTGTCATTGCAGCACTTATCCAGTTGGGAGGGCTGGGTTTGATGACGTTTGCGGTGCTATTGCTTAGCGCGCTTGGTATACCCGTTGGCATGCCGCAACGTCTCATCTTGCGAGAAGATCTAAACCAAACATCCCTTTCAAAGCTCACATACCTAGCGCGCATTATTCTGGTTATTGCCCTTGTTTGTGAAGCAATCGGGGCCGCCTTGCTGGCCTTAGTCTTCGTTCCCGAGTTCGGCTGGAGCGGTGTCTGGCAGGCAATTTTTCATTCGATTTCGGCCTTCAACAACGCGGGTTTTGCGCTTCACTCCGACAGTCTCTCGCAATGGGTGGGCAACCCGATAATCAATATCGTGATTCCGGCCCTCTTCATTCTGGGAGGGATCGGCTTCATTGTCGTGGGGGATATCTATCAGAAACGCCAGTGGCGCAAACTCACACTGCATTCCAAACTGATGCTGCTCGGGACCGCCATTCTGATTGTCTGGGGAAGCGTCATGTTCGGCTTTCTCGAATGGAGGAACCCCAACACTTTGGGCCACCTCGACACGGACGAGAAACTATGGGCAAGCTGGTTTCAGGGCGTCACGCCGCGCACGGCTGGGTTCAATACGATCGACACCGGCGGAATGCATGACAGCGCGACGATGCTGACGATGACGCTTATGTTGGTTGGCGGAGGCAGCACCTCGACAGCTGGAGGGATCAAAGTAACGACCCTGTGTGTATTGCTGCTAGCCACAGTTGCTTTTTTCAGGCGCCAAACGACATTGCACGCCTTTGGCCGTTCTCTAGGGGTGGATGAGGTAATGAAGGTCCTCGCTCTCACGACCATTTCCATGCTTCTTGTGCTGACGGGCATTTTTGTGACCTCAATCAATCACGACGGCGAATTTATTGACCTCGCGTTTGAAGTCACATCAGCATTCGGCACGGTGGGCCTATCGCGCGGAATCACTGGAGATCTTGATGGCATCGGCAGGGCCATCATCATGGCTATGATGTTTGTCGGTCGGGTTGGCCCTCTGGCTATCGGTTTTTTCCTCGCAACCCGCAGTGTGCCGAGGGTAAAGTACCCTGCAGGGCAAATATATCTTGGGTAGTCATCACGTATACTGGATAAACGATGCTTGGCTGGGTAGATCAACCGATCGAAGGACCGCTTCGTCCACGCAACGAGCCTTTGACCGTCAACAAAGCTGAGCAGCTTTCGTCCAAGAGCAGACACTCAACAAGGCTGCCGAATACCCTCATTTTTGAAACACCCGAAAATCAGCCAGTTTCCCGCTGCCCAAAAAAACCGCCCGAACCCGAGCCGTTGCTGAGGTTTTGCCTCCCCTAGGTTTGTCATCCATTACCCCTCTCGCCCGACCACCGTACGCCCCGTTAGCTAATTTTGCGTTAACAAAAATACGATTCAGGCGGTGCACGGGGTGTGCACGCATTGTGCACGCATATCACCCCCCCCTTTTTGTGGTTTTTTGATATGGTTAACGTGGCTGAACGGTGGTTTCCCCTCGCAACAGTTGCGCACATCAAATATGACGCTCAATGTCAGCTTTATGCCGCTCCCCGCCCTCTAAAATGAGACACGGCACTCTATCTTGCCTTTAAAGGCCCCGAAATCAGGCAGTTACACCATGAGCAAAGATCCTCTCGTCATCTTCACCCCCTCCGGCAAACGCGGGAATTTTCCCGTTGGAACTCCGATACTTACAGCCGCTCGCCAGCTCGGGGTTGACCTTGATTCCGTCTGCGGCGGGCGTGGTATCTGCTCCAAATGCCAGATCACCCCCTCCTACGGAGAGTTCTCCAAACACGGCGTCACAGTCGCCGACAATGCCCTCAGCGAGTGGAATTCGGTCGAAGAGCGCTACGACCAAAAACGCGGCCTCCCCAAGGGCCGCCGCTTGGGCTGCCAGGCCACTGTCCAGGGCGATATCGTCATCGACGTTCCGCCCGAAAGTCAGGTTCACAAACAGGTCGTGCGCAAGCGCGCCGAAGTGCGTAATATCTTAATGAATCCAACGGTTAAGCTCTACTATGTTGAAGTAAAAGAACCCGACATGCACGAGCCCTCAGGAGACCTTGAACGCCTGCGCGTCGGCCTGAAGGAGCAGTGGAATATCGACGTGCCGCGCGCCGATCCGCATGTCCTGACGCACCTTCAACAAGCCCTGCGCAAAGGCGCGTGGAAGGTCACAATTGCTGTGCATCAAGGGCACGCCGAAGCCTCTGCCTCTATCATGCAGGTCTGGCCCGGCTACTACGAAGGCTCGCTCTACGGCCTGGCTGTAGACCTCGGCTCAACAACAATCGCAGGCCATTTGTGCGACTTGCAAACAGGCGAAGTTGTCGCCTCCTCGGGCCTTATGAACCCGCAAATCCGTTTCGGCGAAGATCTCATGAGCCGCGTCAGCTACTCCATGATGAACCCAAACGGAGCCGCCGAAATGACAGCTTCCGTACGTGCAGGCATGAACGGTCTGTTCGACCAGGTCGCCTCCGAAGCGGGCATCGACAAAACCCTCATCATGGACGCGGTTTTTGTATGCAACCCCGTCATGCACCACCTTTTCCTTGGTATTGATCCGTTCGAACTCGGCCAGGCCCCTTTCGCGCTGGCAACCTCTGACGCCCTGCGCCTTGAAGCTCGGGATCTGGACCTCGAACTGCACCCTTCCGCGCGGGTATATACATTGCCCTGCATCGCAGGTCATGTCGGTGCCGATGCCGCCGCTGTTGCACTGTCCGAAGCGCCCGACAAGTCGGACGACCTTGCTCTTATCGTCGATGTCGGCACAAATGCCGAAATTCTTTTGGGTAACAAAACCAAAGTCTTGGCTTGCTCCTCTCCCACTGGGCCAGCCTTTGAGGGTGCGCAGATCAGCTCCGGCCAACGCGCTGCGCCGGGGGCTATTGAGCGCGTAGAAATCGACCCCGAGACGAAAGAACCGCGCTTCCGTGTCATCGGCTCCGACCTCTGGTCAGACGATGAAAACTTCGCCGAAGCGATCGCCACCACAGGCATCACCGGAATTTGTGGCTCCGGCATCATCGAAGCCATCGCCGAGATGCGTCTCGCGGGTATTGTCGATGCCTCCGGTCTCATTGGTTCGGCTGCACAAGTCGGCACCGAACGCTGTATCACAGACGGGCGCACCCACAGCTACATGATGTGGGACGGCTCTGCCGATGGCGGCCCCACTATTACCGTTACAAACCCCGATATCCGCGCCATCCAGATGGCCAAGGCCGCACTCTACTCGGGCGCACGCCTGCTGATGGACAAGTTTGATGTCGCCACGGTAGACCGCATTGTTCTGGCAGGTGCGTTTGGCGCGCATATCTCGCCCAAACATGCGATGGTGCTCGGCATGATCCCCGATTGCAAAATCGAGAAGGTCACCTCAGCGGGCAACGCCGCGGGCACAGGTGCACGTATCGCCCTCCTCAATAGCGAAGCCCGCGCCGAAATCGAAGCCACCGTGCGTAAGATCGTCAAGGTCGAAACCGCCGTCGAGCCGCGCTTTCAGGAGCACTTCGTCAATGCCTCAGCCATTCCGAACGCGGTCGAACCTTTCCCCATCCTTGAAAGCATCGTCTCGCTGCCCAAAGTCAGCTTCAACAGCGGTGAAGAGCGTGGCGGCGGACGCCGCCGACGACGCAACTGAAGTGGTGTTTGCACGCCTATACAGGCTTCGCTAGGGTCGCTCCGATAACACAACATAGAGGCGGTCATGTCTAAGCGCAGTCTTTTCTTGATACTTGGCCTTCTGGTGGCTCTCATTTGCCTTACCGCCCTACGGATTGGCGCGCCCGAGCTTTTCGGGGTCGATGCGGTTTCAGCCGACTATATGATTTTTCATCAGGTCGGAGAGCTCGCCAATCTGGGCCGCGTGGCCGAGGCCTATGATGCCCCCGCTTTCAAAGCCTACCAGCTTGAACGCACGGGCAGTTCGGTCTTCATGACATGGACCTATCCACCCCACTTCAACCTTGCCTTGCAAGTTCTAGCACCTCTGGGTGTTGGCCTCGGGTATTTCGTCTTTACGACCCTGTCGCTGGCCTTCTTCATCTGGGGCCTCTTTCGTTTCGGATCAGACGCTGCGGTTTGGGCGCTATCCCTAACAATGCCCGCAATGGCGATCAACTTGCTCACGGGCCAGAACGGCTTTCTCACAGCAGGGCTCATGGCGCTGTTTGCAGGCCTGGCATTGGCGCAACGCTCACGGATCGCAGGGCTTGTTCTGGGGTTACTCACATATAAACCGCACCTTGGTTTAAGCCTTGGCCTTGCAGCCCTCCTGCGTGGCGGTTGGCGTATGGTTGCCGTGGCTTGCGTCACACTCCTCGCGCTGCTTGCCCTCGCGACCCTGCTCTATGGCCCGGACATATGGCCCGCCTTTCTGGGCGGCGTGAAAACTTCGGGAGAGCTTTTGCAAGCGGGCGAATACAAATTCAGCCGCATGATCACCCCCTTCACACTCATGGCCTCTTTCGGCTTCGCCAATGCCTCCGCCATGGCCGTTCATGTGGTCTGGCTTCTCATAAGTTTCGGTGTGCTAACATGGGGCTGTCTCAAAGACTGGCGCTTGGCACATGTAATCAGCCTTGCTATTCTCTCAGGCGCAACCCTCAGCCCCTATGCCTATGACTATGACATGTGTGTGCTTGCCCCCGCACTGGCGCTGGCCCTTCCTGCCATTCAGGGGCTTGGAAAGCCTGCACGCATGGTTCTTGGTGCATCAGCCCTCCTAGCGGGAGGATATGGCCTCACAACAGCACTTCTAGCTGATCAACTTGCCGGCTCGGGCCTTGGCCAGCTGTCTCTCGGAGGATTGGGCCTCATGCTAACCCAAGCGCTCGCCTTCTACGCTATGGCCCGCGCAGAGGCCGCGCATATCGCTTGACCACTGCACAAGCGCGGTCTATCTCAGCGCTTCAGGCGGGTATGATGTAATGGTAGCCTGTCAGCTTCCCAAGCTGAACGCGCGGGTTCGATTCCCGCTACCCGCTCCAGTTTCCCTTCAACGTCCAATCACGATATCAGCGCGTAAACCACCAAGCTCGGTGCTTTCTCCCAGCCGCAGCATGCCGCCATGCGCGCGCGCCACATCCATTGCAATCGACAAACCGAGGCCTACGCCTGAACCTTTGTTCTGGTTACGCGCGGCATCCAGACGCGCAAAGGGCCGCAGCGCCTCCTCACGATCACGTGCCGCAATCCCCGGCCCGTCATCTTCTACGCGAATACGCAATGCACGTTCTGTCAAAGCCACCGAAACAACAGCCCTGTTGCCGTAACGCACAGCATTGCCAACAAGGTTCTCAACGGCCCGCCGAATCCCGATGCGCCTGAGGTTGACGGTTCCGTCACCCTCGCCGTCCATCTTGCCAAGGCTCACATCTTGCCCTGCACGCGCGCAATCCTCCACAATTTCGCGAATAAAGACAAACGGGTCGGTCGACTCGGCCTCGCCTTCAGCCGCCCCCTTGGCAAACGAAAGAAATTCATCCACCAAACGCTGCATCTCCGTCACATCGCGCTCCAGCGGCTCGCGGTCTTCATCCTCCAAAAGCGCAAGCCCCAGCTTCATCCGTGTAAGCGGAGTTCTCAAATCATGGCTCACTCCCGAAAGCATCAGCGTGCGCTGCTCGATCTGGCGCTCGATGCGGTTTCTCATATCCAGAAAGGCATGGCCTGCCGCACGCACTTCGACAGCCCCGGACGGTCGATATTCGATCACCTGTCCACGCCCGAAAGCCGCGGCTGCCCGTGCCAGACGCTTGATCGGACGTAGCTGATTGCGCAGATAAATATAGGCAATCATAGTCATAAGAATGCCACCCAGCAGCATATAGACCAAAAGCTGGTGCGGATTTGAGGCCGACACGCGCAGTCTGTTGAAGCTCAGCACAACAGGGCCCCGCTCTGTAGCAATCCCGACACGCAAAGTGCGACCGTCAGGCATGTCTACGGCAGCAACTGTTTCCAGCGCTTCGAGCAATTCGCGCCGCACAACAAAGCCGGAAAAATCATACCAACGCTGACGCTCTTCAATGAGTTCGCCTGCCGCAAGCTCGATTTCCAAAGGCGTGGCCGAAGCACTGACACCGTCTTGCTCGTATTCACTTAACACCAATCGCAACTCAAGCGCCATCGAACGGGTCATCTGGGTTGTCACATCCTCGAAATGCCGCTGAATAAAAATAATCGAAACAACAAGCTGCAAGCCGATGATCGGCACTATCAGAATAAGCGCCGCCCGCCCGTAGAGCGAACGCGGCATATACTGTTTGAGCCATCCGAAAAACATGCCTAAACCTAGCGTTGTAGATACCAAGAAGGAAGTGCCATGAACGATCTGGAGCGTTTTAATCCGCCTACAGGCCAAGCCGAAACGCTTGAACCCGATTTGCGGCGCATCGTGGCGAACAACCCTTCCCCCATGACTTACCGCGGCACAAACACATACCTCATCGGACATGGCAATCTTGCGTTGATTGATCCTGGCCCGAATGACCCCGCGCATATGGACGCAATCCTCTCCGCACTCGGGCCTGACGAGCGCATCAGCCACATCTTTGTCACTCACTCCCATGTCGATCACTCCCCGCTCGCAGCCCCGCTCTCGGACGCCACAGGCGCCCCCGTGCTGGCATTTGGCGATAGCCTCGCCGGGCGTAGCGCTGTAATGTCCGATCTCGCCGCAAGCGGACTTTCCGGCGGTGGTGAAGGTGTCGACCCCCACTTCGCTCCCGACATCCTCTTGCAAGACAACGAGACTGTGATGGGCGAAAGCTGGGCGCTTACAGCGCTGCACACGCCCGGGCATTTTGGAAATCACCTCTGCTTTGCATGGAACGACGCGCTCTTCTGTGGCGATCTTGTCATGGGTTGGGCCAGTTCACTTGTCAGCCCTCCTGATGGGGATCTGACCGAGTTCATGGCCTCCTGCACTCGCCTGCAAGCGCAAGACTGGCGGGTGTTTCACTCAGGCCATGGCGAACCGATAGCAGACCCCGCAGCGCGACTCGACTGGCTCATCACTCACAGACAGAGCCGCGAAGCCCAGATTCTCATGGCGCTTCAGCACGGCCCAGCCACAGCCACGGCACTCACTGCACAGATATATGCCGAGACACCAGCAGAACTTCTCCCCGCGGCCGAACGCAACGTCTTCGCGCATCTGATCGATCTGGTTCAGAAGTCCCACGTGCAAGCCTCACCGCAGCTCTCTAAATCCGCCACCTTCCGCCTCACCTGACGAAATATCTTTTTGCCATTAAAAGCACAAAAACCGCTGGACGCCCCCAAAGCGCGTTGCTATATCGCCCTCACATTCCGGCGTAGCTCAGCGGTAGAGCAGTTGACTGTTAATCAATTGGTCGTAGGTTCGATCCCTACCGCCGGAGCCAAAACCACCTAACAGTTTGATGGTATTGGTAAAAACACCCTTCAGGGGGTGTTTTGCGTGTGAGTGTGATACGTATCACATTAAAAACGCCCGAAACGAAGCTCCCATCCGCCTTCTTTGAGAGGCTACCATGGGACTACAAACCAACCTTTATCGGCGCGGCGCGACCTATGTTTGGCGCAGACGCCTTCCCGCGCATCTGGGCGGCACCATCTTGCAAGTCAGCTTGCGCACAAATGACCCGTTGATTGCGCGGCGTCTGGGTGCAATCGTCACCGCCGAGAGCAACAACGTATTCGAGATCATGACGGTTCAGGGCCTATCGCGCGAAGATGCGCGTAAATTTTTAGAACATATTATTCGCCGCGAGATGAAGAAGATCGCTGTGTTACACTCCGAGCCACAAGGACGCGCCGATGTGGAGGATAACCTCGCGCATGACTGGGCAATTGGTGTTGCGCTCAAGATGGTTTTCGAACTCGGCAGCAAGGCGCACCCCTTGACGGATCAAGAGGCCGAAAACTTCCGGCGTGAAGGTCGCTCTGATGGCCACATCGAGCACCTTCGCGGTCATCTGGAGCGGCAATCAAAGTTGGCCGACGCCAGCCCCACTGAGGGTCCCGGTGTTGTGATCGCGGATCAATTGCGCGATGTTCTGGGGCGCGAGACGTTCCAGGCCGCCGAATATCTCACGGCACGGCAGCTTTACATTGCCGGTCGTGGCGCCGCCTATATGCAGTCCGCCGAAAACCGCAGCAGCAGTTTCGACACCGCGATGCAGATGGCCGAGCAACTTGCTTCGCCGTCCATGCCGCCCCCCGCCCCTACCAATGGGTCAACCACTGCATCGGATGAAGCAGTAGCAGCCTACGACCCCACATGGTCGGCGCTTGTCGAGCGGTTCAGTTCACTAAAGGCCCGCCAGAAGGTTAGCGCGCAAATGATCAGCCAGATGAGCAAAGTGTTCCATCTGTTCTCCGAGGCGACCGGCGTCACCGATATCCGCGATCTACGCCAAACCCATTTGGCACAATTTGTGGACGTTCTCCGGGTCCTGCCGAAAAGCTATCGCAAATCGGCCAAAGACAAGGACAAGAGCCTGAGGCAGATCCTCAAAGAAGCGGAGGGCAAGCCCGCCGACCAGATCGGCCTCTCGGATACGACGATCAATCGCAACCTCAACTACCTCGGCCAGCTGTTCAACAAGGGGGCAAGCGAGGGCTACCAGTCGCTCACTGTAATCGACGCCTCATCGCTGCGCCCGCGCAAAAGCAAGCGCGATCGCGACGGGCGCGAGGCATACTCGGTAGAGGATGTTCAGGCGATCCACAAGCATCCGGTTTGGCAAGGGAGCGGAGAGCGTAAATCCTGGAACAAGCCCGGCAAGTTCATCAAGAAGGATGGTCTCTACTGGCTTCCCGTCATCGCTGCGCTTTCGGGCGCGCGACGCGGTGAAATCGCAGGGCTGATGCCCGACGAGCTCGTAATCACCGATGGGATCCCGACGCTCAAGATCAAACCGAACCAAATCCGCGGCCTCAAGACCCTCGCCTCAACCCGCGATCTGCCGCTACATCCGCAATTGATCGAGCTGGGCCTCGTGGCGCACGCCGAGCAGATGGCGGCGGTTGGCTCCGATATGCTGTTCCCCGATTTGCGCAGCTCGAGTGACGCAAAGATCGGCGACAAGATCGACTACAAGTTCCGGCTGATCACCGAACAGCAGCTGGGTGAGAGGGCTGCGAGCAAGTCGTTTCATAGCTTCCGGCACTACGTCACGACACAGCTCGGCCGGATGGGAAACGTTCCGGAACAGGTCCGCAAAGACGTCCTCGGCCATGTCGGAGGTGATGTGACAAGCGAGCGTTATTCCGAGCGCTCCACATTGTCCGCAATGCTCGAGGCGATCGAGCAACTGCCCCGGCTTCCGGTCACACGGCACCCGGACTACTGATGTCCGGGCCGAAGTCCGGGAGACACATACCGCATTCCGGGAGCGTCCGGCTTTCCGGAATAGACTGTCCGGGGATCACTCATCCGGCAAGCGGGACGAACGCAGTGAGGCTTTTCCTCCGCCCTGGCGGAGGTCCTGCAAGGCTGGCGTAGCCAGCCGCGCAGTCGGACAGATAATATCGCAGCGCATATTATCTGTCCGACGGAGCGCCTCCCCGGCGTAAGGGGCAGATGAGGTAGCTTGAGCTACCTACAGTCTGTCATTGTGGGTAGCTTTTCACGGTGTTTGCGAAATACTTTTTCTCAAAGATTATCAATCTATTAGTTATCCACATTAATCTAACAAGCTTCCCGGATTTTCGCTTGGGATTTCCATCCTAGAGATACAAATGAATAACCATGACACGCAAGGAACTCGCGCCATGGCCTATCAGTTTGTCCACATCCAGACCTACTCCCCCAAGCTGACCAAGGTGGCCGGAACCAAGGATCAGTTCAACAATACCGTTCAGGTTTTTGGCGAGGCCGCGCGTGACCCGGAATACTCAACCCATGTCCCGGACCCGCAAAAGCCGGAGCCAATTATGGAGTTCGGAGCGATCAAAGTTCCGGACTTGCGCAAATTCCATGACGAGCGACGGGCGGGGATCAAGGAGACCGTCACGTTGTCGAGCGGCCGGACTTACACGCGGGCCCTCAAATCTGACTTCCCTACCCTATACACCGAGATCCATTCGCACCCGATGCGGTCAGAGGACTATCTCAAAGCAACGCCGGAGGAGAAGCAAAAGGTAAAAGACTGGATGAAAACCGCGCTCAAGGATTTTACCGAACGGATGCCAAAGGGGGTGAAGTTCTCCGCTGTGATGCATCTCGATGAGACCCATCTCCATATTCACATTCTGGCGGTGAACGCGGAAGATCCGAAACTGAGCGCGAGCAAGCTACATGTCGGAAAGATCGCGGCTGAAGCGCGGAGATCGGAAAACGGGCCGTCGGAAACCCTGAACTCCCTGCCCCGCCCGAAATTGGTAGCTCGCCCTAGGAAGCCGAAAAAGCCAAAGCCAAGCAAAAACCGGACCACGCAGAAAAAGCGCGATGCCACTCATGCTGCAGCAGTGGCGGTTTGGGAAGACGATTGCGCCCGGATCGATGACGAGAACGCCGCGACCCTGGCGCATTGGGAGAAAGAGAACGGCGCCCATCTGCATACCCGGCGTAAAAAGCGTAAAAAGAAAACCGCCGATGTTGCTGCTTATCAAGCCGCGATGACACAGTTCCAGGATCATTATTATGAAGCTGTCGGCAAGCGCTGCGGTTTCTTGCGTAACGGGCCGCGCGCGGAGCGGTTGTCCACGAAGACCTACGCTGCCCGTAAAGACCACGCGAAAAAGATCGCGGAAGCTGATGCCCGGCTTCAACGTCAGGAAAGCGAACTGATTGCGGAGGAATTGCGTCTGGAAGAAAAAGAAAAGGAACACAGGCGGGAGCTTGAGGAACTGGCCGCCCGTGAAGCGAGGGTTCAAGAGAAAGAGAACAAAATGGTGCTCGCGGATCAGGCGCAGACCGAACGCGAAGCAAAGGTAAACGCGCGGGAGGAAGCCGTTCAGGGCAAAGAACACGAACAGGCCGAAAGAGCACGCGCTTTAGACACAGAGGCAGATGCGCAAAAACGCACGGAGGTGAGACTGGAGACAGACCGCAGTGAATTTGAACGCGAACAGGGTGAGTTTGACCAAACCGTGATTGCCAAAGGGCAAGAATTGACCCGGCGCGAGCGGCAGGTTGAACGCACCGAACGGGAAACCGGTGAGGCTCTCAGCGCCCTCAGCGATCTGGTCGGGCAATTCGAACAAGGGGACGTCACGGTCGAAAATGAAAGGCTAAAGCTCAGGACACTCCCCGAGTTCATTCAGAGAATGAAAATTACCGATCAGGAGAAGCGAACGCCAGCTCAGAAACTGGTGTCGCGGTTCATCGACATCCTCAAGCGCACAGTATCAGCCATTGGTGGCGGGCCGGAAATAGAAACTGATGAGCCCGATGATCGCCCTGGAATGTGAGCACGGCAATCAGAGCGTTCATGGGCGCTGGTCACTTGATATCCCCTTAGCGACCTACCGAGCCGCTAAGGGTTAATCGCGCTTCTCTACACAAAGGGCGGAGAGGAGACCTTCGCTGCACTTTGCACAGAGGTCCGGTGTGCGGACAAACCAGACTTGTGCAGTTGCCGCTAATGCTGACGCAGAAAGTCTTAGCGCTCGTAGCGATGCTTGTACTGCATTACAGCGGATTTCGCCAGACCGGTCGTTCGCTCGGAGTAAAATCGGGCAATTTCAAACCACCCATTAGCTGCGTTTGGCATCAACAATCAAGACGCGGGACATATGCGTCGCCAGACAACACTGCGGTCCTCTTGGATTTCGAAACCCTTCCCCTAAGCGCTTCAAACCCGATGACCACATCCATCAACTCGTTGGTGATCTCGGTTTGCCGAACCGTTCGCGTTTCAGCCTTCATCTCTTCCAGCCGATCGTCGACCGACTGTTCGGCCTGTTGCATCTGGGCAAGGCGTGCGGCGTTCTCGGAGACAAGCGCTTCGGCCGCTGCACGGAACACGCTGGCAAAGAGATGACTACGGATCAGCGCTGCAAACAGGACATCCACAGATAGCTTAAAATCTGGCAGGGATCGCGACTTCCACGGGCGGTCTGCAAGGCCACCGATCAGATCAGGATCAAGCGGCAGCAGACCTTGGCAAACCGGCTCTCGCAAGCCCTGTGGCGTGCGACGGGTATAACCAAGCGCTACTTTAATCTCGTTTTGCGGATCGCCGCGCCTGATCTCATCCAGGTGTGTGACGATATCGCTTGCAAGCCGCCCGATGCCGTCTGCCGATGCCGGTGGCAGGAACACTCTTTCCGGCCTGGCGTCCCGCCCCACAAGAGCGTCGTTCATTTGCGCGCCAACACAAAGTATACGAGATGTGCCTGCAGCGGGGATGCCTATGCCCGCGTGCGCCGCCACCTCTGTCGCCAGAACTTCGTTGTAGTTGCCGCAGAGCCCATGATCAGAGCCGAAGACAACGATCACATGTGTTGCTGCCTCCTCGACCGTCTGCGCGAGTGGCCCGTTGCGATGCACGAAAGCCCGAAACCCCTCCAGTACGGTCGCTTGGTAGGCCTCGATGGAGCGGGCTGCGTGTTCATAAGGCACGGCGTTGATAGCCGACAGCGTTTTCATCGTGTGCACGATGCTGCGGATGCTTTGCAGTGTATCGGTGCGACGGGTCAGGGCTTCAAGCGTCTGGGCCATCGCCACCTGCCTCCGTCCCTATTGCCTGCTTTGCAGTTTCGATGAGCAATTCGCGGTCTTCATTGCGCATGGGTTCGTTTGCCGCGATGCACGCCTCTATCTCGTCAAGTGTGTTGTGGGCCGCAGACCTGACAGCCGCCATTGCCGTGGTAGCATCAGCGTCCGACAGGCCATCGAAAAGCCCCTCCATCGCCGCAAACAGAATCGTAAGTTGTTCAACTGCGGGGATCGGATCGCGTTCGGGCTGACGAAGCGCCGCGCGCACCGCTGCACCGCGTGTCAGCCGTGCTTTGGTCGCCTCATCAAGCCGTGTGCCAAAGCGGGCGAAGTCCTCTAGTTCCTCAAATTGCGACAGCGTCACCCGCAGGTTTCCAGCCACATGCCGAAACGCGCGGCTTTGCGCCTTACCACCAACGCGTGACACCGACACCCCTAGATCGACTGCGGGAAACTGGTTTTTGCGCACCAGTCGCGGTGACAGATATATCTGGCCATCCGTGATCGAAATCAGATTGGTGGGGATATAGGCTGACAGGTTTTCGGCCTGGGTTTCAACCATCGGCAACACGGTGATCGAACCGCCGCCGGCCTGCGCGGTGAATTGCCCCGCACGTTCCAGAAGCCGCGCATGAACGTAGAATATATCGCCGGGGAAGGCCTCACGCCCCGGTGGGCGGCGCAGCAGCAGCGAAAGTTCGCGGTAAGATCGCGCATGGTGGGTCAGATCGTCCATCACGACCAGCACGTCGCGTGCCTGATCGGCGAAATATTCCGCCATCGTCATGGCGGCGTAGGGCGCGATATAGGACAGGCCGGGCGGGTCTTCGTCCCCGGTAGAGATGACGATGGTGTTGCCCATCATCCCGCCAGCCTTGATTGCGCCGATGACCTTGGCGACTGCATCGCCACGTTGGCCAACCGCACAGTAGATACAGATCACGCCCGTGTTGACCTGATTGAGGATCGTGTCTACCGCGATCGAGGTCTTGCCGGTCTGCCGGTCGCCGATGATCAGTTCTCGCTGGCCCAGCCCGACGGGCACGGCGGCATCAATTGCCTTCACCCCTGTCGCCAGCGGGCGCGTGATGGCGGAGCGGTCCAGAATTTCGGGCGCCTCCGCCTCTACCGGGCGCTCTGCCACCGCGTCGATCCGGCCGCCGCCGTCGCGCGGACGACCAAGCGCGTCAACGACACGGCCCAGCAGCGCTGGCCCGACTGGCACGCTGACCACACGCCGCGTGCGCCGCACGTCTTCGCCGACGGCGACGCGCTCAGATGCACCAAGCAGGGCTACACCCAGCCGGTCGGGTTCTAAGTCAAGCACTATGCCGCGCACACCCGATGCAAATTGCAGCAGCTCATCCGAAAGCGCACGCGCCAGTCCGGTGACGATGGCGATCCCGTCGCCAACCTCGGTCACCTTGCCAATTTCGCTTAGCCGCGGGGCCGGTGACGGGCTGTCCAGCAGCGCCTTCAGCAACGCATCGGTGCGCGTGTGATGATCGGTTCTCTCAGTGACCATCGCCCTGTCCCCTTACGCCACCGCCCGCCGCCAGTTGTTCCTCAAGCAAGGCATCAAGCTCGTCGATATATGCATCCACCGTCCAGGCCACCTGCGCGCCGCCCATCCGCAGGATCAGGCCGGGGGCCTGTGTCGCATCAGTCTCAAACCGCATCGGCACGTCTGGGATCACCTCTTGCAGATCCGCTTTCAGCCGATCGCGCGCGGCCTTCGGCAACCGGTTGTGGGTTGTCGCAATCGCCTCGGCATCTGCGCCAGCTGCTTTCCGCAGATCCACCGACATCGGTCGAAGCCTGGTTGCGACATGGGCGACGATACGTTCCTCCAGCGTCTCATCTGCAAGATCATCCAGCGCCTTGCGGGTCAGCGACATCAGCGCCCCTGCCCCGGCCTGATGCAGTTCGGCGGTATATTTGCGGCCTTCTTCAGCAAGATGCGCATTCCAGTCCTGCCGTTCCTGTTCAAGCCGCGCATGCGCATTGGCCAACAGCACATCACGTTCATCCCTGGCCTTCCGGAGAGCTCTGTCGGCCATTGTGGCCTCGTTGGCGTGCAAGGACGCGAGTTGGTCGCGATACTGGCCTTCGGTCGCCCGAGCCTTTTCACCCGCCTCGACCGCCTCTGCCATCCGGTCCGCTATCTCGGCCTCACGCGCGTCGATCCCGTCCAGAATGGGCCGGTACAGAAACCGCTTTAGCAGCCAGACCAGCACCAGAAAATTGACGACCTGAGCAGCGACGGTGATCCAGTCTATCGACATCGTCTAGCCACCTGTCGCCTGTGCGGCGGCAAGCGCAGCATTCCAGAACGGGTTCGCAAAGATCAGGATCATCGCGACAACAAAACAGTAGATCGCAGTGGATTCGATCATCGCAAGACTGACGAACAGGGTGCGCGACAGTGTCGAGGCCGCGTCCGGCTGTTGGGCAATCGCGCTCAGCGCTTGTGCTGCGGCGCGGCCTTCGCCAAGCGCCGGGCCCATCGCGCCAAAGGACACTGTTGTTCCGGCGGTCAGAATGGAGATGGCCGCGATAATGGCAAGGTCTGTCATGTGGTTTCCTTTTCAGATTTCGTTGGGTGCGGGTCGGCGGTGGCGGATGAAATGTAAACCGTCGCCAGAATTGCGAAGATATAGGCCTGAACCAATCCGGTCAGCAGGCCCAGCATGTCCATCACGACGGGAAAGAAGAATGGCGCCACGCCAAGCAGGATCGCGGCGATGACCGCTCCGCTCATGATGTTGCCGTAAAGCCGGATGGCAAGCGATATGCCGCGGGTGAACTCGCTAATGATGTTGAAAGGCAACATGATCACTGAAGGCTCGATATAGGTCTTGAGATACCCGCCAAACCCGCGGCTTGTGATCCCAAAGAGCGGCACCGCGACCAGAACCGCCAGCGCCAGCGCCGCCGTGGTCGAAAGCGATGCCGTAGGCGGGTGAAAGCCGGGCACCACCAACAGCAGGTTCGATGTCGCAATGAACAAGAACAGCGTGCCCGCAAAGTAGAGCAAGTGGCGCGCAGGACGTATTGTGATTTCCTGTATCTGGCTCTGAATGCCTTGCACGATCACTTCAAGCATAGTGCGCCAACGGTTTGGCGGCACGTCCGGACGTAGTTTGCGGGTGATCAGCATCGACGCCCCGGTCAGCAACACCATGATGATCCAGGTATTGACGATGGTGGAGTTGACAGGAATGCCCCATGCCTCGAACACGATGGTGCTGTCTGACGTCAGTTCCATCACACGCCTCCCTTGGCCGGTCGGGCAAATGTGATGGCGACAAAGCGCACCAGCAGGAACGACAGAGCGTAGCTGCAGAAGGCCCAGGCTCCCATCTGCGCAACCAACACGCCGACACCCAGCAACAGGGCAATCCGCAGGCTTGCGCTGAACAGCAGGATCGCCGCAGGTCGCGCCGCACCGAGTGCGAATCGCATGCCAAAGGCGAGGCCCGCAAAGAACAGCGTGCTGACCCCTGCCCCGATCCCAAGTCCAAGCGTCAATGCGCCCCAGTCGATATTCATCATTCCTCGCCTCCTTCTTTGCCCATCCATGCCCAAGCGATCAGACTACCAAGTACAACGCCGCCAAGGATCAGGGCGATGGTCCAGGGGAAATCCTGTGGCGCGATCCGATCCAACCACATCCCCAGAAACGCTCCGCCGACCGTTGGTACGGCAATGGACCAGCCGATCATGCCGAAGGTACCGATGCCCCTCAGCGGGCTTGGCCCCGGATTGTCGCGCGCGTTTTTCATCCGTTGGGCGCGCCGTCCGATATCGTCGGCAGAAGTGTCGGGTTTCTTTGTCATGGCTGTGGCTTTCGCAATTCGGCAAAACGGCGGACCATGTCTGCCTCTAGCCGCGACAGGGCGGCACGCGCGCGCCGCTCGTCTTCATCCATCCCGACAAATGTGTCGCGCACCGTTTCGCGCAAGCTGCCAAGGTCATCCCCTTGCACACCGCGCCGGACCGCGACATCAACCGCATGGCCTTTCTTGACCAGCAGCCCTTCGTCGATGCCAAAGAACAACTCTTCCCCGTTCGACGTCGTCAGAGCCAACACAGATGGCACAAGTGCGGTGACAAAATCGGTATGGTTGGGTAGAAATCCAATGGCACCGTTTTCGGCCACGGCAAACAGGCGCGTTGCGCGGCCATCATACAGCGAACCTGTCGGAAGACGCAGCGCGACTTGCATTTCGGTCGCCATACTCATTGCGCAGCCTCCAGATCTGCCAACCCGCCGATCATGTAATAGGCGCTTTCGGGCAGGTTAAATTCGGTCTGGTTTAGAATCGTTTCACATCCATCAAGCGTCTGATCAATCGGCACCAGCTTGCCGCCCGTGCCGGTGAACGACCCCGTGGTGAAAAACGGCTGCGTCAGGAAGCGTTCCAGCCGCCGAGCACGGGCAACGGTGGCGCGGTCGTCCGCCGAAAGCTCCTCAATCCCCAGCATGGCGATGATGTCGCGCAGTTCTTCATATTCAGCAAGCGTGCGGCGCACGGTGCGGGCGATGTCGTAGTGCCGCTGCCCAACCACTGCCGGCGTCAACATGACCGAGGCGGACGCCAAGGGATCAACCGCCGGATAAAGCCCTTCGCTGGCACGTTTGCGCGACAGTACGACCGAAGCCGAGAGGTGTGAGAATATATGCGCCGCCGCTGGATCGGTGAAATCGTCCGCAGGTACATAGACTGCCTGAATCGAGGTGATCGCGCCTTTGCGAGTAGATGCAATCCGTTCTTCGAGTGCTGCCAGTTCGGTGGCCATGGTCGGCTGGTACCCTACGCGCGACGGCATCCGCCCCAGCAGCCCCGACACTTCGGACCCCGCCTGAACAAAGCGGAAGATATTGTCGATCAGCAGCAGCACATCCTGTTGTTTATCATCACGAAAATATTCGGCCATCGTCAGGGCAGCGTTTCCCACCAGAAACCGCACGCCCGGCGCTTCGTTCATCTGGCCAAACAGCATCACGGTCTTGTCGCGAACCCCGGCTTCGCCCATTTCGCGATAAAGCTCTTCAGCCTCGCGCGACCGTTCGCCTATGCCGCAAAACAGACTGACGCCTTGATGGTGCTGAACGGTGTTATTGATCAGTTCAGTAATCAACACCGTCTTGCCAACCCCGGCCCCCCCGAAAAGCCCGGTCTTGCCGCCACGTTCAATCGGGGACAATAGATCAATGGCCTTGATCCCGGTTTCCAGAATTTCGCTACGCACTACCCGGTCTTCCAACGCGGGTGGCTTCTGGTGGATCGACCGGCGGGCAGTCGCGGTCGGGGCAGGTTTCCCGTCGATCGGAGCACCAAAGACATTCAGCATCCGGCCAAGAACCGCGTCACCAACTGGCACCTCGATCGGGCCCTGGGTCGAGTCCACAGCCATGCCCAGACCGAGACCCCGCACTGGAGCAAGCGCCATGCAGCGCACCACGCCCTCCCCAACGAGCGCCGACACTTCAAGGCCGACGTCACTTGCGTAAAGCAGGTCATGGATGCGCGGCACGGGATCGGGAAAGAAAACGTCCACAACCCCACCGCGAATGGCAACAATCGTTCCTCCGGTCGTGGTGGCCCGATTTCGGGATGCGGTTTCTGTCATTGCTTCACCTTACCTTGCCTGCGCCACGCGAGTGCCGGCGCTGCCGTCCAGAATGGCCACGGCATCTTGCAGCCGCCCAATTCCGGCAAATCCAACCGCCTCGGCAAAGTCGCTGGCGGCACTCACCTTCGGCCGCATCGAGCCGTCCGGAAGGTCAAGTACCCGCGCTTCGGTTGGACTCAGATCAGTAATCGGGGCGGCGCTTTCGGTTCCGAAGTATCGATAAACCGCATCGACGTCAGTCAGCAACAACAAGGCATCGGCGCCCAACTCGCGCGCGAGCAATGCACTGGCCGCGTCCTTGTCGATCACGGCTTCGACACCGATCATGCTGCCATCGTCACGGCGCATCACGGGGATACCACCACCGCCGGCGCAGACGATGATGACCCCTTGATCCAGCAACAGTTGCAGCACGCGTATATCCGGAATTTCGACCGGTTTGGGCGATGGCACAACGCGACGCCAATTGTCACCATCCACTGCAATGGTCCAGCCGGCAGCCTTTGCCCGCGTCTCGGCCTCTTCCCGGTCATAGACGGGGCCGACGAACTTTGTCGGCTTGCCAAAGGCCGGGTCAGCCCTGTCCACAACAACCTGCGTCAGCAGCGTGGCAACTGGCCGATCATGCGAAAGCGCATTCTCAAGCTCTTGTTCGATCATATAGCCGATCATGCCTTCGGTTTCTGCCCCCAGCACGTCAAGCGGATAGGCCTCATCCGGTCTGTAAGCCGCGCCCTGCAGCGCCAGCAGGCCGACCTGTGGGCCATTGCCGTGGGTCACGACCAGATTGTGACCCGCCCGCACGATGTCCGCCAACGCGCGAGTGGCCAGCCTGACGTTGTCGCGCTGCGCAGTGGCGGTCAGCGGCTCGCCCCGTTTCAGCAGAGCGTTCCCGCCCAGTGCCGCAACAACAAGCATCCTATGCCCCCAATGTGGCGACAAGAACCGCCTTAATCGTGTGCATTCGGTTTTCTGCCTGATCAAAGACGATGGATGCTTCGCTTTCGAACACGTCTTCGGTAACCTCCATCGAGTCAATACCGAAGTGCTCTTTCATCTCTGCCCCGACGCTGGTTTCGGTGTTGTGGAAGGCTGGCAGGCAGTGCATGAACTTTGCGCGCGGGTTGCTGGTCTTTGCCATAAGGTCGGCATTGACCTGATAGGGCATCAGCAGCTTAATCCGCTCAGACCATTTTTCCTTGGGCTCACCCATCGACACCCAGACATCGGTATAGACGAAATCGACGCCCTTCACAGCAGCGTCCACGTCTTCGGTGATCATGATCCGCGCGCCGGTCTGATCCGCAATCGCCTGCGCTTCCTCCCGGATCGCCGCGTCCGGCCAGCACGCTTTTGGAGCGCAAAGCCGCACATCCATGCCCATCTTGGCTCCACCAATCAGCAGACTGTCGCCCATGTTGTTGCCCGCATCGCCAAGGAAGGCATAGGCAACTTCGTGCAGCGGTTTCTCCACGTGTTCCTGCATAGTTAGGAAGTCGGCGAGTATCTGAGTCGGATGGAATTCATCCGTCAGCCCATTGTAAACCGGAACGCCAGAGTAGTCAGCGAGCTGTTGGACGACCTTCTGACCAAAGCCGCGATATTCGATCGCGTCATAGATCCGGCCCAGAACCCGTGCCGTGTCTTTCACCGATTCCTTATGGCCGATATGGCTTCCAGTTGGTCCAAGATAAGTAACGCGCGCGCCTTGATCGTAGGCGGCGACCTCAAACCCGACCCGCGTGCGGGTGGAGTTCTTTTCAAAGATCAGTGCTATATCCTTGCCCTGAAGGCGCGGAACTTCGGTCCCGGCATATTTCGCCGTTTTCAGATCAGCGGCGAGCTTCAACAGGAACCCGATTTCACGCGGCGTGTAGTCACGTAGGGTAAGGAAATGTCGGTTCTTCAGATTGAAAGCCATGTCGGCTCTCCTTTCAAATTAAACAGCGTCACGGATTGTCGGGCAACTCATGCAGTGGCCGCCGCCACGACCACGGCCAAGCTCGGCACCGGGCATCGCCAGCACTTCGATGCCAGCGGCTTTCAGCGCCGCGTTAGTGTCATCGTTGCGGTCATAGCCAATGACCACGCCGGGGCGCAGGGCCAGCACGTTGTTGCCGTCGTTCCATTGTTCGCGGGCGCGTTCTTCGCCAGTGTTACCGCCGGTAGGGACGATCTGGAGCTTCTTGTAGCCAAGTACCTCGGCCACGATGTCGAAGATCGGACGCGGGTCGTGTCGGAAGTCGAGCGGTGCCGCGCCCTCGCCGGGGCGAATGTCGTAACACACCAGCTCTTCCGCGACCTCCTTGAAGGTCGTCACCACATCGCCACCGCAAAGCGTGAACACCGTATCAAGATGCATTGCGGCGCGGGACTTCGGAATTTGGAACGCCAGAACCCGCTGCGCCGAGCCGGTATCAAACAAGGCGACCGCCAATTGGGCGATACCCTGCGGCGATGAGCGTTCGCCCATGCCAACCAGAACCGTGCCATCGCCAACCGGCATGATGTCACCGCCTTCGAGCGTCGCCAGCCCGTGATCCACGGTCGGATCGCCCCAGTGGATCGTGGCCTTGCCAGCAAATTTCGGATGAAACTTGTAAATCGCGGTATTCAACAGCGTCTCCGGACGACGGGCCGCCCAATGCATCGGGTTGACCGATACACCGCCGTAAATCCAGGCAGAATTGTCACGGGTAAACAGCGCATTCGGCAGCGGCGGCAGGATAAAGCCGTGATGCCCGAGATAGCCGCCAAACAGGCCTGTTGGTTTGAAAGGCAGCTCATCGACCGCCAAACCCCCCAACAGATAGTCCGCGAGCGCCGCGCTTGCCAACTCGTCCATCCAAGCGCGCAGTTCGGCCCTCATGCCGACGCCGATCTGATCGCGCGTAATCAGTTGATCCAGCACCCATGCGCGGCCCTCCGCAAGTTCCAGCGTTTCGGCCAGCAGGTCGTTCACATCCAGAACTTCGACACCGTCGTCACGCATCAGGCCTGAGAATACGTCATGGTCCTTTTGCGCCTGTTTGACCCAGAACACGTCGTCAAACAGCAGATCCTGACAGTTGGCAGGGGTAAGGCGGCGATGCGCCAGACCGGGGCGACAGACGATGACCTGCCGAAGTTTACCGGTTTCGGAATGGACGCCGAGAGTATGTTCAGTCATGGTATTTTTCCTACTACTTGTTAGAGAATTGCCGCGATGCTGAGTGCCGCACTTATGAACACGATCAAGATCAGCAGCAGCGGCCAGATGAAGGCGAGCCAGCGGTCATAAGACACGCGCCCGACGGCCAGCCCTCCAATCACCACAGCAAAGGTCGGGTTGATGAGATTCACCAGCCCGTTCGCCGATTGATAGGCCGTGACCACAAGATCCCGTCCTACACCTGCGAAATCGCCAAGCGGAGCGAGGATCGGCATCGACAGGACGGCAAGACCGGACGAGGATGGCACGAAAAAGCTCATCCCGACTTCGATCCAGAACATCAGGTTGATAAACGCGAGTTCGGGCAGGCCGCCAAGTGATTGCTCGGCACTGTGCAGGATTGTGTCGGCAATCAGGCCGTTATCCATGATCACAACGATCGCGCGGGCAAGACCGATGATCAGCGCCACGCCCAGCAATTCCCGGGCGCCGTCGACGAAACTTCCGGTTAGCTTCTTTTCGCCCATGCGGGCAATCAGACCGATGATGATCGCTGACCCAAAGAACAGGGCGCCCATACGCGCCATCCACCAGCCTTGCGAGGATACGCCCCAGATCATCACGCCAAAGGTCAGCGCAAAGACAATCAAAACAATTTTCTGGGTGCCGCTAAGCGTGGCATCTTCTTGTTCTGCATCGCTATCCTTCAGGAAAAACTCGCGATGGGCTGCGGCCTGTTTGGCCACAACAGAGCGCGAAGGGTCGGCTTTGACCCGTGCGGCATAACGCATGACATAGGCAGCACATATTGCCAGTCCGCCTAGCAATACGACCAGCCGCAGCGCCATACCGTCTGTAAACGGAATATCCGCCGAATTCGCGGCGATGACGGTCGCGAAGGGATTGATGGTTGACCCAAGCACACCGATACCCGCGCCAATCAGGATGATCGCAACCCCAGTGACCGCGTCATAGCCTGCGGCGATCATGACCGGCACCAAGATGGCATAAAAGGCCAGCGTTTCCTCGGCCATGCCGTATGTCGTGCCACCTATTGCAAAAAGGGACATCATGATCGGGATCATCCAGATCTCTCGCCCTTCGAGTTTGCGCATCGCCGTGCGGACGCCGGTATCAATCGAACCGGTGGCGTTGACGACACCAAGGA
The DNA here is from genome assembly GCF_025751535.1 of Lentibacter sp. XHP0401. Classification (GTDB taxonomy): domain Bacteria; phylum Pseudomonadota; class Alphaproteobacteria; order Rhodobacterales; family Rhodobacteraceae; genus Lentibacter. The sequence goes on along the minus strand of NZ_JAOWLC010000002.1, from coordinate 49,818 downwards.
ACCCACCGAGAAACAGAACGAAAAGTGCAACGTCGATAGCGTTCGCAACATAGCTGTCGGGGTCATAGAACCCGGCGATGGGTGCCAGCATGATTTCGACAAAGCCCTGCGGGTTCGACTCAACTAAGTGGTAGGTGCCAGCTACGGCGATCTCGCGACCCACGCTTTCGCTCATGGTGCGGTCATAGCTGCCAGCGGGGATGATCCAGGTCAGCGCCGCGACGAAAATGATCAGAAAAAACAGGATCGTGTAAGCGGTTGGGAATCGCGAAGTCAGGCCCTGTTCAGAGTCGCTCACGGGCGCGTTGGTGTTTTCGGAAGACATGAGGAAACTCCATTGATGGCCGCGAGTTCAGGTCTGCGGCAGATAATAAACCCGGATTGCTGCCAAACGGCACGTCGTCCACATTGTTATGGAAGTTGGGATAGAGACTCGCTCAACCCAAAGCATTAACCTCGGTCAACAGGGCCTGAGGGCCGTGAAACTACCGATGGCAGAAACACAAGCCACCCCCCGCTTCGTCGAACGGGGGGTGGCTTGTGATGATGTGTCCATTGTCGTCGGAAGGCTGTTAAACCCTGTGGCGGGGTGCGCCTTCGATAGGTGTTGATAATCGCCTTGCGGGTGGCGTCTGGTTGCCGGTCAACCGCTTCGGCCAGGTCGCGCAACTCACGGCGAAGCCCATGCACCTGATCAAGCAGCGACAGAACCACCGGCATCGCGTGTTGGGGTAGAGCCAAATCTTTTTTAAGGTCGCAAACCAACCGGATGCGGGCCACGTCCAGTTCATCGAAGATCGGGCCGCGCTCGTCGGCGGCGGGCCTGATCCACCCCTCGCGCACCCAAAGACGTAATTCCCGCAACTGCAAGCGATGCACTGTCGCCACGACCTGTTTTTCGTTCTGTCTCATGTCGACCTCCACAGATTCTCGCGCGGATCATGGGACGCGGTGTCGCGCCAGCCTTGTGCCAGTTTCTCCATTTCGGCATCGATGCCGTCAGGCAGCACGATTTTCGGGCGCACATACTGATCGCCCGTCGCCCCATTTGCGGTTTTGATTCCCCTACCCATCAGTCGCAGCCGCCGCCCGGACGAGGCACCCTTTGGAACTGTCACCGAAACGCGACCCGAAATTGTCGGCACCTCGACTTTGGCGCCCAGCACTGCTTCGTCGATGGTGATCGGCAGTTCGTTCTCGATATCGCTGCCGTCGCGGGTAAAGAACGGATGCGGGCGCACGCCAATATTCACATAGGCGTCACCGGCGGGCCCGCCGCCAAACCCCGGCTGACCCTTGCCGCGAATGCGTAGGATCTGGCCGTCGTTAACACCCGCGGGAATGGTCAACTCAATCGTGTTTCCGCCGGGCAGCGGCACAGCGCGTCTTGCGCCCGTCGCGGCGTGCATGAAATCCACATTGAGATGATAGTGCAAATCCGCCCCGCGCGTGGCATAGCCATGGCCCGCAGCTCCGCCCCGTGCGCGTTGACCGAAGAGATCGGAAAAGATGTCAGAGACATCCTCAAAGTCGCCATATCCGGCGGTTGAACCGTAGCGGCGCTGCGGATCGGCCCCGGCATACTGGCGGTAGTACTGCCGCTCCGGCCGTTCCTGCCCGCTCGCGCCGAGCTCACCCGCGTCGAAGCGGCGGCGTTTTTCAACATCGCCCAGAATGTCGTTGGCAGCACCGACCTTCTGGAACTCGGCTTCTTTTGTCTTATCGCCGGGGTGCAGATCGGGGTGCAGTTTCTTGGCCAGCTTGCGGTAGGCTTTCTTGATCTCGTCCTGCGTCGCGTCGCGCGCCACCCCGAGCACCTTGTAGGGATCATCATTCATTCACCGCCTCCTTCTGCATGCCCTCGTCCGGACGGCGCAGACCCTTCGCAACCTCGCGCAGCGCGGCCGCGTCCAGCGTTTCGACCTCCAGCGACCACTCCGCGGCGCTGTCAAGAATGGCGCGGCAGGTCATGACTATGCCGCGCGCGGAGCGTTATTTTCGACCCAGTGAACTCGGGGTCACACCGGCATTGCATCGGCGGCCTTGCCTGCCGATTTCACAGTATCTTCCATGAGTTCTCCGGCGGCTTCGGCCTCATTGTTCAACAGCAGGGCGGTACAGCGCGACATCATGTCGGCGCAATCCTGTGCATCCTCGGCGATCCGCTGCATGGAATGTGACTGCCAGGTTGCAATCGCCTGCGCTACGGAAGCCGAATTTTGGGATGTGGCGGCCTCGGCATCAGCGCAGGTTTCCAACGCTGAACGCGTCGCATTGTGCCGACGTTTGAACCATTTAGTCATGAACTCTTCAGTCTCTTTCAGAATACCTTCCTGCGCCTGCCAGAAATGTAACGCGAGATGCTCGCCCGCTGGGGCGGCAAGGAAAGGTGCCTGAAAAGCCGCAATACCATCTGTTTGAGTTGCGGGAGTCTTTTTCGTTCTTGCCATGTCTTCATCCTCTGAGGTGAACTATGTCCGCCAAGCATGACAGGCATGAACGCACACCGCTTTAATCCGGATCAATAACATGAGATGCCTGCCGCGTCGGTCCGGCAGGGGTTCGCCGACACGGAACCAGAGATTGATTTGGGTCATTTTCATTCACCCGCTGATCCCTATGTTGACTTTGAGCGTTTTGATATCGCCGCCCAATCTCAAACCCCGGGCGGGTAATTGAAAATTGGCCCTATTTGTTACGGGCGCCTGTATTGGAGACCAGTCATGGAACTTGCTACTCACGCATTCGACAAGGCAAAGGCTGTCGGGCTTAATGCCAATCCCACGCCGCATCGCAAAAGTGTCGACCTTGCCCCGATTCTCGCCACGAAATACGCAGGCCATGCCCGGGCAGGCAGCCAGATCGTGCAGGAAGGCGACGACGCGGGCTACTTCATTTACCTGATCCAAGGGGCGCTGATCGTGTCGAAATCGATGACCGATGGCGAAACACAGGTCATAGACCTGATGCTGCCCGACGATCTGGTCCATGTCACGGCGAGCGACGGGTTAACCGCTCCATTTTCCATAGAGGCACTGGAAGCATCGAGCTTTGCCAGGTTCAAAGAGTTGCCAAAGGAACTTTCCGAGCAGCATCTGCACGACCTGAGGTTCTATTTTCTCGATCGTATGGGCGCGGCTCAGGCCAGAATGGTTGAACACATGCTGAGGCTTGGAAAGGGCAGCGCGGCGACGCGTCTGGCCTGTTTCTTGATCGAGCTGTCGATGCGGCTTGATGCTTGGCCCAGAGGCGACGGTGCAAATCGTGGCCCCAAGTTGAACCAACAGCAATTGGGGGAGCTGACGGGTCTTACCAACGTGCACGTATGCCGTACGTTGCGGCGGTTCACTCGCGACGGCCTGATCACCACCGATGCGCATTCACACATTACAATCAACAACCTGGAAGGCTTGGCTGAAATCGCCGATGTCGATCTGGAACAGCTTCGCTCAGAGATCGTCACGAGACAATAATTTCAGCGCGCCTCCACAACCTCGCCCAACACTTCGCCAGCGATCCTCTCGGAAGCGTCGTTTGCAATGTCGCCGACCGACAGCACCCCGACAATCTGGCCATCAACGTCCAGAACCAGAAGCCGCCTGATCTGCAAATCCCCCATGATAGCGGCTGCGGTTTCGACCGGATCGGTGTCGCGGCAAGTAAAGGCGTGTTTGGTCATGACGGCGCGAACCGGCAGATCGGCGCAACAATGGTCCGACGGCATTCGGACGATAATGTCGCGATCAGTCAGAACCCCAACCGCATGACCGCTCTCAACCACCGGCAGAAGGCCGATATTCGCATCACGCATCAGTTCGGCTGCATAAAGGATTGAGGACCCGGGGCTGACATGGATGACCGGCTTACTCATGATCTGACTTGTTTTCATGGCACAATGTCCGTCATATCCCTGACATTCTCTTGGCATTGACCCGGAAAGCGCTGATCCAGCGGTGTGCTATCGGAAAGCATGCAGCTGGATCAGGCCATGTTGCTAAACACCAGGTACTGTGCAGTCATTTGCATCTAATTCATGCACGGGATCAGTGGCCGAGCATTCCTGGTGACTGATCGGGTATTGCCCGGGTTCTGTACACCCAAGCAACGCCAAGGTCATTGCGAAGAGTGCTATTTGCGAGGTTCTGAACATTTGGGTCTCCTTCATTTTCTTGGTTTGGACGATTCTCAAAACTTTGAATGCCACATCCCCAGCGTCGCCGAGTTAACCTGAGGCAATCTGACCTCTTTGTTTTGCGCCGTGAAACGATACTTTCACGTAGCGGCTGCGCGGAAAACCTGACCTTTGGCGAATTGCCGGACTAGGGTCTTTCTCGGGGCCCCGGTTGCTGCAAGGACTGAAACCGTCGATTACAACTAAGTGCTATTCGGGTACCGGCTGTCCGATCTGCATTGCCGTAAAGGCCGACTCGCCCATGCGCTTGAGGAGCGACAGTTGCAATTCAAGCCATGACATATGGCCTTCTTCATCAAGAGCGGTGCGCTCGAACAAATTCCGGGTACCGATATCACCGGCCTCACCGGCCTGCCGCGCGGCCATTGTGTAAAAAGTGATCGCTTCCTTCTCATCAACAAGATCGCTGTTGAACATTTCCTCCAGCGATTGCGCGCGAGCCGGCACCTTCGCGGCCTGAAGTTTGGGAGTACCTCCAAGAAAGACTAACCGTCGTGAGTATTCTTCGGCGTGGCCAAGCTCTTCCAGCATTTCAGCGCGCATCTTGGTTGCCAGTTTATCCAGACCCCAATCTTCGGTTGTCAGCACATGCAACATGTACTGATTCACGGCGGCGAGCTCCATGGAAATGGCTTTTTGAAGATTTTCAAGCGTTTGGGCGTTGTCGGACATATGTTTTCCCTTCTCGAATTTGGATTTAGAGCTACTCGCTCCAGCCGTGGACATGGACGTCTCTGCCGGAATGACCTTTCAGGATTTTCGTGGCAAGTTTCTCTTTTGCCTTATCCGCCGTTCGCACCCAGACGAGAATTCCGCCGTTTCGGATCTGGTCGGCATAGTAATCCTGGTGATGCCGACCGATCCGGCGGGCCAGCAAAGCGCCGACCACCGCAGCCGGGCTGCCACCAATCGCAATCGCGGCAATTGAGGCCGCCAGCGTGCTGACTGGAGTCAGCATCGCCGCCATCGCGATATAGGAACCCAGGAAGAAGAAACCGCCTGCAACCGCCCCTTGCAATTCACCAATTGCTTCTTCGGAAACGAATGCTGCGCGCGGAGCGTCGGGGTTGTCTTCCAGTTCGGAGGCTTGCCAATAGGCCGAGCCGAGCTTTTCTTTCAACTCGTCAGCGCCGCCCAAGAGGCTGATGTCATAGCGGTTGAAACCCGCCATGCGCAGATCATAAATCGCGGCCTGAAGACTTTCGAAACTGTCGAAGACACCGACGGCCTCGGGAATATTGATATAGGTGGTTTTTGTTTTGGCTTCAGGCATCGGCATGATGAAATCCCATACTGTTCGCTGGTTTTCTACGTGATCTCGATGCGTCTGGAATTAACTTGAATCAATCCGCAATCACCGGCGAACGCGTGAGGTCTCATCTTGCATTACCCGACAAGTGCACGCGTCGCGGTGGCGATCACCACTTCTTCGTCGGTCGGCACGACCAGCACGTCAACCTGTGATGCGGCGCGGCTTATGCGCGTGGCGTTGGCGCAGTTGGCGCTTTCGTCCAGATCAACGCCAAGCCAAGCAAGACGCTGGCATATCAGGCTGCGAATATGGTCCGAGTTTTCGCCGATACCAGCCGTGAACACGAGCGCGTCTAACCCCCCGATCGCGCTAACGAGGCCACAAAGGACGGACGCGGCGCGGTAACAGAAAAGATCTATCGCTTCGCGGGCTTGGGGAGTGTCGCTTTCTTCCAACACATGCATGTTGTTGCTGATTTCGGAAACACCCAACAGACCGGATTTGCGGTAGAGAAGATGTTCGACTTCGGCTGCCGACATTCCCTTGTGTTGCATCAGATAGAGCACAACACCCGCGTCCAATGCGCCGCAACGGCGTCCCATCATCAGCCCGTCAAGTGCGGTGAACCCCATGCTGGTGGCAACGCTTTTACGATTTTTCATCGCGCACATGCTGGCGCCATTTCCAAGATGAGCAACAATCACGCGGCCGTCGGCGCGCTCACCCAGATGCTGGGGCAATATGCTTGCGATGTAATCATAAGACAGCCCGTGAAAGCCGTAGCGGATGATCCCTTCGTCGCTCAGGTCGCGCGGCAGGGCAAAGAGCTGGGCAAGGCGACTTTGCGTCCGGTGAAAGCTGGTGTCGAAACAGGCGACTTGCGGCAGGTTCGCTTGCCACGCGGCAACCGCGCGGATGGCTGCAAGGTTGTGCGGCTGATGCAGCGGTGCGAGCGGCGCCAACTGTTCCAATTCCCTCAGAGCCGCGTCGTCAATCAAGGCGGGGGCAGTGAAGTTCCGCCCGCCGTGAACAACCCTGTGGCCAACAGCAACAAGTGTCGTGTCGCCTTCGTGGTGTTGTAGCCAGGTCAGCAGCATTGCCACGATCGCCTCATGGTTCACCGCGCCGTCGAGATTACTAAGCTCACCTTTGTCGAGCGCCACATCCTTGCCGTCGAAGGGCGAGAAAACCGGCGCGCGCCCAATGCCGGCGATCTTTCCGCGGATCACGGGCGTGGCGTCCGCGTCAATGGGATAGACGGCAAACTTGATGCTGGATGATCCAGCATTGAGTACAAGTATCACGTCGCTCATGATACGGTTTCTCGCGCGTGGTGGATGAAAAGCTGGGCCATCGCCGACGAGGCGAGCCGGGACATTACGCCATCGGCCCGGCTGGTCAGGATGATCGGCACGCGCGCGCCCAAGACGATCCCAGCGGCTTCGGCACCTGCAAGATGGATCAGCTGTTTGGCGATCATGTTGCCGGCCTCAAGGTCGGGAACGACCAGAATGTCAGCGTCACCAGCCACCTCGGACACAATGCCTTTGGCCTTCGCCGCCGATTTCGACACCGCATTGTCAAAGGCCAACGGCCCATCGAGCACGCCGCCGGTGATCTGGCCCCGGTCCCACATCTTGCAGAGTGCGGCGGCGTCGAGCGTCGACGGGATTTTCGGATAGACGGTTTCGACCGCTGAGAGGATCGCCACCTTTGGCTGCTCGACCCCAAGGGCCTGGGCAAGGTCGATTGCATTCTGGACGATGTCGCGCTTGGTATCGAGATCAGGGAAGATATTGATCGCCGCATCGGTGATGAACAGAGGCTTGGGGTAATGCGGAACATCCAGCGCAAAGATGTGGCTCATCCGGCGTTCGGTGCGCAGACCTGTGTTGCTGTCGACCACCGGCTCCATCAACTCATCAGTGTGCAACTTGCCTTTCATCAAAGCCTCGACCTTGCCGTTTCGGACCAGCTCGACGGCACGTTCCGCGGCAGCATGGCTGTGCGGGACGTCGACGATCTCGGCCCCACCGAGATCACAGCCGAATTCCTTGGCCACGCTTTCGAGTTTCGCCTTGGGCGCAATGAGGATCGGGACGATCAGACCTTGGCTGGCCGCCTCCAAAGCGCCCCTAAGCGAAAGCGCGTCGCAAGGGTGGACAACCGCCGTGCGAACGGGCACCAGCACATGTGCCGCGTCAATCAGGTCAGCGTAGCGGGCACCGCGTTCATGCAGATGGACCTCAGGCAAGACCACGCGGGGGCGGCGAACCTTCTCAGTCGGGGCGATGACTTCGGCCTGTCCCTTGATCACGGTCTCGCCATCCTGATTTGTGCAAAGACAGTTAAGCACCACGCGCTTGGTTTTGTTGTCTTTTGACGCCACCGTCACACAAACCGTAACCGTATCGCCTAAGCCTACGGGCCTGCGAAAGCTGAAGTTCTGGTTCAGGTAGATCGTTCCGGGTCCGGGAAGTTCGGTGCCCAGAACCGCCGAGATCAACGCGCCGCCCCACATTCCGTGCGCGATGACCTCGTGAAACATGTCGGACTTTGCATAATCCACGTCAACATGGGCGGGGTTCACATCGCCCGACATCACCGCGAAAAGCTCGATGTCTTCGGTTTTCAGCTTGCGGGTCAATTCGGCGCTGTCGCCTAGTGCGATTTCGTCGAATGTCTTGTTTTCGATATATTGCATGATCTGCCTGATCTTTGTTTATGCCGGAGTTTGCTCACCGCTAATCTTCGGGAGTGCTTATTTTATCCTTTTCGGCCTCGAACTTTTCAGCGGCTTCCTCGATGTCGCGGAAAGCATCACCCGCTGACTTGTCGCCTTCAACATGGGCCACGGTCTTGCCGTCAATTTTTAACTCAGCGTCGCCCCATGGGTGGGTGTCGATCTCAAGTTCATCGTCACCGACTGTTGCGGTAAACCGCTGTTCGGTGGCACCTTTGCCAACCGGATAAGTGGTGTCCGGCGTCCATTTGATTGTCTTTTTGGTCATAACTCTCTCCTTGGGTTCAGGACATGACGTGGTAGCCGGCATCGACGTAAGAGATATTGCCGGTCACATTTCGCGCGCTTGCGCTGGCCAAGTGTGCAGCCATGTTGCCGACATCCTCGATCGTCACTAGCCGCTGTTGTGGTGCACGCGAACGCGCCTCATCAATCAGCGTATCGAAATGCGCGATACCAGAAGCAGCACGGGTCATCAGCGGCCCCGGCGAGAGCGCGTTGACGCGAATGCCCTCCGGTCCAAGCTCTGCCGCCATGTATTTGACAGTGGATTCCAGCGCGGCTTTGACAGGCCCCATCACGTTGTACTGGTCGACGACCTTCTCAGCCCCGTAATAGCTGACCGTCAGTAGACAGCCGCCGTCTTTCATCAGCGGCCGCGCTTTGTGCGCCAGCCGGATGAAGGAATGCACCGAGATGTCCATTGCCACACCGAAACCCTCACGCGAACAATCAACAACGGGGCCATGCAGATCTTCCTGTGGACAGAATGCGACTGAATGCAGAAGGAAATCGAGCTTCCCCCATTTAGAAACAATGGCTTCGAACACCGCGTCCATTTCCGCGTCAGACGTTACGTCCAGTGGCTTGAACAGCTTTACGTTCAGCGCCTCTGCGACTGGTTCAACGAACGGCCGCGCCTTTGCGTGGCCATATGTTACGGCAAGCTCTGCGCCTTCGCGCACGAAAGCCTGTGCGCAACCGGTGGCGATGGAATGTTCATTGGCGATCCCGATAACAAGACCGCGTTTTCCGTCAAGCAAGCCCATAGGCCTATCCCTCCTTGCGCAGCTTGCGCCTATTTCTGAAAAATGTACGTCCCCGGCGCATCAGCCAGAGATTTACCCATAGATGGAGGCGCAACGGAAGCACCTGAGCGCTCGCCAAGCCATGACGCCCACTCAACCCACCAAGAGCCGTCTTTTGTCGGCGTCTGCGCAGCCCAGCTTTCGGGATCGACATAGCGATCATCATGCTTGGCATTGGCAATCTGATAGCTGCGGTGCTTATGGCCCGGTTCGGACACGATGCCGGCATTGTGCCCTCCGCTGGCCAGAACAAAGGTCAGATCGGTGTCCAGATAGAGATGCATCTTGTAGACCGAAGGCCACGGCGCGACGTGGTCCTTGACCGTGCCGACCGAAAACACGGGCACGTGAATATCGGTCACGGAAATCGGTCGCCCGTCTACCTTGAAGTGCCCTTCGGTCAGTTCGTTGTTGAGGTAGAGCGACCGAAGATATTCCGAGTGCATCCGGAAAGGCAGCCGCGTGCCATCTGCGTTCCATGCCATCAGATCAAACATGTTGGACGGCTCGCCCATAAGATAGCTATGGAAGATTTTTGACCAGATCAGGTCGGCGGATCCGATCATTTGGAATGCCCCCGACATTTGGTTGGTATCCAGATATCCCTGTTCCCACATCATGTCTTCGAGGAACGTAAGCTGGCTGTCATTGATGAAAAGCTGCAATTCGCCGGGCTCGGTGAAATCGATCTGCGAGGCGAAATAGCTGAGCGATGCGAACGGATCATCACCGTCACGGCCAATCGCGGCCGCCGCAATTGCCAGCAGCGTCCCGCCCAAGCAGTAGCCGACGCCGTGAATCTTATTGCCAGGAACAGCCGCCTGCACCGCGCAAATGGCGTCCATGACGCCCAGTTTGCGGTAGTCGTCCATGCCCAGATCGCGATCCTTGGCATCTGGATTGTGCCACGAGATCATGAAAACCGTGTAGCCCTGGTCGACCAGATACTTCACCATTGAATTTCTCTGGGACAGATCGAGAATATAGTATTTCATGATCCATGATGGCACGATCAGGATCGGTTCGGGCCGCACCTTGTCGGTTGTGGGGCTATATTGGATCAGCTCGATCAGTTTGTTGCGAAAAACCACCTTTCCCGGAGTTGCTGCGACCTCGTGGCCAGGGCGAAATGCCTCGGCGCCAGCAGCGGGCTTGCCGTTTTGCTGACGCTCCAGATCGTCCAGCCACGTTTTAAAGCCGCGCACAAGGTTCTGCCCGCCTTCTTCACGGGTTTTGGCCTGCACTTCGGGATTGGTCAGCAGGTAATTGGACGGCGAGAACACGTCGAGAAGTTGCCGCGTGGCAAAATCCATGACATTTTCATGCTGCTTGGTGACACCGCGCACGCCAGAGGTCGCGTTGTGCCACCACTGCTGGTTCAGCAGAAAGGACTGGTAGATCAGGTTATAGGGCCATTTCTGCCAGGCATCGCCCTGGAACCGACGGTCCTGCGGCAGCGGCTCGATACACGAAGCGGCATCGTTGCCCGGCGCGGCGCAGGTCATGGCGTAGCGCGACAAACGCAGCCATTTCCGAAACGCCTTTTCCGAAAGCTCCATCTGTTTGCCCGGCGATGTCGCCAAATGTACCAGCCAATCCAGATAGGCTTCGGCAAGGGCTGCTGGTGACAATCCCTTGGTCACTTTGGACATCGCCGCATGTGTCGCGCGATCCAGGAACTCTGTAGCCGCATTTTTCGGGTTAGGGACGACTTCAGGTGCCGGGGTATTCGGTGACAATGGCTGGGCCGTGATTTCCACAACCCGGTCCGATTTCTTGCCGAGCGCGTCGGCTATGTTAGTTGCTTTTGGCTTGGGGCGGCCCATCGGTTCAACTCCATCTGCAAGGCTTGCGCCGATATACGGCATACAGCGCTCGGTTCTTTAACTTGGATCAATTCATTGATTCCCATAGCGACGTAAACACTGCCGTGTTCGAGTGACATAAAGTTGCGACCGCCGCTGTCCAACCGCCAAAGCGGCATGTCGGATATGCGAATTCTGCAATGCAGCATACGTTTACGCTGCATTGCAGCAATGCTATGTTCGAGGAAGTGAGTCGGGGTTGCCGCCTCTAGAAATTGGAGATGACGTAATGTCCTGGAAGCGGAATGGATTGATCGCAGCCACCCTTATCGCGATATCGGCAGGCACCTATGGTGTCTGGCTCAATAGCACGAAGTCCGATCTGCCGGTGGGCATTGCCAGCAGCAATGGGCGGATCGAGGCCGAGCGTATTGATGTTGCGGCCAAGCTGCCGGGGCGCATTGCCGAGGTTCGTGTTTCCGAGGGCCAGTGGGTAAATGCGGGTGATCTGGTCGCGCAAATGGACACGGCCGAGATTGATGCCCAGTTGCGTCAGACCGAAGCCGCCGTCTCGCAAGCCAAGCAACAAAAACTTCAGGCCGAGGCACTGTTGAACCAGCGCAGTTCCGAACAGGAGTTCGCGCAGGCAGAATTTGCCCGTGCCGAGCAACTCGCGGCCAGAGGGCATGCGCCACAGGAACTGGTCGATCAAAGAAAGTCCGTCCTGACCACTGCAGATGCTGGTGTCGCCGCCGCCCGTGCAGGTATTGATCTTGCGATTGCCACGATTGCGTCGGCTGAAGCGACGGTCGAACGGCTTCAGAGCGTTCGTTCCGACGCCGATCTGGTCGCCCCACGCGATGGCCGCGTTCAATATATCCTCGCGAAGTCTGGTGAGGTGGTGGGTGCCGGTGGCAGGGTTGTGACCCTGACCGATCTGACGGACATTTACATGACCATCTTCCTTCCTGCGCACGATGCCGGGTTGCTTGCGATCGGATCTGAGGCACGCATAATCCTCGACCCGATCCCGGATTACGTGATCCCGGCGACCGTCACCTTCGTGGCCAGCACGGCCCAGTTCACGCCGAAATCCGTAGAAACCGCAAACGAACGTGATCAGCTGATGTTCCGGGTCAAGCTGACCATTCCGGAAGAGTTGCTGGAAGAATATCAGGAGCAGGCCAAAGCGGGCGTTGCCGGTGTAGGCTATGTTCGCACTGACGACACTATTGCCTGGCCCGATACGCTTTCGGTGAAGCTGCCACAATGACTTCTGCGCCGGTCGCCAGTCTGTCTTCGGTCACGCACCGATACGGTACGGTGTCGGCCTTGGCCGACATCTCGCTGGATATCCCGGCGGGTTGCATGGCGGGCCTGATCGGCCCGGATGGCGTTGGGAAGTCTACGCTTCTGGCACTGATCGCCGGAGTGCGCAAACTGCAAACCGGCGGCGTGAATGTGCTGGGCGGCGACATCACCGCCCGCGAACATCTCAAAGTCTGCAATCATCGTATTGCCTACATGCCTCAGGGGTTGGGCCGGAACCTCTATCCGACGCTCTCGGTTTTTGAGAACCTCGATTTCTTCGGCCGACTCTTCGGCCAATCGGAGGCCGAACGGTGCGCGCGCATCAACGAACTGCTGAAAGCCACCAGTCTTGATCCGTTCTCGGACCGGCCAGCAGGCAAGCTGTCCGGCGGAATGAAACAGAAGCTTTCGCTGTGTTCGGCGCTGATCCATGACCCCGACCTGGTGATCCTTGACGAACCGACCACCGGCGTCGACCCACTATCGCGCCAGCAGTTCTGGGATCTGATCGACCACATCCGCACAGATCGCCCGACGATGAGCGTGATCGTCGCCACTGCCTATATGGAAGAGGCGGAGCGCTTCGATTGGCTTGCGGCGATGAATGCGGGAAAGGTCATCTCGACGGGATCGCCGGCCGAGATCCGGGACGCTGCCGAACAGCCAACGCTGGAAAAGGCCTTCATCGCGATGCTGCCCGAGGCCGAACGGCAGGGCCACCGTGCAGTCGTTGTGCCGCCGCGCCAGCCCGCAAGCGGCCCGCCTGCCATCGAGGCACAGGGGCTGACCTGCCGCTTCGGCGATTTTACCGCCGTCGATCAGGTCGAGTTTCAGATCGAGCCCGGCGAGATCTTTGGATTTCTCGGCTCCAACGGCTGCGGCAAGACCACGACGATGAAGATGCTGACCGGATTGCAGAAGGCCAGCGAAGGCAAGGCGTTGCTGTTCGGTGAGGCGCTGGACCCGGACGACATGGCGACCCGGCAGCGGGTCGGTTACATGTCGCAGGCCTTTTCGCTCTATGGTGAACTGACCGTTCGTCAGAACCTAGAACTGCACGCGCAGCTTTATCAATTGCCGATCGAGACTCGCGCCGAGCGGGTTGCGCAAATGCTTCGCGATTTCGATCTGACCGAGGATGCCGACAAGCGGCCGGATGGCCTGCCGCTGGGGATCCGTCAGCGCCTTCAGCTTGCCGTCGCAGTGATCCACGCACCGGAGGTTCTGATCCTGGACGAGCCGACGTCCGGCGTCGATCCGGTCGCACGGGACGGGTTCTGGCAGCATCTGGTCAAACTGTCGCGCAACGACGGCGTGACTATTTTCGTTTCGACCCATTTCATGAACGAAGCGGAACGCTGTGATCGCATTTCGCTGATGCACGCGGGAAAGGTTCTGGCGATTGGAACACCTGTCGAACTGGCCAGGAGCAAGGGCACTGATGACCTCGAAGAAGCGTTTGTTGGATATTTGCGCGATGCGGCAGGCGGCGCGGAAAACGTGCGATCCCAGACACCGGCCACGGCATTTCCGGAAAGGCAGCAAGAACCACATCGCCCGTTCGACATTGCTCGGCTTTGGGCCTTCGCACGCCGCGAGTCGATCGAGATATTGCGGGACCCAATGCGGTTAACTTTCGCGTTTCTCGGCCCGATCATCCTGATGCTCACTTTCGGCTATGGCATCTCATTCGACGTGCAAGACCTTCCATATGCGGTTTTCGATCGTGATCAGAGCGCGGAAAGCCGGGAACTCATGGAGAGCTTTTCGGGCTCGCGCTACTTCGCCGAAAGACCGGCCGCGGGCAGCGTCACCGAGCTTGAAGCCCGCATGAAAAGCTCCGAACTTGTCGTGACCATCGAGGTGCCGCCGGGGTTCGGAAAATCCCTGCTGCGCGGGGACCAACCCGAAGTCCGCATGGCCGTTGACGGAGCCATGCCGTTCCGGGCGGAAACGACACGCGGCTATCTGCAAGGGCTCGCAGCATCCTACATGTCCGATCAGATCGAGCGGCTTTATGGCCATGCCTTCGACCCGTCCGCAGCCTCGGTCGAAACCCGGCTTCGCTACAATCAATCCTTCCAAAGTGTCTTCGCCATGATCCCTTCGGTGATCATGCTGATGCTCGTCCTGATCCCGGCGATGATGGCCGCGATGGGGGTCGTGCGGGAAAAGGAAACCGGTTCGATCGCCAACTTCCGCTCGACGCCTGTGACACGGACCGAGTTCATTCTGGGCAAGCAACTGCCGTATGTCGTGATTGCCATGCTCAGCTTTGTCACGCTGATCATCGTGTCCTATGGCGTCTTCGGAGTGCCGGTCAAAGGCTCGGTCGCGACTCTCCTTGTCGGCACGCTGCTTTATGTTCTGGCGACGACTGGCTTTGGTGTGCTGATCTCGACATTCACCCGCACGCAGGTTGCGGCAACCTTTGCCGCCGCCGTTATCTCCATCATTCCGGCCGTCAACTTCTCCGGCCTTCTGGTTCCGGTGTCCTCGCTGTCGGGCGGTGGACGGCTGATCGGGCTGGCATTCCCATCGTCCTGGTATCAGCAAATCAGCGTCGGCACATTCACCAAAAGCCTTGGATTCCCAGAGCTTTGGCACAATCACGCCGCACTGGCAGGCTTTGCGGCGTTGTTCATCGCGGTATCGGTCTTGGCCTTGAACAAGCAGGAGAAATGACATGAGGCAGTGGTTTGTGAATGTCTTCCGGCTCGGCCTCAAGGAGCTTAGCAGTCTGCGTGCCGATCCGGTCCTGATTCTGCTGATCGTCTACGTGTTCAGCTTTGCCGTCTATTCGGTGGCGACCGGTGCCAAGCTTGAGGTGTCCAACGCATCCGTCGCCTATGTGGATCACGACCGTTCGGCGCTGACCGGGCGCATTCTGGGTGCGATCCTGCCGCCTGAATTCAATCCACCGCAGGAAATCGCCGCCGACGAGATCGACAGCGTGATGGACAGCGGTAAGTTCGTGTTCGTCCTGTCGTTTCCGCCCGCATTCGAGGCCGACGTGCTGAACGGCCGGAAGCCGCAGGTGCAGCTTAACGTCGATGCCACGGCGATGGCGCAGGCCGGCAACGGCTCGGTGTTTCTTCAGCAGATCATCCGCGCCGAAGTCGCCAAGTTCGTTTCCGGCGACGACGCAGCAACGACGCTGCCGATCGATCTGGTCGTCAGGACAAAGTTCAACCCGAACCTGAATTCCGTCTGGTTTTCTTCGGTGATGCAGATCATCAACAACATCACCATCTTGTCGGTGCTACTGACCGGTGCCGCTCTGATCCGCGAACGCGAACACGGTACGATCGAGCATTTGCTGGTGATGCCGGTCACCCCGTCAGAGATCATGGTCGCCAAGATCTGGGCTAATGGCCTTGCGATCGTTGTCGCCGCCATCCTGTCGCTCTGGCTCGTCGTGCAGACCGTGCTTGCGGTCCCGATAGCAGGTTCAATCCCGCTCTTCGTGTTCGGCGCTGTGCTTTATCTCGTTTCGGTGACGGGACTTGGCATTCTGCTGGCCACGTTCACGACGTCGATGCCGCAGTTCGGCCTGTTGTCGCTCCCGGTTCTCGTGATCATGAACCTCTTGTCGGGCAGCACGACCCCGATGGAAAGCATGCCCGTCTGGCTTCAGAACGTGATGCAGCTGTCACCTTCGACGCATTTTGTTGCGTTTTCGCAAGCCATTCTCTATCGCGGTGCCGGACTGGAGATCGTTTGGCCTGACATGGTGGTCATGGTTGCGCTCAACGCAGTCTTTTTCTTCGTCGCGCTCAAACGATTCAGGGTGACGATGGCCACAGTTCACTAATTCCAGCCGATTGATCCGGAGAACAGTAACCAGCAATCCGATGAGTCGGCTGAATGAAGGTGGGGTAGACAACCCAAAACACTGCACTACCCAAAGAAAGGTAAAACCATGAAAAGACTGACCCAGATAACACTTGTTGCTTTGGCACTCGCCGCCGCCGGATGCACCGAACCCGGACATTACCCTGTCAGCGGTCAGGAATGCGGCCCGAATGATCCGGTTCTTGATCTGGATGCGAATGACTGTGGTGTGCCGGGCATATAGAGTGGTCGTAGCCCGGCGATGCCAACGCACGTGGCAAACGGCCTTCGATACGCCCGACAATCGGGTCAGCCGCTATCGCATTGGTACCGATGAGAAAGCCGTCTTCGTCCACTCGGTTCGCCGGACGCTCGCGCTACCGGAAAAGGCTGCATGAGGGTGCCATGATCAAATGTGCATTCGAGACAACGTTGCGGAACAGCGGACGGGTTCTTGTCCGCCCTGTTGTGCCCGAAGACAGGCATCTGCTGGAGATCGGTTTCGCGCATGTGTCGGAGGCCTCGCGCTATTTCCGGTTTCTTGCTCCCAAGAGCCGGCTCAGCGACCGCGATCTGGACTTCTTCACGACCAGCCATGGCGACGATCACGTCGCCATTGGCGCGCTGGACATCGACGCCGAACCGCCACAGCCGGTAGGAATCGCACGCTATATACGGCTGTCGGATCGGCGCGATGCGGCGGAGATCGCCGTTACGGTGGTCGACGACTATCAGGGTCTTGGCCTCGGTTGCATCCTGATCGGCGCGCTTGCTTGTCATGCGGCGTCAGATGGGATTATGCATTTCGTTGCCCTTGTTCACGAGGACAATCGGAAGATGCGGCATCTGTTCGATGAGCTTGACGCGCAGGTGGAGTCCGATCTGGGCGGAGAAGTGGAAATGAGGATCCCCCTTCACTGTGATCCCGCCGCGTACCCGGACACGAAGACCGGTGACGCCTTCCGCGACGTCTATCGCCTTGCCGCGCGTGATTTCGGCAAATATCCTGGATAAGGATTTGGCCATGGACGGTCAAAATGCGCAGATACGGTGCTCAATTCCACAGAGCTATGGAGCCGAATACGGAAGAGGCGGCGAAGGGTCGAGGTGAGATTCGCACGTCGGCGTGGCATGAATGACCGATACAGAATCTTCGTCGCAGCAACTACGAGCGTTCGTTTCGACATTCTGCATCTACATCATTGCCGAGATCCAATCCTACTGTCGTAACTTCCATTATGGGGCTCCTTTCCTAACAGAAGGTAACTTCTGCACTATGTCGCATCGTGCGACAGACAGGTGCAGACGTCATCCACCCCATCCGCGACCTGATCATTGAATCAGAAGTCTTCGCTGCGATTAGCTCGAACGGCAGGTCTTCACGCTGCATCGCGACACAGAAACTTTCGCCGACGCAGCGAATGCGGCGCTGCGCGCGCGTGCAGCAAAGATTTGACACTTCCGGTTTGGGCTCGAAGCCGACCTTCGCCGCGAACTGCTCGAACGGCAGCTCCGGGCCGCTCTCTACGGTCAACACAATGGGCGGAAGCGAAAATACTCTGCGCGAGGCGCGAACGCCAGGAAATAGAGGGTGATTCGTCCGTTCGCGGGCCCGCAAATATCCGCATGTTTGCGTCGTGTCACATTCAACATCGCTTCGGAGAAATCGAGCGCCGTCACCTCATCCCAAGATCATGCACCAGCTGTTTAATCTCGCCAGTGCCGCATGCGAGCTCCAGCACCTGTGTGGTGACGTGCCGAGATGATTGCGCATTGGCTTTGCCCCCGCGGCCGCCTCTGCCGCTGTTGCTACGCCATGGCAAAAGAACTGATCGAATGATTCCGAGCGGCGCGACCAGTATTCCCGAATATCGTCAAGCAGATGGCAATTCGCAGTCATGAGGCGTTTGCTGCTATAATTGCCTCAAACCGGCCAACTGCCCGTTTCGGAAACCCCTCAGCATTCTCGCCCACTTTAATAAACATGACCATACCCATGGAAAATGCGGGCTACATTTGATGCCCTAGGTTCCGGGCACAGTCAGGGTTGTTGTGAAATCTTCGTTAACCTTGCTCTTGAAAGGCTCTGCTCCCTCGGGGATCATCCCCTCGATCGTGGCAGCGTTATGGCTTGGTTGTTCGGGAATGAAGCGAACCTGATCTCCCGGTTCGATACGCAGAAAGTCGGGTTCATAAATCATCGGGCCGCGCTCGTTCCGGCTAAACATCCGCACTTCGTGTATTTCGGCAAGGGCCGGAGTGGCACTCAGAAGGTACAGGACTAAAAGTGACGTTTTCATGGTTTACTCCTCAAGACAGTGGAAACGAAACAGCGTGGAATTGTCAGCAGGATCACGCAGAGGCGTCGCGCGAACCTGAAAGATGCTGGCAAGGCGTTCAGGGGTCAGCACCTCGGGAGGCGTACCGCACGCAACCAGCCTGCCCCCCTCCATTACGCCCAGACGGTCGCAATTCATCGCTTGATTTAGGTCATGCAGCGCGAAAATCACCGTGACCGACAAGCGGCTTATCAGCCTTAGCAGAGCAAGCTGGTGATGGATATCGAGATGGGTCGTTGGCTCATCTAACAGCAAAAGTCGCGGGCGCTGCGCAAGGGCACGGGCGATCTGCACGCGCTGACGTTCTCCGCCAGAAAGCGTGGACCAGCCCTGCTCCACCTTTTCTGCCATCCCGACAACGCTAAGTGCATCCCGCACGATTTCGACGTCTTGAGAGCCAAAGGGCGCAAGCGCGGACAGCCAAGGCGTGCGCCCGAGTTCAACTACATCGCGCACGCTGAGGGCATCGGAAGTCTCGACTTGCTGCTCAACAAAAGCGATGCGCCGCGCTATTTCAGGGCGAGGCAGCTTTGTTATGGGATCATCATCCAGCATAACCGCGCCTTGCGCGCGTGGCATGAGGCCGGCCATCAGCCGCAGCAGTGTGGATTTGCCCGAGCCGTTGGGCCCGATCAGGCCAAAGGTCTCACCCGACTCAATCTGCAACGATACGTCCGATACGATTTGTCGTTGGCCTGCCGCCCATCCAAGCCGGTTTGCCGAAAGCCTCATAGCCGCCTCCGGTTATAGATCAAGATCAGCGCGAAACCTGGCGCGCCGACAAGAGCTGTGACCACACCGATCGGGATTACCTGTCCATGTATCAGTATGCGAGACACGATATCGGCAGCGATCAGAAAGACCGCCCCTGCCAGCGCCGACGCAGGTATGAGCCGCGCATGACGTGGCCCAACGACAAAACGCATTGCGTGCGGAATCACCAGCCCGACAAACCCGATGGAGCCCACAAGGCTCACCATCGTGGCGGTTATCATGGTCGCCATGCCGATCAGCACTACCTGCACACGCCGCACAGATACGCCGAGCGAGGCAGCAGCAGATGCGCCAAAGGAGAACGCGTCCATTGAACGCACGAATGCCAAACAGGCGAAAAGGCCGACCCCCGCGATAGGCACCGCGAGCCAGACATCGGGCCAGCGCACGCCCGACAAATTGCCCAAAAGCCAGAACATGATGCCACGGGCTTGCTCGGCATTAGCGGACTTGGCAATCAGGAACGAAGTCATTGCATTGAACAGCTGAGATCCTGCGACCCCTGCCAAGACCAGTTGAGCCGAGCCTCCTCCTGCCGCGCGGGCCAACGCGGCCACCAACACGAACGCAAGCGCCGCGCCAATGAACGCTCCGCCCGAAATGCCTATCATGCCGCCACCCACTCCAAGGATCGTCACCACGACAGCCCCCGTCGAGGCACCTGCCGAAACACCTAGCAGATACGGATCGGCCAGCGCGTTACGCACCAACGCCTGCAACACCACCCCGGACAGAGCTAACCCCGCGCCGCAAGCCGCCGCAACCAAGGTGCGCGGCAAGCGATAGCTCCATATTATTCCGGCATCGATCAAATCGACCTCATATCCGGCACCCCAAAGATTGTTGGCAATTACCGCCACCACCATCGAAAACGGCAACGGCGTTTCACCAATGACAACCCCTGCGAGGATCGCCGCTAACAGAACAATGGCCCCCGGCACGCCCCACAGCGCGACGGGCCGCAACAAGACGCCCAGCCCAGTCGCGCGCGGCAACGCGCCAGAGGTCACCGGAGTGTTCACTTCAAGTCAAACGCTTGCAGCGCCTCGGCCAGGGCTTCCAAAGCATCTACATTGCGGATCGACGGATCCATGGAATGGCCATCAATAATGACAATCCGGTCGTTCTTAACCGCATCCATCTGGCTGGCCACCGGATCAGACTTCAGGAACTCCAGCTTCTTTACCACATCATCGGCAGGAAAGCGGCGCCGCTCCATCCGGGCGAGCACGATGATGGAAGGATTGGCACGGGCAATGCTTTCCCAGCTGACGGTTGGCCACTCCTCATCGCTTTGCACGACGTTTCGCAGGCCGAGTTTTTGCATCATGTAGCCCGGCGCACCTTTGGCACCGGCGACATAGGGGTCAATGTCCATTTCGGCGGACGAAAACCAGAACACTGCAGAGGCATCAGCTAGATCAAGCGCTGTAGATTTCTCAATCGCTGCCGCCTCACGCGCCTTCAGGTCAGCAACCAGCGCAGCACCTTTTTCCGGAACGTTGAAGATTTGCGACAGTTCGGTTACGCCCGCATGAACGCTTTCCATCTCGAATAAGGCTGAACGTGTGCCATCTGATCCGGTGGTATTGGCTTTTTGCCAGCAATCAGCAGGCAACACATACGTTGGGATGCCAACATCCGTGAATTGTTCGCGTGTTGCGACAATTCCCTGCGGCCCAATGTGCCATTCATATTGCACGGTGACCATTTCCGGACGCTTTGCCACCACGGTTTCAAAGCTCGGGTCATTGTCGGCCAGGCGTACAACGCCCGCGTTCAGATTGGCAAATTCAGGCAGAACAGAGGTGAACCAAACCGCCGTGCCTGCAACCTTGCTGCCAAGTCCTAGGGAATATAGAATTTCGGTTGCGGCCTGACCGACCGACACAACGCTTTCGGGTGCTTTCTCAAAGGTGAGATCAACGCCGCAATTGTTGAGCTCTAGGGGGTAAGCGGTATCAGCATGGGCAGGCAGTGCAAAGGCCGCTACGCTCAAAATGGCTGCTGTCAAGGTATCGGTCTGCATAGTCTCTCTCCGGAATATAAAGCGAACGAAGAAGGAAGAGAGAGGGCCGATCCGGAGCAAGCTCCAGTGCAGGTCCATTGGCTGACTCGCGCTGTTGCGCGGTTGCTGGCTGGCGCAATGGCCAAACGGCTCTGCTGGACAAGTTTCATACGATACCTCTCCGGACAACCCCGCCCGGAACGCGTTTCAGTTGCTTGTCGGCAGGTTTCCTGACTAACGGGTCATCAAGATTTGCAGCCTTCCCATGGTATTGACCACAGTGACACAATAACAAATCTCTCGTCGCCTACAGTTGCGGGGGCAGTTCCGGTTCGCCCGATCATTCGGACGCCGGATTCCCTTTGAATTCCTTGCGGAAACCGACACAGTCTAAATAATGCAATGTTTGAATTTCACAAGGCACATTTTGTAACGCTCTATTGAAGCAGCGAATGCAAGCGGATCAATGGGGAGCGAAGGCTACGGGCGTGAAGCGCCTAGCGCAATTTCAAGCACCTTCCATTGCGCTGCATCCCGCGCCAGTCCGAGCCTGATCCAACGAGTATTATAAGGGAAGATCCGGCTCCAAATGCGCTGTTGCGCCAAGGTCTTCTTCGCCAAAGCCGCATCAGGTGTTTCATAAGTGCGAAAGAGAGCTGCTCCGCCCACAAAGGACCAGCCGGCTTTCAAGGCGAGCGCATCCAAGTGCTTTGCATCCCGCGTGAGCCTTTCGATCGTTCGGGCTTTCCAAACGCGGTCAGCAAGCGCTACACAGGCGATTTCGACAGCCGGGCCTGAAACGGGCCAAGGGCCGCTCAGGTCCCGCAAACGCTCGATGAGCGCCTCATCGCCAAGGGCGAACCCAAGGCGGACACCGGCAAGCCCATAGAACTTCCCGAACGATCTTAGCACGATTACGTTTTTCAACTGATCCAAGACGGGGGCCAACGACAGCTCTTCCTGCACATCGACAAAGCTCTCGTCAACGACGAGCAAGCCAACTTTGCGCGCAAGCTCGCGCAGGGTTTCAGGAGCATAACATGCGCCGTCAGGGTTGTTGGGGTTTACAACAACAGCCAGCCCTGCCCCGTAGAGTTCCTCCAGCAGTGTAACTTCGGTTACACTCCAGCCACAAGTTCGCAAGGCGGCAGCGTGTTCATTGTAGGTCGGAGACAGAACCCGCGCGTTTCCAGCCTGTTGAATAAAACCCATCGCCTGTATAGCACCCTGCGCTCCGGCAAAGGCTGCGAGAGAGGCTTTGGTATTGTATGCCTTCGCGGCAATACCCAGAAGGTGCTGCATGTCGGATTTGCGAGGCAACGCGGCCCAGGCATCCGCTGATATTTGTGGCACAGGATAAGGGACCGGATTGATCCCTGTAGACAGATCGGCCCATTGCTCCAACCTTCCGCCATAGGTGCGCATCGCGGCATCAAGGTTGCCGCCATGGTCTCGTTTGCTCAGATCATCCTGCTGTCTCATAAACGGATTAGAGCAGTGTCAGGGCAGCAAGCGCAAGCGCAATTCCTGCCATCGTGCGCCGATATAGCAAAAGCGCGCGCTGGAGGTCTTTTGCTGAAGGATCTGCGGCTCCACCATTGAGCCAAGGCTCATTTACCAGAGTGTCGCCGTAGGCCCTCGGGCCTGAAAGGCGCACGCCTAAAGCCCCAGCCATCGCCCCTTCCGGCCAGCCCGCATTGGGCGAGCGGTGGGCTTTTGCGTCGCGGTTCATGCAGTTAAGCGCCCGCATGCAACCCGAGCCCGACGCGATCGCGAAGGCCAAACCTGTAAGTCTCGCCGGTATCCAGTTCACGACATCATCAAGTCTGGCCGCAGCTTTCCCAAAAGCTTCATGGCGCTCCGAGCGGTGCCCGATCATGGAATCCAGCGTGTTGATAGCCTTGTAAGCGGCAATTCCCGGCAAGCCGGCGACGAGTCCCCAAAACAATGGTGCGACGATACCGTCGCCTGTGTTTTCCGCGAGGCTTTCGATAGCAGCTCTCGCAATCCCTTCTTCGTTCAGCTGCTTCGGGTCTCTCCCGACGATCATCGAAACAGCTTCGCGCGCCGTGACAATATCACCCGCCACAAGCGGCAACGCGACTGCGCACACATGGTCATGCATTGAGCGCACAGCAATCAGCGGCCAGGCGAGAATGCCGCCTATGAGCAAGCCCGAAATGCTGTTTGGAAGCATCGACTGGAGACCAGCAGCAGGGATGATCACAACCAACAGGCACAGAACCACAACAATGAAACCACCGAAAAGCCGATGCGAGCGGCTGCCACGGTTCAGCCGCGTCTCGCTCATGCTAATGAGCTTGCCCAACCAAACCACAGGGTGGCTGATGCGGGTGTAAAACGCTTTCGGCCACCCGATGATGACATCAACGATCATCCCGACAAGCATCATACCGGCGAAGCTCATGCGGCACCTGTTTCGAATTCGAAAACACTTGCTAAACCCGCAGCTTGGAGCGCTGCACTCGCGCCTTTGGGAACCTCGCCGGCACGAAATATAAGCCCTCGGGCCGAGCCTGTATGAGCGCGGGTCATGCCAAGCGCGCCCAACTCTTGCGCGAGCGATTGCATCGGATCATCTGGGCCACGCATCGCGGCGCAGCGTATGGCAGAAAGCGTTGCCAGCGCTGCAAGCTCTGGCAAGTCTCGCGCCAGTGAGGCTATGTGCCATTGCTCGATCAAGTCCGACACGTCGGGAAACCGCGTATCAGACGGGTCGGTCGGCTGCGGCGCGCCCCAGTAGCCTCCGAGAACGGAGCACCGTGGTGGTGGCGGAATGGTCGATTGAACACGGCAAGCCCGGGACGCCCAAACCAACCCGTCAGGCTCGGGCCACATCAACGGGTCGGTCGCTCCCTCGACACGTCGGCAGGCTTGCGCTAGCTGCATGGGCGAGCCCGTAAACCCGGCCCCTCTGGCCAAAGCGATTAAGGTCGCCGTCGAAGCCCCTGCCCCGCATCCGACTGGAATGTTGGACTTTAACAGCGGCCAAGGCGTATCTCCAATGCGCAGCTCCTGCCGGAAACCTGCCAACTGTTCTTCGCTGAAGAGCTGACAGCAGCCTTGCAAACTGGCGTCAGTATGAAACTCAATACTCAAGGCGCGGCAATAAAGCGTCACCAAGACGATTTCACCCGCAGACCCCAAGCGGCCCTGCACCCACTCTCCGAAATGGCCGCAGACACCTTTCTCGCAGGATATCATTGCGGTGTCTCGTTTACATTCATAACAGAAACCGGCCCATCCGGACCGACCCGCAAGCGCGTGACAGACAGCGGAGCAACTTCAAATGACATCGCTACCCCCATCTGGCCAAGCGTCAGCCCGATTGCGGCCCTCACAATCCCTGCATGCACGACGAGCGCTACGGGCCGGTTTAGCTTTAGCGCACGCTCTGAGGCCTCTTGCAGAGCGGGCCAGGCGCGCGCGCAAACAGCTTCAAAGCTCTCACCGTTTGGCGGCGTGTAAGCGGCCAGCGCATCAGAGTGCATTGGGCCCAAGTCAGGAAGATCGAGAATCGAAATAGCTTCGTGATCGCCGAAGTTCTGCTCCCAGAGCCGGTCATCCTCACTGAAATCAGAACGCTCGGGCCAAAGCGCCTCGGTGGTTTGGCGACAGCGCAACGCGGGGCTTCGCACCACATCCACGTCACCAGACAAGCGTGCTCTGACACGTTCAATGTCAGCGGGGTCAACGCGCGCTGGAACATCGGTGCGCCCGAAAAGGTGGCCGGTAGTGGCTATCGGCGCATGCCGGATCAGGATGAGCATTGCGTTTTGAGCATCGGCCGCAGGCATGACGCCCCTTTCCACTTTCCTTCGATATTGAAAGATGCTTTTCATGCCGTGATGGAAAAGTCGATACTGATAACTGGCGGAGCACGATCCGGCAAATCCGGCTTGGCGGAGCGCTATGCATTAGCGCCCACTGGCAAGGCGATCTATATCGCCACCGCCGAAGTGCGCGACAGTGAAATGGCCGAACGTATCGCAGCTCATAAAGCCAGACGCGGGCCGGAATGGACAGACATACATTGTCCGTTCGATATCGCAGATGCCTTACATAAAACAGACGGCGGCGACCCTAGATTGGTCGATTGCCTGACGCTTTGGTTAACAAACCACATGCTTGCAGATAACGACTGGCGCACAGAGGCTGACAGGCTTGTGACGGCCTTGCAAACCCAAACCACGCCGGTGATTTTTGTAACCAACGAGGTTGGCGCCGGGATTGTTCCTGAAAACAAACTGGCCCGTGATTTCCGCGATGCGGCGGGCTGGCTCAACCAAACCATCGCACAAGCTTGCGACACCGTCGTGTTCTGCGTGGCGGGCTACCCTGTGAAAGTAAAACCCAATGAGCACCCGTATCAACCTGACCTCGCTTGACGAAATTTCGGCGCTGACATTTCCTGCCTTCGACAGCGCTGCGGCAGACGCAGCAACGGCCCGCCAGAACAGCCTCACCAAACCGCCCGGCGCGCTTGGGCGGCTTGAGGAGCTGGCGGTTTTCATGGCCGGCTGGCAGCGCTGCGAGAAGCCCGTGATCACCCAAGCGCAGGCTCTGGTCTTTGCTGGCAATCACGGAATTTGCGAGCAAGGGGTAAACCCCTTCCCTCAGGAAGTGACGGCGCAAATGGTCGCCAACTTTGAAGCAGGCGGCGCCGCGATCAACCAGCTGTGTAGGTCCAGCGGAGCAGACTTGTCGGTTGTTGCGCTTGATCTGGACAAACCGACACAGGACTTCACCAAAGGGCTTGCCATGCAGCCCGAGGATACACTTGTGGCGATGCAACGCGGTGCTGCGGCTGTCGATCCTGAAGCATCAATCTTGATACTGGGTGAAATGGGGATCGGAAACTCAACCATCGCTGCTGCACTCGCATATGCCAGCTTTGGCGGCACAGCCGACCAGTGGGTCGGTCGCGGGACAGGATCTGACAGTGCCGGACAACAGCTCAAGGCACGTGTGATTGAAGACGGTGTTGCGCTGCATAAATCCGCACGCGGCATGGCGATGCTCTCGGCTCTTGGCGGGCGGGAACAGGCGGCCATTTGCGGGGCCGTTCTGGAGGCGCGCGCGCAGTCTATTCCCGTCATTCTGGATGGCTACATCTGCACTGCCGCCGTTGTGCCGCTGTTTGACGCAGACCCCGACCTGCTTGACCATTGCCTCGTCGGACACGCCAGTGCCGAGCCGGGCCATATCCGGCTTCTGGAAGCCCTTGACAAGGCACCGATCCTGTCCATGAACATGGCGCTCGGCGAAGGCTCTGGCGCGGCCTTGGCCCTTGGCGTGCTGCGTGCGGCTTTGGAATGCCACAACGGAATGTCCACCTTTGCAGAAGCCGGAGTGTCCGGCGGATGAGCCCTCTGGCGCAACGGGCAAATGAACTGCGCCTCGCGGTCATGATGCTGACACGCCTGCCAGTCGGGCGGTTGCAAGACCCCGCGCCGAGCTTGCCTGATGCGCAATGGGCTTTTCCCTTGGTCGGGTTAATTGTCGGAGCCATCGCAGGCGCTACACATGGCATATCCCTGCATATCGGCGCAGGCTCGGGCATGGCGGCTGTTCTGTCGCTCGGTGCCATAGTTCTGACAACCGGAGCGTTGCATCAGGACGGTCTGGCCGACTTTGCCGACGGGATGTGGGGCGGCCATGACAAAGCGCGCCGCCTTGAGATCATGCGCGACAGCCAAATTGGGAGCTATGGGGTGCTCGCCCTGATTTTGTGCTGCGCGCTGTGGATTGCCGCACTGGCACAACTTGCCGGCTCCATCGGAGTTGTCGGCTTTCTCGCAGTCGGTGTTTTGAGCCGCCTTGCCATGACTGGTTGCTTGGCAACGATGCCTGCGGCCAGAGACGACGGCCTTGGCGCGGCGGCAAAAGGCAAACCTGTCTGGGCGCTATATTTGCTCTTTGGTCTTGGAACACTGTTCGCGCTTGGCTCAAACGGGTTACCCGTTGTGGCAACGGTTGGGATTGTCACGTTGATCGTCGGGCAAATTGCGCGCCGCCGCATTGGTGGCCAAACGGGCGATGTGTTAGGGGCCGTCCAGTTTATCTCCGAGACAGCGGCTTGGACGATTCTCGCGCTACTGGTTTAGGCAGGTTGCCAATGCGCGATCAAGTCTGGGCCATGTCTTCAATTTTGCCGTCAACGATGCGCAATTCGCGAGAGGTAATCTGCTTTCGAAACTCTGCGGAATGGCTGACCAGCAAAATCGTTTGGGGCAGGCTCTGAAGGATCTCGACGAGGCGCGCTTCATTATCGGCGTCAAGCGCATTTGTAGGCTCGTCCAGCAGCAATACCTCGGGGGTCATTGCGAGAACGGTTGCAAGGGTGACAAGCCGCTTTTCACCGCCCGACAACTTATGGGTGATTCTGTCGCGAAGGTGCGAGAGGCGCAAATCAGCCAGCAAACCGTCGACGATCTCGAGCGCTTCACATTTGGATTTTCCCAGATTGAGCGGCCCGAAAGCGATGTCTTCCGCCACAGTCGGGCAGAACAGCTGATCGTCGGGATCCTGAAAGACCAGCCCGACACGCCGCCGCACCTCGTGAAAATCCGCCTCTTGGCTGCGCGCCTCACCAAAGGCGCGAACAGTGCCAGCCTGTGGTTTTTGCAGCCCCAGAACGACCCGCAAAAGCGAAGACTTCCCCGACCCGTTAGGCCCCGTCAGCGACAGGCGCTGGCCCGGCATCAAACGCAGGTTTGCGCCAGTCAGAACCGGAGGCTGGCCGGGATAAGATATGTGAATATCGTCCAGTTCAATCAGCGGCATTGCAACTCCAGACAAATGAGCATGAATACCAATGCGCTGAGCAGGACGGCAAAGCGGCGATCCGCCCCTGACAGCGCAAACTCTTGCAACAGATAAATGCGACCCGAAAAACCGCGGCATTTCATGGCGCCCAAGATACGTTCGGAACGTTCAACCGCACGCACCAGCATCATCCCAACCAGATAACCAAAGCTTCGGTAGGTGTGAAAATTAGTGGCGGGGCGAAACCCGCGCACTTTCATCGCCGCGCGCAGACGCAGGGATTCCTCCCGCAGCACTTCGATGTAGCGAATCGTGAACATCAGCAAATGCACCAGCGTTTCAGGCACCCTCAGTTTGTGAAGGGCGTGGCCAAGCGTTACCGGCTCCAGCGTGCCGACAAGTGTCATTAGAGCAAGAATAACAGCATTGGCGGTAAGGGCGATTTCGACCGCGCGCCAAAACCCTTGCCAACTGACAGGGAACCCCCAGACGCTAAACATCGCATCACCCGGCATAGTGAACGGCAGCAACACCAGCATGAAAATGATAAAGCTGTCCATCATTGCCATGCGTTTCAACGTTGGCCTCAACCGCAGCCCTGACGCAGCAAGTAACCCTAACGATACGATGAGCGCGGCCAACAAGGCAGGCAATGAGGAAAGCCCGACCACAACAACGCCGAAACAGACCGCCGCGATGATCCGCACACGCGCGTCCAGCCCCCCAATCAGCGTGGCAACCTGTATTGCGCCGCTTTCGGTCAGCGTTTTTTCGTTAGGACCAAGCGTATGCCCCACAGCTCAGGCAGCCAGGTTGCGGCGCGCTGCCAGATAGAACCCGAGCCCGAACAAGCCCAGAATGTAGCCGATGCCACCCAGAATAGACTGCATATTCTGGTGTTCTCGCGTTGCCGCCATTTCGCGGCGCAGCGGGCGGATTTCGTCGCGCACGAGAACGGCGATTGCGTTGCGCTCCTCGTCCGAGAGAGAGGCGATCGCGACAACACCGAATGCAGGCTCCGCCGGTGTTTCGGCGGTCGTTGCAGCAGGCGCTGCCTTCCCCAGTATCGCGGCGATCTCCTCCGCCGGCATTGTCACTTCGGCAACATGGCCGGCCCCCAGATCTCCGTGAAACGTATGGGCGACCGGTTGCTCTGGTTTGAAAATGAAGAACCCGTCAGCGTCGGTTTTCGTTTGGCCTAGGGCCTCGCCATCAGGGCCGAATACCAGAATGATCAGACCAACCGCCATGTCACCGTTGGAGAAGCCGACTTCACCTTCGATTGCCTCGCCGGACGGGAACACAGACGCCAGAACCTTGTGCGCCAAGGCCGGCAAAGGTGCTGCGCACAACATGATAATCAGGGCAAGGTTCTTCATACGCCCGCGCCTTTCACGGCCAAGAACAAATCCGGCTTCACCTTGCGGGCAAGCAAGACAGCAAAGCCGGTCAATATCCCCTCGATCACCATGACAGGGATATGCGCAAAAAACACGAGCTTGGCCGCCGGCAGGAATTCGTCGCCCGATGCTGCCAGCGAGACCGCAACTGCGGCTGTGGTCGCGGCTATAGCAAAGGCGCCGCCGATCCCGGCCCATATTGCCCCCGTCAAAGGCGTGCCCGACGCTACAAGCCGCCCGAAGAGCAGCCATGCGATCACCGCCGGCAACGCAATGTTGAGCGTGTTGATGCCAAGCACGGTCAGCCCGCCAAAGCCGAAGAAAACCGCCTGTAACAACAGGCCGACAAACAGCGCCGGAAAGGCGGCCCAGCCGAGCAAAAGCCCGGCAAGACCATTCATGATCAAATGCACCGAAGACGGCCCGATTGGCACATGAACCAGCGATGCCACAAAAAAGCTTGCCGACAAGACGCCAGCCGCGGGGATCCGCTCAAGCGTCAGGCTGCGAAGGCCAAAGGCAATGCCACCAGCGGCCGCAACCGCCCCGGCTATCACCACCGGGTTTGACAATGCGCCATCTACGATATGCATGTCAGGGTTACTCCATATCCCAGGCGCGTATCCAGATAACCGCATCCTGGCTGAGTTCCTTGCCCTCATGCTCTGTAGCGGAGCCAGACCCGAGTGCCGCAAACCCCCAGTAGCCCGCCTTTGGCACGCCAAACGAGAAATATCCGTTTGCGTCAGAAATCGCGACAATCGCACCGCCCGGCATCGGGCTGACAACAGGCGTGGTCGATGCCGCGCTTTCCATGTCAGGCATGGCTGCCATATATTCGATTTCGATCTCGGCACCGGCAACCGGCTGTCCTTCGGCCAGAACCTGACCTGTAAAGGTAGACCCGGCGAGGATGTTATAAGGCTTATTGAGCGGCAGAATTTCCGTCGGCAGGCCGACGGGCTCCATCCAGTCGGTTGGCAGCTCATTTCGGTTCAAGAACGCCTTGGTGATCTGCTGGATATAGATATCTTCAGACTCTTCATAATAGGGCGTTGGCACCGTCACCAAAACATAGTCGCCCGAGCGCTTGACGGGAACGGTCCCCTTAAAGGCCGCTCCGGTGTTTTCTCCGCCTGTGAACTGCACAGGCTCAAGCGTGCCTTTCAAGTCGGTTTTTTCGCCTTTGTGAACCATGTAGAATTCTAGCGGCACGTCCATATCCATCACGTGGCCGTTGTCCATCGGATGCCAGAAGATCAGCTTTACCGGCACGTCACCGGGCTGTTCGATCATCGTTTCCGTTGTGTATTCAAGCAAAAAATGGGCCGATGCCATGGCAGGCAAAGTCAGTGCAATCGCGCTCGCGAGAAGAGTCTTTTTCATTGATCGTTCCTATTCAGGCACAACACCCGTGCCGTTTCGTTCGAACGACGGGGAACAGATCAGACCGGGGAGTTACACCAGAG
This sequence comes from Lentibacter sp. XHP0401, assembly GCF_025751535.1. Classification (GTDB taxonomy): domain Bacteria; phylum Pseudomonadota; class Alphaproteobacteria; order Rhodobacterales; family Rhodobacteraceae; genus Lentibacter. The sequence continues at coordinate 18,814 of NZ_JAOWLC010000002.1, read as the reverse complement.
CGAGGTGCGCAATACCACGGCCAAACGCGCACCCCGGCGTCCAGTGGATACACCCCGTTTCCGCGGGGCGCTTGCTTGGCAGGTCTCCTGGCTTGCGTGTCTTTGCGTGGCCTGCCTTCCCAGATTTCTCCAGTGGCATATCGGCTTTGCTCGTCGCTTACAGTTGCGGGGGCAGCTACAGATTTGGCGCGATATGCGCCTCACTACATTCCCTTTTTCACCCGATAGATCGGGACCAAGTGAGGCCTGTTTGACAGAGTGCCTCGCAAATCGTCAATAGCAAAATCGCTGTTCACGGGGCGGCCTGTCATGAATTGTCAATAAATGGCGCGCGCATCAGATAGCTGTCCATGATCCAGCCGTGTCGTGCGCGCGCGCTCTCGCGCATCGAGACGATCTGCGCGGCGACATCCCCAACACGGCCCTTGGCCAAAATCTGTTCGGGCATTCCGAGAAAAGCGCCCCACCATATTTGCGTGTTCGCTGGCATGCTCTGAAATTCACTGTTCGCATCCAGCATGACAATCAGTGTTTCAGCCCCATCCGGCCAGCCGTGATCCCGCAATCGCCGCCCCGTGGTGATTGTCACCGCGCCGTTGATGGTGTTGAGCGGCAGCGCATGTGCCGCCGTCAAAGCCTGAATCGCTGTGATCCCCGGCACCACACGAAGCTGCGGCGCGGGCATCAACCGCTTGGCGATGCGCAGGGTGCTGTCATAGAGCGACGGGTCACCCCAGACCAGCAGCGCAACAGGGCCTTTCCGGTGCGCCCTTGCCAGAGCCGCTTGCCAGCGCGCGGCAATTTCGTCGTGCCAAAGCATGACACGCTCCTGATATGGCAGGCGCGCATCACGCAGGGGGTAATCAAAGCTGATAGCTTGCGCTTTTGTGCCGCTCTCCGCGAGAATGCGATGGCGCATTGCCGCCAGATCATCCTTGCCTGCGCCCTTGTTTGGCACCAAAATCACAGCCGCGTCCCGCAGGGCCTGCCTGCCCTCCAGCGTCACATGGGCGGGGCTGCCTGTTCCGATCCCCACAAGCCAGAGATCTGAGATGGCACTCGTGTCAGTTGGCATCAGGCTCAAGCCTCCCCTCCGCCTCTGCGAGTGGGCCATACAGGATAAGACCGGCACTATTGCCAACCTCCCGAGACAACTTATCGGCCAGAACGCTGACAGTCGCTCGGGTGATCTTTTGTTCGGGGCGGCTGACATCCTCGGCCAGAATGGCGGGTGTATCGCCCGGCAATCCATGCGCCAGCAATTTGCCCAGCAGCTCGGGGAATGTGCGTTTGCCCATGAAGATCGCAGTCGAGGCCGTCGGGTCAGAGAGTGCAATCAAGTTCACATCTCCGGGCAATTTGCCTGTCACGTCATGCCCGGTGACAAACTGCACCCGTCGCGCCGTATTGCGGCGGGTCAGCGGAATACCAATGGCCGCGGCGGCCGCAACGGCAGACGGAACACCGGGGATGATCTCATAAGGAATCCCCGCATCACGCAGCGCGCCTAGCTCCTCCTCAAGCCGGCCAAACATGCCGCTGTCGCCCGATTTCAGCCTGACAACGCGCTGGTCGATTTTTGCGTAATCCACCAATAGCCGGCTGACATGATCCTGACGCGGCGAGGCCCGCCCTGCCCGCTTGCCAACGCCAATCAGGTCTGCCCCCTCGCGCGCATATTCCAAAATCGGCCCTGCGCTGAGGTCGTCAAACAAGACGGCATCGGCGTGTTTCAGTCGGTCAACCGCCTTTAGCGTCAAAAGCTCCGGATCACCGGGGCCGGAGCCGACAAAACTGACAAATCCGGTCATGCGCTGGCTTCTTCTGCGGTGATCAAGTGAAAGAACGTGCCAGTTGTCTTGCCCCGACGAGAGCCGGTTTCGACAACAGGATTGCCATCAGCGTCAGTCACTTCTGCCAGCGGCGCGTCGGGCTGCTCAAGGATGGTCGAGTAATGAAACTCGTGCCCGAACAGACGCGCACCTGCATCAAAACCGGGCATGCCTGCCGTCAGGCTGACACGGCGATAGCCCAAGTGCAGTTTGCGCTTTTCATAACTGGTCACAAGGCCCAGCAGCCCCGCCATGCGGTGCGATTTACCTTCCTTGTCAATCAGTGCCGCGCCAAGCGCCATATAGCCGCCGCACTCCCCATGCACAGGGCGGGTTTGCGCATGTTTCAGAAGGCCCGCGCGAAACCTCTCGGCGGATGCTATCCGGCCTGCGTGCAATTCAGGGTACCCCCCCGGCAACCAGACAAGATCAGCGCGCTCATCAGGCGCTTCATCTCCAAGGGGGGAAAACGGCATAATTTCAGCACCGGCAGCGCGCCAGCCTTCCACCACATGCGGATAGGCAAAAGAAAACGCCGCATCCTGCGCAAGGGCAATACGCTGGGCTGGTGGTTTGGGCAGATGGGGTGCTGCGGCTGCCGAAGGCGGCCCTTGCGGCTTGGACGCCGCGGCAGCGCGGATGGCGTCGAGATCGACATGCGCGCGTAGAAACTCGGCATAACCGACAATCGCCGCCTCCAGATCAGGGTGTTCTACTGCCTGAATTAAACCCAGATGACGCTCGGGCAGGGTCAGATCACCCCGCCGGGGCAACACCCCCAAGACGGTCAGGCCAGCCTTTTCCATTCCAAGGCTCGCAAGCCGCTCATGGCGCGGTGACGCGACGCGATTGAGGATCACTCCCGCAAAAGGCACGTCGGGGTTATACATCCGGAACCCTAGCGCCGCCGCGGCGGCAGATTGCGCCTGCCCGCTCACATCTACGACAAGCACGACAGGCCAGCCCATCCGCATCGCAGCCTCGGCACTGCTGCCGAAACCGCTTTGTCCGGCCGTTGCCACCCCGTCATAAAGCCCCATCGAGCCTTCAGCGATACAGATATCAGCACCCTGAGACTTTGCGGCAACTTCACCAAGCAGTTTTGGCCCCATCGCCCATGTATCGAGGTTGAACGAAGATCGCCCGCAGGCGGCGCGGTGAAAGGCCGGATCAATATAGTCCGGCCCTGATTTGTAGGGCTGAACTGCCAGGCCGTCTTCGGATAGCGCTCGAAGCAAACCCAGCATAACCGTGGTTTTGCCCGTGCCCGAGGACGGTGCCGAAACCAGCAAGCCCGGCGGTGTATGCTTGAAGTCAATCATCGTTATGGCTCCATCCTGCCCAAGGGCTATCGGCGCTTTGCGGACGATAGCGCCGGTCGTAGTTTTCTGAATAGAGGCAGCTTTCGTCAAACCCCTCGCCTGCAAGTGCCGGGCCTACAAGGATCAGCGCAGTTCGGGTGATATCAGCGCCCACACGCGCCTCGATATCTGACAGCGTGCCGCGAATGATCTGTTGATCAGGCCAGCTGGCGCGATAGACGACAGCCACCGGACACTCCACCCCGTAGGCGGGCATCAGAGCCGCCGTGACAGTCGAAATATTTTGCACCGACAAATGAATGGCGAGGGTGGCACCCGTGGCGGCAAAGTTTGCCAGCGTTTCCCCCTCGGGCATGCTTGACGCGCGCCCCGGCGTGCGCGTCAGCACGACCGATTGCGCCAAGCCCGGCAGCGTCAGCTCGGCTCCCAAGGCGGCGGCGGCAGCAGCAAAGGACGGCACCCCCGGCGTGACCGATACAGGAATATCTAGCCCCCGCAGGCGGCGCATCTGTTCCCCCATCGCCGACCAGACAGAGAGATCACCCGAATGAAGCCGCGCGACATCCTGCCCTGCCTCATGCGCGTTCTGCATATGGCCGATGATGCCATCAAGGCTCAGTGCGGCGGTGTTGATCACCTGCGCGCCCTTAGGGCAATGCTCCAGAATAGCCTCGGGAACCAGTGACCCCGCATAAAGGCAAACAGGGCAAGCTGCGATAATATCGCGCCCGCGCAATGTCAGAAGGTCCGCGGCACCGGGGCCCGCACCAATAAAATGGATGGTCATTTTTTCTCTCCAATTGCGATGGCGCATGTTGCCATTCTGTCGTGGGAAATCTGGCGCGCGCCCAAGAGCCGCGCACCGGGGCCAGCGGCGGCAAGGGCCGCAGCCTCCGCAACACTGCCGGTTCCGTATTGTTTGAGTGAGGCCGGCGAACCCGTCAGCACAGCAGCGGCTTTCAACGCGCAAGCTGATACCGAAACAATAGGCAGGCCCAGTTCAACAAACGGGGTGGCATCCGCTTTGGCGGCCACCGTCGCCACCTTGTCGGGCGTCACATCAAACCGGGCGAGCGCGTCTCGCAGGCTATCAACAGCCGCGTCCTTGCGAAATCCGAAGCCTGCAACAATCATAACGTCACACTCCATTGCACGATCGGGTAGCCCGCCTTCCAGCCGTGTTTCGAGCCCAGCGGGGATGCGCTCGACAATTCAATGCGCATCAGATCGCCGCCGCAGCGCGCTTGTGCCTGAACCAGCAGAACTTCGCTTTCCAATGTCACCGCATTGGCCACCAGCCGCGTGCCTTTTGGCAGGGCGTCTTCAAGCCAGGCGAGCAGGTCTGCCGACAAGCCGCCACCAATAAACACAGTGTCAGGCAAAGCCAGTTGCTCCAGCGCTTGCGGCGCATGGCCTTGCACCAGTTTCAGCCGATCAACCCCGAGGTCCGCCGCATTCGCGACAATCCGCGCCGCTCGTTCGGGGTTTGGCTCAATCGTCGTGGCGCTCAGGCTCGGATCACTCAGCAGCCATTCGATCGCGATAGAACCCGAGCCGCCGCCGATATCCCAAAGGTGTTGAAACGGGCGCGGGGCCAGTGCCGAAAGGGTAAGTGCGCGCACCGGGCGTTTTGTCATGGTGCCATCACTGGTAAACAATGCGTCTGGTCGGCCTGCGGCGAGTGGCACTGCATCGCCCTGCCCCGCCACTTCAATCGCAACACAAACAGGGTGTGTAAACTCTTGGGTGATGTCATCGCCGGCAAGCAAGTTACTGCGCCGCGCCCGGGGGCCACCCAAGGCCTCTAGAACCGAAATATGTGATTGGCCCCAGCCCTGCTCTGCCAGATACTGCGCAATACCGGCAACCGCCGCCCCGTCCCGCAACAGCACGATCAAGCGGGCACCACGTGCCAAAACCGGCCGCAGCCGTGTGAAAGGCGCAGCATGCAGGCCAAAACAATGCGTCTTTTCAAGAGGCCAGCCCATCGCGTTGGCCGCCATCGCAAAGGTTGAGACATTTGGCAGCGCGACCCACTCATGGCGCGACAGGTGGCGCGACACGCTGGTGCCCGCACCAAACCAGAAGGGATCCCCCGAGGCCAGCATGACAACGCGCTGGCCGCGAAACGACAGTAGCTGCTCTATCCCATCGGAAAACGGAACAGGCCACGCGACTTTCTCGGCATCCACCTTTGGCAACAAAGCCAGATGGCGCGCAGCCCCCATAACGATTTGTGCGCGCTCCAAGGCTTTAAGGCTTGCAGAGCACAATCCATCCGCGCCATTTTCGCTCAGACCGACGATGCTCAACCAAGGAGATTTATCCATGCGCCCGAACCCCTTGATCCTTGGTGGTACAACCGAGGCCACGGCCTTGTGCAAAGCGCTTGATGCGGCAGGCCTTGAAGGCACGCTTTCGCTGGCGGGCCGCGTGGCACGCCCGATCAGGCAACCGCTTGCCAGGCGCATCGGCGGTTTTGGCGGTGCCAAAGGGCTTGCCCGATACATCACCGAGCACAAGATCACACATCTGATCGACGCCACGCACCCCTTTGCCGCCCAAATGAGCTTGAACGCAACGCAGGCGAGCAAGGCGGCCAATATTCCGCTGATCGCCCTGACGCGCGCGCCCTGGCGTGCCAACGCAGGCGATAACTGGATAACCGTGCGAGACATTGCCTCGGCCGTCAGCGCGCTGGATGGCCCGGCCGAGCGGATCATGCTGGCTGTCGGGCGCATGCACCTTCAGGAGTTCGCACCGAACCCCCAGCATTTCTATCTGCTGCGCCTTGTTGATGCTCCGGCTGCCGCCTTGCCATTCGCGGATTATGCCGTGGTGACAGACCGTGGGCCTTTTACCGTTGATGGCGATCTGGAGTTGATGCGCACGCATGAGATCACTCGCGTCGTTTCCAAAAACTCCGGCGGCACGGGCGCGCAAGCCAAGCTGCTTGCGGCGCGCAAACTGCGTTTGCCTGTTGTGATGATCGACAGGCCCGCCATGCCCCCGCGCCATGAGGTTTTCGATGTTGCCGCTGTTCTGGAGTGGCTGGGTCATGACAGCACCGAGCGGGGCGTATAGACGATCGGCCCGAGCGCGCGCGGGATAACCCGCGTGTTGGACGCGCCGACGATGACAACCGTGCGCATGTCAGCCATTTCAGGGGTTGCATGCGGCAAGGGCACAACCTGAATGTCTTCGTCAGGCGTTGACACCGCGCGGGCAAATATAACCGGCCGTTCATCATTACAGGCCTGTTGCAATATCTCCAATGTCCGCACGAACCCCTCGGGGCGTGAACGCGAGCGCGGGTTGTAAAAGGCCATGGCGAAATCAGCCTCGACAGCAAGCCGCAACCGCTTTTCGATCAGACTCCACGGTTTGAGATTGTCACTGAGGTTGATGGCGCAGAAATCATGGCCCAGCGGCGCACCGGCCCGCGCCGCCGCCGCAAGCATAGCCGTGATCCCCGGCTGCACTTCGATATCCAGAGCAAGCCAGCTTTCCGGCCCTGCCTCAAGCGCCTCGAACACGGCCGAGGCCATTGCAAAAACGCCCGGATCACCGGAGGAGACAACCACAACCTGCCGCCCTTGCGCCGCCAGTGCAAGCGCGTGGCGCGCGCGGTCAAGCTCAACCCGGTTGTCGCTGGGGTGCAATGTAAGCCCCGCGCGGGGCGCAACACGCGCAACATAGGGAATGTAGCCAATCACGTCACTCGCCTGCGCCAGCGCATCCTGCACCTGTGCTGTGACCATGTCCTGCGCACCCGGCCCAAGACCAACAATGCGAACCCACCCCGTCATGGCCTGCGCCCCTGTCCATGAACAATAATGATCGAGAAATACGGCACCGCGCGGCCCTGAGCTGCCGACAGCTTTTGCACGGTTTGCTCGGGCATGCTGGCATATTCGACCAACCACGCATCGTCAAACTTGCCAGCTGCCTTAAGGGCCGCGCAAACCTTGCCGATGTTGCGGCCGATCTTCATAACCACAAGCGCATCCGTGCTTTTCATCCGTTTGCTCAGCTCTGCTTCACTCAATGTCGCCATCAGCACGGTGAGGATGTCATCCCCCCATGTTATGGGCTCGCCCGTTGCACTCCACGCCGCCGACATCCCTGTCACCGCAGGCACCACCTGCACAGGCACTTGGTCGCGCACCCGCTCGTAGATATGCATGAAAGAGCCGTAAAAAAACGGATCGCCCTCACTGACAACAACAACATCCTTGCCGCTTTGGGCCAGCTTGAGCAAATGCGCGGCACAGTCAGCGTAAAACCCTGACAATCGCCGGTTATACTCGGGGTCCGTCAGCGCGATCTCGGTGGTCACAGGATACTCCATCGGGTATTCGACAACGTCATCGCGCAGCAGCCCTTTGATGATTTTGCGCGCTTGGCCCGTGCGTCCGGCCTTGCGGAAATAGGCCACATACCGCGCCTCTCTCAGCAGGCGGTGGGCGCGCACGGTCATCAGATCAGGGTCCCCCGGGCCAAGGCCAACGCCATGGATCGTGCCCACGCTCATTCTGCGTAACTCGCGATGGCATTTACCGCCGCGACCGTTATTGCACTACCACCAAGCCGCCCCTCGACGATGCAGCATGGCACCGGTTGGTCCGCCCAAAGCGCGTCTTTGCTCTCACGCGCGCCGACAAAGCCGACAGGGCAGCCGATGATCGCTGCAGGACGCGGGCAGTCGGGGTCTTCCAGCATGTTGAGCAGATGAAACAAGGCTGTCGGCGCATTGCCAATGGCCACGAGCGCCCCATCCAAATTCGGACGCCACAGCTCCAGCGCGGCGGCCGAGCGTGTGTTGCCCGTCTGCGCGGCCAGTTTGCGCACGGCGTCATCCCGCAGCGTGCAGATGACGTCGTTATCGGCAGGCAGGCGTGTGCGCGTAACACCTTCGGACACCATATGCGCATCACATAGTATCGGCGCGCCAGCCGCTAATGCAGCACGCGCAGCTGGCGCAAAATCAGGCGACATTCGAACATGTTTCTCAAGCCCGACCATACCTGCGGCGTGGATCATCCGCACGACAATCGGCTCCTCCTCGGCTGTGAAACCGTCCAGCGCCGCTTCGCTGCGGATGATCGAGAAAGATTGCTTGTAGATGGCCGCACCATCCATGACATAACTATAAGGCATCAGGCTCTAGAATTCTCCGGTCAAAAGGTCTGTCGGGCTTAGCCCAGTTCTAACGGGCGTGTCGTTTGCACAGCCGTCTTTCACGAGTGAAAAAGTCCCTTCTTGCGCGATAAGCACAACATCGGCAGGCCGTGCTCGGGCGCAGCCTTTGGCACAGCCCGACACATGCAAACTGCCGCGCATCAAGGGCGCTAGTTGCCGCGCCAACGCGCGAGTTTCTGAAGTAGCCGAGGCGCACAAAGGCGCACCGACACAGGCATCAACCCGCAGCAATGGGTCATGCGGGTCTGTGATAAAGGATGCATCACCGGACATCGCCCCCCCTTCCAGCACCAAGGCGCGCCAAGGCGTCAGCCGCAAACTCTGAACTCCGTCGGAAAGACTTTCCAGAAGCGCTTTCGCGTCAATCTGCCCGAATGGCAAACCGACCAGCGCCCCAAGCGGCACCATACCCACAGTCGGGCGGCGGGCCGGTGCGCGCATCTTTTCCGTGGCCCATTGGTCTGGCAAATGCTCCTGCGCAACAACCGCGGCCATGCGACGGGCCTGCGGAGTGATATGATCCGCCAGCCAGTGCGCCATTTCGATCAAGGCGGGAATTGCTGTCTCCTGCGTCACGGCCCGCCCCTTGGTGCAGCCATCCGCCCGCAAGATCAGACCGGCCTCGCCTTTCTCAATCCGGATGTCGGCAGGGTCTTGCGTCAAAAGTGGCCCCGCATCACTGCAATCAAGGGCAAAACCCACCTTTGCAGGCAGCGCCGGCAAATCACCAAGATGCGCCAAGAGCCTTTCGCTCAGTGTGCTTACAGTATCCCCCTGCGTCCAAAACGGGGCGACCAACAGGTTGCGGCGGCTTTCCATTGCGGGGTCTTTATCCAACAGATCAAGCTCGCCTAAACGCGCCAGAACGGCCTCGTGATCTGACTCGCTTATGCCGCGTATTTGCAGATTGGCGCGGTTGGTCAGATCAATGCAACCCGACCCATACTCCAGCGAGGCAGTGCAAAGTCCCGCCGCCTCCGCAGCACTCACGCGCCCCATACGCGGACGTATGCGCACCACGAACCCGTCCTCTGCCATCATTGGCCGATAGGCGCCGGGACACCACCCTTTGACAACTGGCGCGCGCGTCATTCTGACCGCTCCAGATTTGCAAAAACCGAATTGCGCCGCGTCTGCCACAACCCTGCTTTCAACAGAGCTTCAAAGCGCGCCTGCATCGCCGCATGGGCCTCAGGGTTAGCGTCGCGCAAAAAAACGTCTGTTTCAGGGTCGCCCAAAGTCGCCTCGTGGTAGAGATCGAACAGATGCGGCGACACCGCCCCGGCCAGATGCGCAAAACTTGCCATATGGTCCAGCGTAGCGGCAATTTCGGCGGCGCCGCGAAACCCGTGCTGCTTCATCCCAGCAATCCACGTGGGTTGTGCCGCGCGCGCATGAACAACGCGCCCGATCTCTTCGTTAAGCGCACGGGCGCGCGGGCGCGTGGGGTCGGTATTGTCGACATGAAAGAGCTTCGCCTTGCCGCCAGTGACCTGCTGGGCGGCAGCAAACCCGCCTTCATGTGCAGCATAGTCACTCGCCAGCAACAGATCGGTTTCCGGCAAATCCTGCAAATGGACAAAGCTGTCTGCTGCGGCCACGCGCGCCGCGATCCCTGCGCTGTCTTGCGCGGCATTGTCCCCGTCCAACGCCCAACTGCTGGCTTTCAGCCAAGCTTCGCCCGCCGCGTGCCTGCTGTCTTCGTCGTAGCTGTCCAATGCTGCCCCCATACCAAGGCCAAACTGCCCCGGTGCTGGGCCATAGACCCGCGCAAGGCCCTCGCGGCCAACGAAGGGGTTCCAGTCTGGCGCTTCTTGACGATCTGCCAAAGCACGAATAGCTCGCGCATAAAGCGCAGACAGCGTCGGGAACACATCGCGAAACAGGCCCGACACCCGCAATGTCACATCAATGCGCGGGTGCTCCAGCTCGGCAATCGGCAACACCTCGATGCCCGAGACCCGCTCGGACGCAGCATCCCAGACCGGGCGCACGCCCAGCAGGCATAGCGCCATCGCGAATTCTTCGCCCGCCGTGCGCATGGTGGCCGACCCCCATAAGTCAACAATCACGTTGCGCGGCCAGTCGCCCTCGTCTTGCAAATGACGGCGCAGCAGCTCTTGGGCCAGCACCACCCCCTGCGCATAGGCCGCGCGGGTCGGCACGCCCCGAGGGTCTGTTGTGAAAAGATTGCGCCCAGTTGGCAGCACATCCGAGCGCCCCCGATAAGGAGAGCCCGATGGCCCCGCCGCAATGCGCCGCCCGTCAAGCGCATCCAACAGCGCGCGCTGCTCGCTTTGCACAGAGGCGGCGGTTGCAAAAGGCGCGCCTGCGGCAGGTGCTCTGCCCCAGATGTGCAGGCCTTCGCCAAAGCGGCTTTCCTTGATGTCGCAGACAAAACGGTCGATGCTTGCGATCGCTTCGGCACTGCAACTGGCATCATCCAGACCCAGATCATGCTCAACACCCTGCGCCTGCGCCTCGGTGCGGATATCGCCCTGCAGCCTGTCGCGGCGGCGCGGATCCAGCCCGTCAGCGTTGGAGAACTCGTCCAGCAAAGCCTCAAGATGCCCCAGCCTGTCAGGCGTTTCGCTTTGACGCATCGGCGGGGGGATATGGCCCAAAGTCACAGCACCGATGCGCCGTTTGGCCTGTGCCGCCTCTCCCGGATCGTTGACGATAAACGGGTAGATCACCGGCAAGCTGCCGCTCAGCGCTTCGGGCCAGCATGCTCCCGACAGGGCGACCGATTTGCCCGGCAACCATTCAAGCGTGCCATGGGCCCCGATGTGAACCAGAGCATCACTGCGCTCCTGCGTCCAAAGGTAAAACGCCACATAGGCATGGCGCGGGGTTCGGGACAGATCGTGATAGCTATCCTCCCGCCCCTCAGGCGTGCCACGTTCGGGCTGTAGGGCCACAGTCACCTTGCCATGCGTCGTTGCCGCAAAATGGAACGCTCCATCGCGCAGGTCGGGGTCATCTTCCGGCGCGCCCCACGCCGCACTGATTTCTTCGCGCAGGGCCAAGGGCAGCTTTGTCAGCGCCGCTGTATACGCGGCCAAAGGCCAGCTGATATGCTGCATCGCAAAAGTGCTGGGATCGCACGCACCTGCCCAGCCAGTGTCATAACCCGCTCCGGCAAGGTCCTCCAGAATCGCGGCGGTGGATTGCAGCGCATCCAGCCCCACAGCATGGCCCATATTCCAGTTCTTGCCGGGATAGGTCGACAACACCAGCATGACACGACGCGTTTCGCGGGGGCACGCCGCCAAATCCAACCAGCCCAGAACCCGCCCGCAAATCGCGCTGATCCGCTCGTCATCGGACGCATGGATTGAACGCGAGAATTGCAGGTAATCATCCCGCGCAGCCATGGCTTTGAAAGAGGCAACACCCGCCAGAATGCGCCCGTCCACCTCGGGCAAAACAACATGCATGGCGAGGTCAGCAGGAGACAGGCCGCGCTCGGAACTCGCCCAAGCCTCACGGGTCGATGTGGCCAATGCCACCTGAAAAACCGGAACGTCTGCAGCATCTAGGGGAGAACTGCCATTCGCTCCTATCCCCGAAAACGCCGTCGCATTCACGATCGCGTCAGGGCGATAGTTAGCGATCTGCTCGCGCAGCCAGCTGGCCGCGTCCGGCGCTTTGAGCGAAGGCGCGAACAAGGCGACAACGGCGCAATCGCGCGCTCGAAACTCTGTGAACAAGGCTGTGATCGGTGCAAGATCGGCAGCAACAAGATACGATCTGTAAAACACGATCACAATGCGCGGCACTCCCGCCTGAGCCGCAGAAGAACCCTCAAGCGCGCAAAGCGCGCGAACAGGGCCGGACTCGGGCGTCCATGCACCCACTGGCGGCAAGCCCTTGTCACCCGGAACCGGCCCTGCATAAAGCCCCGCCGCCAATGCCAATTGGGCCAAAACGGCCTGCGCTGCAACTACGCCACCGGTATCGCAAAGATGTGTCAGCCGGCGCAAAGTCGACACCGGCAAGGTCGATATCTCGTCAAGCCTGCTGTCAGCGCGGCCATCCGCAGGCAACACGGCCAGCGCAATACCGTGCGCCTCAGCCAGCGCACGGATTTGTTGCAAACCATAGGGCCAATAAGGGACGCCACCGATGAGCCGGATCAATATACCACGCGCACCGGAGAGCGTTTGCTCCACATAGGTATCAACCGACAGCGGATGTTTCAGCGCAGCAATATTCGCCAACCGCAAGGATGGCAAAAGCCCCTCTTGTCCGCCGCCGCGATGCCAGCCTTCCGCAAAAGCTCCCAAGTCGGAGTCAGACAAGGACAGCACAACCAGATCGGCGGCATCCTGCCCCAGATCTGTCGGCGTCTCGGCCTCGTCCAACCCGTGGCTTTCACGAAAGATGACATGCATGCGCGCTTACTCGGCTGCTTGGCTTTGGGCATTGCCCAAGGCCGCGCGAATAACATCAGGGTTGATGTCGTCATGCTCGGCAATAACCACCAAGCGCCCCTGGCGGGGTTCGGACGCGCTCCAAGGGCGGTCATATTGGTGACGCACGCGCGCACCGACGGCCTGCACCAACAGGCGCATGGGCTTGCCTGTGACTGCTGCATAGCCCTTGATGCGCAAGATATTGTGATCGCGCGCCAGCCCCTCGATAGCCGCGACAAGGGCAGCAGGATCGTCCAGCTCGGGGATGTCGACCACGATGGATTCAAAATCTTCATGCTCATGGTCGTCGTGATCGTCGTGATGACTGGGACGCGCATCGATGTCATCCTCTGCGGCGGCCTCAAGGCCCAGAATAATACGCGGATCAATCGCACCCTCGGCCACTTCGATTACCGGCAACGGGCGTGGTGTTTCAGCTTCGATCATGGCCTTGGCTTTGGCAACGCCGTCAGGGCCAGCCAGATCAGGCTTGGTCAGCAGGATGATATCCGCGCAAGCGATCTGGTCTTCGAATACCTCGGACAGCGGCGTTTCGTGATCAATGCTGTCATCGGCCAGACGCTGCGCATCAACTGCGGCCACATTCGGCGCGAAACGCCCCGCAGCTACAGCCTCGGCATCTGCCAGAGCGATCACCCCGTCAACCGTGATCTTCGAGCGGATATCAGGCCAATCAAACGCCTTGAGCAGTGGTTTGGGCAGTGCCAGACCAGAGGTTTCAATCAGGATATGATCAGGCCGGGGATCCAATGCCATGAGCGCTTCGATGGTTGGAATGAAGTCATCAGCCACGGTGCAGCAAATGCACCCATTGGCCAGCTCAAGAATGTTTTCAGCCGGACAATCAGGAATTGCGCAGCTTTTCAGGATTTCGCCGTCGACACCAACATCGCCAAATTCGTTGACGATCACCGCAAGGCGCTTGCCTCCGGGGTTTTGCATCAAACTGCGGATGAGCGTTGTTTTGCCGGAGCCCAGAAATCCGGTAATCACGGTTACAGGCAGTTTTGCAAGATCAGACATTTTTGACCTCCAGAGGCATGTTTACAGGGGGGATACGCGCGACACAGTTGCGCTTGAAATGCTCGGGGCGGGTGCGCCAGGGGATCAACCCGTCATCAGTTGCGTGATAGCGCGCCGCACCATCGAGGATCATCTCGGGATGATCCGTTTGATCGACATTGGCGAACACATACGTCCACCGATTGTCGCCGCCGCGCAATGCTACGGTGCAGCCGTGATCGCAGTTTTGCAGGCATTCGACAGGAGACACCTCGACGCCGGTTGGCAAATCCAAAGTGCTGATCTGATCAAACAAGGTCTGTCCCGGGCGGCGTTCATCCTCGGGCATGTCCTGGCCGCGACGGCATTTAACACAGACTAAAAGCTGTGTTGCTCCCTTCGGGCTTACGTTTTCGTTTTGTATTTCGGTGGTCATTGTCCTCGGTCCCATTTTCAATGAGACGTGGGTCTGATGACGGGGTCGCGACTGGAAGCCAGCACATACCTCGACACCGGAACACCCCGTCCGGTCTTAGCATTTGCGCTGGCAGGTCTCCCGGCTCACGGAAACTAGGGCGGATACCCTACGATGTCTCTGCCTTCCCAGCTTTTGGCCAGTGGCGATGAGACACCTTGTTTTCCGTTCACGGTCGCGGGGGCGGCTGTGCTTGACCGGAAGACTTCCGGATGCACATTCCCTTTTCACCTGTTTACACAGGCACCAACACTCGGGCACAAAGCCCCAAAGTATGAAACTTGTCAAGAACGAGGAAACCCCATGATCGAAGACATTAATGCGCGCCACGCCGAGAAAATGCGCAAAATCAAACAAGCGCGCGACAAGATGATGCAGTCAAAGACCGAAGAAAAGGGCCTGATCATAGTGCATACTGGCAAAGGCAAGGGCAAATCTTCCTCCGGTTTCGGCATGATCATGCGCTGTATCGCCCATAAAATGCCCTGCGCTGTGGTGCAGTTTATCAAAGGCGACTGGGCCACTGGCGAGAAGATATTGCTGCGCGAACACTTTCAGGATGAGTGCCGATTCTTCGTATCGGGCGAGGGCTTCACTTGGGAAACCCAGGATCGTGAGCGCGATATTGCCGCCGCACAAAACGGTTGGAAGATAGCCAAGGAACAAATCCTTGATCCTGAAATTCAGTTCGTTTTACTGGACGAAATAAACATTGCCCTGCGCAACGACTATCTTGATATAGATGAGGTTGTTGACTTCCTCCTGCACGAGAAGCCTGAGATGACGCATGTCTGCCTGACCGGGCGAAACGCCAAGCCCGAGCTTATCGAAGCCGCTGATCTTGTTACAGAAATGACACTTGTCAAACACCCGTTCCGCGATGGCATCAAAGCCCAGAATGGCGTGGAAATGTAAGCTTTGACCAATGCGCTGATGCTTCAGGGCACGGGCTCCAACGTCGGGAAATCGATGTTGGTGGCTGGGCTGTGCCGCGCCGCACGCCTTCGCGGGTTTTCTGTGGCGCCCTTCAAGCCGCAGAACATGTCAAACAACGCCGCTGTTACATCTGATGGTGGAGAAATAGGCCGCGCACAAGCGCTTCAGGCCCTGGCTTGCGGTGTGCCGCTTCATACCGACATGAACCCTGTCCTGCTCAAACCCGAGAGCGATATTGGCGCGCAAGTCATCGTGCAAGGGCGGCGTTTTGCGACCGCCAAAGCGGGAGAATACTACAAGCTCAAACCAACGTTGATGCCCGCAGTGCTCGAAAGCTTCGAGCGGTTGCGCAACGCCCATGATCTGGTGATCGTCGAAGGTGCGGGCAGTCCGGCCGAAATCAATCTCCGTCATGGCGATATCGCCAACATGGGCTTTGCCGAGGCGGCCGATGTGCCCGTCATCCTGTGTGGGGACATCGACCGTGGCGGCGTCATCGCGCAGATCGTCGGCACGCAAGCGGTGCTTTCCCCCGCTGATGGCGCGCGCATAGCGGGGTTCATCATCAACAAGTTTCGCGGTGATCCAAGGTTGTTTGATGACGGCTATGCGTTGATAGAAAACCAGACCGGCTGGCGCGGTTTCGGCGTCGCACCGTGGTTCGCCGAGGCATGGCGCCTGCCCGCCGAAGATGCGCTGGACATCGCGGAGGCCCCTCAGACTGATGGTTTTCATATCGTTTGCCTGCAGTTTTCACGCATCGCAAATTTTGACGACCTTGACCCGCTCGTTGCCGAACCCGGCTGTCGCGTGACCATACTGCCGCCCGGCCGGCCGATCCCCTGCGACGCTGATCTGGTCATTCTGCCCGGCACGAAATCAACACGCGGCGAGCTGGCTTTTCTGCGGGCTCAAGGCTGGGATATCGATATTCTGGCACACCACCGGCGCGGCGGGCGCATCTTGGGGATTTGCGGCGGATATCAGATGCTTGGGCATAGTGTCGCCGACCCGCACGGCATTGAAGGAGCGCCCGGCACAACACCGGGCCTCGGCCTTCTGGACATCAAAACAACAATGGGCGGTGACAAACACCTGACTGAAGTGACAGCCCATCACGCCGGGCTGAACCTGCCCTTCTCGGGTTATGAAATCCACATTGGCACCAGCGACGGCGCAGACAGATCGCGCCCTTTTGCCCACGTCAATGGACGCACAGAGGGCGCGATTTCCCCCGATGGGCGTGTCTGTGGCAGCTATCTGCACGGCATGTTCAGCGATGACATCTTTCGTAAAGCATGGCTGGGCAAGTCAGGGGCCGCAGGTGGCGCGCACTCATATCAAGGGTCTGTAGAAAGCACCCTCGATGCGCTTGCGGCACATCTTGAAACACACCTCGACGTAGCCGGTCTTCTCTCACACTCTCTCACTTCATGAGTAAGTGTCAGAGAGTTTTTCGATATCTCGTGGAATTGGACCTGTCGCGCATTAGTGAAGTGGTCCGGCAAAACTGGACAGCGTGCTAAGATGTATCCGACATTGAAGACAGAATGCACAAACTAGCCAGAGCCTACAGTGCGCAAAACGATCTGAAGTCCAACTGTATTTGACGACGGACAGAGGTCAGCGATTTGACACGTAAAATAGGATGACTGGCAACACCTCTTGCGGTCTCCGACAACACGCGTCATACATTTGAGGCATATCGCAAGTTTTGATCGCCGAGCCGCTTCAACGAGAACGAAAGCGATATCAATGACTTAACAAAGTTTAACTCCGATCCCTACCGCCGGAGCCATTTTCCAGCAAGTATCTGACATGCATATGAAAATGGCATATCAACCACGGTTGATACACATGCATGATGCACAAGCGATTGTTTTTGCACGACTATACAGGCACTCTTACAGGAGTGACCCATGGCCCTTGCTGCCCACACCGTGCGCCGAACCGCAATTTACTACTGGCGCAGACGACTTCCCACCGCCCTTGGCGGTAAAACCCTTCTCATCAGCTTGCAAACCCCGAATCCGAACGAGGCCCGCCACCTCGCTGCGCTTGTCACGGCAGAGAGCGCACGGGCGTTCCAGGAGATGGCTGATGGCCGCACCGATTATGCCGGGGTCGTCACGCGATTGCGTGGTGTCATCCAGGACGAGTTGGGCGACGCCCTACCCGTCCGGAAACCGCCACAGCGTAAAACAACAACTCAGCCAAGCGTCGAGGCTTATTCAACCTCGACCAAGGCTATCGCCGCCCGCCTGATGGCCCAAAAGCGCAAGGCGGGCATGTCGGAAGCGATGATTTCGCAAATGACCAAAGTGTATGATCTATTCCGCGAAATCACGGGTGTGCAGGACATGCGCCTGCTACGCCAGCCCCATTTAGCCGCATTTGTTGAGGCTTTGGAACAATTGCCACAGAGTTATCGCAAATCTCCAAAGGATCGGGCCAAGCCGATCCGGCAGATCATTGCGGAGAATAGAGGACGTGAGGTCAAAAGTTTGTCGTCGACAACGATCAACCGCAACCTCGACTATCTGGGCCAGCTGTTTACCAAGGCGCGGGCTGAGGGTGTGTCCTCGGTGAACAACCTGGACCTCGGCGCGCTGCGCCAGCGCAAGGCGGTGCGCGAACGCGACGAGCGCCCCGCCTTCACTGTTGACGATCTCCAAGCGGTGTTCAGCCATCCCGTCTGGCACGGTTGGCAGAGCAAGAGACATTGGCAGGAAGCAGGCACGACGCTGGTTCAGGACGGGCTCTACTGGGTGCCGCTGATCGCGGCTCTGACCGGCGCGCGGCGGGAAGAGATCGCAGGCCTGAAAGCGGCAGAGATCACCCTGATCGACGCCCTGCCCGCTCTCATCATCGCGCCCAATGCAAACCGGGGCCTCAAAACGCTAGCAGCAGAACGCGATCTGCCGCTGCATCCGCAACTGATCGCCCTCGGACTGCGTGAGCACGCCGCCCGCCAGATTGCCCACCACGGGCCAGAGGCGGACCTGTTCCCGGACTTGCGCCCTCGCAAGGGCACCGGGTTTGGCGATCAACTGGATTACCGCTTCCGGAAGTTGATCCGGACCCAATTGAACGGCAATCCGGGCGGCAAGGTGTTCCACAGTTTCCGGCATTACGTGGCCACCCAGCTGGGCCGGATGACCGACATTCCGGAGGCCGTCCGGAAGGACATTCTCGGCCATTCCGGGGGCACCATCACAGCAGAGCGTTACAGCGAGACAACCCCACTCGCAGTGAAGCTCCAAGGGATCCGGAAGCTGCCATGGGTGCCGGCCCGGACAGTCGACTAGTCCGGGCTTCCGGGCCGGCCTTTCCTCTCCGCCTTGGCGGAGGCCATGCAAGGCTGGCGTAGCCAGCCGCGCAGTCGGACAGATAATTTTTATCTGTCCGACGGAGCGCCTCCCCGGCGTAAGGGGCAGATGGGGTAGCTTTAGCTACCTACAGTCTGTTGTTGTGGGTAGCTTTCCCAGCTGAAAATCCGGGGAAATGTTAGAGCCCAGATGTATGTACCGGCTGCTGTTCGCAAGTGTTCAATTGCACGTCTTCAGGAAGTCGCTGATATGTATCCGGCCTTTGGATCGGCTTGAG
>NZ_JAOWLC010000028.1 GCF_025751535.1 Lentibacter sp. XHP0401 | reverse complement strand
TAGGTATGCGCCCTCCGGTGCCTGAAACCCTAATAGAGAAAACGAAAATTACTGGTACTGAAATTGGGGGCTAGACATATTTGTGTGACGATAAAGCCAGGAATATTATTTCCAAGAGTACAATCTCTCTTGCGTCTATTTTCCGTTAGATGTCATGTTGTTTTGTTAGATCGTACGTCGCCGTCGGGATATCGCCGTGTCAATGATAACAGTTTCACCGTTGCAGGTTACACCTGCCAGAAACGGCTTTAGTTTGCTTCATTCCATCCAGGGGTTGGATGGTGTTGATACGCTTGAGTATTTTGTTGAGCCTACCAATCACGAATTGGAGCCTGTGTCGACATCTGATCATGCACTGATTGCATTGCTCTACCCTGCCATGATGACCAATTACTCCCTTCACTTTGAGGGGGAGCTTACAGGAGAATTGCTTTTCAAGGTGCGGCATGACGTAATGCCTCTTCTGGCCGCACGTGATAAAAGGCTGCAGCCTGTAATAATCACAGCAGAGACGGTGATTGAGAGCGACCCTGCATTGATTGGATCGGGGATTGGAACCGGCTATTCGGGTGGAGTCGATACATTCGCAACGCTTGAGCTTTACTCGGAACGTCACGCCCCTACCTCACACATCATTTCGCATCTGGCGCTCTTTGGAAACAAATACTTGGAAGCCGGCATGCTTGATAAGGGGCTGATTGAGCGGGCTCGTGAATTCAGTGATGCAAAGGGTTACCCGTTGACCATAATTTCCTCGAATATCGAGAGTGTGATCGGTGCAGTTGATCGGCTGCAAAAAGCAAACTCCTACCGCCAAACGCATTCTTTGAGATCTGCGGCTTCTGCTTATGTTCTTGCCTCGAAGCTGCGTCGCTATGTGTTTTCAGGGAGTTATGACTACCGTTTGGTCACAACTGGGCAAACCGCTGACATCGCTTATGCTGACCCGATTCTTATGCCGCTTCTGAGTACTGTCCGTCGTCAGAGTTTTTGGGTCCAAGAGCGGCCTAAACTAAGAGAGAGTTTGGCTCATCTAGTTGGTTTGATT
>NZ_JAOWLC010000027.1 GCF_025751535.1 Lentibacter sp. XHP0401 | reverse complement strand
AATGTATGTACCGGCTGCTGTTCGCAAATGATTTCTGGCATGTTCTCGGAAGTCGCTCATATGTATTCGGCCTGTTGATCGACACGCGGGTCGTGGCCTTGTTGGGGTTACGCACGCGCCGTGATCTCATTAGCGGATAGGTCGATTATGACCATTTGGGCCGTCAGACTCTGGGGGCGTTGTATTTCCGTTCCATGCTTTTGATCTATCGCGAACTCCTTTGGATTACTGCGGGGTGTTAAACGCCGACAGCAACCTCATCTCTTGGCGCATCAAACACCGTTTTATGTCTCAATATGCTCCATGCCATGCGCGCCAGTTTGTTAGCGAGTGCGATGGCGGCCTTGTTGCGATGCATACGTTCGGAGGCTCGGGTCAACCATTCACCAAAGCTGAAGTCTGGCCACCGATGCGGGCGCATCATTATGACCTTTGCGGCTTGGACGAACAGCATTCTTAGGTATCTGCTGCCGCGCTTCGATATTCGTCCCAACACTGTCCTACCACCGGTGCTGTATTGACGAGGCACCAGTCCTACCCAAGCCGCAAAATCCCTGCCTCGATCAAAGGCCTCTCCTTCACCAATCGCGGCCACCATCGCTGTAGAGATCATCGGACCAATGCCAGGGATCGTCATCACGTTCACACAATTCTCTTCGGTACGGCTGATCTCTTCAATCTCTTTTGACACCTTGTCGATCCGATCATCCATCCACATCCAGTCGCCGTAGAGGCCTATCAAGATGCGACGCATCCGCGGTGATATCTCGTCTTTGCGTTCCTCGAGGATCGTCTCGAACGAGTTCTTTAAGGCGCGCAGGCCTTTGCGCACCGTGATCCCTTGTTCGATTAGAAACGCACGGATCTGGTTGATCGTCGCGGTCCGACGCGACACCAAACGCGATCTGACACGATGCAAAGCCTGCAAATCAAGTTGGTCCTGTGTTTTCTCCGAAACCGTCTTCAAGTTCGGACGCAGTGCCGCCTCGGCAATCGCCTCCGCATCGTTGTAGTCGTTCTTCTGACCCTTATTGAACGGCTTCACGTAAATCGCAGGAATAATACGAGGCTCAAAGCCCAACTTTCGCAACGTCCTGCTAACGAAATGAGCACTCAGACACGCTTCCATCCCAACAATACATCGAGGCAACTTCTCAAAAGTCGCAACCAACGCAAGCCGCTTTATCTGTTGGCG
>NZ_JAOWLC010000026.1 GCF_025751535.1 Lentibacter sp. XHP0401 | reverse complement strand
ATGGCAAAGGAAAAGTTCAGCCGTAATAAACCACACTGCAACATCGGCACGATTGGTCACGTTGACCACGGCAAGACGACGTTGACAGCTGCGATCACGAAATATTTTGGTGATTTCAGAGCGTATGACCAGATTGATGGTGCGCCCGAAGAGAAAGCACGCGGGATCACGATCTCGACAGCACACGTCGAGTATGAGACCGAGAACCGCCACTATGCGCACGTTGATTGCCCCGGCCACGCTGACTATGTGAAAAACATGATCACCGGTGCGGCGCAGATGGACGGCGCGATTCTGGTTGTGAACGCGGCCGATGGCCCCATGCCCCAGACACGCGAGCACATTCTGCTTGGTCGTCAGGTCGGCATTCCCGCCATGGTTGTTTTCATGAACAAAGTTGACCAGGTCGACGATGCCGAGCTTCTCGAGCTTGTTGAAATGGAAATCCGCGAGCTTCTGTCCGCTTACGATTACCCGGGCGACGATATTCCGATCATTGCAGGCTCGGCGCTTGCAGCGATGGAAGGCCGTGACCCTGAAATCGGCGAGAACAAAATCCGCGAACTTATGGCGGCTGTTGACGAGTACATCCCGCAGCCTCCACGCGCGATTGACGAGCCCTTCCTGCTGCCGATCGAAGACGTGTTCTCGATCTCGGGCCGCGGCACAGTTGTGACCGGCCGTATCGAGCGCGGCGCGGTTAACGTGGGCGACGAAATGGAAATCGTGGGCATCCGCGACACCAAGAAAACGACCTGCACAGGCGTTGAGATGTTCCGCAAACTGCTGGATCGTGGTGAAGCCGGTGACAACGTTGGCGTCCTTCTGCGCGGCATCGACCGTGACGGCGTTGAGCGTGGTCAGGTTCTCTGCAAGCCAGGTTCCGTGAACCCGCACACCAAGTTCGAGGCAGAAGTTTACATTCTGACCAAAGACGAAGGTGGCCGTCACACGCCGTTCTTCGGCAACTACCGTCCACAGTTTTACTTCCGCACAACGGACGTAACGGGCACAGTCGAGCTGCCGGAAGGCACGGAAATGGTTATGCCGGGCGACAACCTGAAGTTCGGCGTCGAGCTGATCGCACCGATCGCGATGGAAGCGGGCCTCCGCTTCGCGATCCGCGAAGGCGGCCGCACAGTCGGTTCAGGCGTTGTTGCGAAGATCATCGAGTAACGGCGAGCTTGCCTAAGCAAGCTCTGCCGAGTGGGGACAGGCGCTTTCTGAAAGAAAGCTGCCGAGACCCCGCCTCGGTTGAAATAGAAAGGGCCGCCCGACAGGGCGGCCCTTTT
>NZ_JAOWLC010000025.1 GCF_025751535.1 Lentibacter sp. XHP0401 | reverse complement strand
TAATGGGATGTACCGGCTGCTTCACCCAGCAGGTTAGGCTTGGCCTATACTGCACATAGGAGAAGTAGCATGGCGACGAATGATTTTGATGAACTGATGTCGATTGGCGTCGATATCGGCAAAGACGTCTTTCACTTGATTGGCTTCAACAAAGAGGGCCAGCTGGTGTTGCGCAGGAAGATCAAGCGCATGGCGTTGGTCGCGACGTTTGAGGAACTGCCGCGGTGCATCGTTGGCTTAGAAGCCTGCATGAGCGCGCATTTTGTCAGCCGAACGTTGCGTAAGTTGGGGTTCGAGCCCCGAATTATTCCAGCGGTCTACGTTCAGCCATTCAACAAAGGCCAGAAGAACGACTACAACGATGCTGAGGCCATCGCAGAGGCCGCGTTGCGCCCCAATCTCAAGACGGTTGCCGAGAAGACGCAGGAACAGCTCGATCTGCAGGCATTGCACCGCGTGCGCTCCCGTCTCGTGTCGCGCCGAACGGCGACAATGAATCAGATCCGCGCATTCTTGATTGAACAAGGGATCACCGTTCGCAAAAGCGTGGCCGCACTTCGCACGTCGCTCCAGGCGATTTTGGACAACCGCGATGATGAGATGTCGTTGCGGATGCGCAAGTTGATCCTCGGCCTTCAGCAGGACTGGATCTGGATCGACAAGCGGATCGAGATGACCACGTCTGAGATCGAATCCGTTAGCAAAAGCGAGGCCAGCTGTCAGCGTCTGATGACTATTCCGGGCATTGGCCCCATCATCTCAACGGCGGTGGTGGCCGCTGTCGGGAACGGCGAGGCTTATGACCGTGGGCGCGACTTTGCGGCCTGGCTGGGGCTTGTGCCACGCCAACATAGCACGGGTGGACGGACGATTTTGGGGCGGATCACGAAGCGGGGCAGTCGGTATCTGCGCATGCTGTTTGTGCAGGCCGCACAGGTCATCTTGATGCGACCCAAGAACTGGTCAAAGTTCAGTTTTGGCCCTTGGCTGGAAGCGGCGGCGACGCGCATGCAGCACAATAAGCTGGGTGTTGCACTGGCCAACAAGCTGGCGCGCATTGCGTGGAGCGTTTTGAACTCAGGCAAAGACTTCGATTGGAAAGAAAAGGAATTGGCGACTGCGATCTGATCACAGCCGCACACGATGTTCGTAAACCTCAACAGCATGGAACGGAATAAGGCGCACCCAAAGTCTGAGAGCCCAGATGGTCATAATAGATCAGGTTAGTAATGAGACAGCGGCGCGTGCGTACTCCCAACAGGGCCACGGCAAAATACTCAAGCCGATCCAAAGGCCGGATACATATCAGCGACTTCCTGAAGACGTGCAATTGAACACTTGCGAACAGCAGCC
>NZ_JAOWLC010000024.1 GCF_025751535.1 Lentibacter sp. XHP0401 | reverse complement strand
TGTCTGACGTCAGCGCTTATGGGTCCAAATAGCGTTATTTGATAAGAGAGTGTTGTTGGCTCATCATAACCACTGAGGAGTGGCCGATGAGACAGACAACTGGAACACGCAAAAGCCCTGGCGAGAAGATCGTCAAAGATATCAAACGGGCGACCCGCAAACATTATTCATCCGAAGAGAAGATCCGGATCGTACTCGATGGGCTGCGTGGCGAAGACAGCATTGCTGAGCTGTGCCGCCGTGAGGGGATCTCGCAGGGCATCTACTACAAGTGGTCTAAGGACTTCATGGAAGCTGGGAAGAAGCGGCTGGCAGGTGACACAGCGCGAGCTGCAAACACTGATGAGGTTAAAGAGCTGCGCCGCGAGGCAAAGGATCTCAAGGAAGTGGTTGCGGAGCAGACGCTTGAGCTGCGTCTTCTCAAAAAAAGCATGTACGACGGTGGGGGCGACCACGAATGAGGTATCCCGCATCCGAGAAGTTAGAGATCATCCGGCTTGTCGAGGAAAGCCATCTGTCGGCGCGCCTGACTCTCGCCAAGATGGGTATCCCTCGCACGACGTTCTATCGTTGGTATGATCGGTATTTGCAACGCGGCGAGGCTGGCCTGAAGGATCAATCTCCCAAGCCAAAACATGTCTGGAACCGCATCCCTGATGACGTGCGGCGCAAGGTGGTGCAGCTGGCGCTGAAAGAGACGGAATTATCTCCCCGGGAGCTGGCCGTAACGTTCACCGACAAAGAAAACTACTTTGTATCAGAGGCTTCAACATATCGGATATTGAAGGCGCATGACCTGATCACCAGCCCTGCCTTCATCGTGATCAAAGCGGCCAGCGAGTTCAAAGACAAAACAACCGCCATCAATCAACTTTGGCAGACTGACTTCACCTATCTCAAAGTTCTGGGCTGGGGTTGGTTCTATCTGTCGACCATCTTGGATGATTACAGCCGTTACATTATCTCGTGGAAGCTCTGCGCCAACATGCGGACTGAAGACGTGACCGACACGTTGGACCTCGCGTTGGAGGCGTCAGGATGTGACCAAGTCCACGTCGTTCACAAGCCGCGTCTGCTCAGTGATAATGGGTCCAGCTATGTCTCAGGCGACTTGGCCGAATGGTTGAAAGACAAGGGCATGAAGCACTCACGCGGAGCGCCATATCACCCCCAAACACAGGGCAAGATCGAACGATGGCACCAAACCTTGAAGAACCGCATCCTGCTGGAAAACTACTTCCTGCCGGGTGATCTGGAAGCTCAGATCGAAGCCTTCGTCGATCACTACAATCATCAGCGATATCACGAGAGCATCAACAACGTCACACCCGCTGACGTCTACTTTGGCCGCGACAAAGCCATTCTAAAACAAAGGGAAAGGATCAAACGGAAGACACTCGAAGCGCGACGCTTGCATCACCGCCAGCACGCTGCATAATCAAACCAACTAGATGAGCCAAACTCTCTCTTAGTTTAGGCCGCTCTTGGACCCAAAAACTCTGACGACGGACA
>NZ_JAOWLC010000023.1 GCF_025751535.1 Lentibacter sp. XHP0401 | reverse complement strand
TCAGTGGTTATGATGAGCCAACAACACTCTCTTATCAAATAACGCTATTTGGACCCATAAGCGCTGACGTCAGACAGTTGGAACGACAACGATATCCAGTGGGAACTGGCTTTTTAAATACTGGCTACCCTTTTGCGCAGGTGTGTCTGAAACTAGATAGCATTCGAGATCAGCATCCGGGTTCAACTTGATCACAAATTTGTTGCCATTCGTGGCGGTCAACTCAATCTTGGCTGTCACTTCTTTGAAGTTATGTACGCAGTATCGCAGGTCTAGTTGCACCACAGACTGAGGGACAAAATAGGTCGCGCATACTCCATGCACATCTTGCGATCTAAGTTGAGACGATCTCCGGCGCGCTGAACGAAGTACATCAAAAGCTATCCGCAATGCATCCAACGACGTAGACTTACCTGCGTTGTTCGGGCCAACCAAAACATTTTTGTCACGCGCTGAAATCTTAAATCGGGGAAACGATTTATAGTCAAAAAATTCCAAAGACTTAAGTTTCATCAGTCACCTGTCCGCCTTACCTGACTGCCTAGTATTAACGAACTAATTGACTATTGACAGTAGAACCTCGATCGAACTTCCGTTGGCAAGCCTATCGGCCCGAAAGTCAGCTTTTCAAGCTGCAATCACTGTACCAAAAAGTACTAGGCAATGCCAGCAAAGGGCCGTGCGCCCCAGCCGGTTAAGTCTTTCGATACCAGCGGAGGTTTGCTCCGTCACGCCCTTCGTCTTCCACTCCAGGAAAAGTAGCTAAGTTGGCTCGAAAATCTCTGCCGATTTGTCTAGCCGAGCCTTGTTCTTCTGGCCATTCGTTTCCAAGAAGGTCACGAATATTGAAGCGGCTGTCTGGTTCCAGATTTCCTATCCGTTCCGCAATAATTGCTCTCAGATCTTCGAACATGGCTATGTCCTATATGTTGGGGGCTTTCAACATAAACGAATGGCATCGATGTTGTCGAATGTCTTCTTCGACGTGCCGCATCGCAGCGATTTAACAGCCAACTGGATGTCTCCTAAGGACCGAAAGCACACACGTCGAAAACCCGGCTCTATGGCGGCAAGGCGTGCTTGCCCCCTCTTCAACGTCCGCTCCATAGCCCGCATTCTGAAAATCGGCGCCTGATACGCGGCTCTTTCTGCGCCTGCTTTCCCCCATTCAAACTGCTCTCGCCCTGCCGTGTCTTCCAAAAACATCCCGCGACAGAACGTATCTGCAACCATTCTAAGCTAGACCTGCGCCAAAAGCATGTTTAAGAACTGCCGCAAGAGGCTGCAGGAATCTGCGGTCCAATTACCGTATAGGCATCAAATGCCTGAGAAAAATGGAGAATGCTCGTGTCCCACGCAGAAGATCACGAAGGCACACGTAGAGACTTTATCTACTATGCCACTGCTGGTGCCGGCGCCGTCGCCACTGGCGCTGCCGTCTGGCCCATGGTCAACCAGATGAACCCGTCCGCCGATGTTCAGGCGATGTCGTCCATCCGCGTTGATATTTCGGGTGTTGAAGTTGGCACGCAGCTCACTGTCAAATGGCTCGGCAAGCCCGTGTTTATCCGCCGCCGCACAGCCGAAGAAATCGCCGATGCGCGCGCGGTCACGATGGACCAGCTGACAATCGACCAGACGTCTCAGAACAACAACAACTTTGATGCCGACGCGAGCGATGAAAACCGCGCGCTTTCGGAAGATGGCGAATGGCTGGTAATGATCGGCGTTTGTACGCACCTCGGCTGCGTTCCCATCGGTGACGGCGCTGGCGACTTCGGCGGCTGGTTCTGCCCCTGCCACGGCTCGCACTATGATACATCAGGCCGTATCCGCAAAGGTCCGGCTCCTCTCAACCTTCTCATTCCAGTCGCTGCCTTCGAAGGCGACGAATTGATCCTCGGATAAGGAAGCGCGCAATGTCTGGTATTCCACACGACCATTACGAGCCCAAAACGGGCGCCGAAAAATGGCTCCACAAGCGCCTGCCCATCGTAGGCCTGCTTTATGACACACTGATGATCCCGACCCCGAAAAACCTGAACTGGTGGTGGATCTGGGGCATCGTTCTGGCCTTCTGCCTTGTGTTGCAAATCGCAACAGGCATCGTTCTGGCCATGCACTACACACCGCATGTCGATCAGGCGTTTGCATCGATCGAGCACATCATGCGCGATGTAAACGGTGGCCACTTCCTGCGCTACCTGCACATGAACGGCGCGTCGCTGTTCTTCTTCGCGGTTTATATCCACATCTTCCGCGGCCTCTACTACGGCTCATACAAGTCACCGCGTGAAGTCACATGGATCGTCGGTATGCTTATCTTCGTTCTGATGATGGGCACAGGCTTCATGGGCTACGTTCTGCCATGGGGTCAAATGTCCTTCTGGGGCGCGACAGTTATCACCGGCCTCTTCGGTGCGATCCCGTTCATCGGCGAGGGCATCCAGACATGGCTCCTCGGCGGACCGGCCGTTGACAACGCAACGCTCAACCGCTTCTTCTCGCTGCACTACCTGCTGCCTTTCGTGATTGCCGCTCTCGTGGTTGTTCACATCTGGGCTTTCCACACCACGGGCAACAACAACCCCGCAGGTGTTGACGTGCGCAAAGGCTCCAAAGCCGAAGCCGAGAAAGACACACTGCCGTTCTGGCCTTACTTCGTGATCAA
Organism: Lentibacter sp. XHP0401; assembly: GCF_025751535.1. Taxonomy (GTDB): domain Bacteria; phylum Pseudomonadota; class Alphaproteobacteria; order Rhodobacterales; family Rhodobacteraceae; genus Lentibacter. The sequence continues at coordinate 1,629 of NZ_JAOWLC010000023.1, read as the reverse complement.
GGATCTCTTCGCTCTGGCAGTTATCCTCATGGTGTTCTGGGCGATTGTCGGCTTCATGCCAAACTACCTTGGCCACCCCGATAACTACATCGAGGCCAACCCGCTGGTGACACCTGCACACATCGTCCCCGAATGGTACTTCCTGCCGTTCTACGCGATCTTGCGCGCCTTCACTTCGGAAGTCTGGATCGTTATCGCGGCCAACTGGATCACCGGTGGTATCATCACGGCAAAGTTCTTCGGTGTTATCGCCATGTTCGGCGCCATCATCGTTATGGCCCTCGTGCCATGGCTTGATACATCACGCATCCGCTCGGGCCGTTACCGCCCCATGTTCAAATGGTGGTTCTGGCTTCTGGTTGTCGACTTCATCATCCTGATGTGGCTCGGCGCAATGCCGGCCGAAGAGCCCTACGCAACATGGTCACTCATCGCGTCGGCCTATTGGTTCGGTTACTTCCTCGTCATCCTCCCGCTTCTGGGCGTGATCGAGAAACCGCTGCCAATGCCCAACACGATCGAAGAAGATTTCGAAGCCCACTACGGTGCCAAAAGCACCACACCGGCCGAATAAGAAAGGACAAGGGAACAATGTTTAAGAAACTTGCACTCTCCGCAGTCGCAGCCCTCGCCCTCTCGACGGGTGGTCTGTACGCCGCGGGCGGCGAAGGTCACATCGAGGATGTGGACTTCTCCTTCGAAGGCCCGTTTGGCGCCTTCGATCAAAACCAGCTTCAGCGCGGCCTTCAGGTCTACACCGAAGTCTGCGCAGCTTGCCACGGCCTGCAATATGTGCCCCTGCGCACATTGGCCGATGAAGGCGGCCCGCACTTCTCGGATGCCGAAGTGCGCGCTTATTCGTCCTCAAACTTCTCCGTCTATGACGCAGAGCTTGACGATGACCGTGAAGCAATTCCGACCGATCACTTCCCCGGCTCCGGTGATCCGAACGCGCCCGACCTGTCCCTGATGGCCAAAAAGCGCGCCGGTTTCCACGGCCCCTACGGCTCGGGCATGAACCAGCTCTTCAAAGGCATGGGCGGCCCCGAGTATATCTACTCGATTCTCACAAGCTACACAGGCGAGGAGAAAGAAGAAGCCGGGACGCTGTTCTACGAAAACACCGCCTTCCCGGGCGGATGGATCGCAATGGCACCTCCCCTGTTCGAAGATCAGGTCGAGTTTAACGACGGTCACAGCAACTCCATGCACCACGTGGCCCAAGATATTTCCGCCTTCCTGATGTGGACAGCAGAACCAAAGATGATGGCCCGCAAACAAACAGGCTTCATCGGCGTTCTGATGCTGGCGATCCTCGCATCCCTGCTCTACCTCAGCAACAAGCGCCTCTGGGCTCCACACAAACCCAAGAAGCACTAAGCCCTCGCAGCCCCGCGCTGCCTCTGGCTTCTTCTGTTCAATAATACCTAATCCCCCGCCTAAAAAGCGGGGGTTTTTGCTTTTTGAGGCACTGCCCCAGCCAAACAGACCGCTCCGCTCACCAAGGTATTGCGCTGCCTTCGGCATCGCGGTGGGGGGGGGGGGGGGGGCCGGGGGGGGCCCCCCCCCCCGGGGGGGGGCCGCCAAGGGGGGGGGCAAGCAGAAGGGGGGGGGGCCGGGGGGGTGTTT
>NZ_JAOWLC010000022.1 GCF_025751535.1 Lentibacter sp. XHP0401 | reverse complement strand
TAAAAAAAAGACAGATTTATGAAAAAAGGGGTTGCGGGTATTGGCTACTAACCTTAGAACCCACTTCACCGGCGGCGCTGAGGCGCACAACGGGAGGCCAGACGGACTTGGGGAGCGGTGCTCTTGAGGGACTGAGGCGAACGAACATTGAGGTAAATGAGGCGGGGCGCGCTAGTAAGATACAGCGCATCCAGTCACTTTTGTCTCTGGGGTCTTTGATCCCGCGCTCTTTGAAATTGATAATAACTGAAGAGATATGTGGGCGGTTTGGTTCATTCGATGGATCAACCTCTTCATATCAACTACCTAGCGAGGGCTTCGGCCTGAGCGATGATGGATAGTCAGCTTCACTGTTTGGACGGCTTCTGGTTACTTTGGTAACTGCAAGCACTTCAAACAATGAAAACGCCAAATGATTTCAGTAAGGTCATTTGGTGATGATGTGCAGAGGTTCGACGTCAAGGATATGTGAGCAATCACATTTCAACTTGAGAGTTTGATCCTGGCTCAGAACGAACGCTGGCGGCAGGCCTAACACATGCAAGTCGAGCGCACCCTTCGGGGCGAGCGGCGGACGGGTTAGTAACGCGTGGGAACGTACCCAGATCTAAGGAATAGCCTCGGGAAACTGAGAGTAATACCTTATACGCCCTTCGGGGGAAAGATTTATCGGATTTGGATCGGCCCGCGTTAGATTAGATAGTTGGTGGGGTAATGGCCTACCAAGTCTACGATCTATAGCTGGTTTTAGAGGATGATCAGCAACACTGGGACTGAGACACGGCCCAGACTCCTACGGGAGGCAGCAGTGGGGAATCTTAGACAATGGGCGCAAGCCTGATCTAGCCATGCCGCGTGTGTGATGAAGGCCTTAGGGTCGTAAAGCACTTTCGCCAGAGATGATAATGACAGTATCTGGTAAAGAAACCCCGGCTAACTCCGTGCCAGCAGCCGCGGTAATACGGAGGGGGTTAGCGTTGTTCGGAATTACTGGGCGTAAAGCGTACGTAGGCGGATTAGTCAGTCAGAGGTGAAATCCCAGGGCTCAACCCTGGAACTGCCTTTGATACTGCTAGTCTTGAGTTCGAGAGAGGTGAGTGGAATTCCAAGTGTAGAGGTGAAATTCGTAGATATTTGGAGGAACACCAGTGGCGAAGGCGGCTCACTGGCTCGATACTGACGCTGAGGTACGAAAGTGTGGGGAGCAAACAGGATTAGATACCCTGGTAGTCCACACCGTAAACGATGAATGCCAGTCGTCGGGCAGTATACTGTTCGGTGACACACCTAACGGATTAAGCATTCCGCCTGGGGAGTACGGTCGCAAGATTAAAACTCAAAGGAATTGACGGGGGCCCGCACAAGCGGTGGAGCATGTGGTTTAATTCGAAGCAACGCGCAGAACCTTACCAACCCTTGACATCCTGTGCCACATAGAGAGATCTATGGTTCCCTTCGGGGACGCAGTGACAGGTGCTGCATGGCTGTCGTCAGCTCGTGTCGTGAGATGTTCGGTTAAGTCCGGCAACGAGCGCAACCCACATCCCTAGTTGCCAGCAGTTCGGCTGGGCACTCTATGGAAACTGCCCGTGATAAGCGGGAGGAAGGTGTGGATGACGTCAAGTCCTCATGGCCCTTACGGGTTGGGCTACACACGTGCTACAATGGTGCATACAGTGAGTTAATCTCCAAAATGCATCTCAGTTCGGATTGGGGTCTGCAACTCGACCCCATGAAGTCGGAATCGCTAGTAATCGCGTAACAGCATGACGCGGTGAATACGTTCCCGGGCCTTGTACACACCGCCCGTCACACCATGGGAGTTGGTTCTACCCGACGGCCGTGCGCTAACCTTTCGAGGAGGCAGCGGACCACGGTAGGATCAGCGACTGGGGTGAAGTCGTAACAAGGTAGCCGTAGGGGAACCTGCGGCTGGATCACCTCCTTTCTAAGGATGTTCTGGCATATTGAGCTTGCTTGATATCGACGAACACTTAGCAGTCACTTAGTGACATAAAGAGACACTTATGTGTCTCGCACCGGACCAGGCCGTCCTCATATCTCTTCAGAACATTGTTTCAGGCCTACCGGCCTGTATGGGTCGGTAGCTCAGGTGGTTAGAGCGCACGCCTGATAAGCGTGAGGTCGGAGGTTCAAGTCCTCCTCGACCCACCAGCCTGTCTTTTGCTTGCAGAAGATCAGGTCGCGGAAGGGTATTTTGCGCAGCAGAATGTCCCGAAAGCGTTTACCTCTTGGGGCCTTAGCTCAGCTGGGAGAGCGCCTGATTTGCATTCAGGAGGTCAGGAGTTCGATCCTCCTAGGCTCCACCAAAGGTTTTCGATTGAATCGCTAAGCACTTCAGAGTGTTTAGCCGTCCAATCGGACGACATAGCGTTGTTTCTTCGGAAGCTTCGTTTGACATCGTATAGAGAGATATCAAAATCAACACTGTTGGTGACTGCGAGTAAGCGGATCACCTCGGATTGGTGCCCTTCGGGGCGAGCTTTAGGCAAGATTGTTTCCTCGATCAGTTCTAAAGTCTGCCAGCCTGAAAAAGACAGCGTTGTCCAAGTCAAGTACACTAACCAAGCTCAAGATCGCACGGTCTTGAGCTGAGACGCATTCCCGTCATACAGGAATGTTGTCTTTGTCAGACCTTATAGGTCTGGCGGGAAATGTATGCTTTTGATCCCAGAATAAAGACACCTGCTTTGAACCAGCTTGGTGTCGCGAGAGGCGTAAGCCTGTCTTTTTCTGGATCAAATCAAGCGCGAGAAGGGCGTTTGGTGAATGCCTTGGCAGTAAGAGGCGATGAAAGACGTGATACTCTGCGATAAGCCATGGGGAGCTGAGAATAAGCTTTGATCCATGGATTTCTGAATGGGGGAACCCACCTGACAGTTTTCTATAATTGCTTCGGCAATTTATAGGCGGCTGAACCAGGTATTTATAGACTGAATACATAGGTTTATAAAAGCAAACCCGGGGAACTGAAACATCTAAGTACCCGGAGGAAAGGAAATCAATTGATACTCCCCTAGTAGCGGCGAGCGAACGGGGACCAGCCGAGCCTTGAAAGTGAATTGAATGGTCTGGAAAGGCCAACCATAGTGGGTGACAGTCCCGTAAATGAAGCTCGATAGGACGTATTAAGTAGGGCGGAACACGTGAAATTCTGTCTGAAGATCGGAGGACCACCTTCGAAGGCTAAGTACTCCTTACTGACCGATAGTGAACCAGTACCGTGAGGGAAAGGTGAAAAGCACCCCGACGAGGGGAGTGAAACAGTACCTGAAACCGAACGCCTACAATCAGTCGGAGGCTCCTTGAGAGCTGACGGCGTACCTTTTGTATAATGGGTCATCGACTTGGTCTATCTAGCAAGCTTAAGCCGTTAGGTGTAGGCGCAGCGAAAGCGAGTCTTAATAGGGCGAATGAGTTAGATGGATCAGACCCGAAACCGAGTGATCTAGGCATGACCAGGATGAAGGTAAGGTAACACTTACTGGAGGTCCGAACCCACACCTGTTGAAAAAGGTCGGGATGAGTTGTGCCTAGGGGTGAAAGGCCAATCAAACTCGGAGATAGCTGGTTCTCCGCGAAATCTATTTAGGTAGAGCGTCATCCGAATACCCCGGGGGGTAGAGCACTGGATGGGTAATGGGGCCCCACAGGCTTACTGATCCTAACCAAACTCCGAATACCCGGGAGTAATAGATGGCAGACACACTGCGGATGCTAACGTCCGTAGTGAAGAGGGAAACAACCCTGACCTCCAGCTAAGGCCCCTAATTCATGGCTAAGTGGGAAAGCAGGTGGGACGACCAAAACAACCAGGAAGTTGGCTTAGAAGCAGCCATCTTTTAAAGATAGCGTAACAGCTCACTGGTCTAAATAAGTTGTCCTGCGGCGAAGATGTAACGGGGCTCAAGCCATGAGCCGAAGCTGAGGATGCACATAGTGCATGGTAGCGGAGCGTAGTGTGACATAGTTCCATGCGTCTTTAGCCTTCTTCGGAAGGTGTTGGACGCAAGGAGCTTTCAGTGAAGCGGGCGTGTGAGCGATCCCGTGGAGAGATCACTAGTGAGAATGATGACATGAGTAGCGACAAACAGGGTGAGAGACCCTGTCGCCGAAAGTCCAAGGGTTCCTGCTTAAAGCTAATCTGAGCAGGGTAAGCCGGCCCCTAAGTCGAGGCAGAAATGCGTAGACGATGGGAACCACGTTAATATTCGTGGGCCAGGAGGATGTGACGGATCTGAGACGTTGTTCACCCTTATTGGATTGGGTGGGCAGCCAACAGGTTCCTGGAAATAGCCCTCCATCAGACCGTACCCTAAACCAACACAGGTGGACTGGTAGAGAATACCAAGGCGCTTGAGAGAACTATGTTGAAGGAACTCGGCAAAATACCTCCGTAAGTTCGCGAGAAGGAGGCCCGGTTTCTAGGCAACTAGAGGCTGGGGGCACAAACTAGGGGGTGGCGACTGTTTACTAAAAACACAGGGCTCTGCGAAGTCGCAAGACGACGTATAGGGTCTGACGCCTGCCCGGTGCCTGAAGGTTAAAAGGAGGGGTGAGAGCTCTGAATTGAAGCCCAGGTAAACGGCGGCCGTAACTATAACGGTCCTAAGGTAGCGAAATTCCTTGTCGGGTAAGTTCCGACCTGCACGAATGGCGTAACGACTTCCCCGCTGTCTCCAACATAGACTCAGCGAAATTGAATTGCCTGTCAAGATGCAGGCTTCCCGCGGTTAGACGGAAAGACCCCGTGCACCTTTACTACAGCTTCACATTGGCATTAGGCCGAGCATGTGCAGGATAGGTGGTGGGCTTTGAAGCGTGAACGCCAGTTTGCGTGGAGCCTCCCTTGAGATACCACCCTTGCTCTGCTTGATGTCTAACCGCGGTCCATTATCTGGATCCGGGACCCTGTGTGGCGGGTAGTTTGACTGGGGCGGTCGCCTCCTAAAGCGTAACGGAGGCGCGCGAAGGTTGGCTCAGAGCGGTCGGAAATCGCTCGTTGAGTGCAATGGCAGAAGCCAGCCTGACTGCAAGACTGACAAGTCGAGCAGAGTCGAAAGACGGCCATAGTGATCCGGTGGTCCCAAGTGGGAGGGCCATCGCTCAACGGATAAAAGGTACGCCGGGGATAACAGGCTGATACTGCCCAAGAGTCCATATCGACGGCAGTGTTTGGCACCTCGATGTCGGCTCATCTCATCCTGGGGCTGGAGCAGGTCCCAAGGGTACGGCTGTTCGCCGTTTAAAGAGGTACGTGAGCTGGGTTTAGAACGTCGTGAGACAGTTCGGTCCCTATCTGCCGTGGGTGTAGGATACTTGAGAGGAGTTGCCCCTAGTACGAGAGGACCGGGGTGAACGTTCCACTGGTGGACCAGTTGTCGTGCCAACGGCAGTGCTGGGTAGCTATGAACGGACAGGATAACCGCTGAAGGCATCTAAGCGGGAAGCCCCCCTCAAAACAAGGTATCCCTGAGGACCGAGGTAGACCACCTCGTCGATAGGCCAGAGATGTAAGTGCAGTAATGCATTCAGTTGACTGGTACTAATTGTCCGATAGGCTTGATTTGATCCAGTAGAAGCCAGGCTTCTTGCTGGTCAAAGAGCATACATCACATAATAGATGACTTGATTTGGAAATTTGATAGACTTTTTTTGGTTTGGTGGTCATAGCACAAGCGAACCACCCGGCTCCATTCCGAACCCGGCCGTTAAGCGCTGTTGCGCCGATGGTACTGCATCCTAAGGTGTGGGAGAGTAGGTCACTGCCAAACCTAATAAAGTCTATCAGCAGGCGTTTGCGAACGCCTCGGATATCTCTCTTTCGATGCGCAACCTCCGACCTTTTCTTATCTGGCCTGAGGTAGCGTCTTTTGGCGCGGGATGGAGCAGCCCGGTAGCTCGTCAGGCTCATAACCTGAAGGTCGTAGGTTCAAATCCTACTCCCGCAACCA
>NZ_JAOWLC010000021.1 GCF_025751535.1 Lentibacter sp. XHP0401 | reverse complement strand
CGCGGGATGGAGCAGCCCGGTAGCTCGTCAGGCTCATAACCTGAAGGTCGTAGGTTCAAATCCTACTCCCGCAACCAACACTAATTCTTCAATGTTATCAATGGCCTGAGATTTACTTCTCGGGCCATGATTGCTTTTGGAGCCCAAGCTGAGCGCCAAGAGCGCGGCCATGGCGCCTTCAAGGTGAATCGCGAGTTTGCCGTCAGGCTCGGTCGGCACGAGCACAATCCGGTCCACCAGCCCCCGCAGAGCGTCTTTGGCTTCAAGCATGCCGTCAGGGTGTGAAAGCCGGTCAACCAGCGCAGTGATCTTCTCGCGGTAGGTCTCGGCCATCTTCGGGTGAATACGGATGGGAGACGGGGCAGGGTCTCGCTCAAGCTGGGCTTCCAACTCGATCCGGCGCGCATCCAATGACAACATCCGGTCTTTGACCTGCTCGGCGGGGATACCTGCGATGATCGCATCGACCAGTTTGGCGTGGTCGGTTTTGACTGTGGCGAGCTCTTTGGTCACGGCATCGCGGCTTTGCGATGCTGTGGCCTGCAAGCGATTGCGCTCTTTTGCGTATTCCTCACAGAACACGGCCAAGGCCTCCTGATTCATCAGGTTGTCTTGCAATGCACCAAGCACCAGCTGTTCCAGCTCGTCCTGCGAGATCATGGCCATGTTGGTGCAGTAGGCTTTGCCTTTGTTGCGGGCGGTTGAGCAGCCGAAGCTATGTTTGTTCACCTTGGAAAACCCGCCACCGCAGCTGCCGCAGCTCATAAGCCCGGAGAAGAGTGTTCTGGGGCGGCGACGATCCCAGATAGGGACGTTGGTGCTCTTGACCTTCAAGCCGCCTTGGCGATCACGCACGGCGTCCCAAAGCTCCTGATCGATGATCCTGAGCTCGGGAACCTCGGTGATGACCCAGTCGCTCTCCGGATTGAGGCGCGAGATCCGTTTGCCCGTGTCCGGATCTTTGACGTAGCACAGACGGTTCCAGATCTGGCGCCCGATATAGAGCTCGTTGTTGAGAATGCCGGTGCCGCGCTCACGGTTGCCATGCAGGGTCGAGGTTCCCCAGCCGCGTCCGGTGGGACCGGGGATGCCTTCAGTGTTCAGCGCTTCGGCAATCTTTCTTGGCGACAGGCCGGCGGCATAGTCCTTGAAAATCCGCCGGACAATCTCGGCCTCGGTCGGCTCGATTTTGCGGTCCCCTCTGACCGGCTCGCCGGAGGCATCAAAGCGCAGAACGTTTTTGTAGCCATAGGCTTTGCCGCCTGCGGATTTACCGGCCTGTGCGCGGCCCTTGAGACCACGACGGGTTTTGATCGCGAGGTCTTTGAGAAACATCGAATTCATCGTGCCCTTCAGGCCGATGTGCATCTCGCTGATGCTGCCTTCGCTGACGGTCTCGATCATCACATCGCGAAACTGCAGCTTCTGGTAAATCGAGGCGATGTCCGCCTGATTGCGCGACAGGCGGTCGAGCGCTTCGGACAGCACGACATCAAAGTGATTGTCCTGCGCGTCCCGCAGGAGCTTCTGGATACCGCTGCGCATCAGGCTGGCGCCTGAGACGGCTTTGTCGGTATAGATCTCGACCACCTTGATGCCCTGTCGATCAGCATAGTCGCGGCAGGAGCGGATTTGATCATCGATGGACGCATCCCGCTGCATGTCGGTTGAGAAGCGGGCGTAGATGGCGGCGCGAAGAGGCTGGGTCATAGCAGGTATCCGAAGTTGGCGATCAACTGTCTTGGTCGTGATCGGCGCGGGCCATGTCGCGAGCGAGGGCCCTCAGGAAGTGATGAAATCTCTCTTTATGTTGCGTATTCTCCCCTTGCTTGGCAAGTCCGGATGTCACGGAAGCCTGCGCCACAGGCCGGGCATCGTCCTTCCGGACGTCCTCCTGTTGTGCGTTTGTCTTCCGTTCGCGCGCCATGGCGTGCCGTCTCCGTTCGCCGCAAGCCAATAAAAGCAGGGGCGTTGATAAGCTGTGTCGATGTAAGGTCGCTGGGACCAGGCTGGGCACAGGTTACCAAAGATGGCCCCTCAAAAGCGCCTCTTAAATCAGCACGAGAGTCCGATTTATGTGGATAACTCCGGCGAAATCCGGAGAACTCGCTGTTCGTAAAGGCACTGCTTTCGTCATGTTTGTGAAGGTTCATAGCTTCAACCTCGCGTTTAGGGTGTTCTGGAATGTGAGTGGCCGGTCTGCGGAGTAAATATCTGATCCGTAGTTAGGCAAGTGGCTTTCAAATTGGCCTGAAATTTGTTGCTCCAAGGAAGAACCCCTGCGCCGCGATTGGTGCAGGGGCAGTTTTTACTGGTCGATGAGTAGGGGCGTGTTGCTAGATTTGCGACCTAACGCGGCTGCCTCTTATTGGTCGGGTCGGGATCCATGTGATGTTTCGACGTCGTCGAGCATACGGCGGATGATGGGTTCTGCGTGGGCAGTGTAGATCTCGGAGGTCACGTTGATCCAATCTATCAGATCGATAGTGGGGATCACCTTGTCCGAGTGGTATGTCTGCAGGTGCCGATGCAAACCTTTCTCGACCTGCAAGGCAGACTGCCCCGTGGGCATGGAGACTTCATCGATCAGCTCGGCCTCCACATCGTCCCGCAGGCCGAGCTGGTAACGCAGCCGGCTCATGGGGTTGCGGCTATAACCGAGCTTTACGCATGGGCCGAAGCCCGGCACGTTGAAGCGCAGCATATACAGGGCGCTCGGTGCCGATACCCAAGATTCACCACAGCCGCCGCAGCCAAACCTGCCTGTTTCAAGGTTGGCCGTTGCAACACGCTGGCGATGACCGCAGACATCATGTGTAAGCAGGCGGTAGTTCGCGTCTCCCTCGGGATCCGCTCCGACTAAACTCCAGCCATTGTTTGCGGCCATTTCCTGCAGTTTCTCAGCGTGACAGATCGAACAGTGATATCCACTATGCCCCGGTGGGGGGCCGTCTTTGGCCAGCAGAGCTACACGGCCCCGTTGTAAGCGGGTCTTGTGCCCGCAGGGCAAGGTGTAGGTGGCATAGTGGCGATGTGCCTCGTCCCTGTCGTGGAACACCAGTCCGGCCTTGGTCGCGTTGCGGTGCTGCCGGGACGCCCGGCAACCGCCGCAAATCGGCTGAGCGCTCCGCAGCGTATAGACCTTATGTGCCGTGTGCGCCCCACAACGCTTACACTCGAGTGCAACATGATACCGATCGCGGACGCGGCGATCGACGCGGAAACCCTTACGCTTGGCCATTGCATGCCAAGCCGCCGGGATTGGGCGTTCATACGTCCTCCATTCGGACATCGGGACATTGCGCGAGCGGCGTGGCAGGTGGAGTGTCTTTTTGTTGGTCATGTGAAACATCCTTCTTGGACAAGTTGAGAGGGGCCGCGCCCTGATGGGGCGGCTAAATGAGGGGCGCAGCACCTGAGCGCTGCGGTCAGAAATCGTTTGTGGGTGTCAGCAGGCTTCGCGCCAAACCTCCAACATGCCGTCGGTTTGAACATCCGGATCGATTGCCGGCTGGTGGGCATCCATGTCGATCATTGTGGCAAGATGGGTACGGCACTGGCGCAGCATTTGAGTGACACGGCGTGCTGTGGCTCCCTGTTGCGGGTAGCGCAGATGACCAGCCATTTGGTGTAACCGCTTCCGTGCGGCGAGATATTCGTCGAGGGTTTGGGCCGCCATGAGCACGTTCACAATCTGCGCCATCTTGACCAGTGGCCTGTCTTGGTCACGGAGCACTTGAGCCGCGCACAAAGCTGCACCGATCTCGGACACGGCTGCCCAAGCACGCTCGGCGTCTCGTAGCCAGTGATCGATTGCCGGATCACCAGCGCTTACACCTTCGATATCGCGTTCCGCCTCGATCGAAACGGCCAGCGAGCCGAGGAGCTTTGTGAAAAGCAAGGAGATAGGAGTTGGAGTGTAGAACCCAAGGTCATCGTTCGCCGGGTTGAGCGAGGTCGTCAGAGAGTGATCCACGATCATATTGGCGCCCATAGCGATCGTGATTGTATCGTGGGTGCGGGAGGTTGCCTGTGCCATGATGTTATCTCCAAGTCTTGCATTATCATTACCTTGTGATAGAAACTTAGCACGGTGTGCTGACATAGTCAATACCACGTAATAGTTTTTTAGCACAGGGATACAACTATGACGCCTGAACAACTTAGAATGGCAAGGAATGCGGTGCGTTTAGGTGTCCGGGAACTGGCTGAATTGGCAGATGTCGCACCCGCAACGATTAGCCGGTTTGAAGGCGGCAAAGGCGGAATGCAGATGCGCTCGGTAGAGGCTCTTCGATCTGCGCTCGAAGGATTGGGCGTTCAGTTTCTGGCAGCCGGTGATATAGCGAGGGCTCCCGGTGTGGCCTTAGAAGATAAGCCTAATTGATCTAGATCTGCGGGGGCGTGATTGGCAGTGTCAAATGCGCTGTCTGCCTATCCGGGCCGGGCGGGCACTTGCGCTCTTCTAAGGCAATCCGAACATCACTGGTAGTGAGCCGTAGATGGATGGAATACGCGAAGTCTCTGGCTTGCTGTATGCTAGCGCACTCTAAAGGCGGCTAGAGGGCATCACGACCAATCTGGCCCTGACCCACCCCTTAAATCGTCCAACCTCTCCTTCTGTTCCGCATCCCAATCCTCGCGGAGTGCGGCTACGAAGGCGGCGTCTTCGGCAAGTTGCTGCCTTTCTGCTGCAAGAACTTTTTGCACGGTGCGTGCCACCAACTGTGCAATCTGCCGAACCACGGCCAACGCGGGCCTGAACCGCGCGGACAGCTGCTTGCGCTCCGTCCCATCTTTGGGGGCTGTCTCCCCCCAAGAGAGGCGCGGCCCGCCTGCGGTATCCTCACTCCAGACAATCGTGCCGACCGCGATCAGGTCGAGACCAACCTCGGCGGCGCCGACCATCTCTTCAATCTCTGACGTGGCAACCTCAGCGACGTTTGCCTGCTTCTGCAAGGTTTCCAAACGTGCCTCTTCCGCGATCCTGCTGTCTGTGATCTGCCTCAACGCCTGCTCCTCGCCCCTGCGCTCGGTTTTTACCGCAGCAACGTTATCCAATTCGAGCTTAGTGGCCGCCTGTGCCTTTTCCAGATCGTCTTGCACAGCCCTAGCTTTCGCTTCAGCTTGATCCCTCCGTGCGATCTCAGCTTCGGCTTCTGCGTGCGCTTTCTGTCTGGCGGTATCCGCCTCCGCTTTGTCGTCGCGGATATTTTCCAGCACCTCTGTTTCAGCAACGTGCTCTGCCTTTGTTTCCCGCAACTGCTTTTGTGCAGCATTTATCTGTTCGTCATAGGCGGCTGCTTTGCGCTTCAAGCTGATGGTCATGGCTTCCGCAGAAATTCGTGCGAATCCGGCAGCGTTGGCTGCGGTTTGCAGTTGCTCTGCCTGCTTCGCCAACTTGTCCGTGCGGCGAGTCTCCACAGCCACCTCACGCGCGGCCTTTGCTTTGAGCTCGCGCGCCTCTTTAGACGCACGCTTGCGCGATTTGCGGATCGCAACGTCGCCCAGTCCACGCCCCCTTTCAATGTGTGCAGAGGCTTTGATCTGAGCTGTCTTCAATGCCTTTTGCGCCTCACGCTCAGCCTTTGCTTTGCGCTTGCGTGCCTCCTTGATCGCGCGCTTGCGCGATTTGCGGATCGTAACGTCGCTCAGTTCCCGCCCCGCTTCAATGTGCGCGGTGGCTTTGATTTGAGCTGTCTTCAATGTCTTCAATGCCTCCTGCGCCTCACACGCAGCCTTTGTTTTACGCTCGCTTGCCTCCTCGATCAGGGCGTCAGCTTTTTTCGCTGCGGTGTCCATAATCTTATTCGCTTCTGCCTGCGCCTGGTCGCGCTGTTTGGCCCGCCATTCAGATGGCGGGATATGCCGCGGCTTTTCTGGCAGGGGGGCACCGGCGGCCTTGGCCGCACGGCGCGCCTCGGCCCTGCGTGCTCCACGCGTAATGCCCAGCTTCTTAAACGCCTCGCCCGCCAGCGTCTGGGCCTTTTCATAATTTCCAAGCAAGGGATTTACGGAGGCCTGAAGAAGTCTTTGATGGCCACGGTTGACGGTGAACCGCTCGTGCCAGACCGCCACGACGAAATGAATGTGATAGGCCTCCTCATCCGCATGGCCGCCGGAATAGCGCAGCTGCCCATCGGGGAAGTGCTGTTTCAGGAAAGCCAGGGCCGTCTGGCGGAACTCCTCCACGCGCTCGGGATCCCACCCTTCATGGCCGGTACCGCCGAACCATGCTTTGTTCACCGTCAGGATACCTTCCCGCAAGGGCCCATGACGGCCGCGCTTCCACGGATCGACCAGACCTTTCTCGAGAACCTTGCGGGCTTCTTTCTTGCGGGACTTGGCCTTCAGGGCTTTCACATTCGCCTGAAGATTGTGCCGCTTTGCGTCTTCAACCTCGGCGAGCAGGCACTTCGTCCAATCGTCGGCACCGAACAACTGTTCATTGAGAGCGCTGGCCTCATTGTTGACATGGGACAGATCGCCGCCCGAGCGTTTGTCGTGCATCTCAAAGCGGCCAAGGTCATTCGGGTGCAGGCCCGCAAACCGCAAAACGATGGGCGGCTTCGCAAAATCTACGGGACGGGGATTGTCAAAATCGGCATGGATGGTCATGGTTCTACTCGGTTGTCAGGTCTTTCCTGAGTCTCGCCGATCACCATGAAAATCCTCGCATGGGTCTGAGTAACGTTTTTGTGAGATTTGCTTGGACTATTACTCACTAGTCTTGTTGCAATTCCGGGACCCCGGAACCACAACAAGACTGCTCGCTCAGGGGATACCCCCGAGACCCCTTCTCGTAATCGAGCAATGGGGCACCCCCATTACTCGATCCCTGCGACCAGCAGCCTGCTGGACCCGGTAGGATTGCCTTGAATTAATTTTACGGTTCTTCTTTTTGGGCAGATAGCGCTCGTTGTCCTCATGATGTTCTTAAGTCCGAGGGGAGGTCGTCAGTCGACGGCGGCGCTCCTGCGATCTGATGTGCTTGTCTCAAGACGATAGCCTTATCCCTTCGAGTTTTTGCATAATCGTCTAGCTCTGCCCCCCGGGCCGAGCTGTGATTGCGTTATAAATTCAAAGCGCCCGGTAGGGGGCATGGAAAGGAACGACTCCCATGACACAAACTTTGCTGACTCGCTTTGTCGGGCTAGATATGGTGGCAACGCTTGAGGATTCCGTGCAGCAGTGCCCGAGAAAGGATCAAACGGCAGACATTTGAAACGCGACGCTTGCATCACAGGCAACGCGCCGCATAATCAAACCAACCAGATGAGCCGAACTCTCTCTTAGTTTAGGCCGCCATTGGTGCCAAAAACTCTGACGACGGACAGTCCAGATCGGCGTCGCGATAGGTTTCGCGGTAATGATGGGCAGGCACTGGGGGCAAGATCAGTCGCTCCTATGTAAGGGGGGGCAGCAAGCACCCTATGTAACGTTACATAAGTTATGCAGCTTTGTTTTGGGGTGCTGTACCTAACATAGGTTTAGCGTTGGGCCATTGAGTGAACGTAAGAGACAACATGGCTATATGTCTCTTTTAGATGATAGCTGGATTGCCTTCTCTGGTACGCCACGAGTTCCCAAAGGCTCCATATAATTGGCCACGGAATGTGGAGCCTCTAGCGGCTTGGCCGATAACGCTGAAAGTAAGTTGTTCAGTAAACACAACCTCTCGGAGCGCTAAAGTCTAATGGGCGATACCGCAGTACCTAAGACTTTAGGCTCTGATGCTGGCGCGTGTAACGAGGCAGAGTGACAACCTACGGATTTGTGCAATCAGTGGCAGTGTACTCTTCCGCCGTTACTATTATCGGCATGGCAGCATTGGCCTGGGGGAGAGGCTTTTCGACACCCCCCACCGTGAGCGTCAGCTGCTATCGTAGAAAAAGAGAACGTCGCTACGGTGGCTGCGACTAGAATAATAAATTTCATTGAAAACCTCCCATTTGTGCAAACATACCAGCAAAATTTCAAAGAAGTTTCCAGTCTAAATTTCACTACAATAGTTTTCTTGGTAATGATGGGCAGAGGCTAGGGGCAAGGTTCGTGTTTCTATGTAGGGTATTCTATGGGCGCGTGATGTGGCTCGTCCTTACCGTATCTTATATAGGAAACCCAAAGGGGACCTGCGAGCCAGCCTGCACCCTATATAACGTTACCTTTGGTAAGCGCGCGGTTTGAGGTTTAGGAGGCACCATAGTATAGCGCACGTTTCAAAAATCCTCATTCGTGGTGAGCCGTACAATTGAAGTGAAGGTTAGCCCCGATCCCAAATTGACCGTTCCAAAATAGCCGCTGCTCAACACGGTCCAATAGCTTTTGGATTGCGTTCAGGCTGAAATGACGCGTTTAAGTCACATAGCTAGAGTGAGCATGGATGGTATCGACGTTGAGCAATTTACAAAATTCGCCGAGCATGCATTGTCATGGCTATTTAGAGGGAGAACATGATGAAAATTAAGGCAATTGCATTGCCTGCACTTATGGCACTTAGCCTAAGTGCTTGCGATACGTACACTGCTCAACAATATCAGAGCAACGCAGCTAACACTATTTCCTTGCAGCAACTGGCGGCACGCGGTGAACGCGCGACCGTAGGAGAAGTTCGACTTGCTGAAGGTATACAGCCTCGCCCAACATGCCGTTTAGCAGGCCCCCTCGACTTGGGTGGCGGCGATAATGTGGCTCAAACTATCAAGCAAGCCGTTCAAACAGAACTACTTGCAGGCGGAGTCTACAAAGTAGGTGCCACTCCAATTAACATCAACGTAGTCGCCCTGACTCCGGATTCAATGAGTGGGAAATGGACAATTGGACTCCAAGTCTATTCCACGCGCTCATCGGGCTTTACAGTGCAATCTGTGACAGAGTTTAGTACAAGTTTTACTGCAGTTGCAGCCTGCGGCAACACTGCCACGGCTTTCAATCGCGCACTATCTGAAGCTATCAACAAGATGGTTTCTGATCCCCGTTTTGCGCAGGTGATTTAACCCTTAGTATCCCCACAGGATCGCAAAGGCTATTCTGTAGGGAGCACTGTGCGTCGGCAGAGTTTTTGGGTCCAAAGGCGGCCTAAACTAAGAGAGTGCTTGGCTCATCTGGTTGGTTTGATTATGCGGCGTGCTGGCGGTGATGCAAGCGTCGCGCTTCGAGTGTCTTTCGTTTGATCCTTTCGCGTTGTTTTAGAATGGCTTTGTCACGCCCGAAGTAGACGTCAGCGGGTGTGACGTTGTTGATGCTCTCGTGATAACGTTGGTGATTGTAGTGATCGACGAAGGCTTCGATCTGAGCTTCGAGGTCACCGGGCAAGAAGTAGTTTTCCAGCAAGATACGGTTCTTCAATGTCTGATGCCACCGCTCGATCTTGCCTTGGGTTTGCGGATGGTAAGGCGCGCCGCGAGAGTGCTTCATGCCTTTGTCTTTCAACCATTCAGCCAGGTCCCCCGAGACGTAACTGGATCCGTTGTCGCTAAGTAAACGTGGCTTGTGAACAACATGAACTTGGCCGCAACCAGACGCCTGCAATGCGAGATCCAGCGTATCGGTAACGTCTTCAGCCCGCATGTTAGTGCAGAGCTTCCAGGAGACGATGTAGCGGCTGTAGTCGTCGAGGACCGTGCTGAGATAGAACCAGCCCCAGCCCAATACTTTGATGTAAGTGAAGTCCGTTTGCCAAAGCTGGTTGATCCCAGTTGTCTTGTCTTTGAACTCACTGGCAGCTTTGATGACGATGAATGCAGGGCTGGTGATCAGATCATGGGCCTTCAGCACGCGATACACTGTAGATTCTGAGACAAAGTAGCGTTCCTGATCCGTGAACGTCACTGCTAGTTCGCGCGGTGACAATTCTGTTTCCTGCAAGGCGAAGTCGACAACCTTCCGCTTCACCTCGTCAGGCACGCGGTTCCAAACGTGCTTTGGCTTGGGGGATTGATCCTGCAATCCAGCCTCACCGCGCTGCAGATATCGATCATACCAGCGATAGAACGTTGTGCGAGGGATACCCAGCTTGGCCAATGTCAGACGCGCTGAGAGATGGCTTTCTTCGACCAACCGGATGATCTCCAGTTTCTCTGATGCAGGATATCTTGTCTAGCCCCCAATTTCAGTACCAGTAATTTTCGTTTTCTCTATTAGGGTTTCAGGCACCGGAGGGCGCATACCTAATGCGTGATGGGGCCTGATCCGATTGTATTGCTTGAGCCAAACATTGATCGCGACCTGCGCCTGTCTTGTGCTGTGGAACCA
>NZ_JAOWLC010000020.1 GCF_025751535.1 Lentibacter sp. XHP0401 | reverse complement strand
GTTGTGCGTTTGTCTTCCGTTCGCGCGCCATGGCGTGCCGTCTCCGTTCGCCGCAAGCCAATAAAAGCAGGGGCGTTCATAAGTTGTGTCGATGTAAGGTCGCTGGGACCGGGCTGGGCACAGGTTACCAAAGATGGCCCCCCAAAAGCGCCTCCTAAATCAGCCCGAGCGTTCGAATTATGTGGATAACTCCGGCAAAATCCGGAGAACTCTTCGTTCGTGAAGGCACTGCTCTCGTCATGTTTGTGAAGGTTCATAGCTTCAGCCTCGCGTTTAGGGTGTTCTTGAATGTGGGTGGCTGGTCTGCCGAGCAACAATCTGATCCGTAGTTAGGCAAGTGGGCTTTAAATTGGCACGAAATTTGTTGCTCCAAGGGAGAACCCCTGCGCCGCGATTGATGCAGGGGCAGTTCCTGCCGGCCGATGAGTAGGGGCGTTTCGTGAGATTTGCGGACCACGCATTTAAAAGATGGCCAATACGGAGAGATGATCGACAAAATAGACCTATGCCATTCTCAACCTTTAAGGCTTTTCTCCACCAGACGCCGGATCATCTCTGGCCGGGTTGGCAAGTCTTCTTCTTCGCGTCTGAGCTTGTCGATAGCGGCAATCATTTCGACCGGCATCCGGACCATGACGGCGGCTGTATCGACAGGGGGTCTCCCTTTTTGTGATTTCATGATACTTTCCCCTTGCTTTCTATATTTCATAGTATCATAATATAGTGAGCCGGAACGAGGGGTGCAACCCTCATCCCGGCTCTGAGCCACAATCAATCTCTGAGGGAGATCAATCATGACCTACCACGCACGTAACACGCCGCTTGTCTCGAATAAAGACGCTCATAGCTACATCCCGTACCCCATCTCAAAACAGTTTTCTCTGCTGCTTGGCGCACTGGCCATCGCGATCGAGGCCGAGCGCGACATCGAGAATGTCGACGTGTTCAATCCTGCCTTTGACGGTTGGCTCGAAGAATCCGAACGTGCTTGGGATAGGGTGACCGATATTCAGCTTGTGCTGAAGAAGATGCCAATCAGGCGTGTTGAGGATCAGCCACTGAAGATGCTCGGTTTTATGATGCATCTTGCGATGAGTTCAGAAACCAGGACTGAGTTGCAGGCCGTGCAGAGCTTTGCACAGCGGGAACCCCACCGGTTGCAGTGCCCGGGTCGGGACGCACTGGCGCATCGGATCACGTCGATGCTTGCGCAAGGGCAGTTTCTTCTTGGAGCTATCGGCGGGCTGGAGGTGTTTCAGCCTGTGATCGAAGGCGATCTGCTTAGCGACACCTTCGTCGCTTAACCCACCCACCAATCCAAACATACCCTAAGTGCATCGCCGCGTTCTAAGCGGCGGTTCCACCGACCCCTTGTCTGATCTCATCGGTCAGCCTGTCTCTTAACGTCGTTCAGAAGGAGATCCTTCATGTCTCAGAACAAACACCTCTATAAACCGCGTCGTTCACGCTACGTCCCTGAAGACGCCTGGATTGATTACCCGGGCTCGATTCTTGCCAGTTGGCACGAGCTGGCCGACCGCAATGGCTTTCGCGTGGATCGTCGCGTGCGGGATCATCTGCACCTCGTTTTGGAATGCAAGCTTTGCGGCGCCCACACGGCCCATAAGACTCACACTCTGCGCGCGGGCCAGCCCGCTTGTGGCGGCTGTCAGGCCAACGAGCGCGAGCGTAATGCCAAGAAAGCAGGTTTTACACTGCTCGATCGTGACGACGCCCATCGGCACTATTACTATTACCAGCTGCCGTGCGGCCATCAGACCCGGCTCCAGAGAAGTCGGGTTAAGCGGCTTTCCAAAGAAGGTCCGGCTCCGGGATATTCCGGTTATCACTGCAAAACCTGCCATGCGGAAAAACAGCGGAGTCAGGCTGCTAAATGGGGTTGGACGCTGGTTGGGCCGGACCCGGATGGCAGTGCCAACTATCGCCTGCTGGCGCACGATATGTGTGGTCACCACCAGCGTGTCGCAACGGGGAACCTGAAAACCGGACGGTTTAACTGTGGCGGCTGTGGCGAGAAATGGTCTGCAGCACCGAGCGCGCTCTACATGATGCGCTTTTGCGTGCCGGGGCTGGGGCGGTTTGTGAAACTGGGTTACAGCCGCAATCCGGACTCGCGCCTGCGCTATCAACTGGGCTTGCGCGACGATGTCGAAACAGAACTGATCGACGAGCTTCCGATGCCAAGCGGGCAAGTCGCCTTAGCGGTTGAGACAGGCCTTCACCTACAATTGCGCACGGCGCATCCGGATGCGGTTCTGGCACCGGAGGTGCTGGCTGATTGGATCAACGTGACGTCCGAGGTCTATGCCGAACACCTCGAACCCGTCATCCGGCGTATGTTTGATGAGTTGGAAACGACTGACCGGCGCAAGAGGGAATAGTCCCGCCTATTTTGCCCATGACATCAGCCTGCGCCACCGGCGCAGGCACACCGCCTTTTGTGCCTTTGAGAGGACCTACCATGCCCCATGAACTTGACTGGACCGCCTTGGCTGCAACAGCCGTGACGCGCCTGCGCGCGCAATACACTATTCCGCAAGATATGACTGACCCATGTGATGCGTATAACAAAAACAGCCTGTCGCCAGATTGGTGTGTGGAGTCTCCGTCACGCGCGAAAGGTAAGCGGTTTACCGGAAATTCGGCGTCTGCAATCCATGCTCTGGCCGCATCACCTGATGCCATGCAGATTCCGCTGGAAGAGCAGCTGGCGGTAGAGGAAGCTGGCGGTGACCCATTTGCCACTGACGGGCAGGGGAGTTCCCGCCCGGCGGTCGTCATTCCGCCTGCCAGACTGTTACTGACGCTGCGACTCTGCGCAACACTTAGGACGCCTGAGCGCTTGGCGGCGATGCTGGAGCCGGGCGCGGTCACCCTGCTTGAACTCGGAAGTGCGGACCCCCTCGAGGTGCGCGACCTCATGGAGGAAGCTCTGTTTGCGGAAAGTGTGTCCGTGGCGCGGCACTGACCGATCCCTGATCTGGATGACACACAACAGTATATCTGCGCCGCTCTTTTACACACATCAACGGAGCCGCGGGAAAATTCCAAGGTGCTCGAGCATGTGATCCGGGCGTTGGAGCAGCCCCACCCGGTGTTGATCCTCGCGGGGTCGATTGCCGATCTGCCGGAAACAATCACCCGTATCCTGCCGCGTGGCGAGCATCTTGCCCCTCTGTCGCGTGATATCTTGATGGCGTTGCTGCGCTTCAGTCATAGTGCCACCGGCAAACTTGATGGAGCCCTTAGGAACCAATTGCCCGGAGATCATGATCTTGCCCGGCTCGACTGGCCTACTCTTGCTGTCGCGCTACGCGCCGCGACGCCGCGTGGTGTGGCAAAGCAGCTCTGCGCCCTGATGCAACCAGCTTCCAATCATGGCCCGACCCTTGATGACATCGAAGGATACGGCGAGGCGGAAGACGTGGCCTGTCAAATGGTCTCTGATTTGCAGAGCTGGTCCGACGGGCACATTGCCTGGTCAGATGTGCAGCGTTCAGTGTTGTTCTACGGGGGGCCGGGGACAGGTAAGTCACATCTGGCCAGTGCGATGAGCAACAGCGCTGGCGTGGCGCTGGTGCGGGGCAGTTTTGCAGCATGGCAGGCGCAGGGGCATCTGGGGCATATGCTAAAAGCAATGCGCGCCAGCTTTGACGAAGCGGCGCAGGCGCGGCCGGCTATTCTGGTGATCGACGAAATTGACGCGGTTGGTGATCGGGCTGATCCGGACCCGCATAATGCGAGCTATCGGCATCAGGTCGTTAATGGTTTTCTTGAAGAGCTCGATAACCTCAAACATCTTGAAGGCGTTCTTGTCGTGGGCACGTGCAACTATCCCAAAAAGATTGACGCCGCAGTGCTGCGCCCGGGGCGGTTTGACATCAAGGTCGAGGTGCCGCTGCCCGGCGCAAAGGCATTGGCGCGCATGCTGCGTGACGGCTTTTCCGGAGAGATGTCGGATGCTGAATTGGCCCGCCTGACACGCGCCGCCGCCGGCCAGAGCGCGGCAGGGGTAGAAGGGGCGTTGCGCAATGCCCGGTCCGCCGCGAGAGCCAAGGACCGGGAGGTGTCAGTGGCGGATGTGTTGCGGGCGCTCGAGCCGGATCCAATCGATGACAGTCCGGCACGGGACCACCGCACCGCGCTGCATGAATGCGGCCATGCCATTGTTGGCACATTCCTCGGAGTTGGGGAGGTCCGGCGCGTGACGATGACCGCAACCGGAGGCGAGACCTGGATTCGCCTCGCGGTCGGCGAAGGTTTGCTGCGCGACTATGACGATGAGCTTGCCTATATGCTGGCCGGACGGGCGGCCGAGCGTTTGATCCTCGGCGAGGTTGCGGGAGGCTCTGGCGGCGCGCCGCAGTCCGACCTTGCCCAAGCCACCCGACTTGCGGTCCAGATCGACACGCAACTCGGGCTGGGAGCCGAAGGCTTGGCCTGGCTTGATACATCGACGTCGGCTTATCTCCGGAACCCGGATAATGCGGGACGGGTTCGGGCACGGCTCGAGGCCGCGGAAATCCGGGCCATGCATATCCTCGATACTAAACGCGGATTGCTCGTCGAGATGGCAACAGCGTTTCAGGAATGTCGCATCCTCGAAGGTGAGGCTCTCGAGCAATGGTTGAAGCGGATCGAGGCACTGCGAGATCCGGGGCCATGTCTACCAGAGGTTTCTTAACGTCCTCGGGGTCGGGCAAATTTCCCGGACCATTGAGAGGAGAAGGGTCCGGAGGCATTACGTGTCCCGGACTTCGAGCTATGCCTCGACTTAGAGCCGGAAGGCGCGAAATCCGGGGCCGGAGAGACCCTCCGGTAAATGATTGCCGGTCCCGGACATTTGAACACATCGACTTCCGGGATACATTTCCCGTGCGCTCATCTTGTCCTCGTCCTCGACTTATCTCCGTAAGCCTTCGCCGAAGGCCTACGGAGCGGAAGGCGGTGGGCGGTGGGCGGCGTGCCTTGGTCCGGAAAGCTATCCGGACGGCGTTTTGTTCCGGGTTTCTTTGCCTGATGCGAACAGCCTTCCCGGACAATTGGAGGTCTTTTTGGGGCAAAGGCGGTGTCCGGGTCATGCCACTCGATCTTTTTTGACGGGTGAGCAGTTCAATGCCTCTAGGAGCTGGACACGCCCCCGGCAGCTTTGAACAAGGGGATTACTGCTAGTGAGATTGTCTTTTGAAATTCAGAAACCTCCAAAAGAGGGGTCATCTTCCGGATCAGAGGTTGTCGGGAAATCCGGGTCGACCTGCATAAAGGCATCAGCCTGCGAACTATGCCGGATGATCCATGCCTGTTGATGATCACTGCAAATCAGCCCGCCATCGTCAAAACGAACGGCCGCAGCGATCGACCCGCGCCTTGAGCGGAACAATCGAGCGAGCTGCCCACCCTTGGCGCGTGCGGCTCGGCAGAACCGTGTCAGCCATCCGCGGTCGGCTCCGGGCCCATAAGCTGCATGAACTCCTGATGCAGTTCCATCGTCATCCTTTTCATTGCCTTCAATTCGCGCAGGGTTTCGATCTGGGTCTGCTCGATTGAGGCGAGGCGCGCTGTCGAGGTTTCGCGGTCCTGCTGGCTGTGCCGGAGCTGCTCTTCTACGGTCGTCATCAAGGACAGTATGCGCCGGAACATTTCCTGCTCCTCTTCGCCGTGCGGCGAGGTCAGCAGGTCGAGGAGCGGGTGCAAGCTCTCGACCAGCCCCATTACCTGCTTGAGCTGTTTCATCAGGACTTCCGTATCCGAGGAGAGCTGGAGGGGTTTCAGTGTCGGGGTGTTCATATTGTTTTTCCTTTGTTGCGTGGACAAGGCCACTGATGAGCTTGCGAAACTGTAAGAGTGGACGCAGGGCGCGTAGCACCGCAGCATGGTTAAGACGCTTATCGATTGCGGACGGATGCCAGGCCTCGCCGAGTGCGCCAAGCCAGATCACTTCCGGACCATGCGCACGATAGAGAGACCCGGTTTCCGGAGCAGGGCGGGGGACAATCTCAAGGGTGAATGGGCTTTCGATGCGTTCCAAACCGTCACAGAGACTGGTGAAATCGACAGGCTGGTTCTCGATAAAGACACGCTGAAGATCCGTATGAAGTCGCTTCTTCGCGACGGTGTTGATCCGTCTTTTGGGCGTTTCAGGCACCAGAACCGGCAGGGCTTTAGGGTCGAAATGGTTGGGGCGAGGAAAGCACAGCAGGGTTCGCAAAATACCATCATTGCGTTTTGAAACGGCATTGCTAATTGCGGGCTTCAAGGGCAGGCCGCAAAGCAGGCGGAGCTGGACGACAACATGGTAGTGATCGCAAGCAGCATCGGTGTGGCGGACAATAATCCATGGAACCGCGTCCGGTGGGATGCCCCGCAACTTTAGCTCGGTCGAGAGAATTCGCCGCGCCATATCATCATCTGCTCTAAGACCCGCAGGCAGAGAGAGTGTCAGATGTAGATAGCCCGCTGTAGATGACAGGCGCTCAAAAAACTTGCGAGCCTGCGTCAATGTCCGCGCCTGAAACGTACAGATAATGATCTTCATACCGGCACGGCGGATGTATTTCAGGGGTTCAACCGGCCTATCATAGCGTGTCACATGAGCCCACGTCATGCAGCACCACCATCACTGCAGAGGTCCAACAGCTTTTCCCTGATACTCTTTGCGAGAGCCTGCCGGTCTGTTTTCGAAAGGCTGCCAAACGGTTGGGGATCGGCCTCCAGCCGATCGAGCCGCCAGAATAGCTCCAGGATTTTCCGTGAGAGGGTCATTTGCTCATTCACAAGATTGGCGCGAACGCAAGCGAGCACATAGCCGGACATCGTTGGAAACCCAAGATGTTCACCCATTGAGCTGATCTTCTGTTTTTCAGATGCGCTGACCGTGATCTTCAGGTTGGTCGTCTTGGTTGGTGGCATGAGAGTTTCTCCGAGGGTCTTGTATTGCGTATCTACATATTAGGTCATCTAGGTGAAAAAAGCACGCCCATCGAATTTAATTTATGTGGATAACTTATTGGTATTGAATAATTTTTACACAAACTCGAGTGAAGATATTGACTGACGCAAAGGGTAGTTGATTTTGCAACTTTAGTTGCAAAATCAACCGAAAGGGCCTATGTTGCTGTAGTTGTAATGGAGGTGGGTCATGCCACGCACGAATGAGGCAATCGACACTTTGACAGCCCGGCTAAACGGATTTGACGGTCAACTGACGGCACGAGAAGAGCAGATTGCGTCCGTGTTGTGCGCCAACCTGTCCGCTGTGGCGCGGGACTCGATCACCACAATTGCCGCGCGAGCAGGGGTCGAGAAATCGGCCATCTCCCGCTTTAGCAAAAAACTGGGGTATGCAAGATACACCGATTTGCGGGATGCGGCGTGGCAAGCAGCATTGGAGTCCGCGGATCAGAGTGACGGACATTCCGGACAGACGGCGTTTGAGGCGGCCTTCAAGGCTGCCCAACAGACATCTGCCGATGCGTTCGCACAGGTCAACCATGAAGGTCAGAATGCCATGATGAAACGGGCTGCAACTTTAGTTGCAAGCGCGGATCGTTTGGCAATTTGCGGAGTGGGCCACGGTAGGCTTCTAGCAAGACCTTTTTCCTTGGGGCTGGCCGGCAAGGGTAAAACTCTAACGGTTCAGGATTCCAACCTGAAGGGTGTTCATGCCATCTCCGCAAAAGGGATAGCCACATGGCACAAGCCCGGCGACCTTCTTGTACTGTTATATATACCGACGCGGGCCAGCGCTGGCAAAAACCGGGTTCCGGATCCTGTTGAGATTCCCGATCATGTTGGTCCAGTGCTTTATTTGACCACTAGAAATTTCGCGCCGGAGGTGCGGGCGCAGGATGTCGTTTTGCAGATTTTATGTTCGGATAAACCTGCTACGATAGCTACCACGATTGTCACATCCAGCGTGGCTTTCGCGCAGGTTTGTTTAACGGGGTCCGGGGAGACGAGAGGCTGTGCTGAATAGGGCCTGTTTGGTTGATCTGTAAGGACCGACTGACCTCCTGCTTGGGGGTGGCCTTATCTTAGAACCTAGAGCATGGGCCGGAATTATGGTTATCGGGCAGCTTTCTTGTCGGTCGTATTTGATGACTTTTCAAAGAATCCAAAGGAAACGGTAACCGCGTCCCAGCTTTTCAGCCGATCAAATTTCAAGCTAAACCGTGCGGCCGCTCTTACCGAGTGGCGCGGCCTTTGCGCAGCCTAAGAAATTGAGGTTGCTGGAAAACTCAGGCTGGTGTGCATTTGTCTGACCGCACCCTGTTTCGGGTTCTCTTCCGTCAAGGCGCCACTGCGAAATTTACTGTTTCCAATGCATCCTAAGGCTGTAGGGTACTCGTCCAAATCTCGTCACATTTTCTCGGCATTTGGCTGACAATTCTAATCAAAGTCAGGGGGAAAAGTGTCTAAGAACGCTTTAAGAAAACGTGGTGTGGAAAGCACCGAGCAAAATGATAGACCAAAGCGCGAAAGCTTTCCTGCACTCATAGATCAGGTGGAGATTGATCCAGTGGCCGCGACACATCCGTTTTCAAAACTCAGGGTTTGGCTTCTCGGCCTAATCCAATAGTTGCCAGGGTCGCAGCTTGCGCGCTATCGACCGGCACAAAGGGTCGTTGAATGAGAGCTTACTCAACTTGTGTCGCGTTGCGCAGTCCCAAGCGAGTTGGTTTGAGGGAGCAGCACGATAGGCTGGTCGTCCGCGGTTTTTGCGTACTTCGCGGCTGATCGTCGAAGGCCTAGTCAAGCAGGATCACGGGTCTCTTCGTCGTCGCGTCGTGCATCTCATGTAAAATAGTATAGCGACTCTGAAAACGATCTGGTTGTTGGAGAAGCAGATCAAGACTTCGCCGCAGGGAAAGCAGGTAGTGATCCTGTTGATATTGGATAGCGGAACTATATTACCTCACTGTGAGTTTCATTTCCAAGTGCGATACGAATCGTATGGCGTAACACGTTAGGAATTACTCGATGAGAAACCTACTTCGCTCGACCACATCACTTACTCTTTGCATGGCGCTTGTCGTGCCGGGTTCGGTCCCGACCATCGCAAATGCGCAGGTTGCAGACGCCCCTCTTTGCGGCCCGTTAGGCGAACAGGAGGCGTTTCCGTGCGCTGTCGGGGACGGCACGTTGATGCAGACCGAAGATGAGTTGCAGGCCCACTCCGGGACGCAAGAGGGTAGCGAAGAGCAAGCTGTGGAAGAAAAGGCTGTGGAAGCTCCTCAGGAGCCGGAAATTGCTCCGGAGGCGGATGCAAACGCCGAGACCGAGGCACAAGCTGGGGAGATTCAAACAGAGGCTGATCAGGCTGCGATAGATCAGGCAGCTAGTGACGCCGAAGCAGCGGTAGCAGATCAAGCCACCGCAGACGCTGCAAAACAAGCTGAGAAACAGGCTGCATCTGAGGCGGAAGCGGCGTCCGAGACCGCTGATCAGGCTGAACAACAGGCGGCGTCCGAGGCCGATCAAGCTGGTGAGCAGGCAGAGCAGGAAGCAGCCAACGCCGAAGGGGACGCGCCTAAGCAGGCGGGAGAATCGGAAGAACTCGAAAAAGCGCTGGAGCAGGAACAGACTGATGCCACCACGAAAGATGCGGAGCACGATGCAACCGTCGATGCTGAATCCGTGCCTGCGGATAACGACACACCAACTGACGAGGCGCAAACCGAAGCGCCTACGGAAACGGCCACACCGCCAGCTACCGCTGAAGAAAGCGAGGAACCCGTCGACGATGAAGCCGTCGCTGCACGCAAGGCTGAACGTCAGGCGGCCCGCCGTGCCGAGCGGCAGGCAGAGCGAGAAGCTGCACGCAAGGCGCTGGAGCAAGAGACCGCGGATGACGTAACAACCGAGGAAGTCACGACCGAAGACACCCGCCGCTCCGATCAGGACTTTGAAACAACAGCGACAGGAACCGCCGAAGACAACAAGGATGACGGCCTGAGCAATCTTGAGAAGGCGTTGCTGCTTGGCCTTGGCGCTGCAGTCGTGGGTACAATCCTCAAGAACGGTGACAAGGTTGTCAGCAATTCTGGCGACCGCGTGATTGTACAAGACGAAGCGGGCGGTTTGCGTGTCCTCAAAGACGACGAAGCGCTGTTACGGCGTCCCGGTGACGCGGTCAGGACCGAGCGCTTCAGCGACGGCTCGACCCGCCAGACCGTGGAAAAGCCGGAGGGTAGCCGGATTGTGACAATTCAAGGCAATGATGGTACCGTCCTGCGCCGCACACGTTTCGACGCAAGGGGCTTTGAGACGATATTGTTTGATGACCTTGCCGACGAACGCGAAGTTGTGGTAAAAAATCTCCCCCAAGTTACAGAGCGCTCCTTTGCCGCCCAGAACCGTAGTGAAGAGGAACTGCGCGCGGCCCTTATTGCCCAGCAGCGCGCCGACCAAGGGCGCAGTTTCTCGCTGCGGCAGATACGTGAAATCAGCGAAGTCCGCACACTTGCGCCGCCGATCGAGCTAGACGCCGCACGTTTCGCCACCGGTTCTGCAGCCATAGCACCTGAGCAGGCGCGGCGTCTTGCGCGGGTCGGTAACACTCTGCGCAAGTTGATTGCAGAGAATCCACGTATGGTGTTCTTGATTGAGGGGCACACCGACGCGGTGGGTGGTGCGACCTACAACCTTGCTCTGTCCGACCGACGTGCTGAAACAGTGGCTTTAGCCCTAACAGAGTATTTCGACGTGCCGCCAGAAAACATGATCACGCAGGGTTATGGCGAAAGTGCGCTGAAAATACAGACCCCCACGGCGGAGCAAGCCAATCGCAGAGCCGTTGTACGAAACATTACAAATCTTCTGCGTCAGGCCGCCAACTAAGGCGCCAAAAGCTGGCCGCAGAGAACGCTCTGGCATCCTCCATCCGGCAATGATGGTGCGCTTGGCCTCTCTCTTTTTTTAAACACCTAAATGAAAGGGCTGCTCCCTTTCGAAATCCGCCGCCCCAGGGGATACCCCCGGACCCCTTCTAGGGGTCATTTATGGGGCACCCCCATTGCATGATACCTGCGACCGGCAGCTTGCCGGACCCGAGAGGATTGCCTTGAATTAGTATTACGGTTCTTCTTATTTGGCGGGTAGCGCTTGTTACCTCTGTGGTGTTCTTAATTCCGGGGGGGGGCGTCAGGCGCTGGCACTGCTTCTGCGGTCTGATGCGCTTGTCTCAAGACGATAGCCTTATCCCTTCGAGTTTTTGAATAATCGTCTAGCTTTGTTGGCCGGGCGGGGCTGTGATTGCGTTATAAATTCAAAGCGCCCGATAGGGGGCATGGAAAGGCACCTTACGAAGTTCTCAGAGACAAGCTACAATAACAACGCAAGTGTCCCGCGGGTCTGTCTAGGTTACAGGCTCGCATCTGCAGCATTTTTGGTACCACCACGCAATTAGTGTCGCCAAACTGACCATTCGCGATGAGCCCACATCCTCGATCTTTACTTTCGACGTAGTTAGGTTGGACAAGCGATCCGCGGGTCGAGTTGCTTTTGGTGCGTCCCTCTTCGCGGATGCCGAGAACATGAGCTGGCTTTACAACGAGAGCGGTTCTTAATCTGTGCCAGCCAAGTCTACTCTGGCCGATCTAAAGTCTTTTCGCAGAGCTTATTCACCGTCGCGTGCAGCAGGATCGTCAGGATCGCAAGCACGATCAGGGCGGCGAACATCAGGTCCGTCTTGGCGCGGCCATTTGCCAGAAGCATCAGATACCCCAATCCCTTTGAGGCCCCCACCCATTCGCCAATGATCGCGCCGATGGGAGCGTAAACCGCCGCTAGCCGTAGGCCTGAGGCAAAGCCCGGTAAGGCCGCAGGCACCCGGATATGCCACATGATCCGCGCGGGGCTTGCGCCCATAACCTTTGCCAACCCGATCCAGTCGCGGTTGGTCCGCATAAGCGCGTCGAAAAAGGAGGACGTCACTGGGAAATAGATGATGATCAGGGCCATTGTGATCTTGGACCAAAGCCCAAAGCCCAGCCAAAGGGTCAAAATCGGGGCCAATGCAAAGACCGGAACAGATTGGCTAAACACCAAGATGGGCCGCACCAGCGCGCGGGCCGTAGGGGAGGCCACCATTCCAATGGCAGAGACAAACCCGAGTGCGGCGCCCAGCACGAGGCCGATCAGCACTTCGGCCATTGTGATCACGGCATGTTCCGCCAACAGTGCGCGACTTTCCCAGATGGTCTGCGCAACCAAGGCGGGCGGCGGCAAAATGAAGCGGGCGACGCCCGTGGTCCAGATCACGGTTTGCCACAGTACCAACATCAAACATGTCGCCGCGATCCCGGCTCGCCAACCGGTCACTTTGCGACCGTAAAGCCAGCCAAGGAGGCGTCAAAGAAGGTGCGCTCCAGACGGACCGCCTGTGTGAAGGTCGCGGTGACATCTGCGCGGGCGTCGTCGTCCAAGCTTTCCCACGCTTGATCCAACTGACCGCGCAAATAGGCAACGACCTGCGCAAATCCGTCGCCGGAATGCAGGGTAATCCATTCTCCCAGCCAAAAAGGTAGCCCATCCGCGCGGTCTTCAAACGGGGAGGCCCAGTCAAGATAAATCCATTCGGCGACCACCAGAACCGACAACATGATCTCATAGCGCCCCGAGCGACGCGCTTGGTCCATAAGCTGCTGAAAGGCGATGGTCTCAGGGGCGGGCAGCGCGGTCTGCGGCACCTCAAGCGCTTCCATTGACCGCAGGAAATAGGTGTTTTCCGGCCCGCAAATCAGCCCCAGAAACTGCGCGCCGGGCACGGCATCCGCCAAGCTGGGCGCATGGGCCACAGCCGAGGCCAGCAGACGCACAAACCCTTCGATAAACTGGTAATCTTGTTGCAGGTAGCCCGCCATCTTGTTGCGGCTCAGGGACCCGTCGGCCAAGGCATTGGTGAAGGCGTGATGCGTAGCGGCGTACCAATCCTCGGCGACCAGCGATTGCAAGTAGTGGGTGGCGCTCATGTCGGTCTCCGAAGGCGGTCAAACAGGTTGGCCTGCGCGCGCAGTACATCCGCTGCATGTATGTCGCGCGGGATGGGGGAGGTTGGCGCGGCGATCTCCACAAGCCCGGTCGGCGTCATAATCAGGATTGTCTCGCCCAATCGCGCGGCCTCGTTGTGGTCATGGGTGACCAGAAGCACCGTGCGCAGATGCAGCAGCTCTGCGGTAAGCTCCTGCATCTGCGCACGGGTCAGCGCGTCCAGCGCGGAGAACGGCTCGTCCAGCAACACAACCGCGCAGTCCTCCATCAAGGTGCGGGCCAAGGCGACGCGTTGCCGTTGCCCACCCGACAGCGCGGAGGGCTGCTTATCCGCGTGATCAGCCAAGCCAACCTGTGCCAGCCTGTCGCGCGCAAAGTCATGGTCGGGGCGTGCGCCGCGCAACCGCGCGCCAAGCAGGACATTGTCCAACACGCTGAGCCACGGCATCAGCAAATCCTGCTGCGCCATCATCGCAACGCGGCCGGGGTCGCTCAGGTCTCCGTCAAAACGGACCCCCTCCGCCAGCCCCGCAAACAGGCGCAGCACCGTGGATTTGCCAACGCCGCTTGCCCCCAAAAGGCAGGTCCAACTCTGCGGTTTCAGGGTCAGGTCAAGATCCGAAAAGATTGGCACTCCGTCGATTGCCGCCGATCCTGAAATCCGCAGAGGCTGGTTCACGGATCAAGCCCCATGTCCCAAAACCCGACCTCCAATTGCGTGGCCATTGCAAACCGCGCCTGAAGGCTGGCCCAACGTGGACTTGCATGTGCGCTATCACCGAGACGCCGCACAACCGCCCCGTCAATCAGCATGCCAACATCTTGGCAAAGCTGTTGGTATTCGGCGCTGGCATAGGTGCCGATCCATTCGCCGTAAGTGTCTGACGTCTTGGCGCTGGCCAGATGCGCGCCAATTTCGCCGTAACCCATGACGCAAGGAGCCAAGGCCGCCAGCAGGTCAAGCAGGTCGCCCGAGTGGCCTGCGTCCAGCACATAGCGGGTATAGGCCAGATTTTCCTGCCGTTCTTGCGTGGCAAACAGCGTTGCCTCGTCGATGCCGGCCGCGGCGCAGGTGCTAATGTGCAGCGCGATTTCTTCGTTGATCAACCCGTTGACGGTGCCCGCCGCCAAGCGCATCTCCTCGACCGTGTCTGCCTTGGTGATTGCCAATGCCCAAGCGCGGGAAAAGTGGATCAGAAAGACGTAATCCTGCTTTAGGTAATGCAGGAAAGCGGCGTGTGCCAGCGTGCCGTCGCCCAAGCCTTGCACAAAGGCATGGTGGGTATAGGCAGGCCACGCGGGGGTGTTATCCCGCCAAGCTTGAAACGTGTGGCCGTAGGTCATTCTGCCCCCAGATCGATGGCGATTTGCGACACAGGACGCGTCCCGTCGACTAGACCGCTTTCGGCCAGAAACGCTTCAAACCGCGTGTAGCGGCCTTCGTCCAGTGCTTCGGGGCGCAAGGCAAAGCGCGGCAACGTGTCGACCCATGCCTTTGCGTTCAGCGCGTCGTCCAACTCCGGCGCGTAGCCTTTGAACAGCTCCCAAGACGCTTCGGGGTTGTTCACGATAAACTGGGTCGCCTGTTCGGTGGCGCGCAGGAAACGACGGATCTGGTCGACATCCATGCGGTCGGGGTTGGCCACATAGATCAGTTCGTCATAGGTTGGCACACCTTCTTCCTCGACATAGAAACAGCGGCCCTCAACGCCCTCAATCTCCATCTGGTTCAGTTCGAAATTGCGGTAGGCCCCGATGACTGCGTCAACCTGCCCCGACATCAAGGACGGGCTGAGTGAGAAGTTCACATTGACCATCTCCACGTCATCCAATGTCAGGCCGTGGCGGCCCAGCATGGCGGTCAGAACGGCCTCTTCGACACCGGCAACAGAGAAGCCAATCGTGCCGCCCTTCAGCTGGCTGATCTCCTGAATGGGGCCGTCCTTCAGGACCAAAAGGCAGTTTAGCGGGGTGGCCACCAACGTACCCACGCGCACGAGCGGCAAACCTTCGGCCACGTGCAAATGCTGGCTGGGCTGATAGCTGACCGCAATATCGCCTTGGCTCGCCGCGACCAGTTTCGGCGGTGCGGAGGGGTCGGCGGGGGGGATGATCTCGACCTCAAGGTCTTGATCGGCGAAATAGCCCAGCTCTTCGGCTACGATGATCGGCCCGTGATCGGGGTTGAGGAACCAGTCCAGCAGCACGGTCATCTTGTCTTGTGCCAAGGCTGGCGTTGCGACCAGTAGGGTCGCAGCGGTGATGAGGTATTTCATATGGGTCTCCTTACCCTCCGAGCGCAAGAAGTTTGATCTCGCCCTGCCAATGTTGTGAAAGCCGCTCCGCCGCCTGCCAGGCGCGAAGGCCCGACCGACAGGCTAGAACGGCGCGTTGAGTGTCGTGAGGCGTGGGTCCATCCGGTCCAAAATCGGAAACGACATGGCGTGCAGCCTGAGGCAGGTCCGGGCCCGGCTCACCCTGCGTGCGCAGATCGATCAGAAAATCGGTTGCTGTGATGTCATGCTGGGCGATGAACGCGGGGTCGGCAGCCGCGTCAAAACGGAACCCGCCGAACCGCATCGTGGCGGCGTCGTAGGTCACAAGCTGACCCAAGCCGCACATGTCACCCGTCAGGACCGCCATCGCCATTTGCGCTTGTAGGCTGCCGATCACGCCGACGCTCGGCCCCAGCACGCCGTCCGTGTCGCAAGATCCAAGTTGGTCGGGCAGGTCCGGAAACACTGCCCGCAGCCCCGGTTTGCCGCCACCAAATCCGCCGACATAGCCCTCACGGCCCACAACGCTGGCGCTGATCAACGGCTGGCCCGTGCCAAGGCAATGATCGGACGCGATATAACTGATCGCAAAGCTGTCCGCACAATCAAGGACCAGCGTCATGCCCCGACACAGCGCCGTAAAATTGGCGGGGTCGACGCGCTCAGGCACCGGCTCAACGGTGGTGTCAGGGTTCAATGCGGCCATCGCGGTGGCAATCGCTTCAACTTTGGGCATACCAATATCAGCCGCGCGAAACAGCGTCTGGCGGTGCAGGTTGGACAGGCTGACCACATCTGCGTCCGCAATTCGGATATGCCCCACGCCCGCGCCCACAAGGTATTGCATCACAGGGGCGGCCAACCCGCCGCCGCCAATAACAAGCACCGAGGTGTCGGTAAGGCGCGCCTGCAGGCCATCCCCCAAGACAGCCGTTTGGCGGGCGTAACGGCTCATCTGCAGACCTCAAGCCACGCTTTGACGCGGCTCTCAGGGTCGTCATGCAGCGTAATATCTGTCACCGCGGAGACCACATCCGCGCCGGCCTCAAAAGCCCCCCCGGCGCGCTCCGTGCTCATCCCGCCAATGGCGACCAACGGGATATGCCCCAAAAGGTCTTTCCACACGCTCAGTTTCTCTATGCCCTGCTGATGCCATTTCATCTTTTTCAGGATCGTCGGGTAGATCGGGCCAAGCGCGATATAGTCAGGCTGCAACGCCAGCGCGCGGGCCAGTTCGGCCTTGTCATGAGTTGATACCCCAAGCTTGAGGCCCGCGGCCCGGATCGCCGCCACATCGGCCTCGTCAAGGTCCTCTTGGCCCAGATGCACCCAGTCGCAACCCAGCTCGATGGCCAGCTGCCAATGGTCATTGACCACCATCACCGCACCATGGGCCGCGCATAGATCATGGGCTTGGGTCAACTGAGCACGCAGTTCGTCTCGGGGTTTGTCCTTGAGGCGCATTTGCACCATCTTCATTCCCAAAGGCAGCATCCGCTGCAGCCATGCCACATCGTCGAAAATCGGGTAAAAGCGCGGCAGCGTCATAGCATGGCCTTTCCAAAGACGGGCGTTGACGGGGCTGCCATATCGCGCGCGTCCATCGGGTCTGCGCTTGCGGCCAACGCGCCAGCTTGGACTGCAAGGCCAAAGGCCTGCGCCATCGCCGCAGGGTCACCTGCTTTTGCGACGGCGGTGTTCAGCAAGACGGCTTCATAGCCCAGCTCCATCGCGTGGGCCGCTTGGGACGGCAGGCCCAGCCCCGCGTCGACAACCAACGGAATGTCGGGAAAATGCGCCCGCAAGCTGCGCAGCCCGTAGATGTTGTTCAGGCCAAGCCCCGTGCCGATGGGCGCGCCCCACGGCATCAACACCTTGCAACCGACCTCCACCAGCCGCTCGCACAGCACCAGATCCTCGGTGCAATAGGGGAACACCTCGAACCCGTCCTCGGCCAATTGTGCTGCCGCGTCGACCAGGCCGAACGGGTCAGGTTGCAGCGTGTCTGCGTGGCCAATGACCTCCAGCTTAATCCAGTTGGTGTCGAACAATTCCCGCGCCATCTGTGCCGTGGTGACCGCCTCGCGCACGGAATAGCAGCCCGCCGTGTTGGGCAGCACCGCAACGCCCAGATCTCGGATAAGCGCCCAGAAATCCTGCCCCGCCTGATCGCCGCTCGCCTCACGGCGCACAGACACCGTCGCGATCCCCGCCCCGGAGCGGCGAAACGCGTCCGCCAGAATTGCAGGCGACGGATATTGCGCTGTGCCCAGCATCAGTCGCGATGTCACTTCGGTGCCGTAGAACGTAGGCATGCTATCCTCCTTGTCGGGGGGCGACGATTTCGACGCGGTCCCCCTCCTGCAAGCTGTGATCCACGCGCTGCTGCTTGGGCACAAAGGCCTCGTTGACGGACGTGGCCACTTTGGCATCGCCCTTTCCAAGCTCCTCCAGCAGCGCCGCCAGCGTGGGCGTGCCGGTCTCTTGTGCCTCACCGTTCACGATAATCTTCATACCAAACCTCCGGTATCTTGCCGTCCAGCACCAGATCCGCCGTCATCTGCGCCAATGCAGGTGCAAGCAGGAACCCGTGCCGAAACAGGCCATTTGCGTAAATCACTTCCCCAATCCGCCGAATACGTGGTTGGTTGTCGGGAAAGGCGGGCCGGGCATCGACGCCGATCTCCAGCAACTCCGCCTCGCCAAATGCAGGGTGCAGGGCATAGGCCGCATTCATCAACTCCATGACAGACCGCAGGGTGGCGCGGCTGCGCTCGCGGGTTTCGATCTGAGTGGCCCCCAGCATGAACTCCCCGTCGCCGCGCGGCACAATATAAAGCGGGAACCGCGGATGAAGCAGCCGGACAGGGCGCGAAAGCGTCATGTCCGGGCAGCGCACCACAAGCATCTCGCCTTTCACCCCGCGCAAATCGGTCAGGCTGTCGCGCGCCGCAAGTCCGCGGCAGTCAATCACCTGACCTGTGATCTCATCGCCAAAACGCACGCCCCTTTGCGCAAGCTTCGCATGCAAAGCCGTCAGGGTCGCACGCGGGTCAAGGTGCCCCTCATCTGCCAAAAACAGCGCCTTGGAATAGCGCTCCGCCAGATGCGGTTCCTGCTCGGCGATCTGCCCTTTTGACAGGGTTGCCGCGCTCGGCGCGCGCCGCGCAAACGTCGCCAAATTGCTTTGATCGCGATAGAGTGCGACCACAAGCGTCCCCTCATGATGGACCGCCGCCCCTTGGCTTTCCCACCACCCGACGGCCTTGCGGCCTTGGCGCACGATCTCAGGCTCAGCGCTGGCCCCTTCGCAATCAGGTGCCAGCATGCCGCCAGCCCACCAAGAACACGCATGATCGCCAGGCGCGCCTTTTGGGTCGATGACCGTGACCTGAACGCCGCGTGATGAGAGTTCCGCAGCCATAGCAAGACCACACACGCCGCCACCAATGATGGTGAAAGGGCCGCTCATGTCCAAAGCGCGTGAAAGTGATGAACTGGCCCATGGCCACGTCCGATGTGCAATTCATCGGCACGTAAAATCGCTTGGTGCAGCCATGTGTGCGCACGCGACGCCGCATCGCTCAAAGCCATACCCTGCGCCAAGCCCGCGGCGATTGCTGAGGAATAGGAACATCCTGTGCCATGGGTGTTGTGGGTATTCAAACGGGGGGCCGAATAGTCCTGTGTAGCCGTTTGCGAGACTAGATGATCGGTGCAGATCTCTCCATCCGCATGTCCGCCCTTCATCAAGACAGCCCCGACGCCAAGGTCCAGAAGGGCGTTTGCTTGCGTCTGCGCGCTGTCCTCGCCAACCAGTTTCTCCGCTTCAGGCAAGTTGGGTGTCAGCAGGGTCGCGCGGCTGAACAGCAAAGACTTCAACGTGTCAATCGCGCTATCTGCCAGTAACGTATCGCCTGATTTGCTGACCATCACGGGATCCAGCACGATCGGCCCATCATAGCCCGCCAACGCATCCGCCACCACCGCGATCAGCGAAGGCGTTCCGAGCATCCCGATCTTGATTGCGTCAATCTGGATGTCATCCAGAACGGCTTTGATCTGTGCAGCAACGACGTCATCGGGCACAGGATGAATGGCCGTCACTGCCTGAGTGTTCTGTGCAGTAACTGCCGTCACAACGGAGGCCCCAAAGACGCCCATCGCCGAAAACGCCTTGAGATCGGCCTGAATCCCAGCCCCGCCACCGGAGTCAGACCCGGCAATTGTTAACGCCTTAGCCACCATGCTGTAGCCCCTAGATTCAGGGGTCAGGACGACAAAGAGCGCAGGCCACAACGGATGCAAGGTCCGCAAGCTGTTCCCTCCGCCGGTCCTAACCGGTTCAGGTTCAATGGGTTCGCAGCGCGTGCATCTCAGCCCGGAAAGGGCACCCCAACAGTTGTGCCCCGATCGTTAGCTTGATCGGGCATATGCGTCAAATGGATAAATGATCTCAGGCGACCTATTCTGACTGTTTCCGAAATTGAGCTTTGAAAGAGGCGGTGAGCCGCGACTTTGGGCTCTCCCCCAAGCGAAGCGAAACAGCTTTCTATCGCTGGTATGGATGACCGCTTTTTGCATGCCTTAACAACGCAAGTCTTTTTGCCTCTGCAGCGATTTTGGTGCTGCGAGTGCTTGCAGCATGAAAATGTCTGACGTCAGCGCTTATGGGTCCAAATAGCGTTATTTGATAAGAGAGTGTTGTTGGCTCATCATAACCACTGAG
>NZ_JAOWLC010000001.1 GCF_025751535.1 Lentibacter sp. XHP0401 | reverse complement strand
CACGCTTCCATCCCAACAATACATCGAGGCAACTTCTCAAAAGTCGCAACCAACGCAAGCCGCTTTATCTGTTGGCGGATCACGCGTTGCCCATTCGGATCAAAACCAACCAGGTGGAAAGTATCTTTGCCAATATCGATACCAACCGACATCAGCTCATCAAATCCAGTCTTCGCCATGCTACTTCTCCTATATGCAGGTGAACTAGGCTCAGCCTAACCTGCTGGGTGAAGCAGCCGGTACATCCCATTAGCGGACGTTCGCGACCCGGAAATGAAGCCCGGTTGGGAACTGAAGAGTTCTATTTTCGACTGCTTGGCTGTCCGCAACTTGGAGTCGGCAGTTTGGCTTGAGACAGGGTTTTGGGCACTTACGCGACGACGGGAAAGACGTTTGTTTTTTTAACGACGCCATAGACGAAGCTACTGTCAATCGACCCAATGCCACCGATAGGGTGCAGCCGCTTTCGAACGAAATTCTCATAGTCCGCCAGATCTGCGACAACGACGCGGAGTAAATAGTCCGAAGTCCCCGTCATCACGAAGCATTCGAGAACCTGATCAACTCGACTGATTTCTTGTTCGAATTGCTGCACCACAGCCTCTGTGTGACCCGTAAGACTGACGCGGACAAAGACAGTCACGGGAAGGCCATAAGCTTCGGCATCAATGCTGGCACTGTAGCCCTTGATAGCGCCACTTTGCTCCAGCTGCTTCAGGCGGCGTAGGCACGGAGAGGGAGACAGGTTTACCGCAGCGGCAAGATCTTGATTCGTCATCCGGCCATTGCGCTGAAGTTCACGAATGATGTGGCGGTCTTTTTGATCCAATAGGGTTATCCTTGGCAGATTATGCCAATATATTAGATATTTGCGTCACAATTGGCAATATACCTTGCGCCTATCCAGCATATTATCTCCTTACACATTTTGGAGCTTGATATGCGCAATCGTCCCGACAGTTTTTCAACCATCGCCATTCACTACGGCTATGACCCTATGGCCCACGAAGGGGCGCTGACACCTCCTTTGCACCTGACATCAACTTTTGCGTTCGAAACCGCAGAAGCGGGTGGTGAGATGTTTGAAGGGGAGCGTGCCGGGTACATCTATTCGCGCATTTCCAACCCCACAACGGCGCTTCTTGAACAACGTATTGCGGCCCTCGAAGGCGCTGAGGCAGGGCTTGCTCTTGCGTCTGGCATGGGCGCGATTACCGCTGCCATGTGGACGTTGCTGTCCCCGGGTGACGAGGTGATCTTGGACAAGACACTTTATGGCTGCACATTTTCCTTCATGCAGCACGGGCTTGCCAAATTCGGGATCACCATCACCCATGCGGATCTGACGCAGACCGAAGCGCTCGCAAGGGCAATCAGCAAGAAAACCAAGATCGTGTACTTTGAAACACCGGCCAACCCAAACATGCGCTTGGTCGATATTCGGGCGATTTCGGATATCGCCCACGCCAGTGGTGCGTTGGTGATTGTCGATAATACATACGCGACACCCTACCTCACCCAGCCGGTCAAGCATGGTGCGGACATCGTGGTGCACTCGGCCACGAAATACCTCGGCGGCCACGGCGATGTCGTCGCAGGCCTGCTGGTGGGCTCGGACGAGCTGGTCAACGAGATCAGGCTCTACGGGATGAAGGACATGACCGGAGCCGTGATGGCTCCTTTCAATGCGATGCTGATCTTGCGTGGCATCAAGACATTGGAACTTCGGATGGATCGCCACTGTTCGAGCGCCTTGCAGGTCGCGGAACTGCTCGCGCAGTCGGATGCGGTGTCAGAAGTATTCTATCCGGGCCTGCCAAGCTTTGCCCAGCATGACTTGGCAAAACGACAGATGTCGCAATTCGGTGGTATGATCGCATTTGAACTCAAAGGTGGTATGCAAGCGGGGATCGAGACGATGAACCGGCTGAACCTGATCACGCGGGCGGTGTCACTGGGGGACGCCGAGACGCTGGTGCAGCACCCCGCGAGCATGACCCATTCGACTTATACCCCCGAAGAACGGGCGGAGCATGGCATCAGCGAAGGTTTGGTGCGTCTGTCAATTGGCCTTGAAGGGGTGGATGACGTGCTGGACGATCTCGAGCAGGCCTTGCCACGCCCCCCGATCCGCTCTGCCGCATAAGCCTGACAACAGGAGACAAGCCATGACCCGCTCAACCGAACACCTGAAGGCCGTTGAACAGCGCCTCTTGTGGTTGTCCCACTGGATGATCCACAACGCCAATCACATCCGCCCCAAAGCGGACGGGATCAAGGTTGGCGGGCATCAAGCCTCGTCAGCCTCCATGGTGTCGATCATTACGGCGCTGTATTTCTCTGTGCTCAGGCCTGAAGATCGGGTGGCCGTGAAGCCCCATGCCTCACCGGTGTTTCATGCGATGCAATACCTGATGGGCAACATGACCCGCGAGAAGATGGAGAATTTCCGCGGCTATGGAGGCGTGCAAAGCTATCCTAGCCGCACCAAAGACGTAGATGATGTGGATTTCTCAACGGGGTCGGTCGGCCTTGGCGTTGCGATCACCTCTTTTGCATCAATGATCCAAGACTACGTGCAAGCCAAAAGCTGGGGCAAAGAAATCCCGCTTGGCCGAATGGTTTCGTTGATGGGTGATGCTGAATTGGACGAAGGCAACATCTATGAGTGTCTTCAAGAAGGGTGGAAGAACGATCTGCGCAACACGTGGTGGATTATCGACTACAACCGCCAATCTTTGGACGGGATCGTGCGCGAGGGGCTGTTTGCCCGCACCGAAAAGATTTTTGATGCCTTTGGTTGGGATGTTGTGCGGATCAAATACGGGCATCTGCAACGCGCGGCCTTTTCCGAACCGGGCGGCGAGACATTGCGCGACTGGATTGATGCATGCCCCAACCAGCTTTACTCGGCGCTGACCTTTATGGGCGGGGCTGTCTGGCGCAAACACTTGATGGATGATCTGGGCGATCAGGGCGATGTCACGGCCCTGCTTGAACGGCGATCCGATGATGAGTTGGCAGAGCTGATGGAAAACCTCGGCGGTAACTGTGTGCAGTCGATGGCCGAAACCTTTGCAGCAATCGACCACGATCGCCCTGTTTGCTTTCTCGCTTATACGATTAAGGGCTGGGGAACACAGATTGCCGGCCACAAAGACAACCACGGCGGCCTGATGAACAAGACCCAAATGGCCGACTGGCAGGCACATATGGGCGTGGCTGAAGGCCAAGAATGGGAACCGTTCGCCACAGTCGAAAACCCCGAAGCGTTCAAGGCCTTCCTGAATGACACCGCCTTCTTTGCCGATGGCACGCGCAGGCGCACGGATAGCGTGATGATGGTTCCCGCGATTGAAATGACCAGTGATCGCGAAATCTCGACCCAGATGGGCTTTGGCAAGATCCTCGACACCTTGTCCAAGGGCGACAGTGAGCTGGCCAGCCGGATTGTGACGACCTCCCCAGATGTGACGGGCACGACCAACCTTGGCCCATGGGTCAATCGGCGCAAATTGTTCGCGCGCACCGAGCAGGCGGATACCTTCAAAGACCACAACATCCCCTCGACAGCGAAATGGGAGTTTGCCCCGGAAGGTCAGCATATTGAACTCGGCATCGCAGAGATGAACCTGTTCTTGCTGTTGGGGGCCGCGGGCCTGTCGCATTCGTTGTTCGGCAAGCGATTGTTGCCCATCGGTACGGTCTATGACCCGTTCATCGCCCGCGGTTTGGATGCGCTCAATTACGCCTGCTATCAGGATGCCCGCTTCATGATCGTAGGAACGCCTTCTGGCGTGACACTGGCTCCAGAAGGCGGCGCGCATCAATCCATCGGGTCTCCCCTTATCGGCATGTCACAAGACGGGCTTGCCTCGTTTGAGCCGGCTTTTGTGGATGAGTTGGCGGTCATTATGGAGTGGGCGTTTGACTATATGCAGCGCGACGGTGATGGGGACCCGGACGAGCGCACGTGGTTGCGGGATGAAACAGGAGGCTCCGTCTATTTGCGTCTGACGACCAACCCAATCGAACAACCCGGCAAGCGCGGGGATGATGCCTTTCGTCAGGGTGCTATAGACGGCGCCTATTGGCTGCGAAAGCCAGGGCCGAACTGCTCTGTCGTGATCGCCTATCAGGGCGCCGTTGCACCCGAGGCAATCGCAGCGGCGGGCATGATTGGAGAGCATCGGCGTGACGTGGGCGTTCTTGCCGTCACCTCAGCTGATAGGCTGAACGCCGGGTGGAGCGCTGCACAACGTGACCGCGCCCGCGGAAATCTCGAAGCCTCCAGTCATGTTGAAAGCCTGCTGAACGAACTGCCCAGCATCTGCAGTATCGTTACCGTAATCGACGGGCATCCCGCGACACTGTCGTGGCTTGGATCTGTCGCAGGTCACAAAACAATCGCTCATGGCGTCGAACACTTTGGTCAGACTGGATCCATTTCCGA
Source organism: Lentibacter sp. XHP0401 (assembly GCF_025751535.1). Taxonomy (GTDB): domain Bacteria; phylum Pseudomonadota; class Alphaproteobacteria; order Rhodobacterales; family Rhodobacteraceae; genus Lentibacter. Next base: position 553,307 of record NZ_JAOWLC010000001.1, on the reverse strand, counting down.
CCTCTACAAGCACTTCCGCCTCGACCGAGACTCAATTGTGCAATCGGTCAATGCATTGACAGTTGGGCGTCAGGTTCCGCAAACAAAGGTGGATTCTTTGCTAAACACCTGACGACGCGAAAGCAGCCATTGGATGAAGAAACGCCAGTGTCTGCAAAGTCCGCATCTTACCCCTTCATAACCCTCGTGGTGAAGGTCAGCTATCGTAAACTCGCGCCAAGGGCCTTGGGTCCGCTTCTGGCTGGGAGCAGTCATTCACCCAAAAGAAACGAAAGCCCACTCCCTTCGCAAACCCGCCGTTTCTGAAACTGTCAGCGACGGTCGCGATCCAATGACATGCACCCTCCCTTTCTTATTGCCATAAATATCCAGATCCAGAAGCAGCCTCATGCGCGGCGCGCGCAATATGCCTCCCGCTCAAAGCCCGCTGCACGCCCCATTAACTTAATTCCCGTTAACCAAACCTCGTTTCGGCGGTGCACGGGGTGTGCACGCAGGGTGCACGCATATCACCCCCCTGGAATCAGCGCTCGAAGGCACCGTTAACCAGGCCGTGCGCAGCTGTAACGATTGTCCCTTTTTAAGCCGTTGCGAGCAGGTCTTTTTTAGCTCACGCGGAGAGAAACTAAAAAGCGCTATATATCAGCACCTTAACCCCGTATTTCACCCCTGATCCAAATGAGCCTCCCTGCCCCCATTGCACCCCATATGATGGCTCTGATATACAAGTGCCAACAATATATAGATCCACAGGACAGGCGAGAAAATCACGTGAGCGACACGCCCGAAACACCTGAAAACAATGACGAAAATGTGCCGGCACGTTACGTCTATGATGGTCCGCAAATCTCGATTATCGACGAGATGAAAACATCCTACCTCGATTACGCCATGAGCGTGATCGTGTCCCGCGCGATTCCCGATCTGCGCGATGGCCTGAAACCTGTGCACCGCCGCATCCTCTATGCGATGTATGAGGCTGGCAACACACACGACAAACCCTACCGCAAATCAGCCCGCGCTGTGGGCGATGTCATGGGTAAATACCACCCTCACGGTGACAGCGCGATCTATGACGCCCTTGTGCGTATGGCGCAGGATTTCTCCATGTCCCTGCCGCTGCTCGACGGTCAGGGCAACTTCGGCTCGATGGACGGCGACAACGCCGCTGCCATGCGCTACACCGAGGTGCGTATGGACAAGCCCGCCGCCTATGTGCTGGCCGACATCGACAAAGACACCGTTGATTTTCAAGACAATTATGACGGCAAAGACCGTGAACCAACGGTTCTGCCCGCCCGTTTTCCCAATATGCTGGTCAATGGTGCCGGCGGTATTGCTGTCGGTATGGCCACCAACATTCCGCCCCATAATCTGGGCGAAGTCGTTGACGCCTGCCTCGCGCTCATCGAGCAGCCCGATCTCAGCTCCGAGCAACTGATCGAATACGTCCCCGGCCCCGACTTCCCCACGGGCGGCATCATGCTGGGCCGCACAGGCGCACGCAAAGCCTACCTCGAGGGCCGCGGCAGCGTCATCATCCGCGCCAAAACGCGGGTGGAAGAAATTCGCAAGGACCGCTGGGCGATCATCATCGACGAGATTCCCTATCAGGTCAACAAGGCCACAATGATCGAACGCATCGCCGAGGCCGCCCGCGACAAAAAGATCGAAGGCATCAGCCACGTCCAGGACGAATCCGACCGCAACGGTGTCCGCGTCGTTATCGAATTGAAAAGAGATGCCACCGCAGAAGTGGTGCTCAACCAACTCTTCCGCTTCACTCCGATGCAAACCTACTTCGGTTGCAACATGCTGGCCCTCAACGGCGGCCGCCCCGAGCAGCTCACACTTCGCAATTTCCTCACATATTTCATAGACTTCCGCGAGGAAGTTGTTGCGCGCCGCACCGCTTTCGAACTGCGAAAAGCGCGTGAGCGGAGTCACATCCTCTGTGGCCTCGCCGTGGCCGTTTCCAACGTCGATGAAGTTGTCGCAACCATCCGCGCCTCCCGCGACGCCGCCGAGGCGCGCTTCAAACTTATGGAACGCCGCTGGCCCGCTGGTGAAATCGTTGGCTACCTCAAGCTCATCGACGACCCGCTCCATCCCGTTAACGATGACGGAACCTACAACCTGAGCGAAATCCAGGCCCGCGCCATCCTTGACTTGCGCCTCCAGCGCCTCACCCAGATCGGCGTCAAGGAAGTCACCGACGAACTTGAAGAGCTGGCCGGTAAGATCAAGGAATACCTGGAGATTCTCGGTTCTCGCGAGCGCATCATGGGGATCATCTCTGACGAGCTTTCAGAGGTGCGCGAGCTCTTCGCCGTGCCCCGTCGCACCGAGATCGTCGACTGGTCCGGCGATATGGAAGACGAAGACCTGATCGAGCGTGAAGATATGGTCGTCACCGTTACATCGGGCGGCTATATCAAGCGCACCCCGCTGGCCGATTTCCGCGCCCAGAAGCGTGGCGGCAAGGGTGTATCCGGTATGCAGACCAAAGAAGAAGACGTGATCACCACACTCTTCGTGGCCAATACACACACGCAGCTTTTGTTCTTCACCACCGAGGGCATGGTCTACAAGCTCAAGACATGGCGCCTGCCTCAGGGCTCGCGCACATCCAAAGGCAAGGCAATCGTCAACATCCTGCCCATCCCGCCCGGTGTTTCCGTCGCGGCGATCCTGCCGATTGATCGGGATGAAAAAGACTGGGACGATCTGCAAATCATGTTCGCCACCTCGGCGGGTGATGTGCGCCAGAACCGCCTGTCCGACTTCACCAATGTCATGCGCAACGGCAAGATCGCCATGAAACTGCCCGAAGACGGCTCTGTGCAACTGGTTAACGCGCGCATCTGTTCCGATCAGGACGATGTCATGCTGGTCACCAACGGTGGCCGCGCCATCCGCTTCCCCACAACCGATGTCCGCGTGTTCAATTCGCGCGCCTCAACCGGTGTGCGCGGTGTGCGGCTTCAGCCCAAACAGCGCGTTGTTTCCATGTCGATCATCCGCCATTTCGACGCCACATCAGACGAGCGCGCCGCCTACCTCAAGATGCGCCGCGCCATGGCGGGCCTCGCCGATGACGCCGAGGGTATCGACGATGAAGGTGATGCAAACGCCAGCATCAGCCAAGAGCGTTACGTCGAAATGTCCGCACAAGAAAACCTTATCCTCACGCTCACCACCGGCGGCGCAGGCAAGCTCTCCTCCAGCCATGATTACCCCGTGCGCGGACGCGGCGGCATGGGTGTCACGGCGATGGACAAAGCCATGCGTGGCGGCGAAATCGTCGCGTGCTTCCCTGTCGAGATGGAGGACCAGATCATGCTGGCCACTTCCAAGGGCCAGTCGATCCGCGTGCCTGTTGAAGGCATCTCCTTCCGCTCGCGCAGCGCAGGCGGCGTCAAGGTTTTCAACACAGGCAAAGGTGAAGAGGTCGTTTCCGTCGCCTGGATCGCCGATCAGGGCGATGAGGACGAAGCAGACGCACCACAGCCCGAAAGCTAAGCGCAACGCAAAAGCTTGAAAGCGCTCACCATACGTGAGCGCTTTTTCCATAGCCGAAGCGCTTGCAGCCATTTCAACTGCCCCGCTCTTTTTTCTTGCTGGAAATATCCCGGGGGGGCTGGGGGGGCTGGCCCCCCCAGCGGGTCGGCGTCAGCCGAATTTGCCTTCGAGATAGCTCAGCAATGGTTCCTCATTCGGTACGTGCCCCGAAGCGCGTTCAATCAGATCACGGGGCCGATAGAGTCCGCCATGCACCTGCACCGCGTCGCGCAACCAACCCGTCGCGCCCGAGACATCACCCGCCGCCAGTTCGTCGTCCAGATTTGGCCGCGCAAGCCGTAACGCCTCATAAAGACAGCCAGCATAGACATTGCCCAAAGCATAGGTGGGAAAATACCCCCAAAGCCCGCAGGACCAATGCACATCCTGCAAAAGCCCGTTCGAGGGCAGATCAACTGCATAGCCGAAATCGGCCTCAAAGCGCGCGTTCCACGCCTCTTCCAAATTCCGCGCCTCAAGCTTGCCCGCAATCACATCGCGCTCCAGATCAAAGCGCAGCATGATGTGCAGATTATACTGCACCTCATCGGCTTCGGTGCGGATGTAGCCTTTGCCCAAGCGGTTCACCGTGCGGAAAAATACGTCCTCATCGGTTATCCCGAAGTTCCCGAACGCATCTTTCATCTGCCCGAAAAGCCAGCCCGTAAAAGCACGTGAACGGCCCAGCTGATTCTCGTAAATCCGGCTCTGGCTTTCATGCACGCCAAGCGAAACTCCCTCTCCCAGAGGGGTCAGCAAGTGCTCGGGCGCAATGTTTTGTTCGTAAGTCGCATGGCCCGTCTCGTGGATGGTCGAGTAAATGCTGTTGAACGGATCGGTCAGCGCCGTGCGCGTGGTGATCCTCACATCCTGCCCCGAGCCTGATGAAAAAGGATGCACCGCCTTGTCCAACCGCCCGTGCCGCATGTCATAGCCAAAGGTCTTGGCCAGCGCGCGCGCAAGTCGCATCTGCTTTTGCTCGTCAAACTCATGCGCAAGCTCAGGTGGCTGCTCGCCCCCCATCACCTTGTCCCGCAGCGCCACCAATCGGGGCCGCATCGCGGCAAAAGTCTTGGCCACATCATCGCCGCTGGTGTCTGGCTCATAATCATCCAGAAGGGCGTCATACGCCGTGCCACCATTGGCCAGCGCAGCCGCTTCTTCACGTTTCAGCGAAATCATCTCTTTCAAAGCAGGTAAAAACGCCGCCACATCTTCCTTGGCACGCGCCTCGCTCCAGATCCGCTGCGCGCTTGAGGAAAGCTTTGCAATCGCTTCGGCGAGCTTTGCAGGCACACGCTGGCTACGCTCGTAACTGCGAGTGATGTGGCGGATATTGGCCGCGCCGACAGCATCAAGCTTGTCCGCGTCGATCTTGCCAAGCCACTCGCCAATTCGCGCATCCGTGCGTCGTGCGTGCAGCACGCTTTCCATCGCAGCAAACTCCTCGGCGCGCTGGCCTGCAGCCCCTTCAGGCATCACGGTTTCCTGATCCCAGCCAAGCCGCCCCGCGACCTGCCCCAATGCCTCGGTCTGGCGCTGAAACGCCATCAGTTCATCATATGCAGACATAGCTTACCCTTCACGGATTGAGGACGCGCGCGGATATTGCGCCATAAAGCGCGCACGAATGATCAGAACCCAAAGCAGCGCCGCAATGGCCTGATGGACAATCGCAATATGCCAAGGTGCGGCAGTGACAACCGTGAATATCCCCAGAACAATCTGGAAAAACAGCGCATAAGCTGCCACAGAAAATGCAGCCTTGGTGCTCCGGTTCGCCGATCTGCGACCCTTGAAAAAGATCATGATCGTGAAGCCAAGCAGCAGATATCCGGTGACACGGTGAACAAACTGCACAAGCCCCGGGTTTTCAAAAAAGTTGCGCCATAGAGGCTCGATCATCATCGGATCAGGCGGAATAATCTGCCCGCCCATAAGAGGCCAATCGGTATAGGAGCGCCCCGCATCAATGCCCGCTACCAAAGCGCCCAACAGGATTTGCAGGAAGGCAAAATGCATCCAGCCCGTGCCAAGTGAAAACAGCTTGGCCTCGCGCAAACGGCGCGCTTGCATCAGGTCACGCTCGGGCCGCGACAGCAGTAACGCATACCATGTGATGAAGCCGATAATCACAAAAGCAAGGCCCAGATGCGTCGCCAGACGGTAGCTCGCCACACTGGTCATCGAGCCGGTGAGGCCAGAGGAAACCATCCACCAACCGATAAAGCCTTGCAGCCCGCCAAGCCCGCCAATCAGCAGCAAACGACCAGTCCAACCCTTCGGGATCTGGCGACGCAGCGCAAACCACGCAAAGCCAAGCGCCCAGACAAGCCCGACCACGCGGCCAAGCTGGCGATGGCCCCATTCCCACCAGTAAATAGATTTGAAATCAGACAGATCCATCCACTTGTTTTCAATCTGGAACTGCGGAATCTCCTGATATTTGGCAAACTCCGATTGCCAGTCCGCCTCGTTCATCGGCGGCATGGCCCCCGTCAGGGGCCGCCATTCCGTGATCGAAAGGCCGGAATCCGTAAGGCGCGTCAGCCCGCCCACAACGATCATTGCAAACACCAGGATGCCCAAAAGGATGATCCAGGCGCGAATGGCCAGCCGTGCGCCGCCTTGCCCCTTGTCAATCATCCCGCCCTTGGGTGCGAGGGGCTTGGCCCCTTTCTCGCTGTTCACATCCTCAAAAATCGCGCGTTTCTCGGCCATAAGATACCTCTTGTCCTGTCGCTTCTGCTCAAATTAGGGCGCAGCTTCACGAGCTGCAAGCGCCGTTAATCGTCTTTACCCCTGATAAGTTGCCGCAGCGCGCCGTGGAGCATCTGCACATCGGCTCGCGTGAGAGGCATACGGCTCCAGAGGTTGCGAAGGTTGGTTTTCATGTTTGCCGCTTTCTCGGGCGGAAAGAAGAATCCGCGCTCATCAAGCCGCTCTTCCATATGTCCCGCCCAGGCCTCGATATCACCGCCTGTGGCAGGGTCGCCACCACGCGCAATCTCCATCCGCTCATGGGCAATATCGCCCTGCGCACGTCGCCATTCATAGGCCGTCAGCAAAACACATTGCGCAAGGTTCAGCGAAGGAAAATCAGGGTTCACCGGCAGCGTGATAAGCGCATTGGCCCGCGCCACATCGTCGTTTTCCAGCCCTGCCCGCTCTGGTCCGAACATCACCGCCACTTTTTCGCCCGCTGCCAGCTTCTCGGCGGTCAGCTGCATCGCGCGCTCGGGGCTCATCACAGGTTTGGTCAGCCCCCGAATGCGCGCCGTGGTGGCAAAAACATAGGTCGCATCATCCAGCGCCTCAGCCAGAGTTCCGCACAGCTGGGCTTCGTCAAGCAATCGCCCCGCGCCGGAGGCCATAACAACAGCCTTCTCGCTCGGCCAGCCATCACGCGGGGCCACAACGCGCATACGGTCAAGTCCGAAATTCCACATCGCTCGCGCGGCCGCTCCGATATTTTCGCCCATCTGCGGGCGCACAAGAACAAAATGTGGCTGCGGGCCTTCTGTCGGCATGGTTTGAAATCCTTTTGAGGTTTCAGCCCTTCTATGGGAAGTGACCCTGCCCGCCAAGCCCCCTTTCCCAATGGGAAAAACCGCGCTAGAAGGGCTGAAATCCACCTCGGGAGGCCATCATGGCAGAAGAAGACAAGCCACAGATCTATCTGATCACACCACCCGAAATAGAGCTTGGGCGCTTTCCCTCCGAACTGGCAAAAGTGCTAGATACCCACGCTGTCGCCTGTGTGCGCCTCGCGCTGGCAACCCATGATGAAGATACGCTCAGCCGTGCTGTCGATGCTTTGCGCGAAGTGACGGTCGAGCGCGATGTTGCTCTTGTGGTTGAAAAGCATATCCTTCTTGTCGAGCGCCTCGGCCTTGACGGGGTGCACCTCACCGATGGTGCGCGCTCTGTCGCGAAGGCACGCAAGGCCTTGGGGCAAGAGGCCATCGTCGGCAGCTTCTGTGGCAATTCACGCCACGATGGCATGGCCGCAGGCGAGGCAGGTGCCGATTATGTCTGCTTCGGGCCCATCGGCGCGACCGCTCTGGGCGATGGCACACAGGCCGAATATGACTTGCTGGAATGGTGGTCACAGGTCATCGAAGTGCCTGTCGTGGCCGAAGGCGCCCTCGATGAAGCGCTCATCACACAATTCGCTCCCGTCACCGACTTTTTCGGAATCGGCAGTGAAATCTGGTCCAAAGACAATCCCACAGAAGAACTCACCCGCCTGATCGCTGCAATGGCTTAAGCCTCAAGCGCCGCATCATAAGCCTCACCTGCCGCAATCAACCCGGCAGGCATCGCACTGCGCACAGCGTCCTCCGCCGCCCGCGCCAGCGCTTTACGATCCGCAAAATCAGCCACCCTCAGGGGGGCATGATAAGTCACACTCACGCTTCCACCGTGCCCTGCCGCGAGCGTTTTCAACAGATGCGGGCCGAACTCCATATCACCCCACCAGCCATAAAACCGCACTGTGGCCCCTGCGGGCGCGCGATAAACAACGCTCACAGGCTGCACAAACAATCGCTCGCGTAGGCTGTCGGCAAAGAATGCCTGAAACAGCGTCGGCTTGAACGGCAAAACCCTGAGGCCATCGGTCGATGTCCCTTCAGGAAAAAACAACAGCTTATGCCCCGCCAGAAGCCGCGCTTCAAACACCTCCTGCTGTGCCCGCGCTTCGCGACGGTCACGGTTGATAAACACTGTCCCCGTAGCACGCGCCAGCCAGCCGATACCCGGCCATTTCGCCACCTCGGATTTTGAGACAAAATACACCCGCTTGCGGGCATTGAGCGTGAAAATATCCAGCCATGAAGCATGGTTGGCCACAACAGCTCCCGCCTCCTTCATCTGCCGGCCTGTAGCACTGTGCTTCATTCCCAAAATTACAAAGGCCATACGGCAGACAAACTGGGTGATGTAAGGCGTCCAAGGCCGGTGCAGCCCGTAAAGCGGCCGCTCAAACAGCCTCAGAGCGAGCAAAACAAGCAGCCCGCCAAACACCAGCACGATCAGCGCCGCTGCACGCAAAATCACCCGCAGCCAGCCCGCCAACGTGATATTTGTCTCGTCCGGCGCACGCGATGCATCCCAGCTCATATCCGCCCCTCATAAATCGCGCGGCTGCGCGGCGGCATTGCTTGCGTATCAAGGATCAGGCATACATCGGTCGTGTTAAACGCATGGTCCACAAACGCCCCCTCACCCACAACACCGCCAAGCCGCAGGTAAGCCTTAATCAGGGCCGGCACGTCCAGCATCGCGGCACGGCGGTCCAGTTCGGCTTCCGCAATCAGATCCATCCGCTGGAAGTTCTCTTCGCGTGCTGTCACACGCAGCGTCTCTGGAGCCAGATGACGGTGACGTAAAAGCGATAGCGGCGCAGCCAGCTTCGTAGCTTCGGTCCCGTGAAAACTCGCCACGCCAAACAAAACCTCTATCTGGCGCTCGCGGATCACCTCGGCCAGCGCGTTCCAGAGATAAAACATCCCCGCCCCGCCGCGATACGCGGGGTGCAAACACGAGCGTCCAAGCTCCAGAAGCCGACGCCCGCTGGACTTGAGCTTGCCTAGGTCGTATTCGCCCTCGGAGTAAAACTGTCCTGCCGCAGACGCCCCGGCCTCATCAAGCAGGCGATATACGCCAACAACATGCTCATGCCCGTCCGCCTCGCGCGCCTCGTCAATCAGCACCAGATGATGGCTCACCGCATCAAACCGGTCGCGCTCGAAGCGGCCCTCGTGGTCGACAAGCGGCCCGTCACTGCCGAGTTCCTCGACAAACACCCGATACCGTAAGCGCTGCGCCGCCAAAACATCGGCGTCACTGGTCGCAAGTCTCACAGTAAAATTCGGCGCGCGCATTGTCCCTCTTTGCTCTTGGTCGGATCTGGCGTTCTTCTAGGTTGCACACCTCTTTCGCGCAAGAGGTGCAAAACTTAAGGACAAATTAACCTTTCGGTAACCATCATTCGGCATCAAAGACAGGCTCAAGCTCGATACGAGCGCCCTCAATCACAACCTTGCCCGCTTCGGGGAAGTTAACGGTAATCTTGCCGCCTATGTTGGATTGCACCTGCCCCACGCCCCATTCGGGCATTTGCGGGTGGCGCACCCTCATACCGGGTGTCAGGATGGCGTTCATATCGGACATGCAGAGACCGTATAGGGAGAAACCAGGTTGACACAAGACACACTTCAAATCGCGCGCCTCATCGGCTCCCGCATCTGCCACGATATCATCAGCCCGGTCGGAGCCATAGCCAACGGAATGGAGCTTGTCGCCCTCACAGGCGCTGCCGATACCCCTGAACTCGCGCTGATCAACAGCTCGGTTTCAGGCGCCACGGCGCGGATCAAGTTCTACCGCATCGCCCTTGGCATGTCGTCATCAGAGCAAAAACTCGGTGCGCCCGAGCTGTCGCGCATCCTCAAAGCTTACTACACCGGCAGCCGCCTCACCTGTAATTGGGCCGTAACGGATGACAGCCCGCGCGACGAAGTGCAAATGGCGCTGCTCGCGCTCCTCTGCCTTTCCAGCGCCCTGCCCACAGGCGGCGCTTTGCATGTGGCGCATGAGAGTAGCGGTTGGGTTATTTCAGCCCAAGGCCAGTTGCGCGTTGATCAAGATATCTGGAGCACCCTAACAGGCACGCCTGCGCCCGTAGGCTTGCAGCCTTCCGAAGTGCAGTTTGCAATGCTGCCCGAATGCGCCCGCCAGCTCCAACGAAAGGTGAGCTATGAGGAAAGCGAAACAGCCCTCACCATCCGATTCTAAGAGCGCACAGCCCCGTCACCCTCGACAAGATACTTGAAGCTCGTCAACTGCGCAGCGCCCACAGGCCCGCGTGCATGCATCTTGCCCGTGGCAATGCCAATCTCGGCGCCCATACCAAACTCGCCGCCATCGGCAAACTGGGTCGAAGCGTTGCGCATCAGGATTGCACTGTCCAGCCGCTCAAAAAAGCGCTCCGCCGCCGCGTCATCCTCGGTAATGATGCAATCGGTATGGTTCGAGCCGAATTCGCGGATATGCGCAATCGCCGCATCTAGGCTGTCCACAACCTTGGCCGCGATGATCATATCAAGGTATTCGCAGCCCCAGTCAGATGAGCTTGCAGGCGTAACACCTTCAATCTTAGCAATTTCCTCATCGCCCCGCACCTCGACACCCGCCTTGAGCAGCGCCTTGATCACGCCTTGGCCAATCGTATTCATCACATCTTTATGAACAAGCAGACACTCCGCCGCACCGCAAATACCGGTGCGCCGTGTCTTGGCATTGAGGATCACATTGAGCGCCTTCACAGGGTCGGCTTCGGCATCAATGTAGATATGCACAATTCCCTCCAGATGTGCAAAAACAGGCACCCGCGCCTCACGTTGCACAAGGCCCACAAGCCCCTTGCCGCCGCGCGGCACGATCACGTCGATATAATCGGTCATCGTCAGCATTTCGCTCACGGCAGTCCGGTCGCGCGTCGGCACAAGCTGGATGCTCGCCTCGGGCAGCCCGACAGAGACAAGCCCTTCCACAAGACAGCCATGCAACGCAGATGAGCTGTGAAACCCCTCCGAGCCACCGCGCAAAATCACGGCGTTGCCCGCCTTCAGGCAAAGCGCCCCCGCGTCTGCCGTCACATTGGGGCGGCTTTCGTAAATAACGCCGATCACCCCCAAAGGCGTGCGCACACGGCGGATATGAATGCCGCTCGGCTGGTCCCATTCTTCAAGCACCTCGCCCACAGGGTCGGCCTGTTCTGCCACAGCTTTCAGCCCATCCACAATGCTGCCCACCCTCGCTTCATCAAGCATCAGTCGGTCCATCATCGCAGGGCTCAGGCCCTTCTCGGCGCCAAATGCCATGTCCTTGGCATTGGCCGCGATAATCTCGTCGCGCCTGTCCCAGACGGCCTCAGCCGCCGCAAGCAGCGCATCACGCTTTTGCGCCGATGTAGCAAACGCCAGCTCTGCAGCCGCCGCGCGCGCCTTTTGGCCCAGTTCTTGCATCATCTCGGGAATATCAGTCATCGGCCTTGGCCCTTTCAGATGGTGAGCGCCATATCGTCTCGGTGAATGAGCGCCGCGCGCCCGATATAGCCCAGTATGTCTTCAATCTCGTCGCTCTTATGCCCCTTGATCGCACGCGCCTCTTCCGCCGTATAACGGCTCAGCCCGTGGCCCAGCACGTTACATGCGGCATCGCAAATTTCGACAGGCTCGCCACGCCCGAATGTGCCGCGCACATCGGTCACCCCAGCTGGCAAGAGGCTCTTGCCCCGCGCCAGGGCGCGCACCGCACCGTCATCAAGTAAAATCCGCCCCTGCGGCTTCATCGAGGCAATCCAGCGCTTGCGCGCCACCTGTGGGTCGCCTTCGGCCGCAAAAAGCGTGTTTGCTGCGCCATTTTCAATAGATAGCAAAGGGTTATAAGGTGATCCGAGCGCGATAATCATCTCGCAGCCCGCTCCCGTGGCTGTCTTTGCTGCCAGCAGCTTGGTTTTCATCCCGCCTTTGCTCAGCCCTGTGCCGGCATCGCCTGCCATGGCTTCAATCTCGGGGGTAATCTTCTCGACACGCTCAAACCGTGTCGCCGTCGGGTCCAATGCGGGGCTCGCCGTGTAAAGTCCGTCAATGTCACTGAGCAACACCAGCAAATCCGCGCCAACAGTCACAGCCACCTGCGCTGCAAGGCGGTCATTGTCGCCATAGCGGATCTCGTCGGTGGCAACAGTGTCGTTCTCGTTCACAATCGGCACAACACCCAGGCTCAAAAGCTGCTCCAGCGTGGCGCGTGAGTTGAGATAGCGCCGCCTGTCGGCACTGTCCTCCAGCGTGACAAGCACCTGTCCTGTGATAATTCCGTGAGGCTGCAACACCTCTTCATAGGCCCGCGCAAGGCGGATTTGGCCCACTGCCGCCGCCGCCTGCGACTGTTCCAGCGCAAGCTCGACCCGTGGCAAGCCCAACACACCGCGCCCCAAAGCGATCGAGCCTGAAGACACGAGCACAACATCCTGCCCCCGCGCCTTCATCCGCGCCACATCTGCAGCCAGACTCGCAAGCCACTCTGCCTTCAGCCCGCCCTCCGCCGCATCCACAAGCAGCGCAGAGCCGATCTTGACAACAACGCGCCGCGCCGTGTTCAGGGTTGCCATGGCTGCGGCTCCTCTCCAAGAGCCGCCTCCGCTGCGCGCCCGGCATTGATCGTCGCTCTGAGCGCGCGCAACACATCGGTCACACCCTCGCCCGTTACGCCCGACATAAGCATAAGTTTCACGCCTGTCGCCGCTTCGATCTCGTCTTTGAGAAATTCGCGCTCTTCGGCGTCCAGCGCATCAATCTTGTTCAGCACAGTCACGCGCGGCTTCTCGGCCAGTTCTCCGCCATAGGCTTCAAGCTCACCAATGATGGTTCTATAATCGGCCACCGGGTCACCCGATGTGCCATCAATCAGATGCAAAAGCACCGCGCAGCGCTCGACATGGCCCAGAAAACGCACCCCGAGGCCAACGCCCTCATGCGCGCCCTCGATCAGGCCCGGAATATCCGCGATAACAAATTCCGCCCCGTCCACGCCCACAACCCCAAGGTTCGGGTGCAGCGTGGTAAACGGATAATCGGCAATCTTGGGCCGCGCATTGCTTGTTGCTGCCAGAAACGTGCTCTTGCCCGCGTTCGGAAGGCCCAACAAACCTGCATCCGCGATGAGCTTGAGGCGCAGCCAGATCGTGCGCTCGACACCCTCCTGCCCCGAGTTCGCCCGCCGTGGCGCCTGATTGGTCGAGGTCTTGAAATGCAGGTTGCCAAAGCCGCCGTTGCCACCCTTGGCAATGCGCAACCGCTGGCCAAGCTCGGTGAGGTCGGCAATCACCGTCTCACCGTCTTCTTCCAAAATCTCTGTGCCCACAGGCACACGCAATACAATATCGTCACCGTCCTTGCCCGTGCGCTGGCTGCCCATACCGGCCTGACCGTTGTTGGCAAAGAAGTGCTGCTGATAGCGAAAGTCGATCAGTGTGTTAAGCCCGTCAACAACCTCGATCCAGACATCACCACCTCGCCCGCCGTCACCGCCGTCAGGGCCGCCATATTCGATGAACTTCTCGCGACGGAAGCTGATACACCCGCCCCCGCCCGAGCCAGAGCGAATATAGACCTTTGCAAGATCAAGAAATTTCATAACGTCTCCTTAGCCCCGTTACGGTCTCCGTTTCGGAGCGCCGCTCAACCGAGTTTGCAAATATAAGTCCATGTCGGCACGGTCGTATTGCGCGCCACACAGAATGTTTCGGCATCGCCGATGTATTCAAAGCCAAGCTTCGTGAGAACCCGCGCCGAAGCGGGATTGTCCTGAAACACGCTGGCAAAAATCGTCTCACAGCCCTGCGGGTTCGCCTTGATCAGCGCTTCGACAGCTGCCGAAGCCACACCCGTATTCCAAAACGCCGGCGCAACCCAATATCCGATCTCGCTTTGGCTCCGGTCCATCCGCTTCAGGCTGATCAGCCCCGAAAGCTCCGGCCCGCCATCCTTACTTGCGTCAATCGCCCAGATATCCTCGCTCCGCGCCTCGCTCAGCGCCCGCGTGATGAACGCCTCGGTTTGCCCGGGCGGCAAAGGGTGCGCAATGCGGCTGGTGTTTGTCGCTACACGTGCATCGCCTGCGTAAAGCTCGATCAGCCCCGCATCCGCTAATTTAAGCGGTCGCAAGTCAAAATTCTTCTCACTTACAGTAACTTGAGGATCAATCTTCATGTCAGACATCTACATCATTCTCACAGAGCACATACATCACAGGACACATAGGCCAAAGCTGTAACAGAAATACTCAAACATAAGCTCCAATACGCAAAAAAGGGACCGGCTTTACAACCGATCCCTTGTTTTGACTTAAAACCTTAAGGTCGGGTTACTCCGCGGCCTCGGCTGCCGGAAGCACCGAAATAAAGGTGCGGCCCTTGAGGCCTTTGTGGAATTTCACATTACCGTTGGCTGTTGCGAAGATCGTGTGATCTTTGCCCATGCCTACGCCTGCGCCCGGCCAGAACTTTGTGCCGCGCTGACGCACGATGATGTTGCCACCGATGACAACTTCGCCACCGTATTTTTTTACGCCAAGGCGGCGACCCGCTGAGTCGCGACCGTTACGGGATGAACCGCCAGCTTTTTTATGTGCCATATCGTGTTCTCCTTATCCGACTTATTTCACAAGCGCTTTGGCTTGCTCAACCCAACCTTCACGCTCGATACGGCCTTTGAAGCTCAGCTTCTCGTCCATCTCGGCGATGTCATCTGCAGTCCATGCAGCGACTTGGGCAAATGTTGTTACGCCTGCTTCATGCAGTTTTTTCTCAAGGGCCGGGCCTACGCCTGACAGCACTTTAAGATCATCTGCACCGGCTTCGGCTTTAGCGGCCTTTGCAGGAGCGGCCTTTTTGGTTTCGGCTTTCGCTTCAGCCTTGGGCGCGGCTTTCTTGGCGGCGGGCTTCTTTTCGGCAGCAGCAATGGCCGCACCAGAAACAGAGCCGGCACCGATCGCGGCTTTCACACCGGTCTTGTCGCCACCTTTTTCAAGGATCTCGGTGATCCGCAGAAGCGTCAGCTTCTGACGGTGACCGACAGTGCGCTTTGATGAGTGCTTACGACGGCGCTTAACGAAGTTAATCACCTTCTTGCCTTTGATCTGGTCAATCACCTCGGCTTGAACGGCAGCGCCGTCAACCATAGGGGCGCCCACAACCGGCTTGTCGCCACCGAGCATCAGAATTTCGTTGAACTGGATTGTTTCACCAGCATCGGCTGCAAGTTTCTCAACACGGAGCACATCGCCCGATTGAACTTTATATTGCTTGCCGCCTGTTTTCAGGACCGCGAACATGGGTCTTTCCTTTTCATCATCCGCATTCTGTGGCCCTGCGTTTGCAGCGTTTTAGCAGGGATTTGCGCCCCACCGCCTCGAACAGCGCGCTCCTCTCGGGAGCGTCATTAATAATAAATCCGGAGCGGTTTCCCCCTCCGGCTGCGCGCTTATCGTGAATTCGCAGCCCCAAGTCAAGCGCGTATGGCAAAGAAACATCTCCGGCTGGCCGCTTTTCGCCCTTCAAGTCGGCACTAAAGGTCTTCGCCCAACATCTGCACCGAAACAGCCAACCCGATCGCATAGCTCAAGTCATCATAGAGTGCGCCGAAACCGTCAAAAATGGCATTGTTCAGCGCATGACCCTCCTCCGTTTGCGAAAACGCGGTATAGGCCGCAAGGTCTCCCTCGGGCAAACTGCCCAAAGACGCGCACAGATAGCCCGAAAGCCAGCTCTCCAGCGAAACCCGTATCTCCGGCAAGCGCCCTTGCACCTCGTCCAGCACCTCGCCTTCGCTCATCTCGAAGACACCACCGTCAACAAGCCCGTGATAAAACGCCAGATCAGAGTTCAGCGTGCCCGCAACATTGCGCTCCAGAATATCATTCACTTCGGCAAATTCAAGCAAGGCTTCCTTGCGCTCAGGCGGCTCAAGACAAGCCGCTTCCGCTTCTTCTTGCGCGCCCTCGGTCAGCAAATACCGCCGCGCATCAAGCTCGGCCTGCACAATGCGCTGACCCTGCTCGGTTTCGTAAAACCCGATCAGCGGCGCAATCTCGGTGTCACCGAAGCTCTCCTGCATGGTGCTGCGCAACCGTGCCTGCATCAGCTCGGTGTCATAAAGACGTTCGAGAATATCACTCCAGGCCGCACCGCCGCCGTCCGAAAGCATGGCCTCTCCAACCTCCTCGCCATAGTCCAGAAGCTCGTCGCGGATCACTTCGATCAGCGCGTCAGAGCCGAGCACCTCCAGCAAATCGTCCACAGGCTCCGCCTCGGCGGCAAGCGCCCAAACCGAAACGATAGCAAGAGCAAAAGCCCTCAAAGCTCCTGGCCCGGGCTTAACTCGGCCATGCGCAGCGCCAGCTTTTCATAGCGATCCGCCATAAGCGCATATTGCACGCCGTTCATAAGCTCATACACCTTCTGCATCACGGGATGCTCCAATGCGTCGGCATAGGCCTCAAGGTCATCATCCGTAAACGCCTCATAGATCCGCGCCGAGTTTGCCAGTGAGGCCGCCTTGATCTCAAGCGCCATCTCTGCCGCCTGCTCTTCCATCAGGCTGCGCAGGGTGGCTTCGTCGATACGGTTGATCACCCCCGCATCCGAGGCCGCAAGCAAAAAGCGGATCTGCACTTCCTGCGCCGCCTGAATGCCGATGTTCTCGGGGTCAATCGCAGTGTTCATCCGCTTGAAATACTCAAGCCGCGGACTGCCCTCTTCGACCATTTCAGCCACAAGCGCTTCCCCCCGAAGCACATCATCGGGCGTGTCTTCCGCCGCATGGGCCGCGTTTTCCACGGCCACCAGCCGCTGACCAAGGTCAGAGGCATAAAAATCCGCGGCATGGGTCAGCATCTCGTCACTCAGCGCCTTGCCAAGCAGATCCTTCGCATCCCGCCGTATCGCAGCAGGTTCGAACACCTCATCCGCCAGCATGGTCCAGCGCACGCCAAAATCATTTGCTTCCATACCAAGTATCTGCGGCGCGTTCGTTGCCCCCACACGCATGCTTTCAAGGGCGACATCAAAGCCCGTCACCTCCAGAAAAGTCTCAAGCTTTTGCTCGTCCGCCTGAGCCTGCGCGCCCGCGCCGGAAAGGCCAAAGAACAGGGTGCAAAGAAGAAGCGCAAACTGGCGCAAATCGGGTCGTATCATGGGGCCGCCTTTCAGGATCGGGTGTGCTTCCAACCTAGTGCAAACACAGCCCTGTTCAATCGAAAACACCCCGTAGAGGCGCGCGCATCCGCGAGAAACCGCCTGAAATACCCGATTGCAGACTCAGCACCGCTCGTTAACACTTGAACAAAGCTCCAAGCCCGAAAGCCCCCATGAAACGTCCTGTGCGCCTTCCCCCTCACATCCCCCAGACAGCGACCCTTCTGGTTCTGGGCCTCGCTGGCGCACTTACCGCACAGGCGCTCGGTCTGCCGCTGCCGTTTCTCCTCGGCTCGCTCCTCGCCACTGCCCCGGTGGCTATCTTTGCCAGCCGCCGCCTGCCTCTCGGTTACACGTTCCCAAGCAACATCCGCGTGCCGTTCATCGCCCTCATCGGGGCCATCATCGGCGCGCAGGTCACACCCGAGCTCGTCAGCTCCCTGCACGATCTGCTGCCCTCCATGGCCGCCATCATCGTCTTCGTCCTTTTCGCACAAGCGCTCAACTACTGGGTCTTTCGTACCCTTGGCGGCTATGACGCGCCCACTGCCTTCTACTCGGGCGCACCGGGCGGTCTGATCGAATCCATCACATTGGGCGAAGCCTCGGGAGCAGACCAGCCCACCCTCATCGCCCAGCAATTCCTGCGCATTATCCTTGTCATCACCCTTGTCCCGCTCGGCCTCTCGCTCTGGCTCGGCTACCCCGTCGGAAGCGCGGGCGGCCTCAGCTTCAACACCGTGCCCGTCACTTGGGTCATGTATCCGCAAGCCGCCGCCATCCTCGCGCTCGGCCTCGTTGCCGGCCGCGCGATAGGTCTGCCAGCATGGCAGCTCACCGGCGCGCTGCTCGCCTCGGCGGGCTTTGCGCTCATGGGGTCGCCCCTCGCCCTGCCAAACTGGGTCATCCTTCTCGCGCAGCTCGTCATCGGCGCCTCCCTCGGAATGCGTTTCGCCGGCCTGCAAATGCGCACCCTGCGCCGCTCGCTCTGGCTCTCGCTCGTCTCGGTCGGGCTCATGTCGCTCCTCGGCGCGGCCCTCGCCGCCCTGCTCATTGTGCCCACGGGCCAACCCTTCAAGACCCTCTTCATCACCTTCGCCCCCGGCGGGGTTAATGAAATGGCTCTCGTGGCACTTTCGCTCAAGGCAAACCCCGCCTTTGTCACCCTGCATCACATCTTTCGCATCATCGTCACCGTGCTGCTGCTCGGCTACGTTTCCAAACGCCTCTTCAATGCTCACGGAAAAGTTGACTGACGCCTGCATCACAGGTTATTGAACACTTGTTCATTTCGCGCAATGCGCACACATAAAGGGAGACCCGCCATGCACCTCACAGCCACAAAAGCCGTCATCACAGGCGGCGCATCAGGCCTCGGAGAGGCCACCGCACGGCACTTCCGCTCACTTGGCGCCGAAGTGACCCTGCTCGATCGTGATGTGGAGCGTGGCGAAGCCGTCGCCGCCGAGATCGGCGCACATTTCGCCGAAACAAACGTCACCGATGAAGCCAGCGTATCCGCCGCGACCGACACAGCGGTAAGCGCCATGGGCGGCCTCACCTGCGCCATCAACTGCGCAGGCATCGCGCCCCCCGCCAAAACACTGGGCAAAGACGGCCCGCACCCGCTCGCGCTCTACCAATCTGTCATCGACATCAACCTGGTTGGCTCCTTTAACGTCGCCCGCCTCGCCGCCGCCGCCATGGCCAAAGGCGCACCCGACAAAGCAGGCGAGCGCGGCGTGATCATCAACACCGCCTCCATCGCAGGCTTTGAAGGCCAAAAAGGCCAAGTCGCCTACGCCTCCTCCAAAGGCGGAATCCTCGGCATGGTCCTGCCCATGGCCCGTGACCTCGCGCGCGATGGCATCCGCGTCATGGCCATCGCCCCGGGTATCTTCGCCACTCCCATGCTCAAAGGCCTCCCGCAAGATGTGCAGGATGCCCTCGCCAAAGACGTCACCTGCCCACAACGCTTGGGCGACCCAGTTGAATACGCAAAGCTCGCCGCCTTCATCGTGGAATCAGGCTACCTCAACGGAACCTCGATCCGTATCGACGGAGCCTTGCGCATGCAGTGAGAGGTGGGCGGGCTTCTTATGCCGATAGCCGTCCTTGGCACGGGCTTCATAAAAGTCTGATATGCGCAACAAAGCGGCCATTGAAGATAGAGCTCGACTTCTCTTTGGCGGCCAAACGGATAACTTGGACCCTAGGGGCTGTGTTTACTATCTCTAACTGGGCGAGATGTGTGCTGAAACAGCCCCGGTACAGGAAGTCTTAGTGCTTCGCTGACGATTTTTCATCTCGGCGAGGAAGCTTAGCCCACCCGAAAAGTATAGTGGTTTTCGAGTGGGCTGCATTCCATCAAAGCGTGGATATGTATTACGACTGAAGGCGATCCAAGCGCATTTGAGCGGCGCGGCGGTGGCCTTCCATTCCTTCGGTCGCAGCTTGGCGTGCGGCGGGTGGCGCCACCTGCTTAACGCCCTCTGCCGTAAGCCACTGATGGGTCGCTATCTTGACGTATGTGCCAACCCACAAGCCGCCAGTATAGCGGCCTGCTGCCATCGTGGGCAGCGTGTGATTTGTGCCCGAACACTTGTCGGAATAGACCACACTGGCAAGTTCTCCGATGAAGAGCGAACCGTAATTACGGAGCTTCTGCGACAAGTTATGTGGGTCAGCGGTATGAACCTGCAAATGTTCTGCCGCAATGTAATCAGAGTAGGCAATCATAGCGGCCTCATCTTCACAAACGGCGATCTCGCCATAGTCACGCCAAGCGGTGCCAGCAGTTTCGGCGGTGGACAGACCGGTCAACTGCCGAGCAACCTCGGCGTCGACAGCCTTAGCCAGTTCCACATCCGTAGTGATCAGCCCGACTCGTGTGCGGACGTCGTGCTCGGCCTGGGCAAGCATGTCGGTCGCGATCATTTCAGCATCACCTGTACTGTCCGCTAGCACGAAAATCTCTGACGGTCCGGCCAGTTGATCAATCCCGATAGGACCGAAAACCTGCCGCTTGGCCTCGTTCACGAAAGCGTTTCCAGGTCCAACAATCTTGTCTGAACGTGGCACTGTCTCCGTTCCATAGGCCATTGCGGCGATGGCTTGGGCGCCACCGATGCGGAAAATGCGATCCGCGCCCGAAAGATGGCAACCCGCGATCATTGCAGGGTGCGCATTTGGTGGTAAGCAGGCGATCACTTCGTCTACTCCAGCAACCTTGGCAGGCACGATTGTCATGACCGGAGCCGACAGGAGCGGATAACGCCCACCCGGCACATAGCAACCCACGCGTTCCATCGGAATAACACGATGCCCCATATGCACACCGGGTAACGGCTCGACATCAAGCGGAAGAATAGTTGTCAACTGAGCTTCGGCAAAAGCACGCACGTTATCAATGGCAAACTGAGTGTCCGCACGACTTTGAGGGTCCAGCGCGTCCAGAGCGTCTTGCCTTTCCGCATTACTGACTTCGAAAGCATCAAGGGCGGAGTTATCAAATTTTTTGGCATATTCGCGCACAGCTTCATCGCCGCGCTCGCGTACAGCAGCCAGCACTTCGGATACAGTCTGCTCGACAGGTGCGTTGTCGGAGACAGCGCTCCGGCCGGGAGTTTTGACGTAGCTAACGCCCGGGAAAGAGTGGGGAGTATCGGTCATTGGAATACCTCTTGGTTTTGAAACCGGCTATCAAGCGGGTCTTGGTGAGTTTGAAACGGAAGTGTTGCTAGCCACCGACCAGTGCGGACAGGGTACGTGGCAAGGTAGTCGTGAGGAACGGAACGTAGGTGATGATAAGCACCACAAGAAATTCCATCATGATGAACGGGCGCACCTCGCGGATCAGCTCCTCAAGCCGGACTTTCCCAACTGCCGCTCCGATGAAAAGCCCAGAGCCAACAGGCGGTGTATTCAATCCCAACAGAAGATTAACACAAAAGATCACCCCGAAATGCACAGGATCAATTCCGTAGCTTTGTGAAATAGCTGCAAAAATTGGGCCAAAAATGATGATTGCCGGGAACAGGTCCAACACGACACCAATTAGCAAAAGAATGATATTCAACAGCAAGAGGAAGACGTATTTGTTATCTGTCACCGCCTCGAACCCGCTCGCGATCAGACGCGGCACACCTTGAGTGGCAAGTATGTAGCTAAGCACTGAACTGGTGGCCAAAAGTAGAAACATGATCGAGCTTGTTTTGGCCGTATTGAACAGCACCCCCGGAAGATCGGTGAAGCGTAATGTGCGTGTTACCGCCATACAAATTACAACAGCGTATATTGAAGCCACTGCTGCGGCCTCTGTCGCTGTGAATTCGCCGCTCAGGACACCAAAAATTATCAAGAGCGGCATGACCAGAACCAAAAGGCTCGCCCGGAACGTAGAGCCGATAAAGCTCCAAGAGTAGCGTTCGGTGCGCTTTTCATAACTCCGGGCACGTGAAATTTGATAATTCATCACCATAAGAGCCAGCGCCACCAGCAGGCCAGGTATGATCCCTGCAACAAACAGTTCACCAATAGACACGCCACCGACTGCCATTGCGTAGATGACAAAAGTTAGGCTGGGCGGAATGATTGGGCCAATCACCGATGAGGCAATCGTAATCGCAGTCGCGTAGGCACGGCTGTAACCGCGTTCAGCCATCGTAGGAATCAAGACCGAGCCGAGTGCTGTGGTGTCCGCCGAGGCAGACCCCGTAATTCCCGCAAAGAACACACTTGCCGCAATGTTAGTGTGCCCCATACCGCCACGGAACCGACCAACAAGGATGTCCGCAAAATCAGTCAGCGCGTGTGTCATGCGGCCTTTGAGCATAATTTCTCCCGCAAGCACGAACATCGGCACGGCAACCAGCACAAAGGAATCGATTCCAATGAACATAAAATGTTGCAGTAAAATCAGACTGTCTCCGCTGACCACCAAGGCCACCATACAGGCCATGCCAATAACGAAGGCAATCGGCATCCCCAGAGCCAGAAGAACAAGGAATGTTGCGCAAAGGGCAAAAAGAGTCATCGAGCGGCCTTCCAGTGAGCAAGGTCGATCAGCATGAGGCGCACCGAAACAAGAATAAACAACGCGCAGCTGGTCGGGATGGCGAGATTGGGAATAGCGCGACTGATACCGAGGCCGCCAGTAGTCAGATTCCAGACTGAATTGATTTTAAAATAGGCGCCGTAAATCACTGCTGCTGAAAAAATGATGATCAACAAATGCATCAGCGCGCTAATGGCGGCCCCCGTGCGTGCGCCCAAGCGATCTACCAATATTGTGATGCCAACATGCCCACGCTCGTTCAGCACATAGGCAGCAGCGAGCATCAGCCCCCAGATCATCAAAATCACGCTAAGTTCCTCGGGCCAGGAGAAGGCACCAATGGTAGCGCGTGCAACCACCTGAAGCCCTACGGCCAGCATAATTCCGGCCATACAAAGTCCGATTCCGTAACGCAATGCGCTGTCAAGAATGTTGAATATGGTTTTCACGACGCACCTTCAGATTTCCTGAAAAAGTTCAGGCCGATCCCCGCTGGGACCGGCCAAACTGAGTTCAACCTCAACGCCCCAAACGAGCTTCGATCGCGGCAACCTCAGCAAAAACCTTTTCAATGAGCGCCGGGTCGATCTTTTCACGCATCCAAGGCAACACGTTGGCCTGTGCCGCTTCGCGAAGGCGCTCTCGCTCGGCAGTTGCGATCGGACGAACATCAACACCGTTCTCGGCCAGCGTAGCCAATCCCTCAACACGGTTCCGGTAGGAGGCGATACCAAACTCAGCCGCAGCACCAATTTGCGCACCGCGCTTGAGAACTGCCTGCTGCTCGGCATCAAGAGACTGCCAGAAATTTTCGTTTACGAGGTAAAAGTTAACGACACCAATGCTGTTGTCCAGCGTCACGTTTTTCGCCACTTCGAAATACTTCTGATCCACCATAATGCCGATTGTATGGCCCAGTCCGTCGATTACGCCAGTCTTGATAGACGTGTAAATTTCTCCCCAGGACACAGGTGTCGCCGCAGCACCAAGCCCCTCCCACGCCTTGATTGTCAATTGACTGCTCGGGAGGGTCCGCAGCTTCAACCCGTCCAGATCTTCCAGCTTTTCAATGGGGCGGGTTTTGTTGATGAAATTATAAAAACCATAAGGGGAAGCAGCCAGCACGCGCACACCCAACTCGCCTGCCATAGCGTCATTAAGCTCTCCGAAGGTATCACTCGCGAAAAACTCTTTCATTACCAACTCGTCGGCAAACAGATAGGGTGTGAACCACGTCATCATCGGCGCATAGGCCCCAGTCAACGTCTCATCGCCCTGTGCCATTTTATTGATGCCCAGCATCGTGCCTTCCAACAACTTCTCCGTGTCGCCAAGCTGACCTGAGTGCAAAAGTTCAATGTCGATATCGCTCGATGCTTCAACATATTGCTCGAATGCCTGCCATCCCAGAGAATTCGCACCGGTCGGAGACTCGATGGTGCCGATTTGCAGCGTCATTTCGGCGGCGGTAACGGGGGCAGCAACTGCCATAAAGCCGCTCACGCCGAAAGCGGTCAAGGTAGCACGCAGGCTACTGCGGCCAGCATCTGTGGTTTTCATTGTCATGTTTCTTTCCTCCAAGCTGGTCGGCAGAACCAACTATCTCAAGTCGCCCCGACGAACTGCATCACTTTGTTATTCGCCTACACTCCAACGCACTATCGTGACGGAAGGCGTTGGAGGACACTAACAGCAGCTTTCGTTTTGAAAAGCTAAGATGAGGGTGATGTATATTATACTTTACAAGTGAAGCGAGTATATAGAGAGTATTTCAAGTTATAATGCAAAATATGGGTACTATATTGGCCAAGATAGGAAGCAACCTAAAACAATTAAGATTGCGCCGTCATCTCAGCACGCGCGAACTGGCAAGCCGTTCTGGGGTATCACACTCCACGATCTCGCTTATAGAGCGTGACAAAATCAGCCCTACAGTCGACACGTTGCAGGCCGTTTTGGACGCGCTGGGCAGCCGGCTTTCCGAGTTCCTCAGCAGCATCAGCGAGGGCGCCTCCAGCCCGTTCTATCGTGCAGACGACATGCCCGAAATCGGAAATCCGGAGAGCATTTCTTACAAAATCATTGGCTTGAATCACCCCCATCGCAGCATTCAATTTCTACACGAAACTTATGCTGTCGGCGCCGATAGCGGCGAAATGCTCACCCATGTGGCGCAGGAAGCAGGCTATGTAATGTCTGGTCAAATCGAAGTGACTGTGGGGCACGAAACGCGAATACTGGAAAGAGGTGATGGCTACTACTTTGACAGCCAGAGCTTTCATCGTTTTAGAAACGTCGGCAGAACCACGGCCAAAATCATCAGCGCGATTTCTCCCCCCACATATTAATGTAGCAAACCCGGTTCACTAAATTCTCGCGCGGCGCAACTGGCGAAGCGGATGGCTGTTCCTTCGCTACCCGAAATCTCATGGGACTCGCGCAAGGAAGGCTCGCAAGCCGCTCTTCTTGAAGGACATTGCGTGATAGGTGAGCCCAACCGACCAAGAAGCGAAAACCTGCTTCAATCCGGACTGAACACCATCAAAATAACCAGCTCCGGATAATTAGCGATGCTCAGTCACTGCCGTTTTCTGAATCTTGGTGATTTCCTGCACAAGCCATTCATGAAACATAGCAACACAGGACTTTGTCGCAACATTCTCTTCCGCGCAAACCAACCGATAGCAGGCACGTGGCTGGATGAAGCGCTCTGAAAGCACACATATCCGCCCCCGCGCCACATCTTCCTGAATGAGAGCCCTGTCCGCCAGAGCGATTCCAAGCCCGGCCCGAGCGGCCTCAATGATGGTATGCTGATCATCAAACACCAAATTGGGGTGCCCACCCTCCGCTTCCAAACCCGCCATCTCAAGCCATTTTTCCCAATCTTCCAGATCGCGGTAATTCAATCGTGCAATCGAAGCCTCCATCAGCAACCTTCCGGAGCCACCATCGTTCTCCAGCAAAGACGGGCTACAGACAGGAACCAACTCCTCATGCAAGATAACAACAGAAAAAACGCCTGACGGAGCATTCACCCCGTATTCAATGAACACGTCGTCGCTTCTGGGCATGATAGTCCCATCACGTAGATTATTGAGATGCAACTGCACCCCTGGATTGGCCTTCATGAACTCTGAAATGCTAGGCGCGATCACCTTCATCGCAAAAAATGGTCCCGCCCGCACACGCAAAATCTGTGTCTTGCGATCCGCACGAATAAGAGAAACCACCTCACCAATTTTATCGAAAGCTTGTTCCGCAGCTTCGCGCAATAAAAGCCCCTGCGGTGTCAGCGAAACACCTCGTGCACTACGGTGAAACAGTAACACACCCAAGTTGTCTTCGATTTGCTTGATCTGATGGCTGACAGCCCCCTGACTCACAGCCAACTCATCAGCAGCCTGAGTGAAGCTTCCATGGAAAGCCACCGCTTCGAACGCTCTTAAAGCCTTCAAACCCGGCAGGCCACGACGGGCCGCCCTAATCTGCATTGAGCTATTACTTTTATTCATGCCAGCCAACAGTTCTTTTGCATTGCCGCTTTCAACTTCCTAAGCATACGATAAAAAACACTCTAAACACAAAATCAAAACACCTTAGGGGATAGAAAAATCTAATCATCAATTACCCATAAAAACTGGTGATTATAGGTCGAAAAATCCCCTCTGCAGCAGACACCGAACCTTCCAACAAGGAGATATCATACATGAAAACCCTATTCAAAATGGCGGCAGCAGCCACTGGGCTTGTCGTCGCCGGGCTCGCAAGTGCCAGTGCGGAAACCCTGCAAATCGGCACAGAAGGCGCCTATGCCCCTTTTAACTACGTTTCAGAAAACGGCGAGATCAAAGGTTTTGACATCGACATCGGCAATGCGATTTGCGCCGAAATGAAGGTCGAATGCGAGTGGAGCGTGCATGACTGGGGCGGCATAATCCCGGCTCTAAATGCCCACAAATTCGATTTCATGGTCGCCTCCATGGCCATCACCGAAGCACGTATGGAAAACGTTTCATTTTCTGACCCCTATTACTACAACGCAATGCGCTTTCTCGCGGTGAAAGAACTCGCCCTCGAAGAAGCCACGCCCGAGAGACTCAAGGGACTGGTTGTCGGAACTCAACAAGGCGCGGTTTCTGTGCCTGTACTGGATGCCTATTTTCCCGACAGCGAACACAAGCTATACCCCAAAATGACCGAAGCCCTCATGGATCTCGAATCCGGCCGCCTTGATCTCGCACTTTTCAGCCAGTTCACAGCCGGAGAATGGCTTGCCGGCAGCAGTGGCTGCTGTGAGTTCGTTGGCGAGAGCTTCCTTATGGACGGCACAATCGGCGCAGGCATTGCTTTTCGCAAGCAGGATGACGAACTGCGCAACCGCGTCAATGCAGCCCTGAAAACCATCATGGATAACGGCACATACGAAACGATCCGCGCCGAATACTTCGATTTCGACATCATGACCAAGCCACCTTATGTCAGCGAGTTGTTCGACAAGTAAGCTCTACCATCAGGTCACTGCCATCCACAGCATGGCAGTGACCTCGCCGCCCGCCCCGAGCTTCGCAACACCTCTCTCACGGAGATTTTCATGGATCACTTCCGCCTGCTTTCCTTCGGCGATCACGGATGGGGAGATGAGCTTCTTATAGGGCTCGGCGTCACTCTCGCCTTAGCGATCTGCACCTTACCCTTCGCGATAATTCTGTCCTTTTTAGTCCACTGGGCCAAGGTCTCGCGATACCGCATATTGCGCAGCTTCGGAATGCTTTACACGACTGTGTTCAAAAGCTTACCCGAAATCCTGACCTTGCTGATCCTCTACTATCAAGCTCAAGCGATCATCGGCTGGCTGATACAAAGCGTCATTCCTGGCGCACATTTCTCGATAAGCCCCTTCGTGGCTGGAATGATCTCGCTCAGCTTGGTCATCAGCGCATATGGCAGCGAAGTCGTGCGCGCAGCACTTGGCGCGGTGGGAAACGGGCAATTCGAGGCAGCACAATCACTTGGCTTGTCACCACGTATAGCTTTCATCAAGGTCATTCTGCCACAGCTCTGGCGCCATGCCCTTCCTGGCTTTGGCAACCTATGGATCATTCTTCTGAAAGATACCTCGCTGGTTTCCGTCATAGCCCTCAGTGAGTTGACCCATGTCGCTGGCCTCGCCATCACCACCACCCGCCAGCCCTTCGTATTCTACGGTCTGATCGCCGTGATCTATGTCCTGCTGGTTACGCTCTCTGCAACAGCACAGAAGCGGTTGGAGCGGCGGGTCAATCTCGGCTTTACCCGCACGGAGACTTGAAATGTTCGATCTTTACCTCGACTACATTGATCGCTGGTCACACGGTCTTTGGCTCACCGCGTCAATGAGTACATTGTCTGTACTAATCGGCTTCCTTGTCGCTCTGCCCATCGGCTTTGTCCGGTCCCGCGCAAAAGGACCTCTTGCATGGCTCGCGATCGCCTATGTCAATCTGTTCCGAGGCATGCCGCTGCTGGTTCTTATGTTCCTCGTCTATTACGGGTTTGGACAATTCAGCAGTGAACTACGCGCTATGGGACTCTGGTGGTTTTTCCGAGACGCCTATTTCTGCGGCATGTTGGCGTTGATATTGAACACCTCAGCCTATCAGGCCGAAATCATCCGTGGCAGTCTCAATACAATCTCCACATCCGTAATCGAAACCAATGCGGCGTTGAACCTGACACGCTGGACGGCTTTTCGCAGGGTACTGCTCCCCATCGCATTTGCTAAGGCACTGCCTCCTCTGGGCAACGAATATATCCTGATGGTCAAGGCAACTTCGCTGCTCGCGATCATCACCGTTTTCGATCTGATGGGCGAAGCCCGAACCATATTCTCCGAAACCCTTGATCTAGGCGTCTATTACGTGGCGGCCATACATTATCTCGTACTGGTTCTGGCAATCGAATGGACTTTGCGCCGCGTCGAGGCCCGCTTCAAATGGATGGCTTGATTATGCAACCCTCACACTTCACGCCCCCTCCAAACACAAGGAACCCTGCAATGGTCTCCCCCCCTGCAATCAGCTTCGAAAAGCTGAACAAATATTATGGAAAGTTCCATGTCCTAAAGGATATCGACCTTGAGGTAGCAAAAGGTGAGCGGATCGTGATCTGTGGTCCATCCGGCTCTGGGAAATCGACTTTGATCCGCTGTATTAACCGGCTGGAAACCCATCAGAGCGGACGTCTGATCGTAGATCAATGCGAGATGAACAACACCCCGTCCACCGTGCGGCGAATTCGCGATCGTGTCGGTATGTGCTTCCAGCACTTCAACCTCTACCCGCATCTCACCGCGCTGGAAAACTGCACACTCTCGCTAATCTACACCCGTAAAATGCCTCCGAAAGAGGCAAAACAGCGGGCTATGGAGTATCTTGCCCGTGTCCGCATGGACGGTTTTGCCCAAAAATATCCGTCACAGCTTTCCGGCGGTCAACAGCAGCGCGTGGCCATCGCCCGCAGCCTCTGCATACAACCAGAAGTGATGCTCTTCGACGAGCCCACCTCCGCCCTCGACCCTGAATCAATCTCGGAAGTGCTCGATGTGATGGCCGATCTTGCCATCGGCGGCATGACCATGATCTGCGTCACCCATGAGATGGGCTTCGCGCGCAAGGTCGCTGATCGGGTTGTTTTCATGGACGCTGGTGAAATCGTCGAGATTGCCGACCCCGAAACCTTTTTCACCTCTCCCTCACACGAACGTTCGGCACGTTTTTTGCAACAGATAATCAACCATTAACACACTTCTTTCGCTCAAGACCTCTCCCCCTTTGTCCTCAACAGGAAAGGGAAGGTTTTTTGCATCCTGTCGCCATCAACAAAAAGGCCATGAAAGGACACGATATGAGCTTCCGCGTCGCTATCATCGGGTTTATCTCCGAAAACAACACCTTCACCTGTCTCCGTACCGAGATGGAAGATTTCCGGTCTTCGCAATACTATATTGGCGCGGACATCCTGAAGAGTTACCGCGATACCGGATCGGAAATCGGTGGCGCGATAGACATTGCCGAGGCTTGCAATTGGCAAGCCGACTATATCATCGCAGCCCATTCTCAACCCGGCGGGCCGGTCTCCGAGGCAACTCGCCTGGAAATCACCGAAGAGACGCTGCGCCAGTTGCGCGCAGGCGGCCCTTATGACGGGATATTTGTTGCCCTGCACGGGGCCATGGTCACCGAAACGGATCAGGACGGCGACAGCCAATTTCTACGTGAAATTCGCAGTGTAACCGGTCCTGATATTCCTATCGCCATTACCTTAGATCTCCACGCCAATGTGTTTGACGAAATGGCAGACCTCGTCCAGATCGCCATCTCATTTCAGACCTATCCACACGTCGACATGCGCGAAGTCGCCCAAAAATCTTGCAAATTGCTCGACGATGCCATGGCTGGCCGAAAAGATCCTCAGCTTGCTATTCGCCGACCGGCTGTTCTCGTCGGTTGCGACGATGGCCGCACCACTGACGATGGCCCAATGTGCCGCCTACTGGAAAGCGCCGAATGTGAAATGCAGGCGCGCGGTATTCTCCACGCCGCAATCAATGCAGGTTTCACCGATGCCGATGTCTGGGCTTCCGGTCCGAGCGTTGTCATCACATACGATGCAAAGCAGACCGGCACCGACCAGGCCGAGGCAGCCGCCAAGCGGCTCTGCGATGAAATCTGGGAGCGCCGTCACGTTTGGAATGGGCCAATTCCAATTTCCGATTGCATCACCCGCCTCAAGGCAATGCAAGCAGAGCCGGAAATGCGCAAAGCACCGGTTGTCGTGGCCGATTACTCCGACAATCCAGGGTCCGGCGCCTATAGCGATTGTACCGCCCTGATCAAAGCCTTGCTCGACGCTGGTATCACCAATGTCGCCGCAGGCGCTTTGCTTGACCCTGAGGCAGCAAGCCTCCTGGCCGCCAAAGGTGCCGGAGCCGAAGTCACGCTTTCCATTGGAGGAAAAATTGACCCTAAGGTGGGTGGTGGGCCGCTTGACACAACGGGCAAAGTCATCGCCATCAGCAACGGTCATTTCAACTATGAAGGCCCCATGTTCACCGGCCTGGCAGCCTGCACCGGTATCAGCGTCTGTTTCCGCGTAGAGGGAATTGACATCATGATTGTTTCCAACCGGATGCAAATGCTCGATCAGAACATTTTCCGCGTTGTCGGAATTGAGCCCGCAGAAAAATCCGTTCTGGTCGTGAAATCCATGAACCATTTCAAAGGGGCCTTCCGCCCAATAGCCTCCGAAATCATCCTCACCGATGCAGGCGGATTATGCTCGCCCGATGTGACCCGCCGCGATTTTCGGCGCGTTCGCCGTCCCGCATTCCCACTCACATAACCACTCACGCCGGCGCTACACCTAAAGGAGTCCGACCCATGACAGCTTCCGACCTTGCCTATGTCCCATTCGTTGATGTCGAAGAGATGATGCATCTCATACTCGACATCGGCCTCGAAACCTGCCTCGCCGATCTCACAAACTATATCGAGGAAGATTTTCGCCGCTGGCCATTGTTTGATAAAACTCCGCGTGTCGCCGCCCACTCCAGTAACGGCGTCATCGAACTAATGCCGACCTCTGACGGTCAGGAGTATGCATTTAAATACGTCAACGGCCATCCCGGCAACATGAAGAAGGGTCTGCAAACCGTTACAGCTTTCGGGCTACTCGCTGATGTAGAAAGTGGCTATCCCCTGCTGCTCAGTGAAATGACACTCCTCACCGCCCTTCGTACAGCAGCGACTTCAGCCCTAGCCACCCGGCTTCTTGCCCGCCCCGGCTCGCGGACTGTCGCCATGATCGGCAATGGTGCGCAATCGGAGTTTCAGGCCCTCGCCCTTAAGAAGGTTTGTGGCATCACCGCTCTGCGTCTGTTCGATACAGATCCAGAAGCAACCCGAAAATGCATGGCCAATCTTGCCGGGTCTGGGCTTGACATCACCTCATACAAAACCGCCGAAGAGGCGGTTATGGATGCCGACATCATTACAACCTGCACCGCTGACAAACAGATGGCCACTGTCCTGCACGACAACATGATCGGCGCGGGAGTCCACATTAATGCGATTGGTGGCGATTGCCCTGGAAAAACCGAGCTCCAGGCCGACATCCTGAACCGCGCAAACGTTTTCGTGGAATACCCCCCACAAACCCGGATCGAAGGTGAAATTCAACAAATGGCCTCCGATTTTCCGGTTACAGAACTCTGGGAGGTTCTCAGCGGTACAGCAGAAGGTCGGCGCGACGCTCGCCAAATCACCCTTTTCGATGGAGTCGGATTTGCCATTGAAGACTTCTCTGCTCTGCGCTGGTTGCGCGATCAGGTGGAGCGTCTGGGCGGTGGAAAGCGGCTTGACTTGATTGCTGACCCCGACGATCCCCGCGACCTTTTCGGCATGATTGAACGCGAGCGGCACCGCCGCAATCCGGCGTAGGCCCGCCCATGACCGCTGCGCATCTTACCCTGCCACGAATTGAAATATCTGGCCCTATACTGACAGAAAACACCCGCGCTTTAAGTAAGCTTTGCAGTGAGCAAGGGGTTGCAGTCGTAGGAGTCACCAAAGGGCTGGCCGGGCATCCCGAGGCCGTCCGGGCGATGCTCTCTGCGGGCCTTCCCGCGCTAGCAGATGCACGACTCGCCAACATCCGACGGATGCGCGCGGCAGGGATTAACGCTCCAGTGCAGCTTTTGCGCCCGCCAATGCCCGACGAACTGCCCGAAGCCGTCCGCCTCTGCGATACATTCTTCGCTACAGCCCCGGAAACCCTTGAGGCACTTGCGCACGCGGCCCGCACCGCCGGCCGAGAGGCGGATGTCGTGTTGATGGTTGATCTCGGCGATCTACGAGAAGGCGCGCCCCCTGCAGAGCTGCCTGCAATCGCGGCCCATGCAGATAAGCTCGACGGTTTGCGCATCGTTGGGTTGGGCACTAACTTCGCCTGTCACCTCGGACTTCTACCAAACCATGAAAACCTCGGATTGTTCATTTCCACAGCAGAAGAAATCGAAACCCGGATTGGCAGGAAAATGGAAATCCTCTCCGCCGGAAACAGCGCAGCCCTGCCCTTTTTGCAAAGCGGTGCCCTCCCGCGCCGCATTAATCAGTTCCGTCTCGGGGAGAGTTTGCTTCTCGGTCATGATGCCGTCGA
Source organism: Lentibacter sp. XHP0401 (assembly GCF_025751535.1). GTDB lineage: Bacteria > Pseudomonadota > Alphaproteobacteria > Rhodobacterales > Rhodobacteraceae > Lentibacter. Next base: position 520,728 of record NZ_JAOWLC010000001.1, on the reverse strand, counting down.
GCATCGCCCCCTTCCAGGTACCCGCCCAGATTGCTTCACCCTTTCTGTCGGAATACTGGAAATTTGGACACGCGGCACAGTGAGTGCGCCCTCCCGCACCCAAACCGCACTTGGCGATGATCTCCTTGAATTGTCGCAGGGCACTCGTCGCCTTGCCCTACTCGGCATCGGCGCCATGGACACTGATATCACGGGCCTTACCCCTCTTGCTTCAGGCTTGCGAATTATTGGCCATTCCAGTGATCACACAGTCCTGGACATCACTGAGCGCCCCGACCTGCAAGTCGCCGATGTCGTGCGTTTCAGCTTTACCTACAGCGCGCTTGCTCGGTCTATGGCCTCCAGAAACAGCATTCTTCTACACACAGGGGATATTAAACCTGAAAACCAAAAGAGAGCACCTGCTTACGATCTATAAAAAGGCTTCTACCAGAACCGGACCATCTCATCGCAGACGTCGATTCCGCGCTCATGCCGCAGGTCTTCACCGTTGCACAGCACAAGCAGAATCCGGACAAACATCATAACCGCCAGGCGAATGACTTTCGGGCTTCATCAATGGCAGTTCGAGCGGTTTGTTAAAAAACGGCCCGTTGGTTGTGCGGACCCCAGAACCAGAGCGTGGACGTTCGTTCTGAACTGCCCTGCCAAATTGATCACCTTTCACGTCCAATCCCCTTTAGGCGCACATAAGCTGTGTGTAGCAGCAGAGTGCGCGCGAGGGAGCAATTTTGTATCAGTAGCGAAAACTGAGAGTGTGAGATTCTAATGATTGCGAATACCGACAACCGCTACGGGCTTGTTGCCCGCCTTTTTCACTGGACCATTGCGATCCTTGTTTTGGCCGACATAGCACTTGGATTGCTCGGGAAATTCACGCCGCGAACCGGCGATACCGTGGCGTTCCTCCAAGTGTTGTATTCCACCCACAAGACAATCGGAGTCACGGTTCTGTCTCTTGCTGTGTTGCGCGTGATCTGGGCGGTTTCACAACCGCGTCCCGTGCCAATTCACCCCGAACGCCGTTTTGAAACCTTTGCCGCCGAGGCTGCGCATTGGGTGTTGTATGCAGCCATTTTTGTGCTGCCACTGTCGGGCTGGGTGATGCATTCGGCCGAAGTAGGTTTTGCGCCTATTTGGTGGCCGTTTACCCAAAATCTGCCCTTCATTCCCAAATCCGAAAGCTTGGCGATGACAGCCGCCACCGTACATTGGATATCAGGGATCGTTTTGGCAGTAACAATCGCCGCACATATCAGCGGCGCCCTCAAACACGCCGTTCTGGAGCGCGACGGAACCTTAGCGCGCATGTGGAACGGGCGCGAGGCTGGCAATGGATCGGCTACACACGTTAAAAAAAGTGCGCCATTACTTGCTGCACTGGTCATCTGGGCGTTTACGATTGGCGGAGCCTTGACCGTTTTTGCACCCGCCCATGACGTCGCAGCTACGTCACAACGGTCGGCACAACAGACTGCAGGTTGGGTTGTGCGGAATGGCAACCTATCCATCACAATCACGCAAATCGGGGCGCAGGTCACGGGTGGCTTTGAAAACTGGCAGGCCGACATCGTTTATGATCCTGAAACCGGCACAGGCTCCGTTAAAACGGTCATCGACACAACGTCCCTCACGTTGGGGTCTGTGACAGATCAAGCCAAGGGCCCCGAATTTTTCGACGTCACAAACCATGCTCAAGCCGTATTCGAGGGGGACATCCTGCGGATTGATGAAGCCAAACATACCGCAACCGGCACTCTGACGTTGGTCGGGCAAACCTTTCCTGTAACGCTTGATTTCGATCTCGAACTGACAAACGGCACAGCGACCGTTTCGGGCGGCACACTGTTGGATCGCCGGGATTTTGGTATTGGCGCGGCCTACCCTGACGAAAGCTCTGTCGGGTTCTCGGTGGAGGTCTTGATTGAGCTTACGGCGACACTGATAGAGTAAAATTGCTGCTGTTTAACAAAGAGGGCCGCCAGAATACTCTGGCGACCCTCAAATTCTTACAACAGGGTTCGATTACTCAGCAGGAACCATTGCTTCGATCGAGATGTTAAGCGCAACTTCATCGCCGACAAACGGCGCAAACTGGCCCATGTCAAAATCGGAGCGCAACAAAGTTGCGGTTGCGTCAAATCCGGCCCAAGGCAGTTTTGCCATCGGGTGGTCTGCCAACTGGTTCATTGTCGCGTCAAGCACGACAGTTTTTGTGATCCCGTTCATGGTCAGATCGCCAGTGATCAAGCCGGTGTTTTCGCCGGTCACTTCGATTGATGTTGATTTGAAGGTCACCACCGGGTTCGCTTCAGCGCCGAAAAAGTCGTCCGAAAGGAAGTGGGCTTCACGTTCTGGCCAGCCTGTAATGAGACTTTGCGCAGGGAAGGACACTTCAACGCTGGATGCCGCTGGGTTTTCTGCGTCCAGTGCGATGGTGCCCTCAAAGCCCGAGAACATGCCTGTTGTCGTGGAAAAACCCAAGTGATCGTAGCTGAAGACGATCTGGCTGTGCGACGAGTCAAGCACATATGTCACTGGTTCGGCTTGCGCGGCAGTCGCGAGCGTTACGCCCAACGCCGTCGTGAGAAGGAAGTTTTTCATTTTAATCTCTTTTCCCGGTTCTAGTTTGGTTGTTTGTTCGTTTGCCAGGCAGAGATAGCGACTCTACAGCATAGCGCAATTCAACACCCTCACACATTTCGTGTGCAAAATTGAACAGGCTTACCTGCAATATTGGTCGGGCTCAAAGCGGGATTTCGCTGTATGCAATAAAAGGCTCCAACCAATCGCCCCTCACAACCGGCCTAATCCCAAACGCAAACCTTAACAAAAACAGCCCCAAAGTAACCTGTTCAGCCGGTGCACGGGTGGTGCACGCATTGTGCACGCTTATCACCCCCCTGGAATCAGGAGATTTTGCCGCCGTTAACCTGCCTGTTCGGCCTTTTCTTCAAGCATTAACCATTCTTCTTCGGCCTTCGCCAAAGAAGTCTGGCGTTCCACCAATGCCTCGGTGGCTTTCTTGAATTTCACGGGTTCCTTAGTGAACAGATCTGCCTGCGCGAGCAGCTCTTCGAGCTTGCCGATTTCCGCGCTCAGACGCTCCATAACACTCGGCAATTCCTTCAAGCGGTGCTCTTCGGTGAAGCTCATCTTGGGCTTTGATTTAACTTTTTCCTGCTTCTCTTTCGCCCGTGAAGCTTTTGTATTCGGGCGGTTTTCCCAGTCGTCGCTCTCGGGCTTCTGCGCCTGATAGTCACTCCAGCCGCCGGCATAAACAGTCGCTTTGCCATCGCCTTCCATCGCCACAGTCAGGTTCGCGACACGGTCCAGAAAGTCGCGGTCGTGGCTCACCAGCAGCACGGTTCCATCGTAGTCATCGAGAATTTCCTGCAACAGATCCAGCGATTCGACATCAAGGTCGTTCGTCGGCTCGTCGAGCACCAGCAAATTACTTTCCCGCGCCATGAGTTTCGCCAGCAAAAGCCGCGCCTTCTCACCGCCCGAAAGCGCCTTCACAGGCCCCCGCGCCTGCCCTTCCTCAAACAGGAAATCTTTAAGGTATCCAATGACATGGCGGGGCATTCCGCGCACCATGATCTGGTCGGCCTTGCCCGAAACCCGCATATCAGGGTCGCCAGTGAGGCTGTCCCAAAGGCTCATCTCGGGGTCCAGCTGCGCACGCGCCTGATCAAAGATCGCCGCTTCAATGTTGGTCCCGAGTTTCACTGTGCCGGAATCGGGTTCTTCCAGCTTCATCAAGAGCTTAATGGCCGTTGTTTTGCCAACACCGTTCGGACCGACAAAAGCGACTCGGTCGCCGCGCTGCACGGTGAGGTCAAAACCTGTTAAGATCTGCTTGCCATCATAGGCCTTGGAAATCCCAACCGCCTCAATGACCTTCTTACCAGAAACCGAACCCGAAGTCAGCGCCATACCTGCCGTCCCCTGCCGTCTGATCTGGCTGGAACGCTCCTCCCGCAACTCTGCCAAAGCCCTGACGCGGCCTTGGTTGCGTTTGCGCCGTGCGCTGATGCCTTCCACGGCCCAGCGGGCCTCGGCTTTGATCTTGCGGTCAAGCTTGTGGCGCGCTTGGTCCTCTTCGTCCCAGAGCTTGTCGCGCCAAGCTTCAAAATGCTCGAAACCCTGCTCGTTTCGCCTCACTTTTCCTCTGTCAATCCAAAGCGTTGCGCGCGTAAGTTCACGCAAAAATGCACGGTCGTGGCTGATCAAAACAAAGGCCGTGCGCGTTGACTTCAGCTCGTTCTCCAGCCAGCGGATCGCCTCGATATCAAGGTGGTTTGTCGGCTCGTCCAAGAGCATCAGTTCAGGTGCTTCGGCCATCAGCTTGGCCAGCGCTGCGCGGCGTTTTTCTCCGCCGGAGGCCGTGTCTACAGGGCGATCAGGGTCAAACTTCAGCCCCTCGCCAGCCCGCTCCACACGGTAAAGCTCGCCCGGTTCTAGCCCGCTTGAGGCATAATCTCCAAGCGTCAAAAAACCTGTCATATCAGGTTCTTGCTCCATATACCCAACGCGCACGCCGGGTCCGGCTACAACCTCACCCTTGTCAGATTCTACAAGCCCCGCCATGACTTTCATGAGCGTCGACTTGCCAGAGCCGTTGCGCCCCACAAGCGCAACCCTGTCTCCAGCCTGCACTGTGGCCGAAAGACCATCAAACAAGGGGTTTCCACCGAATGTCAAAGAGACATCATTAAGCTGTAAAAGGGGTGCGCGTGCCATGGAGCATGCGCTATCGCTACCCGCGTGCGCCGTCAAGCGCTGTCAAGCAACTGTGGCCCTCAAAAGCCGTTTTCGCGCTGCCGGAATGGCCTCAACCTCCAGCGCCGTAAACACATGCAGCGTGCCCATCGCAACATCAATCACCGCATGGTCGCTCACCCAACCACCCATTGCGAGATAACTGCGCAGCAAAGGCGGCATCTGCGCCATACCGTGCTTCAAATCAGGCCTGCCGCAAAGTCCCGTCACAAAGCGGAATACTTCTGGCGCCTTTACCTTGGGCTGCAATGGCTCGGGCGCAAGATGGCGGGCTTTGAGAACAGCAAAGCTATCAAGGTAAGGATCAGGCGAGCGTCCCGCAAAAGAGGCGCAGCCAAACAGCATTTTTATATTGTTATCATCTACATAACGAGTCAGCGCAGCCCAAGCGATCCGCACCACATCCGGGTCGCTCACCTCGGGAGCAAGGCAAAAGCGGCCGAGCTCAAGCATCGGTCCATTAAAACTCTGGAGCGCTGAAAGCTCATAGAACTGCGCCGAATAGCTCTGCGCAATCATGCTTGGCTCAGGCACTCTCATTAGCCTGAAACACCCCACTAGCGCGCCCGTTCGGGCCTCGATAAGCACATGGAGGCATGTGTCGTCAAAACTGTCCTGCTCAAGCCCGTCACACCCGAAAAAGGCCCTGTGGCGCAATGCTTGCGCGGCCTTTACATCGGCCGCACATTCCGCACCTCGCACACGGTATGCACCCTTTTCAAAGGTCTGCATCATAGCACCCTCTCATGACACACCACCCGCCCCAGACCCAAACTGGCACAGTCTGTGTAACACCGGGATGACAAACTACGGCTTAGTCAAATTGCCCAGGAGCAAAGCGTCCGATACTGCTGATCAACTGTCGCAGGAAAGTATTGTCCGACACGGTCGATTCTGTCACGCGGCGCGACAATGTGATAGCCTTGCCATCTTGCAAGGAAAAGCGCTCGATATTCTGGACAATTCCAGCTTCGTTAAAGCTGATCGCCAGCACTTCGCGCTCGATCTCTTTGGGCCGCATCGCCCCGAAATGGCGTACGCGGCTCTTCACATAATAATAGCCACTGTCGTTCAAAATTCCCGCTGTTGAGGGCACTCCAACCACATCCGAGACAGTTTCACGGGAATCAACACCCACAACAATTTCGGCAACTTCACTGTCTGTTGGCACATATCCGTGGTCTCGGTATGTGGCTGCGCAGGAGCTTAGCGCCATAAAAACAAGCCCGAGCAGCAAAAATACAATGCTCTGTCTAACAGGTGCGATGATAGGTTTCATGTCTGCCCTCTTGTGTCGGCGGTCCTGGCCTTTTATCCCGATTACTAAGGATATGCCCCCGATTCAAGGAGCCGTGCCAGTGGCTGACGATTTTCAAGACACCCCCACGATACCTGTTGCGCGGCTTTCCGCAAACCAAACCTACGATTTTGCACTGAATCTTACTCATGAAGACCGCGCCACAATCATTGAAGAACTTGACCTGCTGAGTCTCAAAAAAACGAACTTCACCGGCACGCTCAAACCGGATGGAACGGATGACTGGCTGCTCACAGCCCACCTTGGAGCCACCGTGCAGCAGGCCTGCGTGATCACCCTTGCGCCTGTCACCGCCCGCATAGAAGAGCGAGTCGAGCGGCTGTTTGTGCGCGCCATGCCTGACTTTTCCGATCTTGATGACGATGCCGAAGTCGAAATGCCTGACGACGAACGCGCTGAAGCTTTGGGCAATACGATCAATCTGGTTGATGTCTTTCGCGAAGCCCTTGCGCTGGCCTTGCCGCCCTATCCACGCGCCGAAGGGGCCGCGCTTGAAGAGGCCGTCTTTGCCGAAAAGGGAACGACGCCCTTGAAAGATGAAGATACAAAACCTTTTGCAGGACTTGCAGCCCTCAAGGCCAAGCTTCAGCCCCCCGAAAAATAGGCCAAACTTCCGACTTGCAACTTGAGTGATTCCAGCTATTTTCGCGCGCTCTAACGAATTTAGGGTTGGACAGGCTCATCGGTTTTGCCTATGAGCGGTCTGAACCCGAACACGCAGGGCTTCGCCCTTCCGAAACTGGGCTCTTTTGCCCCTAGATAATTGAGGTTGTGACATGGCTGTCCAACAGAACAAAGTCTCCAAATCGCGCCGCAACAACCGCCGCGCCCACGATAGCCTCACGGCTGCAAACCCGAACGAATGCCCAAACTGTGGTGAGCTCAAGCGCCCACACCATGTTTGCCCCGATTGTGGCCACTACGCCGACCGCGAAGTGATTGCTGTCGCCGACGAAGTCGAGATCGACGAAGACGCGGCTTAAGCCGGGGCTTTCACATGAGCCAGACAGCTATGCCTTCGCCTGCTTCCAAAAGTCCGCAGGCGGAGCGTATCGTTCTTTCGGTTGATGCAATGGGCAGTGACAAAGGGCCAGCGGCAGTCGTCGCTGGCTGTTCACATTTTGCCAAAGCCAATAAATCCGTCTTCTTTCTGCTGCATGGCCGCGCGGCCGAGCTTGAACAGCTCGTCGCGCGCAAGAAAAACCTGCGCGATCGCTGCACCATTGTCGATGCCGAGGGCATTGTCTCGATGGACGACAAACCCGCTCAAGTGATGCGGTCCGGCAAGGGCACTTCTATGTGGTCGGCGCTTGATAGCGTGCGTGAAGGCAAGGCCACGGTCTGTGTCTCCTGCGGCAACACGGGCGCGCTTATGGCGCTCTCTGTCATTCGCCTGCGCAAGGTTCCGGGGGTCTATCGCCCCGCGATTGCCGTGCTATGGCCTTCTCGCAACCCGCAGGGCTTTAATGTGATGCTTGATGCAGGTGCCGATATCCGCGCCGACGAGCGTGACCTTTTGCAATATGCCCTCATGGGTGCATCCTATGCTCGAAACGGGTTGAACCTCAAAATGCCGCGCGTGGGCTTGCTCAATGTCGGCACGGAAGAGTTCAAGGGCCGCGCCGAAATTCAGGCCGCCAACGAGCTTATCGCTGAAAATGCCAAGGCCGCGCAGTTCGACTACGTCGGCTTTGTCGAAGGCAGCGACCTTCCGGGCAAAAAATGTGATGTTATCGTGACCGACGGCTTCACAGGCAACATCGCTCTCAAAACGGGGGAAGGCACGGCCAGCCTGATCAGTGATCTATTACGTGAAGCCTTCAAGTATACCCCGTTATCACGCCTTGCCGCCCTGCTCTCCTATACCTCTCTCAAACGCCTGAGCCGCAGAATTGATCCGCGTCAGGTGAACGGTGGTGTGTTCCTTGGTCTCAACGGCACAGTCGTCAAATCGCACGGCTCCGCCGATGCCACAGGCGTGGCCGCAGCTCTCAAGCTGGCTCACCAACTCGCGCAATCAGGCTTCAATGAAAAGCTTGCCGCGCGCATTTCCGCCGCCACCATGCTGGCTGGCGAATCCGGCTCGGGGCACCCCGCCGATGACACGGACGAACAAACTGACAAGGCCAGATCATGACACAGCGCACAGATATCCTCCGCTCCGTTGTTGTCGGCTATGGCCACTATCTGCCCGAACGCGTGGTGGAAAACGCCGAGTTTGAAGCAACGCTTGATACAAGCGATGAATGGATTCGCACCCGCTCGGGCATCGAGCGGCGCCATTTTGCAGCCGATGACCAGCACACATCCGATCTTGCCGCCGAAGCCGCAAAGGCCGCCTTGGTCAATGCAGGGCTCAGCGCAAGCGATCTTGACGCTGTCATCGTTGCCACCTCGACACCCGATCTCACCTTTCCCTCTGTCGCGACCATGGTTCAGACAAAAATAGGGATGGAGCAAGGTTTCGGCTTTGATGTTCAGGCCGTTTGCGCAGGGTTTGTTTTCGCCATGTCCACAGCCAATGGCCTTATCATTTCAGGACAGGCCAAGCGCGTTCTGGTCATCGGCGCCGAAACCTTCAGCCGCATCATGGACTGGACCGATCGTGGAACTTGCGTGCTCTTTGGCGATGGCGCAGGCGCGCTCATCCTTGAAGCCCAGAGCGGCACAGGCACAAACGACGACCGCGGTATCCTCTCCAGTGACCTCAATTCAGACGGGCGCTACAAAGACATGCTCTTCGTCGATGGCGGCGTGTCCTCCACTGGCACAGCAGGCAAACTGCGTATGCAAGGCAACGCGCTTTTCCGTCAGGCCGTTGAGAAACTGGCCTCAACAGCCGATGCTGCGCTTACAAAAGCGGGTCTTGCCCACGCTGATGTCGACTGGATCGTGCCGCATCAGGCCAATATCCGCATCATTCAGGGCACAGCCAAAAAGCTTGATGTCCCCATGGAGCGCGTGGTGCTCACGGTGCAAGATCATGGCAACACCTCTGCCGCCTCGATCCCTCTTGCGCTATCTGTTGGCGCCGCCTCGGGCAAAATCAAGCAAGGCGATCTTGTGCTCACCGAAGCAATTGGCGGCGGTCTGGCGTGGGGTGCGGTGATTATCCGCTGGTAAATCACCTCATCCAGCAATGAAACGCCACTCCGCAAGCCATTGATATTGACTCGGAATCTTTCTCAGGCCTATTCTGCCAGAAAGAGGGCTGCCAACGTCCCTCTATAGGGGGAGTCTGAACATGACCGAAAAAACACTTACACGAATGGATCTGAGCGAAGCAGTGTTTCGCGAAGTCGGGCTTTCGCGCAATGACAGCGCCCAGCTTGTCGAAACCGTGCTGCAGCATGTCTCCGATGCGCTTGTCACAGGCGAACAGGTCAAAATCTCGTCCTTCGGCACATTTTCGGTGCGCCAGAAAACAGCCCGCGTGGGCCGCAACCCGAAGACGGGTCAAGAGGTCCCGATCAACCCGCGCCGCGTGCTCACCTTTCGGCCCTCTCACCTCATGAAAGACAGGGTCGCCGCAGGCAACAAGCGCTAGGAGCGTCACAGAGCATGGCAAAATCCGCCGAAGCCTTTCGGACCATAAGCGAAGTTGCAGATTGGCTCGAACTGCCCAGTCACGTATTGCGCTTCTGGGAAAGCAAGTTCACTCAGGTAAAACCCGTCAAGCGCGCGGGCGGGCGGCGCTATTACCGCCCGAATGACATGCTGCTTCTGGGCGGTATCAAAAAGCTTTTGCACGATGACGGAATGACAATCAAAGGCGCTCAAAAGGTGCTGCGCGAAAGCGGTGTCAAAGAAGTATCAGCCCTCTCCCAACCGCTCGACCCCGAGGATGCTATCGAAAGCACCGCGTTTGAAGCAAAGACAACAAAGCCTTATGACGCCACGCAGGAGGCTCCTTTTGTAGAGGCCACTCCTGAGGAGCCAACCTCTGAAGTCATCTCTTTTGCCCACCACACAACCGAGGCCCAACCGGTAACTTCCGGTCCGGATACGGCAGAGGCGGAACGGTCCACCCCAAACGATACAACCGAGACTCCCCCACCTTCCGAGCCAGAACCCGTGGCCGAAGACACGCAATACGTTGCGGCCTCAACAGAGATAAGCTCCTCAGAGGAAACCGCTGCGGAATCCGCAGACGAAATTCCGGTGGATGACATCCAGATGGAAAAGGCGGAGGAGCCCCCGCTTCGCTCAAGCCCTGGCGGCGCGGCTGGCCTGCCCTCATTCCTCAAGCCGCCGGCCGGCCCTGAGGCCGAAGCCGAAGAAGCAGCTTCTGCCAGCACACCCAAAGCAAAGCCGGCTTCGCTCGCTATAGATCTCCCCGCCGATCCGGGCGATTCCGATCTTGATGTCGACGCGGGCCTTCTCAGCCGCCTTGCCGCCTTCAAGAGCGAAGCAAGCACGGAGACACGCCGCACTCTGGTGCAGGCCCGCGCCGACTTGAAAGCCCTTTCAGCCTAAGACCTGCGCCAGTCTGAAATTGCACGGCAAACGCTACAGTTTTACCCTTGCTCTCCCGCTCAAAACCGCTATGAACCTGCCTTAGTCGGGCTATAGCGCAGCCTGGTAGCGCGTCCGTCTGGGGGACGGAAGGTCGCAGGTTCGAGTCCTGCTAGCCCGACCATTCAAACCCACCCCGGCAACTGAACGCTATCAGCAATTCGGAAACAGATTGTTTCCGCCGGAATTCCCAATATAATTTCGCTGCTTATGACAGCCGCAGCGTAATGTATTAAATCATAGCCAGTTAGCCGCAGATTCGGGGAATCCCGCTGCATTTAATCAGTAACTCTCCGCTTTCTCCCCACGGGTTTGGAGTATTTTCTTATGCCCATTCAAAGCAGCCAGTTTTTCTTTGGCAATTCGCTCGTTAATTTCTCAGGTGGCAGCGCCCAAGCCAACGTGCCTTACTGGCTCAACCAGTTCACCCTTGCCGAAGGCGGCAGCTACACTGTCAATGGCGGCTTCGGTTTCCTGCGCCAGTTTGCCGACCGCGGTGACGAACCCGACAATGAGTGGGGCTTTGAGGGCGTGCAAAGCCAATGGGACGATGACATCGCCACTTTTGACGAGGCGTCATTCAACCAGATCATCATCACCCCTGCCAATTTCATTCAAGAAAACGATCCGTCGACAAATTACTTTGGCGACACGGTAAGCCCGCTCAGCGCGACAGAAACCATCATCAGCAATGTTCTGCCTTCACAGCCGACAGCCGATATCTTCATCTACGAAGGCTGGAGCGATCTCGCCCAGTTCAGCTCAAGCTTCCCGCCAAGCGACAGCGCGATGGAAAGCTACTACGACTACAATCAAGACGCCTACCACGACTGGTATCTGGACTACGCATCAAGCCTGAACGAAAGCTTCCCCGACGCCAACATCACACTGATTCCCGTGGCCCCTGTCCTGTCCGGACTCTTGGCCGAAGGCGGCCCTTTAAGCGAACTCAACACCGCAGATCTCTTTGTTGATGACGCACCGCATGGAACAGACACAACCTATTTCCTCGCCAGCATGATCACCTATCAGGCAACAAACGGCGAGCCAGTGCCAGCAGATTTTGAAGTGCCCGCCAGCATCCATCCGCTAGTCGCCGACAACTTCGGCGAGGTGCTGGACTTTATCGAAACCGAAACAATAGCCTATATGGACGGTTTTGGCGACGAAACACCTGAGCCAGAACCGGAGCCGGAACCTGAACCTGAGCCAGAACCAGAACCTGAACCCGAACCGGAGCCGGAACCCGAGCCGGAACCTGAACCCGAGCAAGAACCCGAACCGGAACCCGAGCCAGAACCTGAACCCGAGCCAGAACCCGAACCGGAACCTGAACCTGAACCCGAACCGGAACCTGAACCGGAACCTGAACCCGAGCCGGAACCCGAACCGGAGCCGGAAGGCGAGGAAAATACCTGGCGCGGGAGTCCTTTGGAGGAAGGCGTCACAGTTGAGGATATGCGCGCAGCAGAAGCGCTCTACTGCACTGAGGATCAAATCGAGGCGGCTGATCTCTTCTACGGCGCGCAGGATAACCCAGACCTCGGTTTCCCGACCGTGGCCATGAACCGCAGCGAAGAAGACAGCCCTTATCGTGAAGACGATGAGGGAGAGGAGAAATCCGGGGCCCTCACCGAAGGGTTAAAATCAATCGTGACCGACATCTTCTAAAGTCGTTCAGCGCAATCCCCCCAAAACTTGCGCCTCACGGGGCGCAAGCTTCATTTTTGGCCTGCCTATTGGCCGGAAACTTGCTAGAACCAGTCCAACTTGCCCTTGAAAGGACACAGCATGACAGGCGTTCTGGCCAGCCAGCAGATTCACGAGTTGACCCGCTCAGGCGCGATCATCGCCAAAGCCGACTATGCCGAAGGGCAAGTCCAGCCCGCCAGCCTCGATCTGCGCCTAGGCGCGCGGGCGTGGCGTGTGCGCGCGTCTTTCCTCGCGGGCGCTGGCCGCACTGTCGCCGAGCGGCTGCACGAATTCGAGATGCACCAGATCGACCTCACCAATGGCGTGGTGCTCGAAAAAGGCTGCGTCTATCTTGTCGAGCTACAAGAAAGCCTCGCCCTGCCCAAGGGCATCCAAGCCGTCGCCAATGCCAAAAGCTCGACAGGCCGGCTTGATCTACTCACCCGCACCGTCACAGACGGCGGCGAAGAGTTTGATCGCGTGCCAGCAGGCTACCACGGTCCGCTCTACGCAGAAATCTGTCCGCGGTCTTTCTCCGTCCTCGTGCGTCCGGGCATGCGCCTCAACCAGATCCGCTTCCGCAATGGTCAAGCCACACTGAGCGATACAGAGCTGCGCGCCCTTCACGCCAAAATCCCGCTGGTCGATGGCAAGGAGCCGGTGATCGACGAAGGCCTCGGCTTCTCCGTTGATCTGCGCCCCTCGGAAGGCACTCTTGTTGGCTACCGCGCCAAGCCGCACACGGGAGTGATTGATCTCGACAATCTAAATCACTACGCCCCCGAAGATTTCTGGGAAGATGTGCGCAGCAAAAACGGCCAGATCATTCTTGATCCGGGCGCATTCTACATCCTCGTCAGCAACGAGGCTGTCTGTATCCCGCCCGATTACGCCGCCGAAATGGCCCCCTATCTCGCCATGGTCGGCGAATTTCGCGTGCACTACGCGGGCTTCTTTGATCCGGGGTTTGGCTATGCCGCTGCTGGCGGCGCTGGCTCGCGCGGCGTACTCGAAGTGCGCTGTCACGAAAGCCCGTTTGTGCTGGAGCACGGCCAGATCGTCGGCCGCCTCGTCTATGAGCGCATGTCCGAAACACCCTCCGAGCTTTACGGCGAGCGGATTGCCTCAAACTACCAAGGCCAGGGCCTAAAGCTGTCAAAGCATTTCAAAAGTTAAAACCTGCTCCCTCGCCGCGCCATACGGGCCGCTTTATTCAGCCCTTTGGTCGGGCTGGCAGCGCCCTTTTTGCCGCCGCCCGCGCGCTTTACACCTGCGTTCATGATCTTACGCATGACCATTCGCAAGGCCATGTTGATCAACCTGTTCGCGTTCATACTCGCCTCCTGTCGCCTGCTTATACCTGAATATAGGCAGCCATTGTGCGGATAATAAGGCATCCCTAGTCTTCAAACAGCTCGCTCTGGCCCTCTTGCGCTTCCTCGTTGATGTCCTCGTCGCCCTCGCCCAATGTCGGCATATTGCTTGGCGGCAAGCGGCTTTCCAGCAGCCCCGAGGCACGCAGCTCTTTCAATCCCGGCAAATCACGCGCCGATTCCAGGCCGAAGTGATCGAGAAAATCTTGGGTGACAACAAATGTCACAGGCCGCCCCGGTGTCATTTTCCGCCGCCCGAAGCGGATCCATTCCATCTCAAGCAACTGGTCCACAGTGCCGCGGCTCACACTCACACCGCGGATTTCTTCAATCTCGGCGCGGGTGATCGGCTGGTGATAGGCAATAATCGCCAGTGTTTCGATAGCGGCGCGGCTGAGCTTGCGGGTCTCGACCGTTTCCTTCTGCATCAGAAACGACAGGTCAGGTGCCGTGCGCATTGCCCAGGCATCACCCACCTTTACAACCCGCACACCGCGCCCCTCATAGCGCTTACGCAAATAGACCAAAGCCTCGGCAGCGTCACTCCCGTGCGGCATCCGCGCGTTGAGTTCGGCTACAGTCACCGTCTCAGCCGAAGCAAACAAAATCGCCTCAACCATGCGCTCCTGCTCGGCAATAGGCGGAGCTTCAAACAGACTTTCCTCTTTTTCTTCAATAGGTTCTATGTCGTCATTCATGTTTCGTCACGGCTTTCATCTCTGCGGCGCAGCTCAATCGGCGCAAATGTCTCTGATTGGCGCAGCTCCACGCGCCCCTCTTTGGCCAGCTCCAGAGAGGCGGCAAATGTCGAGGCCGTAGCAGAGCGGATACGCCCCTTGTCCTTGTTCCAGCCCTCGGGAATATAGCTTGAAATATCGGTCCATGTCCCCGCAAATCCGATCAGCCCGCGCATCCGCTCCAGCGCATTCTCCAGCGTATAAAGCGCATCACGGTCCATAACAAACGGGCGAAACTCGTCGCGCGTGCGCAGGCGTGAATAGCCCTGCATCAGGTCCAGAAGCGTCGCGGTATAAGTCACCCGCTTCACGCGCGTGACATCCTCAGGCACACCGCGCGCGAAAAAGTCGCGCCCCAAACGGTCACGTCCCATAAGCCTCGCGGCCACATCGCGCATCGCCTGCAACCGCTCAAGTTGAAACGCCAGATGCGCCGCCAGTTCCTCACCGCTCGGCCCGTCCTCCGTCGGATCAGGAGGCAGCAACAGCCGTGATTTGAGAAACGCCAGCCAAGCCGCCATCACCAGATAATCTGCCGCAAGCTCGATCCGAAGCGATTTCGCCCGTTCGACAAAGGCCAGATATTGCCGCGCAAGCTGCAAAATACTGATTTTGGTAAGGTCCACCTTCTGGGTGCGCCCGAGTGTGAGCAACACATCAAGCGGCCCCTCAAAACCGTCAACATCAATAATCAGCGCCTCGGCATCAAGCCGCTCCGCAACACTCAGGGTCTTCTGGTCTTCTTCAAATTCGTCAGCTGGCATTCAGGCGCCCATTCAAAAGCGCTTCAAGCTCGGCTTCCAGCGCCAGAATGTCAATATCTGTTGGTCTTTTGCGCATCGTCAGCGCCGTTTCCGCGCGCGCTTGCGCTGCATCCGTCATCTCACCTGCCGCCTCCGCCACAGCGCGGCGCTCGTCCAACGTGCCGTTGCAATGCAAAATCACATCGCAGCCCGCTGCAATGGCTCTACGGCTCAAGTCACCCAAGTCGCCCTGCAAAGCCTTCATCGAGATGTCATCGGTCATGATCAGCCCGTCAAATCCCAGGTCATCACGGATCAGAGACATCACATCCTTGCTCAGCGTTGCGGGCTCGCTATCAATCTGTGGATAGCGAATATGTGCGGTCATACCCATCGGCACATCGTTGAGCGCCTTAAACGGCGCACCATCTGTGGCAATCAGCTCTTCACGGCTGATATCAACACTTGGAAGCTCGAAATGGCTGTCCGCCTGTGCGCGGCCGTGGCCCGGAATGTGCTTGGCCACAGGCAGCACGCCGCCATCGAGCATGCCTTGGGTAGCTGCACGGCCAATCTCGGAAATACATTCAATATCAGTTCCATAGCAGCGGTTTCTCAAGAACGGATGAGTTTCCTCAAAGGCAATATCCAGCATTGGCGCGCAGTTGCTATCAATCCCGCAGCGCTTAAGCTCGTCAGCAATCATACGAAAGCGCAGATAAAAGCTGCGCGCAGCCTTCTCGCCAGCCAGTTCAGCCTGTTCCAGCGGGGCCAGCCACTCGCGCCAAAGCGGTGCACGCAAGCGCTGCACCCGCCCGCCTTCCTGATCAATCGTGATAGGCGCTTCACGCCCCACCGCATCGCGCATCTGCTCACAGAGCCGCGCAAGCTGCGTCTCGCTCTGCACATTGCGCGCAAACAGGATAAACCCGAAGGGGTTCGCATCACGGAAAAAGGCGCGCTCCTCGCGGCTCAGCTCAAAGCCGTCTGCGTCAAGGATCGTCGCGCCAAAGCGGCTCATTTGCTCACCACAGGAATACAGTCAGCCCGCTCGGCCAGAAGCGCGGCACAGAAACGGCGCGAATCTGACAGGTCGGCAAAGCCCTGCGCGCGCAGGCGATAAAACACCCGACCGCCACTTTCGGCGCGCTGCACAACAGGGCTTTTGCCCTCGAAATACTCTTCAAAACGCCCGCTCAGGCGCGTCCATTCGCGGTTGGCAACCTCGGCGCTATCAAACGCGCCAAGCTGCACGAGCCGTGTGCCCGCTGGCACGCTGGCCGCCTCGGCAACCGCCGCGGCCACAGCCACAGGCACAGTTGCGCTGGCCTTAATAACCCGTGGGCGTAGCTTAGGGCGCAACGAGCGCACAACAGCAGCGTCAACCACTGGTTCTACAACCTTTGCAGGTTCTTCATCAGAAACAACAGATTCTTCAGCCGTTTCTACAGATTGTGCAGCAGTGCTCACCGATGCTTTGGGCATTTCGGGCGTTATTGCTGCAACAGGTGTTGCCTCTTCACGTGGCATGTTCTGCCCCGACAAAGGCGCAACACCATCGGCCAATTGCTCGGCCAAAGCGCGGATCGAAGCCATCTGCGGCGTCAGCGGTTCGGCTTCAACCTCCTCGGCAGCCAGCGCCGCAACAGGCACTGTGCGCGGCGCCGCCGTGCTCGTTGAAGGTTTGTCTTCTTCCATCAGGTTTACCGGAGCAGGCGCAAGAACAAGCCGGTCAGCGGGCTTTTCAGCTCCGCCCTGTGCCATAACCTCGTTCACCGAAAGGCCCTGATGCGCCGCAGTTGACCCACCCGGCTTTTCAGGCGCCACGCGCATCGGCTCGCTCGAAGCGGCGCGCACAACAGGCACACCGCTTACATCGCGTGACAAAACACCGTACCCCCAAACGCCGATCCCTATGATCAGCCCAAGCGACACCACCGCGCCGGCATAATTCGTCATTGTTGAGTATGAGTTCTGAGCAGGCTGCGTCTGCCCTGCCCCGCCATATGGGATTTCCGCCATCATTTGCCTCGTTTTTTATGCGCAATCATCTGCTGCGCTTGTCTCTGCTCAATTTATTGTCCGGCCCGTCTGGCACACTCTTCAGGTGATTTCATCCAGCGGCGTTGCCCCGACAATAGCGAATCCGCGTGAAAACACAACTTCGCAAGCGTCGATAACCCGCGCACAAATGGTTTTTTCGTCACGCTTTTGCGCCGCCCGTTGCGCCTCAAGCAAAAGCCGGCTTGCCTCAACCAGAAAAAGCCCGAGCCTCTGAGGCGCAGCGAGTTCATGCGCGAGCGTCAGAAGCCTCGGGAAATACGCCAGATGCAGCGCCAGCCTGCGGGTCTCGGGGCTCCAGTCAGACACATCATGCGCGGCCCGCAACCCGCCAAGCTTTGAGGCCGCATATTGAAGCAAAAATGCGGGGTTCTCCTGTTCGGGCTGCAAAAACAGCTTGTCGCCCAAGTCAAGCACCCGCTCGGCACGGTGCGACAGCACAAAAAGCCGCGCCAGTTGCTCGGCCCCCTCTGTAAGCCCCGAGGGAATATCTGCCGCGCCAAGCGCCGTGGATGCCAGCCCAGCAGGCAATGCCTCAAACGCAGCCTCGTATAACCCGGGGCGAAACCTCGCGCCTTGACGGGTGAAAAACAACACCTGTTCATGCGCCTCGGCCGCCCCCGTCAGCATCGCAAACTCTGCTTCGAGATCAGCAAGCTCCCCCGCGCTCGCATCGCCAAAGCGCCGCTCCGACCCGACAAGCGCCTGAAGGCCCGCGCTTTTACCAACGGAGGCAAACCGCCCGCTTTCGACCTCATAGCCTAACGCGTGCGCCAAACGGCTCGCGGCTTCAGCTGTCCAGCGCGCGCGCAAGCCCGCCCGAAGCCCTGTGCACACAGCAACCCGTCCGCTCTGCGCCTCGGGCTGCAAGGCATCCACAGTCAATGCAGAGGCAATGAAACGATCTTCAAAAATCAGGTTCACAAACCCGCCACCCGCAACGCACGCGCTGCGCACGCCTGCCAATGCGCCAAGCGCCTCGGCCAGCCCCTGTGCAAGCAAACGCGGCGCAACACCCACGGCGCGCGCCTGCACCATCGCGGCTGTCACCGTGACATCGCCATGCAGTGCATCCTTCGCCGGAGCCGACCCGTCCGCTCCGCCCGAAATTTGCGGCAAAGCTGCCGCAACTGCGGCATCAACTTGCTCATATAGCCCAATGCGCGACATAAATGCTCCCTGTCCCTTATTCTTACTGGTATTTCGTTTGCGCGCGGTATATCGGCCCTCAACAAACAACCCAAGGAATTATCATGGACCTGCGAAATATCGCAATCATCGCGCACGTTGACCACGGCAAAACAACTCTCGTGGACGAGCTTCTGAAACAGTCCGGCGCGTTTCGGGCCAATCAGGACGTGGCCGAGCGCGCCATGGACAGCAACGATATCGAACGCGAACGCGGCATCACCATTTTTGCCAAGCCGACCTCTGTCGAGTGGAAAGGCAAACGCATCAACATCGTTGACACCCCCGGCCACGCCGACTTCGGCGGCGAGGTCGAGCGCATCCTGTCGATGGTAGACGGTGTCGTGCTCCTCGTGGACGCCGCAGAAGGCCCGATGCCACAAACCAAATTCGTAACCTCCAAGGCGCTCGCCCTCGGCCTTCGCCCCATCGTGGTTCTCAATAAAGTCGACAAAACCGATGCCGAGCCGGACCGCGCGCTTGACGAGTGCTTTGATCTCTTCGCCTCGCTTGATGCCGATGATGACCAGCTCGACTTCCCGCATATGTATGCCTCAGGCCGCTCCGGCTGGGCCGATCACGAGCTTGACGGCCCGCGCAAAGACCTCTCTGCGCTCTTTGATCTCATCGTCAATCACGTGCCAGCGCCCAAACAGGTCGCCCGTCAGAACGAAGATTTCAGCATGCTGGCCACAACGCTGGGCGCAGATCCCTTCGTCGGTCGCGTGCTTACAGGCCGCGTTGAAAGCGGCAAGCTCAAAGTCGGCGCAACCGTGCAGGCCCTCAGCCGCATCGGCCAGAAGATCGAACAGTTCCGCGTCACCAAAATTCAGGCCTTCCGTGGCCTTGCCCAGCAAGACATCGAAGAAGCCCAAGCCGGCGATATCGTCTCCATCGCAGGCATGTCCAAAGCCACAGTGGCCGACACAATCTGCGCGCTGGCCGTTGATACGGCCCTCCCCGCACAGCCGATCGACCCGCCCACAATCACCGTGACATTCGGGATCAACGACAGCCCGCTGGCTGGCCGCGAAGGCAAGAAAGTCCAGAGCCGCGTCATCCGTGATCGCCTGATGAAAGAAGCCGAAAGCAACGTCGCCATCAAAGTGACAGACACTCCAGGCGGCGAAGCCTTTGAAGTGGCTGGCCGCGGCGAGCTTCAGATGGGCGTTCTTATCGAGAACATGCGCCGCGAAGGTTTTGAGCTGGGTATCTCCCGCCCCAAAGTTCTTTTGCGCGAAGAAGATGGCAAGACCCTTGAGCCAATCGAGGAAGCCACAATCGACGTGGATGACGAATACTCGGGTGTCGTCATCGAAAAGCTCACAGGTGGCCGCAAAGGCGAGCTGGTTGAAATGCGCCCCGCAGGCGCAGGCAAAACCCGCATCATCGCACATGTGCCGTCACGTGGCCTCATCGGCTATCACGGCGAGTTCCTCACCGACACCCGCGGCACAGGCGTTCTCAACCGCGTATTCCACGGCTGGGCGCCCCACAAAGGCGCAATGCCGGGTCGCCGCGCAGGTGTTCTGATCTCGATGGAAGATGGCGAGGCCGTGGCCTATGCACTCTGGAACCTTGAAGACCGTGGCAAAATGTTCATCGGTGCGCAAACCAAGATCTATCAAGGCATGATCATCGGCGAGCACAGCCGCGAGAACGACCTTGAGGTCAACCCGCTCAAAGGCAAAAAGCTCACCAACGTGCGCGCCTCTGGCACAGATGAAGCCGTGCGCCTGACAACGCCGATCACACTCAGCCTCGAAGAAGCCATCGCATACATCAACGATGACGAACTGGTCGAAGTCACGCCAAGCTCGATCCGTATGCGCAAGCGTCACCTTGACCCGCATGAGCGCAAACGCGCGTCAAAGCAGCTCTCGTAAAACAAAAGCCCCGCTCAGTCGAGCGGGGCTTTTTTTATGTTCTGTATTTCGGAATCACTCGCTGGTTTCAACAACCATCAATTCACGCTCCGATGCACCTTTCGCATGGCTCAAAGCTTCCTGATAGGCCGCCGAGTGATAACACTCCACAGCCGCATCAACGCTTGCAAACTTCGCCACAACATTGCGCGGACGCTCCTTGCCCTCCAGCTGAACAAACCGTCCGCCACGGGCAATAAATTCACCGCCATGAGCAGCAATAGCCGGTCCCGCAAGCTCCGCATATTTCGCGTAAGCATCCGCGTCTGTTACTGTCACATGTGCAATCCAAAGTGCTGGCATCTAGCCCTCCAATACTGATTTTACCGCCGCGATAGCCGCCTCGGCGTTGTTCACATCCGCGCCGCCACCCTGCGCCATATCCGGGCGGCCACCGCCACCTTTACCGCCAAGCTCGGGCACGGCCGCCTTCACCAAATCAACCGCCGAGAGACTGTCTGTCAAATCAGCAGTCACACCAGCTGCCACAGCGGCCTTGCCGCCCGTATCGGCAATCAGCAATACAGCACCAGACCCAAGACGGCTCTTATACTCGTCAATAAGCGCGGGCAAATCCTTGCCCGACACGCCCGAAAGCACCTGAGCAATGAGCTTTATCCCATTGATCTCAATCGCTTCTGCCGCATCACCACCCTTGGAACCACCAGACATCGCCAACTCGCGGCGCAGCTGCGCCACTTCGTTGGCCAGAGCCTTACGCTCATCCATCAGGGCTTTCACGCGGGCGGGCACATCCGCCGCAGGCGCTTTCAGTTCAAGCGCAAGCTCGGCCACCCGCGCATCCTGCGCACTCAGATAATCAAACGCAGCTTTGCCTGTAAGGGCCTCCATACGGCGCACACCTGCACTGGAAGCAGAATCGCCGAGTGCGACAAACAACCCGATGTCGCCCGTCTGACGCACATGCGTGCCGCCACAAAGCTCGATCGAATAGGTATGCCCGTCGCTGCCCTTACCGGAGCCGTTGTCATGGCCCATCGAAACAACCCGCACCTCATCGCCGTATTTCTCGCCAAACAGCGCCTGCGCACCAAGCGCGCGTGCCTCATCGGGTGTCATCACCCGCGTCTCCACAGGGGCATTCTGGCGAATATAAGCATTAACATCTGCCTCGACCTGCTTGATTTGTTCAAGCTCAAGCGCCTTTGAATGACTGAAATCAAAGCGCAAACGGTCGTCCGCATTCAATGAGCCACGCTGCGCCACATGGTCGCCAAGGGCTGCGCGCAACGCCTCATGCAACAGGTGCGTCGCCGAGTGGTTGGCGCGAATGGCACTGCGGCGCGCGTGATCCACTTCAAGCGAAACAGTGTCCCCGACACTCAAGCCACCTTCGCCAGCCACAATCAGATGGCCAAAAACTTTGCCATCCGCATGTTTGCGCGTGTCTTTCACATGGCTCACCTCGGCCATGTTTTCCAAACGGCGCAAAAGCCCGCTGTCGCCAACCTGCCCACCGGACTCGCCATAGAACGGCGTCTGGTTAAGCACAGCCCAGCCTTCCTGCCCCGCTTCAAGCTGTTTTACCCGCGCGCCATCGGCCACAAGCGCAAGCACCTGCCCTTCGGCGACTTCAGTGTCATAGCCCAGAAACTCGGTCACACCGGCATCGTCGGCAATGTCAAACCACACAGCCGCATCGGCTGCATCGCCCGAGCCCGACCAGGCCGCACGCGCCTTTGCCTTCTGCTCGGCCATCGCCGCCTCAAAGCCAGATACATCTACTTCACGGCCCTTCTCCCGCAGTGCATCCTGCGTCAGATCAAGTGGAAAACCGAATGTATCATAAAGCTTAAACGCCGCCTCACCCGAAAGGGCCGCGCCTTCGCCAAGCCCGTCAAGCTCGTCGTCAAGCAGTTTCAATCCGCGCTCAAGCGTTTGCTTGAAACGGGTTTCTTCCAGCAGGAAGGTTTCTTCAATCATCGCCTGCCCTTGGCGCAACTCGCCATAAGCGCCCCCCATTTGGCGCACCAGAGCCGGCACAAGCTGATGCATCACAGGGTCTTTCGCCCCCAATAGATGCGCGTGCCGCATCGCGCGGCGCATAATCCGGCGCAGCACATAGCCGCGCCCGTCATTCGAGGGCATCACCCCATCCGCCACCAAAAACGCGGTCGAGCGCAGGTGGTCCGCAATCACCCGGTGATGCACATTCTGGTCACCATAAGGCGTAACGCCTGTGGCCTCGGCCGAGGCCTCGATCAGCGCTTTGAACAAGTCGGTGTCATAATTGTCATGGCTGCCCTGAAGCAGTGCGCCGATACGCTCAAGCCCCATGCCTGTGTCAATCGATTGCATATCAAGGTCGCGCATCGAGCCGTCCTCAAACTGCTCGTTCTGCATGAAAACCACGTTCCATATCTCGATGAAACGGTCACCATCTTCCTCCGGGCTACCGGGAGGGCCACCCCAGATATGCTCGCCATGGTCATAGAAAATTTCGGTGCACGGCCCGCATGGGCCAGTCGGACCCATCTGCCAATAGTTGTCCGAGGTCGCAATTCGGATGATCCGCTCTTCCGGAACGCCCATTTTCTTCCAGATGTTAAACGCCTCATCATCGGTATGATAAACCGTCACTGTCAGCCTGTTTTTGTCGATCCCGAACACATCGGTTACAAGCTCCCAGGCATAGGCAATCGCCTCTTCCTTGAAGTAATTGCCAAAGCTGAAGTTGCCGAGCATCTCGAAAAACGTGTGGTGGCGCGCCGTATAGCCCACATTATCAAGGTCATTATGTTTGCCGCCCGCGCGCACACATTTCTGCGCTGTCGTAGCGCGGTTGTAGTCGCGTGTCTCGACACCTGTGAACAGGTTCTTGAATTGCACCATTCCCGAGTTCACAAACATCAGCGTCGGATCATTGCGCGGCACGAGAGGGCTTGAAGGCACAATCTCGTGCCCCTGCTTGGCAAAGTAATTCAGAAAAGTAGAGCGGATTTCATTCAGGCTTGGCATTTGTTTTTCCGGCATAATGTGACCCGTCAGGGTTTAGCTGCCACGAAAGCTCATGTCCACAGAGCAAAAGCGCCGGAGCATTCTCTGCACCGGCGCTTTCAATTTATCAAAATGCAGGTTTACCCTTCAAGCAAGTCGTCATCGTCGCTTGCTTGCGGATTTTTTCCAGCTGCCGTGGGCTTTTCGTCATCAAAGTCGAGGCCATGCGCAGCACGGATTTTGTCTTCAATATCATAAGCCATTTCGGGGTGATCTTTCAGATACTGGCGCGCATTCTCGCGCCCCTGCCCGATCCGCTCATCGCCACAGCTAAACCATGCACCCGATTTCTGAACAATCCCGAGGGTCACCCCAAGGTCGAGCAACTCCCCCGTCTTAGAAATGCCTTCACCATACATGATGTCAAATTCAACTTGCTTGAAGGGCGGTGCAACCTTGTTCTTCACAATTTTTACACGCGTCTGGTTGCCGACCACTTCGTCACGGTCCTTCAACGAGCCGATGCGACGAATATCAAGACGCACGGAGCTATAAAACTTGAGCGCGTTACCACCCGTTGTCGTCTCGGGGCTACCAAACATCACGCCGATTTTCATGCGGATCTGGTTGATGAAAATCACCATGCAATTCGAGCGTGAAATCGAACCTGTCAGTTTTCGCATGGCTTTACTCATCAGGCGGGCGTGCACACCAACGCTTGAATCCCCCATTTCGCCTTCCAGTTCGGATTTCGGCGTCAGGGCTGCCACCGAGTCAACCACCACAAGGCTGACAGCGCCCGAGCGTACAAGAGTGTCAATAATCTCAAGCGCCTGTTCTCCATTGTCAGGCTGCGAAATCAACAGCTCGTCAAGGTCAACGCCAAGCTTCTTGGCATATTGCGGGTCAAGTGCGTGCTCCGCATCCACAAAGGCTGCAACGCCACCCTTTTTCTGCTCTTCAGCCACACAATGCAGCGTAAGGGTTGTCTTACCCGAGCTTTCAGGGCCATAAATTTCAACGATCCGCCCTTTCGGCAGCCCCCCGATCCCAAGCGCGATATCAAGCCCGATCGAGCCTGTGGACGTGGCTTCGATATGCTGAATGGCGTTTTCGCTCCCCATTTTCATGATAGAGCCTTTGCCGAACTGCCGTTCGATCTGAGCCAAAGCACTGTCGAGCGCCTTCTGCTTGTCTGAGTCGCGCTTGTTTTTCATGTTCAAAAGATCTGCCGTTGCCATTGTTATATGTCCTTATTTCACACCCCGCCCGAGGCGGCAATCGCTGCATGTGTTCTCATTATGTTCCTTATGGGATCAAAGAGAGAACATTACAACATAAATTTACGATTCAGACTTTTGGGTAAATTGGTTAAAGAGTAGTTTACCGGCACAAGATAAATGAAAGCAGGCCCATGCTGATCTTCTCCAAAGCCAAACTGGTCTTTTTTTCCGTGCCCAAAACGGGCACAACCGCGATCGAAACAGCCCTTGCGCCACATGCCGCCATCGCTGTTCTTGATCCTCCCGAGCTCAAGCACGCACCTGTTTACAGATACAACCGATTCTTCAGACCTATGGTTGAAAAATTTATCGGTGATGATGTCGAAACCGTTGCCGTGATCCGCGAGCCTATAAGCTGGCTCGGAAGTTGGTATCGCTATCGCCAGCGACCTTTTTTGTCCGGACGTGCGGTATCAACCGCCGGCATCAGCTTTGAAACCTTTGTCGAGGCCTATCTCGCGGCAGACAGGCCTGCTTACGCAAATGTCGGAGCGCAGTCCAAGTTTGTTGAAGCTCGCCCCAATGGCACTTCGATCAACCATTTTTTTCGCTATGAAAACCTCGACGCATGCATTGCTTATCTGCAGGACCGCCTTGAAATCGAAATCACCCTTCCAAAAGTCAATGTTTCGCCCAACCGTGATCTAAAGCTCTCCGCCGATCTTTCCGCACGCTTGCACCGCGAGTGCCATGCAGAATTCGAGCTTTATGCCTCTATTGATTGACTGGAAAGGGTTGCGAAACCGCCGCCTGAACCACATCAGCCAGCTCACCCAGAGAAAACGGTTTCTGCAAAAATGTGGAACACGGAATTTCAAAGCCGTTGTCATTGAAAACATCTTCCGCATAGCCGGACACAAACACCACATTCACGTCCCTGCGCAGCTTGCGGGCCTCAATAACCCATTCCGGCCCCTTTAGTCCGGGCATGATAACATCGGTCACAAATGCATCAACGTGCAGTGTTTCATCTTTCAAAATGTCCAGCGCTTCTTCGCCAGAGCTCGCCTCAAGCACGGTAAACCCCTTCAGCTTAAGCGCACGCGACGCAAAAGCGCGCACCGGCGCTTCATCTTCAACCAGCAGAATGGTCGAATCCGGCATTTCCATTCTTTCCGCCTCAGCTATCCCTGCATCAGGTGCAGGCACTTGCTCCGCTGCTTCCTGAGTGGGCAAAAGAAGCGTAAAACAGCTTCCCTTGCCCACCTTGCTATCGGCAAAGATAAATCCACCTGTCTGCTTCACAATTCCATAAGCCGTTGACAGGCCGAGGCCTGTGCCCTCTCCCGTTCGCTTTGTCGTGAAGAACGGTTCGAAAATTTTCTGTAACTTATCAGCAGGAATACCGGTGCCCTGATCAATCACTTTTATCGAAACATAAGATCCCGGAGGCACTTCGGCCCTGTCTCGCATGAGTGGTGCGTCCAATGTCAGGCCTGCCGTGCGGATCGTGACCACGCCACTTTCCTGCATGGCGTCGCGTGCATTCACGACCAGATTCATTACAACTTGTTCAATCTGGCGTTTGTCTGCCCTGATCGTCTGGTTATCGGCTTCGTGCTCAAATTCAAGCTGCACCTTCTCGCCGACCAACCTGTTGAGCAAATGGGTCAGGTCGGAAAGCGTTTCCTGCACATCAATCGTTTCTGGCCGCAGCGTCTGCTTGCGCGAAAAGGCAAGGAGTTGGCTCACAAGAGCCGCCGCACGGTTTGCGTTTTGGTTGATCTGCTCGAGATCAAGAAAATCAGGATCGGTCTCTGCACGTTTGTGCATCAACAAGTCACAGTGCCCCGTGATGGCCGTCAGCAAATTGTTGAAATCATGCGCGACACCGCCCGCAAGCTGGCCGATCGCCTGCATTTTCTGGCTCTGCACAAACTGTGCCTCAAGCGTTTTCAATTCGGTCGCATCACTTAACACCGCAACAAGCACATGCTCACTGCCTTCCCGCGCAGCCTTCAGCGTAACTTGCACAAAGGTCTCGAAATCGTTGCTCCGCACTTTCAGAAACTCGGTCTGGCGGCTCACCCGACCCAGTATCGTATCGTGAAGCCAATCCTTGATCGAACGGCCCAACCCTTCCAAAAGCACACCAAGGCTCTCGCCAATCAGATCTCTACGCCCCAACAGATCACAAGCCATCTTGTTGGCTTCGGTCACAACCCCGTCCGGTGCCAGCTTCAAAAGCGGCACAGGAAGCTCGTCAAAAAAGCGCATGCTCTCGGGAAACTCGACAATGTTTTCCTGCGTCGGCACGAAAGCCAGCTCACGCCGTCCCGCCCCCAGACACAACTCGGTGATAACGCAAGCGACACTGCCACTTTCCGTGTTCACTTCCTGCAAACGGTCAAGCTTGAGAGGCAGGTTCGGAACAACGCGGTCAAGTGTCTTTACCCGCTCGCCAAAAAACTGCCGCGCTGCATCATTCATGAACAAAACCGTGTCCTGCCGCCCGACAACAAGCACGGGCAGCGCTTCAGCGCCACTCAACCCGCTCTCTGCCTTGGCCGGAGGCAAATCTTCCAAACGCCAGATCGCCCCCCCTTGGCGTAGCCTGTGGCACGAGAGTCGCAAATGCGCCTCCCGGGTGACAACGTCTTCCCGCGCGGCGCCAAGTTGCCTTGCCTTCAAATAGAGCCGCGTCACAAGCCCTGTCGGGCTACTCACCACGGTCGAAAGGGCCGCCTCCACCGTCTTGGGGAGGTCCGAGAAACGTGCCGTAGCAGCGCCGTTACTATACCAGATCTCCCCAACATCATCGGCCACAAAACAGGCCGCCGCATCATGCGCAACCAAATCGGCCACAGCCCTTTGTCCCCGGCGGCTGGCCAGGCGAAAGCGCAGCGCAACAATCGCACTGATCAGCATCAGACAGCACAGGCTCGTGCCGACAATGGCAGCCCCCAGCTTGATCTGCTCGTGTTCTGCCAGATAGGACAGGCCAAACGCAGCACACGCCAACAAAACCAGCACAGAAGCGCGCGGCATCAGACGCATCGAAACCTTCGTCACGGGATCAGGTGTAAAGGCTACATGGCTCACAGGCAGGGGCTCCAGTCAGGGGTCAACTCTGTCATACGCTGGAAGCGTTAACCCATGATTAAAGCCGATAAGAAAAAAACTCACCTAAAAAGTGTGTATCTACTTGGAATTTCTCGCAAATGTTGCGGCGAAAAAGCCATCACCGCCCAGAGACGGTTGCCAGCGCCTCGTTGCCGTGCAACTCCAATCCGGGCATTCGCTCATAAAACGCGCTGCCAGATCTTCGTTCTCTGCGCGCAAAAGCGAGCAGGTCACATAGGCCAGAGTGCCACCCGCGGAAACCAGATCTTTTGCCGCTTTCAAGACCTCAAGCTGCACGCCCTGAAGCTCTTCAAGGCGCTCTGCCGTAAGGCGCCATTTGCCCTCAGGGGCGCGCCGCCATGCGCCAGAACCAGAGCAAGGTGCATCACATAAAACCAAATCAAATGATGGCTCTTTCGCCAGTTCTTCAAGTGATCTTACAGCAATCGAAGCACCCGCTCGCGTGCTGCGTGCAGGCAAATCCTTCATCCGATCGGGGGCAATATCAGACGCCACAATCTGCGCCTTCACGCACCCTGCCATCGCAAGGCTTTTGCCGCCGCCGCCCGCGCAATAATCCAGCACCCGCGTTACGCCCTCAAGCGGCAACCAGTCGACAACGGCTTGACTGGCCGCATCTTGCAGCTCGATCAACCCGTCTTCAAATGCCTGCGTCAGCCGCACGCGCCGTGCGCCCTCGGTCACTCTCAAAGCAGTCGGGGAAAGTGCGTGTGGTTCACTCAAAACGCCCTCTTCCGCCAAAGCCGTCTGCGCCTCACCCGCTGTGGCCAATAGCGTGTTCACCCGCAAAAACACATCGGCCCGCTCACGCATCAGGCTGGCTTCATGCACAGCCTCATCGCCCAAAGCCGCTTCAAATGCAGGCCAGAGCCAATCCGGAATATCGCAAGCCTCAGCTCCCGCTTCGGGAGTGCGCCCGCCTGCGAGCTCGGTCTCATCCAAAGGCGCAGGTGCGTGGCCCTCGCCTGTGAAAAACGCCGCCAAATCAGCGCCTTCCGCCCGCAACGCGCCGATCATCAGGCTCCGCCCGGTCATCGGATCCGCTCCGCCGAGCGCCGCAAACGAGCGCATGCAGCGCAAGGCCTGAAACACATGGTCGCGCACAGCAGCACGGTCTTTGGAGCCCGCAAACCGGCTGCCACGCGCCCATCGCGTGAGTGCTTTTTCGGCAGGCTCGCCCTCAAGGATCAGATCGAGGATCTCGGCCCCCGCAGCCACACGCGCTGCCGGTGTCATGAGTTCATCCTGTAGTTCGGGCTCTCGCGGGTGATCTGCACATCATGCACATGGCTTTCCTTAAGCCCTGCGCCCGTGATTTTCACAAACTTACAGTTTCCGCGCATGTCGGCCACAGTGGCATTGCCCGTGTAGCCCATCGCGGCGCGCAAACCACCCACAAGCTGGTGCACAACCGCACTGGCGCTGCCCTTATATGGGACCTGCCCTTCAATGCCCTCGGGCACGAGCTTGTCACTGGCCGCGTCTTTCTGGAAGTAACGGTCAGCAGAGCCGCGCGCCATCGCGCCAAGGCTGCCCATCCCGCGATAGGATTTGAACGAACGCCCCTGATAGAGGATCACCTCGCCGGGGCTCTCGTCTGTTCCCGCGATCATGCTGCCAACCATCGCGCAGGACGCCCCCGCCGCAATCGCCTTGGCAAAATCGCCGGAAAACTTGATGCCGCCATCGGCAATAACAGGCACATCACCCGCTTCTCTGGCACAATCCATAATCGCCGTGAGCTGCGGCACGCCAACGCCCGCAACCATTCGCGTGGTGCAAATGCTGCCCGGCCCGATGCCAACTTTCACAGCATCAGCCCCCGCATCAATCAAAGCGCGCGTGGCCTCGGAAGTGGCCACATTGCCCGCAATCACCTGCACAGCGTTCGAAAGCTGCTTGGCGCGTTTCACGGCCTCAATCACGCCCTCGGAATGGCCATGCGCCGTATCAATCACAACAATATCACAGCCCGCATCCACCAGCGCCTCGGTGCGCTCAAAACCGCTCTCGCCCACGCTGGTCGCTGCAGCGACCCGCAAACGCCCGAGCTGATCTTTACAAGCCGTCGGGTTCAAAACCGCTTGCTCGGTGTCTTTCAGGGTCAGCAAACCCGTGAGCTTGCCCTTTCCATCATGCACCAAAAGCTTCTCGATCCGGCGCGCGCGCATCAGGCTCTTGGCTTCCTCAAGTTCGGCAGGCTCGGCCAGCATCGCAAGATTTTCCGATGTCATCATCATATGCACAGGCGTGTCATCCGAACTCGCAAACCGCATATCGCGGTTAGTCAGAATGCCCACAACATACCCGGTCTCATCCACCACAGGAAAGCCGGTGAAGTTATACCGCTCCACCAGCGCCTTGGCGTCCGCCAGCGTCTGGTTCACCTTTAGTGTCACTGGGTTGTAAACAATCCCGCTCTCGAATCGCTTCACGCGGCGCACTTCGCGGGCTTGCTGCTCAACCGTCAGGTTCTTGTGAACAACACCAATGCCCCCCGCCTGCGCCATGGCAATGGCCATGCGAGCCTCGGTCACCGTATCCATGGCCGAGCTGAGCAAAGGTATGTTCATGCGAATATCACGCGTCACAAACGTGCGCGTATCTGCGGTGCTCGGCAACACAGCCGAAGCAGCAGGAACAAGTAAAACATCATCGAAGGTCAGAGCCTCACGAATCTCCATAGGACATCTCCAGAGTTGGGTTCGTTTGGCGCTTCCCTATTTCACGCATTGGCCAAAAGTAAAAGGCCAATCTCAGGCTTTGGCCGCATTGGTCTTGAGAGCAAGCTGCCCCGTCATCCACATGCGGATCACCTTCACCGCGATGTAGGGCACAACCACACTCGCCACAGCAAGCATGACACCGCCCAGAATGCGCTCCAAAACACTGTCGATCTGCCCAGCATAGCTAAGCATTGCCGCCGAAAACGCTGTCATCGGAAAGGTAAACGAGGCCCACATCGGGCTGAACCCCGCCTCAAGCAGACTTTTCAGCGAGACAAGCAGGCCAAGCAGAATAAGCATCGCCACGATGGAGAAGACACGTGCCATCATCACCATGGTCGGGAAATCATCGGCAGGAAAGCCAAGCGCCACCGTCACAAACAGACTCGCAGGTGCAAGGTGAATGGCCAGCATCGGCCGCAAAGGCGCTGGTGGCACACGCTTCACAAGCTGCACTGCACTCACAGCCCAAATGATCACTGCCGCCACAAGCGTCGCCCAGAAAATCGCTTCCGCCAGCTCATACTTGCCAAGGTTCACAGCCGAAACAGCCGCCACAATGAAGCCGACAAAACTCAAATGCCAAAGCGGTGTCACCTGTCTCTGTTCTTTCGGGCCGCTCACCAAAACATAGATCACCAAAAGCGCCATTAACACATGCAACCCGAGCGCCACATACATAACCCGCGTAGCCCAGACCGGCGAAATCGGCACAAGCCCCGCCGCCAGAACCGAAACGCAAACAGCCAAAGCCGCCAGCCCGCCACGGTTTGGCAATATCCGCGCATCCTCAATCAGCGTGCCGGCCCGCAACGTCAGCTTTCTACCGTAAGCCACTGCTGCAATAGCAAAAACAACCGCAACACCACCCAAGATAATCTCGGATATCGCCGCAGGCACAATCGACATTCGCGCCGCAGCTCCCCACGCCATCGACAGGCCAAACAGCCCGAGGATTAGCGAGAAAATCGCGGGTGGCGTTTGCTCGCCAAAGCCTGTTCTTGAACGCATCACATTCCCCTTGCAGCATGTATTTCCGCAGCCATACGCCTTTCGCGCGGCAAACCCAAGCCCGACAATGTCGCAGCCCTTGCCAAGCCCGCAAGCGCGCCGCACTCTGTCCTCAAAGCACAGGAGCACGAAATGAGCGACAACACATATGATACCGGCCGCCTCAACCTTCCCTTCGTCGGCATTGCAACCTTCGCCAAGCGCCCCTACGCCCCCGACTGGAGCACGCTAAAGGCCGATGTCGCCGTGCTCGGCGCGCCTTTTGATGCAGGCACGCAGTATCGCTCTGGCGCGCGCTTTGGCCCCCGCGCCGTGCGCGAAGCCTCCACGCTCTTCTCCTTTGGTCACGCAGGCGCCTATGACCACGAGGATGATGTCACCTATCTGCCCGGTTCCGTGCGCATCGTTGACATGGGCGATGCCGATATCGTCCACACAGATACTGCCACAAGCCACGCCAATATCGAAACAGGCGTGCGCGCAGCACTGGCCGCAGGCGCGCTGCCTGTGGTCATCGGCGGCGATCACTCCGTCAACATCCCCTGCATCAACGCCTTTGACGGCCAAGGCGATATTTACATCCTCCAAATCGACGCCCACCTTGATTTTGTCGATGTCCGCCACGGCGTGCGCAACGGTCACGGCAACCCGATGCGCCGCGCCGCCGAGAAGCCCTATGTCACAGGACTCACCCAGGTCGGTATCCGCAATGTCAGTTCCACCACGCAGGAAGGCTATGAAGCTGCCCGCGCCATGGGCTCCGATATCCTCTCCGTCCGCCAGATGCGCGCGCTCGGCGCGGTGGAAACAGCCAAACGCATCCCGTCAGGCGCCCGCGTCTACATCACCCTTGATATCGACGCCTTCTGCCCCTCCATCGCGCCGGGCACAGGCACACCCAGCCACGGCGGCTTTCTCTACTACGAGGTGCTGGAACTCCTTCAACAGGTCGCCCAAGCTCACAAGATCGTCGGCATAGATCTCGTCGAAGTCGCCCCCGATTATGACCCGTCAGGCAGCACAAGCATCCTCGCCGCGCAGGTCTTGCTCAATCTCTTGGGGTTTGTCTTCCATGCGCGCGGATCCTAGGCACTCCAATCGCCTTGATTGACGCCCAAACAAGGTAAGACCTGGCCCGCTTCGAGCCGGCGATGGGCAGGTCTCAACCCCACGACACCAGCCCCAAAAGGCCAACGCTCGGTTTAATCCGCCGCAAACCATCGGGCTTGTGGTCTGATTCTGACGAAAACAGCAATTTTCCTTTGTTTCATGACAGGAAAATAATTCAGCACACAGCGAGACTTGGGCGAAACGTCGCCACCAAAACTGCCGCTGAGTTTGCGCCAGAACAACGTTTGCCCAATAATTGGGCAGTATGAAAACACCGATGAAACATGCCGCTTCCATAATTTTCAGCTGGGTTTTAGCTGTGGGCCTTACTCTGTATGGCCCTTTAGGTATGGCAGCAGCACAAACCTCCGGCGCATCGTTTACTATGGAAATTTGCGCAGACGGTTTCGCCGAAACAGTTCTCGTTGATTCCGGCGGAACCCCTGTAAATCCATCTCACGACTGTCAGGACTGCCTCGTTTGCAGCCATGCCATGGCAGGTACGCTGGATATCAACAGCGGCAAGCGCTTCACATTCAGCCAAATCACTTCCGCGGCTGACCTACCGGCTTTCGCCACGCCTTACATTCACACCTATAAAACCCGTCCAATGCCGCGTGGCCCCCCGCTGGGGCACGTAACACGACAGACAACATCAAACCTGTTCTCTTCCGATCAGGCATACGATGGCCAGAAAACATACGGCGACGGGCGACCACCACTCAAGGACGCCACCGCATGACAAACCTCCACCTCCTCCTTAAAGCTATGGTCTTTGCTGCGATGACGCTTCTTTGCGGGCTTCCGGCAGCGGCACAAACAGTTCTTTCCAAGCTCCTGCCCGATGTTGTCGCCAGCGAGCTTGTGGAGGGAGCCGACGCTTTTGGCGCGATCGACGAAAACATACCCGCAGTCGAGATCCTCAAAGCAGGAGAGCGCATTGGTTGGGCCTTTGTCACATCCGATTTTGTGTCCACCACAGGGTATTCGGGCAAGCCCATTCACACCATGGTTGCCGTTGATGATGCCGCCAAAGTCATCGGCGTTGATCTGGTGAAGCACTCCGAACCGATTGTTCTGATCGGCATTCCCGATTCCAAAATCAAAGCTTTGGTTGCTGGCTACACAGGGCTTGATCTGGTTGCCGAAGCCGACTCCGGCGGCACGGCGCATGAGCTTGATATCATTTCAGGCGCGACCGTGACAATCATGGTAATCGACGATTCAATCGTTCGTGCAGGCCTTAAAGTTGCCCGTCAGCTCGGGTTGGGCGGGCTTGCCGTTGAAGAAAAAGGCACAGGGCCGCAATACGAGATCAACCCCGATGCCGAGGCTGCGAGCGATTGGATGACACTTGAAGGCGATGGCACATTGCGCCGCCTTTCGCTAGATGTCGGGCAAGTCAACGAAGCCTTCGCAGCCATGGACGACGAGCGCGCCGCCAAACGCGCCCTGACCGAAGCACCGGAAACCACTTTCATCGAGATGCAGGCGGCTCTTGTCTCGCATCCCGCGATTGCAAAGGCCTTGCTTGGGGATGCTGTCGCCCAAAATCTGGATGACTGGCTGGAAGAAGGCGACCACGCAGTCGCTATTGTCGGGCGCGGGCTCTATTCCTTCAAAGGCTCGGGCTATGTGCGCGGCGGGATATTTGATCGTATCGTTCTGATCCAGCATGATGTGTCTGTTCGCTTCCGAGACCGCATGCACAAGCGTATCAACACGATTGTCGCCGAGGGGGCTCCGGCCTTCAACGAGGCGGATTTGTTCAAAATCCCTGCTGACAGCGGGTTTGACCCGACACAACCGTTCCGCATCCAGCTTCTGGTTCAGCGCGAGGTCGGCGCGATCGAGAAGGTCTTCACCACCTTTGATCTCGGCTACCAACTGCCGCCGCAATACATCCGCGCCATCGCACCAGCGCCTGCCCCTCAGGTTCCGGCTGCGGTCGAGCAGGTCACGGACCAGTCCGAGACAGACGCGCAGCAAGCGCTCTGGAAACGTATCTGGGAAAGCAAAACCACCGAGATCATCGTGCTGGGCGTGATGCTGACCGTGTTGACGGCGGTATTTTTCTTTCAGACATTCGCAACCCGCAACGAGCGCTGGTTCTTCTGGTTCCGCATGGGCTTCCTCACCTTCACGCTGATATATCTCGGCTGGTATGCCAATGCGCAGCTCTCGGTTGTCAACCTTATGGCGCTGTTCGGCTCGCTCGTGTCCGGCTTCAGCTGGCAGGCATTCCTGCTTGATCCGCTGACCTTTATCTTGTGGTTCTCCGTTGCCGCGGCGCTTCTGTTCTGGGGCCGCGGGGCCTATTGCGGCTGGCTCTGCCCGTTTGGTGCGCTTCAAGAGTTGCTCAACCGTATCGGCCGCGCATTGCACATTCCTCAATGGACACTTCCATGGGGCTTGCACGAGCGCCTGTGGCCGTTGAAATACATGATCTTCCTTGGCCTCTTCGGCGTATCTCTTTCGAGTATCGAACAAGCCGAACGTCTGGCCGAAGTCGAACCCTTCAAAACAGCGATCATTCTCAACTTCGTGCGCGCATGGCCGTTTGTGGCCTATGTTGCCGCGCTGTTGATTGCCGGTCTGTTTGTCGAGCGCTTCTTCTGCCGCTACCTCTGCCCGCTCGGAGCCGCTCTGGCGATCCCGGCACGCTTGCGCATGTTTGACTGGCTCAAACGCTACAAGGAATGCGGCAACCCCTGCCAAACCTGTGCGCACCAATGCCCCGTTCAGGCCATTCATCCGACAGGGGAAATCAATCCTAACGAGTGCATCAACTGCCTGCATTGTCAGGTGCTTTACCAGTCCGAAACGACCTGCCCGGTTGTGATCAAGAAAATGAAACGCCGTGCCAAAGATGCCGCCGGCCCGGATCTGACACGTTTCGTCGGGCACCCAAACCAACAACAAACACCACCAAACCTCAGAAAGGACTAAACATGTCTGAAGGAAAGAGACTGCCAATTTCACGCAGAAGCCTGCTCGGGGCCACCGCAGGTGGCGCAGCACTTGCAGGCGCATTCGGCTCGCGCGCAATGCTGACAGGGTCCGCCGCTGTCGGCGCAGCGACCCTTGCCGGCGCAACAAGCGCGCGTGCAGCTGCTGGCGCAGAAGTGGCACCGGGCCAGCTCGATGAGTTCTACGGCTTCTGGTCATCAGGCCAGTGCGGCGAGATGCGTATTCTCGGCATCCCGTCAATGCGCGAACTGATGCGTGTTCCGGTGTTCAACATCTGCTCGGCCACCGGCTGGGGGATCACCAACGAATCCAAGAAAATCCTCACCGAAGGCCTCACGGAAAAGACCAAAGCGCAGCTTGCGGCCAACGGCCACCAGTTCCCACCAAACGGTGACTTGCACCACCCGCATATGTCCTTCACCGAAGGCAAATATGACGGGCGCTACCTGTTCATGAATGACAAGGCCAACACACGCGTGGCGCGGGTGCGCTGTGACGTGATGAAATGCGACAAGATCATCGAGATCCCCAACGCCAAGGCGATCCACGGTCTACGCCCCCAACGCTGGCCACGCACCAACTACATCTTCTGTAACGGTGAAGACGAAGTGCCAATGGTCAACGACGGAAAGATCCTCGATGAGCCTGAAAACTATGTAAACTTCTATACCGCTGTTGATGCCGACGAAATGAAAGTGGCGTGGCAGGTGATGGTTTCGGGCAACCTCGACAACACCGATTGCGACTACGACGGAAAATACGCCTTCTCGACATCGTATAACTCGGAAATGGGCATGACGCTTGCGGATATGACCGAAGCCGACATGGACCACGTGGTTGTTTTCAACATCAAAGAGATCGAAGCCGGTATCGAAGCAGGTGATTACCAGGAGCTGAACGGTGTGAAGGTTCTGGACGGACGTAAAGGACAAAACAAGAAATACACCCGCTACATCCCGATCCCCAACAACCCCCACGGCTGCAACATGGCGCCCGACAAGATCCACCTCTGCATCGCGGGCAAACTGTCGCCCACCGTTTCGGTGATCGACGTGCGCAAACTTGATGCCGTATTCGATGAGGATGCCGATCCGCGCAGCGTTGTTGTGGCCGAGCCCGAGCTGGGCCTTGGACCACTTCACACCTGCTTTGACGGCACAGGCCGCGCCTATACCACGCTTTTCCTCGACAGCCAGGTTGTTGTTTGGGACATTGCGAAAGCGATCCAGCTTTATAACGGCGAGGATGTCGACCCCATCATTACCAAAGAGGATGTGCACTACCAGCCCGGCCACAACTCAACCGTTATGGGCGAGACCTTGGAAGCGTCATCTAAATACTATCTGACGATGAACAAGTTCTCCAAAGACCGATATCTCAATGTCGGACCGTTGAAGCCTGAAAACGAGCAGTTGTTCGCAATCGACGGTGACAAACTGACACTCATTCATGATGGCCCGACCTTTGCCGAACCGCATGACGCGATCATCGTTGACCCCTCAAAGGTCAATCCGAAATCTGTCTGGGACCGTCAGGATCCGATGTGGGCAGATGCACGCAAGCAGGCCGAGGCGGATGGTGTTGATCTGGACGACTGGCAAGACACTGTCATTCGCGACGGCAACAAAGTGCGCGTTTACATGTCAAGTCAGGCACCGAACTTTGCGCTGGAAACCTTCACCGTAAAACAGGGCGACGAAGTGACCGTTTATGTCACCAACCTTGATGACATCGACGACCTGACACACGGCTTCACAATGGGCAACCACGGTGTTGCTATGGAAATTGCGCCACAAGCGACGTCTTCAGTCACGTTTGTTGCGGCCACTCCGGGTGTGTTCTGGTATTACTGCCAGTGGTTCTGCCACGCGCTGCACATGGAAATGCGCGGCCGTATGTTTGTTGAACCGAAGGACGCCTGAACATGCTGCGCCCCCTAACAATTTTGCTTGTTGCTCTCGCGGCCCTGCCCCTTTGGGCGGCAGAGCTGCGTGTGCCGCCCGCATCAGGGGGCCTTGCCCAAGCCATCGCCGGGGCTGCCCCCGGCGATGTGCTCATTCTCGAAGCGGGGCGCTACGACGGCCCCGTCATCATTGACCGCCCCCTGACACTGACTGGCCCGCCCGGAGCCATCATTGATGGCTTGGGGCAAGGCACCGTCGTCACCATCGACGCCGCAGATGTCACTGTGAAAGGCCTTACCATCACAGGTTCGGGCCTGAGCAGTCAGGACCTGGACGCTGGCGTGAAGATCCTGAAAAAAGCCGACCGCGCGCTTGTTGAAGGCAACCGCCTGCTCGGCAATCTGCACGGCGTTGATGTGCACGGCGGGCTTGATGCCGTGGTGCGCGGCAACACAATCGAAGGCACGCAAAACCCGCGTATGAATGACCGTGGCAACGGCATCTATGTCTGGAATTCTCCGGGAGCTATTGTCGAGGGAAACTCGGTGCGCTGGGGCCGCGACGGCATTTTCTCCAACGCCTCACGCCACGGAACCTACCGCAACAACCTGTTCCGCGATCTGCGCTTTGCTGTGCACTACATGTATACCAACAACTCCGAAGTCTCGGGGAATGTCTCCATCGGCAACCATCTCGGCTATGCGATTATGTTTTCAAACCGTGTGATTTTGAAAGACAATCTCAGCCTGTCAGATGGCAGTCACGGAGTAATGCTCAACTTCGCCAACAACGCCGATGTCTCGGGCAACCTCGTGCGCGGCGGGGCCGACCGCTGCACCTTTATCTACAACGCCCACAAGAACATTCTCAGCAACAACCGCTTTGAAGGCTGCAACATCGGCATCCATTTCACCGCAGGCTCCGAACGCAATGTGCTCACCGGCAACGCCTTCATCGGCAACCGCACCCAAGTGAAATACGTCGGCACGCGTGACATCGAGTGGAGTTTTGAGGGCCGTGGCAACTATTGGTCCGACCATCCGGGCTTTGACCTTGGCGGTGACGGTATCGCCGACAGCCCGTTTCGCCCCAATGATCTGATGGACCATATCCTCTGGTCACAGCCTGCCGCATCCTTGCTCACAGGCGCCCCTGCCGTGCAACTCATTCGCTGGGCGCAATCGAGCTTCCCCGCAACACTCCCCGGTGGGGTTGTCGACAGCGCACCGCTCATGGCAGCGCCCGTTGTGCCCGTCCCATCCGAATACACCGCATTGGAGGCCGAAGCCGCCGCCAAGCGCAATGAAAGACAAATAGATGACTTCGACATTAACGATCTCTCATCTCACTAAGGCATTTGGCGGGGTCAAAGCCCTGACAGATGTTTCACTGCGCGTCGCTCCCGGCGAGCGGGTGGCCCTGCTCGGCCATAACGGCGCGGGCAAGTCGACGCTGATGAAGGTCATTCTTGGCCTGATCACAGCGGATAGCGGCGAGATTTCCGTCTGTGGCGCAGCCCCCGGCAACGCTGCGGCACGCGCGCATGTGGCCTATCTGCCCGAAAATGCGGCCTTTCACTCTGCCCTCACAGGGCTTGAGCAGATCACCTACTACATGCGCCTGCGCAACGAGCCTGTCTCCGGCGCGATGGAGCTGCTTGACCGTGTCGGCCTTGCCCACGCCGCCAAGCGCCGCATCGGCACATACTCCAAAGGCATGCGCCAGCGTGTCGGCCTAGCCCAGGCCCTTATAGGACAACCGCGCCTTCTGGTGCTCGACGAGCCCACCAGCGGGCTTGATCCTGTCTCGCGTCGCGACTTTTACGAACTGCTCGATGGTCTGGCGGCAGATGGCGCGGCGATCCTGCTGTCGAGTCACGCTCTGACAGAGGTCGAGGCCCGCACCGATCAGCTGCTCATCCTGTCTGGCGGAAAGATGGTTGCGGAAGGCACATTGCCCGAGCTCAGGCGCGAAGCCGCCCTGCCCGTTTCCATGCAACTCCACGCTCTCAACCGATATGACACCGATATTATGGCCGCACTGCCTGATGCGATCCGCGTCAATGGCGCGTTGAACCTCACATGCTCGCAAGACGAAAAACTGGCCACCCTCGCCCGCATCTCGTCCCTTAAAGCCAAGCTCGCCGATGTCGAAGTCATTCCGCCGAGTCTGGAAGACATCTACAGCCATTTCAGCCGGAGGGACGGCCAATGATCGCACGCATCCTCGCCACTGCATCCACAGAAGTTCACATCGCACGGCGCAACCGCTGGGTGCTGATCGCCGTTCTGCTGATGGTGATTTTTTCACTGGTCTTGTCCGCAGCAGGCTCCGCTCCGACAGGCGCGCTCGGTGCTGACCGCCTCTCTGTTGTAGTGGCGTCACTCACCTCTCTCTCGGTTTACCTTGTGCCTCTGGTCGCCCTGCTCATGTCGTTTGATGCCGTCGCAGGCGAGGTCGAGCGCGGCACCTTGCCCTTGCTGCTCACCTATCCTGTTGCCCGATGGGAAGTTCTTGCAGGCAAGCTCGTGGCACATACGGCCATTCTGATTGTTGCAATCGCGGCCGGCTACGGAGCAGCCGCCCTCGTCACCATAATCGCCGATCCCGCCGCCGTATCGGGGCTTGCGGCCCTCTGGCGGCTGACGTGGACATCTGTCCTGCTTGGCGCAACCTTCTTGGGCATAGGCTACGCGCTGTCCTCAATGGCGCGCCGCGTTTCGGGCGCGGCGGGCTTGGCCATCGGCCTGTGGCTCGGCCTCGTCGTGCTCTACGATCTGGGCCTGCTCGCAGCCGTTGTGGCCGACGATGGCGGCGCGTTCACCACAAAGGTTTTCCCGCTGGCCTTGCTGGCAAACCCCGCTGACGCTTTCCGCCTGTTCAACCTGACGGCTTCACAAGCGACGCAGGTCGCCGCAGGGGTTGGTGGCGCAGCGAATGCCATTCCACAATGGCAATCCCTGCTCTCTATCGCAGCTTGGCCGCTCGTTTCCCTCGCCTTGGCCGCACTGGTCTTCCGGAAGGTCGAGCCATGAAACACTTTTTGCTCATATGTGCGCTTCTGGCGCTGGCCGCCTGCAAGGAAGAGGCCAAGCAAGACACCTCGGCCGTGCCGCTCAATGCCGACGCAGTGGGGCACTACTGCCAGATGAACCTGCTTGAGCACGCTGGCCCCAAAGCGCAGGCCCACCTTGCAGGTCTGCCTGCGGCGCCGCTGTTCTTCAGTCAGGTGCGTGACGCAATCGCCTATATGCGGATGCCCGAGCAAAGCCATGCCATCCTGACAATCTGGGTGAACGACATGGGCGCTCAAGGCGCCACATGGGATGCACCGGGGGCTGACAACTGGATCACCGCCGAAGAGGCTGTCTATGTTGTCGGCTCAAGTGTCGTTGGCGGCATGGGCGCGCCCGAAATTGTCCCGTTTTCTAACCGTGTAAAAGCCCGCGAATTTGCCGCTGAAAATGGCGGCAATCTCATGCGCTTGTCCGATATTCCTGATAGTACCGTTCTGGCCCCCGTGGCCTTGGACGGCGAAGAAACCGATAGCGATTTTGAAGATCGCCTGCGCGCGCTTTCGCGCGAGAATAGAGGGTAGAACCATGACCACAAGACGCCGCTTTCTAACCATCAGCGCCGCTGCCATCGCCTTTCCCAAGGTCACGCAGGCCGAGGCTCTCTATACTTGGACGGGCACAGCCCTAGGCGCAGGCGCAACCCTGCGGCTGGCCCATCCTGATGCCAAGGCCATCAGCGCCCGCGTTGCGGCCGAAATCTCGCGGCTGGAAGATATCTTCAGCCTCTACCGCAAAGACAGCGCTCTTTCACAGCTCAACCGCAGCGGTGCGCTACAATCGGCCCCGTTCGAACTTCTGGAATGCCTGTCACTAGCAGGTGCGGTTCACACCGCAAGCGAAGGTCGTTTTGACCCGACAATCCAGCCGCTCTGGGCCGCCTATGCCGAAGCCTTCGCCAACGGCACTTCGCCTGACGAAAGCACCCTGAACACCGCCCGCGCTCTGACGGGGTGGAACAAAATCAGCTTTGACAGCGACGCAATCACACTGCGCCCCGATATGGCGCTGACTCTGAATGGCATCGCGCAGGGTTACATTGCCGACCGCGTGGCGGATATGCTCGAAGCGGAGGGCCTCGCCAACATCCTGATTGATACAGGCGAGTTCCGCGCGCTCGGCACGCAACCCAATGGCAATGCCTGGCCCGTCAAGCTTTCAGCTGGGGGCGAAGTGCCCTTGGCAACACGCGCCCTAGCCACCTCTGCTCCGCTCGGAACGACATTTGATCAAGCCTCAACCGTCGGTCACATTCTTGATCCGCGCTCAGGCACTCCGACACCTGCGAACTGGCGGGAAATTTCGGTCTCTGCACAATCGGCGGCTCTCGCCGATGCGCTGTCCACATCGGCATGTTTGTTCACGACACGCGAAGAGATCACAGCTTGCCTGTCCCGTTTCAAAGGCACCCGCCTC
Source organism: Lentibacter sp. XHP0401 (assembly GCF_025751535.1). Lineage (GTDB taxonomy): Bacteria > Pseudomonadota > Alphaproteobacteria > Rhodobacterales > Rhodobacteraceae > Lentibacter. The sequence continues at coordinate 478,855 of NZ_JAOWLC010000001.1, read as the reverse complement.
GAAGCAAGCCACAGATTATAGAAGACCAACCTGCCCCGGGCACCGAACGCCTCGTTACCTAATTTTGCGTTAACAGAACCCCGATTCACACGGTGCACGGGGGGTGCACGCATCGTGCACGCATATCACCCCCCTGGAATCAGCGCAGTTTCCCCCCGTTAACCAGACGGAACGGTGCCCCTCCTAACCCGTCGATTTTTTGGTGCTCAAAAGCAGCGAAGTTTCCGATGTTGCCACGCCATCAAGCTTCCTGATCCGCGCCAGAACATCGTCAAAAGCCTCAAGGCTGTCAGTGCCTATTTCCGCAATCACGTCCCAGCGTCCATTGGTGCTGTGCACGCCCCGCACTGCCGGAAATCCTGCCAGTTGCCGCAGGATTCTCTCTGTCCCGCGTCCTTCGATTCCGATCATCATAAGCCCCCTCACAGGGTCGGCCAGACGGTCCTCGCGCAAGACCACAGAGTAGCCGAGAATAACCCCTCGCGCCTCCAGCCGCGCAATCCGCGCGCGCACTGTTGCCCGCGTCACCCCGAGCGCCCCGGCAAGGTCCGAATGAGAGGCCCGCGCATCCTGCCGAAGGGCAGACACAAGCTTTTGATCCAGATCATCCATATTGTTAACTCTATATGCCCATTTAGATCAAACTACCCTCAATATGTGCATTTTGAAAGCTATATCCTTCCTCAATTCGCACATAACCTGCCGCAAAATTGGCTAAGCAAGGACGGAAGAATATGCGTGATATTATCCTCATTGGCGCCCCGATGGACTCAGGCAAGCGCCGCAAAGGCTGCCTCATGGGCCCCGATTCCTACCGCACCGCAGGGCTCACAGAGGCCCTCACGGGGCTTGGTTATCGCGTCCGCGACTGGGGCAATATGGCCCCCGCCGAACACGCCGCTGACGACCCTGAGGCACACATCTACAAACACCACGAAACAGTGGGTTGGACAAACCGCCTCTGGCGCACGGGTAAGGAAGCCATGGCCAAGGGACTCCCGATTTTTCTGGGGGGGGATCACGCTCTCTCGCTCGGTTCCGTGGGCGGCGTCAATGCCTACGCTGCCATGCAAGGTCAGCCGCAGTTTTTGCTCTGGCTGGATGCCCACACAGACTACCACACACCCGAAACCACAGGTTCAGGCAATCTGCACGGCACCCCCATCGGCTATGTCACTGGCAGACAAGGATTTAATGGCTTCCCAAAGGTTGAACGCCCTATCCCGCAAGAGAATGTTTGCATTTTGGGCCTAAGGTCGGTCGATCCCGCCGAACGCGAGGCCATGCAACAAACAAAAATTCACGCCTACGACATGCGCATGATCGACGAATCCGGCATCGCGGCCCCCCTTTCAGAGTTCCTGGCAAAAGTTGCGAAGGCAAAAGGCGCGTTGCACGTGAGCCTTGACGTCGACTTTCTCGACCCGATGATCGCACCCGCTGTCGGCACAACCGTTCCGGGAGGTGCCACCATGCGCGAGGCGCATCTGGTGATGGAAATGATCTGCGATAGCGGGCTGATGACCTCGCTTGATCTGGTCGAGCTCAACCCTTTCCTCGACGAGCGCGGCCGCACAGCAAAAGTCATGGTCGATCTTGCGGCTTCTGCCCTCGGACGGCGCGTATTTGATCGCCCAACACGCTCTTTTTCTTAAAGGTTACAATATGATAACGCCATCTTCTAAAGCTTACGTCCCCTTCGTATCCGTGGCCAACATGATGAAACTGGTGCATCATATCGGTTTGGAAAACATGCTGCGCGGCCTCGCCGACGAGATCGAAAACGACTTCAAACGCTGGGAACTCTTTGACAAAACTCCCCGCGTCGCGAGCCACTCCGATGTCGGCGTAATAGAGTTGATGCCCACCTCTGATGGTGAGGCTTACGGCTTCAAATACGTAAATGGACACCCAAAAAACACCTCGGAAGGCCTGCAAACCGTAACGGCCTTCGGGCTTCTGGCCGATGTCTACACGGGCTACCCGACCCTCCTCAGCGAGATGACCATGCTCACGGCACTGCGCACCGCCGCAACCTCGGCTATGGCCGCCAAACACCTTGCCCCGAAGGGCGCAAAAACCATGGCCATGATCGGGAATGGCGCACAATCCGAGTTCCAGACCCTTGCCATGAAAGCCATCATCGGGCTTGAGGCTGTGCGCCTCTACGATGTCGACCCCGCCGCAACCGAGAAGGCCGCACGCAACCTTGAGGGCATGGGCGTAAAGGTGACCAAATGCAAAAGTGCCGAAGAAAGTATGGAAGGCGCCGAAATCATCACAACCTGCACTGCCGACAAGCAATGCGCGACGATCCTCACCGACAATATGATTGGCACAGGCGTCCATATCAACGCCATCGGCGGTGACTGCCCTGGCAAGACAGAACTGGCCGAAGCAATCCTGCATCGCTCTGATATATTTGTAGAATTCCCGCCCCAGACACGCGTTGAAGGCGAGATTCAACAGCTTTCGGAAGATCATCCCGTTACCGAACTCTGGGAAGTTATCTCAGGGGCCGCCAGAGGCCGTGTGAGCGACAAGCAGATCACTCTGTTTGACTCTGTCGGCTTTGCCATCGAAGATTTTTCAGCCCTGCGCTACGTTCGCGAGCACATCAAAGGAACCGCCTTTTATCAAGACCTCGACATGCTCGCCGATCCGGATGATCCGCGTGATCTCTTCGGGATGCTCAAGCGCGCTGATACCTGAAAAAAGGCCCCGAAACAAAAGCTTCGGAGCCTTTCTCAAAGTGGATAAGCTGATATTCACGCGCATTCGGGCTTGTTTGGGGTCAAACCCGAATGCGCTGGCACACCTTAGCCGCCTTTGTTCATCATGCCACCTTCTTCGGCTGCGATAATCTCGTCTGCGTCCAGCAGCCCGTCGTCATTGATATCCATTGCGGAGAAGCTCTCGGCTGTCACATCCGGAAATACAGCCTGCACTTCGTCGATGGTCACCATACCATCGCCATTGGCATCAATCGCTGCGAAAGTATCCGCATGGGCCAGCATTGGTGTCAGAGCGGTTGCAAGAGCAGCAAGCGTGAGTGATGTCTTTTTCATGGGTCTATCCTTTTGGTTTGGCTTGTTTTTTTAATCTCTGGAAAGCTCAACCTTCCGATTTCATCATGCCCGCGTTTTCAGCAGCTTTGATTTCTTCGTCATCCAGTGAGCCATCACTGTTTGCATCCATCACGGCGAAATCTTCAGCCGTAACATCGGCCCAGATTGCCTGCACCTCTTCCAGAGAGAGAACACCGTCGCCGTTTGCATCGACTTCGACTGCATTGTCGCTCATCGCGAGAGCCGGTGACATGGCCGTAGCCAGAGTTGCGATCGTGAGTGCGAATTTATTCATTGGTCGTCCTCCTTTTAAGGAAGGCGTGTTTGCCTTCGAGGCCGAGATAAACTCCCAATTAACATTTGGAACAGCGCCAAGGTAAAAGCCCCCGAGAACACGCCGAAAGCTGCCGGATCGGGCATTTTCACAAGCGCGAGTTGGCTCAGCAAAAAACTGCACATAGATTTGAGCCATTTGGCGCGCACCGGATTTGCCCGTTTGGCAAACCGGCGCTTATGACAAGACAATTAGCTTCGTGGCGCTTCAAAGCCGCCGATCCGAGCAAGCAGAGAAACGATCTCGGCGACACCCTCCCGCGCACGCAGCGAGGCAAACACAAAGGGGCGGTCAGAGCGCATCTTTGTCGCGTCACGCTCCATCACCTCAAGAGAGGCACCAACATAAGGTGCCAGGTCAGTCTTATTGATGATAAGGATATCGGACTTCGTGATAGCCGGGCCGCCCTTACGCGGAATCTCTTCACCTGCGGCCACATCAATCACATAGAGGGTCACATCTGCCAGTTCGGGGCTGAAAGTTGCAGACAGATTGTCGCCTCCACTTTCAATCAGAATAATTTCAACATCGGGATGACGCGCGACCATCTCTGCCACAGCAGCAAGATTGATCGACGCATCCTCGCGGATGGCCGTGTGCGGGCAGCCTCCTGTTTCTACACCGATGATACGGTCTTGTGGCAAGACCTGTAGTCGCATCAGCGCTTCTGCATCTTCCTGCGTGTAGATATCATTGGTGATCACGCCGATCGAATATGCCTCGCGCAGAGCTTCGCAGAGCGCAGCCGTCAGCGTGGTTTTACCTGCCCCGACAGGGCCGCCAATACCAACACGAAGGGGGCCGTTCATCTGGGTCATGTTCGAAAAATCCTTGAATACTGGGTTTCGTGTTTCATTGAGGCTATATCTGACAAGAAAGCCGAGGCGGCGAGGTCATCCAAGCTGCGCTCAACAGCTTTGCTTGCAGTGTCCGACAGGAGCGGCATTAGAGTGTTGATGAGGCGCTGGCCCTCTGTCTGACCAAGTGGCACAAGCCGCATTGCAGCGGCGGCAAGGTTGCTGACAAAGCTATGCAGATAGAATTTGGCAGTAAGCGCAAGCGGCAGACGTTGCAGCTGCGCGGCACGCCCCACTGCAACGGGATACACCAGATTTTTCAGATCATGCTGCCAGATATCAGAAACTGCCGTACAGAACGCCACCCCCTGAAGGTCTGCCTCCTTGGCCCTTTCGCGGGAGGCCGCAAAGGCACGGCAGGTGGCATCCACCTCACTCAGTTCATCAGGGTGCACCGCCTTATAGGCAGTCGCAAGAAACAGGCAATCGTTCCAGCCTGCTCCGTGCTCGATCACACTGGCGATCCAGTCTAGCGCCGCATGTGCGTCCAAGACCTCACCTATGTCGACTGCCCATTCAAGCCCGTGCGAATATGCAAACGATCCCACGGGAAAGGCCGGTGAGAACCACTGTGACAAGGTCAGGATAGCGCGATCAGTGGGCATGGCTGTGGGTCCGGCCATGCCCATAAGCGCCGCCTTCCGGTGTGAACGGCTCGATAACTTCGCGCACCTTGGCCCCGATTTTATCAAGCATATCGCTGATCACATGATCCCGCTGTATCAACAGCCGCGTCGCCTCGATCTGACAGGGCGTGTGGCGGTTGCCGACATGCCACGCGATGCGCACAAGGTCTTCTCCCGTCACCTCCAGTAGCTCCTCGGGCGCTGCCACAACCCCAATTTCGCGGCCGTCCTCCAACACCAGCACCCCGCCATGACCCAGCGAGGTGGTTTTTGCCAGATCGACAAGCAACGCCTGTCCGTCATCTGTGCTCAAAACTTTACGCCGTAAAAAACGCGCTTCGTAATCAAGGGAAACGCGCGCAAACGCGGGTGCATGGGCATGGTCATGATAGGCGCGGGCAATCAGTTTTGGCTGGGTCATCTTGGTCTCTTTACTGTCGTTCATATGTTTCAGAACAGGAAGTAGCGTTGCGCCATCGGCAGCACTTCTGCTGGCTGGCAGGTCAACAACTCGCCATCTGCGCGCACTTCATATGTTTCGGGGTTCACCTCTATAAAGGGCGTCGCGTTGTTGTGAATGAGATCGGATTTCCCGATGTCACGGGTGTTGCGCACCGCCACCGTCTGCTTGGCCAGCCCCAGTGAAGCGCCTATCCCTGCGTCCTGCGCGGCCACGCTGACAAAACACACCGCAGAGCTTTCAACGGAGCGGCCGTAAGCGCCAAACATCGGGCGCGAGTAAACGGGCTGAGGTGTCGGTATAGACGCGTTCGGATCCCCCATCTGCGCCATAACAATGCTACCGCCCAGAAGAACCATCTCGGGCTTCACGCCGAAGAACGCGGGGTTCCAGAGCACAAGGTCGGCGCGCTTGTCTTCACTGATCGAGCCGATTTCATGGCTTATACCATGCGCAATAGCGGGATTGATCGTGTACTTTGCAATATAGCGGCGAACGCGGAAATTGTCATTCTCACCCGTCTCTTCCGCCAACCGCCCGCGTTGCTTTTTCATTTTGTCGGCAGTTTGCCAGGTTCTGATAAGCACCTCACCAACACGCCCCATCGCCTGACTGTCTGACGCGATGATCGAAAACGCGCCCATGTCATGGAGGATGTCCTCGGCAGCAATCGTCTCCCGGCGGATACGGCTTTCTGCAAAGGCAACATCCTCGGGGATTGATTTATCGAGGTGATGACACACCATCAGCATATCAAGGTGCTCTTCAAGCGTGTTCACTGTAAAAGGGCGTGTAGGATTAGTAGACGATGGCAGCACATGTTCTTCGCCACAAATGCGGATGATATCAGGCGCGTGCCCGCCACCCGCACCTTCGGTGTGAAAGGCGTGGATCGTGCGGCCCTTCATGGCGGCGACAGTATTTTCAACAAAGCCGCTTTCATTGAGCGTGTCAGTGTGAATCATCACCTGAACGTCCCAATCATCTGCAACAGACAGGCAGCAGTCGATCGCAGCAGGAGTTGTGCCCCAATCCTCGTGTAGCTTTAGCGCACACGCGCCACCAAGAATTTGCTCTTCAAGCGCCTCTGGGCGTGAGGCATTGCCCTTACCCGAAAAAGCGAGGTTCATCGGAAAAGCATCCGCCGCCTGCAGCATACGCCCGATGTGCCAGGGCCCGGGCGTGCAAGTGGTTGCAAGTGTGCCATGTGCGGGGCCGGTGCCTCCGCCGAGCATGGTTGTCAGCCCTGAGTGAAGTGCATCTTCGATCTGTTGGGGGCAAATGAAATGAATGTGGCTATCAAAGCCGCCCGCTGTCAGGATGCGCCCCTCGCCAGCGATGACCTCGGTTCCCGGACCCACTATGATATCAACACCCGGTTGGGTATCCGGGTTGCCTGCCTTGCCGATTTTGGCAATGCGCCCGTCTTTCAGGCCGACATCGGCCTTAAAGATACCCGAATGATCTACGATCAACGCATTGGTGATAACGGTGTCCACCGCTCCAGCGGCACGTGTGATCTGGCTTTGGCCCATACCATCGCGGATCACCTTACCGCCCCCGAATTTGACTTCTTCACCGTAGCGCAAGGCGTTAGCGCCCCCCGCACGCTCGGCGGTCAGATCTCGCTCGACCTCTATAATCAGATCAGTGTCTGCCAGTCTGAGTTTGTCGCCTGTCGTGGGGCCAAACATCGCGGCATAATCGGCACGTGCAATCTTTGCGGGCATCACTGCCTCCCTGATTTTATATCTCCGGTGGCTCAGTCGAGCGCGCCCATGACTTTTTGGTTGAACCCGTAGACTTTGCGCGCACCGCCGAAGGGAATAAGTGAAACTTCGCGGCGCTGCCCCGGCTCAAACCGTACGGCTGTGCCAGAGGCGATGTCCAAGCGCTTGCCGCGCGCTGCATCACGCTCAAACTCAAGTGCCGAGTTGGTTTCGGCAAAATGGTAATGGCTCCCGACCTGCACGGGGCGATCGCCCGTATTGGCCACCATAAGAATGGTTACCTCGGCCCCTTCATTGAGGACCAATTCACCCTCACCAACGAAAAGCTCACCCGGAATCATTTGCGGCGTGCCATGGCCAAAGCTGTGCCAACCGCAACAACAACTGCCCCCGCAAGTGACAGCAAAATCCACGAAGGATCAGAGCCGTGCGGATGGCTATGCGTGCCGACATGAGCCCAAACAGGGTTTGCGGCGAGCACGGTAAGAGTGATGAGAATGTATTTCATTTCGGTTTTCCTCTAGCGGATTGGATTATGGACGGTGACAAGCTTTGTTCCGTCCGGAAAAGTTGCTTCAACCTGAACCTCGGGGATCATCTCGGGAATGCCCTCCATGCATTGGCTGGCTGTAATAACTTCAGCTCCCGCTTCCATCATCTCGGCGACACTGCGCCCATCCCGGGCGCCTTCAACAACAGCATCCGTGATAAGCGCGATTGCTTCGGGAAAGTTGAGCTTTACGCCGCGCGCCAACCGTTTTCTGGCAACCTCCGCTGCTATGGCAATGAGCAGCTTGTCCTTTTCTCTCGGGGTCAGATTCATGTCATATTATCCAGCATCTAGGGAGGTCGCCGCCGTGCAAGCGGGTCAGAACAGGGATCAAGGTTTGCCGCAGTTCGAAACTGTCTTCTGCCAACACACGCACCACCAGAACATCATCGAAGAGAAGACTTGCCCCCGCCGTCTCGGGCAGAATCGCACGAATGCTTGCCAGATGCGCCGTGGCATCATTCGCAACATAAACAAGAGAGGCCATCGCACCTGCACCATTGGCGATAAACTTACTCGCAAGATGTTCACATAATTGCCCACCCAGTTTGAGCGCATCAAGATAAAGAGGCTTCCCTGCTCGGCGGATTTCAATCCGGTCTTTGAAGAAAACTCCTGACAGCTTTTCGCCCATCGCGGCGCGCCCGAACACCAAAGGCTCAACCACCAAGGCCGATGCCCCGGCTTGCAGCTCAATCAGTAACTGGCGCTCCAGCGAGCTTCCGTTGAACAAAAGGGTTTCCTGTGGCAGCCAGTTAATCCGCGCACCACGCCCAACGTGCAGACGATTGTTCATTTTGGCGGTTTCACCTGGCTGTGCCCGATAGGCGCGTTCAAATGCTTGTGTGCTCACTGTCAATTTGGATTCTGCACCGACATCCGCCGTAAAAGAGAACCTGTCGCCGCCAGTTACGCCGCCCGCAGTATTGAGCAAAATAGCCTCAAAAGCCTTGTTGGCAACACGTGGAAACAAACACTTGAATGAGCCGGACTGGTGCAGCCGGGCGAGTTTTGTATCACCATCAAGTTTCTTGGTGGCGATATCCACTCTGCCATTGGCTCTTGGTTGCCCAGAGCGACCTATTTGGGAGGGTATTTTGATGAGCGAATTAATTCTGAAATCTCCAGCTGCCTGAGCCCTCAGTTTTTTTTGGAGGACAGGGCTATTGGCTGCCACCAGATTGTCGGTTGCGAAGCCTCGAGACAGCAAGGAGCGCCCATATTTTATGCAAATATCGGCAGTCAGATGAAATAATACACGCCCTATGAGCAAATCCTTGAAGCCATCAAAGTGGCATATGCAGCTCTTTTGGTGATGGGAGCGCACAAGCATGAGTTAGCAAAACGCCTACAAGGGCCAAACTCGGCCCGGGTTTCACGAAATGCGCCTTGCTTCGTGCTTGTTGTTTGAGAATAGACGTTTCATGTTGGGTCAGTTTCAAAGCAAGGATCGTATGTGCAGCACGCTGCAGTTTGCTTTGAGTTGAAGCGATGGCCTCCAGAATGTCTATCGACACACATCCCTGTCTCAAACACTCCTAACAAAACCCTGAGAAAAAAATGGGGGGCCGCTTGGACCCCCCTTCAAGTTTCGCCGTTCAGGCTCACTTATATTCACCGCTCGTAGTTTTATGCCTGCGGCCTGAACGCGTTCAGGGGCGAGCGCACCCGCCCCGTGACTGCTAATTTCTTATGAACAACCAGATGTGGCTCCACATGTGTTGCACTTCATGCATGTGCCGTTGCGCACCAATGTGTAGTTGCCGCAATCGCCACAAGCTTCGCCCTCGTAGCCCTGCATCTTGGCTTTCGTGCGCTCGTCCATGCTCAGCGCTGTTGTGCTTGTCGTCGTGGACAGTGACTCGCTCATAACGATTGTCGCTGCTGAAGCTGTCTTGGCTGTTTCAGGCACAAGCGTGTTCAGCGCGCTCACAGGATCACCAGAGGCCATCGACATGCCGCCGAAGCTTTGGCCGCCTTGCAGCACCACAAGCTCCTGAGGCAGACGCTTGCGCAAATAACCGGTCGAACTGATCTGCTTGAGCACTTCCAACGAGCGCGACGCGGATGTTTCGCTCATCTCCTGAATATTGCTCACACCCTCTTCTTCGCCACGGCCAAGGTCATCAAAGCTTGCGCCTTCGGGCTTCACATGGGCCAGATCTGTGCGGTCAAGGTAGCTCACGGCCAACTCGCGGAAGATGTAATCAAGGATCGACGTAGCATTCTTGATGCTGTCGTTGCCCTGAACCATGCCAGCAGGCTCAAATTTGGTGAAGGTGAAGGCATCGACAAACTCTTCGAGCGGCACACCATACTGAAGGCCGACAGACACCGCGATGGCGAAGTTGTTCATCATCGCACGGAAGCCAGCGCCCTCTTTGTGCATATCGATGAAGATTTCACCAAGCGCGCCGTCCTGATACTCGCCAGTGCGCAGGTAAACCTTGTGACCACCCACAACAGCTTTTTGAGTATAGCCCTTGCGACGCTCGGGCATCTTTTCGCGGTGAGATTTAACGATCTCTTTTACGATGATCTTCTCGACGATCTTCTCGGCCAAAACGGCAGCTTTTTCCTGCGAGGACCCTGTTTCGAGGATTTCGAGTGCTTCGTCGTCATCTTCGACCAGAGCCGAGGCCAATGGTTGGCTCAGCTTTGAGCCGTCACGGTAAAGCGCGTTGGCTTTGACGCCGAGGCTCCATGAGAGCTCATAAGCTTTCTGGCAGTCTTCAATCGTTGCATCATTGGGCATATTGATCGTTTTGGAGATCGCGCCCGAGATAAAGCTTTGGGCCGCTGCCATCATATAGATATGCGCATTTGTCGAAAGATAACGCTTACCGCGCTTGCCGCATGGGTTGGCACAATCAAACACGTTGTAGTGCTTTTCGGCCAAGTGTGGCGCACCTTCCAGCGTCATGGTCCCGCAGACGTGGTCGTTGGCCGCATCAATATCGGCACGCGCATAACCAAGGTGCTTGAGCAAGTCGAATGTCGGATCATTGAGCTTCGCCGCAGGAATGCCAAGCGTGCCTGTGCAGAAAGCTTCACCAAGTGTCCATTGGTTAAAGACAAAGCGGATATCAAAGGCTGTGCCAAGAGCGTTTTCAACCTTGTCGATCTCTGCTTGGCCAAAGCCATGGCCGATAAGCGACGTATGGTTAATGCCTGGTGCGTTGCCGAGTGTGCCGTGGCCGACAGCGTAAGAAACGATTTCTTCGATCTGCGCACTCCCATAGCCAAGCTTTTCAAGCGCGGCAGGAACAGACTGGTTGATGATCTTGAAGTAACCACCGCCCGCAAGCTTTTTGAACTTAACAAGCGCGAAATCGGGCTCGATGCCTGTGGTATCGCAATCCATCACAAGGCCGATCGTGCCTGTCGGCGCAATAACTGACACCTGCGCGTTGCGGTAACCGTGCTTTTCGCCCAGTTTGAGAGCTTCATCCCAGACAGCCATCGCCAGATCAACCAGCTGGCCGTCAGGGCAGCTTGCAAGATCAAGCGGAACAGGTTTGATCTCGAGGTTCTCGTAGCCTTCGGTCGCGCCATAAGCGGCATTGCGGTGGTTACGAATAACACGGAGCATGTGCTCACGGTTGCGTTCATAGCCTGCAAAAGCCCCAAGCTCGCCCGCCATTTCGGCAGATGTCGCATAAGACACGCCGGTCATTATTGCTGTGAGAGCTGCACCGATCGCGCGACCTTCATCGCTGTCATAGCCGAGTCCGAGGTTCATCAGAAGGCCACCAATGTTGGCATAGCCAAGGCCCAATGTGCGGAAGTCATACGAGCGTTGCGCAATTTCTTTTGACGGAAACTGCGCCATCGTCACCGAGATTTCGAGCGTCACTGTCCACAGGCGAGTGGCGTGCATGTAGTCTTCAGCTTGGAACTTTCCATCCTTGAGGAAGGTCAACAGATTCATAGAAGCAAGGTTGCAGGCCGTGTCATCTAGGAACATGTATTCCGAACACGGGTTGGAGCCGCGGATCTCGCCATCTTCAGGGCAAGTGTGCCACTCATTGACTGTGTCGTGGAACTGGATACCAGGATCAGCACAGGCCCATGCGGCGTGTCCCACATCTTCCCAAAGTGCACGTGCCTTGATGGTTTTCGCTACCGAGCCATCTGTGCGGCGGATCAACTCCCAATCGGCATCGTCTTTGACGGCTTTGAGGTAGGCGTTTGTCACGCGGATCGAGTTGTTGGAATTTTGGCCCGAGACTGAAGCGTAGGCTTCAGAATCCCAATCTGTGTCATAAGTCGGAAACTCGATCGAGCCAAAACCCTGCTTTGCATAGTCAAGCACGCGCTTGACGTATGTTTCAGGAATGTGAACTTTCTTCGCGCCACGAATAGCCGTTTTGAGCTGTTCGTTTTTCTTGGGATCGACCGAATCCTCGGTTGAACCGTCCCATGTTCGAATGGCTGCGAAAATCTCGTTGAGCTTTTCTTCGTGTAGCTTTGATCCAGCGACAATAGAAGCAACCTTTTGCTCCTCTTTCACCTTCCAGTTAATGTATTCTTCGATATCGGGATGGTCCGCATCGACAATGACCATCTTGGCCGCGCGGCGTGTTGTGCCACCCGATTTAATAGCACCAGCCGCGCGGTCACCGATCTTTAGGAACCCCATGAGGCCAGATGATTTGCCGCCGCCCGAGAGGGCTTCGTTTGAGGCGCGCAGGTGTGAAAAATTAGTGCCCGTGCCGGAGCCATACTTGAACAGACGCGCTTCACGCACCCAGAGGTCCATGATACCGCCATCACCGACCAAATCATCTTTGACAGATTGGATGAAGCACGCGTGTGGCTGCGGGTGCTCGTAGGCAGAGGCAGATTTGGTCAGCTCGCCGGATTGGTAATCCACATAGTAGTGGCCCTGCCCTGGCCCGTCGATACCATAGGCCCAGTGCAGGCCGGTGTTGAACCACTGAGGAGAGTTTGGTGCGGCACGCTGTGTAGCCAGCATGTAGCGCATTTCATCATAATAGGCGCTCGCGTCTTCTTCTGTTGTGAAATAGCCGCCTTTCCAGCCCCAATAAGCCCAAGCGCCCGCAAGGCGGTCAAATACTTGCTTGGCGGAAATCTCGCCGGTCTTCTCTGTTGCGTCGGAGGCTGGAACCGAGCGCCAGAGAAATTCTGGGACGTCTTTTTCCTTCACCTTTTTCATCGTGGTGGGAACGCCGGCTTTGCGGAAATATTTCTGGGCAATCACATCCGATGCAACTTGGCTCCACTTCTTTGGAACTTCAACGTTGTCGAGCTTGAACACAGTCGTGCCGTCAGGATTGCGAATTTCGGAGGTCGTCGTCACAAACTCTATGCCTGCGTATGCGTCTTTACCTGCCTCAGTAAACTTTCTCTCAATTTTCATTGCTCTGCCTTGCCCTCTAGCCATTTGATCCAAATTCCCGAACAGTTGCCCACTCAAGTGGACCAACCTCTCTGTTGAGCCAGCTTAATCTGACAAGAACACAAGGTCTCCGTTTACGCAGATACACCTCTACGCAGCCTTACCACGACGCCTAAAGCGCTATGCTTGTGACCTAAACCTGTCCCCGCCCGACTGATGACCTCTATATGTTGTGGTCTTTCATCCGGCTGACACTATCTGGCGTATTTAGACACGACAGGTCAACGGAAACTTTTTGTTAATTTGTCCAAATTTCTGTTGACGATAGTGACCTAACGGTTTGCCTGGTCACCCATGATGATTCATCCCCCGATCAACGCAGGCAAAGGCTTGGCAAACCAAACGATCACAAAGTCGCGAAACTCTTTTCTTTTGACAGGCTTACGACAAAACGCTCAAAAAAGAGGCTTTTTGGGGGCACATTTTATACATGGCAGTGGATAAAATATGAGCCCCTATAAAAAAATGTCGTGGGTAGAAGAATGTCACACATTCTTTACAGTCTTCTGGGCCAATATCCGTTTTTTTACCACAAGTCGATCCGACAAGCCGAAGTCTGGCCACAAACGATTCTATGGGCTTCGAGTTCGCAAACTCTCCCCAACACTCCCCTCTATTGGGATCACATTGAAAACCGCTTCAAACACGCACAAGCAAGCTGCCGCATAAATGCGGAGCTTACTTTTACGATGTAGTAAGATGGTCGGGACGGTAAGATTCGAACTTACGACCCCCTGTACCCAAAACAGGTGCGCTACCAGGCTGCGCTACGCCCCGGACCGAGCGCTTCTATAAGCGGCATCCGCTAGGCTTGTAAATACGGAATCAAGAAGAAAATCTCAGCCAACCGTTTTTTTCGCGCCAAGCCGTTCTTCGAGAGCGCCTGCAATGGATTCTGCGCGCGCGGCAAGCTCTGCCATACTGTCTGACAAAGATACCGGAACCACGGGCACTTCGATGCGCTCTGGCGTTGGCGCGGGCATGGTGCTGAGCCGTGCTATTTCATTCTCAAGTTCTGCAATGCGTGCGTCGCGCGATTTTAGCTTGTCTTCGACACCTGCTGTTTTGTCTGCAAGCATCAACCCGGCCATAAGCAACATTCGTGGCTCGGGCAGCCTCCCAATCTGGCTGGTAAGTGTACTGGCTTCTGCATCCAGCATCGCAGCCGCACTATGTAGGTAGTGCTCTTCGCCTTCCTGACAGGCCACTTCAAAAACCCGTCCACCGATCTCTATCTTTATCTCTGGCATCAGACGCCCTCCTCAATCGTGGGCAACTGCCCGTTAAGGGCCAAACCGATTGTATCGGCAATTGCGGCGGCTTCGGCCTTGTCGACAGCCCGTGCCGCGCGCAAGCCCTCAAGCTCGGCCAGCATCGCTTTATTGATCAGATGGGGCTCGCCTACACCCTTTTCGTTTGCTTCACGCAATGCGGAGTTGGAGCTGCGCAACTGTTCGTTGGCTGCACGCATTCTCTGCATTTCCATATCGAGCTTTGCGGTCGCCATACGCTGTGCTTCGAGTTCGGCTTCCAGTGTCTCCCGCGCGTCTTCATATTTCTCACGCAATTTTTTGTTACGCTCTTCAAACTGGGCGCTGACAAGTTTCTCTTCTTCCAGCGCTGATTTCAGCTTAGCGACCTCTTCAGGATCAGTACCAGCGCCATCCATAGCCTCCGTCGAGCGCCCAATTCGGTCCAGAGCTGCCGTAATGCGACGCTCAAGCTCTTCAATCTCACTCATCTGCACATCCTCAATACTTATGCCTGTTGCAGGTCACGCTTCGCATTCGCGAATCAAACCGCCACTATGCCGAGTGGCTTATTAAAAAGTTTAGGCCATATTATCGGGTTTTGCACCCATCAGAGGAAAACCACATTTGCCTCTTCACTTTGGGCTGTTAAAGACCTTTAAGAAACCTGTTGCCATGAAATGAGGACGAAGCCTTGGATACTGCTGCCCTACGCGCCGCCAACCCGGACCATTGGATGCGCGCCGCCGCCATACGCGCACTCACACTTGATGCTGTCGCCGCTGCCAACTCCGGTCACTCCGGAATGCCCATGGGCATGGCAGACGTTGCGACTGTGCTTTATGAAAAGCACCTGAAGTTTGATGCGAAGGCCCCGGACTGGCCCGACCGCGACCGTTTTATCCTGTCAGCGGGTCACGGCTCGATGTTGCTTTATTCTCTGTTGCACCTCACGGGTTATGAAGACATGACCATCGAGCAGGTAAAAAACTTCCGCCAATGGGGCGCAATTACAGCAGGCCACCCGGAGTATGGCCACGCCAAAGGCGTCGAGACAACGACAGGCCCACTCGGCCAGGGAATCGCCAACTCGGTCGGCTTTGCCATCGCTGAAGAAATCCAGCGCGCGCGCTATGGCCGCAAGATCGTTGACCACTTTACATATGTTATCGCAGGCGACGGTTGCTTGATGGAAGGTATTAGCCAAGAAGCCATAACGCTTGCAGGGCGCCAGCGCCTCGGCAAGCTTATTGTCTTCTGGGACAACAACAACATCACTATCGATGGCACAGTCGAGCTGTCTGACCGCACGAACCAGCCACAGCGGTTTAAAGCGGCTGGCTGGCATGTGATCGAGATAGACGGACATGACCCGATCGCGATTGATGCGGCTATTACCAAGGCCAAGACTACGTCGAAGCCTTCCATGATTGCTTGCAAAACGCACATCGCTCTGGGCCACGCGGCTCAGGACACCTCAAAGGGACATGGTGCGCTCACCGACGCAAGCCAACTGGCCGAAGCCAAACAAGGCTATGGCTGGGTTTGGGGGCCGTTCGAAATCCCCTCAGACATCAAAGCACAATGGGAAGCCATCGGCACACGCGGCGCATCAGAGCGTGCGGCATGGGAAGAGCGTTTTGCCAGCCTATCTGGCCGCAAGCAGGAAGACTTCAATCGCGCGCTTGCCTTTGATCCTCCAAAGAAGCTCTCCGCCACAATTAAAGCGCTGAAAAAGCAAATCTCCGAAGGCGCTCCAAAAGTAGCAACGCGCAAAAGCTCGGAAATGGTGCTGGAAGTGATCAACCCGATCATGCCAGAGACCGTGGGCGGCTCTGCTGATCTCACTGGCTCAAACAACACCAAGACCGGTGATTTAGGCACGCATGATATCGACAACCGTAAAGGACGCTATATCTACTATGGCATCCGCGAGCATGGCATGGCCGCCGCGATGAACGGCATGGTGCTCCATGGCGGCGTGCGGGCTTATGGCGGGACATTCTTTACATTCACTGACTACGCCCGCCCCTCCATGCGGCTGGCCTCTTTGATGAAAATTCCAACGGTGTTTGTCATGACACACGACAGCATCGGTGTGGGCGAAGACGGACCAACACACCAACCTGTCGAGCATCTGGCGATCTGTCGTGCAACACCCGACAGTTACACCTTCCGCCCCTGTGACACAGTTGAAACCGCTGAAGCATGGGAGATTGCGCTCACATCGAAAAGCACCCCCTCGGTGCTTGCTTTGACACGTCAAAATCTGCCGACGCTGCGCACAGAACACAAGTTGAAGAACCTCACAGCTCAGGGCGCATATGTGCTGGCTGAAGCGACAGGTAAGCGCCAAGCCATCATCATGGCAACAGGGTCTGAAGTGTCCGCCGCAATGGACGCGCGCGCTATTCTGGAAGCCGAAGGCATCGGTACCCGGGTTGTCTCGATGCCATGCTGGGAGCTCTTTGAAGTACAGGACGAAGCCTACCGCCGCAAAGTCTTGCCCGCAGGTCCCGTGCGTGTGGCCGTCGAGGCAGGCGCGCGTATGGGCTGGGACCGCTGGCTGACCGGTGAGCGTGGCAAGGCTGGCAAAGCGGACTTTGTCGGGATGGAAGGCTTTGGCGCATCTGCCCCAGCCGAGGTTCTGTTTGAGAAGTTTGGCATCACTGCCGAAGCCATCGCTACGAGAGTGAAAGCTCTTCTTTAGAGCTTCGGGTATTCGCAACGAGGGGGGACTGGCTAGCCCCTCCTCGAACTCCCCCTAGGATATTTGGGGAACGAAAAAGATCAGACGTTTTTACGAAACAACGCCTGCCAGATTGGTGTCACAACCTTCAAGCCGAACGGAACGAGCAATAAACCCAGAGCAAGGCCCAAAATGCCGTCCATCGTTGCCGTAAACACCCATTTCAGCGCACCTATCGCACCGCCAATACTATTAGCAAGTGAGGCAGCCATTTCTTTAATCATTACATATGGCGCGTGAAATCCCAACTCGTGAAGCGCATGTATAATTATCGAGCCACCGACCCAAAGCATTGCAGCCGTTCCGACAACTGTGAGCAACCAGAGAAAATTCGGCATGGCTTTTACAATGCCTTCGCCCAGACGGCGCGTAAAACTAAAGTGTGCGTTATTGGCCATGTGCAAGCCAACGTCATCGGCTTTCACAATCAAAGCGACCGAGCCATAGACGGCAACAGTAATCATAACAGCCACTGCTGCGAGCGTAAAAGCCTCCATCCAGAAGGTGCTTTTGGGAATGGCCGCCAGTGCAATCGTCATGATTTCGGCAGATAAAATAAAGTCTGTCTTGATTGCGCCTTTCGCGCGCTCTTCTTCAAGGTGCGCAGGATCGTCATGCGTTTCTTCTCCTTCGGCATGATGATGCTCTATCAAGCCCAAAGCATGAGCGATTTTCTCCGCTCCCTCAAAGCAAAGATATGCGCCCCCCAACATCAGCAAGGGCGGAATAGCCCAAGGCGCAAAATTGCTCAGTGCAAGCCCGGCAGGTAGCAAGAAAACAAGTTTGTTGATCATTGATCCGCGTGCGATCCGCCAGATAACCGGCAATTCGCGCTCAGCAGCAAAGCCATGCACATACTTAGGTGTCACGGCTGCATCATCAATCATCGCGCCCGCGGCTTTCGAACCGGCCTTGGCTGCCTGCCCTATCACGTCATCCACAGAGGCTGCTGCCACTTTGGCAATTGCCGCGACATCATCCAAAAGTGCCAGCAAACCACTCATAACTTAACTCTCCATTTTAGAGGCAGTTTTGCCTGCCCCGCAGAAATAGCGCAACCAAGAAACCTCTTTTTGCCTTTCATGTGAAAGTTTAACGCTAACAGATGCGTAATTTGCGCGGCATCCCCCTTTCAGCCTTGCGCCAGCCCAGCTAAGACATTGGCAAGACATTGTCGCGCAAGGAGAGAGACTATGACCATCACCGTGGGGATCAACGGCTTTGGCCGCATCGGGCGCTGTACGCTTTCGCACATTGCAGCTTCAGGACGCGACGATATCAAAGTCGTTAAAGTCAACGCAACCGGCCCGCTTGAAACCGCGGCTCATCTTATCAAATACGACAGCGTTCATGGCCGCTTTCCCAAAGATGTCAAGATCGGCGACCAGATGATGGACCTCGGTGCTGGCGAGATGCAGATGTTCTCTACCTATAACATGGAAGAGCTCGACTGGTCCGGTGTTGATGTGGTGCTTGAATGCACAGGCAATTTTAACGATGGCGAGAAAGCCAAGGCACATCTTGAGCGCGGTGCAAAGAAAGTTCTGCTTTCAGCACCTGGCAAAAACGTAGACCAAACGATTGTGTACGGCGTGAACAATGATGCCCTTCAAGCTTCTCACACCATGATTTCAAACGGCTCATGCACAACCAACTGCCTCGCACCAGTTGCCAAAGTGCTCAACGATGCGGTGGGCATTGAAAGCGGGATCATGACCACGATCCACGCATACACAGGGGATCAGCCCACGCTTGACCGCCGCCACAGCGACCTCTATCGCGCCCGCGCCGCGGCGATGAGCATGATTCCGACATCAACAGGCGCGGCAAAAGCACTTGGAGAAGTCTTGCCCGAACTTGCAGGCAAGCTCGATGGTTCAGCCATCCGGGTACCAACCCCCAATGTAAGCGCCGTTGATCTGACGTTTACAGCTAGCAAGGATGTGACTGTCGCCGACATCAACGAGATCGTTCGCGAAGCCGCCAACGGCGCCATGAAGGGTGTGCTTGGTTATGAAGAAGCACCGCTCGTTTCGATTGATTTCAATCACACGGAAGAAAGTTCGATTTTTGCTCCCGCTCAAACCAAAGTCGTGGGAGGGCGCCTTGTGCGCGTTCTGGCTTGGTATGACAACGAATGGGGCTTTAGCTGCCGCATGGCTGACGTCGCCGTCATGATGGGCCGTATCTAAACACTACTTTGGTTTCTTGCGAAATACGCTCCCGTGAGGCATATCTCGCGGGAGCTTTTTTTGTTCGGGTAAGAAAGACACAGCATGAACACACAGATCGCGATCGGCTTGGGGCTGTTGATTGTCTCGCTCTTGTGTCTGGACAAGTTCTTTTATGATTGGAATGGCACAATCTTCCTGCTGCGCAAAATGGCAGAGCTTATTGAATGGCTGGCCTTCTGGCGCTGAGCTTCAGGTTTTACCCAAGCGCGCCAAAACACGCTCCCGCACCAGCGGAGTAACGAACTTCGAGATGTCTCCATCTAACCGCGCAATCTCTTTCACGAGTTTGGAAGCAATCGCCTGATGGCGCGCCTCGGCCATTAGAAACACTGTCTCAACAGAATCATCGAGCGAACGGTTCATCCCGACCATTTGATATTCATACTCAAAGTCCGCAACAGCGCGCAGACCGCGCACGATTATCTGCGCGCCGACATCCTTTGCGCAATCAATCAGCAGGTTCTCGAACGGGTGCACGACAATTTCGGCGCCCGTTTCGCAAGACAGAGAAGCACATTCCGCCTCAATCATCTCAACGCGCTCTTCAAGGTCGAAAAGTGGGCCCTTGTCTCTATTGATTGCTACGCCAATCACGAGACGGTCCACCAATGCAGCTCCGCGTTTGATGATATCAAGATGTCCCAAGGTGACGGGATCAAACGTCCCAGGATAAAGACCGATGCGCATATGAGCCTCGCGGGTATGGCTGCGAAATATAATTACGCTGCAATGCAGGATTCGGGCAGAAATGACAACCCCACCGTTCAAAACCGGCTATCAGTGCCCCATAATCATGCCCTGAAGGGCTTCGGCTTCCATCGCCAATTCTTCGAGTCGCGCTTTCACAGCATCGCCAATGGTGATGATTCCGACAAGCGCACCGTCTTCTGTGACAGGCATGTGGCGGAAGCGGCCGTTTGTCATTTTTTGGAGCACTGAATCGGCGGTGTCATCCTTGCTGCAGCAAACCGGATTGCGCGTCATAAGATCACCCACTGTCTCTTCAAGACAGACGGCACCGCGCAGCGCAAGTGAGCGCACGATATCACGTTCCGAGAGAATGCCTTCAACCTGAGTTCCGTCACTCGACACAATCAAGCCACCAATACGACGTTCGGCCAGAACATTGGCGGCCTCGGCAATCGAAGTTTTAGACGTGATGGTGATCACGGGGCCATCGCCTTTGGACTTCAGGATCTGGTGCACGTGCATAGGCAATCTCCTTTTCTTTTAAGTTGCGCCAGCGCGGGCTATTCTGTCAAGCGAGCGCTTCAAGCTTCGCAACTTCACGGCGCACCCCCTCACTGAGCGCTTCAGCAAATCGCGTCAGGCGTGCAACGCGACGGTCATCCTCATGACGGATAAGGTAAAAGCTGCGTTTAAGGCTAAAACTATCGGCCAACACCTTTCGCAAATTGGGCGCTGCTGGCAGCGCAAAGTCATGCACCACACCGACACCGCCGCTCTGCCGCAAAATGTTCAGTTGCACAGAGGCCGAATTGGACGCCAGCGCCACCCGCTCAAAAGGCGTGCCGCTCATATAATCAAGTTCTTTGTCAAAGATCATATCGGGGATGTAGCCAACAATCCGGTGCCCTCCAAGCGCAGCCATGTCAGAAATTGGCGGATGACTAGAGAGATATCCTTCAGAAGCCGCGAGGTGTAGTTTATAATCTGCAAGTTTTTGCACGACAAGCCGCCCCGCTTCGGGCCGGCTCACTGTAATGGCCATATCTGCTTCGCGCTTCGAAAGGTTAAAAATACGCGGCAACGCCACAATCTGAATATCTAGATCAGGGTTTTGGGCTGTGATTGCCGCGCAGACTTGCGGCAAAAGGAAATTGGCGCAACCATCGGGCGCCCCAAGCCTGATTTGTCCAGAAAGCTCAGCCCCCTGCCCGTCCAAGGCATCGCGCGCGTCGAGCATGGCCTGCTCCAGCCGAACCGCATGAGGAAGCAGCTTCTGGCCCTGTGGCGTCAACATGTAACCCTGCGGAGATTTGGTGAAAAGCACCTCGCCCAAAGCCCCTTCCAATCGCGACACCCTACGGCCGACCGTTGCAGGATCAGCCCTCAGCAACGCGGCGGCCCCTGAAAGGGTTTCGGCACGCGCCACGGCGAGAAAGTTTTTCATATCGTCCCAATTCGGGGTCATCCTGCCCTCCTATTTTGCAAAAACGCAAAACATGCCGTGAGAACCTGCCTCTTTTCACCGCATAAACGCAAGGCTATTATACTTTCAAATTTGCTTGGAGGATCAAATGCAAGAACTTACCCATTACATCGGCGGCGAACATGTCAAAGGCACGTCTGGCCGTTTTGCTGACGTTTTCAATCCCGCCACAGGCGAAGTGCAGGCCAAGGTGCCGCTAGCCTCTAAAGAAGAGATGGCAAAGGCCGTAGCCATCGCCGCTGCAGCCCAGCCCGCATGGGCGGCGACCAACCCACAGCGCCGCGCGCGCGTGATGATGAAATATGTCGATCTGCTCAACCGCGATATGGACAAACTCGCCGAAGCGCTGAGCCGCGAGCACGGCAAAACATTCCCTGATGCCAAAGGCGATGTGCAGCGCGGCCTCGAAGTTATCGAGTATTGCATCGGCGCTCCAGAGTTGCTCAAGGGCGACTACACCGATGGCGCAGGCCCCGGCATCGATATGTATTCCATGCGTCAGGCTCTCGGCGTGACAGCCGGCATCACCCCGTTCAACTTCCCCGCCATGATCCCGATGTGGATGTTCGGCCCGGCCCTCGCTTGCGGCAATGCCTTTATCCTTAAGCCTAGCGAGCGCGACCCGTCGGTTCCGCTCATGCTGGCCGAACTCATGGAAGAAGCAGGCCTTCCAAAAGGTATTCTGCAAGTGGTGAACGGCGATAAAGAGGCTGTTGACGCGATCCTCTATGACGAGACAATCCAGTCTGTCGGTTTTGTTGGCTCAACGCCGATTGCCGAATATATCTACGGCACCGGCTGTTCACAGGGCAAGCGCGTGCAGTGCTTTGGTGGTGCGAAGAACCACATGATCATTATGCCTGACGCCGACCTTGACCAAGCCGCAGACGCCCTCATCGGTGCGGGTTTCGGCGCAGCAGGCGAACGCTGCATGGCGATCTCTGTCGCTGTTCCCGTGGGTGAAGAAACAGCAGACAAGCTCATTGAAAAGCTCGTTCCGCGCATTGAAAAGCTCAAAGTCGGGCCATACACCTCGGGTGATGATGTCGACTATGGCCCCGTTGTGACCTCAGCTGCGAAGGAAAACATCCTCAAGCTTGTTCAATCGGGCGTTGATCAAGGTGCCGAACTTGTTGTCGATGGTCGTGACTTTTCGCTTCAGGGGTATGAAGACGGTTTCTTTGTTGGTCCGCATCTCTTTGACAGGGTTACACCTGACATGGACATCTACAAAAAAGAGATCTTCGGCCCCGTGCTCAGCACTGTGCGCGCAGGCTCGTATGAAGAAGCTCTCAAGCTTGCGATGGACCACGAGTATGGCAACGGAACCGCAATTTTCACCCGCGACGGTGATGCCGCACGCGACTTCGCCAACCGTATCAATGTTGGCATGATCGGCATTAACGTGCCAATCCCTGTGCCACTTGCCTACCACACATTCGGCGGCTGGAAAAAATCTGTCTTCGGCGATTTGAACCAGCACGGTCCTGATGCGTTCAAGTTCTACACACGCACCAAAACCGTCACGTCACGTTGGCCCTCAGGCATCAAAAATGGTGGCGAATTCAACTTCAAGCCTATGGACTAAAATTATATTTATCGCCATGGTAGAAGCGGCTCCCGCCTAGCGGGGGCCGTTTTTCACATTAGCCGTCCGGGAATTGCTAGGCCTATGCCAGTAAGCTACCAAATACTCGAAAAGCCTAACGTTGTTGTAGCTCTGTACACTGGAGTTGTGACCCTTTCTGATATCTCGACTATGTTCGAGAGCTATCAGGCCGACCCTGACTTTTCCTTACCCCGTCCACATATTGCCGACCTCAGAGACGTCGATACAAGCGAAGTTGGCTTTAGCGAAGTCTTCTCGCTTTTTGCAATGTATGGCCGCCGCTATGCAGAGGCTGGGGTGCCCATGCGAGTTGCGCTTGTAGTCTCAAATGAGGTTTCCTTCGGCATGAGCCGTATTTTTGAAAACCTGACCGAACAGTCGAATTGGGCCAGAGCCGCAATATTTGAAACAATACAGGATGCTAAGACTTGGGTTGAGCAAAGCTAAGCCCAAAGGCTTGCGCTAAAACGGAATTGCTGTTGAAATCGGCGGAACCTTTGTCACAAAAGGACACGCCATGTCACGTACCGAACCAGATTTTACAATCGGTATTGAAGAAGAATACCTGCTTGTCGATCGCGAAAGTCTGGCGCTGGCCCGTGCGCCGGAAAAGATGATGCAAGCTTGCGCTGATGCCCTTGAGGGCCAGTTCAGCCCCGAGTTTCTGGAATGTCAGGTCGAGATCGGAACCAAGGTTTGCGCCAATGTTGGTGAGGCTCGCGAAGACCTGAAACGGTTGCGCAGCACAGTCGCCCGCATTGCAGGTGAGCACGGCCTTGCCCCGATAGCGGCCTCCTGCCACCCGTTTTCCGACTGGCGCGATCAGCACCACACCCCGAAAGAGCGCTACAACGAGTTACACGATGATCTTGCCGGTGTGGTCCAGAGGTTGCTCATTTGCGGCTGTCATGTCCATGTCGGGATCCCCGAAAAATCCATGCGTATTGATCTGGTCAACCAACTCAAATACTTCCTGCCGCACCTGCTGGCTTTAAGCTGTTCATCCCCCTTCTGGCAAGGGCACGACACTGGCCTCAGCTGTTACCGCTTGTCCGTGTTTGACAACCTCCCGCGCACGGGCCTACCGCCGCGCATGGAAAGTTGGGATGAGTTCGACCGCTCTATTGAAGTCCTCGTCGAGCTTGGGGTGATAGAAGACAGCTCCAAGGTCTGGTGGGATCTACGGCCCTCCTCGCGCTTTCCAACGATCGAAAGCCGCATCTGTGATGTCTCCCCGCGCATGGAAACCGCTCTGACACTGGCTGCGCTGATCCAATCCCTCACCCGGATGCTCTGGCGGCTTGCGATGAAAAACCAGCGCTGGCGTATTTATGACAACTTTCTCATTTCAGAAAACCGCTGGCGTGCACAGCGCTACGGAGTAAGTGAAGGGCTGATCGACCTCGGTGCGCGAGAGATTGTTCCTTTCAATGAGCTTGTCGAAGAACTTATCACACTGGTCGAAGAGGACGCTGGTATTCTCGGTTGCCGCCAAGAAGTTGAACACGCCAGAGAGATTGCGGCAAAGGGCAACGCAGCAGACTTACAACGCCAAGTTTACAAAGAGGCCCGCGCGGCAGGTCAGGACAAAGACGCCGCCTTAGGCTCGGTTGTAACGTATCTCATCGACGAGTTTCACGCAGGATTATAGGCTAAAGAATTGTAGCTGCCTTGACGGCTTGAAGCCCTGCAAAACTCCTGTAAGATTTGCGAATTAAACATATGTTCAATTCGCACGCACAACTGACATCTGGGAGGATACCGCCATGAACTTTGCTTTGAGTGAAGAGCAAACGCTGATTTTCGATATGGCTAAGAGCTTTGGCGCAGAGCATATCGCACCCTTTGCGCAGGAGTGGGAAAAGGCCGAAACGATTCCGAAGGAGCTTTGGCCCAAACTGGCCGAGCTGGGCTTTGGCGGGCTTTATGTCAGCGAGGAAAGCGGCGGCTCCGGCCTGTCACGGCTTGATGCAACACTGGTGTTTGAAGCGCTGGCAATGGCTTGCCCCGCTGTGGGCTCGTTCCTATCGATCCATAATATGTGCGGCGGAATGATCGACAAGTTCGGCTCTCAGGAAACAAAAGCCAAATGGCTACCCGCCCTATGCTCTATGGAAAAAATCTTCTCCTATTGCCTCACAGAGCCAGGTTCAGGCTCTGATGCCGCCGCGCTGAAAACCCGTGCGGAAAGAACCAACGAGGGCTATAAACTCAATGGAACAAAGGCTTTTATCTCGGGCGGAGGCTACTCCGATGCTTATGTCACAATGGTTCGTACCGGCGTAGACGGGCCCAAAGGCATTTCGACCGTTGTGGTGGAAGATGGCGCGGCAGGCCTTAGCTTTGGTGCGCTTGAAGACAAGATGGGCTGGCGTGCGCAGCCCACAGCCCAGGTTCAATTTGACGATTGCACAGTGCCACATGACAACCTGATCGGCGAGGAAGGCCGCGGCTTTTCCTATGCCATGGCGGGGCTTGATGGCGGGCGCCTTAACATAGCTGCCTCAGCTTTGGGCGGAGCCCAAAACGCGCTCGACCTCACGATGCAATACATGAGTGAGCGCAAGGCTTTCGGCAAGCCCATCAACCAGTTTCAGGCGCTTCAGTTCCGTCTGGCCGAGTTTGAAACCAAATTGCAAGCCTCTCGCACCTTCTTGCGCCAAGCCGCATGGAAACTTGACAACGGTGCGCCAGATGCGAGCAAATTTTGCGCGATGGCCAAGCTGATGGTGACCGACGCGGCCTTTGATGTCGCCAACGGCTGCCTTCAGTTGCACGGCGGCTACGGCTACTTGGCCGACTATGGCATTGAGAAAATCGTGCGTGATTTGCGGGTTCATCAAATTCTTGAAGGAACCAACGAAATCATGCGCATGATCATCTCGCGCCAGATGATTGCAGATGTATCATGAGCGACATATTCATCAGGGTTGAGGGCTGCGCTGGACGAATTACACTCACCCGTCCGAAAGCGCTGAATGCAGTTACATATCAGATGGTTACTGCCATTCACGCGGCCCTTGAAAGCTGGCAGGATGACACTGCAGTGAAGCTTGTAATCATCGACGCAGAGGGTGAAAAAGCCTTCTCGGCCGGCGGTGATATTGCAGAGCTTTACGAGACGGGAAAGCGCGGTGACTTTGCCTTTGGCCAAACCTTCTGGCGTGATGAATACCGGATGAACGCCGCGTTGCACGATTATCCCAAACCTGTCGTTTCCTTCCTGCAAGGCTTTACGATGGGGGGCGGCATGGGGGTTGGCTGCCATGGCTCTCACCGTGTTGTGGGGGAAAGCTCACAAGTGGCGATGCCCGAGTGCGGCATCGGACTTGTGCCGGATGTAGGCGGCTCGATGATCCTTGCCAATGCACCGGGGGCCTGTGGTGCATACCTCGGCCTCACTGGCGCGCGGATGGTTGCAGCTGACGCAATTTATGCGGGCTTTGCCGACCTTTACATCCCTGAAGCCAAGTGGACAAAGCTTATAGAAGACCTTTGGAATGGCGCAGATTTGGAAGTGCTCACTGCTGCCAGCAGCACTGCGCCAGAGGGCCATTTGGAGCCGAACCAAACCATAATTGACGCCGCTTTCGCGCAGACAAATCTGTCGGCCATTCTGGAAGTCTTACAAGCTGATACGTCAGCCTTTGCCGCCGCTGCGCTGAAATCGGTGAACCGTGCGTCGCCACTTTCCATGGCCGCTACCCTGCTCATAATGAAGCGCCTCAGAGGCTGCACTGATGTTCGGGAAGCACTCGCTTTGGAGTATCGCTTCACCGCGCGGGCCATGGAATACGGCGACTTCCTTGAAGGCATTCGCGCAGCCATTATCGACAAAGACCGCACACCGCGCTGGAAACATTCTACCGCGCAAATTGACCCGAGTGTCGCAGAAGCCATGTTGGCCCCTCTCGGCCGACTCGAACTGACATTCCCATAAAGGAGACCGTTCTCATGAAAATCGGATTTATCGGACTTGGCAATATGGGCGCACCCATGGCTGCCAACCTTGCAAAAGCGGGCCATAGTGTCACCGGATTTGACATGGCCGATGTGGTCGTTGAAGGCGTCACCATCTCAGCGAGCGCGGCTGAGGCGGCCATGGGGCAGGATATTGTAATCACCATGTTGCCCAATGGCGCGATTTTGCGCGCTGTTGCGGCAGATGTGATCCCAGTGATGGACAAAGGTGCGACCCTAGTGGACTGCTCGACCGTTGATGTGGACAGTGCGCGAGCGGTGGCTGAAGGTGCTGAGGCGACAGGTGTTCACTTCGTTGATGCGCCCGTTTCCGGCGGCGTTGGCGGTGCCATGGCTGGCACGCTCACCTTTATGGCGGGCGGCTCGGAGGCGGCATTTTCTAAAGCAGCCCCACTCTTTGACATTATGGGCCAGAAGGCTGTGCACTGCGGTGAAGCGGGTGCAGGACAGGCAGCCAAGATCTGCAACAACATGATCCTTGGTGTCACTATGATAGCCACCTGCGAAGCCTTTGCGCTGGCCGACAAGCTCGGGCTTGACCGTCAGAAGATGTTTGATGTCGTTAGCACCTCCTCGGGATACTCTTGGACGATGAACGCTTATTGCCCTGCCCCGGGTGTTGGCCCCCAGAGCCCCGCGGACAACGCATACAAACCCGGCTTTGCAGCGGAACTCATGCTTAAAGACCTGCGCCTCTCACAACAGGCGGCAGATTCGGCGGATGCAGACACCCCATTGGGCCAAGCCGCAACTGCGCTCTATGAACAATTTGTAGAACAGGAAGACGGGCGCGGCATGGATTTCTCTGCGATGTTGCCACGATTTGAAAAACGTGGGCGCGGTTAAGATCTGAACCGAGCTTGAAGCAAAGAGGTTACGGTCGCGTTAACAAGCGGCGCGGGGAAACCGGCGCAATCAGCGCTTTGGTTTTCCCGGGCTGCGGGCTAGTGTTTTGAAAAACACCAAAACGAGCAAACACAATGAGCACGCCCAAACATAATGCCGCTATCTGGTATGCCAGTGACGGCTATGACCCTGAGAACAAGGGTATAAACGGGCGGCGTGTGGCCGGGGCTTCTTTTCTCAAGGGCTTCGCCGAACACGCAGCAGTTGATGAGTTTGTCAGCCTTAGCGAAACCCCGCGGGGAGCGAAGGCCTTTGAAGCACAAATGCAGGCTTTCGGGGTATCAAAACCCGTTCGGGGATCTGTATTTTTCAATGCCCGCAAGATCGCCCCCTGTGATGTGCTTTACTACCCCGCACCTAACTTCACCACCGAGCTGTGGCGGCGGCAAAGCCTTGGAAACACAACATATTCCATCTGCGGGATCACTCACACAACGGCCACCTCTGCCGTCATGCAAGGCGCGGTTGATCTGCGTCTGGGGCCGCAGATGCCTTGGGATGCGGTGATTTGTACGTCTCGGGCTGTGTTGGCGAGCCAGGAGGCCCAGCAGGATATGGTGGATGATTACCTGCGAGAGCGGTTTGGCTCTGTCCCGGCGCGGCCGATAATGCCTGTGATTCCGTTGGGGGTGACACCTGAGGATTATGCCCACCAGCCAGCGGCGCGAGAAAAGTTCAGGCAGCGCATGAACTTTACATCAAAAGATATTGTTATATCTACCCTTTCGCGCCTAACACCTTACGGAAAATTTGACCCGTATCCGCTCTTTCTGGCCATAGAAGATGCCAGCGCCAAACTGCCCAAAGGCCTGAAACTGCACTTTATCGCCTGCGGGATTTACTCGGACAAACACTCGCGCGAAATCTTTGAAACGGGTGCGGCAAAGCTCATGCCGAGCGTGAGCTACACGCACCTTGACGGGGCCAGCAAAGAGGCCCGCACCGAGGCCTTGTCTGGTGCCGATATCTTCACTTTTCCTATTGATAATATTCAGGAAACTTTTGGTCTTGCCCCCCTTGAGGCGATGGCCGCCGGCCTGCCCCAGATCACCACCGATTGGGACGGGATGCGCGACACTGTAAGTGAGGATGTGGGTATTCGTGTGCCCACACGCAGCCTGCCCGCAGGGCATGGGGCGATTGATGCTTGGGGCTATCACGCAAAACGGCTCTCCTATGCGCAATATGGCAGCAATATCAGTGCCATGACCGAGGTTGACTTGCCCGCCTTAACCGAAGCGATTGTGACCTTGGCGTCAGATCCTGCGAAGCGGAAAGCGATGGGAAAAGCAGGTCTGAAACGGGTGAACGAGTTCTTCTCATGGAAGGTTATTATCCCGCAATATCAAGAGCTTTGGGGAGAACTATCATCTATTCGAAGCATGGCAGCCGAGACCGCCGACAAGCGCCATTTACACGACAATCCAACCGCACCTTCGCCGATGAAGCTTTTTGCGGGCTATCCCAGCGAGACCCTGCCTCGCGGGATTGCGGCTTGTGTCGCCACGGGGCGCACACCGGATCTGGAAGAGATTTTCACTCTGCGTAAGTATAACAATTTGAAGCAACCCTTTGAAAAAATTGAAACTTTACGACTTGTTCTCGATTCCGTTACGGCAGCGGACAAACGCGGTGTGGTGGCCACCGATGTGGCCAGAATGCTGTCTTTCAACCCGATGACCGTCGAGCGTTGCTATGCCTGGTTGTTGAAATACGGATACATCGCGCGGTTAGGTTAACGCAGCAAAACCCTGCTGATTCCAGAGGGGTGATAAGCGTACACAACCCGTGCACCATGCATGCACCGGCTGACTCAGTTTTTTGGTAACAGAAAATTAGTTAATGCAGCGTACGCTCGTGAAAAGGAGTTCGCTTATTTGCCGCATCATGCCCTCTTCCACAAGAGATGTATTTCCCTTACATATAAGAATAGTGGAATATTAATTTGGAGGTCATCATGACCAAGAATGTTGGCGGCATCGACCGCATCCTTCGCATCGTCATCGGCGCAGCTCTGATTTTGGGGTTCTTCCTCAATTCGGCAAACGGCTACAACTGGCTTTACCTGATCGGGATTATCCCGCTTGCGACCGGCCTCATGGGCTCCTGTGCGCTTTACAAAGTCTTCGGGTTTAACACCTGCCCGATGAAGAAATAACAAAACGGGGCGGCTTCCAAGCCGCCCTTTTTCATTCCGGTTCTTACTCCGCCGCAGCGCGCTTGGGCTTCAGCATATCCTTGAGGTAGTGCCCTGTATGGCTGCGCGGCTCGCCGGCAACATCTTCAGGCGTGCCACATGCCACGATCTCGCCACCGCCGTCACCGCCTTCTGGGCCGATGTCGATGATCCAGTCGGCGGTTTTGACCACGTCGAGGTTGTGCTCGATCACGATCACGGTGTTGCCGCCATCGACCAGCTCTTGCAGCACTTCAAGAAGCTTGCGCACATCTTCAAAGTGCAGGCCGGTTGTGGGTTCATCCAGAATATAAAGCGTGCGGCCCGTGGAGCGTTTGGCGAGCTCTTTGGAGAGCTTGACGCGCTGCGCCTCGCCGCCTGAAAGCGTTGTCGCTTGCTGGCCAACCTTGATGTAGCCAAGGCCCACACGCATGAGCGCATCCATTTTCTCGCGGATGCTTGGCACGGCCTTGAAAAACTCCTGCGCCTCTTCCACGTTCATATCGAGCACATCGGCGATGGATTTGCCCTTGAATTTGACTTCAAGGGTTTCGCGGTTGTAGCGCGCACCTTTACAGGTTTCACACTCCACGTAGACATCGGGCAAGAAGTGCATTTCAATCTTGATGACGCCGTCGCCTTGGCAGGCTTCGCAGCGCCCGCCCTTCACGTTGAAGGAGAAGCGCCCCGGCTTGTAGCCACGGGTCTTGGCCTCAGGGAGGCCTGCAAACCAGTCGCGGATGGGCGTAAATGCGCCCGTATAAGTGGCGGGGTTACTGCGCGGCGTGCGGCCGATGGGGCGCTGATCGATGTCGATAACCTTGTCCAGATTCTCAAGGCCCTTGATGGTTTCGCAAGGTGCAGGCGTCTGGCGTGCACCGTTGAGGCGCATCGAGGCGGTTTTGAACAGGGTTTCGATTGTGAGGGTCGATTTGCCGCCACCAGAGACGCCTGTGACGCAGACAAACTTGGCCAGCGGGAACTCGGCTGTGACGTTCTTGAGGTTGTTGCCCGTGGCTTTGACCACCTTGATTTTCTTACCATTGCCTTTGCGCCGCTTGGCCGGAATGGCGATTTTGCGCGCGCCGGAGAGGTATTGGCCCGTGAGGCTGGCGGGGTCGTTGGTGACATGCTCGGGCGTGCCGTGACTCACCACTTGCCCGCCGTGAACGCCCGCGCCCGGGCCTATATCAAAGACGTAGTCCGCCTCACGGATCGCCTCTTCGTCGTGTTCCACAACGATCACGGTGTTGCCCGCGTCGCGCAGGTTTTTCAGCGTGGTCAGCAGGCGGCCATTGTCGCGCTGGTGCAGACCAATAGATGGCTCGTCGAGCACATAAAGCACGCCTTGCAGGCCCGAGCCGATCTGGGAGGCAAGGCGAATGCGCTGGCTTTCGCCGCCGCTCAGCGTGCCTGAGTTGCGCGACAGCGAGAGATACTCGAGGCCCACGTTGTTGAGAAACCCCAAGCGCTCACCGATTTCCTTGAGGATCGCACGGGCGATTTCGTTTTTCTGGGCTGTCAGGTTTTCAGGGACCGATTGCACCCAGTCGAGCGCTTCTCGGATGGATTTTTGCACCACTTGCCCTGCGTGCTCGCCTGCTATTTTGACGGCGAGCGCCTCTTCGCGCAGCCGGTAGCCGCCGCAAGCACCGCAGGGGCGGTTGTTTTGGTAGCGCTCGAATTCTTCGCGGATCCAGTTGCTGTCGGTCTCGCGGTAGCGGCGCTCCATGTTGGGGATGACGCCTTCAAACACGCGGGAAACCTGATAAACGCGGCCACCTTCATCGTAGCGGAAGGCGATTTCCTCATCACCGGAGCCATAGAGGAAAACCTGCTGCACGTGGGCGGGCAAGTCTTTCCAGCGGGTGTTTTTGTCAAACTCGTAGTGCTTGGCGATGGCCTCGATGGTCTGGAGGAAATAGGGCGACTTGCCTTTGCGCCACGGGGCGAGCGCGCCGTCGTAAATTTTGAGAGTGCTGTCGGGAACGACAAGATTTTCGTCAAAGAAAAGTTCAACCCCGAGGCCGTCACACTCAGGGCAGGCTCCGAAAGGCGCGTTGAAGGAAAACAGCCGTGGCTCGATCTCGGGGATGGTGAAACCGGAGACCGGGCATGCGAACTTTTCGGAGAAGGTGTGGCGCTCGGGGTCGCCTTCGGTGGGCGCGGTTTCCAGAATGGCGATGCCATCGGCAAGGTCGAGCGCGGTGCGCAAGCTGTCAGCGAGGCGGGTTTCCATGCCTTCGCGGATGACGATACGGTCCACAACCACGTCGATGTCATGGCGGAATTTCTTATCCAGCGTGGGTGGTTCGTCGAGTTCGTAAAAGCTGCCATCAACCTTCACTCGCTGGAAGCCCTGCTTGCGCAGCTCGAGGAATTCCTTGCGGTATTCGCCTTTGCGGTCACGGATGATTGGCGCGAGGAGGTAGCCGCGGGTGCCCTCTTCCATGGCCATGATACGATCGACCATATCCTGCACCTGCTGCGCCTCGATGGGCAGGCCTGTGGCGGGCGAGTAAGGCGTGCCGGCGCGGGCGAACAAAAGGCGCAGGTAATCGTAAATCTCGGTGACCGTGCCAACAGTGGAACGAGGGTTTTTGGAAGTGGTTTTTTGCTCGATGGAAATCGCGGGAGAGAGGCCGCTGATGTGGTCGACATCGGGCTTTTCCATCATGTCGAGGAACTGGCGGGCATAGGCCGAAAGGCTTTCGACATAGCGGCGCTGGCCTTCGGCGTAGATTGTATCAAACGCAAGCGAGGATTTGCCCGAGCCAGAGAGGCCCGTGATCACCACCAGCTGGTCGCGCGGGATATCGACATCAATCGACTTGAGGTTGTGCTCGCGCGCGCCGCGCACTTCGATGTATTTGAGTTCGGCCATTCTCGCCCCCGAGGTTTCTCGGGGTAGATGTAGTTAACTTCCAACTAACTTCCAACCGAAAAATGAGAACAATGAGGGAACACGGCGAAAGACGGCCATTGTCTTTACGCGGATTTCTACCCGTTGGATGAAAAACCGGCGCTGCGGCGGCGCGCGGCAAGCAGAAGGTGCGCCCCTGCCCCCGCCAGAAGCATACCCCCGATGAGCACGGGCAGCGCCACATAGCCGAAGCCTGCGAGGGCGGCGACCATGATTGGCGTGCCGAGGGTGTTGCCCAGATTGCCCATCTGCGCCATCGCGCCGTTGGCTTGGGCCTGGCTGGCGGCCTCGGCATTGAGCTGCGGCACGGAGGCAAAGCCCGAGCCCTGAACAAGGCCAAGGCAAAGCGCGAGGGCGATACAGGCCATGGGCGCACCGGGGCTGGCCCAGAGCCAGAGCATGGTGAGAGCTGCGAGGGTGAAGCCGAGAATGGTAACGCTTGTTGCGGGCATAACGCGCAGGAGCAGCACACCGAATGTGAGCGAACTCAGGATGGAGGCCAGTGGCATAGTTGCCATAACCCGGATTCGCGAAGCTTCGTCGATATAGGGCGGAATGACGGTGAGCACGGCGACGAAACAAAAGGTATAGAACAGCCAGCCGAAAGCGGGAGCAGACAGGTATGGTGAGCGGTAGATTTCAGCGTGTTTGGCGAGGATATCAGCAAAGCTTGGCACGGCGGCGGGTGCATTGCGGGCCAGTGGTTTGAGCACGGGGGCGAGGATGAGCGCGAAGAGAGCAAGATAAGCAGCGTGGGCGGCAAAGAGCCCGGGCACACCAAAGCGCACCACCAGTGGCATACCAAAGGCGGCGAGCACAGCAAAGGCAACGCCAAAGAAGGTGCCCCAGAGCGTAAGGGTAAAGCCGCGATGCTGCGGCGCGCTGACCTGCGCGATGAGCGTGGGAAGTGCAACCACAAGCGCGAGATGCGACATGCCTTCAGCCACACGCAACGCGAGAAAAGCCGCAAAGGGTGGCACGAGGGCTTGCAAAGCCGAGATCGCGGCCCCCGCCCAAAGCGCGGCCAGCAAAGTGCGCCGATACCCCAAACGCGAGACAAGCACGCCCGCGACCACTCCAAGGATGATCCCAACTGCGCCGACGAGCGAGACAGCGAGGCCGATGGAGGCCCCTGCCGAGGGGTAAAGACTTGGCAAATAAGAAAAAACCACGCTCACTTTGGCATATTGAGCCGCAGCGCCGAGGCCCGCACCCCAAAGCAGGAAAACAAGGAGGAAATTGGTTTTCATCCCTGCTTATAGGCTGAAGGCGCTTGTGCGCTCAATGTGTCACGTGGCCGAAATTTAATATTCCACTATTGGAATTTGTGTGTAATATGCGGACACACCTAGCCTGTTGTTACGGAGAACCCCATGTTTGCCTTTTTGCGCGCGTTCAAGCGCACAGACCCTGCCATCGTTCTGGAACGGATCGCCACGGGCGAGATGACCTTGATTGATGTGCGCGAAGCGGGCGAGCTTAAGGCAACGGGCTGTGCGGAGGGCGCAATCAACCTGCCTTTGGGGCAGTTGCGCGGTGTGGCAGACCCTGCGGGGAAGACCTGCAACACCGCTCTGAGCGTTGACAAACCTGTTGCGCTTTATTGCGCCACGGGTGCACGCTCGGCCCAAGGGGTTATGACCCTGCGCAAACTTGGCTACTCTGAGGTGCATAACCTTGGCGGATTGGTCCACTGGCAGGCCGCTGGCGGCGCGCTGAAGCGGTAAAATTCCACCGGCTTCCTCTTTCCATAAATATCCCCGGGGGTCTGGGGGGCTAGCCCCCCAGCGGGTCGGCGTCAGCCGAAAACCCTCGATCAGACTTTCTGCGCCAAGGCCCATGAGCAGATCGGAAACGCGGGATCATTGCTGAGATCATCTGTCTCAGGGTCGTATTTGGGCGGCCAGTCAGGCTCTAGGTTGCGCTGTGCCGCGGCGCGGTTGCCCCATTGTTCTGACTGGATATTTGCCTCGGGGAAGCCTGCCTCGATGAGCAGGTTTTTGAGGCCGCGCGCGGACCAGCGGGAGCAATCATTCGGCGCGGCGTGAAACGGCAGGTAAAACGGCACGGCGACCCAGAAATAGCCGCCCTCGCGCAGCATGTCGTGGACATGGCAGAGCGCGGTAAAGGGGCGGTCGAGGTGCTCCCAGACCTGATTGGCGAGGATCAGATCAAATTGACGGACACGGCCCTTCTTGTCAGTGAAGGGGCCGAGGCAGATGTCATGCTCGGGGTATTTGTAGCGCTCGTAGGTTCTAGCGGGCAAGCGTTTGCCCCATTGGCCCGAGATTTCAGCCAGTTCCATCTCTGCCAGAGGCAGGGCTTTCAACCACGCGGCGGAAGATTTGTTCATCACCACGCGGTTGAGAGAGACCATGGAACACGCCCTTAAAAATGTATGGCGCGCCCGTAAGCATCGAGCACGCTTTCGTGCATCATTTCAGAAAGCGTGGGGTGTGGGAAGACGGTTTGCATGAGGTCTTCCTCGGTCGTTTCAAGCTGGCGGCCAACGACATACCCCTGGATCAGCTCGGTGACTTCCGCGCCCACCATATGCGCGCCCAAGAGTTCGCCTGTCTTGGCGTCAAACACCGTTTTGACCATGCCCTCAGGCTCCCCCAGAGCGATGGCCTTACCGTTGCCGATAAAGGGGAAGCGGCCGACTTTGACATCATAACCAAGCTCTTTGGCCTTGGCCTCGGTATAGCCCACGGAAGCGACCTGCGGGTGGCAGTATGTGCAGCCAGCGATACTTTCGGGGCGAACGGCGTGGGGCTTCTGGCCAGCGATCAGCTCGGCCACCATGACACCCTCGTGGGAGGCCTTGTGGGCGAGCCAGGGCGCGCCTGCGATATCGCCGATGGCATAGAGGCCCTCAACACCTGTGCGGCAGTACTCATCGACGGTCACATGGGTGCGGTCGATCTTCACGCCGAGCGCTTCGAGGCCGAGGTTTTCGACATTGCCGACGATGCCGACGGCTGAGATGACAGTGTCAAACTCCTGCGTTTCGACCTTGCCGCCAGCTTCGATATGAGCCGTGACTTTACCTTTGCCGCGGTCGAGCTTTTTGACCATGGCTTTTTCCATGATCTTCATGCCCTGTTTGACGAACTGCTTTTTGGCGAAGGCGCTTATTTCGGCGTCTTCGACGGGTAGAACGCGGTCCATGACTTCAACCACAGTCGTGTCAGCGCCAAGGGTGTTGTAGAAGCTGGCAAACTCGATGCCGATCGCGCCCGAGCCGATGACCAGCAGTTTCTTGGGCATCCGTGGCGGGTTGAGCGCGTGTTTATAGGTCCAGACCAGGTCACCATCGGCCTCAAGGCCCGGCAGCTCGCGCGCGCGCGCACCTGTGGCCATGACGATGTGCTTGGCGGTGAGCTCTTCTGCGCCTTTCTCGGTTTTGACAGAAACCTTACCTTTGGCGGGCAGCGTGGCCTCTCCCATGAAAGTTGTGATCTTGTTTTTCTTCATCAGGTGAGAAATGCCGCCGGAAAGCTGGCTGGCCACACCCCGCGAGCGCTTCACCACGGCGTCAAGATCATAGCTGATCTTGTCGGCACTGAGGCCAAACTCTTTGGCGCGGTGCATAAGGTGAAAAACCTCGGAGGAGCGCAGCAAAGCTTTTGTCGGGATGCACCCCCAGTTGAGACAGATGCCGCCCATATGCTCGCGCTCGACAATCGCGACGTTGAGGCCGAGCTGTGCGCCGCGGATGGCGGCAACGTAGCCGCCCGGGCCTGCGCCGACCACGATCATATCAAAGGATTTGGCTGCCATGTCTGTCTCCGGTTTTGTCACAAGAATCGAGCAGGAAAGCCCCGCTTGAAAATTAGTTTGACGTTAAACCAGTTTTACTCACGGAGCAATCATCACAGCATAGCCCGTGCAAACGTCTTGCAGCTATACCTGTGAGGCGTGAAAAAAGCTCAGGCGGCTTCCAGCGCGCGCACTGTTTCGCCGTAGCCGCCTTTTTCCATATAGGCGATCTCATGGGATGTTGAGCTGCGCCCCAGAGCCTCGTTGCGATAAGGGAAACGGCCAAACTCGCGGATCACTTCGCGATGCGCGCGAGCGTGAAGCAAATTGCCCGCGCCGGTTTGTGGCATGTGATCCATCAACAGGCGGATGCAGCGATCCTGATCCGACAGGCTTTCGGCATGCATGAGCGGAAGGTAGAAAAACTGGCGCGCAGGTTCGTCTATCTTCATGTCCCAGCCTTTGGTGATGGCACATTTGGCGGCGCAGAGCGCCTTTTTATCGGTCTGGAAAGCTTCGCCCTTGCCACGAAACATATTGCGCGGGAACTGGTCGAGAAGAATGACATAGGCCAAAGCGCTGTTTGCACTCATCAACCAGTCGCTCAGCTCGCCGGCTGCGCCACGCTCCCACGTGCTTTGGAAACGCGTGCGGATTGTGCTATCGAGCGCATCGCTGCTGTTATACCAGCCCGCTTGCCCGACGTCCTCCAACCAGAATGCCAAAACCTCGTCCGGTGTCACTTGCGTGCTCATGGGCTCAACTCCTCGCCATTTGGACCCTCGTTACAGTGAACGTTAGCCCCAAAAGGTTCAAATGAAAGTAAAGTTTTGCAACATTTTTAACAGTTTTATGACGCTTCCGTGCTTTCGTCGTCTTCCGACCCCGCTTCGAGCGCATATTCCACGGCCAATGCAGAGGACGACATCGAGACCGGCGCGTAGCTGCTCATGTCATCGCCCGTGGGGGCTGCGCGCTGTGTCATACGGTAGGCGGCATACACAGCGAGAGCCGCAAGCAACGTGGCTATGAGCAAAAAGTAGGCCCCTGCCCCAAATGCGCCCATGAGCCAACCCGTGAGAAGCGGCCCCGAGATAGCCCCCATCCCGTTGATGAACACAAGCCCGCCCGAGACGGCGGCCATATCCTCGACCTCGATAAAGTCGTTGGTGTAGGCCACGAGCAAGGAGTAAAGCGGATTGGACAGCCCGCCGATGACGAAAGCGGCAAGCAGGAGCAGCGGATAATATCCGTTCGAGAGCAGGCCGATCAACGCACCCACGGCGCAAACCGCGGCGACAACCATGATGAGCTGGCGGCGGTCCATCCGGTCAGACAGCCAGCCGAGCGGATATTGGATGAGCGTGGCACCAATGTAAAACATCGACACGAAGAGAGAGATTTGCCCCAAGCTGAGGCCGACTTTCGTGCCGTAAACCGCGCTCATGCCGAACTGGGCGGAGAACACGCCGCCAAGCAGAAACATACCGACACAGCCCAGAGGCGAGATTTCCATAATCTGGCGCAGGGTCTTGGGCTTGGTTGCTTCAAAGGCAGGCGTGGGGCTGACCGAGAGCAGAATGGGTGCGAAGGAGATCGAAACCAGCACCGAAATGATGACAAAGAGCACATAGCCCGCAGGATCGGCCACCAGAAGCAGCGCCTGGGCAATGACGATCCCGACCATCTGCATGATCATGTAAAGCGAGAGCGCCTTGCCACGATTCTGGTTATCGGCGGAGTTGTTGAGCCAGCTTTCGGCGGTAACGTAAACGCCCGAGAAACAGAAGCCGATGATCACGCGCATAAAGGTCCAGGCCCAAGGGTCTGTCCATGTGGCGTAGAGGATGAGAACGGCAGAAATAAACGAGCCGAGAGCGGCAAAGACACGGACATGGCCGACACGACGGATCATCGTCGGGGCCATGCGCGAACCGCCGAGGAAGCCTACGAAATAGGCCGACATGACGATTGACATCTGGAAGGCAGAAAAGCCCTCGATATCACCACGCACACCAAGAAGCGTGCCTTGCAGGCCGTTGCCGACCATCAAGAGCATCATTCCAAGCATCAGTGCCCATGACGAAGAGAGAACCTGTAGCATAAACTATCCTTTTGCCTTCCGGCCTGCGTGGACTTCAAACACACCTCTGTCGGGATTGAAAACGACATTATGCAGATGTTTCGGCCTTATGGCAAAAGAAGCGATGAATCGCCGTAAGAAAAGAAGCGATATTCGTCGCTGAGGGCATGATCGTAGATTTCCATGACACGTTCGTGACCCATGAGGGCCGAAACGAGCATCATCAGCGTGGATTTTGGAAGATGAAAGTTGGTCATGAGGCCGTCGGCCACATTGAACTTGAACCCGGGGTAGATGAAAATATCGGTTTCGCCCTGCCAAGGAGCGATTTGGCCGGTGTCGCGCGCGGCACTCTCGATGAGGCGCAGCGCCGTTGTGCCGACAGGTATGACGCGCCCGCCTGCGGCCTTTGTCGCGGCGATTTCGGCGGCGGCTTGCTCTGTGACTTCGCCCCATTCGGCGTGCATCTTGTGGGTTGTGACATCTTCAACCTTCACGGGCAGGAAGGTGCCTGCGCCGACATGCAGCGTGACATGGGTGAAGGTGATGCCAGCGTCCGCAAGCGTAGCAAGCAGCGCTTTATCAAAGTGCAGCGAGGCTGTGGGCGCAGCGACAGCTCCTGTTTGGCGTGCGAAGATAGTCTGGTAGTCTTCCTTGTCCTGATCATCGGCCGCGCGTTTGGCTGCTATATAGGGGGGAAGCGGCATGGCGCCGGCCTCGTTGAGCGCGGCTTCAAACGCATCGCCCTCAAGGTTGAACTGAAGCTCCGCCTGACCGTCGGCGCGGCTGAGGAGCGTGGCTTTGAGGCCTGCATCAAAAGTTATTTCTTCGCCATCACGGATCTTGCGGAGAGGCTTCACGAGAGCTGTCCAGGTGCCGGCCGCCGTAGGGCTGAGGAGTGTCACTTCCATCTGGGCGCTTGTGGCCCCTGCTTCGCCCGTGCGGTGACGCGCACCAAAGAGACGGGCGGGAATAACCCTGGTGTCGTTGAGGACCAGCCTGTCGCCTGCCTTGAGCCAGCGGCAAAGCTCGAACACCTGCGCATCAACCAGCGGCGCGCCAAGCGCGGCCCCCTCGGCCACCAGAAGGCGCGAGGACGAGCGCGGACGCGCGGGGCGTGTGGCGATGAGAGCTTCGGGCAGCTCGAAATCAAAATCGGAGAGTTTCATGAGGCTCGCTTATCGCTTAATTTCAGGCGGTGGGCGGCGGAATATCTCGCGAAACATCCCCGGCGTAAAGATCGAAAGCGGGTTGACCTGCACTTTCGGGTCAGACGCTGTGCCGCGCAGGGTGTAGTTGAAGCCGACGAGGCCTTCGCCTTTTCGGGTAAAAATCGCGCCGATACCATTGACGAGGAAGAACGGAGAGACCACGCCTTGCATGTCCATCGCACCAGAGGACAGGTTGTAATACCCGTCCATCGAGATACCCATCGAAGTGCCCACAGCGCTGGCTTTGCTGACCACGACGCGGCTGGGTGTAAGCTGGAAGCGCGATTCAACTTCGTTAAAAAGGATGCCCTGCCCACCGAGCTGCTCCAGCAGGCCGATGATGCTTGCGGCATTGAGCAGTGCGGCCATGGCCGGGGCATCCTTGAGGCGCACAGATGTCATTGTGAGCGCGCCATTGTAGCTGCCACGCGCGCTGGCGGGGGCCATTGTCAGATCGAATGTGCCGCCTGAGGCATTTTTCAAAAGACCCGCCGATTTAAGCACCGCCCCGCCATCTTCCGACGTAATCCGGAACGCGCTGCGCCCGCTTTGCGGCACAACGCGCCCTGACACGAGCGCACCGCCGTTCACATTGCCCGAGAAATTGCCCTCAAAGCCCTTTGCCGTGCTGAACTCGCCGCGAAAACTGCGCAGGGAGATGCCAGAGGAAATGACCAGTTCGTCAAGCCGCGCATAGATTGGCCCGCCACCCTGCCCGCCAGACGATCCGCCTGCGCCAAGGGTGGTTTGGCTGAGATCAAGTTTGCCACCGCCGATGTCGAGACGCGGGGAACGGCCCTGCCCGAGGCTGACAATTTCTAGCGGCACGCTGAGCCAGTTGCCGATGGTGACCCGATCGAAGCTGGCGTTCTGGAACTGGCCTTGCGAGAGCGTCACGGTGCCGTTGGCATTGAGCCCCGAGGCCGACAGGCTCACGCCCTCTATTTTCATGTCATTGCCGAGACGGCCTGTGACGCTGAGCTTGCCTGTGTTGCCCGCGCCGTGGCTCCAGCCGATCTGCGGAATGGCGAGACCGAGACCTGCAAGATCGGAGGTGAGGCTGAAGCTTGGCCCCTGCCCTTTGGCCAGTGTGAGGGCAATGTCGGCATTTGTGCGCCCCGAAACTGTGCCTGTCGGCAAGCCAAGGCGAAATTCACGCACGAATTCGGGTGAAAGCTCGACCGTGCCCTGAACGGTTGCGGGCGCGGCATCTTTGCCAAG
This sequence comes from Lentibacter sp. XHP0401, assembly GCF_025751535.1. Taxonomy (GTDB): domain Bacteria; phylum Pseudomonadota; class Alphaproteobacteria; order Rhodobacterales; family Rhodobacteraceae; genus Lentibacter. The sequence continues at coordinate 437,530 of NZ_JAOWLC010000001.1, read as the reverse complement.
CGGCGCGCGGAAGCTGCCCGACACGGGAATGGTATCCAGCCGCCCTGCCCCCGAAATCACAAGGGCTTCGGGTGTTACGCTTGCCTCAAGGGCCGGGCTGGCCAGCACACGGCCCGGCACGATAACGCTGCTGCGCACATCACTCAACTTGGCACTTATGTCATAGGAGAGCGCTTCCGGTGGTGGATTTTTCTGCATGGTCCAGCCGATTGTGCCCTCGACCACAGCGCGCCCGTCGGCCAGAGAAGCAGGCAGGTTTGTGCCACGCAGCGCGTTGATCGGCTCCTGGCTGACCACACTTAAAAGAGCTGTGATCTGGCCTGCGGCCTTCAGATTGACCCGTGCTTTGGCGGGGGCAGGTAGCGTGCGCGGGATGATAAACTCGGTGCCGGCCACGTTGAGCCGCCCGCCCTCGGGCGCGACGATTGTGCCGCTCGTGGCGCGTGCCGCAAAGCGTTTGCGCAGAATGCTGGCGTGACCTGCGAGGCCTTCGATCGGCGGCAGGGTTTTGAGAAAGCGCAGTTTCACGCGCTCGTAACCAAAGGAAATCAGCGGTTCGGGTTTTACATCGGGGCCGGCACGCAAGGCAAACTGGGCCTCGTTGATATGGCCTTCCAGTACATTTTCCGACACCCATTGGCGGGTTTTGGGGCTGGTTTGTTCAGGCCAGAGCGCCAGTACTTTGGAGAGTTCAAGCGCCTTTGCAGCGGCTTGTATCTGATAGCTCCAACCTTTGGGCAGGGCTTCAAAGCTGCCTTCTATGTGAAGGTTGGTCTCTCCATCGCGCAGGCCAAGCTGGCCCAGCTCGACGCGGAAGGGCTGAAGGCTGAGGCGCAGGTCAACAAAACCGCCATCAAAGCTGACAGGCTCGGGCAATATTTCTGTCGGGTTGGCGGAAATGGCCCCAAGGCGCAACTGGCCCACAAAAGCCTCGGGCCAGCCGCCCTCTTCCATTACCAGGCCAAGCTGGCCGTCCGCGCGCAAACTGACCCACTCGCTTTTGAGATCAATCTCGTCAAACTGGACGATCCGGCGTTTTGGATCATAGGTGAGATAGGTGCGCGCAGACGTGAAAGGCACTGGCGTCGCGGCATCATTGGGTTGAAGCACGCCCTTGGCGATTTGCAGCGTGGCGCTGAGCGGACCCAGCTCGCCTTTGTCGTCCACCGAGAGGCGCAAAGCACCTGAAATGGGCGCGCGCAGGGCCTCAAGCCAGGAGAGCGCAGCCGATTGTGTGGCCAGATCGCGGGCGGGGAAATCGGTAAGATTGAGATTGACGAAGGCCAGTGGCGCGGCAGCGCGGCGCTCGAAACCAAGCTCAACACCCGCCGCCGTAGCGCGGCCTGTGAGCAGCGCAAAATCTGCGCGCGCGCTCAGATCACCGTCTTCATGCAAAAGCTCGACACGCCCGCCATCGACTGTCCAGGTACGCTCGGCGCGCTCGTCTTCATAACGCACCGTCACATCACTGACATCAACGCGGTGGAACTTTGAAAACGCATCGCGCGCCAGCCAGCCATCAAGCAGGGCCATAATTTCGGTAAAACCCTTACCCTGTTCCTCGCCTCCCGAAGGGGTCAGCTCTTCGCCGAAGCTGAGCCAGAGCGCACCCTCGGTATCGCGACGCACACCAAGGCGTGTTCCTGCAACGCGCAGATCGGTCAGGTGCAACGCACCGCTGGTGAGCGGATGCATGGCAAGGCCGACAGACAGGCTTTCAAGAGATACGATACGCGCCCCTGCACCATCAAAAAGCTCAGCATCACTGAGCAGAACACGCGGCGCCCAGCCATCTTCGATGACCACGGATGTTTCGCCGAGACGGGCAGAATACGGCGCAAGATTGCGGTTGATCTGCTCAAGGATGCGGGCTTCGGCCCATGCGGGCACGACAAGCGGTTCGCTGCGCAGAGCCAGCAGACCAATGAAGCCCGCCACAAGCATAACCACCAGAAGCGCAAGGCTGAGCACGCCAACGGCCGCACGCTTGCGCAGGCTTCTGCGCTTTTTAGGCGCGGCTGGCTCTGGCGCGATTTTCTGGCTTTCGGGCTCTGTGGTCATTGTCCGCTTTCGGGCCGGCCCTTCAGCGGCTGGCAATTTCTTTCATCGGGTGCGCGCATGTGAGCGTATAGCAAACAGGCAAGCGGCAGAGCGCTGGCCTTGCACGTGCGTTCACGCGATAATATGAAACCCCACGAGACGGTAGAGGTAAAGCATTCATGACCCAAGATACGCCATTTTTCGCCCCTGATTTCAACTTGCCCGGAGACACCGGCGAAACCGTGCGCCTGAGCGCCTTGAAGGGCAGCCCCGTTGTACTGTTTTTCTACCCTCGCGATAACACGTCCGGCTGCACGACCGAAGCCAAGGGCTTTTCTGCAGATCTGGCGGCCTTTGAAGCCGCAGGTGCGAAGGTATTCGGCATCTCAAAGGACAGCCTCGAAAGCCACGCCAAGTTCCGCACCAAGCAGGACTTGAGTGTGCCGCTTTTGTCAGACGAGCATGGCAGCGCTTGTGAGGATTACGGCGTTTGGAAAGAAAAGAAGATGTATGGCAAGGTCTTTATGGGCATCGAGCGCTCGACCTTTCTGGTTGATGCCAACGGTCAGGTTGTGCGCGCGTGGCGCAAAGTGAAAGTGCCGGGCCATGTTGACGAGGTGCTTGAGGCCGTGAAGGCGCTTTCGGATGAGTGAAACACTGGCAGGGATGGCTGTTGAGATTCTCAACACGGCGGACGGGCGCAAAAAAACCGCGCTGGCCCGCCGCCATGCGGCCACATGGTTTGCGGCGCGCGAGGCGGGCACGCCCCTTGAGATCGGCACAGCCTCCCCGCCGATGCACCCTGCGCGCCCCGAAAAGCCCGAATTGCTCAGCCCCCGTGATGTGCCACGGCGCAGGCCCGGAAGCGAGCAAGGGCGTGCCGCCCTTTTGCATGCGGTCGCGCATATCGAGCTGAACGCAGTGGATTTGCACTGGGATCTTATCGCGCGGTTTTCGCATGTGCCGTTTCCCCTTGGTTTTTATGACGACTGGGTCAAAGCGGGTGACGAAGAAGCCAAACATTTCAATCTTGTAAGTGACTGCCTTGAAGCGATGGGCAGCCATTATGGTGCTTTGCCGGCCCATGCGGGTATGTGGCGCGCGGCCGAGGACACGGCGGACGACCTCATGGGGCGTCTGGCTGTTGTGCCTATGGTGCTTGAGGCGCGCGGGCTCGATGTAACGCCGGGAATGATCGAGATTTTCCGCAAGGCGAAGGCCGATGATGTGGTGCAAGCGCTTGAAGTGATTTATGCGGAGGAAGTGGGCCATGTCGCCTATGGCTCGAAGTGGTTTCACTATCTTTGCGGACGGCACGAGATTGATCCGAAACCCGAATTCCACCGCCTTGTGAAACACTATTTCCACAGCAGCCTGAAACCACCCTTCAACGAGGAAAAACGTGCCGAGGCCGGACTTCCACCGGACTTTTACTGGCCCCTTGCGGAAGAAACCCAGGCGAAAGTGCGCTGAAGCCCTTAAGACATCTGGCGGGCGGTCGGCAAAATTTCGCCGCAATTACCATGTTACCAAGGTGATACGTAACAAAGGGGGGCAAAAAACTTGCGCCACTGTTAACAGGACGCTAATCACCTCTGAGGTGGCTGTTGGGGGATGCGCCGTCTGGTAGCGGCAGCGTTCACTCAATGCTCTTGCCGCCCATTGATTGAAACGGCCGAGGAACTTATCGTTGCGCACACAGCTTGCAATCCGTATCGACTCGTTTTTGGAACGCTATTTTCCGGAACGTCGCGTCTTTCTGAGATCAGATAAAGACACCCGCTTCATCCGTTTGCGCCCTTTCGTACAGCTGTTTGCCTTTCTGGGTGCCGCTGCGGTTGTTGCCTGGTCGATCATTGCAACAGCGATCCTTTTGATGGACAGCATTGGCGCGGGCAACTTTCGCGAGCAAGCCAAGCGTGACCAGCAGACCTATCAGGCGCGGCTGAACTTTATCTCCGAGCAACGCGATGTGCGCGCTGAAGAGGCGCTGGCTGCGCAAGAGCGTTTCAACTCGGCTTTGCAGCAGATTTCGCGGATGCAATCGGAGCTTCTGGCCTCGGAAACCCGCCGCCGCGAGATGGAAACCGGTATCGAGATTATCCAGACCACTCTCCGCTCGGCGATGAACGAACGTGACGCGGCACGCGCACAGCTCACGGCAATTACCACTGCAACCGAAAACGGCGGCACAGTGCAACTGGCCGGTATGAACTCGAGCAACAGCAACGCTTTGGGGCTGATCACTCAGGCGCTGGCCGAAACGGCCGCCGAACGAGACAAGGTTGTCGCCGATGCACAATATGCGCTGGATCAGGCGATTGTGCTGGAAGAGCGTATTGCGCTGATGAAAGACCAGAACGACCAGATTTTCCGGCAGCTTGAAGAGGCGATGACCGTTTCTGTGAAGCCGCTCGACCGTATGTTCCGCGCGGCTGGCATGAGCACAGACTCGTTACTCAAACAGGTGCGTCGCGGCTATTCCGGCCAAGGCGGCGCACTCACGCCTTTGTCGTTTTCGACCCGCGGAGAAGAGCCCTCCTCAGCAGAGCGCCGCGCCAACCGTATTATCAGCGAGCTTGACCGCTTGAACATGTACCGCCTTGCCGCCGCCAAAGCGCCCTTTGCAAACCCTGTCAAAGCGGGCTACCGCTTCACCTCGCCCTTTGGCTACCGCCGCGACCCGAAAACAGGCGGACGCCGCCTGCACAAAGGCGTGGACTTTGCCGGCCCTGTGGGGACACCGCTTTATGCTACGGCTGATGGCGTTGTCACACATGCGGGCTGGAGCTCGGGCTATGGCCGTCTTGTGAAGATCCAGCACGAGTTCGGCATCGAGACACGCTACGCCCACCAGAACCAAATTCGCGTGAAAGTTGGACAAAGGGTCTCGCGCGGGCAACGAATTGGTGATATGGGAGCCTCTGGACGTGTGACCGGCCCTCACTTGCACTATGAAGTTCGTGTTGGCGGGCAAGCCGTGAACCCAATGATCTATATCAAGGCAGCTAACGATGTTTTCTAAAAGCAAAATCAATGAACCTGGCCCCAAAGCCGACAGCACAACCCCTGCTTCGAGCGCTGACAAGGGTGCACCCGCTGCCCCACACAAGCCAGCCATGCCCGGCGGCAGCGAGTTCAAGGCCTCGGCTCCTAAAGCCAAGCCGCCTGCCTCTGTATTGTCATCCGACCTCCATGTGACAGGCAACCTGCGCACAACGGGCGACATTCAGGTTGAAGGCACGATTGAAGGCGACATCCGCGCGCATTTGCTCACAGTCGGCGAAGGCGCAACGGTTAAAGGCGAGGTGATTGCAGATGATGTGGTTGTGAACGGTCGTATCGTAGGCCGTGTGCGCGGTCTGAAGGTGCGCCTCACGTCAACAGCGCGCGTTGAAGGCGATATCATCCACAAAACCATCGCCATCGAAAGCGGTGCGCATTTTGAAGGTTCTGTGCAGCGCCAGGATGATCCGCTCAACTCTGGCGCCAAAGGCGGCCCCGCCCAAGCGTCACCGGCAGCCCCTAAAGACGCGTCCTAAGCGCTCTTTTATATCTCTGGTTTATCATGAGCATCGCAGGAAACTGCGGTGCTTTTTCTTTTGCGGCCCTGCTCCGAGCCTCAGGCTTCCAGCTCGGCATCCCAATACAGATAGTCCATCCAACTTTCATGCAGGTGGTTTGGCGGGAATTTGCGGCCTATATTGCGCAGCTCTTCGCTGGCGGGCGGGCGCGGTGGCTTGCGCAGGTGAAGCCCCGCCTGTCGCAGGCTCTTGGAGCCTTTGCGCAGGTTGCAAGGCGAACAGGCGGCAACCACATTCTGCCAGCTTGTCACGCCGCCTGCGGCGCGCGGAACCACATGGTCAAATGTAAGATCGCCCTTGGCCCCGCAGTATTGGCAGCAGAATTCGTCCCTCAGAAATAAATTAAAGCGCGTGAAGGCCACGCGCTTTTGAGGTTTGACATAATCTTTGAGAACCACAACGGAGGGGATCCTGATCACCGTTGAGGGGCTGCGGACAACCTCCTCATACTCGGCGATGATATCGACGCGGTCGAGCCATGCGGCCTTGACCGCTTCCTGCCATGGCCAAAGCGACAGCGGGTAATAAGAGAGTGGTCTGTAATCGGCGTTAAGCACCAAGGCCGGGTTCTGCTTGAGTGCGGCCGGGTTACGCACAAAGTCTGTCCTGAAGTGTCCGTCCATCTTACCGTTTCTCTGCTCCATGCGGGGCTTAGCGCAGATGTGGCCGCCCCGCTTGCAAGAACCACTATATATCGTGGTCCGTTTCGGGCAAGCGCCTTGATGACACTTGATAAGTGCAGCAAAGCAGGCAGATATGACAGCGCTGTGACGGGGAAAAAATGGCGCTAATTGATTGATTTTTCTACGGCATTAAGCGGAGATGCGAGAGCTTGTCCGCATTTGCACGACAATTTTAAAGAAAAACCCCTGCCCTAAGCCCTTTTCAGGCAGAAGAATCGCACGCCCTCACAGGTCTCAATCGGTGGCGCGCTCTGCTTCTATTTCGCGCCAGCGGGCGACATTGGCATTGTGCTCATCAAGTGTCACAGCGAAAGCGTGTCCGCCTGTGCCATCGGCCACAAAGAAGATGTAGTCGGTGCTGTCAGGATCAAGCGCCGCTTCGATGCTCGCGCGGCCCGGGTTGGCAATGGGCGTGGGTGGCAACGCATCAATCACATAGGTGTTATAGGGCGTTTCGGCGCGCAGCTCGGAGCGGCGCAGGCCACGGCCCAGCACGCCCTGCCCGTTGGTGATCCCGTAGATCACTGTCGGGTCGGTTTGCAGCTTCATGCCCTGACGCAGGCGGTTCACGAAAACACTGGCAACCTGGCGGCGCTCTTCAGCTACGCCTGTTTCTTTTTCGATCAGCGAGGCGAGGATGAGCGCCTCCTCGGGGCTGTTCACAGGCAGGCCGTCAACGCGGTTTTCCCAAGCCTCAGCCAGAATGCGTTCCTGACGCGCTGCCATTTCGACCAGCAGTTCTTCACGCTTGTCGCCTTTGCGGACTTCATAGCTTTGTGGAGCAAGGCTACCCTCGGCAGGCACTTCGGCAATTTCGCCTTCGAGAAGCGATATTCGCTTGAGGCCTTCGACGATCTGCCAGCTGGTCACACCCTCGGCAATGGCGATGCGGACGCGCGTGTCGGGTCGCTCACGCACGGCGATGTATTCGGCTGGCGCCTCTTCGGTGGCGGGGTCAAACTTGGCTTTTTCAATGTATTCGCTTGTGGCAGGGTCAAGCTCGCGCACAAGGTTTGAAAGCTGGGTCACGCCGATGCGGTAGACAATTTCTGTGCCGCAGGTGCTTGCGCCGCCACGGGTAATAATATCGGCGATTTCTTTAGGGGAAGATTTGGGCGGAACCAGATAGCTGCCGGCCTTGAGCTGGCCGGCAAGGTCGGTGTAATCCATACCAATACGCAGGAGCATCCCCGAACTGATTGCCCCCTGTTTTTCGAGGTTTTCCGACACGATACCCACATTGCTGCCCCTCTCGACACGCAAGCAGATTTGCTCATCGAGCGGACCTTGGGCAGAATATTCATTCTGACCCCAAAGGATCAGTCCGCCGACAAGAAAGACCGCGACGATGAGCATCGTCAGCGCGTTGGACGCAATGTGCCGCCACATGAGCTTATTCTACCTTCCGAAAGACAACCGAGGCATTTGTGCCGCCAAAGCCGAAGCTGTTGGTGAGGGCGATATCGATTTTGCGCTTGCGCGCCTCGTTGGCGCAGAGATCAACGGTTGTTTCACAGTCGATGGTATCAAGGTTGATCGTGGGGGGCGCGATCTGGTCACGGATCGCAAGGATCGAGAAGATCGCCTCGATTGCGCCAGCCGCGCCCAGAAGGTGGCCTGTCATCGACTTTGTGGACGACATGGAAAGCTTGGCCGAGGCCTCCGGCCCCATCATCCGCTCGACAGCGCCCAGTTCGATGGTGTCGGCCATGGTCGAGGTGCCGTGGGCGTTGACATAATCAATCTCTGTCGGGTCGATGCCCGCGTTGACGCAAGCCGCACGCATCGCGCGCTCGGCGCCCTCATGGTCGGGGGGCGGGGCTGTGATGTGATAGGCATCACCCGAGAGGCCGTAACCCGCCACTTCGGCATAGATTTTCGCGCCGCGTGCTTTGGCGTGCTCGTATTCTTCAAGCACAACAACACCAGCACCCTCGCCCATGACAAAACCGTCGCGGTCTTTATCCCATGGGCGAGAGGCTTTTGTGGGGTCGTCATCATAGCCCGTGGAGAGCGCTTTGCAGGCGTTGAAGCCCGCGATTCCGATTTCGCAGATCGCCGCTTCCGCGCCACCTGCAACCATCACATCTGCATCACCATGCTGGATGAGGCGCGAGGCATCACCAATGGCGTGTGCACCTGTGGAACAGGCCGTCACAACCGCATGGTTAGGCCCTTTGAAGCCATAGCGGATGCCAACCTGACCGGAAATAAGGTTGATCAAAGCGCCCGGGATGAAGAAAGGCGAAACACGGCGCGGGCCTTTTTCAGCCATGAGCAATGTTGTCGCCTCAATCGACTTGAGGCCACCAATGCCAGATCCGATCATAACGCCCGTGCGCAGGCGGCTTTCCTCGTCTTCGGGTGTCCAGTCTGCGTCAGCCACAGCCTGGGCGGCGGCGGCGACGCCGTAGAGGATAAAGTCGTCAACCTTGCGGCGCTCTTTGGGCTCCATCCAGTCGTCAGCGTTGAATGTGCCGTCTGTGCCGTCGCCGTGCTTTACTTCGCAGGCGTATTTTGTGGTGACGCGTTCGGGGTCAAACTGGGTGATACGGGCTGCGCCCGATTTGCCTGCCAGAATATTCTTCCAGCTGTCATCGACCCCGCCGCCAACCGGCGTGACCAGACCCAGACCTGTTACAACCACACGACGCATATATCCGCCCCCTTTTGAAACTCTTTGCTGCTCTTAGCGCGGCTTGGGGGCCTTGGGCAAGCCCGTCCATGTCCCGGAAAGGCGGAGCAAGGGCCGAAAACCGCGTGTGCAAAGCGACATGCGCGGATTATTCACAAGGCCGCTACAAAAAAACGGCCCGCCAGAGGCAGGCCGTTTTGAAAACATATCAAGCCGGCCAAAGGGCCAAAGCTTCAAGCTTATGCAGCTTCTTTGATGAACTTAACCGCATCGCCGAAAGTTTGGATGGTTTCAGCTGCGTCATCGGGAATTTCGATGCCGAACTCTTCTTCAAATGCCATAACCAGTTCAACGGTATCAAGGCTGTCTGCGCCCAGATCGTCGATGAAAGATGCGTTTTCCACAACTTTATCTTCTTCCACACCAAGGTGTTCGACAACGATTTTCTTTACGCGGTCTGCAACGTCGCTCATGTGTTCATCCTCATTAATTGGGCTCTTGGCCCGGGTTTTGCCCATGCCCCACAGGGCAGGCGGTTTGAAATGCCCCGAGGGGCGGTTCGTCCCCCCTACGGGAGGGCCCGAGTGCTCACGGTTAGGTGAACATCCGGAAATCTCGGTGGCCTATAGCATACGCCGACGGATTGGCAAATGCTTTGTCCAAATTAGCGAACGCCATTTCCTTTACAAGAGCAGGAACGACATTGCGCTGAAATTTACAGCATCGCCATGCCGCCGTTGACATGCAAAGTCGCGCCCGTGACATAGCCCGCCTCATTGCTGGCAAGGTAAAGCACGGCAGCCGCGATCTCTTCAGGCTGGCCCATGCGGGCCGCGGGAATTTGCGTGTTGATCTTGTCTTTCTGATCATCCGTGAGTTTGTCGGTCATCGCTGTCGCGATGAAACCCGGCGCAATCGCGTTGGCGGTGATGCCACGGCTGGCAACCTCATAGGCGATAGATTTGGTCATTCCGACCATGCCTGCCTTGGAAGCCGCATAGTTGGCCTGACCCGGATTGCCCGTGGCACCAACGATCGAGCTGATGTTTATGATACGGCCCCAGCGGGCTTTCATCATCGGGCGCATAACACCGCGGCAGAGGCGCATTGTTGAGGTGAGGTTCACATCCAGAACGCTCTGCCATTCGTCATCGGACATGCGCATGAAAAGCTGGTCACGGGTGATTCCCGCGTTATTTACGAGAATATCAAGCGCGCCCATAGCCTCGATCGCCTGTTTGGGGAGCGCATCGACCGCCGCGCCGTCAGAAAGGTTGCACGGCAGCACATGCGCCCGCGCGCCAAGCTCGGCAGCCAGCGCCTTGAGCGGCTCTTCGCGCGTGCCCGAAAGCGCGACAGTGGCCCCTGCCCCGTGCAGCGCTTTGGCGATGGCTCCGCCGATTCCGCCGGACGCACCTGTGATGAGCGCGCATTTTCCTGTCAGATCAAACATGTTCTATTCCTTTATTAGCCGTTGAGCGCTTCAAGTGCTGCCGTTACGTCTTCAGGGGTTCCGACATTGCGGCAGGTGATCTCTTTGTTGATGCGGCGCACCATCCCCGAAAGAGCCTTGCCTGCGCCGATTTCCCATATCTCGCTGATACCTTGCTCTGCCCCCATGTAGAGCACACTCTCGCGCCAGCGCACCGAGCCTGTAACCTGCTCGACCAGAAGCGCACGGATCATGGCAGGGTCTGTCACCGCTTCGGCGCGCACATTGGCAACGAGCGGCACGGCGGGGGCGATAATCTCGACCGCTTCGAGCGCTTCGGCCATGACCTGTGCGGCAGGCTCCATTAGCGCGCAATGAAACGGGGCACTCACGGGCAGAAGCATCGCCCGCTTGGCGCCTGCGGCTTTGGCCAGCTCGACCGCGCGCTCGACAGCCGCTTTGTGCCCCGACACGACAACCTGACTTGGATCATTATCATTGGCGGCTTGGCAGACTTCGCCCTGCGCAGCCTCTGCGGCAACACTCTGTGCCGTGGCAAAATCAAGCCCCAGAAGCGCTGCCATCGCGCCGACGCCAACGGGCACAGCCTCTTGCATGGCGCGGCCTCGGATGCGCAGCAAGCGGGCCGTATCGGCGACACTGAGCGCGCCGGCGGCGGCAAGGGCGGAATATTCGCCAAGCGAATGACCGGCCACAAGCTTGGCATCCGTGATTTTCACACCTTCAGCCTCAAGCGCGCGCAGGGCGGCGAGCGAAGTGGCCATAAGGGCTGGCTGGGCATTTTGCGTGAGCGTGAGGGCTTCGATCTCGCCCTCCCAGATGAGCGCGCTCAGCTTTTCACCGAGAGCTTCGTCAACTTCATCAAACACAGCTTTTGCGGCTGGATAGGCCTCAGCCAAAGCGCGGCCCATGCCGATGGTTTGGGCACCCTGCCCTGGAAATACGAATGCGCGGCTCATCTTGCCCCCCTCATTGTTGTTGAGAGCAAATAGCCCGAAGCGAGGCGCGCCCGCAACGAAAAAGGCCAGCGCGGGAGGTGCTGGCCTTGGAAAACAATGGAGATTTGAGGTTTATGCCGTGCGTGCGAAGCTTGGACCGAGGGCTGCGCGCAAAGCGTCGAGTTCTTCAACCTGCGTGCCGAGCGGAAGCTCGACCACCGCGCGACCGTGATGATCGCGGGCGATAAACACACCATCGCGGACATCAACTTCGCTCAGGTCATCATAGGCATATGTGGTTTTTTTGGAGATGCGGCCAAAATCGTTGCGCTCGATCACTTGCAGGCGCTCGGAGCGTGGATCAAGCGTGACTTCAGGGTAGCAGCGGCGAATAGGTGCCATCAACGCAAGGCCTGACACTATGGCAACGGCTGTCATGAAAAGCTTGATGAGCTGCGCTGTCTGATCCCAGCTTGACCCCGGAACCGCCCAAAGGCCGAGGGCCGCAAGAAAGAGAACGCAGCCTGCGAAAACGTGAAACAGACGAAGCGGCGGGAGGGCCTGCAAGGCGTGTTGATCACTTGTGGCTGCTGCCGAGCGGGCGTGTGTTTGTGCGATGGCTGCCGGAGCGATTGCTGTCTTTGTGATTGCGCTTTGCATTGTCATGTCTTTCTCCCGATCCAGCACTATTTTGCGCCCGTGACATCTGATTTGAGACAAGTTTGACTTAAGCTTGGGGCAAAACCTTGCGGCAAAAGAGGAAAGTTTGAGGCACCACTCCCCCGAATATGGGCGAAATAAGGCAAGCTGACGGTGCAACCGGACTTTCAGAGCGGATTACGTGCCGTGTGGCGGGATTGATACTTGCCCACCCGCGCAAATCGGGTTAAGCGCACTGGTCTTCTGTATAAAAGTAAACCGCGCAGCTCTCGTGGATGGGTCGCAGAAGGCTTTCATGACCCTCCTATGAAATGCGCACCAAACGAAGGAATAGCACATGCCGCTCTATGAGCATGTTTTCATCATGCGTCAGGACTTGTCCAACACGCAAGCCGAAGGCCTTGTCGAACATTTCAGCACCGTCCTCGCGGACAACGGAGGCTCAGTCTCCGAAAGCGAGTACTGGGGCGTGAAAACCATGGCCTACAAGATCAACAAAAACCGCAAGGGCCACTACGCCTACCTCCGTACAGACGCACCTGCGACTGCTGTTATGGAGATGGAACGCCTTATGCGCCTGCATGACGACGTGATGCGCATCCTGACCATCAAGGTTGATGCCCACGAAGAAGGCCCCTCGGCCCAAATGCAAAAACGTGAAGAGCGCCGCGAGCGCCGTCCAGCTTAAGAAAGGAATGTAAACCATGGCTACGAAACCATTTTTCCGCCGTCGCAAAGTTTGCCCTTTCTCAGGGGATAACGCGCCGAAGATTGATTACAAAGATACGAAGTTGCTCCAGCGCTACATTTCCGAGCGTGGCAAAATCGTGCCCTCACGTATCACCGCCGTATCGGCCAAGAAGCAACGCGAACTGGCCCGTGCCATCAAACGCGCCCGCTTCCTCGCCCTGCTGCCTTACGCCGTGAAATAAGGAGAGAGACAATGCAAGTTATCCTTCTCGAACGCGTGGCCAAGCTTGGCCAGATGGGCGACGTTGTAGATGTGAAAGCAGGCTATGCGCGCAACTTCCTTCTGCCACAGAAGAAAGCGCTGACCGCTTCACAAGCCAACATCGCCGGTTTTGAAGCGCAAAAAGCACAGCTTGAAGCGCAGAACCTCGAAACCAAAAAAGAAGCCGAAGATATGGCGGGCCGTCTTGATGGACAGCAGTTCGTCGTGATTCGTCAGGCGTCTGACGGTGGTTCGCTTTACGGTTCGGTCACGCCACGTGACGCAGCCGAAGCAGCGACCGAAGCTGGCTTCTCGATTGACCGCAAACAGGTTTCTGTTGAAGCGCCGATCAAATATCTCGGTGTGCACAACATGTTCGTGCGTCTGCACCCGGAAGTGAGCGCGACCATCGAAATCAACGTGGCCCGCTCGCCCGAAGAAGCCGAGCTGCAAGCCTCAGGCAAGTCGATCCAGGAACTCGCCGCCGAAGCGGAAGCCGAAGCAGAGTTCGAAATCGCCGAGCTGTTTGACGATATCGGTGCTGCGGCAAATGACGATGACGATCTGGCAGAAGCTGCCGGCGTTGATGTTGACGAAAACGATGAAGAAACAAGCGAAGAGAGCTAAAAGCTTCCTTTTGCCAAAAATGAAAGCCGCGCCCCACAAGGAGCGCGGCTTTTTTCATGGCCCGTGCCGATGAAGCGCTTATAGTTTGCGCCGAATCCCTGCACAAAAGGCTACTCCATGTCCCTCCCCGATCCGATCCAGTCGCGCCTTCTGGCCATGCTCCACACCCGCACCGAAGCACTTGAGGCGGGTGACCCTGTGCCAGAGCCACTGGTTCTGTCATCAGCCTTTTCTTTGCCGCACAACCCCGATGCGCGCCGCACTTATGCGCGCTTTACCAACCCTACAATCGAGGCTACCGAGGCACGTCTTGCCGCGCTCGAAGCTGCACCCTGCCTGCTCTTTCCGTCAGGCATGGGGGCTTACTCCGCCGCGTTCATGGCGCTGCTCAAAGCGGGTGACACGGTGCTCATGCTTTCGGATGGCTATTACGCCGCGCGCAACCTTGTGTCCGATATCATGGCGCCATTCGGCCTTAAGCTCGTGACATGTCCTGCCGCCGATATTCTTGAGGCCGATCTTGCAGGGATTGCCGCTGTGGTTGTTGAAACACCTTCCAATCCGGGCCTTGATATTATTGATATCGCAGCCCTTTCCACCCGTTGCCACGCGGCGGGGGCAAAGCTTGTGGTCGACAACACGGTTTGCACGCCGCTCTTGCAACAGCCGCTCGACCTTGGCGCCGATATTGTGATTGTCTCGGATACCAAGGCAATGGCCGGTCATACCGACCTGCTCATGGGCCATGTTGCAAGCCGTGACGCGGCCTATATGGAGCGGCTGCTTTCGGTGCGGAACCTTACCGGCAATATCCCTGCGCCACACGAAGCCTGGTTGCTGTTGCGCGGGCTTGAAACCGTTGAAATCCGCCTCTCGCGCATGTGCGAGAACGCCCGCGCGGTTCTTCCGTTGCTTAAGGCAAGTGCGGCCGTGCAGAGCGTGATCTACCCCGCCTCGCATGCGCAAGCCCTTGATCAGGGCTTTCTCATCGGCGCGACATTTGCAAGCTCGGCAGCCGCCGACAGCTTTCTATCCCATGCGGGCTTTACACAAACGACAAGTTTTGGCGGGCTGCACTCGTCCGGAGACAGGCGCGCACGTTGGGGGGATGCTGTGCCTGAGGGCTTCTTGCGCCTCAGTTTCGGCATCGAGCCGACAGAGGCTCTTGTTGGCTCAATCAAAACAGCGCTTGGCAAGCTTTAGAAATCGGCGTCTTCACGCGCATGAAGAGTCTGTGCGCTGGCTATGCGGCTTTAAGAACGGTTACATCACAGCCAGTTTAACAGTTAACAGGCATTGTCATGACCCCGAACCGCCGCGTTGCTCTTCAAATGCTTCTTTCAAGCCTCGTTCTCTCGGCCTGTGGCAATGCGCCACAGGCGACCGAAACGCCAGCCGCCCTCGCGAGAAACGAACCGCCACTTTACCGGAATGAGACGCCAGAGTTGCGCGCCTTGATCAACCAATATGCGGATCACTACGAACTGCCCCGCAAGCTTGTCCACAAACTCGCCATTCGTGAAAGCACGCATAACCCCGCTGCCCGCAACGGGCCTTATTACGGGCTTTTGCAAATCCTGCCCGCAACGGCCCGCAGCATGGGCCACAAGGGCCCGCCTGCGAGCTTGCTGGATGCGGAAACCAACCTGAAATATGCCGGCAAATATCTGCGCGGGGCATGGCTTTTGTCGGACGGTGATATCGACACAGCCATCAGTTGGTATGCGCGCGGCTATTATTACGAGGCCAAGCGGCGCGGAATGCTTGTCGAAACGGGCCTGCGACCCGCTTGAAGCGGCCCTCGGAACGCAAAAGGCCGCCCTGATTGGAGCGGCCTTTCGTGTCTTAAGTGGTGTGCTTACTCGTCGTCGAGCGCATCAACAGCTTTTTGCAGATCATCTTTGCTGACTTCTTTTTCACTCACAGCGGCAAGCTCGAAGGCATAGTCGATGACTTTGTCTTCAAACAGCGGCGCGCGAAGCTGCTGCTGCATTTGCTGGTTTTGCTGAACAAATTCAAAGAACTGACGCTCCTGGCCAGGATACTGGCGCGCCTGATTCATGATCGCTTGTGTCATTTCGGCGTCTGTCACCTGAACTTCGGCCTTCTGGCCGAGCTCGGCCAGCAGAAGGCCAAGGCGCACGCGGCGCGCGGCGAGTTTGATGTGCTCGTCTGTTGGCGTGATTTCGGGGTGATCGTGGCCCTCGACATCAGGGTTTTCATCGTGCCAAAGCTGGTGGGCAATCTGGCCCGCCTCTGCATCAAGCAGGGAGGGTGGCAGATCAAAGCTTACGAGTTTGTCGAGTTCATCAAGCAGACCACGCTTCATAACGGCCCGTGCTGCACCCGCATACTCAGCCTCAAGGCGCTCGCCAATCTGGCCCTTGAGAGCGGCCAGATCTTCTGCGCCGAACTTTGTCGCCAATTCGTCGTTAAGCTCGGCGGCCTTAGGCTCTTTTACGTCTTTGATTTTGCATTCAAACACGGCGGCTTTACCTGCAAGGTTCTCGGCCTGATACTCATCGGGGAAGTTCACTTCCACGTTTTTCTCATCGCCTGCTTTCACGCCGACAAGCTGCTCTTCAAAGCCCGGGATGAAGCTGTTTGAGCCAAGCACGAGCGGGTAGTCCTCTGCCGCGCCGCCGTCAAAGGCCACGCCGTCAACTTTGCCGAGGAAGTCGATCACGACCTGGTCGCCGTCTTTGGACTTCGAGCCTTTTTTGCGTGATTCAAAGTTCTGAGCTGTTTCGGCAAGCGATTTCAGCGCTTCTTCAACTTCTGCGTCACCCGCTTTTACGACCATGCGCTCAAGCTTGATGCCTTTGAGATCAACTTCAGGAATCTCTGGAAGAGCTTCGTAAGACATCGAAATTTCGACATCGTCGCCCTCTTTCCATTTGTCACCATCGACCATTTCGACTTTTGGCTGCATCGCGGGGCGATCACCGGAAGCATCAAAATGCTCCTTCATGGCGCCGTCGATGCTTTCTTGCATGGCTTCGCCCATAACCTTGTCGCCAAACTGCTTTTTCAAGAGCGCCATAGGAACTTTGCCTTTGCGAAAGCCCTTCATCTCGATGTCGGGTTGCGCTTCTTTGAGCTTTTCATCGACTTTTGTGTCAAGTTCAGCGGCTGTGAGCTTGATGGAATAGGCGCGTTTTAGGCCTTCGTTCAGGGTCTCGGTGACCTGCATTTTGTCGTCCTTTGTATATCGGCGTTGTGTATGGGCGTACGGGCCAGCGCTTTCACACCGGCTAAATCAGCGTTCTTCTAGGGGGCGCGCGACCATGATGCAAGGGGATTGGCGCAGTTTCAGCCCCCCTGATGCGCAAAGCGCGGTTGGCTTTCTCGCAAGCCACGCCCGATTGCGCCCCGTAGGCTGCACGCGCTCCGCGGAAAATGGCCTATAATGGCGAAATTTGCAGTGTGCCACTTCCCTTTCATGCGGCTGCACGTCAAGGTTGATCGGAGGCGGATCCGCAGTAACGCGGTCACACCATTTGTCTGCGTAAGGCTCCGCTGCGCTTTGCGAGTGCAGTATATTGCTGACAAGCCGGGCACTGGGGGTATGGCAATGCAAATCGGACCGAACAGAGCAGCACCCGTTTCAGGACGCGCGACAGTTCGAAATACTGTGCGAAATGAAAGCGGCGACAGATACCCCACTCTCAGGGCGATATTCAGCGAATGCGCCTTTGAAACACACTACCAGCCCGATAGTATCATTGCCCTGCACGGAACCCCTGCGGATGCCGTATACCTGATTGTTTCAGGCACGGTGCGTTGCTGCACCCTGAGCGCCGAGGGCGACCGCCAGATTTTCAGCTTTGCCACAAAAGGCGAGTTTGTCGGGGTCACCGACATTGAAACATGGCATTTCACGGCGGAAGCCACAGATCATGTGATCCTGAAATCTGTCGCGCGCACGCGTGTGGAGCAGGCACTTGCAGTGGATGCCTCCCTGAGACACGAGTTTCGCGCCTATCTTTGCCGCCAGCTCGAAAAACGCGAAAAGCAGCTTTTTTCATTGGTTACCAGCAAGGCTTCCGAGCGGGTGATGCTGTTTCTCTCCGATTTCGCCAACACACGCACAAGCCACGGATTTGTCGCGCTTCCGATGTGCCGCCGCGATATTGCCGATCATCTCGGACTGTCTGTCGAAACGGTCAGTCGCGCGTTTTCAGAGCTGAAAGCCGCCGGCCGGATTGACCTGATCGGAGCAGAGAAATACCGTATCCTGCCCGATACCCCGAAGATCGGCCAGACGGAGCAGGTATTGCCCGCACAGATTTTGACAATCGTCTAAGTGGAACCGCAGCCACGCAGATGATTGATACAGATCATTCCGGTGTCGCCTCTCGCGGGATAGGGGTTGAGAGACAGAATTGTTTTTATACAAAGACTGGCTATGACAAACGTGACCCCATTTTACAAAATATTCAGCAGCGAGGCCGTGCCGCAGGCACACACCGGCATGGAACAGGCGCTCGACAAGAGCCTGAAAGCCGCTCAAGCGCGGTTTACAGGGGGCTTATCGCCCATCGCCTTGGCGGCGGCCTGCTCGGATTGGGCGCTGCATTTGTCTTCCACCCCCGGCAAGCAGCTTGAGCTTGTGGAAAAGGCTTTCAGGAAAGCAGCGCGTTTTGGCAGCTATACAGCGCTGTGTGCGGGCAACCCCGACACCGATGAAACCTGCATCACCCCCCTGCCCCAAGACAAGCGTTTTCGCGGCGAGGCTTGGCAAAACTGGCCGTTCAACGCCATGTCGCAGGCCTTTTTGCTCAACCAGCAATGGTGGCACAATGCCACCACGGGGGTTGAGGGCGTCACCAAGCAGCACGAAGATGTTGTCACCTTCACCGCGCGTCAGATCCTTGATGTGTTCTCGCCCTCGAACTACGCTTTTACCAACCCCGAGGTGATAGCCAAAACCGTGCATGAAGGCGGCATGAACCTCTGGCGCGGCTGGCAGAACTTTGTCGAGGACACCGCCCGCGCGAATGCCGGCAAACGACCCGCCGGAACCGAAGATTTTGTTGTCGGGAAAAACATGGCCACCTCCGAGGGCAAAGTAGTTTATCGCAACCACCTGATCGAGCTGATCCAATACGCCCCGACAACCGATACAGTGCGCCCCGAGCCGATCCTGATCGTGCCGGCATGGATCATGAAATATTACATCCTTGATCTGAGCGCTGGAAACTCTTTCGTGCGATATCTGACATCGCAGGGCTTCACGGTGTTTATGGTCTCGTGGCGCAACCCTGATGCCGAAGACCGTGACCTCGGCATGGAGGATTACCTCTCGCATGGCGTGATGGACGCAGTCGATGCCGTCGACAGCATAACAGGCGGGCAGAAAATCCATACAGTTGGCTATTGCCTTGGCGGCACGCTGCTCTCAATCGCAGCGGCCAGCATGGCACGCAACAAGGACACGCGGCTGAAAAGCCTGACGCTGCTGGCCGCGCAGGTTGATTTCACCGAAGCGGGCGAGTTGACACTGTTTATCAACGACAGCCAGCTTGCCTATCTTGAAGATATGATGTGGGACAAAGGCTATCTCGACACCAAGCAGATGGCGGGCGCGTTCCAGCTTTTACGCTCAAATGATCTGGTCTGGTCGCGGATCGTCCACGACTACCTCATGGGCGAGCGCACAGAAATGAACGACCTCATGGCATGGAATGCCGATGCAACTCGGATGCCTTACAGGATGCACTCCGAATACCTGCGGCAGTTGTTTCTCAACAATGATCTGGCCGAGGGGCGCTATAAGGTTGCGGGCCAGCCCGTTGCGATTTCCGATATCCGCGCGCCTGTGTTTATCGTGGGAACCGAGCGCGACCATGTCGCGCCGTGGCAGTCTGTCTACAAGTTCAACCTGCTGTCCGACACCGATGTCAGCTTTGTTCTCACAAACGGCGGGCATAACGCAGGTATTGTTTCCGAGCCAGGACACCCACACCGCCACTATCGCATAAGTTGCAAAGCAAAGGATGCACCCTACATCGCCCCCGAGCGCTGGATGGAAGAAACAAATACGCATGAAGGGTCGTGGTGGTCCGAGCTTGCCAAATGGCTGGGCGATATGTCGAGCGCGCCTGTTGCGCCTCCCGTGATTGGCTCAAAAGACTATCTCCCGCTATGTGACGCACCGGGAACCTATGTCTTTCATGAATAAGCGGATATCCTGATTTTGACACACCGGATTTTCCGGTGCTTGGGGCTGCATAATTACAAGGCAAGCATTGATGCAATATATTGAAAACCGCACGTTTGATGAAATCAAAACCGGCGATAGCGCCGATCTGACACGCACACTCAAGCTTGAGGACATCGAACTGTTTGCTGTCATGTCGGGCGATGTGAACCCCACCCATGTCGATGAAAATTATGCCAGTTCGGATATGTTCCACAAAATCATCGCCCATGGCATGTGGGGCGGTGCGCTGATCTCGGCCGTGTTGGGCACTGAGCTGCCCGGGCCGGGAACGATCTATCGCAACCAGTCACTCAGCTTTTGTAGGGCTGTCGGGCTGGGCGATACGGTGACCATCCGCGTGACAGTCACAGACAAGGACGCCGCGCAAAACCTTGTCACGCTGGCCTGCCTTTGCACCAACCAGAACGGTGAAACCGTGATTGAAGGCACAGCCGTGGTTGTTGCGCCTAACGAGAAGGTTCGACGCCCGCGAGTGGCCCTTCCCGAGGTGCACCTGCACGAGCGTGCCGCGCGGTTTAACGAGCTGATCGCCGCAACAAAGCCCCTGCCCCCCGTGCGGACCGCCGTTGTGCACCCTTGCGATGGTGTTTCGCTGGAAGGCGCGCTTGAAGCCGCAGCGCAGGACATGATTGTGCCGGTTCTCATCGGCCCGAAAGCCAAGATCGAAGCCGCTGCCGCCGAGATCGGACGTAGCTTGGCAGGTGTCGAAATTGTGGATGTGGCTCACAGCCATGCGGCTGCCGACGAGGCCGTGGCCCTCGCGCGCGCAGGCAAGGTCGGGATGATCATGAAGGGCAAGCTCCATACCGACGAGCTTCTTGGCCCGATCGTGGACAAGGCCACAGGCCTGCGCACCGAGCGGCGGATGACCCATGTGTTTGTGCTCGATGTGCCGCATTACCCCAAGCCGCTCTTCATCTCTGATGCGGCCATCAACATTGCACCCGATCTGAAAACCAAAGCCGACATCGTGCAAAACGCCATCGAGCTTGCGATTGCCTTGGGTGTCGAAACTCCAAAGGTCGCCATCGTGTCGGCTGTCGAAACGGTGACTCCGAGCATCCCCTCAACCCTTGACGCTGCAGCGCTGTGTAAAATGGCCGAGCGCGGCCAGATCACCGGCGGGGTGCTTGACGGCCCACTTGCCTTTGACAACGCCGTCTCCATGGCCGCCGCCAAAGCCAAGGGCATTCAATCCGAGGTGGCCGGGCAGGCCGATATCCTGATTGTCCCCGATCTTGAGGCCGGCAATATGATCGCCAAACAGCTTATCTATCTTGCGGGGGCCGATGCGGCGGGGCTTGTGCTTGGCGCACGCATTCCGATTGTGCTGACCAGCCGCGCCGACGGCGTTCTCTCACGTCTGGCATCAACGGCCATGGCACAGTTGTTTGTGCATTACAAATCTGCTGGAATCCCCTCATGAACAGCGCATTTCTCACCTTCAACGCGGGGTCGTCGAGCCTCAAGTTTGCCGTCTTTGACGGCGGCGAAACGGCTTTGGAACCGCGCCTCAAAGGCCTCATAGCAGGGCTTGGCGGCGGAGTGCCGGCCTTCTCCGCAAAAGACGCCACGGGCGTTCCGCTCGATGCAGGCGCTCTCGGAGCGCTTGGCGCGGCAAGTGACCATGAAGCCGTGATCGCGCTTTTGCTGCCATGGCTGGCGGCGCAGCTTGGCGATGTGCCGCTGCTTGCCGTGGGCCACAGGGTTGTCCATGGCGGCCAGTATTATGCAGGGCCAACACGCGTGACCCCCGAAGTGATCACCCGTCTTGCGGGCCTTGAGCCGCTCGCACCGTTGCACCAGCCACACAATGTTGCCGCCATCCGCGCGGTTGCAAAGTGGCAGCCTGATACACCGCAGATTGCCTGCTTTGACACGAGCTTTCACCGCACGCAGGACAGGCTGGCGCAGCTTTTCGCCCTGCCCCGCGATCTGAGCGATGAGGGTATTTTGCGCTACGGCTTTCACGGGCTGTCGTATGACTACATCGCCGGTGCGCTACCCGAGCACCTCGGTGTGCAGGCCGATGGCCGTGTTATTGTGGCGCATCTGGGCAATGGCTCCAGCATGTGCGCCATGAAGGATCGCAAAAGCAGGGCCACCACCATGGGCTTTACGGCACTTGACGGTCTCATGATGGGCCGCCGCTGCGGGGCACTGGACCCGGGGGTTGTGCTTTACCTCATGCAGGAAAAGGGGATGAGCGCCAATGAGGTTGCTGAATTGCTTTACAAACAATCAGGGCTGCTCGGAGTTTCCGAGCTAAGCAATGACATGCAGGTTTTGCAAGCCAGTGACAGCCCGCACGCCAAGGAGGCCATCGCGCTTTTCTGTTACCGTGCCGCCAGCAGCCTCGCGGGGCTTTTGCCCGCGATCGGTGGGCTTGATGCTTTGGTCTTCACTGCGGGTATAGGCGAAAACTCGGCGCTTGTGCGCAAGCTGATTTGCGAGCAGCTGGCGTGGCTCGGTATTGTTCTGGATGACGCGGCAAACGAGGCTGGCCAAAGCACTATAAGTGCAGCCTCTTCAAAGCTGAGGGTTTTGGTGATTCCCACCAATGAAGAACGTGTTGTCGCCGATGCCAGTCGCGCGCTGATCGCTTGATCTGCAAATCTCAAGCGCTTCCAACGCCCCCCTGTTCGGGCGCAAATTGATTTTGGTCAATACCCTGCGCTTACGTTGCGTTATCATGTCGGGAAATCCACCAAAACGGAAAGGATACATCATGAGCAAGAGCAACAAACCCGAAGACACGGCATCCTCGGTGAACAATCTGATGAAAACCATGCAAGAGGCTGGCTTCAAGCCGGTTCAAGGATTCGGCACCGACTGGCTTGAAGCCATGTCCAATATCGGCAGTGAAATGCTTGATTTCACGGCGGCGCGTATCAAACAGGATGTCCAGACCCAGCACGACCTGCTGCACGCCAAAGGGCTGACTGAAATACAGCACATTCAAGCGCAGTTCTTTCAAAAAGCGATGGATGATTACGCCGCTGAAGCGGGCAAGCTGATGAAAATGGGCAAAGCCATAACGCCGGACAGCTCTCCTAAATCCAGAAAATCCGACTAAACCGTCCCGCCAATTCGAGTAAGGAAATTGACCATGAAAAACGCCTCGATTCTGATCGCCACAAGCATGGATGCCACCACTCGCGAGCTTTCAAAAACGCTGGAAGCCATCCGTGCGATCCCCGCGCGCGCTGTTGTTGCGGTTGTTGGCGATATGCCTGTGTTTCCCTATTACGCTGTCGGCGTTGCCCCCTACGGGATGGCCGATTTTCCGCCCGAATGGCAAGAAAATGTTGCCGTGCGCAAGGAAGCCCTGAAGGCAAAGGGGGACGAGATCGAACAACTGCTTCAGAAGCATGATGTCTCGGGCGAAGTCTGCACAATCGCTTGCGAACTGGCCTATGTTGCCGAAAACGTGGCGCGCCGTGCCATGCTCTGTGACATGGCTTTTATCACCAGTGACTTGCGTGAAAGCGATGCGTTGTTTCAACAGGTCGCCAACGGGGTTTTGTTCCAGTCTCCCATCGGGGTTGTGGTCAACGATTTTGGGGCCGAAGCGCTCAGCGCACCCAAGCGCGTCTTTGTGGCTTGGGATACCGATATGCACGCAGCTCGCGCCGTGCATCAGGCACTTCCTCTCCTGCGGCAGGCCGACGAAGTTACCCTCGGCTGCATTGACCCTGTGATGACAGAATACCGCGATGGTGAAGACCCGGGCGCAGATGCGGCCAAATGGCTGACCCATCATGGTTGCAACGTAACGGTCCAGCAGTATCCAAGCGGCGGGCTGAGTATTGGCGAAAGCTTGCTGGAGCGCGCAAAAGACAGCGGAGCCGATCTTATCGTGATGGGCGCTTACGGCCACTCGCGGATGCGCCAATCCATCTTTGGAGGCACAACCCAAACGCTGATCACCCAGACAGAACAACCCGTCTTTCTGGCACACTGATCATGCCTGCACGCGTGATCCCTCTTTAGCTGGAAGGGTCACGCACTTTGGCTGACTGCTTTTCGCGGTAGCCGTCCGCATCACCATATTCCAGAAAATCAGCATAGTAGCTGTGCACGCCCGCCATGCGCCTTGCGTGCTTGATAGGACACCAGCGCTTTTCTGTCCGGCCAGCTATCTCGACGGCATAGGCCAAAAGCCCGTTGCCATAGGCACAATAGACACAGTTAAGCTTTTCCAGCCCATTGAGATAGGCCAGATGCTTGCGATCAAAAGTGAGGTAGTCGGAGCGCTTCACTTTTTGAATGCCGTACACGGGAAAGCAGACTGCCTGATAAACGGTGATAAAAATATCGAGCAAAACAAACGGAATAATCATCGCATAGATGACCGGAGCCGTCAGAACCACAGATATCGTTGCGCCGCCAAGATAGGACATGAGCTTTTGCTTGAGCCTCTCGTGCCTTTGCGCAACGTCACGTTCAAACACAACGCGTTTTCGCTCCATCTTGTATTCGAAACGCTCGCGGCGCTCGGCAAAAGCATCTTCCAACTCGTCCTCAAGGGCCTTGATTTTGGCAATGAGGCTGGCGACTTTATCGGTCATGACGGTGTCTCTCCTGTTGGCGACGACGGCTAGATATACAAGCGCGAAGGAGGCCGACGCCCACTTGCTCGGCTATCGCGCCAAAGCATCCTCGGCAAAGGCATCATAGGCGCGCAGCGCTTCTACGCCATAAACAGTTGACGGGCCACCGCCCATCAGGATCGCCACGCCGATCATTTCAGCAACTTCGCGGCGGCTCGCACCGGCCCTGAACACGGCGTGGGCATGATGCGCAAGGCAGTCGTCGCACCGCAGGTTGATTGCAATCGCAAAGGCAATCAACTCCTTGACCTTGATAGATAAGTCCCCATCCCCGGTCGCATCCATCACCAGTCGGCCAAAGGCCGAAGTCGTGCTCGGCAAGACCTGCGCCAAATCGCCATATCCGGCGCGATACCGATCTGCGATTACCGTATAGTTTTTCATGGTGCGCCTCCCTGTCTTGCTCCTAAATCCTACCGAAATGAGAAACTGCGCGAATGTTACGGATCAATCCCCACGCCCCCCTCAAGCCTCAAGTCCACGGCGCACCGATTGTGAGATGAGCACAAAGGCGATGCCCGTGCTCAGAAAATCAATGCCCACAATCACCCCGAGGATCACAGCCGAGGCTTCGGGCAGCACAAACAGGATATAGACACCCAGTGCGATACTGATAAGCGCCGACAATATACCCCAGGCCCAGCCCGAAACAGAGCGCGCCCAAAGCGCGAAGGCAAACTGAGCCGCGCCCGTGAGAATAAGCATGACCGCGACCAGAATGGTCAACGCCACAAGCCCCTGAAGCGGAAAGAACAACATCCAGAGTCCCACAGCAAAAGTGATCAGCCCTGCGACCAGCTCCCAGAGAAACAGCCGCGTGCTGCGCAATGAAAAGGCGCCGACAACTGATATGGCTCCGCTCAGCGTCAGCAGCCAGCCGATCATGATTTCGACAATAAGCGAGCTCACAAGCGGCATAACCAGCGCGGCAATACCAAGCACAATCATCACAACACCGGCCCAGAAAAGGCCCTTGTGCATCCGCGCCAGCAAGGCGGCGGGGGCCGCACGCCCGGAAATGTCGATATAGGTTGTCTCGTGTTCGGTTGTCATTTTCGGCCTCTCCTGATTTTTCCAATAGCTAAACCCATCAGCCACCCCGAAATTGATAGATGTCAATCTTCAGGCCCATCGCCCAGATCAGGCATCCAGATCGCATAGCGTGGATCGTTCTCCAGAAGCTGCAAGCGCCGCTTCAGCCCCGCGTTTTCCTCAACCAGCGACAGCACAAGCGCCACTCCGGCGATATTAAGGTGCAAATCCGTCTGAAGGCGCTGCACCTTGCGCACACGCGTGATGCAGGTGCTCTCAAAGCGCCAGACAGTCTGGCTTGCCCCCTCGGGCTCCAGAATACCCTCCTCGACAAGCTCGATAACCCAGTCTGCAGGCGAGCCGCAAATGCGACACAGATCAAGCAGACTCAGCGGCGTGACAATCTCACCCGAAGGCACAAGGGCGGTTGATTTTGACATGATCAGGCTCCCAGTCTTGCGCGCGGATCAAAGTGCATCTCGCGCGCCATCTCTTCATAAAGCTCCCGTGCTTTTGCGCTTTCGCTCGGCGGAATGACGATCTTGAGCACAACATAAAGATCGCCCGCGTGTTTGCCCGGAATACCCCGCCCCTTCAGGCGCAGCTTCTTGCCCGCTTGCGCGTGTTTGGGGATGCTCAGCTCCACCTTGCCGCTCGGTGTCGGCACGCTGATCTTTGCGCCCAAAGCCGCCTCCCACGGGGCGATAGGCAAATCCATATACACGTCGCGGCCCTCAACGCGGTAGGCGCGATTTTCCTTGATCGTCACCTCAAGATAGAGGTCTCCGGCCTTGCCCTCGCCATACCCCGGGGCGCCCTTGCCCCGCAGACGTATGTGTTGGCCTTCAATCACCCCTTTGGGGATTGTCACCCTGATCGTGCGCTCCCTGAGCACCACATGCCCCGAAGCGTCGAGCTCGGGCGCGCGCAGGGTAAAATCACGGGTTCCACCCTCATAGGCTTCTTTCAGATCAATGACGATCCTGGCGTGGTTGTCCTGCCCCTGCGCATGAAACCGCGCCTCCGAACGCATGTTGGGCGAGGCCTTGCCACGGCGCGCAAACAGCTCGTCAAAAAACGAGCCAAAGCCGCTCGGGTCGGCCTCGGTATAGCCACCTCCGGAAAATTCGAAGCCTTCGTCCCAGTCGGGTGGCGGGCGAAACGCCTGCCCTTCCTTCCAGTTGGCCCCGAGTTGGTCATAGGCGGCGCGCTTCTCGGGGTCTTGCAAAACCTCGTAGGCCTCTCCCACGTCCTTGAACTTGTTCTCCGCCTCGGCAGCATCCACGCCTGTGTTCACATCCGGGTGGTATTTGCGCACAAGCTTTCGGTAAGCGCGCTTGATCTCGTCCTGCGTCGCCGTGCGTTCAATTCCCAAAACCTTGTAGTAGTCTTTATATTCCATCGCCTCATCTTTCCCGCGCGCAGATTTCTACGCACCAAAAGCTTGTGGACATCTATCAGTTCCACGGCGCAAGCCTCGGTGCTCTTGTCACTCGAGACCATTATGGCAGTCCAAACAGCAGGCAAATTGACAAACCGCAATTCGCGACAACCCGAGACGCGCGGTGATGGAAAACTATCAAAGGAAATATGGTGGGTCGTGAGAGGCTCGAACTCCCGACATCTTCGGTGTAAACGAAGCGCTCTACCAACTGAGCTAACGACCCGTGCGGCGGTGTTTAGCCTCAGCCGCGCGGCCTTGCAAGCGCGTTTTGTGAGAAAAATCCGGAAAGATGCGAAAAACTTTCACAGGCCATTTCGCGCAGCCCCAAATCGACACTGAAAAAAGAAAAACACGCAGCTGTCAGGCCACGTGCTTTTACAGAATTCTACTTGAAAACCTGTTTATTCGGCCGCTTCGGCTTTGTCTTCAAGTTCTTTGATCACCATATCGGACTGGCGCAGGCGCAGCTGGATCACACGGCCATTCGCAACAAGCTTGGTGCGGGCAACTTTAATTTTCCCAAGCGGCTTGAGGTTCAGTTCGCGGGCCTCGCCCAAAGCTTCGCCCAGCACCTCGAGCATGGCTTCGGCAATCGGCTTCACATCCTTGCGCTTTGCCCCCGAGCGTTTGGCAACTTCATCAAGCAATTGTTCCTTGCGCATCTCGGCCGGAGCCAGCGTTGGCTCTGCCGAAGTCACAACCATCGGCGTGACTTTGGGTGCGGCGGCTTTGGCCTCGGGGGCTGCGGTCGGCGCAACTGTGGCTAGCGTCGGACCTGTGCCTGCAAGTGCCGGCTTCTTCACCGCTTTAGGCGCTTTTACGGCCTTAGCAGCGGTCTTCTTTGGGGCTGCCTTTTTAACAGTGGTTGCTTTGGCAGGTTTTGCCGCTTTGGTGGCTTTGTCTTCTGTGGATGACTGCTTCATCGTGTTATGCCTCTATATGTGGTTCTTTTTCCTTGGAGGATAGCAACTTATATGGTCGCTGACTAGCGATTTCCTTAACAACAAGGGCCAAAGAGCCACCACAGCACAAAAAAGCGCCGCCTCATACCGAGGCAGCGCTTTCTTCAATCTGCCTTGTTGCTGTGGGAGCGCGTTCTAATGCGCCGTGGCCCCTGTTCCGCCCGTGCCTGCAAGGCGAGCAGCAGCTGCGGCTTCTTCGGCCTCCTCATCCCATTCGATGGGCTCGGGGGCACTCACCAACGCATACTTCAGCACTTCGCTCACATGTTTCACAGGGATAAGCTCAAGACCGTCTTTCACATTGTCCGGAATATCGGCGAGGTCTTTCTCGTTTTCTTCCGGAATGAGAACCGTCTTGATCCCCCCTCTGAGAGCGGCAAGCAACTTCTCCTTGAGGCCGCCAATCGGCATGGCATTACCGCGCAGGCTCACTTCGCCTGTCATCGCAATATCCTTGCGCACAGGGATACCCGTGAGCACAGACACAATCGAGGTGACCATAGCAAGGCCGG
The DNA here is from genome assembly GCF_025751535.1 of Lentibacter sp. XHP0401. GTDB lineage: Bacteria > Pseudomonadota > Alphaproteobacteria > Rhodobacterales > Rhodobacteraceae > Lentibacter. The sequence continues at coordinate 409,169 of NZ_JAOWLC010000001.1, read as the reverse complement.
CGCTTGGCCCGTCTTTGGGCGTGGCCCCATCAGGGACATGCACGTGAATGTCGATCTTGTCGAACTTCGTGGGCTTCACCCCGATGCTCGGGCTGATCGAGCGCACATAGCTTGACGCAGCCTCGATGCTCTCTTTCATCACATCCCCAAGCTTGCCTGTGGTCTTCATACGGCCCTTGCCGGGCAGCTTGAGCGCCTCGATATGAAGCAAATCACCCCCGACCGATGTATAGGCCAGCCCCGTGACAACACCGATGGCATTCTCGTCTTCCGCAAGCCCGTGGCGGTATTTGCGCACACCGAGGAAATCACCAAGGTTGCCAGACGTCACTTTGACTGTCTCCACCTCTTTCTTGACGATCTGCGTCACCGCCTTGCGCGCCACCTTGGCAATCTCGCGCTCAAGGTTCCGCACGCCCGCCTCGCGGGTGTAATAGCGGATGATGTCCGTCAGCGCCTCATCTGTCAGCTCGAATTCACGGGCTTTCAGGCCATGGTTTTTGATCTGCTTGCTGATCAGGTGCTGCTTGGCAATCTCGCGCTTCTCGTCTTCGGTGTAGCCAGACAGCGGAATGATCTCCATACGGTCAAGCAGTGGTCCGGGCATGTTGTAGCTGTTCGAGGTTGTCAGGAACATGACATTGGAAAGGTCATATTCCACCTCGAGGTAGTGGTCTACAAACGTGCTGTTTTGTTCCGGATCAAGCACCTCGAGCATAGCCGAGGCAGGGTCGCCGCGAAAATCCTGACCCATCTTGTCGATCTCGTCGAGCAGGATAAGCGGGTTCGTTGTCTTGGCCTTTTTCAACGCCTGAATGATCTTGCCGGGCATCGAGCCGATGTAGGTGCGGCGGTGGCCCCTGATTTCGGATTCATCGCGCACACCACCCAGCGAGATGCGAATAAACTCGCGCCCCGTGGCTTTGGCAACAGACTTGCCAAGCGAGGTCTTACCAACACCGGGAGGGCCAACAAGGCACATAATCGGGCCTTTCAGCTTCTGGCTGCGCTGCTGCACGGCAAGATACTCGACAATGCGCTCCTTAACCTTCTCGAGGCCATAGTGGTCATCATCCAGCACCTTTTCGGCGCGGCCCAGGTCTTTTTTCACGCGCGATTTCACACCCCACGGAATGCTGAGCATCCAGTCGAGATAATTGCGCACAACGGTCGCCTCGGCCGACATGGGAGACATGTTCTTCAGCTTTTTCAGCTCGGCTTCGGCTTTTTCCTTGGCTTCTTTTGAGAGCTTGGTCTTCGCGATGCGATCTTCCAGCTCGGCCAATTCGCCCTCGCCTTCCTCGCCATCGCCCAGCTCTTTCTGGATCGCCTTCATCTGTTCGTTGAGATAGTATTCGCGCTGCGTGCGCTCCATCTGGCTCTTCACGCGCGTTTTGATCTTTTTCTCAACTTGCAGCACGCTCATTTCGCCCTGCATGAGACCGTAAACTTTCTCAAGCCGCGCACTCACATCAAGCGTTTCCAGAAGCTCCTGCTTCTGGTCCACTTCGATGCCCAGATGCCCGGCGACCAGATCGGCCAGTTTCTCGGGCTCTTGCGCCTCTCCAACAGCCGTCAGCGCTTCTTCGGGAATGTTCTTGCGCACTTTTGCATAGCGCTCGAATTCATTGCCAACCGTGCGCAACAGCGCCTCGATGGTTGTTTCGTCGCCCAGTTGTTCACTCAGAGCCTCGGCACTGGCTTCAAAAAACTCGGGGTTGTCGAGGTATCCGGTGATGCTCACCCGCTCGATCCCCTCGACCAGCACCTTTACAGTGCCGTCAGGCAGCTTGAGAAGCTGCAACACGTTGGCCAACACGCCAACCTGATAGATCCCGCTTGTGTCCGGGTCGTCATCTCCCGGGTCAACCTGTGCGGCGAGCAGAATTTGCTTGCCATCATTCATCACCTCTTCCAGCGCGCGAACCGATTTTTCACGGCCCACAAAAAGCGGTACGATCATATGGGGAAAAACCACGATGTCGCGCAGCGGCAGTACCGGGTAGGAGGCGTTCATTTGCTTTGTCATGCTCTTGTCCTGTTCAGTGGCAAGGATACGAACCCCTCACCTGAGGCAGTCACACATCCTTCCGCGTTTTCGAAGTGTTAACTTGGGTGTTGCCCGCCCCCATTTCAACACGAATTTGCGCCAAGATGCCTTTCGGCGCGTCAATCAGCAAGGCAGAAATGAACGGATTTTACGTTAGATTGGCAGCAAACAGCATGATTTGGCGCCAAAAGCCGCCCATCTACACCTCACAAGCACGTAACAAGCGCGTAACATGCCGCGAAAAAGCTACTGCGCGCGGGTTTACGGGGCGGCCTGCTTTCCCTATATAAACAGTCAGGAACCAAAGGACGCCTGCCATGACTGAAATGATCGACCCGATTGAAGGCACACCGCTGATCGCCCCGTCTGATACGGGCCACCCGCTCTACGAGAACATTGTAGAGGCCTGCCGCTCGGTCTATGACCCTGAAATCCCCGTCAATATCTATGATCTCGGCCTGATCTACACCATCGAGATCAACGCGGAGAGTGAAGTGCGCGTGCTTATGACGCTCACAGCCCCGGGCTGCCCTGTTGCAGGCGAAATGCCGGGCTGGGTCGCCGAGGCGATCGAGCCGCTCGAAGGCGTCAAACATGTCGATGTCGAGCTGATCTGGTCGCCACCGTGGGGTATGGACATGATGTCCGATGAAGCCCGCCTTGAACTCGGTTTTATGTAACCAAGCCAATTCCCTAGAAGGATATACTCATGTTCGGCATTCCAGGCAAACAAGCTGTCACCATGACAGATGCCGCCGCTAGACAGATCCGCAAACTGATGGACGCCAAAGGCCACCTGGGCCTGCGCATTGGCGTCAAGAAAGGCGGCTGCGCGGGTATGGAATATACCATGGACTATGTCGACGAACTCGACCCGCACGATGAAACCGTGGAGCAAGGCGGCGCGCGCATCCTGATCGCCCCGATGGCGCAAATGTTCCTGTTCGGCACAGAAATCGACTATGAAGTCTCGCTGCTTGAAGCGGGCTTCAAGTTCAACAACCCGAATGTCGAAGACGCCTGCGGTTGCGGAGAGTCGATCAAGTTCAAGGATGTCGAGGCGCTCGCCGCAGATTTGGGGCAAAACGGCGAAAAAGGCTAGTGGCTGTTTCTACCGATCAAATCGCCTATGTCCACGACCTCTTTGAAGCTGTCGGCGGTATCAGCACCCGCAAAATGATGGGCGGCCTTGCGATCTATTCAAACGGTATCATCTTCGGGCTGCTGCACTCCTCGGGTCAGCTTTACCTAAAAGGCGCGAACGGCTTCGGTGAGCAGCTTGAAAAGCTCGGGGCAACCCGCTGGTCTTACAAGAAAAACAACACATCTAAAGCCGTCCAGATGCCTTACTGGACCCTCCCCGACAGCGCCGCAGACGACCCCTCCGAAGCCACGGCGCTCGCCTTTGCCGCGCTACAGCACCTCTAACACCTCAAGTCCTTTCTTATTGCCGTAAATATCCCGGGGGAGTGCGAGGGGGTTGGCCCCCTCGCTTGATCGGATTTTCGCTATGCGAAAATTCGAAGCTCTCTCACGCGCCCTTGGCCTGTAAATGCACATAGGTCTCGTCATAACGCCGCGTCAGATACTCGCCCGCCGAGATCGGTTCGGCTCCTTCAGCACTCACATCTGTGTCGTAATTCGGGTTGAAAAACATCGGAACCGATATCCGCTCCGCCCCCGTGCCCACAACGCGGTGCAGAGTAGCTTTCACCTTTCCGCCCGACCACATCTCGAGCATTTCACCAAAATTGATGACAAACTCCCCGGGCGTCACCTCGACGCCATGCCAAGTCCCGTCTGTCCCCAAAACCTCAAGCCCCGCCGTGCCATCACCCGTCAGAAGCGTGAGGCAACCATAGTCGCTGTGCGCGGCGATGCCGAAGTCTTTCTCCCCGGCCCAAGCAGGCCGCGCGGGGTAGTAATTGCTGCGCAACAGCGCCATGGGCCTTGTGAAACGCGTCTCAAAGTATCCTGCATCCTGCCCCGCAGCCTCGGCGATATAGCGCAAAAGCGCGCGGCACAGCTCAATCGCCTGCGTGTAATACTCCTGCACTGTCGTCGCAAACCCCACCGGCACATCAGGCCACTGGTTCGCACCATAGACAAGCAAGCCGCTCTCTTTCAGCGGGTCGCCCTCGGGCAATTCGAAACCACAGTCAAACACTTCCTTGTAATCCGGGTTCGCCATCGGGTCGACTTGCTCCGAGCCGCTCGCGCCCCAGCCTCGGTTAGACCCTGTGCGCGCCATATCGACTTTGGACTTCACCTCCGCAGGCAGCTTGAAGAACGCCGCATAAGCCTCAATAACCTTTAGCGCTTCGGCCTTACTGATCGGTGTATTGGCAACCCGCAGAAATCCTGTTTCCAGCACACCACGGCGCAGCTTTTCGAATGCTTCCGCCTCGCCGGCCTCCAAGGCCGCAAAATCAATCTTGTCGATCATCGCACCTGTCCCTTAATTCCATGAATCCTTCTAGCCCATCACAGCAGAAGCGCAACCGCACCAGATGCGTATTGGCCCCGCGCGAGCAAGCTGATAGATCTGATCAAAGACACAAAGGAGCATATCATGCGGCGCAAACTGGCAGCAGGCAACTGGAAGATGAACGGCACGCGGGCCAGCCTTGCGGAACTGGCGGTTCTTGCAAAAACCCACGCGGCCTCCGAAGTTGACATCCTCATTTGTCCGCCTGCCACGCTCCTCACCGCCGCCTGTGGCCACGCTCCTCTCATGATCGGCGCGCAGGATTGCCACATGGCCACATCAGGCGCGCATACGGGAGATATCTCCGCTGCGCAGATCAAGGATGCAGGCGCAACCGCCGTCATCGTCGGCCATTCCGAGCGCCGCGTTGCGCATGAGGAACACTCCGAAATCGTCCGCGCCAAGGCCCGTGCAGCGCAGGCCGAAGGGCTCACCGCCATAGTCTGTCTCGGCGAAAGCCTCGCCCAACGCGAAGCTCAAAACACCCTCGATATCATCGGTGGACAGCTTGCAGGCTCCATCCCCGACAATGCCACAGGCGAAAACCTCGTGGTCGCCTACGAGCCGATCTGGGCCATCGGAACGGGCCTTGTGCCCGATCTCGCGCAAATCGGCGAGGTGCATGATTTCATCCGCAGCCGCCTCGAGCGCCGCTTCGGGGCAGGTGTGGGCCGTTCGGTGCGCCTGCTTTATGGCGGCTCTGTCAAGCCCGACAATGCCGCCGATATCTTCACCGTGCCCAATGTCGACGGCGCGCTGGTGGGCGGCGCCTCCCTCACAGCGGCCGATTTTTCACCGATTATCACCGCTTTGGAAACAGTCTGAGCCAGTTTCCTTGCATGAATAGGTTTCCCAAACTGCGGGAAACCGGTTAATCTTCCCTGTGTTTTAAGGGGTAGTTTAATGAATATCATGTTTTTCCTGATCGCTGCGCTGATGATCCCGTCGTTTGACAGCAGTGATGATGCAGAAGTTGATGCAGGCGCAACACCTGATCCTGACGCAACGCCGGACCCCACGCCAGATCCAAACCCTGACGCAGGCCCCGATACCGACCCAACCACAACAGCAGGCTGGAGCACAGCCACCGGTCCCACGGGAGCGCCCGTCATTCAGGGTGACGCGTCTAACAACATACTCGGCCCAACTTCAATCATGGATTTTGTCACGGCTGACACAACCCTTGCGACCCTGCCGCTCAACACAATCGGGGTGGACGGTGGCGAAGGTGACGACATCATTAACATGACCGACACTGATGTGGCCTACGTTGATGGCGGCGCAGGCAATGACCTTCTCACTGGCTCTGGCTTTCAGGCCTCTGGCCCCGCTCTGATCAACGGCGGAGACGGCGACGACACCATCAATATCGGCGAAGCAGAAGCTTATGGCGGCGCTGGTGACGACAGCATCAGTGGCGGCGGAAACGGGTGGTTTGCTGGCGGAACAAGCACAGCTCTCTTCGGCGACGAGGGCAATGACACGATTGAACTGACCGAAGATGGCAGAGCCTCGGGCGGCGCGGGTGATGACACAATCACAGCTGGCGGCCTGAGCACGATCACAGGCGGAGCTGGCGATGACAGCCTCACCGTTCGTGACAATGACGGGTTCTATGAAACAATACTGTCTTCTGCAGACGGCGGCGCAGGCGATGATAGCTTGGCGTTTGAGTATGACAACCAAACCTATTTTGGCGGATCGTCGGACCCGTCACTCGACACAGATGTCGCCCTCACAGGCGGCGCGGGTGCTGACAGCTTCACCGTCACGGGCGTGTTTGAGGCAGTCCCCGTGAGCGACACCAGCGGCTCTGCCCTCTTCGCCACAATCACAGACTTTGACCCAAGTGAAGACACCCTGCTCATCGAGCTTAGCGGCGAAACTCTTGCTGACGGGGCCAGCGGGGTCAGCGGCTTCACCTCCAATCTTGATGTTGACCTTGTTTCAACGGTGTCAGATCCGGAGATCGGCACATTTGATATCAACTTCACCCTTAGCGGCCAGAACGCGGCGGGCGAAACCCTGTCACGCGCCATGACCATCCGCATCGAAGAGCTGGGCAACATCGAGTTTGACTTTCTAACCATCACAGAAGCGCCCAATGGCGTTGCTGTCTCGATTGATCAGACAGCCACAGCCGCAGCCTAAGCCTTACAAAGCGGTTAAAGCGGCAGCATTGTTGTGTGCTTGATCTCTTCCATCGACAAAAGCGCCGTCACGTTGTGAATTTTCACTTCCGAAATCAGCGCCTGGTAAAACACATCATAGGCCCGCGCATTGGCCACGCGCACCTTGAGGATATAGTCGATGTCCCCCGCCAGCCGGTGTGCTTCCATCACCTCGGGGCGCGCATTCAGCACCCGCAGGAAAGCCTCCTGCCAGCCTTTCTCATGCTCGCTCGTGCGCACCAGCACAAAGAAACAAGCCTCAAGTCCGAGCGCCTCGGCATCGAGCAAAACAGTCTGCTGGCGGATCACCCCGCCCTCTTTCATCTTGCGGATACGGTTCCAGACAGGGGTTTTGGAACTGCCCACCTGCGTGGCGATCTCGTCCAGTGATTGCGCACCGTCACGCTGCAACTCGCCCAGAATTTTGCGGTCCAATGCGTCCAGTTTCAGTGTCATGGCCGGCATCCTTTTTAGCCCTATTCGCCTGCGCCCCATCAAAACATATGTTCCAAAACGGGCGATACATGCGCCTCTTATTAAAACAGTTTCCCATATTCAAGCAAAACAGCACCTCAAGAGATTGCCTCTGCACCTGATTCAGATCAAAGCTGCCTAAAAGATACGGGTTTATCAGATAGACAACCCGAACCAGCGATACCAAACAGAATGAGAGCCCAAGATGACCGAGGCAAAAGCGATCAAAACCCCCACCCTCCCTGACGCGCAGACAGTCACGGAGGTGAAGCACTACACCGACCGGCTGTTCAGCTTTCGCTGCACGCGGCCTGCGTCTTTGCGCTTCCGCTCGGGTGAGTTTGTCATGATCGGCCTCATGGGCGAGCCTGATCCGAAATCCGGCAAGCAAAAGCCGCTCCTGCGCGCCTATTCCATCGCAAGCCCGAGCTGGGATGAGGAGCTCGAGTTCTACTCGATCAAGGTGCAGGACGGCCCCCTCACCTCGCGCCTCCAGCACATCAAGGCAGGGGACGAGATCATCCTGCGCCCCAAGCCCGTCGGCACGCTGGTGCATGACGCCTTGCTGCCCGGCAAGCGCATCTGGTTCTTCGCGACAGGCACGGGCTTTGCGCCCTTTGCGAGCCTGCTGCGCGAGCCGCAGACATACACGGATTATGAAGAAGTCATCATCACCCACACCTGCCGCGAGGTCGGCGAGCTGGCTTACGGCGCCGAGATCATCGAAAACCTGAAAACCGACGAGCTCCTCAACGAGGTCATCGGCGAGGGCTTCTGGAAGAAGATCAAATACTACCCGACCACAACCCGCGAAGAGAGCCCGAAAATGGGCCGCATCACCGACCTTATGCGCACAGGCGTTGCCTTCAAGGATTTGGGCGTAGAGCCGATCTGCCCCGAGCGCGACCGCGCCATGATCTGCGGCAACCTCGCGTTCAATCTGGAGCTCAAAGAGATGCTCGAAGAATTTGGCCTCGAAGAAGGCGCAAACTCCGAGCCCAAAACCTATGTCGTTGAAAAAGCTTTCCTCGACTAGCGCCGCCGCGCTCTTTTGGTTCGTCGGCACCGCGCTGGCCGAGCCCCCGCCTGCTTCGGACTGGACCACGCAAAAATGCGTGCTCTATGCAGAGGGCTGGGCATGGGTTCTCAAAACACAGGATCTCTCCGGCACAAGCTCCGGTTTCCTCACCGAGCACCAGCGCTTCATTGATGAAGGCTGCGACCACAGCATCGAAATATGCCCCGAAACCAAAGCCGACTTTGCGCTGGCCGACCTGCTCACAGTAATCTCGATGAACGAGGGCATGGCCAGCACCTTTGTGCCCTTCGCCTGCCCGCAGTAGCGCCCTGCTCCTGGCCTTCCGGGCCGAGCCTCTACACAATCTTGCAACGGCTCCCCGATTGTTTCCGCCGCCGCAATAATGCACCCATATTTTTCATATTTCCTCCACAAAATCGCTATGTTTTCCTTACACTTAGCGATACTTTCCTGGGCAAACATCACAAAGGACATTCTCATGGGCGCTTCCCTTTTCGTAATTCTCGGCCTCTTCGCGGCCGGCGCTCTGGCGGGTGTATTTGAGTCTTCAGACAACGAGAATGAAACCGGCGATACCGATCAACCCCTCACCGATGGCAACGATACCTTCAACGGCAGCGCAGGGGATGACATCATCGACGCACGCGGCGGTGATGATCTGGTCGCAACCAATGGCGGCGACGATCTGGTCCGCCTCGGCGCGGGCGATGATGCCTGGGCTGACAATGATTTCTCCCTGCTGCTTGATCCGAACCAGTTTGCCAGCCTGCCCCCGAGCGGCGATGATACCGTCTCTGGCGGCACAGGGGATGATGCGATGGTTTCGGTCTCGGGGTCCGACGTGCTCTCTGGCGGCTTTGGCGATGATTCCATGCTCAGCGTCGACCTTGATTTCAACAATGGCGTCCCCCTGCCCGATGCGCCCGATACACTTGACGGCGGCGAAGGAAACGACACGCTGGGCGGCGACGATGGCGACGTCCTCACAGGCGGCAACGGGGCCGATGACTTCAAGGTGCTGCTCACGCAAGATCCGTCGGTTGCTCCGCTTGAGGCCAGCACCGACTCTCCCGTCCACATCACCGATTTTGCCCCCGATGAAGACATGCTCACCATAGAGTTGATCGGCGGGCTTGACTTTGACGTAGACGATGTGAGCTTTGAGGAAGACAGCGCGACAGGAGATATCCTGCTCACAGCCGACGAGATCACCTTTGTGCGCCTTTCGGGCGTCGCCTTCAGCGACCTGACAGCCGCCAACTTCTCGATACTCGTCAGCTAAAAGGCGGCTCACCCCCCACAATAAAAGCCCCGCTTGATTAAGCGGGGCTTTTCTTTTCCGTAAAGCTTAAGGGCTTACATGCCCATGGCTTCTTTCACTTTCGCAAGGATCGCCTCAAGAGCTTCAGGGTTATCCTTGGCTGCTTCAAGACCTTTCGTCAGCATGGTTTTCTCCATAGCGCCGATTTTTTCCGAGCCTTCGATCATCTCGGTAACCTTATCAAGGTTGAAGCCCTCGGTTGTGAGCAATTCGCTCATTCCGCCGGTTGCGTCTGTCGCGGCTTCAGTCGCCGTGTCGGTTGCATCTGTGGCTGCTTCAGTTGCCGTGTCGGCTGCGTCTGTCGCGGCTTCCGTCGCCGCGTCGGTTGCGTCTGTGGCTGTTTCTGTTGCCGCATCCGCTGCATCTGTGGCGGCTTCAGTTGCCGTGTCGGCTGCGTCTGTCGCGGCTTCAGTTGCCGCATCCGCTGCATCTGTGGCTGCTTCAGTCGCAGCATCCGCTGCATCTGCGGCTGCGTCAGTTGTTGCTTCCGTGGCGTCTGTCGCTGTGTCTGTCACTGCGTCAACCGCATCAGAGGCTGCTTCCGATGCCGCATCCGCTGCATCCGAGGCTGTATCGGCAACAGCATCTGCAGCGTCTGAAGCCGCTTCTGTGGTTGCATCAACAGCATCGCTGGCGGCGTCTGCTGCGCCTTCCGCTGCGTCTGTAACGGCCTCAGCTGCATCACCGGCTGTTTCTGTCGCTGCGTCAACCGCACCTTCAACCGCTTCGGCAACACCTGAAGCTGCGTCCGAGGCTGCATCTGTCACCGCTTCAACAGGCTCGGCTTCTGTCACTGTTTCAGTGACGCTTTCAACAGCTTCACTCACGTCCTGGCCTGAATAGATGAAATAACCCGCGCCCAGCACAATCGCTGCGAGCACAATCCAAAGTAAATTCTTCATAACTTTCCCCTTAGGTTGGGCGCCCAAATTCTCCTTGAGCGCGCTCAATGTGCCAAATGGCGCAGCCCGCAGGAAGCTGCAAGGGGGAAAGCCGCCCAAATAAGCTCAAATCAGCCGATTGCCGCTTGAATCCACACCAACAGCCCTCTACCTTGCCCCAGACTCTCAAGGTCAACCACATAAGGAACAAAACCATAGCCCGTAGACCACATAACGCGCCTCCACAGCGCGACACTGGCCCCCGCGTCAATGACCGTATCACAAGCAATGAAATCCGCCTGATCGGCGCCGATGGTGAAAACGTGGGTGTTGTTACGCCTGCGCAAGCCATGGTGATGGCTGAAGAGGCCGAGCTCGACCTTGTCGAGATCTCGCCCAATGCAAACCCGCCGGTTTGCAAGATCATGGATTTCGGCAAGTTCAAATACGAACAGCAAAAGCGCGAAGCCGAGGCCCGCAAGAAACAGAAGATCATCGAGATCAAAGAGGTCAAGTTCCGCCCGAATACGGATGTGAACGACTATAACGTCAAGATGCGCAATGTGACCAAGTTTCTGGAAAACGGCGACAAGGTGAAGATCACCCTGCGCTTCCGGGGCCGCGAAATGGCCCACCAAAATCTGGGCCGCGAATTGCTTGAGCGCGTGGCCAAAGATGTGACCGAAGCAGAACTCGGCAAGATCGAGAACTTCCCCAAGATGGAAGGCCGCCAGATGGTCATGCTGATCGGTCCAACCGCCAGCAAATAATCTGCCAACAGTTAAAAAACGCCCCGTCTCAGACACGGGGCGTTTTGCATTTAAAGACCCTGCCTCAAAACAGCGCCCCCTCAGGGCAACAGGAGATGCCTAAGTGGGAAAAACGCTTCCAAACCCAGGACTACGTCTTCGGAACCGAGCCCGCCCGGTTCCTCAAAACCCATGAGGCTCTGCTCACCGAAGGCCAAACCGCGCTCAGCGTCGCCGATGGCGAGGGCCGCAACTCGGTTTTTCTGGCCGAAAAAGGCCTCACCGTCACTGCGCTGGAACAAGCTCCCTCCGCTCTCGCAAAAGCCCGCAAGCTCGCAGCGGCGCGCAACGTCACGGTTGATTTCAGGCAGGCCGATGTCATGGCCTACGACTTCACCGATCAATACGACATCGTCGTCGGCATCTTTATCCAGTTCATGGGCTCCGAGTCCCGCCGCCGCCTCTTCCAGGGCATGAAGACCGCAGTAAAACCCGGCGGCCTCATCCTGCTGCACGGCTACACACCCAAGCAGCTTGACTACAAAACAGGCGGCCCACCCCACGTTGACAATATGTATACCGAGGTCATCCTGCGCGGCCTCTTCGCTGGCTGGGAAGTGCTCACCTGCCAAGACTACATCCGCGAAATCACCGAAGGCTCAGGCCATTCAGGCCGCTCCGCCCTGATCGATTTCATCGCCCGCAAACCCGCCTGATCTTTTTCTTGCCCTAAATATCCCGGGGGATGATGCAAAACCAAGGGTTTTGCATTTCGGGGGCAGCGCCCCCTCTTCCTAATCAAACCTGCGCGGCGCAAGCCGCCCCGATGGTTCCCCCGAACAAGCAAACGGCCCGCGCTTTCCAGCACGAGCCGCCTACCCATGGGGTTCTTAAACAAACTACTCGGCAGGCACAGACACGCCGCCTCCCCCAATACGCTCAGGCAAGACAAAGGCGATAACGACAAATGCCAGCCCCATCACAATGCCGATCAAGTCGCCGGACATTGCCGTCAAGCCCTCATAACCCGAGTCAGGCACAGCCCCGAGCGTGACCTTTCCGCCCATAACATCGTCCAGCATTCCGCTGGCCTTCCATGCAGGATAAGTCACCATATAGGCCGCAGCACCAAGCAAGCCGCCGGCGATAAAGAACAGAGCGTCCTTACGTCCCGAGGCCGCCGCACAGACACCTGTGCCCGGGCAAAAGCCCGAGGCCGCCCAGCCGGCACCCAACATGAGGCCGCCGACAAACACACCGACATAGGCCGCTTTCACGCTCATATGCCCGACATCCACAAGCCCGGCCATCTGGCCACCAAACATCAGAACCGAGCCAAAGCCGATCGCCAGAAGAATGGTTTTCATCAGGTTCAAATTCGTCAGCGCCAGCATCCGGCCAATCCACGTGGGGTTGGTTGCGCCGACACGGTCAAGCACAGCCCCGAAGAGCGCGCCGATTACGATTGCGAGTAGAATTTCCATCTCAGCTCTCCTTCCGGAACATGAATATCGCCACAGGAACCGCCGCTGCAAAAGCGCCTGCCGCAAAGATATAGCCCGACACAGCCGTCTGCATCATGCCGCTCATCATGTGACCCGAGGTGCAACCGCCAGCAAGGCGCGCGCCGTAAAGAACGATAAAGCCGCCAACAAAGGCCACCGCATAGCGCTTGGCAGTCGATGAGCCTTGGGTGTTGCGCCAGATTTCGGGCATGTTGCGCTCTTCAGCCGACAGCCCGCCGCGCAAGCGTGTCGAGAGAAAAGCGCCTGCCATCATCGCCAGCACGAAGATGAACGAATAGTTCAGCGGGTTGGCAACCGATTTGGCGTATTTGCCACCCGATTTCGCCAGATAGGCGTTGGTCGAGGTGTAACCCTCGTCCGTTTGTGTCACGAGCTCGCTGTTCACAACATCGCCGATGATTCCGTCCAAAATAACAAACTGTGTGCTCACACCGATCGGCTTCACCAGCAACACGGCAAGGAAAAAGACCCCCCCGAGCAGCAAGCCGCCAATCTTCCAATCCAAAACCATGGTGTTTCCTCCTGTTACATTCCGCATTTCGAATATCACAGGACCGCCCACACAAACTTGATGCATGTCAAATTTCGCATGTGATCTGCATTGTTTCCAATACCGCTAAAATCACACATGTATTACATAAAAACTTGCGCATACCCTTGTGGATATTGACGCTAACCCATGCAAATGGCATAGTTTTTGGAAACAATAAGATGCCATAATGCCGAAGGCGAAGCCAAAAAGGCGCGGCACATGAAAGAGGCGAGCAGTCAGATGCATCACAGAACCGGCACAGGCGCGGGGCGATTGTCATGAACATCACAGCCCTGACCTGTGTGAAAAACGAAGGCCCCTTTCTTCTGGAATGGATCGCCTACAACCGCGTGATCGGCGTGACCGATTTCATGATCTATCATAACGATTGCACCGATGGCACCGACCGCCTGCTTGAAAAGCTTCAGGAGCACGGCATCGTCGAGACGATGGTAAACCCCGCCAAGGGCCGCAATTACCAGATGGAAGCGCTCAAAAAGTCGCGCCGCCGCGCCTCGATCAAAAAGGCCGATTGGGTCTGGGTCGCCGATGTTGACGAGTTCCTCAATATCCACGTCGGGGATCACACCATCCCCGCGCTCATCGAGGCCTGCGGCAACCCGCAGTGCATTTCCGTGACTTTCCAGTTCTTCGCCAGCTGTGGCATCGAAAAATATGAAGACAAGCCGGTGATCGAGCAGTTCCTCTATTCACACAACCCCGACATCTGGACACATGAAACCGCGATCGAGGTAAAATCTCTCGTGCGCTCCGATTTCCCGATGACCTATTTTGGCGCGCACCGTCCGTTTCATGATGGCAAAAATCTTCCCCGTCGCAAGCAGCCCACATGGACAGACGGATCAGGCCAGCCTGTGATGATCCAGTTCATCAAGATGGTCAACAAACGCCGCATCCGCAAATACCCCTCCAAAGGGGTGCGCAACTTTGCCACGCTCAACCATTACGCCGTGCGCTCGCTTGACAGCTATCTGGTCAAAAACGACCGTGGTGATGTGAACCGCGAGTTCCGCGAATTTGATGACACCTACTGGCGCGAGCGCAACGATGCCGCCTACTTCGATGACAGTATCCTGCGCTACAAAGACAAGCTCGCCGCCGAAATGGACCGCCTCAAGGCGCTTGATGGCATCGGCGCGTTGCACGACGAATGCGTCGCACTGCACAAGGCCAAGCTTGAAGAGCTGATGGCACAAGATACCTACCAAGCCATGCGCAAGCAGCTTCAAACCTGCTCGCCCTATCCGCCAAACGAGGCCGAGCTGCGCGAGCTTATCGGCATGCCCGCATGAGCGATACGTTCAAAATCGTCAACCTCGGCCTGCCCAAAACCGGCACAACCACGCTGACACGCGCGCTCAGACGTGCACAAATCCGCACGGTTGACTGGCGTATCCACCGCCGCCAAAGCACCGATCCGGAGCTTGTCGGCAAACATCTCGGCACCGTCATGTATCGTGATTATTTCGATCATGGTGATCCGTTCCACCGCCTCAACGACTTCCGCGCTTTCAACGAACTCAGCCAAGCGGGCCTGCACTATACAATCTGGCCCCAAACCGACTGGGGGATGATCGACGCAATCCAGCGTCACCACCCCGACACGCGCTTTTTGCTCAACATGCGCGATCCCGCTGAAACCGCCTCTTCCATTATGCGGTGGGGCAACCTCGGCACGCTGCGCCTGCCCAACACCAATGTCCCCGGCCTGCCCAAAGGCTATGGCGCCGAAGAGAGCCACCTCGCCCGCTGGGTTCTGGGGCATTACATGTTCTGCGAACGCGTCTTTTCAGGCGCCGATAACTTCCTCGCCTTTGATATCACCGATCCTGACGCACCCAAGAAAGTTGGCGCATTCCTTGGCATTGATCTGCCGTGGTGGGGCCGCGCAAACGAAAACAAATCGGCGCCCGCAAAGCCTGCGGCCCCTGCCGACCAACCAGTGTAAGAACGAGTAACGCATGAAAATCAGCCTGATCATCGGACCAACAGACTACGGCACAGCGCGCTTTCGCACCGTGCTGAAGAAAAAGTCTGCGCTCCTCGCCAAACACAAGGTTTACAGCCCCGATTGGAACCATATCCGCATCTATATGGCCTGCTCGTCCAACTCCGAGGTGGGCCTCGTGCGTTATTTGCGCGGGTTCGAGCTGCTCGCTGCCCAGCAAGCGCTCTATTCACACCTGCAATCGCAAATTGCCGCTTCGCTTGAGGCCGAGCAGCCCGATCACCTGGTCATCAGTTCGGGTCAACTTGGCGCGCTCATGCACAAGAAAAGCGAGCTTGAGCGCCTGCGCGCCTTCTTCGCGCCCTTCTCCGACGATATCCAAATTCACGCCTATGTCGATGAGCCGAGCCATGCGCTTGTGCAAAACTACGAGAAAACCGTGATGGACGGCCGCCGCTTCCCGCTCGATCTCGAGCTGGAGCTGGCCAAGGCCGAAAGCTGGTGGGATGCCTCCCTCGCCATGCGCACCAAGCCAAATCCGCTCTCCGCCGAGTTCAACGATATTCACTTCCCACCTTGCTGGGTCGATTACACCGCCCTGCTCGATCACTGGGAAGAGGTCTTCGGTGTGGGCAACGTGACGCTACGCTCGCTCGATATGGAGCGCCTCGGCTCCGAAAATGGTGCAGCCGAGCTTAACGCGATCCTTGGCACCGACATTCCCATGGGGCAGATGGACCCTGTGCAGGAGGACAAAAGCCCAGGTGCCGAGACACTGGCGCGCGCGCGCCAGCTCAACGATATTTTCGTGCGCTACATGCAGGCCAAAGAGCTTTCGATGCCGTTTGATATGCGCAAAAAGCTGATCTACCCGCACCGTGTGCGCGGCCCGGCCATTGACGCAGGAAGCCTCTACCCCATAGCCGAGCGTTTTAAGGCCGATAACGAAGCCCTCACCAAGCGCTTTGACACGCTGGAAGACGGCTGGTTCACCCCGCCCAAGCCCACCGCGCTCTGGCACGAGCCCGAAATGACAGAGGGCTGGCGCGCCACACAATATATGGCCGCCTCAACGCATTTTATCCGCAAGCAGGCGCCCAGCTTTGACGATATCAAGGCGCTCACCGCCGAGCAGGAAGACAGCGCCGCGCGTCTGGCCGAGTTTGTGCCGATAGATGCCGAGCTTGAGGAAAAGCACCAAAGCGGCACATCTGACAAGCGCGGCGAGTTCCTCGAAATGTTCAAGGTCAACCACCAGATCGTCATGTCCACACACATCCGCCCGCACAATGACATGGGCAAGGTGAAAGAAGATCAGGAACAGCCCCAATATTCCGAAGTGCCGCGGCGTGTGCTGCCCAAGGGCAACTCAGGCAATGTCATCGTCGGCTGTATGAAAAACGAAAGCCCCTATATCGTCGAGTGGGTCGCCTATCACCGCGCTATGGGGGTTGATAACTTCCTGATCTACACCAACGGCTGTGAAGATAACACGACAGAGCTTCTCGACCACCTGCAAGAGATGGGCGTGCTCCAGCACCGCGACAACAACAACTGGAAGGGCAAATCGCCCCAGCAATTCGCGCTCAACAAATCCCAAAAAGAACCTGTGATCCAGAACGCCGAGTGGATCATCCACATTGATGTGGACGAGTTCATCAACGTGCGCACGGGCAACGGCACGCTGGAAGACCTTTTCAAAGCCACCAAAGGCGCCACCAATATTGCGATGACATGGCGGCTCTTCGGCCACAACGATGTGCACGAGCTCTCCGATGATTTCGTGATCGAGCAGTTCGAGACCTGCGCGCCGAAATACTGCCCCAAGCCGCACACCGTCTGGGGCTTCAAATCCATGTTCCAGAACCTTGATGCCTACCGCAAAATCTCCTGTCATCGCCCCAATCAGGTGGTCGACGAAAAGCGCGGCCTGCTCAAATGGGTCAACGGATCAGGCGAAGATGTGAGCGCTGACTACATCAAAGGCGGCTGGAGAAGCTCCAAAAAAACAATCGGTTACGACCTTGTGCAGCTCAATCACTATGCGCTGCGCTCCGCCGAGAGCTTCCTCATCAAGCGCCAGCGTGGCCGTGCGCTGCACGTTGATCGCTCCATCGGCCTAAACTACTGGATCCGCATGGACTGGTCCGATCACCGCGATATCACCATCAAGCGCAATGTCGCGCGCACCCGCGCCGAATATGACAGGCTCATGAGCGACAAGAAACTGCGCAAGCTCCACGAAGAGGGGCTGAAGTGGCACAAGGAAAAAGTCAAAGACCTGCACGAAACCCCCGAGTTTCAGGAGCTTTACGCGCAGGCACTCAAAGTCAAACTCAACGAAACCGAGCGCGTGGCCTATTCCCTCGCTCTTGATATGGAGAGCTGAACCATGGACACCCACCAGACAGATACCCCCACCGCCGACACCCCCGTGATCCGCTCGCGCGGTGTGCGCGTGCCCAAAAACCCCTCGGTGATGACCCCCAAAATCAAGCGCTCCCTGCGCCTGCACGGCTATGAAGGCAAAGAAGTCAACGCTGCCATGCGCGTCGTAAAGGCCGGTGATACAGTGCTCGAGCTTGGCGGCGGCATCGGGTTTGTCTCGACAATTCTCGCAAAAAAACGCGATGTCAAAGCGATCCATACTTTCGAAGCCAACCCGCACCTGATCAATTTTCAGCACCAGATGCACGCGCTCAACGATGTGGACACAATCACAACCTACAACGCCCTGCTCGCCGCCCGAAAAGGCAAGCCGCAGAAGTTTTATGTGCGCGAAAACTTCCTCGCCTCCTCGCTTGAGCCCGAGGTCACGAACATGCCGGTGAAGTCGGTCGAAGAGGTCGAGGTGCTCGGCATCAATGCCACCTTCAACCAGATCAAGCCCGATGTCTTTATCTGCGATATAGAAGGCGCCGAGGCAGACCTGCTCCCGCACCTGAAATATTCGGGCCTCAGAGCCGCAGTCATCGAGCTGCACCCGCAATGGATCGGAGCCAAAGGCGTGCGCGCGGTGTTTGATGCCATGCATGAAGCCGGCCTCACCTATTTCCCGCGCCTTTCCGATCAGAAAGTGGTCTGCTTTCGCAAGGAATGGGACACCAAGTGAAAGCCCTCGCTGTCCTGACAGTGCGCAACGAAGCGTCCTTCCTTCTGGAATGGCTGGCGCACCACAGGGCAGTCGGTTTCACCGACTTTCTCGTGTTGTCAAACGATTGCGATGATGGAACCGACACCATGCTGGAGCGCCTCGCCGCGCTCGGCCTTCTCACCCACATCCGCAATGATGGCCCCTTTGATAAAAGGGGCATCCAGTTCACCGCCCTTAACCTCGCCTCAAAACACCCCTTGGCGCGTGAGGCCGACTGGATCATGGCGCTCGACATTGACGAGTTCGTCAACATCCATGTCGGCGATCATACGCTGCAAGCCCTGCTCAAAACCCTTCCCGAGGCCACAGCCATCACCCTCACATGGCGGCTCTTCGGCAATGCCGATCAGGTCCGCTACTCCGACACCCCCGTCACCCGTCAGTTCACGCGCGCCGCCCCCGCTGTCATGAATTGGCCATGGCGCGCCGCCATGTTCAAAACGCTCTACAAAAATGA
This sequence comes from Lentibacter sp. XHP0401, assembly GCF_025751535.1. GTDB lineage: Bacteria > Pseudomonadota > Alphaproteobacteria > Rhodobacterales > Rhodobacteraceae > Lentibacter. The sequence goes on along the minus strand of NZ_JAOWLC010000001.1, from coordinate 390,358 downwards.
TGGGACCTACGGCAAAATAGGCGTTCACCGCCCCCGCCAGCCCGATACATCAAAGCTCGGCTCGGCCCGCTGGTATGATGGCCAAGGCCGCGCTCTTGGTGAAGATTTTACCACTAAACGCATCTTTTCAGACTATGGCCGCGACAATTATGGCCTTGTTCAGCTCAATCACTACGCACTCGGCACGATGGAAGGCTACCTTGTCAAAGCCGACCGTGGCCGCGCGGTGCATTCCGACCACATGCTCGATGTCGATTACTGGGTCGAGCGCAATTACAACACCGATGAAGACAAAAGCATCCTCGCGCTCGATAGGGTGTTTGAAGACGAGCTCACCGCGCTGAAGTCCGACAAAGTACTGGACAAATTACACGCTAAATCAGTTGCCTGGAGGCAAAAGCGCATCTCGCAACTGATGGACATCGAGCCCTACCGCGCCCTCTTTGGTCGCCTGCTCCAAACGCCCCCCTCGCGCCCTGTGCCCCCCGAGTATGCCCGGCTCATCCTGAGCCATTCCCAAATAAGCCGTACAAAGCCATAAATTTACACGTCTCTTCCGCATTTTTGCCCCATTCCAAAACTAATCTGCCTCCAAAGCGCGGGTTAACTGCGCGCAAAAAGGTATTGAGACATGCAGGATCTGGCTAAAACACTCGAAGGCTCGCTGACAGAACTGTCCAAGCGTGACTGGCTGACAGCTTTGGCAGACCTTTCCGAAAACAACGGCCATTTCCAACCGCTCGGCCGCAAGCATTTCTCCTCCTACATCGCAGGCGGAGAAACGCTGCTTGTGACATTTGAAAGCTACGATGGCATCCAGCGTATTTCCCCCAATGCCCACCCGCTCGGGTGGGAAGTGGCCAAGGTGCTGGGCTGGTCCTCCCTCTCGCTCATCTCCGATGGTCAATCGTGGTTCCGGGATCGCGAGATCTACGCCTATTTCGATGATCTGGTGGATGACGGATTCTTTGAAGAGTTCGACAATGTCATCTTCTACGGTGCCGGCCCCTGTGGTTACGCGGCAGCCGCCTATTCCATCGCAGCCCCCGGCGCGCGCGTGCTGGCCCTTCAGCCGCAAGCCACACTTGATCCGCGCGTCGCCGAATGGGATGATCGTTTCATCCGCCAGCGCCGCCTCGATTTCACCTCCCGCTACGGCTACGCCCCTGATATGATCGACGCCGCAGCCGAAGCCTTCGTCATCTACGACCCCGAAGAAACAGAAGATGCCATGCACGCCGCCCTCTTCACACGGCCCAATGTGCACAAGCTGCGCCTGCGCCACGCGGGCGGCTCGCTCCAGTATTCCCTGCGCAACATGAAAATCCTGTCGCGTCTCATCGCGCTTGCAAGCACGGGTCGCCTCACCCCCGAGATCTTCGCCAAACTGGCCCGCGCACGTCGCGAAGACCGCCAGTATCTGCGCAACCTTCTCCGCCATACCGATGACAAGGGCCGCACCAAGCTCTCTTATGTCATCTGTAAAAACGTGATCGCCCGCATGGAAGGCGTCCCGGCTTTCGAGCGCCGCCTCAAAGGCCTGGAAACCCGTCTGGCCGAACTCACTGAAGCCGACAGCTAAGCGCTAAATCATCTGGCACAGCGCGCGAATTTTGTGTAAGCGCTCGGCCATGACACACACACTCACGCTCGTCCGCCCCGATGATTGGCACCTGCACCTGCGCGATGGCGCAATGCTCAAGGCCGTTTTGCCCGAAACAACACGCCACTTCGCCCGCGCCATCATCATGCCCAATCTTGTGCCCCCCGTGGTCACCATGGCCGATGCAAGCGCCTACAAAGCCCGCATCCTCGCGGCGATGCCGAAAGGTGACAGCTTCACCCCCCTTATGACGCTCTATCTCACCGAAGAGACAAACCCCGATGATCTCGCCGCCGCCCATGCCGCAGGTCTGATCTCGGCAGTCAAACTCTACCCCGCAGGCGCCACAACCAACTCCGCCTCGGGTGTGGCCGACTTTGATAAAGTCCGCCCCGTGCTCGAACGCATGGCCGAAATCGGCTGCCCGCTCTGCGTCCACGGCGAAGTCACCGACCGTGACATCGACATCTTCGATCGCGAAGCCGTCTTCATCGACCGCGTGCTTGATCCGATCCGCCGCGCCGTCCCCGAACTGCGGGTGGTGATGGAACACATAACAACCAAAGACGGCGCCGATTATGTCAAAGCCAACCCCGAGCGTCTGGGCGCCACAATCACCGTTCAGCACCTCATGCTCGATCGCAACGATATGCTGGTCGGCGGGATGCGCCCGCATTATTATTGCCTGCCCATCCTCAAACGCCGTGATCACCGCGAAGCGCTCCTTGCCGCCGCAACATCAGGCGATGCGCGCTTCTTTCTGGGCACCGACAGCGCCCCGCATCCGACCCATGCCAAAGAAAGCGAATGCTGCTCGGCAGGATGCTTTACAGCCCCCGTCGCCCTCGCCTGCCTTGCGCAGACATTCGATGACGCAGGCGCGCTTGATAAGCTCGAAGGATTCACATCCCTTCACGGCCCTGCCTTCTATGGTCTGCCCGTCAACACCGATACAGTAATCCTCACCAAATCCGACAGCCCCGTGACCTTCCCGAAAGAGATCAAGAACGGCGCAGATCCCGTCACCGTCTTCAATCCGGGCTCTCCCGTCTACTGGTCCGCCCCCTAAGCACTTTTTCTCTCCAAAATATCCCAGCCGGAGGCTCCTGCCCCTCCGCAAACGTCAAAGGCCCGATCATGATCCCGACAAGCTACCCGACACCCGAAGAAATGGCCCGCCTCACGGCCCGCATGCTGCTCGAAATCGGCGCTGTCAATTTTAACACCGACGAACCCTACACGCTGGCCTCCGGCCTGCCCTCGCCCAGCTACATCGACTGCCGCAAGCTCATCAGCTTCCCGCGCATCCGCAGCACACTGATGGATTTTCTCACTGTCACAGTCATGCGCAATGCCGGGTTTGAAGCGTTCGACAATATCGCAGGCGGCGAAACAGCAGGCATTCCCTTCGCCGCCCTCGTCGCCGAACGCATGGCCCTGCCGATGACATATGTGCGCAAAAAGCCAAAGGGCTACGGCAAAAACGCCCGCATAGAAGGCGCAATGTCCGAGGGCGAGCGCGTGTTGCTGGTCGAAGATCTCACAACAGACGGCGGCTCCAAGCTTTCCTTCGTGGATGCCATCCGCGACACAGGCGCAACCTGCGCCCATACGGCTGTCATCTTCTACTATGACATTTTCCCTGAAACGGTCAAAACGCTTGGAGATCACGGTGTCACCCTGCATCACCTCTGCACATGGTGGGACGTTCTCGCCGAGGCCCGCGCACAAGAAGCCTTCTCCGCCGAGACATTGGCTGAAGTCGAGCGCTTCCTGAATGATCCGCGCAAATGGCAGGATGAAAACAAGAAATAGCCGCGATTTTTACCACACAGCGGCCGTAACCCTGCCGAACCAAACGAAAACAAATACTTATCCACAGACAGGACTTTCGTTCGCGTCACGGAATCACTTATCGGCCCTACATTTGGTAGGTGGGTACCCCTGTGCTACAGTATCTATAAGCACACAGCGCAGTCCAACTTATTCACAGGGTTATCCCGCAGGCTCTCCACAGAGATTTCCCGAATGCGTTTTCCGCGCCCATCACATACAACTCCCCCACACACGGGCAAAACAGGAATCAATCAGGCATGAACGAAGTCGCAGCATTCAACGCCACTGGTCAAAATCTGCCAGCCGAAGTTTCCTCGCCCGAAACCATTCCCCATTCCATCGAGGCCGAGCAGCAGCTCCTCGGCGCGCTCCTCACCAACAATGATGTCTACGACAAGATCGCCAGCATCATCACCCCCAAACATTTCTACGATCCGGTGCACGCACGCATCTTCGAGACAGCCGCCGCCCGCATCGCCAAAAACAACCTCGCCTCTCCCGTCACGCTCAAAGCCTTTTTCGAGGATGACGAAGGCCTCAAAGAGCTCGGCGGCCCCGCCTATCTCGCCCGCCTTGCCGGCGCGGCCATCTCCGCCTTCGCTGTGCGCGATTATGCCCAGCTGATTTATGATCTGGCGATCCGCCGCGATCTTATCGCTCTGGGGCAGGAAATCAGCGCCAAGGCCGCGCGGGTCGATGTCGCGTCAGAGCCGAAAGAACAGATCGTCGAGGCCGAGCAACAGCTCTACAAACTCGCCGAACAGGGCCAAACAGAAAGCGGTTTTCAAAGCTTTCTCAAGGCAGTAACCGATGCTGTTAATGTTGCCAACGCCGCCTATCAGCGTGAAGGCGGCCTCGCAGGCATCGCCACAGACCTCATGGATATGGACAAGATGCTTGGCGGCTTGCACAAGTCCGACTTGCTCATCCTCGCGGGCCGCCCCTCCATGGGCAAAACCTCTCTCGCCACCAACATCGCCTATAACGTCGCCAAAGCCTACAAGCGCGGCAAGCTGCAAGACGGCTCCGAAGGCGCGGTCGATGGCGGCGTCGTCGGCTTTTTCAGTCTCGAGATGAGCGCCGAGCAGCTCGCTGGCCGTATCCTCGCCGAAGCCTCCGAAATCAGCAGTCACAAAATCCGCCAGGGCGACATGGACGAAAGCGAATTCCGCCGCTTCGTTGACGCCGCCAAAGAACTCGAAGCCTGCCCGCTCTTCATCGATGACACCGCGGCAATCCCAATCGCCCAGCTCGCCGCACGCGCCCGCCGCCTCAAGCGCACCCATGGCCTTGATTTGCTTATCATCGACTACTTGCAGCTCGTGCGCGGCACATCGGAAAACCGCGTGCAGGAAATCGGCGAAATCTCGATGGGCCTCAAAGCCATCGCCAAAGAGCTCCAGATCCCGGTGATCGCCCTCTCCCAGCTTTCCCGACAGGTCGAAAGCCGCGAAGACAAACGACCGCAACTCTCCGACCTTCGTGAATCGGGCTCCATCGAGCAAGACGCCGACGTGGTCATGTTCGTGTTCCGTGAAGAGTATTACGCCGAGCGCGAAAAGCCTTCCGATCACGAGCTTGATAAAATGGCCGAGTGGCAAGAGCGCATGTCGCGCCTGCACGGCAAAGCCGAAGTCATTATCGGCAAGCAGCGCCACGGCCCCATCGGCACGGTCGAGCTCAGCTTCGAGGCGCAGTTCACCCGCTTTGGCAACCTCGTGAAGCCCTGGCAGCAAAACGGCGGCGGCGAGCAGTTCTAGGCTCGCACCCTTTCTTTTTGCCCTAAATATCCTGGGGGTCCGGGGGCAAAGCCCCCGGTCGGTCGGCTTTGCGAAGCAAAGTCGAAACCCTCTTGAACATCTTCGCCTTGCAGCAGACCATGCCCCCGAATCCCAAAACCGGATCCCCCCATGACCGCAGATTTCCACGACGAACTCACCGACCGCCTCATCCGCTACTGCAAAATCGACAGCCAAAGCGACGCAGACAGCCTCACAAGCCCAAGCACGGCCATCCAGCTCGACATGCAGCGCCTGCTCATGGCCGAACTTGAAGACATCGGCGCCGAAGACATCACGCTCACAGACTACGGCACACTGCTCGCCACCCTTCCAGGCACAGCAGACGAAGCCGCGCCCACAATCGGCCTGCTCGCTCATGTCGACACCGCCCCGCAATTCGCCGCATCCGGCGTCAAACCTGTGGTTCACAAAAGCTACAACGGCGGCGATATTTCCTTCCCCGATGCGCCCGAGCTCACGCTATCGCCCGAAAATTCGCCCTACCTCGGCACAAAACAGGGCCACGACATCATCACCGCCTCGGGCACAACCCTGCTTGGCGCCGATGACAAGGCTGGCGTCGCAATCCTGATGACGACCGCCCGTCACCTCCTTGCCAATCCACAGATAAAACACGGTAAAATCCGCCTCGCCTTTACCCCTGACGAAGAGATAGGCCGCGGCGTACACCCCGATCTGCCCCGCGATCTGGCCGCAGATTTCGCCTATACCTTTGATGGTGGCGAGATCGGCAATATCGAATACGAGAGTTTCTCTGCCGATGGGGCCAAAGTCCACATCACGGGCGTTTCCATCCATCCGGGCACAGCCAAAGACACAATGGTCAACGCGCTGCATCTCGCAGCCAAAGTCCTCATGACCCTGCCTCATGCCACCATGACTCCGGACACCTCCGAAGGCCGTGAAGGCTTCCTCATGGCGACAGACCTCACAGGCAACGCCGCCGAGGCCACGCTCACCTTCATCCTGCGTGATTTCGAGTTGGACGGCCTCGCCGCCAAAGGCGCGCTGCTTGAAAGCGTGGTCAACGCCGTGCAGCTCACCGAACCGCGCGCGCAAATCACCTGCGAAATCAGGCCGCAGTATCGCAATATGCGCTACTGGCTGGAAGAGGATATGACCCCCGTCAATCTCGCCCACGCCGCCGCACAGGCCATTGGTCTCACGCCTTCCTCCGAGCCCATCCGCGGCGGAACCGACGGGTCCCGCCTCACCGAATTGGGCATGCCCTGCCCCAACATTTTCACAGGCATGCAAGAGCTGCACGGCCCGCTGGAGTGGATTTCTGTGCAAGACATGGAAACCTCCACCCAAATGGCCCTCAAGCTCGTCGAACTCGCCGCGAACTCGGGCTAAAGCAAACAGCCCCCTGCACCCCGCAAAACACTCATGTCTTTCTTTTTGCCCTAAATATCCCGGGGGGTGATTCAAAAGCCATTGGCTTTTGAATCTGGGGGGCTGGCCCCCAACAAACAAACCTGTATGCCACAGGCACCCCCTTGGATCACCCGCGAAAACACCATTTCCCCTTGACCTTACACGCCCCTCTGGCAACAAGACCCCATGGCAAGCGGAACCCTCACAGTTGATCTTGATGCGCTGGTGCAAAACTGGCAGAATCTGGGCGCATTCGGCCCCGAAGCAGGCGCCGTTGTCAAAGCCGATGCCTACGGTCTCGGCGTTGGCCCTGTGGCCCGTGCGCTGGCCAAAGCAGGCGCGCGTAAATTCTTTGTCGCCACCTCGGAGGAAGGCGCAACCCTGCGCCGCGCCCTTGGTGATGGCCCTGAAGTTTTTGTTTTCTCGGGTCACATGGCGGGCGACAGTGACATGATCGCCGATCTGTCCCTCACGCCGATGCTCAATTCGATAGACCAGCTCCAGCGCCATATGGAAGCCTTGCCCAAAGCGCCCTTCGGCATCCAGCTTGACACCGGCATGAACCGCCTCGGCATGGAGCCCGCCGAATGGGCCGCCCTCGGCGAGATTGCCATGGCCAAAAGCCCCGCTCTCATCATGTCACACCTCTCATCTGCAGATGAGCCGCAATCCGCAATGAACATTTTGCAGTTGCGCGTCTTCAAAGAGATGACGGCCGGCCTCGATGTTCCCCGCTCCCTCGCCGCCACAGGCGGCACGCTGCTCGGCTCCGAGTATCACTTTGACCTCACCCGCCCAGGTATCGGTATGTATGGCGGCGCGCCCTATACCGATGCGCTCCCCGTAGCCTATCTCGAACTGCCCGTCATCCAGATCCGCGATGTCGAAGCCGGCGAAAGCGTCGGCTACAACATGGGCTACGTCGCCCGCCAGCCACGCCGCGTCGCCACTCTGGCTGCAGGCTACGCTGATGGCCTCATCCGCGCCATGTCTTCCAAAGCCAAGCTGTTCTACGGCCAACGCGAATGCGCCTTGCTGGGCCGCGTCTCGATGGACCTGATCACCGTCGACATCACACATCTTACGGAAACACCCGCCTCGCTTACCCTTCTGGGCCGCCAGCAAAGCGTTGATACACTGGCCGCAGCCGCAGGCACGATCGGCTATGAAATTCTCACATCCCTCGGCGCACGCTATACGCGCCGCTATTCGGGCGGTTAAGCATGAGCCTCATTCTCTCCCCCCTCGCCGCCCTCGGTGCAACCGTTCTCGCCGCCCTCGCCGCTATGGGCCGCGTGGCACTCTATGCGTTCGAAACCGTCACACACCTCTTCCGCCCACCGTTCTATGGCCGTGAGTTCCTCTCGGCCCTCGTGCAAATCGGCTGGCTCTCGCTGCCCGTCGTCGGCCTTACAGCGCTCTTCACAGGCGGCGCACTGGCCTTGCAGATCTATTCAGGCGGCGCGCGCTTCAACGCCGAAGAGGTCGTCCCCTCGATCGTCGCAATCGGCATGGTCCGCGAGCTTGGCCCCGTCCTCGGCGGCCTCATGGTTGCCGCCCGTGTGGCAAGCTCGATCGCCGCCGAAATCGGCACGATGAAAGTCACCGAGCAGATCGACGCCCTGACAACCCTCTCCACCAATCCGATGAAATACCTCACACTCCCCCGCGTGCTGGCCGCAACGCTTGCCGTGCCTGTGCTCGTCGCCGTGGGCGATGCCATCGGCATCATGGGCGGCTATATTGTCGGCGTCACGCGGCTGGGCTTCAACGAGGCGGCCTATCTCAAAAACACCGTTGATTTCCTTGAGCTGTGGGATGTCACCTCGGGCCTCATCAAAGGCGCGGTCTTCGGCTTCATCATCGCCACCATGGGCTGCTACTACGGCATGAACTCGGGCCGCGGCGCCCAGGGCGTCGGCCGCGCCACCAAAGCCGCGGTGGTGGCCGCCAGCGTCCTTATCCTCGCCGCCAACTACCTTCTCACAGAAGCGTTCTTCACATCATGATCACCCTCACAGACGTTCATAAAGCCTTCGGCCCCAAGCACGTTCTGCAAGGCGTCAACCTGACCATCGAAAAAGGCACCTCCATGGTCATCATCGGCGGCTCGGGCACAGGCAAATCCGTGATGCTCAAATCCATCCTCGGCCTCGTTGTGCCCGACAGCGGCACCATTACGGTTGATGGCAACAATGTCCAAACAGGCGACCGTGACGCTTTTCTGGCCCGCTTCGGTATGCTGTTTCAGGGCGGCGCGCTGTTTGATAGCCTCCCCGTCTGGCAAAACGTCGCCTTCCGCCTTCTGCGCGGGGCATTGAAGCGCCCCAAAGCCGAGGCCCGCGAAATCGCCATTGAAAAGCTCCGCCGCGTGGGCCTCAAGCCCGAAACCGCCGATCTGTTCCCCTCCGAGCTTTCAGGCGGGATGCAAAAGCGCGTCGGCCTCGCCCGCGCCATCGCAGCCGAACCCGAGATCATCTTCTTTGACGAGCCCACCACAGGCCTCGACCCGATCATGGCAGGCGTCATCAACGAACTGATCCGCGAGATCGTCACCGAAATGGGCGCCACGGCCATGACCATCACCCACGATATGAGCTCCGTGCGCGCCATCGCCGACAACATCGCCATGTTGCATGACGGCGTGATCAAATGGAGCGGCCCCGTGGCCAAGCTCGACACTTCGGGTGACCCTTACCTCGACCAGTTCATCCACGGCCGCGCCGAAGGGCCCATCGAAGCGGTGCGCTGACATGTGCGGCATCACTCGGCTTCGCTCTCAGCTTTGCCGGGGCACTCTTGCTAGCCGTCATGTGAGGCCCTGAATGCTAGAGTTTCTAGCCGATTTCGTCATGTAAACCCTGCTCGAAGGCCTCATCCACTTCTTCTACACACCCGCCGCCCCGCGCCGCCGCTGGGTGTTGCGCGGCGCCATAGCGGCATTTCTACTCTTTTTCGCAGCCGCGCGCCTCGCCGCCTCCAGCACCGCGCCTTTCAACACTGTAACACTCGCTGTCGTCGCCCTCGTCGCAGCACTCCCTGCCATCGCCTTCTTCTTCGGCGAACTCAAACACGGCAACCCCAAGCTCGGCATAGCCGTATCTGCGCTCTTCCTGCTGGCTCTTCTCTATATCTTCGCCTGACAGACGCCCGCCAAAGGCACCGCCGAAAACTCCCTTTTTTATTGCCATAAATATCCTGGGGGAGTGTGAGGGGGCAAAGCCCCCTCACCGCCGCGATGCGGCGCAGCCGCAGCGCAACCAATCCCTAACACCAATCAAACAAACCGCACGCCGCCATAACAAACGCACCGCTCCCCAAAAACCGTTTCAGGCGGTGCACGGGGTGTGCACGCCTTGTGCACGCTTTTCACCCCCTCCCTTTTGCCCAAATGCACCAAATCTTAACAACAGCGGGAAAATCTACGCTTTTCTCCCCATAGCCACCTGTCCAAAGCGCCCCTACCTGCTAAAAACAGCCCAAAGGAGCCTCCCCATGCTGCTACGCCTTGCCAATCTGTCGCTTCTCGTGCTTTTCCCGATTGCATGGTTTGCCCCGCTGATGAAGGCGGGCCTTCTGCCCCTCTTCAAACTCAGCGAAATCTCGGTCATCTCGGGGCTTCAGTCGCTCTGGGGCACGGATGTTTTTCTCGCGCTGGTTGTCACAGTTTTCGCGCTGTTTGCGCCCTACCTCAAAACGCTGGGCCTCGCGCTCGTGCAGTTCGGCTTGCTCAAGCCTGTGGCCCTGCCCGCGCTCAACATACTGGGCAAGCTCGCCATGGCCGATATCTTTCTCATCGCGCTCTACATCACCCTCGCCAAAGGAATCGGCGTAGGCCGGCTTGAAACCGCATGGGGCCTTTACCTTTTCACCGCCTGCATCATTGCGTCTTTGGTCATCGGCATGTTTACGAAACAATCCCTTCAAAGCGAAAAGATCGTTTCCACAAACCCGTGATAAATAGAGCGAAAACAGTCAATTTGGTCGAAAAAAAGGCAAGCTCCTTGTTTTTCCCCCTATTTTAATGAAAGCTATAGGCATATTTTCGCTCATAGCTGCCAAGTTTTATAGCTGCCAAAACAGAGTTCCGGGGGGGATTCATGAACACCTTTATGCATGGCTTGCGCGTCATCACTTATCTGCTGCATCGGCTTGCGTTTTTTCTTGTGATTCTCGGCGCACTCAGCGCCTTGGGCTATACAGCGCTTTGCGCTTTCGGTCTCATGCCGTGGCTCGAAATGCAGCTGTCGTTCGGTGGTGCAACCGTTGAAAATGCAGGCGTATGGGTTCAGTCCGGCCTCACGGCCTTCGTTGTGATGCTGGCGTTTTTCCTCCCGTCGACAAAGCGTATTCTCACACTGGAAAACTCGCACCGCTCCTTTCAGCTTGGTATGCATGATGTCGCCCGCGCCTATCATCACGCTCATGCCGCTGATCGTTCAGGCAACTTCAAGCTCAGCAGCGAGTTTGATTCCGTGCGCGAACGCCTTGTTTACCTGCGCAATCACCCCGATCTCGGGTCGCTTGAGCCCGATGTGCTCGAAGCCGCCGCGCAGATGAGCCATATTTCCAAAGAGCTTTCCAACATCTATTCCGATGACGCCCTCGCGCGCGCACGCGACTTCCTGCGCCAGCGTCAGACAGAGGTCGAGAATTTCAACGCCCGCCTTGGCAACGCCAAGCTGGTCGCAACCGAGCTCAAGCACTGGCTGCACGAGGTCGAGCTGGAAGAAAGCGTGGCCGCAAGCCAGCTTGAACGCCTGCGCGACGAGTTGCACGAGGTTCTGCCCGAACTTGGCAAAATCGCTATGGTCGAGGTTGAGGTCGAACGTGACACCGTCACCCACCTGCCCCGCGCGGCGGAGTGAGTAATATTAACTCTTTTGGGTTTATCCCCGACTGGCGAGTTGACGGCATGCCAGCGCTCGGACATACAAAATAGATGGCAAAAAAACTTCAGTATGTCTGCAACGCCTGCGGTGCGAGCGCCTCAAAATGGGCCGGCCAATGCGATTCGTGCGGCGAGTGGAACTCCATCACCGAAGAAAAACCCCTCTCCGAGGGCTCCAGCTCCAAATCCATCGGAGCAAAACGCGGCGGTCACGTTGACCTTACCGACCTCTCGACAGACGAGGCTCCACCGCCCCGCACCATGAGCGGCATGGACGAACTCGACCGCGTTCTCGGCGGCGGTCTTGTGCCCTCGTCCGCCATTCTCGTTGGCGGTGATCCGGGCATCGGAAAATCCACAGTGCTCTTGCAAGCCGCTGCACAATTCGCCTCTAATGGACTGAAAACAATATACATTTCAGGCGAAGAGGCCTCCGCCCAAGTGCGCATGCGCGCCCAGCGTCTGGGGCTGAAAGACGCGCCCGTGAAGCTCGGAGCCGAGACAAACCTGCGCGATATCCTCACCACGCTAGAGGCTGAAAAGCCCCAGCTCGCTATCATTGATTCTATCCAGACCATGTGGGTTGATACGGTCGATTCAGCCCCCGGCTCCGTCTCGCAGGTGCGCGCCGCCGCGCACGAACTCACGAGTTTTGCCAAGCGCAAAGGCGTCTCCGTGATCCTCGTCGGCCACGTCACAAAAGACGGCCAGATCGCCGGTCCCCGTGTGGTCGAGCATATGGTCGATACTGTGCTTTATTTCGAAGGCGAGCGCGGCCATCAGTTCCGTATCCTGCGCGCCGTGAAAAACCGCTTCGGCCCCGCCGATGAAATAGGCGTGTTCGAGATGACAGGTGCAGGTTTACAAGAGGTCAAGAACCCCTCGGCCCTGTTTCTCTCCGAACGTGGCGAACCTTCTCCCGGTTCTGTTGTATTCTCGGGTATCGAGGGCACACGCCCTGTTCTTGTGGAATTTCAAGCACTTGTGGCCCCAAGCCCACACTCCCAACCGCGCCGCACTGTTGTCGGATGGGACAGCTCCCGCCTCGCCATGATCCTCGCCGTGCTCGAGGCACGCGTCGGCATTCCCTTTGCAGGTCTCGATGTATACCTCAACGTGGCAGGCGGCATGAAGGTCTCCGAGCCGGCGGCAGACCTCGCCGTGGCCGCCGCTCTCCTCTCTGCGCGGGAAGATGCAGCCCTGCCCAAAGACACCGTTGTTTTCGGCGAAATAAGCCTATCGGGTGCACTCCGATCCGTGTCACAAACAGAAAACAGGTTGAAAGAAGCGCAAAAACTTGGTTTCTCCACTGCAATCATGCCAAAGGGTGATAAGGCTCCTGCAACCGCAGGCCTGACCGCCAAACGCTATGACGATCTAACCGCCTTTGTGGGCGACATTTTCGGCGCCGGCTAAGCCTTCGCCAAATAAAGAACAGAACAAAAAAAAGAGAGTGATCATGGAAGGTTTTACAATCGTTGATGGCGTCGTCGCCCTGATCATTGTTGTTTCCGCCCTACTGGCCTATTCACGCGGCCTCGTGCGCGAAGGCCTTGCCATCGCCGGATGGATCCTTGCCGCCTTTTTGGCCTTCATCTTTGCCCCGCAAGTGCAACCTCTGGTCAAGGAAGTGCCCGTTGTCGGCAGCCTCATCTCCGACAGCTGCGAGCTCTCCATGATCGCCGGTGCCGCCGCTATTTTCGCCGTAGTGCTTGTCATCGCAGCGCTGTTTACGCCCTTGTTTTCCTCGCTTATCCAGCGCTCGGCCCTCGGCGGCCTTGATCAGGGGCTTGGCTTTCTCTTTGGCGTGGCCCGAGGCATCCTGCTCATCGCGATTGCGTTTTTTGTATATGAAACCGTTGTGACATCGCAAAATATCACCGCGATTGATGACAGCCGCTCCGCGCGCGTCTTTGGCAAGATGACCGGCTCCATCGAAGAACGAGACCCGGAGCAAGCACTCGGCTGGATCACACAGCAATATGAACAGCTCGTTTCAGGCTGCGGCGAATAAACCTGCCCCTGACACATAATCAGGCCGCTTCGCTGGGTGACATATCCCGCGAGGCTCACTATGAAGGTTTCACGACACCCTCGGATTCGGAGCTGCTCCCGTGACCAAACATTATGCCCACCCCTTTGACGATGACAAACTCAAGGAGGAATGCGGCGTATTTGGCGTCACCGGCGTGACCGATGCCGCAAACTTCGTCGCCCTCGGCCTGCATGCGCTCCAGCATCGCGGTCAGGAGGCTGGCGGGATCGTCTCCTACCACCCGGACCACGATTTCAACTCGGTGCGCCGCTTCGGCTATGTGCGCGACAATTTCACCAAACAAAGCCTGATGGAAACCCTGCCCGGTGCACTGGCAATCGGCCATGTGCGTTACTCGACAGCAGGGTCCAAAGGCGCAGCGATGCGCGATGTGCAGCCCTTCTTTGGCGAGTTTTCGATGGGCGGCGCAGCCATTGCCCACAACGGCAACATCACCAACGCCGAGGCCCTGCGCCGCGAGTTGATCGAGCGTGGCAGCATCTTTCAGTCCAGCTCTGATTCCGAATGTATCATTCACCTGATGGCCCGCAGCCTGCAACGCAACATCCCCGAGCGGATGGAAGATGCCTTGCGTCGCGTCGAGGGGGCTTTTTCAATCGTTGCCATGACCCGCACAAAGCTGATCGGCGTGCGTGACCCGCTCGGTGTGCGCCCGCTTGTGCTCGGCCAGATCGGCGATGGCTGGGCGCTGTCCTCGGAAACCTGTGCGCTTGATATCATCGGCGCAACTTTTGTGCGCGAAATCGAACCCGGCGAAATGGTCGTTATCACAGGTGATAAAGTCGAAAGCGTCTTCCCTTTCCGACGCCAGAAGCCGCGCTTCTGTATTTTCGAGCATGTCTATTTCTCCCGCCCCGACAGCATCATCGGCGGTCGCTCGGTCTATGAAACCCGCCGCCAGATCGGTGTGGAACTGGCCCGTGAAGCGCCTGTCGAGGCCGATCTCGTCTGCCCCGTGCCTGATTCCGGCACACCAGCCGCCATCGGGTTTTCGCAAGAAAGCGGCATCCCCTATGCGATGGGCATCATCCGCAACCAATATATGGGCCGCACCTTCATTGAACCGACAGAGCAAATCCGCAACATGGGTGTCCGCCTCAAGCTCAACGTCAACCGAGCCCTCATTCGCGGCAAACGGGTGATCCTTGTCGATGACAGCGTGGTGCGCGGCACAACTTCACGCAAAATCAAAGAGATGATCCTGGATGCAGGCGCAGCCGAAGTTCACTTCCGCATCGCCTCCCCGCCCACGGCCTGGCCCTGTTTTTACGGGGTGGATACTCCGCAGCGCGAGAAACTTCTCGCCGCAACGATGTCCGAAGACGAAATGCGCGAGTTTCTCGCCGTTGACAGCCTCAAGTTCATCTCACTCGATGGTCTCTACCGCGCAGTGGGCGAGGCCGAAGGGCGTAACAAAAGCTGCCCGCAATATTGTGATGCCTGCTTCTCCGGTGAATACCCTGTCACCCCGGCGGATATGGTGCAAAAAGGCTTTGAGATGAAAGCCGCCGAGTAAAACAGCGCTTCCGGCAGGTTTTCGCTGCATTGCAGCGTAGACCTTCCTTCTCCCTTTGGTCATGTTTATCTGCCTGCTTCGCGCGCACATCGCGCCAAGGAGGCACTATGGACACGACCGCTATCAAACCCGTCAACCCGGCCACAGCCAAGGCCGCAACCGAGCCTTCGTCGCTCCCGCTCGGGAAACTTCAGCTTCTGGGGATTGTCATCCGCCCGACAACATCCGAGGCCTTGTTCCGCACTCCCGAGGGCGAGACATTCTGGGTTAAATCAGGCAGCCAGACCCCCTATGGCAAAGTGATAGCACTCGATGACACCTCTGTGATTCTCGGCGGAAGATCACGTCCCCAAAGGTTTGAGCTTCTGGGCTAAAGCGCCCATGGACAAGGTCGAAAACCTGATCTAAACCAGCCTCATGACAGATAAAATCGCCCTCATAACCGGTGCCTCCCGCGGCCTTGGCGCAGCTCTCGCCGAAGTGCTCTGTGACACACATCATATCGTCGCAGTCGGCCGCACCACAGGCGCGCTCGAAGAACTCGACGACCGTATCAAAGCCAGAGGCGGCGAGGCTACGCTTGCCCCGATGGACATCTCCAACCCTGATGCGATGGCGCAACTTTGCCGCTCGATCTATGACCGCTGGGGAGCTGTCGATATATGGGCGCACACGGCCATTCACGCCGCACCGCTCGCCCCGGCAGATCATATGGATATGAAAGACTGGGACAAATCCGTCAGCATCAACCTCACTGCCACGGGTCGCCTCATCAGCTTCGTGTCTCCCTTGCTCAAACCGGAAAGTCAGGCGCTTTTCTTTGAGGATAATCACAGCGGCGAGAAATTCTTTGGCGCCTATGGCACAACCAAATCAGCTCAAATTGCGCTGGCCAGAAGCTGGGCAGCCGAAAAGGTCAATACCGGCCCAAAAGTCCGCATCCTGAAGCCCAAACCTCTGGCCACGGCCCTGCGCGCCCGTTTCTACCCTGGTGAAGACCGCGCCCCGCTGGCGCCCCCCGCCGCCGAGGCCGCCCGCCTCGTCGCCGAACTGCGCTCCTAACCCGGCTCCACAAAACCTTCCCACTACTTTCTGCCCCTGCTTCTTCTGTTCGAAAATACCTCAGAGGGTGTGGGGGACTGGTCCCCCACACCGGTCGGATTGCGCGAAGCGCAATTCGATGCCGTGAAAAACTGTCGCATAAACGACTCTATCTCGAAGCCGCTCTGTCACACCGCCTTGCCCTGTGCACGCCCCTCCTTTATTCAACGGGAAAACAGCAGGCAGGCGGGCACATGCGCATACTTCTCACCAATGACGACGGCATCAATGCTCCCGGGCTCAAGTCGCTCGAAAAGATCGCATGGGATCTGGCAGGCGCCGATGGGGAAGTCTGGGTCGTCGCTCCCGCGTTCGAGCAGTCGGGCGTTGGCCATTGTATCAGCTACACGCACCCGATGATGGTCCAGAAAATGGGCAAGCACCGCTTCGCGGCGGAAGGCTCTCCCGCCGATTGTGTGCTTGCTGCGCTGCACGATATCATGCCGGAGCGCCCCGATCTCGTGCTTTCAGGCGTCAACCGTGGCAACAACTCTGCCGAAAATGCGCTCTACTCCGGCACGCTCGGCGGCGCGATGGAAGCGGCCCTGCAAGGTCTGCCCGCAATCGCCCTTTCGCAGTATCTCGGCCCTGAGAACTATGAAATCGACAACCCGTTTGAAGCCGCAGAAGAACACGGTGCAGCGCTTTTGGCCAAAATTCTAGCCGCCGAGCCGAAAGGCCAGCAAGACTACCGCCTGTTTTACAACGTCAATTTCCCGCCGGTTCCGGCCGCTGCCGTCAAAGGCACACGCGCAGTTGTTCAAGGCTTTCGCCAAGGTGTCACCTTCGGGGTCGAGCCGCATTCCTCCCCCTCGGGCCGCCGCTTTCTCTGGATCAAAGGCCATGATCAACGCGTCCCCGCCACTCCCGGCTCGGACGCCGATGTAAACCTTGCCGGTTACATCTCCGTCACTCCCATGCGGGCCGATCTGACAGCCCACGACATGCTGTCTGCATTCAAGAGCATCGAAACATGAATGACCCTGCGCTGGAACCTCAAGAGCAGAAAATGCAGTTTCTCTATACACTGCGCTCCAAAGGTGTAACCGATCCACAGGTGCTTGGCGCGATGGAGAAGATCGACCGTGGCCTCTTTGTGCGCGGCACATTCGAGGGCCGCGCCTATGAGGACACCCCCCTGCCAATCGCGTGCGGGCAAACCATTTCGCAGCCCTCCGTCGTAGGGTTGATGACACAGGCGCTGCAAGTCGGACCGCGCGACAAGGTGCTCGAAGTCGGCACAGGCTCGGGCTATCAGGCCGCAATCCTCAGCCAGCTGGCGCGCCGTGTTTACACCGTCGAGCGGCACAGGCGGCTCGTGCGCGAAACCCAGGCGCTGTTCGAGCGGCTTGATCTGACAAATGTGACCGCCCTCACAGGCGATGGAAGCCACGGCCTGCCCGAGCAGGCGCCCTTTGATCGCATCATCGTGACAGCCGCAGCCGAGGACCCGCCCGGACCGCTCTTGGCTCAACTCAAAATCGGGGGTATCATGATTGTGCCGGTCGGCCAGTCGGATGCGGTGCAAAGCCTGATCAAGGTGACGCGTCTCGAAGACGGATTTGACTATGAAGAATTACGCCCCGTGCGGTTTGTGCCGCTTCTGGAGGGGCTTGGTAAGGAGGCCTGAGGGCCAAAACAGACAAGTAACAAAGCTCTGGCAACAAAGAGCAGCTGTGAGGATATCGAGATGAACAGAGGTTTAACCCTGAGACTGCTGGCGGCAACTGCGGCCATCGCCCTGATCGCCGGCTGTGACCGCCCGCTCGATCTGGATTTGCGCGGCAAGCTCGGCTCGGGCGCTGATACGTCTGCCGCGGCGCGAGGAGCAACCACATCACGCCCCCGCCCCGATGACCGCGGGATCATCTCGTATCCCAACTATCAGGTCGCTGTCGCCAAACGTGGTGACACGCTGGCAACGCTTGCAGCGCGCATCGGCGCAGACGCAAACGAACTGGCACGCTACAACGGCATCCAGACTGGCGACAGCCTGCGCCAAGGCGAAGTTGTCGCCCTGCCCAACCGCGTGGCCGAGCCCTCCCCCGCCACAGGAGCGATTACAACAGGCCCGATCCAGCCCCCGAATGTAGATATCACCGAGCTTGCCGAAGGCGCGATCGACCGCGCCCAGCCAACAGCAACACCCGCCGCCACAGCACAGCGTGGCGTAGAGCCCGTGCGCCACAAAGTCACGCGCGGCGAGTCGGCCTATACGGTTGCACGACTTTATAATGTTTCAGTGCGCTCTCTGGCCGATTGGAACGGCTTGGGCAGCGACTTCGGCATCCGTGAAGGCCAATACCTGCTGATCCCGACTGCCTTGGGCGAAGCCCCCGCCAGAAAAACCGAGGTCACCTCCACAAAGCCGGGCGTTGGCTCTCCCACGCCCGTACCGCCAAGCGCGGTGAAACCTCTGCCCGCAGAGACCACAAAACCCACGGCGACAGCCGCCGCAACGGCCACGCCCGACCTTGGCAAAACCCAGACTCAATCTGCGGGCTCGGGTAAGTTTTCCTATCCGGTCAGGGGTAAAATCATCCGCGAATACGCCAAGGGCAAAAACGATGGCATCGACATTGCAGCCCCCTCGGGCACACCAATCGGCGCAGCAGGCGCCGGCACAGTGGCCGCGATCACGTCAGACGCCGATCAGGTTCCGATCATTGTGGTGAAACACCCTGACAATCTGCTCTCGGTCTATGCCAATGTCGGCAATATCGCTGTGAAAAAAGGCGATAGCGTGAACCGTGGACAGAAGCTTGCCACAGTGCGCTCCGGAGAATCGGCCTATCTGCACTTTGAAGTCCGCAAAGGCTTTGAGAGCGTCGATCCCATGCCTTATTTGCAATAAAACTTCGAATTTGCTTCGCAAATCCGATCCGTTTGAGGGGGACCAGCTCCCCTCAAACTCCCCTATGCAGCTCGCACAGCGCGCACTTGCTGCGCGGAGACGGCCCAAGATATTTCAAGCAATAAGAAAGAGCCGGATCAGCTTAAGGCAACACCTTTGCGCCCTGCAAGGTCGGTGACGTATTGCCATGCCACACGCCCCGAGCGCGCGCCACGGGTGGCTTGCCACTCGATCGCTTCGGCGCGCAGGCTTTCAGGCTCATACTCGATGCCGAAATGCGCGCAGTAGCCGTGTATCATCGCAAGATACTCGTCTTGCGAGCAAGGATGAAAGCCAAGCCAGAGGCCGAAACGATCACTCAAAGAGACTTTTTCTTCAACGGCTTCACTCGGGTTGATGGCACTTGAGCGTTCGTTTTCGATCATGTCGCGCGGCATCAGGTGGCGACGGTTGGACGTCGCGTAGAACACCACATTCTCGGGCCGTCCCTCAATCCCGCCATCCAGAACCGCTTTCAACGATTTGTAATGCTGGTCATCATGACTGAAGCTCAGATCATCACAAAACAGCACGAAACGGTCTCTTGTGCTGCGCAAAAGGCTCAACAGCCGTGTGACACTTGGCAAATCTTCGCGCTGAAGTTCGACCACTTTAAGGGGCAGCTTCTCGCTGAGCACCTGCGCATGAACCGCCTTGACGAGAGAGCTTTTGCCCATCCCGCGCGCGCCCCAGAGCAGCGCGTTGTTGGCTGGCAGGCCACGGGCAAACTGACGGGTGTTTTCCAAAAGCGTATCGCGCGAACGCTCTACGCCGATAAGCAGCGACAGATCAACCTTGCTCACCTTTTTCACAGGGCTGAGGCGGTCGGGCTCCACATGCCAAACGAAAGCATCGGCCGCGGCAAAATCAGGTGCAGGCAGTGGCGGCGGGCTCATCCGTTCCAGTGCGGAAGCTATGCGGGCGAGTTCGTCACTCATCAGCTTTTGTCCGCCTTGCCGTCCTCATCCTCATCTTCAGCCAAGTCCTCGTCAAACTCGCGCATCAGCGGGTCGTCAAACTCGTCCTCATCATCGAAATAGCCCTCTTCACGCAGCTTGTCGTCGCGTTTCTTCTCAACGCGGGCAACCAGCAAAATCGAGATTTCATAGAGACCATAAACAACCGTAAAAAGAATAAGCTGGGTGATCACATCCGGCGGCGTAACCAATGCGGCAAGCAGAAGAATACCGACCATTGCGTATTTACGCACAGCGCCAAGGCCTTCGGCGCTCACAAGCCCGGCTTTGCCCATCAGCGTAAGGAGCACAGGAAGCTGGAAGCACATGCCAAAGGCAATGATGAACTTGAGCGTGATATCAAGGCTCTCGTTAACCTTACCGAAGAAAGTGATTTTCAAGCCTTCCGAGCTTTCCGGCACAACCGCGTTGGCATCGGGAAGGTTTTCGACCGTGCGTGACATCAGGTTGGCAAAAATCGAGCTCACATCGGCAAAGCCGAGGAAAAACTGCATCGCCAAAGGGGTTACGACAAACTGGGCAAAAGAAGCCCCCAACAGGAACATGACAGGCGACGCCAGAATAAACGGCAGGAAAGCCCCCTGCTCGTTTTTGTAAAGGCCGGGTGCCACAAAGCGCCACATCTGAAAGGCAATCACAGGGAAGGCCAGCGCAAATCCGAAGACCATCGAGATACGGAAAAGCGTAAACAGATACTCCTGCGGCGACGTATATTGCAGCGTCGGGTCAGGATCACCCAAGGTGCGCAGCGTGGCTTCAATCGGTTCAAGCAAAAACTGCAGAATCGGCTCGGCCACCATAAAGGCCAGCACGATGCCGACGATAAACGCCAGAACAGACCGGATGAGCCGCGTGCGCAACTCGGCCAGATGCTCGATCAGCGGAGCGCTGGAAGCATCCATTTCATCTGGCGTATCAGACTGGCTCATATGTCACTCATGCTTTATCTGCCGCAGGCTTTTTCTTGGCTGCGGGTTTCTTGGCGGCTGTCTTTGACGCGGCGGCCTTCTTGGCAGCAGGCTTTTTGGCCGGTGATGTCTTTGCGGCGGGCGCCTTGGCTGCTGTCGGCTTTGATGCGGCTTTCGCCGGTGCTTTTTTGGTAGCCGTTTTTTTGGCGGCCGGCTTTTTCGCAGGCTTGGCCTCGGCGGTGCCGTTTTCAGCCTCAAGGCGGGCAGCGTGGGCTTCGCGCACTTTTCTGGCTGTCTCGGCAGCCGAAGCGTTGGCCTCTTCCACCATGCGGTCACGCTTTGCCTGTCGCTCTGCGGCCAGCTTGCCTGTCTCGCTTTCAGGATCCCACTTGGCGGCGTCCTTAACGGCATCCTTGACAGAATCAAGGCCCAGCTTCGAGGGGTTCGTCACATCGCGCAGAGTCTTGGCTGTTTCACGCATGCCGCTTTCGTCGGCGGCATCGTTCATGGCCTTGGAAAATTCGCGTGCCATGCCCTTCATCTTGCCGACAAACTCCCCCGCCTTGCGGAAGAGAACGGGCAAGTCCTTAGGGCCAACGACAATCAACGCGACGATGCCAATGACCAGAAGCTCGGTCCAGCCAAGATCAAACATGTAGCGTTACGCCTTGTCTTTTTCTTCAGCAGGCGTGACATCTTTGGCCTCGTCCGCCATCTGGTCTTCAAGCTCTTCCGTGCCGTCTTTGACACCGCGTTTGAAGGCGGTAATGCCTTTGCCGACTTCGCCCATGAGCGAAGAAATCTTGCCACGCCCGAACAGGACGAGCACGACAACGGCAATAAGAAGAAGGCCGGGAAGGCCGATATTGTTGAGCATGATATGTCTCCCTTGGTCGGCTGGTGCTGCACCATGCCGAAAACTTTGCAGACCCTATCTAAGCGCTCTGCACCCAAGTGAAAAGACGCAATAGAGCTTTGCACACTGAAAAATGCGCAAGTTGCGGCAGACAGAGCGCAACATCGCGCTTGCGAGGGCGCAGGAAAGGGGCTAGCCAATCTGGTATGACAGAGACAGTTTCACCCGTTAACGACCCGCAGAGCACCCCGGAAAACCACAGACGCGCCAAACGCAACGTCTGGATTCTGGTGTTGGCTCAGGCACTGCTCGGCTCGCAAATGCCGATGATCTTCACAATCGGTGGCCTTGCTGGGCAAATGCTCACCACAAATCTCTGCTTCGCCACCTTGCCGATTTCGATGATCGTGCTCGGCTCGATGCTGGCAGCCACGCCGCTCAGCTGGTTTATGCAGGCCTACGGGCGGCGGGCAGGCTTTATCCTTGGTGCCAGCGCGGGTGCAACAGGTGCTGCCGTTTGTGCCTACGGACTTTATCATGCTTCGTTCAGCATCTATCTCGTCGGCAGTCTGATCACGGGTATCTATATGTCGGCGCAGGGGTTTTACCGCTTCGCCGCCGCCGATACCGCCTCGGATGCGTTCCGCCCCAAAGCGATTTCCTATGTCATGGCAGGTGGTCTCCTCGCCGCGATCATCGGACCGCAACTGGGCAACTATTCCTCGATGGCCTTCGGTGCGATCCCGTTTATGGGCACCTATCTCACGGTGATGACAATCAATATCGTCGGCTCGTTGCTGTTTTTGTTCCTCGACATTCCAAAGCCGCCCGTCCCTCATGTTGATGCCCCACGCGGCCGCTCGCGCATGGAACTCCTCAAAACGCCGGTTGTTGCCGTCGCAATCATTTCGGCCATGGTGTCTTACGCGCTGATGAACCTCGTGATGACCTCCACACCGCTTGCCGTTGTCGGCTGTGGTGTCGGCGGTGAAACGGAAATTCCGGGCTGGATCTCCGGCGTTGTACCTGAGGGCAGTATGCGTGACCGCTTCCAGTTTATCGCGGGCTATGTCGTGACAGCTCATGTGCTGGCAATGTATGTTCCGAGCTTTTTCACAGGGCACCTCATTGCGCGCTTCGGCGCTGAAAAGATCGTGGCCCTCGGCCTCCTGATCCTTGCCGGTGCAGGCGCCGTGGCGCTGATGGGGGTCAATCTCGAGCATTTCTTTGTTGCGCTCATTCTGCTCGGGGTTGGCTGGAATTTCGGATTTATCGGCGCAACCACAATGCTGGCCGGAAGCCATGAGCCGCATGAGCGCGGACGTGTTCAGGGCATGAACGACCTGATCGTCTTTGGCGGCGTTTTCGTGGCGTCGCTGGCTTCGGGCGGATTGATGAACTGCTCGGGAACGTCTGCGCAAGCAGGCTGGGTCTCGGTAAACCTCGCGATGGCACCTTTCCTCATGCTGGCAGGTGGAGCGCTGATCTGGCTGGTGCTGCGTCCGCAGGACTAGGCTTCGAATTGCGCTTTGCGCAATCCGACCAGCTGGGGGCGCTGCCCCCAGACCCCCGGGATATTTCCAGCAAGAAAAAAGCTACCAGCGATTTGTGAAAGCAAAGCGCGCAAGCCGCATCTGGGCGCGGAACGGGGCAAGTTCAAGTGTGCCGTTCGCAACACGAGCAGGCTCTTTCATAGCCAGCTTGAGCAGCGGCTCGGTTTGCCACCCCGCCAGAAGCGCGCGACGGGCCAACTTGGGCATAGCCTGATTGCGCGCGGTATTGAGCTTGGACAGGCCCTCTCGAGCAAGCCGTGCAATCGCGGGTTCAGACGTATCAGGCAAAGGGTGACGATTTTGCGCCATAAGAGCGGGCACAGCTGTGAGCCAGCCGGCGAGACCCATCGCTTGAAAACCGCCTTCAAGATCCGCGTTGCTTTGTCCGCCTGCGAGCCCGAGGCCCGTGCGCATCAAGGCACCGGTTGTGTTGCCCAAGTGCTGCCAGAGCGCAGCCTCGTCTGCAAAGGGCTCCGGGTAGATATCCCAGCGGCGCGCCTCAACGAGGCTTTGCAAGCCAAGCGCCTGATCTGGCGAAAGAGTATCAGCCAGCGGTGTGACAACCTCATGGCGGCGCACCTGCCCGCCCGCGGCGATTTCGCCCAAGGCATCATGCCACCATTGCAAGCGCATCTCGGCGATCATTGCCTCGGAAGTCACCCAAGGCGCGCGCGCCACCTCGACATTAAAGGCATATAGCACCAGCAGCTTCTCACGCAGCCCCAAAGGCGCGGCCATAGCGGCGCGAAAGCGCGCAGGATCGCCCTTGAAGACGATCTCGGCGCAGGCGGCTATATGATCATTCACAGGCTCTGTCATGAGGTATGCAAAAGCTTCCAGTTGATCGCATCCAAGAGCGCATCAAAGCTCGCATCAACGATGTTGGCAGACACTCCCACAGTGCTCCAGCGCCGGCCCGCATCATCTTCGCTGTCGATGATCACCCGTGTCACAGCTTCTGTGCCGCCTTGGGTGATACGCACCTTGAAATCGACAAGCCGCATATCGGCAATGGCCTCGCCATAACGCCCCAGATCCTTGGCCAGCGCTTTGGAAAGTGCATTGACCGGCCCGCGGTCAGAGCCTGTCTCATCCATG
Source organism: Lentibacter sp. XHP0401 (assembly GCF_025751535.1). Lineage (GTDB taxonomy): Bacteria > Pseudomonadota > Alphaproteobacteria > Rhodobacterales > Rhodobacteraceae > Lentibacter. The sequence continues at coordinate 365,891 of NZ_JAOWLC010000001.1, read as the reverse complement.
CTTTCGCTGACAGACAAGCGCTTTTCACCATCAACCTTCACAACCACAACCGCCTCGGACAGCGAAACCGATTTGTTATACTTGTTCTTGCGCCGCTCGATGCTCACGCGGTAACGCTTCACCTCGAAAAACTCCGGCATCTGCCCCAAAGCCCGTCGCGCCAGAAGTTCGAAACTTGCCTGCGCGCTGTCATAGGTATAGCCCTCGGCCTCGCGCAGCTTGATCTGGTCAAGGATCAGCCCCAGCGCGGGATCATCCTTTTTCACAGTGATTCCCGCCTCTTCCAAGCGCCTCCTCAAGTTGCTCTGCCCCGCCTGATTGGACATCGGGATGATCCGCGCGTTGCCCACCATTTCAGGCGCTATATGCTCATAGGTGCTCGGGTCTTTCAAAATCGCGCTGGCATGAAGCCCTGCCTTATGGGCAAAGGCACTCGCGCCCACATAGGCCGATTGCCGCATGGGCACGCGGTTGAGTATCTCGTCCAGCTTGCGGCTCACCTGCGTGAGGCCTTCCAGCGCCTCACGGCTCACGCCTGTCTCGAACTGGCCGGCATAAGGCTCTTTCAACAGCAGCGTCGGAATGAGCGCGGTGAGGTTGGCGTTGCCGCAGCGCTCGCCAAGTCCGTTCAGCGTGCCTTGCACCTGCCTTGCCCCGGCATCAACCGCCGCAAGGCTGCAAGCCACGGCGTTTTCCGTATCATTGTGCGTGTGGATACCAAGCTTGTCGCCCGCAATGCCCGCTTGTGTCACCGCCTTGGTGATCGCGTAGACCTCATGCGGCAGCGTCCCGCCGTTGGTATCGCAGAGCACAATCCAGCGCGCACCGGCTTGCTCGGCCGCCTTGAGGCACTCCAGAGCATAATCTGCGTTGGCCTTGTAGCCGTCAAAGAAATGCTCCGCATCAAACAGCGCCTCGCGCCCTTGGCTGACGATATAGGCCATGCTTGCACGGATGTTCTCGACATTCTCTTCAAGGCTTATGCCCAGCGCCGTTTTCACGTGAAAGTCATGGGTCTTACCGACAAGGCACACATGCGCTGTACCCGCGTTCATCACCTCGGCGAGCACATCATCATTTTCAGCCGAGCGCCCCGCGCGTTTGGTCATGCCAAAGGCGGTGAACCTGGCGCGCGTCTTGGGGGCCGTCTCGAAGAACTCGCTGTCCGTCGGGTTCGCCCCGGGCCAGCCACCTTCGATATAGTCCACCCCCAGCGCATCAAGCATCGCCGCGATCTTGTGCTTTTCAGGCGTAGAGAATTGCACACCTTGCGTTTGCTGCCCGTCCCGCAGGGTAGTGTCGTAGAGATAGAGGCGTTCGCGGCTCATGATACGCTCCCGTCCGGGCAGCACCCGAACCGCAGGGGGCGATTTTCAGTCTGATGCCTACATCGCCAAGCCACATGCGTTTCAAGCTCGGCAGGCCGCTCGCAAAAAGCACCCGCCCCGTGGGGGGCGGTTCGGGCGCTGCCCAGACAAGCTGGGTGGTTTGGGGTGGTTGGGGAGGTCATAGCAGGCCCTCCAGTTTAGATGGGTCGAAATCAGGCGTAACATCAAGCTCCACCCCTGCCTTAGACATTCTTACTTCCAGACCAGAACTCAACAAAGCGGACTTAATTTGATCCACCTTTGAAAAGTCTTTTGTAGTCATAGCTTTCTCACGTTCATCTGAAAGGAGCCGTTCATAGGGTTCAAGCTGAGCAGGATCACCGAGTATTTTCTCCAAAGAAGAACCAAAATTGGATTGCCACGGACTGCTCCATTCTATTTCGAGAAATGCCATGGAAACAGCGAGTTGAATACATGCTTCTTCACTATGTTTAGCGTCCTTGGCCAGTTTGTGCATCTCGGCAAGCGCAAGCGCAGTATTCAAATCATCAGCCAATGCCTCGATGATTACGGTGGGAACAGGCGTCTTGGCAACTGATCTTGCTGCTCCATCATACAAGGCGCTTGTTAACGCCTTCCATTTCGTTAGAGTCTTCTCCGCCTCTTCCCGCTTCTTCTCCGTCCAGTCCATCGGCTTCCGATAATGCGTGCTCAAAAACACAAACCTGATCACCTCCCCCGGCACGCCCTGCTCCAGCAAATCGCGCACAGTGAAGAAGTTGCCCAAAGACTTGGACATCTTCTTGCCCTCGACCTGCAGCATCTCGTTGTGCATCCAGACTTTCGCCATCTCGTCTGTCCCGTTGGCACAGCAGCTCTGGGCGATCTCGTCTTCGTGGTGGGGGAACTGTAGGTCTAGCCCGCCGCCATGAATATCAAAGACATCGCCAAGCAGCGCCTTGGCCATGGCCGAGCATTCTATGTGCCAGCCGGGGCGGCCACGGCCCCACGGGCTTTCCCATCCGGGCTGGTCGTCGCTCGATGGCTTCCACAAAACGAAATCCATCGGGTCTTCCTTATAGGGCGCAACCTCAACACGCGCCCCCGCGATCATATCGTCCACGTCTCTCCCCGAGAGCACACCATACTTCTCATAAGAGCGCACCCGAAACAGCGCGTGGCCCTCGGCGGCATAGGCATGCCCCTTGGCAATCAGCGCCTCGATCATCTCGATCATCTGCGCGATGTAGTTCGTCGCCCGCGGCATCTTTGTCGGCTCCAATGCGCCCACAGCCGCCATGTCTTCCAGATACCACGCAATCGTCTCTTCCGTGATCTCTCCAATCGTGCGCCCGCTCTCTGCCGCCTTGGCGTTGATCTTGTCATCGACATCTGTGAAATTGCGCACATAGGTTACATGCTCTTCGCCATACACATGGCGCAGCAGCCGGTAGAGCGTATCAAACACAATCACAGGCCGCGCATTACCGATATGCGCACGGTCATACACCGTCGGCCCGCAGACATACATTCGCACATTCTCCGCATCAATCGGCTCGAAGGCCTCTTTCTTGCGGGTCTTGGTGTTGTATAGCTTGATCGCAGTCTTGTTTGTCTCGGTCATGGTCGGCCCTCATGCGCGCCAAAGCGCCTTCGCGGCGGACTTAACAACTTACACATTGAGATGGAATAAGAAGAACGGCCCGCCTGATGTCTCAGCAGGTAATAATGCAGCAAATAATGCAAATCATCGTTCTCATGCACAAAGCGATACCCCATCCATACGCCCCTGCCAAGAAAAACCGCGCGGCTTGAGTTGACATTGCCCGCCTAATTCAGGCCCATGGGCCAACTTGAGACTCACCTAATCCCGCGAGGCCCCCATGCGCTTGTCAAAAACAATCACCACAATAACAGGCGGCGGCTCCGACGGCTGGGATCTCTTCATCAAGGCCCGCAAGATGATTGCACAGGGCCATGATATAACCGAGCTCACCATCGGCGAGCATGACATCAAGACAGACACCCGCATCATCGAGGCAATGCACGCCGCCGCGCTCGGCGGGGCCACAGGCTACGCCATGGTCCCGGGGATCGACACGTTGCGCGAAACCGTGGCCAAACGCCTTGCCACCCGCACAGGCGTGCCAACCACAACAGACAATGTGCTGATCACCGCAGGCGGCCAGGCCGCGCTCTTCGCCGCCTTCCGTGCCTGCCTCGATGCGGGCGATATCGCGCTCTATATCACCCCCTACTATGCCACCTACCCCGGCACCATCCGCTCGGTCGGCGGTATCCCAAAAAGCGTGACAGCCGAGGCCGACAACGGCTTTCTGCCCACATTCGAAGCGCTCGATGCCGCCGCCGCAGAGTCAGGCGCCAAAGCCCTGCTCATCAACTCCCCCAACAACCCCACAGGCGCGGTCTATGGCCGCGACACGCTGGAAGCCATCGCCGCTGTCGCCAAAAAGCACGACCTCATCGTGATTTCCGATGAAGTCTACGACACCCAGGTCTGGGAGGGCGAGCATATCAGCATCCGCTCTCTTGAAGGCATGGAAGAACGCACATTTGTCGTCGGCTCCATGTCCAAAAGTCACGCAATGACAGGCAGCCGCGTCGGATGGCTCGTCGGGCCAGACAGTGCCATGCCCCATGTGCTGAACTTGCTGACCAATACAAACTACGGCGTCGCAGGTTTCACACAACAAGCCGCCCTCTTCGCGCTCGGCCTTGGCGAATCTTTTGAAGAAGAGATCGCCGCGCCCTTCCAGCGCCGCCGCCTTCTCGCCCAAAAAGCCCTCGCAGGTCAGAACGCAATCCGCCTCTCGCCCCCCTCGGGCGCCATGTATCTCATGCTCGATATCCGCGCGACAGGCCTCTCGGGCGATGACTTTGCAGACAAGCTCCTTATGGCGCGCGGCATCGCCGTCATGCCGGGTGAAAGTTTCGGCCCTGCCGCCGCCGGCCATGTCCGTATCGCTATGACAATCCCCGATGCGCCCTTTGAAGCCGCCATCAAAGAGATCGCCGCCTTCACAGCAAGCCTCACTTAACCCCTCCCAAAAACGACAGAATGTCGCACTTAAGACAGAATCGGCCCTCTTAACGCGCCCTAATCAAGGCACAGTCCTTGAAAGGCGCGCCATGCAGGCTCCGTTTTGCACTATTACTCTGGTGATCCGCACCATCGGTGCAGAGCGTGGCCGCGCGGCCCGTGGTGGCCCGTTGCGCGTTTGAACTCAAAGTCAAACCCGTAACACCCCCACAAGGACGCCCGCCATGACCGACCAAACCCCAATGAAGACCTCCGCCCGCTCAGGTGGCCGCAATGCCCGCCGTGCCGCCCGCGCCGCGCCGCTTGATGCCGCCACCCGCCCGATCCGCGCCGGGATGGAAGGCGGCCGCTACAAGCCGCTCACCGGGGCCGATGTGCTCAAAATCCACGAGGCCGCCCTCGAAGCGCTCGAAACCATCGGCCTCGCCGATGCGCCCGCCTCAGGCGTCGAAATCCTCACAGGCGCAGGGGCCATTCTGGGCGATGACGGCCGCATCCGCTTCCCTCGCCCGCTGGTGGAGGATATGCTCGCCAAAGCCGCGAAAACCATCACCCTCTTTGGCCGCGAGCCGCAATATGACATGCAGCTTGAGGGCGCGCGCGTGCACTACGGCACAGCAGGCGCGGCCGTCAACATGGTCGAGCCCGACGGGCGCAGTTACCGTCACAGCACCGTGCAAGACCTGCACGATGCCGCCCGCATCGCGCACGCACTTGATAACGTGCATTTCGTGCAGCGCCCCATGGTCTGCCGCGATATAACAGACAACCGCGAGATGGACCTCAACACAATCTACGCCTGCTGCTCGGGCACAAGCAAACACGTCGGAACCTCGTTCACCGAGCCCGCCTTTGTGCCTGATGCTTTCGAGATGCTTCACCTTATCGCAGGCGGTGAAAGCAACTGGCGCGCGCGACCCTTCGTGAGCAATTCAAACTGCTTCGTCGTCCCGCCTATGAAATTCGCGACAGAAGCCTGCGAAGTCATGGAAGCCTGCATCAAGGGCGGCATGCCCGTGCTCCTGCTGTCCGCCGGCATGGCCGGTGCCACCGCCCCCAGCACCATCGCAGGCGCCATCGTTCAAGCCACAGCCGAGTGCCTCGCAGGCATTGTCTATGTCAACGCCATCGCACCCGGCCACCCCGCCATCTTCGGCACATGGCCCTTCGGCCTCGATCTGCGCACAGGCGCGATGACAGTCGGCTCGGGCGAGCAGGCTCTGCTCTCCGCAGGCTGCGCGCAAATGCACAAGTTCTACGGCCTCCCCGGCGGAGCTGCTGGTGGCGCAAGCGATAGTAAACTCCCTGATATGCAAGCAGGTTGGGAGCAAATGTGCTCCAATGTCATGGCAGGTCTCGCAGGCTGCAACATGGTCTATGAGGCCGCAGGTATGCACGCTTCCCTGCTCGGCTTCTGCCACGAAAGCCTCATTCTTGCGGATGATATCATCGGTCAGGCCCAACGCTGTGTGCGCGGCATCGAGGTTGATGATACCACATTGGCCCTCGACCAGATGCGCGAAGTCTGCCTCGGCGGCCCGGGCCACTACCTCGGCACAGAGTGCACCCTGAGCCGCATGCAAACCGATCATGTCTACCCGACACTGGGCGACAGGACCTCTCCAAAGGAATGGGTCGAGAAAGACAAACCCGACCTCGTCGAGAAAGCCACCGCACGCAAACTCGATATCCTCTCGCGCCGTGCGCCCTCGGCTTTCGATCCCGCCACCGATGCCGCCATCCGCGCGCGTTTCGCCATCCACCTCAACACATAAACCTTTCTTATTGCAAAAATATCCTGGGGGAGCGCGAGGGGGTGAAACCCCCTCGCTCAAAGCGGCGCGTTCCGCAGAACGAAGTTCGCGGAGCGCACCGCAAAACCTGTGCGCCGCAAGGCGCGCCTTTTGCCTATTCGCCCCGTTCCGCACACAAACAAAAAGGGCGGCTCCACCGGAACCGCCCCTTAAATTCCGGTTAAAACCGCGTCACTCGGTGACTGTCACGCTCTTCATATAATCAGGCGCGCCAATCACAGCGCCGTTGCGCCCCTTGCCCAGCTTGATCTTATCGAGCACATCAAGCCCCTCGGTCACGCGGCCCACAACAGTGTATTGCCCGTTCAGCGAAGGATACTCGGTGAACATGATGAAAAACTGGCTGTTGGCGCTGTTCGGGTCAGCACTGCGCGCCATACCGACAATTCCGCGCTCGTAAGGAATTTCGGAAAACTCCGCCACAAGATCACCGCGGTCGGAGCCGCCCGTGCCGGCCATCGCCATATTGCCGCCTTCGACCTTGCCGTTCACAACATCACCGGTCTGTGCCATAAAGCCTTCAATCACGCGGTGAAAAGCCACGCCGTCATACTGGCCCTCTGCCGCAAGCGATGCAATCTGCTCGACATGTTTGGGCGCAACCTCTTCCAGCAGATCAATCATGATCACACCGTTCGCACCTTCGCCCGCAACCTCGATCTTGAGGCCCGTGGCAAGCGCCGGACTGGCCGCAAGCAAGGCGGCGACATATGCAAGCTTACGCATCGGCGGCCACCTTCACGCTGATCATACGGTCAGGATTCACAGGTGGCTCGCCTCTGGCGATCTTGTCCACATGCTCCATACCGGAGGTGACCTGCCCGTAAACGGTGTATTGCCCGTTAAGGAAATCATTGTCCTTGAAATTGATGAAAAACTGGCTGTTTGCCGAGTTCGGGTTGGCCGAACGCGCCGCACCAATGCTGCCGCGCGCATGTGGAATACGGCCAAACTCGGCTTTCAGGTCGGGCAAATCAGAGCCCCCCGTGCCGGCGCGGCTCGGGTTATAATCCACTTCCATGTTGGCATGTTGCACATCGCCTGTCTGGGCCATAAAGCCGTCAATCACACGGTGAAAGGCCACGTTGTCGTATTTTCCGGCACGCGCGAGCTCTTTCATCCGCTCGCAATGCCCGGGCGCGATATCGGGCATCAGTTCAACAACAACTGTGCCGTCCTTGAGTTCAATCAGGATCGTGTTTTCGGGGTCTTTATAGTCGGCCATCGGGCGCTCCTCGGTGCTCTGGTCAAATTGATTGTGATTACCTAAGCGCCAAAGCCCCGCTCGGCAAGCCCGAGTGCCAACCTCGGTGCTTCCAGTGCTTGACGATTGCGCACAATCCCGCCAAACCCCACCGCAAACGAGATCAAGAGGAGCACCCCGATGGGCTGGAAGACGCTGGATGACTTAGACCTTAAGGGCAAGCGCGTGCTCACCCGCGTCGATATCAACGTGCCTGTGCAAAACGGCGTGGTCTCCGATGCCACCCGCATCGAGCGCATCGTGCCCACAGTCGAAGCAATCCTCGCCAAAGGTGGCACACCGCTGCTCATCGCCCATTTCGGCCGCCCGAAAGGCAAGGTCGTGCTGGATATGAGCCTGCGTGTCGTGCTTCCCGCGCTCGAAAAAGCCCTGGGCCACACGGTCTCCTTTATCGAAACCCTCGAAGGCGCGGAAAACCTCACAGAAGAGGCCCGCGCCGCCGAGGTGATCCTGATCGAGAACATCCGTTTTCACCCCGGAGAAGAGGCCAACGACCCCGAATTCGCCAAGCGCCTCGCAGGCCTCGCCGATGTCTACTGCAACGATGCTTTCTCAGCCGCGCATCGCGCCCATGCCTCCACCGAAGGTGTGGCCCATCACCTCCCCTCCTGCGCGGGCCGCCTCATGCAAGCCGAGCTTGAAGCGCTCGAAAGCGCCCTCGCCAAGCCCAAGCGCCCCGTCGGCGCGGTTGTGGGCGGCGCAAAAGTCAGCACCAAGCTCGACCTGCTCTCAAACCTCGTTGAAAAACTTGATGTGCTCATCATCGGCGGCGGCATGGCCAACACCTTCCTCATGGCCGAAGGCGCCGACCTCGGCGCATCGCTGGTCGAGAATGAAATGCTGCCCACCGCCCGCGAGATCATGGAAAAAGCCAAATCCACAGGCTGTCAAATTCTGTTGCCCTCAGACGGTGCCGTGGCCCGCGCCTTCAAGGCTGGCGCAGATTACGAAAACCTCCCCCTCGCCGCCGACACCGCGCTTGAGGGTGATCAAATGGTCCTCGACGCAGGCACAGCCAGCACTGCAGCCATCCTCACCGCTTTCGAAGGTTTGAAAACGCTGATCTGGAACGGCCCGCTCGGCGCATTCGAAATCGAACCTTTTGACAGAGCCACAATGGCCGCCGCCCGCAAAGCCGCAGCCCTCACCCGACAGGGCGCGCTCGTCACCGTTGCAGGCGGAGGCGATACCGTGGCCGCGCTCAACGCCGCAGACGCCGCCGATGATTTCAGCTATATCTCGACAGCCGGCGGAGCCTTCCTTGAATGGATGGAAGGCAAAACCCTCCCCGGCGTGGCAGCCCTCGGCGGCTGAACCGGGCGGCTCGTCAAACCCGCCGAACCGCACTTAATCTTCTTCTGTTCAAAAATACCTCGGGGGCAGGATTCAAAAGCCCTACAGCTTTTGAATCTAGGGGGCAGAGCCCCCGGCCGGTCGGATTTTCGCGCAGCGAAAATTCGAAATCAGCTCACCCCGTCACCTCGTCACGCCCGCTCACAACCATCATACTCGCCGTCAGCCGCGCCACTTCAACTTCCGCGTCATTGTCCAGCCCGTAGGCCACCGCCTCGGTAAACGTCACGCTCCGCCCGGGCTTCAAAACCCGCCCGACAATGCGAAAGCGCGGCGCTCGTGCAGGGCGCATCAGCGAGACTTTAAGTTCGATCGTCAACACCCCCGCATCTGCAGGCATCACCGAATAGGCCGCAAACCCCGCCGCCGTATCGAGCGCCGTTGTCATCGCGCCCGCGTGCATAAACCCGTGCTGCTGGGTGAACGCATCCTGAAACGGCATCTCGAACACAACTTCGCCGGCGCGCACCTCCAAAAGCACAACCTTCAGCTGCCCCATCATCTTCTGGCGCGCAAAGCTCTCGCGCACCCGCGCCTCATAATCCCCATAAGTTTTCATGCGTCCCTCTCCCTTGCGCTATTGTGGCATTTAGGACTCGCCACGCAATCAAAGCCAACCCCAACCTTGCGTCACAGCTTCCAAATCCTCGCCACTTTTGGCAAAGTGTTCAAAGCCCGTCAGAGGCAGACAAAACAAAGCCCGCTAAAAGCGCGCATGAGGCAAGCAGCAAGATGAGCATTTCCAGCACACGCAATCCACCCGCCGTTGGATCTCTTGTGTTCTTTGCCGTGGCGTTCAGCCTTACGCTCTACTTTACCTTCGCCGCCATTCAGGGCGATTACGGCCTCTTCCGCCGCGCCGAGATCGAAGCCGAGCAAAAGAAACTTGCCGTCGAACTGGCAGCCCTTGAAGCTCGTGTCGCGCGCATGGAAAATCTTACCACGCGCCTCTCCGATGATTTCCTTGATCTTGACCTGCTCTCCGAGCGCGCCCGCGACATGCTCGGCTACGTGCGCGCCGACGAAATCGTTATTCGTTAAAACCCGACACCTTTTACCGATTTACCGGTGCTTACCGATTTACCGGTGCAGCCGCGGATCAAGCGCAAAGCGCTCCTGCTGCACATCGTCAAACTGCCCCTCAACACGGTTCGCATCGAAAATCAGGTTCCAACTGTGCCGCGAAACTGTCGAAGGCACGAGCGTAAACAGATGTGTCGCCAAAAGCGCGTCGCCAAAGGCCTGCTGTCCGGGGCCGTGTGCGCCGGGCACGCACCAGTTGGGGTTTGGAATATCCTCAAATCCCAGCACATGAACCTCGCTCAAGTCACATACCATTGCCGAGGTCAGCACATGCGGCGCCGTGTCGAGCGCCTTGAAGCCCTTATGCACAGCCACTTCCAAAATCGCACAGGCAGGATCAACCGCCGCATAGACAGCCCGAACCCCCTTTGAGTTCCAGCGCCCGCCCACGCGGTAAGCCCCCTCGCCTGTGCTCCACCCGCTCGCATGGCGCTCGGCATCCAGCCGCCAGAGCCGCAGTTCGCCCGTGCCAAGAGGCGGTGGAAGCGGCGTCACACATAAACCCCGTATTCCAGGCGCGTCAGGTGGTTTTCAACAGCTTCTGTTCCCGCAGTTGAGGACAGAAGATCAATCGGCCTGCGATTCCCGAGGCCCATCGCAGGCTCCAGAAGCCACGCCTCCGCCGCCTCCTGTGTGCCCATAACATCCGTGGCCTGCGCAATAATCTCTGCAAAGCGCCACGCGCGGCTGCTCTGCTCTGTCGATAGCGGCTTTTGCTTCGCACTCGCCTTGTGGCGTTGCAACGTGCGAATGCTGATACCGATCGCCTTGTTCAGCACATCTCCCGTCGCCAGAACATGCACCCCCTCGACAAGGTGCAACAAGGATTTCGAGGGAATGCCCTTCACAATCAAATCATGCGCCTCAAGTGCCGTGCGCACAGGCTGCTTCATGGTTTTGCCCCCGCCGAGCAAACGATAGGCGCGGATCGTGTCATTCTCGGGTTGACCCGAAGCGCGCGGCGCAACGGCCCCGCTGACCGCAGCTGTCATAACCATCTCGGCTCTCCTTTCGTCATATGTCGCCAAATACATGACACTTGTCGCAAGCATTTTCAAGAGAAACCACCCTGCGCGCATCCGGGGCGACCGGCGGGCAATCCCTTTCTCGCAAAGCGCACGGGCCGTACTTGCCGCGTCCGCAGCCCGTTATAGCGCAAGCGCCCTCCTGCCTCCCTCAAATAAACCCTCGCCACGCAAGATAATTTCGTGTTATTATTGGTTTAACGCTAAACTAATTGTGACCGAAGGGGGACGCAGCGCATGGCCGCCCGTAAAACAAAAGCAAAATCAAATACTTCTGCTGAAGAGCTTAAAACCTACTACCACGATATGCTGCTCATCCGGCGATTCGAGGAGAAGGCCGGACAGCTCTACGGCATGGGGCTCATCGGTGGTTTCTGTCACCTCTACATCGGTCAGGAAGCTGTCGTTGTCGGCCTTGAGGCCGCGGCCAAAGAAGGTGACAAGCGCATCACCTCCTACCGCGATCATGGTCACATGCTCGCCTGCGGAATGGACCCGAACGGCGTGATGGCCGAGCTGACAGGCCGTGAAGGCGGCTATTCCAAAGGCAAGGGCGGCTCTATGCACATGTTCTCCAAAGAGAAGCATTTTTACGGCGGCCATGGCATCGTCGGCGCGCAAGTGCCGCTTGGCGCGGGCCTCGCGTTTTCCGACAAGTATAAAGGCAATGACAACGTCACCTTTACTTATTTCGGTGATGGCGCGGCCAATCAGGGCCAGATTTACGAAACCTTCAACATGGCCGCACTCTGGAAGCTGCCGGTCATTTTCGTAATCGAGAACAACCAATACGCCATGGGCACAGCTCAGGCCCGCTCCACTTCCACCCCGGATCTGCACACCCGCGGCGAGGCCTTCGGAATCCCCGGCGAGATTGTTGATGGTATGGATGTTCTGGCCGTCAAGGCCGCCTCGGAAAAAGCCACAGCCCACTGCCGCGCTGGCGATGGCCCCTATATCCTCGAAGTCAAAACCTACCGCTACCGTGGGCACTCCATGTCCGATCCGGCCAAATACCGCACCCGCGAAGAAGTCCAGAAAATGCGCGAGGAGCGTGACCCGATCGAAAACATCCGCGCGATGCTTCTGCAAGGCAAACACGCCACAGAGGACGAACTCAAAGCCATCGACAAAGACATCAAAGAGATCGTCAACGCCTCCGCCGAATTCGCCAAAGACAGCCCCGAGCCTGACCTGAGCGAACTCTGGACAGACATTTACGCCGACGAAATTCCGCAAGAAGCCTGAGGGAGACACACACAATGGCAACCGAAATTCTCATGCCCGCCCTCTCGCCCACCATGGAAGAAGGCACGCTGGCCAAATGGATGGTCAAAGAAGGCGATACTGTAAAATCCGGCGATATCCTCGCCGAGATCGAAACCGACAAAGCCACGATGGAGTTTGAAGCCGTCGATGAAGGCGTCATCGGCAAAATCCTCATTGCCGAAGGCACCGAGGGTGTGAAAGTCAACACCGCCATCGCCATCATCGGCGAAGAAGGCGAAGACATGAGCGCAAGCGAAGCCCCCAAAGAGGAAAAACAGGACGCGCCCAAAGCCCAGAAGGCCGATGCCCCCGTGGCCGCCCAGCCCGCCGCCGAGGCTCCCAAGGGCGACCAGACACCGGACTGGCCCGAAGGCACAGAGCTTAAGCAACAAACCGTGCGCGAAGCCCTGCGCGATGCCATGTCCGAAGAAATGCGCCGCGACGACAGCGTGTTTCTCATGGGTGAGGAAGTCGCCGAATACCAAGGCGCTTACAAAATCTCCCAAGGGATGCTCGACGAGTTTGGTTCAAAGCGCGTCATCGACACGCCCATCACCGAGCATGGCTTTGCAGGCATCGCCACAGGCGCGGCCTTCGGTGGCCTCAAGCCGATCGTGGAGTTCATGACTTTCAACTTCGCCATGCAAGCCATTGATCATATTATCAACTCTGCCGCCAAGACGCTCTACATGTCCGGCGGCCAGATGGGCGCTCCCATGGTCTTCCGTGGCCCCAACGGTGCCGCCGCCCGCGTCGGTGCGCAGCACTCGCAAGACTACGCCGCATGGTATGCCCAAATCCCGGGCCTCAAGGTTGTCATGCCCTACTCGGCCTCTGATTATAAAGGCCTCATGAAAACCGCGATCCGCGATCCCAACCCCGTGATTTTCCTCGAAAACGAGATCCTCTATGGCAAGAGCTTCGATGTGCCTGTCATGGATGATTACACCGTTCCCTTCGGCAAGGCCCGCATCTGGCGCGAAGGCTCTGATGTCACCATCGTCAGCTTCGGCATCGGCATGAGCTATGCGCTCGAAGCCGCTGAAAAGCTTGCAGAAGATGGAATAGAAGCCGAGGTGATTGATCTGCGCACCCTGCGCCCGATTGATTACGACACGGTGCTGGCTTCGGTCATGAAAACCAACCGCTGCGTCACCGTGGAAGAAGGCTTCCCCGTCGGCTCCATAGGCAACCATATCTCCGCCACGATCATGCAACGCGCGTTTGACTATCTCGACGCCCCCGTGATCAACTGCGCAGGCAAGGATGTGCCCATGCCCTACGCGGCCAACCTTGAAAAACACGCGCTGGTCACAACCGACGAAGTTGTCGAAGCCGTCAAACAAGTCACCTACCGCTAAGGGAGCGCGTCATGCCAACAGAAATCCTCATGCCCGCCCTTTCGCCCACGATGGAAGAAGGCACACTCGCAAAATGGCTCGTCAAGGAAGGCGATACCGTCTCCTCCGGAGATATCATGTGCGAGATCGAAACCGACAAAGCGACAATGGAGTTTGAAGCTGTTGATGAAGGCGTCATCGGCAAAATCCTTATTTCTGAAGGCACCGAAGGCGTGAAGGTAAACACCGCCATCGCCGTTCTGCTTGAAGAAGGCGAAAGCGCCGATGACATCGGCAAAAGCGCAGCCCCCAAGAAAGACGCCGCACCAACAGCCAACGAAGAAAAAGCGGAGGCCGCCCCCGCGCCAAAATCCGGGACTGCATCCGCTGCTCCCGCCGCGCCCAGAAAAGACGGCGAGCGCATCTTCGCCTCGCCCCTCGCACGCCGCATCGCCGCCGACAAAGGCCTTGATCTGGCCAATGTCACAGGCTCGGGCCCCAAAGGCCGGATTGTCAAAGCCGACGTGCAAGACGCCAAGCCAGGTGCCGCAGAAGCGCCAAAGGCCGCAACAGCCCCTGCCGCAGACAAACCCGCCATGCCCACAAGCCCGAGCGCCAATCAGGTCGCCCGCGCCTACGAGGGCCGCGACTACGAAGAAGTCAAACTCGACGGAATGCGCAAAACCATCGCCGCACGCCTTACCGAGGCCAAGCAGACCGTGCCGCACTTCTACCTGCGCCGCGATATCAAGCTTGACGAGCTCATGGCTTTCCGCGCCCAGCTCAACAAGCAGCTTGAGGGCCGTGGCGTGAAGCTGTCGGTCAACGACTTCATCATCAAGGCCACAGCCCTCGCGCTTCAGGCCGTGCCTTCGGCCAATGCCGTCTGGGCAGGTGATCGCGTGCTCCAAATGAAAGCCTCCGACGTGGCCGTGGCCGTGGCGATCGAGGGTGGCCTCTTCACTCCCGTCTTGCAGAACGCCGAGATGAAATCACTCTCCGCGCTTTCAACCGAGATGAAAGACCTCGCCGCCCGCGCGCGCGACCGCAAACTTGCGCCGCACGAGTATCAGGGCGGCAGCTTCGCCATTTCAAATCTCGGTATGATGGGAATCGACAACTTCGATGCCATCGTCAATCCGCCCCACGCAGGCATCCTCGCCGTGGGCGCAGGCATCAAAAAGCCGGTGGTAAATGCTGAGGGCGAAGTGGTCGTGGCCACCGTCATGTCGGTCACGATGTCGGTCGATCACCGCGTCATTGACGGCGCGCTTGGGGCCGAGTTGCTCAAGCACATCGTCGACAACCTCGAAAACCCGATGGCGATGCTCGCTTAAGCTTACACGGCTCAAACCTTACCAAACGTCGCGCATGAAGCTAACCGCCCGTGCGCGGCGTTTACGTTTGGGGGGTGTCGAAAAGCCCTGTTTTGGCGGTGCACGCATGGTGCACGCCCTGTGCACGCATATCACCCCCCTGGAATCAGCGCCTACAGGTCATTCGTTAACGCAGTTCAGAAAACCCCGGAAAACCGCTCTGGAAGCTGGAACTGCACCTCATAATCAGGCCGCTCGAAGTGATAAAACCCCGTGTCCCCGCGCGGCTCGAAACTGTCGATCATGGCCTGACGGTAAGGGCTCACGTCAAACCCCGCTTCCATCTGGAATTTTCCTATGGTTTCAAAGACTTCACGATCTTCCCCGCGCGCATCGGCAAACCAGTGACCGCCAATCGCCGCCTCCTTTTTGGTTGCACCGATTTCCTCGGTAATCGCATTGCGACGGTCCATCGCGCGGCTGTATTCGCCAAAGTCGCAGAACTTGAGGTGAAAGAGATAAAGCCCCTCAGGCGCGTTGATCTTCTCATACTGGGTAAAATGCCCCCCACGGGCAATCTTGACCCCCGCCGAAATGATACAAGGTTTGGAATAATGCGGCGCAATTCTTACATGAGTTCTCGGCCCGAGAACCTTGTTTTCAATCGGCTTTTCCTCAATGTCTATCCTGTGGATAACTTCCAGCCCCAAAGGCGTAATGACCTGCCGCTGCTTTTGCTTTGTAAGGAAGTCAGGCAGGCTCCCAAGCTCGGGATCAAGCACCACAAGCTCGTCCACATCGCCCACGATTACATGGTCATGGTAAGCGTTCAGCCCTTGGACAATGTTGTTGAGAAGTCGCCAGCGCTTCATATCGAAGTTCTTATGATGGTCGCCCGGAATACCGATGATATTGCACCCCTTGGCCATCTCGGCCACCTCGGGGGTATGCCCGTGGTTGACGATGTAGCAGTTCTCCCGCCCCAGCATCTCGCCGTAATAATCGAGCCAGATCTTCAGAAAAAAAAGGTCGTCGCGCAGCATGGTGACAGCTGCAATCTTGTATTTTGAAGGATTGGCCATGTCTCTGCTCGCTCTGTTGTTCGGGCGTTTCAGACAGCTTTAACCCCTAAGCAGCAAAATGAGAATCAATTTGTTGGGCGGGTGAATTGCTCAACCAGCTTCGCCCCCGCCAAAAGAAACGGCGCGCCATGCATAAAGAGGTCAAAAACATCAATCCCCGCGCGCAACTCGCCCGCAGATAACATTTTCAACTTTTCCCAGATATGCGGTTCGGGAACAAACGGCGCGAGGCCCAAAGTCAGCATCAAAATAAATACGACGAGCCATGAAATATTTTTCAAAGCGTCTCGCATTTCAGACCTCTTAGAAAAGAAAAGTGGCGCGGTTGACGGGGCTCGAACCCGCGACCCCCGGCGTGACAGGCCGGTACTCTAACCAGCTGAGCTACAACCGCGCATCGGCTTCAAGGCATCCTCAAGTGCAGTGTGGCGCGGTTGACGGGGCTCGAACCCGCGACCCCCGGCGTGACAGGCCGGTACTCTAACCAACTGAGCTACAACCGCTCACTGCACACTTCGGATGCTCCAAAGCGTGAGGGAGGTCATATGCGCAGCCCCTGCCCGCGTCAAGCGCGTAAACCTGTTGTTTGTGCAAAAATTGTGCCTCACAGGTCACGCCTCATGGCGTTTCACAATTTTGCCACATTCCAGCCCCCTGCTCGGCACATTTAGACACGAATTTTAACCAATCTAGCAAATGCCATGAGGAGGCCACCATGCCAACTTCACAGCCACAGACCCCTGCCCCCAAAGAGGCCCGCGAGCGCCCCACACCGCGCCCGAACCCAAAAAAGCCTGTCATCACCGACTACGCCTCGCTTTAAGGTGACAGCCCGCGTGCCGCGTCTTAAACTCGCACCATGAGCACGCCCATATCCAGCATCCGCAATCTCGGCCCTGCCATGGAAGCCGCTTTTCTCAAGGCAGGCATTTCCTCGGCCGAAGAACTGCGCACGCTTGGCGCAGACGCGGCCTACGCTCGGCTGCTTGCGACAGGCACACGCCCCCACTTCATCGGTTACTACGTCTTGCATATGGCCCTTCAGGGCCGCCCGTGGAATGACTGTAAAGGTAAGGAAAAACAAGAACTTCGCATGGCTTTTGATGCTTTGAAAGCCAGCAAGCATGATAAGGGCCGCTCTCAGCTTGAGGCGGCCCTTGATGCGATCGGTGTGGTCGAAAAGAAGGCTTAGCCTACAAGCTCAAGACCCGAGAAGAAGAAGGCAATTTCTTCTGCCGCTGTCTCAGGCGCGTCCGAACCGTGAACCGAGTTTTCACCGATTGAAAGAGCGAACTCTTTGCGGATTGTGCCGTCAGCCGCGTCAGCCGGATTTGTTGCGCCCATAACTTCACGGTTTTTTGCAATCGCGTCTTCACCTTCCAGAACCTGAACAACGATAGGCTCGGAGATCATGAATTCGCAAAGCTCGCCAAAGAAGGGGCGGTCTTTGTGAACACCGTAAAACTGCTGGGCTTGTGCCAATGTCAGCTGGATGCGCTTTGACGCGACGATGCGTAGACCCGCTTCTTCGAATTTCGCGGCAATCTTGCCTGTGAGGTTACGCTTTGTTGCGTCTGGTTTGATGATCGAGAATGTGCGTTGAATGGCCATGTGCTAAGGCTCCTGTTGCTTTGATGAAGGTTGATTTGGCGCTCTGCTATCACGCGGCATAGCGTTTGAAAAGCGCTAGTTAAGCGCGCTCCAGCTGTCCGATCCAGAGCACTGCCAACAGCCCGATGCCCGAACTTGCCGCCATCAACCCAAGGAGCACAAAGGCCCCGAGAGGTCCGCCCGCAAGAGCACCTGTGAGCGCCGTGGCCCCTGCCCCACCCATGATAGTAATCGCGCCGGAAAGCCCCGAAGCGCTTCCCGCCAGCCTCGGGTTAACCGACATCACCCCCGCGTTGGCCGCAGGCAGCGTGAGCCCGTTGCCAAGGCCGACAAAGATCGCCCCTACAAACATCACCCAGAAGTTCATCGCGCCAAGCGCCATGATGCAGATAATCGCAAGTGGCCCGAAGGTGGCTGACAAGCGCCCCCAAAGCATGAGCTCCAGCATACTTACTTTACCTGAAAGCGCACCTGTCAGAAAGTTGCCAAGCATAAAGCCCGCCGAGATCGAACCGATACCAATGCCAAGCTGCGAGGGCGTAAGACCAAAGAGCCCTTCTCCAACAAGAGCCGCTCCGCCGAGAAAGGCGTAAAATCCGCCCACAGAGCCAATCAGGCACAGGCAATAGGCCCAGAAAACCTTGTTTTTCACAAGCTCGGGGTAGGAGCGGAACTGTGCGGTAAAGCTGTCCGAAGGGGTGAGATTTGTCTCCGCCAGGTCGCGCCAGGACAGAGCCAGCATAACGGCGCCCATAAGCGCATAGGCGATAAAGTTGGAGCGCCAGCCAAAAGTCTCCCCCAGAAAGCCGCCCAAAACAGGCCCCATCAGCGGAGCCAGCGCCATCGCCGTTCCGATCACACCCAAAAGCCTTGCAGCCTCCTGAGGCGGAGCAATATCGCGCACCACAGCACGGCTGAGAACCATCCCCGAGATTACCGCGCCCTGTGTCATCCGGAACGCCAGAAACAGCCAGACATTGCTCGACAGATAGCAGCCAAGGGAGGCGAGCGTAAAAATAGCCATCCCCGCAAGGATCACAGGCCTGCGCCCGTACATATCCGAAAGCGGCCCGATAATCAGCTGCAACACGGAGGAGACAACCATATATCCGCCCACCGCAACCGATATCACGGCGTAGCTCACCTCTAAACTGCCCGCCATCTGCGCCAGCGAGGGCAAGAACATATTGAGCGACAGCACAGAAATCGCTGTCAGCAGTATGAGCGTAATCAGTTTTGGCTGGCGCGGCTGCATTTTTGTTAACCTGTGTTTGACTTGTAGAGGGTTACGCCTCTTTCCTCCGCCTCACAAGTATTCGTGTGGATGCTTTCATGCCCTTGCGCTTCGCCTCTAGCAAGGCACGCAAGGCTCTGCTAAGTCGCGCGGATGCTCAAGCTTGAAAACATATCATACTCGGTCGCAGGCCGCACACTCATCGAAGATGCCTCGGTCACCATACCGACAGGTCACAAAGTTGGCCTCGTCGGGCGCAACGGCACGGGCAAGACCACGCTGTTCCGCGTGATCCGTGGTGAAATGCCGCTTGATACGGGCTCCTTCACCCTACCCTCGCGTGCCCGCATCGGCGGCGTGGCTCAGGAAGTGCCCGGCAACGAAGTCTCGCTGCTCAACACGGTTCTGGCCGCTGATACCGAGCGCGCAGCGCTTCTGGCTGACACCAGCACAGACCCCGCCCGCATTGCCGAAGTGCAGACCCGCCTTGCCGATATCGACGCCTGGAGCGCCGAGGCCCGCGCGTCAACCATCCTGCGCGGCCTTGGCTTTACCGCCGATGAAATGCACGAGCCCTGCTCGGCCTTCTCGGGTGGCTGGCGGATGCGCGTCGCGCTGGCGGCGGTGCTCTTCTCCGAACCCGATCTCCTGCTGCTCGATGAGCCGACAAACTATCTCGACCTAGAAGGTGCGCTTTGGCTTGAAAGCTATCTGGCGAAATACCCCCATACCGTGCTGATCGTCAGCCACGACCGCGAGTTGCTGAACCGCGCAGTCGGCGCGATCCTGCACTTGGAAGACAAAAAACTGACGCTCTACCAAGGCCCCTACGACACCTTCGCAGAAACCCGTGCCGCGCGGCTCGCTGTGGCGGCCTCCGAGAACAAAAAGATCGAAGCCCGCAAGGCTCATCTCCAGAGCTTCGTTGATCGCTTCCGTGCGAAAGCCTCCAAGGCCGTTCAGGCCCAGTCCCGCATCAAGGCCATCGCCAAGCTCAAGCCAATCACAACCCCGCAGGAAGCTGCGCTCAAGCGCTTCACCTTCCCCTCGCCCGAAGAGCTTTCGCCGCCGATCATCCGCATCGAAGGCGGCGCTGTAGGTTATGACGGCAAGGCGATCCTCTCAAACCTTGATCTGCGCATTGACCAGGATGACCGCATCGCGCTTCTGGGCCGTAACGGTGAGGGCAAGTCAACGCTCTCCAAGCTGCTTTCCGGGCGGCTTGAGCTTATGCGCGGCCAGATGGTGACCTCTTCCAAGCTGCGTGTCGGCTTCTTCGCCCAGCATCAGGTAGACGAGCTGCACATTGATGAAACCCCGATTGACCACATCCGCCGCTTGCGCCCCACGGAAACACCCCCGCGCCTGCGTGCCCGCCTTGGCGGCTTCGGGATCGGCTCGGAACAGGCCGAAACACTGGTGGGTAAGCTTTCGGGCGGCCAAAAGGCGCGGCTTTCGCTCATGCTCGCCACAATTGATGCTCCGCATCTGCTCATCCTCGATGAGCCGACAAACCACCTTGATATCGAAAGCCGCGAAGCGCTGGTTGAGGCCCTCACCGCCTACACAGGCGCGGTCATTCTTGTCAGCCACGATATGCACCTCCTAAGCCTTGTCGCCGACCGCCTCTGGCTGGTCAAAGACGGCGCGGTCAATCCTTATCAGGGCGATCTCGAAACCTACCGCGGCATGCTGCTTGGAGCGCCTGAAAAAAAATCTGAAAAAAAGATTGAGGCGCAAAAGCCGGCCAAGCCCAAACGCGCGCCGCGCCAATCTGTTCTGGAACTGCGCTCCGAGGTCAGAAAATGTGAAGAGCGCGTTGAAAAACTTGAAAGAATGCGCGCCCGCATGGACGAAATGCTGGCCGATCCAACGCTCTATTCAGAGCGCAAACACGCCGTTCCCGAGCTTCAGCGCAAAGACAGCGAGTTGAAAACAGCCCTTAAACGTGCAGAATCGCTCTGGGAAAGCGCCCTGGCAAAACTTGAGGAGGCCGAAGCATGATCACCACAGCCTTCATTATTTCAGCCTTCGCCACGCTTTTTGTAATCATTGACCCGATCGCCCTAACTCCCATTTTCGCGACCATGACCCAAGGCACGCCAGCGCAACAGCGCCGCCGGATCGCGCTCAGAGCATGCCTCGTAGCATTCTTCATCCTCGCGGCGTTCACTGTCTTTGGCGAAGCCCTCATGCATTTCATAGGTATCTCTATGCCCGCATTTCGCGTGGCAGGTGGTATTCTCTTGTTCCTCACCGCCCTTGAAATGCTGTTTGAGCGCCGCACCAAGCGCCGCGAAGATCAGGCCGGTGACGAACCCGACCCAAGCCATGATCCGTCGGTATTTCCGCTTGCCGTGCCTTTGCTGGCTGGCCCGGGAGCGATTGCCACGGTGATCCTGCTGGCCGGCCAAGTGCCAGGTATTACTGGCACTTTCACCGTAATCGGCATGACAGCGGTTGTGCTCCTTGTTGTTTTCATTTCATTGCAGGCCTCGGCCCTGCTTGAGCGGGCCCTAGGAAAGACCGGCATCAACGTGGCCACGCGCCTTCTCGGGATGTTGCTCGCCGCTCTTGCGGTGCAGTTCGTGCTCGACGGCTTGCGCGACTTCAGCTTCGTTAGCGTTTAAGCCATGGGGCTTTGGGGCGGCCTCTTTGTTCTGGCGTTGGTTGTTTCCGCGCTGGCGCTCTGGCGGCTCTGGCCCCAACGCGAGGGGATGACCCCCTTGGGACGGGAAATAATGCGCTGGATTATGGTTCTGACTGTTGCCCTTGCCATCTTCAACTTCGGCGACACGCTGGTTTCACCTTTTCGTAACACTCAGAGCGTAAACCTATCTCAAGGCGTCATTGAACTGCCGCGTGAAGCAAACGGGCACTACTACCTCACCGCACAGATCAATGGCACTGAAGTTCAATTTGTTGTCGATACCGGAGCGTCGGGCATCGTGCTCAGTCAGGAAGATGCTGCCCGCGCAGGACTCGATGCCGATCGGTTGGCCTATATACACACAGCCAATACGGCCAACGGCACGGTGCGAATTGCCCCTGTCGTCCTCGCTAGTTTTGATGTCGATGGCATCACCGACGAGAATGTGCGGGCCTATGTTAACGAAGGTGAGCTTTCAGGCTCCCTTCTCGGAATGAGCTACCTTCGGCGTTACGAGAAGATCATTATCACCCGTGACATGCTTCGCCTTGAGCGCTAAGCCTGCCTCATGAGTGATACGCCCGAAAAAACCCAGAATAAATCGCACGGTCGCAAGGCGATCCGCCCCTCTTTCAAGCCTCGTGCATTGATGGAAGACGAGCAACTTGCCAATGTCTGGACTGCACAAGTGATCACCCTGTTCCCCGATGCCTTCCCGGGCGTGCTGGGCCAAAGCCTCACAGGCAAGGCGCTTAAAGACGGGCTGTGGCAGCTTGATGCGATTGATCTGCGCCCCTTCGGGATCGGCAAACACCGCAATGTCGATGACACCCCCGCAGGCGGCGGTGCGGGCATGGTGCTTCGCGCCGATGTTGTGAGTGCCGCGATTGAAGCGGCCCGAAAGCGCGCGCAAGCGCCTCTCCCCCTTATTTATATGAGCCCCCGAGGAAAGCCCTTCACGCAAGCCATGGCCAAAAGCCTCGCGGCAGGCCAAGGCGTTACACTTCTTTGCGGACGCTTTGAAGGGGTAGATGAGCGGGTTCTGGAGCAGTATGGCGTGGTTGAGGTATCTATGGGCGATTATGTCCTGACAGGTGGTGAAATCGCCGCGCAAGCGCTGCTCGATGCCTCTGTGCGCCTGATCCCCGGAGTGCTCGGCAATGCTGAAAGCGCCGAGGAAGAAAGCCACTCGAACGGCCTGCTGGAGTATCCGCAATATACCAAACCGGCCGAATGGAACGGCCGCGACATTCCCGATGTGCTCATGTCAGGCCATCATGGCGAAATCGCCAAATGGCGCAAACACATGTCTGAAGAGATCACCAAAGCCCGCCGACCAGATATGTGGCAGGCGCATTTGGACAGAAAAGCCTCCGATAAGCCTTGATCTAAAGCTCTATCACGCCTAGAACGCGCAAGTTCGGAATCACTTTTGTGGCTCTGGGCAATTTGTGCTGTGCGCTTTCTTCGGCGCATCTCTTTGCACAAAAGCGATGACAAGCAATGTCGGACTGACTCCGGCGGGCGCAAATTGCGGACCCGAGAGAAGACACGGAGCGACAGGACGCGAGAAAACTTCGTGGGAAAACCACGAGCAATATTAGGAGATGGTCAATGGACCTTCTGAGAGAAATTGAAGCTGAGCAGATTGCTGAGCTGGGGAAAAACATCCCCGACTTCAAAGCTGGCGACACAATCCGCGTCGGCTTCAAAGTAACCGAAGGCGCGCGCACACGTGTGCAAAACTACGAAGGCGTTTGCATCAGCCGTAAAAACGGCAAAGGCATCGACGGCTCGTTTACCGTGCGCAAAATCAGCTTCGGCGAAGGTGTAGAACGGGTTTTCCCGCTCCACTCGACAAACATCGACGAGATCACAGTTGTGCGCCGCGGTCGCGTTCGTCGCGCCAAACTTTACTATCTTCGCGCACGTCGCGGCAAATCTGCACGTATCGCAGAAGTCACCAACTACAAGCCACGCGCAGAAGCGTAAGCGGGAGAGAGACCATGAAAAAAGAAATTCACCCCGATTACCACTTCATCGAAGTCAAAATGACCGATGGCTCGACATTCAAGGTGCGCTCAACATGGGGCAAAGAAGGCGACACGCTTTCACTTGATATCGACCCGACGGTGCACCCTGCTTGGACAGGCGGCAACTCGCGCCTGCTCGACGCTGGCGGACGCGTATCGAAGTTCAAAAAGAAATACGAAGGCCTCGGCTTCTGAGCAGCTGCTGCATTCTGAAACAACAAACGCCGCTCCTTTCGGGGCGGCGTTTTGCTTTGTATCATCTACGATCAAAAATCAAATTGGTGCGGGTGAAGGGACTCGAACCCCCACGCCAAAGGCGCCAGAACCTAAATCTGGTGCGTCTACCAATTCCGCCACACCCGCATCAAAGTGTCTTTAACAAAGCCCTTTGGTGCTTGCGAGAGAAAACTGTAAGCACCAAGAGAAAAAAGCCGCGACATTTACCGTTTGTTGCCTTATCCTAGCTAAAAAACTGAGGCAGTAAAAACATACGGGTGCAAAATGAAGCCCTTTTCAGCAGAAGACTCTGCGCAGACTCGGAGTCTATCCAGACACTCCGGCTTTGTGATTGGCAGTAAAATACTAACTTTGGATGGCGAATTGCCAGTCGAGTTTCTCAGCGTGGGAGACCGTGTAATCACGCGAGATACTGGCATGGCCGTTTTGCGAGAGATTCATGTTTTTGAAGTTGAATGCGCAATGGTCTGGATTATGGGCGGCTCGCTCGGCCATAACAAACCCGACGAAGACACAAAGATCGCCGCAGAGCAAAAACTGCTACTGCGAGACTGGCGGTCAGTGGCATTAACGGGGCAAAAGCAGGCTCTTGTCGCGGCCGAGGATCTAGTTGATGGCGAGTTTGTCCGCACCGCAGGCATTCAAAACACAAAACTGTTCCAACTCGTGTTTGACGCCACACATGTCATTTATGCAGACGGGCTTGAGTTGGCTTGCGAGCTCACACAGGGCGCACTGCGAGCCGCAGCTTAAAAACCCAACTGTTTGAAAACTTGTGGTAGTTCTTCGGGCAGGTCCTCGGCGATAAGGCCGGCACCAAAACTACGTGCGCATTCCACATGCAGCCACGCCCCCGTTTCTGCGGCTTGCATCGGGCTGAACCCGCGTGCGAGTAGCCCTGTGATAAAGCCTGCCAACACATCCCCTGCTCCCGCCGTGGCCATCCACGGAACTGCTCGTTCACAACGGGCCTCATTAAGGCTGCACGCTCCGTCCGGTGCGGCGATAATAGTGTCAGCCCCTTTATATAGCACAACACAACCCGCACGAGCCGCGGCCTCCCTCGCGGCATCAGCCTTTGAGCAGGTAGATCCCTCGTCAGTTACGAGGCTCAATTTTTTCGCAATATCGGGAAACAGCCGCTCAAACTCTCCGCTGTGAGGCGTGAGAACGCACTTGTCATGTAGCATACAAAACAGTTCAGTCGGATCACTCTTGAAGGCACTCAACGCATCTGCATCGAGCACTGTTGCCCGCTTGAAACCAAGCGCTAAAGGCACAAGTTCGCGCGCCCGTTCAAGCCCAAGCCCAGGCCCGAGGCAAAGCGCATTGATCCGTTTATCTCGCAAAACCCCCAACAACTCCTCACCCGTTCCAGCACGCGTCAGCATAATCGAAGTCACATGCGACGCCACCTCCATCTGCGCCGATCCGGGCACGCCAAGCGTCACTATCCCCGCGCCGATCCGCAACGCACCTCTTGCAGCAAGACGCGCTGCGCCGGTTTTCCCCGCTCCGCCTGACAAAAGGAGCGCATGACCATAATCGAATTTGTGATCCTTATCTTTGCGCAATCCTGCCATGCGAACTACGCTTTGATTGATTTGCTTTGGTGCTCGGCTCATCTTTGCCCCCTAAAGTCCAGTATCAACGATGTCCAACTTAGCATCCGATAGATGCGGCACGATGTGAATTGGCTGAGAGGCATGATATGTCATGATTATACCATACAGGCAAAGCCGATCGGCCTATTCTGCACCTGCGCACTCCATCTACTCCAAACCAGTGCCCTGCCCCGACTCAATCACGGCCGGCTCTCTCGCTCGTATCAGGGCCGCTGTGAGTATGTCTGTCATGCATCGCACCCTCCGATTCATGGTTGCCATAATTTTATGCCTATCGACTAAAAAATAGGCATACATCAATGTGGCAAGCATGTCCCGCCTTAAGAACACCCTATTCGTTTGAGCCTCTGGCTGAAAAGTGGTCTCAAGTCTGTGACCAATATCCAAGGGGCTCTTACGATGAAAAAGATCGAAGCGATTATCAAGCCATTCAAGCTCGATGAAGTCAAAGAGGCGCTGCAAGACGTCGGCGTGCAGGGGCTTTCTGTGATCGAAGTTAAGGGCTTTGGCCGTCAAAAAGGCCATACTGAACTTTACCGTGGCGCAGAATATGTTGTCGATTTTCTCCCTAAGGTAAAACTTGAAATAGTTATCGACGATGATTTGGTTGACCAAGCCATTGAAGCCATTGTTGACGCTGCCAAAACCGACAAGATCGGCGATGGCAAGATCTTCGTCTCCCCAGTCGAGCAAGCCGTCCGTATCCGGACGGGCGAGACTGGTCCAGAAGCACTGTAATCCAAACATTTCCAAAACGAGAAGGACCAAGCGAATGAGTATTAAAGACGTTCTCAAGACGCTAAAAGATGAAGAAGTCGCTTACGTCGACATCCGCTTTACAGATATCCGAGGCAAACTTCAGCACGTAACTGTCGATGTCGATCTGGTTGACGAAGACTTCCTTGAAGAAGGCTTTATGTTTGACGGATCTTCTATCGCTGGCTGGAAGTCCATTGAAAACTCCGACATGAAATTGATCGCGGCTACTGACAGCGCATATATCGACCCATTTTATGCCGAGAAAACGCTCTGCCTTCACTGCTCAATTGTTGAGCCAGACACAGGCGAGTCCTATGGTCGCGACCCGCGTGGAACGGCACAAAAAGCCGAGTCATACTTGATCGAATCTGGAATTGGTGACGTTGCCTACATGGGCCCTGAGGCCGAGTTTTTCATCTTTGATGACGTGCGCTTTGAAAACAAGATCAACAAAGTATCATACGAAGTTGATGCGATCGATGGTTCGTGGAACACTGACACCGAGTACGAGATGGGCAACACAGGCCACCGCCCCGGGCTCAAGGGCGGTTACTTCCCTGTAAACCCGATTGACGATGCGCAAGACCTGCGTTCGGAGATGCTCTCAACGATGAAGAGCCTCGGTATGAAAGTTGACAAGCATCACCACGAAGTTGCCAGCTGTCAGCATGAGCTTGGTCTGATTTTCGGCACGCTGACAAAACAAGCCGATGAAATCCAGAAATATAAGTATGTAATCCATAACGTGGCGCATGCTTACGGCAAATCAGCCACCTTTATGCCTAAGCCAATTTACGGTGACAATGGAACAGGCATGCACGTGAACATGTCTATATGGAAAGATGGCAAACCCTTGTTTGCGGGCGACAAATATGCAGACTTGAGCCAAGAAGCGCTCTATTTTATTGGCGGCATCCTGAAACACGCGAAAACGCTCAACGCCTTCACCAACCCATCAACAAACAGCTACAAGCGTTTGATCCCAGGGTTTGAAGCACCGGTTCTGCGCGCCTACTCTGCGCGCAACCGTTCGGGCTGTGTTCGCATTCCATGGACTGAATCGCCCAAAGCCAAGCGTGTTGAGGCTCGCTTCCCTGACCCTTCAGCCAACCCATATCTGTGCTTCGCAGCCCTGCTTATGGCTGGCCTGGACGGGATCAAAAACAAGATCGACCCGGGTGAAGCGATGGATAAAAACCTCTATGATCTTCCTGCGGAAGAACTCGAAGGCATTCCAACAGTTTGCGGTTCACTTCGCGAAGCGCTCGATTGCCTTAAAGCTGACCATGACTTCCTGCTTGCGGGTGACGTGTTCACTAAGGATCAAATCGAAGGATATATCGATTTGAAGATGGAAGAAGTGCAGCACTATGAGCACACGCCTCACCCTGTAGAGTTTGGCATGTATTATAGCTGCTAAGCAATTGAAACTTAAGTCAAAGGCGCTCCACTCGGGGCGCCTTTTTCTATTGGCTTGACGCATTGGCCATCTAGGCTATGTTTCGCAACTTTCCACACTTGAAAGCCACGCAAATGCACACCCTCGGGATCGACTTCGGAACATCGAACTCAGCCGCTGGCGTCAGCGTCAACGGCGCACCGTGGCTGATCGAATTGGAGCCCGGCGAGAGCACCCTGCCTACGGCTGTTTTCTTCGATCCTTACACTAAAAATATGCAAATCGGACATCGCGCCGTGCGCGCACTGATCAATGGTCAGGAAGGCCGTTTCTTGCGCGCGCTCAAGAGTCTGCTGGGAACACCTCTCTTGCACGAGTCGCGTAGACTGGGTGGAGAGCGGCTCACTTTTGCCTCGGTCATCACACGCTTTATCGCGCAGATAAAACAACGGGCTGAAGCAGCCACAGGGTATACATTCTCAGAGGTTCTCTCTGGCCGCCCAGTTTATTTTCACTCGGCAGATATGGCCCGTGATGCGCAAGCAGAGAACGATTTACGTACATGTTACCTTGAGGCAGGCTTCAAAAGTGTCCGCTTCATGCATGAACCCGTGGCCGCTTTACGCGCCGCCTCCAATGTGGAGGGTTACGGACTGATAGCAGATATCGGCGGCGGCACATCTGACTTTACCGTTTTCCATCAAGATGCCGCAGGTGAAACCAACATACTCGTGTCACACGGCCTACGCCTCGGGGGTACGGACTTCGACCGACAGATCAGCATTGAAACCGTCATGCCCATGTTTGGCGCAGGCAGCGAGATTCGCAACAGCTTTGGCCCCGAAACGCACACTGCCCCTAGGCGAATATTTAATGAGCTGGCCACATGGCAACTCATCCCCTTTGTCTATGCGCCCGAAACACGCAAGTTGGCGGCTGACTTAGCCCAGTTTGCTAAAGAGCCAGACAAGCTCGCACGTCTTGTTAGCGTGCTGGAGTATGAACTAGGGCACGATGTTGCCTTCGCAGTCGAACGCGGAAAAATAGCTGGCAATGACGAGATTGCGAACGCCAAGATCAACCTGTCGATGGTTGAAACCGGCCTGAATGTAACCATCCCCTTGGGCGTTCTGAATTCTGCGCTCACACCACTCGTCTCAGACATAAGGCAAAGTGCACATGCGGCACTGAAGCTCGCCGATGTTCCAACATACGACATCACCCGTGTCGTGTTGGTTGGCGGCAGTTCGCTCATGAACCTGCTTCAATCCGAGCTATCCACGCTCTGCCCCAATGCGCGGCTTGACGCTCAAAACGCTCTCACAGCCGTTGCTAGCGGCCTTGCACTGGCTTCCGCGCGTTAAATTTCTGGAAATAACGGGGCAATGCGCTACGTTATCTATAAGAATATTCACAAACTGGATTGTCATATGCGTGCTTCTGTCAAATCTCTCATTATCAGTGTTTTTTTTGCTTCTCCCTCCTTCGCTGCTCCCTGTGGAAACACATCTTCGGGCTTCGATGCCTGGAAAGCTGATTTCTCTAAAACGGCACAGAACGCGGGAGTCCAGGCGCGAGGGCTGCAAGCGCTTGCTAATTCAACATATGCCAACAGAACGATAGCAGCTGACCGCAATCAGAAGAGCTTTAAGTATAGCTTGGAAAAGTTCATGCAAGTGCGCGGGACCGACACAATTATCGCACAAGGCCGCAAGCGTAAGGCGCAAAATGCCAGTTTCTATGCCAGCCTTGAGAAACACTTCGGCGTGCCTGCGGGCGTAATTATTGCCATTCACGGAATGGAAACTGCCTTTGGCGGTTTTATGGGGGATACCGAGGTCGTTTCCGCGATCGTTACGTTGACCTATGATTGCCGCCGCTCGGCTTTTTTTGAACCCCATGCGATTGGAGCACTGAGGTTGGTTGATCAAGGCTCGATCAGTTCAAGCACAAAGGGCGCAAAGCACGGAGAGCTCGGTCATACCCAGTTTTTACCAGGGAATGCTTTGAGATATGGTATTGATGGTAACGGTGATGGAGTCGTCGACTTCTACAATCAATCAGATGCGCTCGCCTCGACAGCTAATTTTTTACGCCAAAAAGGCTGGAAACCTGGACAAGGCTACCAACAAGGACAGCCAAACTACGCCGTGTTAAAGGAATGGAACGCGGCGACTGTTTACCAGCAATCGCTTGCGATCATGGGGGCAAGAATCGACGGTTGAGACCCGCGACTGTCGGTTTATATGACGACTTTCCAGAGCCTTGGTGTTTGTCCTTGGCTGACGCTTCTTCATCGTTGGCACTTGCGCATAAAGGCAGAGTCCGGTGCTAATCAGCGCGCCCCTACTATACAAAAACGACGCATGCGGGGCGCAAACAAGCTGGCTTGAAAAACGTATACTTCGCAGAGTTGTCTAAATGGAGGCTCTACGATGAACAAAAACTATCGGGACACTCGTAAAATCGATCCGACAAAAGGCGTGGTTCTGGCTGACGGCACACCAAACGACAACAACCGTGTCGAGATCGGGCCAACACAATTGGCATTTCGGGAATGGGAGGCCGCCGGCCTAACACCACCCAACCTTGAAGTGATGCGGGATTTTCGTTGGAAGCGGCTCACACAAGCCATCGTTCAGAGAGGATATGGCGGGCTTCTGATGTTTGATCCGCTCAATATCCGCTACGCCACGGACAGCACCAACATGCAGCTTTGGAACACGCACAATCCGTTTCGAGCCGTTTTGCTCTGTGCCGATGGCTATATGGTGATTTGGGATTATAAGAACTCCCCCTTTCTGTCGGAGTTCAATCCGCTGGTACGCGAGCAACGCTCGGGCGCCGATTTGTTTTATTTCGACCGTGGCGACAAACTGGATGTAGCAGCAGATATTTTTGCCAATGAGGTGCGCATATTGATGGAGGAGCATGCGGGCACGAACAAGCGACTCGCGGTTGATAAGGCCATGCTGCATGGCTATCGCGCGCTTGAGGCACAGGGCTTTGAAATTATGGAAGGTGAAGAAGTCACCGAGAAAACGCGCTCTGTAAAGGGGCCAGACGAGATACTGGCGATGCGCTGTGCCAACCATGCTTGCGAGACAGCTGTAAAAGCGATGGAAGACTTTGCGCGCGATAATGTTGCCAGTGGAACTGTATCGGAAGATGATATCTGGGCCGTACTACATGCCGAAAACATTAAACGCGGTGGCGAATGGATCGAAACCCGCCTATTAGCCTCGGGGCCGCGCACCAACCCCTGGTTTCAGGAGTGCGGACCGCGTATTGTACAGAACAACGAGATTGTGGCTTTTGATACTGACCTTATCGGCTCTTACGGAATTTGCATTGATATCAGCAGGACATGGTGGATCGGTGATAAAAAACCCCGGCCAGATATGATCTATGCAATGCAGCACGCACATGAGCACATCATGACCAATATGGAGATGCTGAAACCGGGCATCACGATCCCTGAGCTTTCGGCCAACAGTCATCGTCTTGATGACCAGTTTCAGGCGCAAAAATACGGCTGCCTGATGCACGGTGTTGGCTTGTGTGATGAATGGCCGCTCGTTGCTTACCCGGATAAAGCTGTTCCGGGCGCTTTTGATTACGCTCTGGAGCCGGGTATGGTGTTATGTGTCGAAGCAGCTGTTGGCGCGGTTGGCGGAGATTTCTCGATCAAACTTGAAGATCAGGTCTTAATCACTGAAGATGGTTATGAAAACCTCACAACCTATCCCTTTGATCAGGCTTTGATGGGGTTATGAACTCGGCTGTGGAACTTTAGTTTGAAGCGAGGAAAAATGGAACGTTCCTTGCGGCGTTGCGATACCATTTCACGATCAGAGCACGTTCCTCGGGCTCAATGAAGGTGACATTTGCGGGCGGCATTGCCCGTGTCATGCCTGCTTGTAAATAGATCTCGCGGGCATGACTAACAATATCCGCCGTGGTTTCAAGGTGAATGCCTTTGGGAGCGATGCGCACGCCTTCATAAAAGGTTTCACGCGCATGGCACATAGAGCATCGCCCCAAAACGATATCCTGAATTTCATCAAAACCCTCGGCACTTGCGAATACCTGTTCCGTTTTGGTCAACCCACGCACTTCGGCATCTTCAACGGTGTTGTATTTCAGCGGTGCTGTTGAGAGCCAGATAATTGCCAGAAAGAGGAGCGCCGTGACAAGCCATGTCCAGATCGGATTGCCTGCACGGGCATGTAAGCTGTTGAAATAGTGACGGATAGTCACTCCCATCAAAAAGACCAAAGCGGCAATAATCCAATTATACTCGGACGCAAAGGCCAGCGGGTAATGATTGGAGAGCATAAGAAAGATAACAGGTAGTGTCAGGTAGTTGTTATGCGTTGAACGCAGCTTTGCGATCTTGCCGTACTTTGCATCAGGCACTCGGCCTTCTTGCAAATCTTTCACGACGATGCGCTGGTTAGGCATGATGATGGCGAAAACATTGGCTGTCATAATTGTTGCCGTGAACGCACCGAGATGCAAAAGCGTCGCGCGACCTGTGAATATCTGATCATATCCCCAGCCCATCACAACAAGCAGAGTGAAGAGAAGAAGCATCAGGATCGTCGGTTTTTCTCCAAGTCTCGATTTGCAGAGGAAATCGTAAACCACCCAACCGATTGTGAGCGAGCCAGCAGAAATCAGGATGCCTTGTAAGAGGCTCAAATCTGCTTTGGATGCATCTATCAGATAAAGCTCGCCACCGACCCAATAGACGATCATCAAAAGAGCAGCTCCCGAGAGCCATGTCGCATAGCTTTCCCATTTGAACCACGTCAAATGATCAGGCATATTTTCTGGTGCTACGAGGTATTTCTGGATGTGATAAAAGCCACCGCCATGCACCTGCCACTCTTCGCCATGCGCGCCTACGGGCAAATGCAGCCCCTTTCGCAATCCCAAATCAAGCGCGATAAAATAAAAAGACGAACCAATCCAAGCGATTGCCGTGATGACATGTAGCCAACGGACCGCAAACGAAATCCATTCCCACATGATAGCAAATTCGTGCATTTTGTTTCCTTAGGCTTTTCCACTGGAAGCTAGCTTACAAGCCACTTAACGTGTATTCTAGAAAACTTCCAAGCAGCTTCAAAAAAAGTCGAACAATAGATGGCCTATCTGGACAATATTCAGACCTTTGTAAGGGTTTTTGAGCTTGGCAATATGTCAGCTGCGGCACGAGATCTAAGAATTTCGGCGGCTGTCGCCTCTTCCCGTATCTCACAACTCGAAGATCATCTTGGTGTAAGGCTGTTTCAACGCACGACGCGTTTGCTCAACCCTACAGAGCAAGGCAACACATTTTACAAAGGTGCCCTGAAGATCATCGAGGCCGTCGAAGAGGCTGAAGCAGACATCAACGATATCACCCGTTCTCCGCGGGGGACGCTTTACGTGGCAGCCCCCTTAGGGGTGGGGCAGAAGTTCATCGCCCCTGCTGTTCCCAAGTTTCATGCACTTTTTCCGCTAATCAATATCAGGTTGCGCCTGTCAGACCGAAAACTTGATTTGGCTGCTGAGGGCCTTGATGCTGCGTTTTTCTTAGGTGTGCCTGAGGACAGTAACCTGCGCATTCGCAAGATTGCCGATTGTCCCCGCGTGCTATGTGCCTCGCCCGACTATATAAAAGCACGGGGGATGCCACAAAGCAGCGACGAGTTAAAAACCGATGCGCATGATTGCCTGAATCTACGGTACCCTGGCGCACCAGAGTTTCAATGGCCTTTGGTGTCACCTGAAGGAGCCCGCCGTGTCACTGTTTCAGGGCCATTTGAAACAGACCATGGCGAAATCCTTACAAACTGGGCGCTTGAGGGAAACGGTATCATACTGAAGCCGGTTTTTGAGGTTCACGAGCACTTGGCAAATGGGCGGCTTGTTCCCGTACTAGAGAGCGAGCCTCCTTTGCCGATTCAGCTTGCTTGCCTTTATATGCACCGCCGCAAGCAAGATCCTAAGGCTAGGTTGTTTATCGACTTTATGGTTGATCACATCACCACAGAAATGCCCTCTTAACTGCCACGGTAGGTAGAATATCCAAACGGCGAGAGCAGCAGCGGCACATGATAGTGTGCTGCCTCGGATATGCCGAACCGCAACGGAACCACATCAAGAAAGCGTGGCTCTTCAGGCGGCACGGCCGTAGCATCAAAGTATGCTCCCGCATGGAAGACGAGTTCATAAGTCCCGACCAAAAACTCGGAAGCTGGAAGTATCTGCTCATCGGTTCGGCCATCGCTGTTCGTAACAGCACTACGTAGATATTTGCGAGCATCGCCCTCAATTCGAAATAATTCGATCTTCAAGCCTGCCGCAGGGCAGCCGCGCGCTGTATCGAGCACATGAGTTGTTAGATATCCTGACATTTACGCCTCCTGTAACTTATCATAGCTAATGACCGCTAAATGCAGGTGAATACATCAGTAACAGACAAAAAGCTCTTTCAAAAAAATAGAGAAACCTGAAGGCGTTGTTTAGGGTTAAAAGTAGAAAAACCAAGGAGAAAAAGGTGAAACGCTACCTTCGCGACATGCGCGGCTATGGACCAAACGCGCCTAACCCAAAATGGCCAAGTTCCGCCAAAATTGCTGTTCAGTTTGTATTGAACTACGAGGAAGGAGGCGAAAACTGTGTTCTGCATGGCGATGCGGCCTCGGAAGCGTTCTTGTCAGATATTCCTGGTGCAACGCAATGGCCACGCCAGCGTCATTGGAACATGGAGTCTATCTACGAGTATGGCGCGCGCGCCGGTTTCTGGCGTCTACACAGGCTGTTCACTGAGCACCGTATTCCGCTCACGATTTACGGCGTCGCCACTGCGTTGGCGCGTAGCCCTGAACAAGTACAGGCCATGAAAGACGCGGGGTGGGAAATTGCAAGCCACGGGCTCAAATGGGTCGAACATAAAGATATGAGCGAAGCGGAAGAGCGCGCTGCCATTGACGAGGCCATCCGCCTGCACACCGAGGTTGTGGGAGAAGCGCCGCGTGGCTGGTATACGGGGCGTTGCTCGCAGAACACTGTCAAACTAGCGGCTGAAACAGATCAGTTCGATTATATTTCAGACACTTACGATGATGATATGCCCTATTGGCTCGAAGTTGGCAAACGCAGCCAGTTGATTATCCCCTATACGCTTGAAGCCAACGACATGCGCTTCGCAACTGCCCCGGGCTGGGTCACTGGTGATGATTTCGGGCAATATCTGGTTGACGCCTTCGACACGCTATACGCCGAGGGCTGTGCTGGACGGCCCGCTATGATGTCGGTTGGTTTGCACTGTCGCCTTGTTGGCCGACCGGGAAAGCTCGCGGGCCTCAAGCGCTTTATTGAACATGTCCAAAACCACCAAGGTGTCTGGACGCCCCGCCGCCTTGAGATTGCACAACACTGGGCCACGGAGCACCCATACACACGTCGCGAGCGCCCAAGCGAGATGAGCCGCGAGCGGTTCGTGCAGCTATACGGCTCGATTTTCGAGCACTCCCCTTGGATTGCGGAGCGTGCGTGGGAGTTGGAACTTGGCCCTGCACATGATTGTGCCGCTGGTGTTCACAATGCTCTTTGTCGCATTTTCAGAACCGCCACTGATGCAGAACGTCTCCGCGTTCTCAATGCACACCCTGATTTGGCAGGTAAACTTGCCGCCGCAGGGCAACTGACTGCTGAAAGCACAGCCGAGCAAGCCAGTGCGGGTCTTGATTATCTCACCGATGTAGAACGCGAAACATTCACCATGCTCAATGTGAAGTATGTAGAAAAATTTGGCTTCCCATTCATCATTGCTGTCCGAGACCATGACAAAACCTCCATACTAAGTTCCTTCCAAACCAGAATTGGGAACGACCACGTGACGGAGCTTGAAACAGCCTGTCGTCAGGTCGAACGTATTGCCCAGTTTCGGCTACAGGATCTTCTGTCATGAGCATACAGCTTGCCCCTGCGCCTCTTACGGCTGAGGCCTTCTCATCGTTTGGGGATATAATCGAGCGACATGGCGAAGCAGACAGGATCATCAACCAAGGTATGTGCGGACGCTATCACGACCTTGCAAACCTTGATTTTGGATCAGGCCGCGCTGGTATCAGCCTATTTGATGCAAAAGCGCGTTCGTTACCCTATGAGTTGGATATGATGGAGCGCCATCCAGAAGGCAGCCAAGCCTTTGTGCCTTTATCAGGTGTTCCGATGATTGTGAGCGTTGCTGAAGATAACAATGGCAAACCTGCAAAACCACGCGTGTTCATCTCGAAGCCACATCAATCCATAAACATACACCGTAATGTCTGGCATGGTGTCCTCGCCCCGTTGGGGGAAGCCGGGCAATATATTGTGATAGACTGCATTGGAGAAAGCCCAAACCTCGAAGAGCACTGGTTTACGACACCATACATCGTGAAAAGTCAGACATAAAAGCAACTGCCAACAGAAGCAGACTTACCAACAGTCAAAAGGAGAGACAGACATGGCTGAAAATTCAATAGGGACACCTGAACAACTTAGGGACCCAAATTATACACCTGCACTCGCAAAAGCGATTCCACTGGGCATTCAACATGTCTTGGCGATGTTTGTCTCTAACGTAACACCCGCAATCATCGTTGCGGGAGCAGCAGGGTTTGGGTTTGGATCAAACTCTCCTGATTTCCCGGAGCTGCTCTATCTTATTCAGATGTCGATGCTTTTTGCAGGCGTAGCGACACTGTTGCAGACAATTACGCTTGGCCCCATCGGAGCTGGCTTACCTATAGTCCAAGGCACGTCATTCGCATTTCTGCCAATTATGATTCCACTGGTGGCAGGCAAGGGTGTCGATGCCCTTGCAGCCCTATTCGGCGGTGTGATTGTCGGCGGCCTCTTTCACGCACTTTTAGGGACATTCATCGGGAAAATCCGCTTTGCTCTTCCTCCCCTTGTTACGGGTCTTGTTGTAACAATGATTGGTCTCGCGCTCGTGAAAGTTGGCATCCAATATGCAGCTGGTGGAGTGCCTGCCATCGGAACGCCTGAGTATGGCTCGCTTCTCAACTGGTCGGCAGCGCTTGTTGTGATCGTGGTGACCCTTGGGCTTAAGTTTTTTACACGTGGTATGCTTTCAATCTCGGCTGTTCTGATCGGCCTTATCGTTGGCTACATCTATGCTTTGGCCGTTGGCATGCTCACGTTTGAGGCAATTGCAACATCTTGGGAAAGATCCGCGGCTTTTGCACTGCCAGATCCCTTCAGGTATGGCTTCGAGTTTTCAGCAGCTGCAGTTATCGGCTTTTGTTTGATGGCATTCATCTCAGCAATTGAAACTGTCGGCGATGTTTCGGGTATTTGTAAAGGCGGAGCTAACCGTGAAGCAACCGACAGGGAAATCCAAGGCGCGACCTATGCTGACGGGATTGGAACGGCTCTCGCTGGTATTTTCGGTGGCTTCCCCAACACCTCGTTCAGCCAGAACGTCGGCCTTATTGCGATGACCGGTGTCATGAGCCGCCATGTTGTGACTTGTGGGGCCATCTTTCTTATTATCTGCGGATTGATCCCCAAAGTCGGCGGTGTCATTCGCACTGTCCCGATTGAAGTCTTGGGAGGGGGGGTAATTGTCATGTTTGGTATGGTTGTCGCTGCGGGTATATCAATGCTCTCTGACGTAAACTGGAACCGGCGCAACATGGTAATTTTCGCAATCGCGCTCTCGATTGGCCTTGGTTTGCAACTTGAGCCGGATGCGCTTCAGCACATGGGGTCTACCGCGCAAGTTTTGCTAACATCCGGCCTCCTCCCAGCCGCCGCTATAGCCATAGTACTCAACCTGGTTTTGCCCGAAGAGTTGGCAGATGAAGCTACAGAGGAAGTCTCCGGCGGGCACGCCGGCCATGGATATGGATCCCTTAAGAAGGACGATCACGTCTAAAAATCCCTGAAAAAATTAACCGGCGCTCACATGAGGCGCCGGTTTTCTGTTGGAACCCTGAACTATCGATATCAGAAATTAGCAGGGAACTTCATGTGCCTGTTTACATCTTTATATAGCAGGTAACGGAATGGACCAGGCCCACCCGCATAGCAAGCTTGCGGACAAAACGCTCGAAGCCACATAAAATCTCCAGCTTCTACTTCGACCCAATCCTGATTGAGACGGTAGACAGCTTTACCCTCCAAAACGTATAGCCCATGTTCCATAACGTGCGTTTCAGCAAAAGGAATTACCGCACCAGGTTGAAAAGTTACGATATTCACATGCATGTCGTGGCGAAGATCAGAGGGATCAACAAAGCGCGTTGTTGACCATTTACCCCCTGTCCCAGGCATCGGATTTGGCGCTAGGGCCTTCTCATTGGTGACAAAAGCGCCCGGCGCATCAAGTCCTTCAACGGCCTCATAGCGTTTACGAACCCAGTGAAAACGCACGGCATCTTCCGTGTTATTGCGTAGTGCCCACTGCGCCTCGGCCGGGATATAAGCATAGCCCCCAGCCTCAAGCTGGTGTTGCATACCATCAATAGTCAGCGTCAGCCCCCCGCCGACCACGAATATAACGGATTGCACGCCGGCTTCTGTCTCAGGTTGCTCGCTCCCACCGTTGGGCTGAACTTCCGCAATGTATTGCGAGAACGTTTCTGCAAAACCAGACAACGGCCGAGCGATGACCCAAAAGCGCGCGCCTTCCCAAAAAGGCAATAAGCTCGTGACAATGTCACTGAACGTCCCTTTCGGGATCACCGCATAAGCTTCTGTAAACATTGCCCTGTCTGTGAGGAGCTGCGTTTGGGGAGCAAGACCGCCTTGCGGCACATAGTAATCTGATTTTGTCACGGTCTACCCCCGGAGGTGATTTCTTATTGTTGCATTCAAGCTCGATACTACGGACAATCCAAGGGTAATCCTGCGCCAAGTTACTTGAAGCAGTATCAGTTTTTTCTTGAAGCAAGTTCAAAACCTAGCTGAATCAATCGTCACATCAGCGTGACAGCTTCGTCACAAGGCTAGCACTGAGCAGTTTACGCTCTTACCCTTCAAGCATAGCCTAGAAGGAACAGACATGCCGACGAAGAGATTTACGTTTATGAGCCCTGAGGGGCATTCGCTTTGTGCGAGGCTCGACCTTCCCGAAGGGCCACACCTCGGAAATGCCCTGTTCGCGCATTGCTTCACCTGCTCCAAAGATATAGCAGCTGCACGCCGCATAGCACAGCGCCTCACAGCGCATGGTATTGCTGTTTTACGGTTTGATTTCACAGGGCTTGGGCACTCCGAAGGTGAATTTTCAAACACCGGCTTTTCAACCAATATAGATGATTTGAAAGCCGCAGCAGTTTCTATGAGCGAACAAGGTTTTGCGCCTGATATCTTGATCGGCCATAG
The DNA here is from genome assembly GCF_025751535.1 of Lentibacter sp. XHP0401. Taxonomy (GTDB): domain Bacteria; phylum Pseudomonadota; class Alphaproteobacteria; order Rhodobacterales; family Rhodobacteraceae; genus Lentibacter. The sequence continues at coordinate 327,014 of NZ_JAOWLC010000001.1, read as the reverse complement.
TCTCGGTGGTGCGGCGGTTATTGCTGCGGCCAAAAGCATTCAATCTGCAAAGGCGGTTGTCACAATTGGCGCACCCTTCGAACCGGATCACGTTACCGAAAACTTCGCCCACAAGCACGCGGAGATTTCCGAAACCGGCTCTGCAGACGTCTGTTTGGGGGGGCGCAGCTTTACCATCAACGAGAGCTTTCTGAACGATATCTCCAGTCACAAGCTAGATGAAGCGATTAGCACACTCGGTAAGGCTCTACTTGTCTTGCATGCGCCCAGAGACGAGATCGTCAGCATCGATAATGCGGCGTCAATCTTTCTCGCAGCCAAGCACCCAAAGAGTTTTATCACCCTAGATGATGCCGATCATCTGATCACCAATCCTCAGGATGCCGAATATGCCGCCGAAGTGATCAGCTCTTGGGTAACGCGCTATCTTGATTTACGCGCTCCCGCTCCACCACCGGGCGCGCCCGAAGGGATTACGCGTGTCAGCGAGGCTGATCCGAAAGGCTTCTTGCAAGACATCATGTCTGGCCCACACCACCATACTCTTGCTGATGAACCAGAAGCCTACGGCGGTACGAACAGAGGTATGAGCCCTTATGGGTTTGTCAGTGCAGGGCTTGGCGCATGTACTTCGATGACCATCCGTATGTATGCGCGCAGAAAGGGTTGGCCTCTTGATCATGTCAGCGTCGACGTGTGCCACGAGAAAGTTCACGCGCAAGACGCAAGCAGCAGTTCTGGCGAAAAAATTGACCGCTTTCAACGTAAAATCAGATTGGAGGGTAACCTCACAGCAGAGCAGCGGCAAAAGCTCCTAGAGATTGCGGACAAATGCCCAGTTCACAGAACACTAGAGCGCTCCAACCACATCGAAACCAGTTTGGCTGAGTGATTATGAGCCTCCATGTGCGCGTGCGATTGCAGGGCGAATTGTCTCTGCGATCACACGCTTGGTTATAGGTCCAGCGAAGCGTAAAACTATGGTTCCGTCACCCGAAATCACATAAGTTTCAGGAACGCCATAAACACCCCAGTTCAACGCCATGCGCCCTGATTCATCTGCACCAATGGCTTTATACGGATCACCAAGGTCTTTCAAAAATTTGAGCGCATTGGGAGCTTTATCTTTATAATTCACCCCGTATATCGCGATCCCTTCAGAAGCCAGTTCTTCAAGTTGCGGATGTTCTACGCGGCATGGGGCACACCAACTCGCCCAAAAGTTAACTAGTTTCACCTCACCGTCACGTAGTGTCTGGTCATTGAAGGCGCTCTTCCCGCCCAGACCAGAAACCATTACAGCAGGTGCGGGCTTTCCTTCCAGTGCCGAAGGAAGCGAGTCGGGGTCTTCGCGTTGAAGCCCCACGAACATCAGAACCGCCAATCCAAGAAAGATCACGGGAGGAGCCAGCATCATCGGAGAGAGCTTAGCCATTTTCTGATCTCCGCTTCTCGATTGCATCAAGCTCGGCTTTCACACGCTTAGAGCGCGCGAGGCTCGCCCAGACAATTCCCAAAAGAAGTGCGATAGACACGCCATAGGCTGACAAGACTTCCGCTGCATATTTCCCTAGGTCAGGCATCAACTCATACGCTCCCTAGCCAGCAACGCTCGCGAGCGTCTGGCTCTGATTTCAGTGTTGGTACGAATAATAACCAAGGTGACGAAAAGAAGCACAAAGCCAGCTATAGCCACAAGAGCGGGATACCAGAATACATCCGCTACGTTTTCTTGCTTATCAAGGGAAAGTGAAGCGCCCTGATGCAGACCTTGGTTCCAGAAGTTAACCGCATAACGCGACAACAGCGCGAACACTGACCCAACGAGGCAAAGCACACTTGTAAGATCGGCCGCTGTGTCATCATTTTCGATCGCGGCCCAAAGAGCCATATACCCCAAATAGAAGAGAAACAGGATCAGGAATGAAGTCAGTCTTGGATCCCAAGCCCACCAAGTGCCCCACATTGGCTGCCCCCAAACAGCACCAGTATAGAGTGCGATAAGCGTCATAACTGCTCCGATGGGTGCCGCTGCACGCGCAGCGAGAGCACTCACATGATGCCGCCGAATGATCCAAACAAGTGACGTGATTAGCATCATTACCCAGATATTGATGGCCATCATCGCACTTGGGACATGAATGTAGAAAATTTTCACAGTCGAGCCTTGGCGAAAGTCATCAGGAGTAAAGAAAAAGCCCCAAATCAACCCCACAACCAGACAAATCGATGCTCCCCAAGCAACAAACGGTAAAATCGTTTCGCTTGTCCGCATGAACTTGAGCGGGTTCGCATATTCCCAAATCGACGCCATATAACACTTCCTCTTTTCACGTATTCCCATGCCTGAATTTGAAAAGAATTTCCAGTGCCGAGATGTCACATTAGCGCAAGTTCACCCTCAACACAGCGGCGCTCGCAAATGGCAGTAGAGCCAAAGCAGCAAAGCTTACGCCAGCAAGCATGAGAAGCGGTGTTGTGTAGTCTTGCCCCTCCGCTCCACGGCGCGAAACTTCCGCTCCGAAAATGAGTGTCGGCACATAGAGTGGCAAAACCAAGAGACTAAGGAGTAGCCCCCCACGCTTGATGCCCACAGTAAGTGCTGCACCGAAAGCGCCTATTACAGAAAGCGCTGGCGTGCCCAAAAAAAGCGAGACGACAAGAGCCGAGTACCCATTTACGGGAAGGCTCATCAACAATGCAAAGACAGGAGCCGCGAAGACCAGAGGCAGGCCCGTCGTCAACCAGTGCGCAATAGCTTTAATGGCAACAACCCCTTCTAGCGGCAAAGGAGATGTTGCCAAGAGGTCCAACGAGCCGTCTTCGAAATCAAGCGAAAAAACTCTATCGAGCGAGAGCAAGCACGCCAACAGTGCTGCGACCCAAAGAACTCCGGGGGCAATCCGCCCAAGAAGGCCTGTTTCAGGGCCAACACCAAAGGGAATGAGCACGACGACTATAAGAAAAAACGAAAGCCCAAGTCCGAAGCCACCGCCAGCACGCACAGCAAGGCGCATGTCACGTTTCAGAAGTGCCATCATAGGAAGGCCTCGTCAAAGTTTTCTGCAAGGTTCGAGGTTGCTTTCAAGTGTCCAAGATCAAAGGTAACAGCATCTTCCAATCCGAGGTCGATATGCGTTGCCATAATCGCCATTCCACCGCTGGCAAGGTGTCTTTTTATCACCTCACCGAACATCGCAACAGCCGCTTGATCAAGAGAAACGGTCGGCTCATCCAGAATCCAGACAGGACGACCGGTCACCATAAGCCGTGCCAAACCCAAGCGGCGCTTTTGGCCAGCAGACAGCATACCCGCGGACCGCGTTCGCAATGCCTCCAATTCGAAAGCAGAAATCGCGCTTTCAATTTCGGGTACATCAAAAACACTTGCCCAAAAGTGAAGGTTTTCCTCAACAGTCAGAGTCGTTTTGATCCCATCGACATGTGCGGCATAAGCCATCGCTTCACGATCAAGGCTGATCTTGCCCGACAGCGGCGCCTGCAAGCCTGCCAGAGTGCGTAGCAAAGTTGTCTTGCCGATACCGTTGGGGCCACGCAAAACAAGCGCCTGCCCCGCGCTCACAGAAAAACTTACGCCCTCTAGGACAGGTATACCCCCACGCGCCACGCCGAGATTGTCGACCACAAGTTCCATCATCTAACCTTTCACACCGGTAAAGCAGCAAGGGCAACACGCCGCCCTTCCGCCGCAAGCACATTGTAAGTGCGACAGGCAGCGGGTGAATTCATGATTTCAACACCCATGCCCGCCTTTTCGATGCGCTCTCGCAAGTCAGTAGGCAAATGAGATATCTCGGCACCTGTGCCAATGAATATCACATCCACGTTGCCCTGGAGAGACAAAAGGTTTTCCACATCAGCGTATCCTTCCCAGGAGCGCACTTTAGAAGCTGTAAGCAAAATGCCACCATCAACCCTTTGGCCACCGATGCGGAAATAGCCTGGGCCATAACCATCGACGGGTTGCGCCTCGTTGAACTGCATTTCAGTGAGTTTCATCATTTAGTCCCATAGTGGAAGTGATGTCAGCGCCGCAAGCAAGATGATACAATAGGCTATACCTCGATACTGCTTTTCTCGTGAAGGATCAAAGAGGGTTGCACCAACAATGTTTCCCAATATTGCTGGTGCGAAAAACAATAGCCCAAGCCAGATTGGAACCGCTTCAAGCTTATCCTGAAAGAAAAGCCAAGACAGAAGAGCGATATCAAACAGGAATAGGTACATCATGGTGTTAGCCCGAATGCTTCGGACAGGTTTCATACTCGCGGCATAAAGCATTATAACAGGCGGCCCAGGAAGCCCTGCTGCGCCGCCTGTTATCCCCGCAACAGCCCCTCCAGCATAAAGCACAAAAGGTGTAAGCTGCCCCTTATAGCGCAGGCCTGCCAAAAGGGAGATTGGCACGATGATTGCCAGCGCGGCGACTAAATAACGAAAGACTTCAACAGGAACGGCAAAAAGCAGGGCCAACCCGAATGGCAAGGCAACGATCGTGGCCATACCGAGACGCGCAACATCCTTTGGCTCACCATCACGCCATGCTTTTGGCAAGTTTGGTATAGGCCCAAGTACATCCATAACAGTTAAAGCGACCAGAACCCAAACAGGCTCGATAAATTTGCTTGCTACAGGGATAAACACCATTGCAGTGCCAAAGCCCGAAAACCCGCGAACGACACCCGCAACAAACACCGTCAGCACAAGAAGCAATAGGCCATGTTGGCCTAAAGCCTGGTGTAGTGCTTCAGGCATCTACATTCGCGAATTGGTTCCCCGTTGTGCCATCAGGCTTTGACCAGTCGCGCTTGACACCAAGCCAAAGAAGGATCGTAGAAGCCACGAAAACAGAACTGTATGTTCCGACGATAACACCCCAGATCATAGCAAAGACAAAGCCACGGATGACGTCACCACCAAGCATGAACAGAGCAAAAAGGGCAAGCAGTGTTGTGACCGATGTCATCATAGTACGACTGAGCGTTTCATTGATTGAAAGATTCATAACGTCTTTGAGCGGCTTCTGCTTATACTTGCGAAGGTTTTCTCGAACACGGTCAAACACAACAACCGTATCGTTAAGCGAATAGCCAACGATTGTCAGAAGCGCTGCAATGATCGCCAAATCAAAACGTATCTGAAGCTCGGAGAAAATCCCGATGGTCAATAACACGTCATGCACCAAAGCAACCACCGCACCGACGGCGAACTGCCATTCAAAGCGAAGCCAGATATAGATAAGAACCGCCCCGATTGCTAAAAGCACTGCAATTACAGCTGTTTGAATAAGCTCCCCAGAGACCTTTGGGCCGACGCTTTCAACAGAGCTAAAGGTTATATCGGAGGCGACAGTTTTTAGTGCTGTGTGGACTGTTTCAATCACCTCGGTCGTAACCGCCTCTTCGCCATCCTGCGCTTGAATGCGTATCATAGCGACATTCTTGTCTTCTCCAAACGTTGGGTCGAAGACTTCAGTGATCGTGATGTCCCCAAGCTGAAGAGGCTCAATCGCTTCTCGGTAATCGGCAATCACAACCGGCTGTGTGCTATCTGTGCGGATTGTCGTGCCTCCGCGGAAATCGATGCCATAGTTCAAGCCCTGCAAAAGAAAACTTACAAACGCAATAACCATCATAATAGCAGAGATGCCCAGCCATAGCTTATAGCGCGCAAAAAAATCCCAGTTTGTCTCTTGTGGAACAAGTCTCAATCGCATGGGTCAAACCTCCAGCGTTTTAGGTTTGCGGCGCTCGAACCAAATAACAACGATAAGGCGTGTTACGAAGATCGCGGTGAAAACGGATGTCAGGATACCAAGCCCCAAGGTGATCGCAAAACCTCGTACAGGGCCAGAGCCGACAGCGTAAAGGATAACAGCCGTAATAAAGGTCGTGATATTGGCGTCGACAATCGCCGAAAGAGCCTTTTCATAGCCGAGATCAATCGCCCGGGCTGGCCCTTTTGCAGACTTCAACTCTTCTCGTATCCGCTCGAAGACAAGCACGTTTGCATCAACGGCCATGCCGATCGTGAGGACAATCCCTGCAATCCCGGGGAGCGTAAGTGTTGCCCCCAACATAGAGAGCAGTGCGAAGATAAGCACAACATTTATGACAAGAGCGATATTGGCAAATACACCAAACAAGCCGTAGCTCATGACCATAAACAACAACACGCCCGCAAATGCGACGATGCAGGCGATTTTGCCGGCTTCAATACTATCGGCGCCCAATTCAGGCCCGATGGTGCGCTCTTCCAGAAACTCGAGTCCAGCAGGCAAGGCACCCGCGCGCAAAAGCACGGCCAGATTAGTGCTTTCTTCAAGCGTGAAATTTCCTGTGATAATACCCGATCCGCCGGCAATGTGGCTTTGGATAACAGGGGCTGAGATCACTTCACGGTCCAAAACAATCGCAAAAGGAGAACCGATGTTTTCGGCTGTGTAATCTCCAAAACGTCGAGCGCCAGAGGTGTTAAAGCGGAACGAAACAGCGGGGCGACCATTCTGGTCAAAATCAGGTTGCGCATCGACCAGATCTTCGCCTGTAACGACAGACGCTTCTTCGAGGATGTAAAACACCCCCTCCTCATCTATCGACGGCAAGACATAGTTGCCCGCCCCCGCAGGGGCATCGGCACTGGAAGCGCGACTCACAACAGAATGAAAGGTTAGCTGCGCAGTTGTTCCGATAATCTCTTTTAATTCTGCAGCGCTTCCGAGGCCAGGAACCTGAATGAGGATACGGTCCCCTCCCTGGCGCTGGATCGTGGGCTCGCGCGTTCCAACTTCATCAATCCTGCGGCGAATAATTTCAAGAGACTGACGCACTGTGCGCTCGTCGGTTGCAAGCATTTCGGCTTCCGAGAGACGGACGACAAGACTTTCGCCTTCAACATTCACCTCAATATCGTTTGCTCCCGCACCCGCCAAGCTTGTCACAGGGCGTGCAAGACCGCGGATCAGACTAGCGGCATTCTGAAGCTCTTCAGGTTTGGAAATACGGATACGCAGCTCTTTATCGTTGCTGTTCTGGAGCCGCACCGTGCCAACAGTATCACGCTCTTCCCTCAGAAGGTCACGAATTTCGGGCCACATCCCCTTGATGCGAGCGGCATATACATCCTGAACCTTTACCTCGGCAAGCAGATGCGCGCCTCCCCGCAAATCAAGCCCGAGGTTCACCAAGCCCGACGGTAGAAACTCTGGCCAAAGTGCAGCCTGCTCTTTAAGGCTGGAAGCGGCCCCACCTGCCTCGATTGCTTTTACAGCATCGTTGTGAGTTTCGACCCGCGTGTAAAATCCGTTCGGCAAGGCAAACAAAAGCCCTACAGCAACGACGAGCCAGATCAGCACTCGTTTCCATGAATCAATCTGAAGCATTGGTAGCTCTGCCCCGTCTTTTTTGTCGGTTTGAAAGCTTACGCTTTGGCTGGTTCGGTTTTATTAAGCACCTGCGCGACCGTACCTTTGATCACGCGGACTTTGACACCGTCGGCAATCTCGACTTCGAGTTCGCCATCATCACGCACTTTTACAACCTTGCCGATGATCCCGCCCTGCGTAATCACTTGATCACCGCGGCGGATGTTCTCGATCATTTGTTGGTGTTCTTTCATTTTCTTTTGCTGTGGTCGGATCAAAAGAAAGTACATGATCGCGAAAATCGCGGCCAACATCAGCAAGTCACCAGGTCTCATATGCGCCCCCGTCGTGGTCTGGTTTTGGGCAAAGCCCTTCAAATTCAGCCCTACCTATGCCCGAACAGTTATGTTTGCAATGGGCAATGGGAAATCCCAAAGGCGCACAATCACCCGTTTACCTCAGGCAGCTAAATCGGCCATAAGACAGCAAAACAGACTCATTTCGCAGAAGGACACAAAAGATGCACGACATTCGCGCTATCAGAGACAATCCGAGCGCCTTTGACGCGGCCATGCAACGCCGTGGCCTCACGCCCGTTTCAGCCGACGTCCTCAAGCTTGATGAGGAACGACGAATGATGATACTGGCCGCAGAGACTGCTCAAGCCTCTCAAAACAAAGCAGCAAAAGACATCGGTGCCGCGAAAGCCGCAGGGGACGAAACCGCTTTCAATAACCTGCGCGAGGAAGTCGCCGCAAAAAAGGCCGAAGTTTCAGAGTTGCAAGCATCTGCGAAAGCGCTCGACAATCAGCTTTACGAAATGCTCTCCAGCTTGCCGAATTTAGTGCACAACGATGTCCCCGATGGCGCAGACGAAAACGACAACGTCGAAATCCGCCACTGGGGCACCCCACGCGAAATTGATTTCGAAGCCCGCGAGCACTTTGAAATTGAAGCCGTTAAAACGGGTATGGATTTTGAAACCGCAGCCAAGTTATCTGGCAGCCGTTTTGTTGTTTTGTCCGGTTCAATAGCGCGTCTTCACAGGGCACTGGCGCAGTTCATGCTCGACACGCATATTGAAGAGAATGGCCTCGAGGAGACATGGGCCCCTGTGCTCGTCAAAGAAGAAATGATGTATGGTACAGGACAGTTACCAAAATTTGGCGAAGACAGCTACCAGACGACAAATGGCTGGTGGCTTGTGCCAACTGCTGAGGTTCCTTTGACGAATATGGTAAACGGGACAACTTTGGAGCAAAGCTCCCTACCCCGTCGTTATGTGGCTCATACCCAGTGCTTTCGTTCGGAAGCCGGAAGCGCTGGACGCGACACTTCAGGCATGTTGCGACAGCATCAGTTCGAGAAAGTCGAAATGGTCTCCATCACTCACCCTGACGAAAGCCTTATCGAACACGACCGCATGACGCGTTGTGCAGAGGGCATTCTTGAGAAGCTCGGGCTACCTTACCGAACAGTCATTCTCTGCACCGGTGACATAGGGTTTGGAGCGATCAAGACGCATGATATTGAAGTCTGGCTTCCCGGGCAGGGTAAATACCGCGAGATCAGCTCTGTATCTGTTTGTGGTGATTTCCAAGCCCGCCGCATGCAGGCGCGCTTCAAGCCGGCTGACGGCGGCAAGCCACAATATGTTCATACACTCAACGGGTCCGGGCTTGCGGTTGGGCGCGCGCTTATTGCAGTGTTGGAAAACGGGCAGCAGCAGAATGGTTCAGTATCGATTCCTGCGGCTCTTACACCTTACCTTGGTGGACGCACGGTTTTAAATGCAGATGGCACTCTGGCTTGAAGTGACGGGGTCACAATGCATAGGGTAATTCAATGAAGCGCATATTCGCCATTATGACTTTTGTTGCCGCAGTCTTTTTTGCGGTCTCCCCGTTTATGACGAGTGGTTTCAATGGATTTGAGGCCAGTCAATTCCCCGTTCCTCAGGAAAACCCGCCCATTCAACCTGCAGGCTACGCATTTTCCATTTGGGGGCTAATCTATATTTGGCTCATCCTGGGAACAGGGTTCGGCTTATTCAGCCGGGCCGATGATGGAACTTGGGAAGATGGCCGACCTGCGCTTTTTGTCAGCCTTGCTGTGGGCGCCTCCTGGATCGCGGTTGCGCAGCTTTCCGTTATATGGGCAACAGCGCTCATCTGGGTCATGCTGATCGGCGCGCTTGCTGCACTTGCCAGAAGCGGCTCCACTGACAGATGGTGGCAGCGCGAACCTATCGGAGCCTATGCCGGTTGGCTTACTGCGGCCTCTTCGGTTTCTATTGGCTTACTGCTCGCAGGATATGGCTACACATCCCAAACCACCGCTGCCTTCATCGGGCTTGCAATAGCGCTTGCTATTGCTGTCGCCATGCAAAAAGCGCGCCCTGATACGTTAGCTTACCCATTGGCAGTAATCTGGGCGCTTGTTGGCGTGATTATCAGCAACTTTGAGCCAGTCAATACAAGCGTGATCGGGCTGGCGAGCGTTGGAATTGCCTATCTAACCCTCGCAACACTGAAACACCGACGCTCTTAATCTTTCTTCTTACCAAGAGTATGCTTTCGAAGTTTCGAAGGACCCGGCTTCTTCTTGCCCTTATAAGGATTGGCATCGCCCTGCCCACGGATGTAGAGGCGAATAGGCGTTCCTGGCATATCAAAGTCTTCGCGCAACCCGTTCACTAGATAGCGTGAATAAGCTGTTGGCATTTTGTCCGGGTGCGAACACATCACTACAAACCCCGGCGGACGAGTTTTAGCTTGCGTCATATAGCGCAGCTTGATGCGCTTTCCTTGCGGAGCGGGCGGCGGGTGCGCTTGCACCATTCCATCAAGCCAGCGATTGAGGTGCGCCGTGCTGATCCGCTTGTTCCAAACATCATGCGCTTTCACGATTGCATCATGTAAACGCTCAAGGCCTCGTCCGGTTTTAGCTGATACGGTGATAAGGGGGGCCCCTCGAAGTTGCGGCAGCAGACGTGTGAATGATTCTTTCAAATCACGAAGCTTATCCTGCTTCTCGTCTTCGATATCCCACTTGTTCACCGCCACAACTACAGCGCGACCTTCACGTTCGGCCAAATCGGCAATACGTAAATCTTGTTGCTCAAAAGGAATGGCAGCATCAAGCAGAACAACCACGACTTCAGCAAATTTTACTGCCCGCAAACCATCAGAGACCGAAAGCTTTTCAAGCTTGTCCTGCACCTTCGCCTTTTTGCGCATGCCAGCGGTATCAAAAATTCGTACTGGCGTCCCTGACCACTCCAGTGTCAGCGAAATCGCGTCACGCGTGATGCCAGCTTCCGGGCCGGTCAGAAGGCGGTCTTCACCAAGTATTTTGTTGATCAGCGTAGATTTACCCGCGTTGGGGCGGCCCACAACTGCAACCTGCAAGGGGCGTTTGATCGTCGGTGTATGATCTGGAACATCGTCCTCATCATCTACCGTAACGTCCACATCAGGAGCGATTTCCTTGGCGCGCTCTTCAAAAGCGTCAGCCATTGGCATGAGCGCAGAATATAGCTCGTTTAGCCCCTCACCGTGCTCGGCTGAAAGCCGAATTGGCTCACCTATACCAAGGCCATACGCCTCCATTACGCCCGCATCTGCCGCCATGCCTTCAGCTTTGTTGGCAGCCACAAAAACGGGCTTGCCCTTACGACGTAAAATATCAGCAAACACTTCGTCGGTAGGCGTCACCCCCATGCGAGCATCAATCATGAAGAGGCATGCATCAGCCATCTCGACTGCACGCTCAGTCAAGCGACGCATACGCCCTTGCAAAGAGTCGTCCGTTGCGTCTTCCAAGCCGGCAGTATCGATTACTGTAAACCGTAGATCGCCAAGTTTGGCTTCACCCTCGCGCAGATCCCTTGTTACACCTGGTTGGTCGTCAACCAAAGCAAGCCGCTTGCCAACCAGACGGTTGAACAAGGTCGATTTGCCGACATTAGGCCGGCCGACAATGGCCAGTGTAAAACTCATGATTAGCGCTCCAGTCGCGAAAAGACGCAACTAACTTACATTCAGGTCAACGGAAAGCGAAAAGTTGACCCTTGCGATTGACAACATACATAACCCCGCCCGCAAAAACTGGGCTAGTAGCTGCGCCGCTTGGAAGCTCGCCAGTTTTTATAAGGCTTCCGTCTTCAGGGTTGAACACTCGGATTAAACCATCATTCGAAGCCACGTAGAGGCGCCCGCCAGCCAGAACAGGGCCATAGTGAGTAAATACTGTTTTTTGGCGTTTGGGTCGGTCTTTCACAAAGAACGGAAGTTTTGTGCCCCATATACGCTCACCATTGGTCGCATCCAACCGAACCAACTCGTTATTGTCGGTGACCATAAAGACAGAACCACCTGCCACCCAGACAGGACTCATGGGGCCTTCTTCAGCTGTCCAAATCCGTTCGCCGCTCGCAGTATCTAGTGCAACAGTGCGCCCAGAGAACGTTCCCGCGTAGATTTTATCACCGACTATTACTGGATCACCCGTGATATCAGTAATTCGGCTACGTGAAAACCCAACCCGTTGGCCCGAGATCGCGGCATCCCAAATACGAAGCCCACCCTGTCGAAATGCGGCCTGCAACTCGTTTGAGCCAAATGAAAATACAACCAGATTGTCGTTCACAGCAGGCGCTGGCCCGCCAAGGACATTGTTTTTGTCCGCAGCCGACCCTAGTTGCCAAAGAATGCGGCCAGAATTTGTATCCAGCGCCCACGCAGTTGAATCTCCAGCAACGAGATAAACGATCCCGTCTTTCACCGTAGGCATACCAGTTGCCGAGGCCTGAAGCTTTTGCTGCCACAGTTCTTGCCCAGTATTGGCATCAAGAGCCGTGACCAAACCAAAACCTGAAGACACAAACAACGCGCCATCCGCAAAGGCGATACCGCCCCCAGTCGCATCCCGTGCGGCATCCCGTGGCGGAACGAGGCTAATGTTCCAGACCGGCGCTCCGCTAACCGATGTCGCGGTTACGCGCGCCTCGGAATCAAGTGTGAAAACTTTACCTGCAGCAACCACCGGCTCGGAGGTTATACGGCCAGAGCGGCTGTCCCCTGCTCCGATGTCCGCACTCCAAAGTGGCTCTAGAGCCCCCGAAAATGCAGGATGGGAAACTCGGGTGTGAGGGCTATTATGACGCTGAAACCAGCCTGCATTATTTTGTGGCGCAACAAGCGATACAGCAAGAGAGCGGTTCTCCATCGAACGTGCCGCAACAGGGGTATTTGCATTGCTCTCTTCAGCGCGGAGTGCCTCCCGCTTGCCCGCCAGAACAACTTCGGGTTCTTCACAGGCGCTGAGCAATAAAAGGGCAGCTCCACCTGCGAGAAGAGACAACATGCCCGACTTACGCGAACCAGATTTCATATTGATCTTCCCTTCAGCCTCTTCTGTCGCTCTCTTCATAGTCACCCGTTGGTGCGTTATTCAACAAGAACGTCGGTTAACTCACCGCCCAGTGCGATAATAAGCTGGGTTGCACGCCGCTTAAGCCCCGCAGTTGCTTCTGCATCTTGAACGATGGAATTCAGCGCTGCAATCGCTTCTTTTGTTTTGCCTTGCTCGATGTCAAGAAGCGCAAGTTGCTCTTCAGCCAAGACTCCGAGCTGCGGGTTGCCGCCGATCAATGCCTGATACCCGGCACTGCGCTCTTCAACGCTCAAATCATCCGTTTGCAATGCCAGCAACTTGAACGTAGCGACTTGGCGGTAAACCAATGGTGCGGTAGAATCATCCGAAACCTGCTGAAGAGCAGCCTTGGCATCGGCAATATTGCCCGCTTCAAACAACTCTTTCGCACGCAAGAGCCCAAGCACAGAGGCTGATCCGTCAGCACCGGTCTCAATTCCGGCTAGCGCCAGTGCACGTTCTTCTGCCGCGTTACTATCAAGGGCCGCCAATACGTTATCACCGAAGGCTTGTGCCTGCGCGGTTGATTGCGCTTTGCGGTATTCGTAGAAGGCTGCTGCTCCTACAGTCAGAAGCACAACACAAATCACGATCCAGCCGTAACGCTTCACCCAAGCGAATAGGCGATCACGGCGAACTTCTTCCGTAACTTCTTCAATAAAACTATCGGTATCGCTCAAGCGTTTGCCCCCACTATTTTCCCCCTCTTACAGCCTCAACATGCGCCTGCCAAGGCCTGCCTTAAAGATCGGCGTCCCATCGCAAACCTAACCACACTGAAACCCATATGATGACGAACCGGGCAACCTAGAGTAAACTGGACAGCTGAATGAATCTGATTTATTTGCGAAGCAATGTAATAAAGTGGTTTCATCACTCCAAGGCAGGGTCCTCTACCTGCCAAAACAAGGCGAAAAGATGCGGATCATTCCAGTCCTAACGGCCATCATTGTCACAATATTTTTATTCTATCTCGTCGTCGAGCGCGAGGCTCTCCTATCATTAGCCCGAGGCAACAATATTTCAAAAACACAAACCTCATCCGAAGCGGCAAGCACTTCACCCTCCAGTTCAGAAGAGACAGCCGGCAGACGCGTGGGCGTTATCGCAATTCACTCAAATGCACGCGAAATCGATAGTGCGATAGTATTGCGTGGCCAAACCGAAGCTGCGCGCCAGGTGGACGTGCGGGCAGAAACATCTGGGCTGGTAATATCGGAGCCGCTACGCAAGGGCGCATTTGTAGAGCAAGGACAAATCCTTTGCCAACTAGATCCCGGCACACGCGGATCAAGCCTTGCCGAAGCACAAGCCCGCCTAGCTGAAGCAATGGCGCGTATTCCGGAAACCCAAGCTCAAATTCCACGCGCCGAAGCACAGCTGGAACAAGCAAAAGCCCAATTGGAAGAAGCTGAAATCAACGACAACGCGGCGCGAACGCTTTCAAAAGGTGGATTTGCTTCTGACACGCGTGTCGCCTCAACCGCAGCTTCGGTGCGTGGGGCTGAGGCGAATGTCAAAGTGGCAGAAGCGTCCTTGAAGACTGCGCAGTCTGGCATGCTTGGAGTTCAAGCTGCCATTGAGTCTGCCGAGGCAAATGTGGCCGCTGCCGAAAAAGAAATTTCGCGGCTTAAGATAAAAGCCCCTTTTGGCGGGTTGCTGGAAAGTGACACCGCCGAGCTTGGAGCACTTATTCAGCCAGGCGGAGCCTGCGCGACCGTCATCCAGCTTGATCCTGTCAAACTTGTAGGCTTTGTCCCTGAAGCACAGGTAAGCCGTATCAAGGTAGGTGCTAATGCTGGCGGCCGCTTGACGACAGGTCAGGAGCTTTCAGGCACAGTCAGCTTTTTGGGGCGTAGCGCAGATCCTCTGACACGTACATTTCGTGTTGAAATCGAAGTTCGCAACCCAAACCTAGAAATACGTGACGGACAGACCACAGAAATTGTTATTGCAGCAGAAGGTCGCTCGGCTCATCTTGTTTCACAGTCGGCCCTAACCCTTAATAATGACGGTCTGCTTGGCGTACGCCTTATTGATGAGAAACAGACCGCCGTTTTTCGAGAAGTCACTTTGCTACGCGATGACATTGACGGTGTTTGGCTTAGCGGCTTGCCCGAAAGTGCCGACATCATCATCATTGGGCAGGAATATGTGATAGATGGCGTCCCCGTCACAGCAGAGTTTCAGGATGGTTCGCAATGACGGGCTTGGTTGATTGGGCCGCGTCACGTGCGCGGATGATCATGGCATTTATTATCTTGTCGCTTCTGGTTGGTGGCTTTGCCTATGCTAAACTGCCCAAAGAAGGCGAGCCTGACATTCAGATTCCTGGGCTGTTTATATCCGTCCCATTCCCGGGCATCTCAGCCAGCGACAGTGAAACACTGCTTGTTAAAGTGATGGAAACAGAACTGGCCGATCTGGACAGCCTTAAATCTATGTCCGCAACAGCTGCAGAAAACTACGCGGGTCTTTTCCTCGAGTTTGAGTTTGGCTGGGACAAGTCAGCTGTCATGGCTGACGTTCGTGAAGCCATGAACTCGGCAGAAGCCAATTTCCCTGAAGGAGCAGAGAAATATACCATAAAAGAAATCAACTTCTCTGAATTTCCGGTTCTGATCATAAATCTGACAGGCGATGTGCCAGAACGGACGATGGGCCGCGTTGCCGAGGACTTACAAGAAAAAATCGAAAGTCTTGATGCTGTGCTGGAAGCCGGAATCGCGGGCAAACGTGATGAAATGCTGGAAGTCATCATCGACCCGCTCCGCCTTGAGGCCTACAATGTTACCGCTGGGGAGTTGATCAACGTTGTACGCAACAACAATCAGCTCATCGCTGCCGGAGAGGTCGAGAGCGCGACTGGTGCGTTCTCTGTCAAAATTCCATCAAGTTTTAATGAACCTAAGGACGTTTACGACCTTCCCGTCAAAGTCAACGGAGATCGCGTTGTTACGCTGGGGGATTTGGCCGAGATCAGGCTCACATTTGAGGATCGGATGGGGACTGCTCGTTTTAACGGTGAAACAACCGTAGCGTTGCAGGTGGTCAAACGTAAAGGCTTCAATCTGCTCGATATGGCCGATGCCGTTAAAAAGGTGGTTGCAGAGGCCAGTGCCGAATGGCCCGCGGAGTTGAAAACAGCAGTATATGTCGGAACATCAAACGACCAGTCACGCGTTGTCGGCTCTATGATTGCCCAGCTGGAAGGATCGGTTCTGACTGCTATTGCGCTTGTAATGATAGTCGTACTGGCTTCGCTCGGCGTGCGCCCTGCCCTGCTTGTCGGCTTCGCCATTCCCACCTCTTTTCTGCTTTGCTTTGCCCTGCTTGCCCTGATGGGGATAACCATTTCCAACATTGTTATGTTCGGGCTTATTCTCGCCGTGGGGATGCTGGTCGATGGAGCGATTGTTGTTGTGGAATATGCCGACAAACGCATTTCAGAAGGCTCAGGTCCGATGCATGCCTATGTGGAAGCCGCCAAGCGGATGTTCTGGCCTGTTGTAAGCTCCACTGCCACCACACTCTGTGCCTTCCTGCCAATGCTGTTCTGGCCAGGCGTTCCGGGGCAATTCATGGGGATGCTACCCGTGACCCTCATATTTGTGCTTTCAGCCTCACTCGTTGTTGCGCTGATTTATCTGCCTGTTATGGGAGGCGTGACTGGCCGCATGAGCCGCCTGTTTTCTCACACCGCCGATGCTTTGCGCGCTGCAGCGCCTTGGTGGCTTCGTGCGACATTGGTACTGCCATCACTATACCTGGTGTTCCTTGGCGCATTACAAACTCTCAATCCAGGCTATCTATTTGGCGGCATAGCACCCCTTGAAGGTGTCATGTCTCTGTTGCCTGGATTTGCAATTTTCTTGCTGGGGAGTTTTGCATCTTCCGTGACGTTGGGGGCGACTCAAATCAAGTGGAAGCACAACTCTGTAAAAGCGGGTCGTCAACGCACAGTTTTCGGATCATTCATTCGTCTGATCACGGCCAACCCGATTATGCCTGTCGTGTCGGTTGCCGCTGTCTTCTTTTTCGTCATGTCTGTTTTTGGCTACTACGGAGCCAACAACAACGGAACAGAGTTTTTCGTAGAGTCCGAACCAGAAATGGCAATCGTTTACGTAAGAGCACGAGGCAACCTTTCGCTAGCACAAAAAGACAAGTTAATCGCCCGTGCAGAAAGCGTCGTGCTAGCCCACTCTGGGGTGGACAATGCCTTCGCTTTCGCAGGAAACAGCGGTCTCAACTCCAATACAGGTGGTGCACAGCCGCCCAAAGACACGATAGGACAGATCCAGTTCGAAACCATCCCATGGGAAGACCGCCGCGACAGGCCAGAGCTTGACGGCGATCTGGTCCTTGATGAACTGACGTCACAACTTGAAGCACTCCCCGGCATTAAAGTCGAGATACTTTCAGCTTCCCGTGGGCCTGCTTCGGCCAAGCCCGTTCATTTGCGCCTCAAAGCCAATGACTGGGAAACACTGATCAGCGCAACAAAAACAGCCCGTGCCAAATTTGATGAGACTGCAGGTCTTACCCTTCAGGAGGACACCCTGCCCCTGCCCGGAATTGACTGGCAGCTTGATGTCGATGTTGAGGAAGCGGGGCGCTATGGCGCGGATGTTGCCACTGTCGGCGGAATGATTCAACTCGTAACCCGCGGCCTCCTGCTTGATACGATGCGCGTCGACAGTTCCGATGAGGAAATTGATATTCGCGTTCGCCTGCCTGAAAAAGACCGTGTGCTAAGCACTCTGGACTCGCTCAAATTAAGAACAAATGACGGCCTGATACCGCTTTCGAACTTTTTGACCCGCAAACCGGTGGCCAAACTGGCGGAGATAAACCGCGCAGATCAAATGCGGTATTTTGATGTAAAAGCGGGCGTTGCCAACGCAACCATGCTTTTGACAAACAAAGATACAGGAGAAACCCAAATTGTCTCCGCAAACATCTGGCACGAAGATGAGGGCCTGCGCAGCAGCTATGAACGCAGAGGTTTCGTCGCAGTGCCCCTCACACCGGCCAATCGGATTGAAGCACTAACGTCATGGCTCGAAACGTCCCCCTTTCAGGCAGGGGTTGTTTGGGAATGGACAGGTGATCAGGAGGATGAAGCCGAGAGCCAAGCCTTTCTCACAAGTGCTTTCGCAGGTGCATTGGGCCTTATGTTCATCATTCTTCTTGCGCAGTTCAACAGCTTTTACAATTCTGTGCTTGTGCTTCTGGCCGTCGTACTTTCAACAGCCGGTGTCCTGATCGGGATGCTGGTGATGGACCAGACATTTTCCATCATAATGACAGGCACAGGGATCGTTGCGCTTGCCGGGATTGTGGTGAACAACAACATTGTTTTGATCGACACGTATCAGGAATACTCTTCATACATGCCGCGTATCGAAGCGATTGTGCGCACAGCGGAAGACCGCATTCGCCCCGTTTTGCTCACGACGATCACAACAATGGCGGGCCTTGCCCCCATGATGTTTGGCCTAAGCTTGGATTTCGTGAATGGCGGGTACTCTATCGACAGTCCGACAGCTCTTTGGTGGAAACAGCTCGCCACTGCGGTGGTCTTCGGTCTTGGTATCGCGACAGTTCTCACATTGGTCTTCACGCCGTCCATGTTGGCCCTTCGAGTCTGGCTCTCAACCTATCTTGGATGGGGCGCCCGCGCACTTGCAGCGCTCTCTTTGGGAAGCGCAAGCCGTATTGCACGTGACATGGCCTTACAAAACGCTGCACGCCGCATGGCCGCCCCAGAAATCCTCTGGGAGGGGCTCGACAATCGCTATGAAGATCAGGATGATCTTACGATAGAACCAAATTCCAAAGACATGCACAACGTGCTGAAGCGAGCAGGTAAGCTGCCGAATTCCAAAGATGAGTCTTCACTAAAAGACGGCAAAGGCGGCGTCAAAGCAGCCGAATGAAAAGTCGTTCCTTATGCGGCATCCTCTTCGGTGACCTGCCGCATCCATAAGCTTGCATAGCGCCCTTTCAGCTTGAGCAATTCCTCATGGGTCCCTTGTTCCGCAACCACTCCATCTTCCAACACGATAATGCTATCTGCATCAGCGATTGTCGAAAGGCGATGAGCGATGGTTATAACGGTTCTGCCCTCGCCTGCACGCCTCAGAGCCGACTGGATTTCCCGTTCGGTTTCCGTATCGAGTGCCGATGTCGCCTCATCCAGCAGAAGAACAGGCGGGTCCTTCAGGAGCGTGCGCGCAATACCAACGCGTTGTTTTTCTCCACCCGAAAGCTTGAGACCGCGCTCGCCGACTGTTGTTTCATACCCGTCAGGCAAGGCCGAGATAAAGTCGTGTATTTGCGCTGCTTTTGCGGCGTCTATAATCTCGTCTTCACTTGCTCCATCGCGGCCATAGGCAATGTTATAGCGAATTGTATCGTTGAAGAGCACAGTGTCCTGCGGGACGACACCAATGATCCGATGCAAGCTTTCTTGCGTAACATCGCGCACATCTTGGCTATCAATCGTCACCGACCCTCCCGAAACATCATAAAAGCGGAAAAGCAAACGCCCGATTGTCGACTTCCCCGAGCCGGAAGGCCCGACAATAGCGATCGTTTCGCCCGCATCAACGCTCAGGCTAACACCTTTCAAGATTGGCCGCTCCGTGTCGTAACCAAAGTATACTTGATCAAAGGCAACCTTACCGCCCGTAACCTTTATCGGCCCCGCCCCCTGCCTGTCTTCAATCTCCGCAGGTTGACCAAGCAAGTTGAACATTTCCCCCATATCCACAAGGCTTTGGCGAATTTCACGATAGACAGTTCCGAGAAAATTCAACGGCATCGTGATCTGGATCATGTAAGCATTAACCATCACAAAATCGCCCACCGTCAGAGCGCCGCTTTGCACGCCTTTTGCGGCCATAGTCATTACTGAAATCAAACCACAGGTAATGATGAATGTTTGACCAAAATTAAGAAATGCAAGGGACGATGCAGTCTTGATCGCAGCACTTTCATAGCCCTCCATCGCAGCATCATAGCGCGCTGCTTCCCGACCCTCTGCACCGAAATATTTTACAGTTTCAAAATTAAGCAGACTGTCGACAGCTTTCTGGTTAGCGTCTGTGTCGCGGTCGTTCATCTCTCGACGCAGCTTCACGCGCCACTCAGTCACTGTAAACGTAAACCAGACATAAAGCCCGATCGTGACAACAACTGCAGCCAGATACCAGACATCAAAGAGAAAAAAGAATATCCCTGCGACCAATGCCAGCTCGAGAATAAGCGGCCCAACCGAGAAGAGCAAAAAGCGCAGGAGAAACTCGACGCCTTTTACACCACGTTCAATGATACGGCTCAACCCGCCTGTTTTGCGGGTGATATGGTAACGCATCGAAAGCTTGTGGATATGTGTAAACGTTTCAAGAGCCAGCTTGCGCAACGCCCGCTGGGCCACGGCGGCAAAAACAGCATCGCGTAGCTGTTGAAACCCGTTTGAGAAAATACGCGCCATTCCGTAAGCCACAGTAAGGCCCACAGCACCCAGCATCAGATTCGAAACACCCTCCCCAGAGAGTGCATTTACTGCGTCACGGTAAATAATCGGCGTATAGACGGCGATGAGCTTGGAAAGCAAAAGCGCCAGCATCGCAATGACGACACGGCGCTTCACCCATGTCTCACCTTCTGGCCAAAGGGCGGGCAACACACGTTTTATAGTGCGCCAGCCAGATTTGCGCTCTTGCTCTTGTATGTTCGTGCTCATGCAAAATTTGCCCTTGAAACTTCAAAGCGCAGGTTTAGGCGGCTTTGTCGACAAAGGCCAGACGCACTCAGCCAGGAATATCAAACACCTGTCCCGGGTAGATTAGGTCAGGATCGCGTATCTGGTCTTTATTGGCCTCATACAGCTGAAAGTAGAGTTCACCCTGCCCGTAACGTTCCCGTGCAATCGCCCAAAGCGTTGATCCGGGTTGCACCGTCACCAACTTCACTTCAGAACCAGAAGTGAGCATTGCTGGCTCTTCCCTTTTGAACGGCGTTTCAACACGGCTTTGCACCTGCCCCGAAGCATCCACTTCATCGACACGCAGGGTATAAATTCCCGAGTCGACATTTGGCAGTTCCGTGCGCCAGTTCCCGTCTTTCAAAATACGCTCAGTCGTCACTGGCTTGTTATCGAGATAAACCCTTATAAACCCGTCATTGGACGCGCGGCCGGCCAACTGCACATCACCACTCTCCGAGTAGCTGATCGCATCCAGTGCAACCTGGCTCATCACAACAGGCGAAACAGGCTGCACCAGTTCAACACCTTCATCGCTGGCCATGAGAATAGCTTGTGCTGGCATCTCTGGTGAGCCTTGTGGCTCGCCTTCAGTCGCTTCACTAGTGGCTTCTAGAGCTACGGCGGAAACAGGCGCAACAATAACAGTGTTCAGGCTGTCTTGATCGCCCGACTTTCCTCGCAAACTCAGGACACGAGCCTCTTTGCTTTGGGGGAGTTCGGCAAATGCAGCAAACTCTCCCGTTGTACCTGCCGTCACCTCTGCAATCACAATACCATCAAGCAAAACTTCGACAACTTCACCAGGAAGTGCCGAGCCCGCAATAAGAGCCTGCCCGTTCGGCTCGACCCGAGCCACATCAAACTTTGGTGCGCGCGCTTTTTGAGCCTCGCTTTGGACCGTAGTGTCAGTTGCGTCCGATACATTCTCATCAGATGAAAACTCTACAGGAGATTGCGCAGCGCTCTCACTCCCAGTATTTGTAAGGCTGCGCTTAAAGTACATACCGCCCCCCGCAAGCACGAGAACAGTTGCCCCCAAAGCGACAAGAGCACTTGCGTTGGTCGTGATAAAACTCGAAAATTTGCTCATGGACGTTCCACTGCATTGGCTCCGCTGACGCACGGCTTGAGGGAGCATAGCAACTTGGTTATGACGGGTCAAAAGATGTGATCAAAAGCGAGGTGCACCTGTGCAAAAACGTTCTATCTGTGTCTATTGCGGCTCACGTGACGGGGTGAATCCGAATTACGCTTCTGCCGCTGAAGACCTCGGTAAGGCGATTGCAACCGAGGAATGGCAGCTGGTTTACGGCGCTGGTGATATCGGGCTGATGGGCCGCGTCGCTCGCAGCTGCCAAAGCGCAGGTGGGGAAACCTTCGGTGTAATTCCGACACATCTGATGCAGAAAGAAGTCGGCAAAAGAGATCTCAGCCGCTTTGTCGTGACCGAAAACATGCATGAGCGCAAAAAGGTCATGTTCATGAACGCCAATGCAATTGTTGTTTTACCGGGCGGCGCGGGCTCGCTTGACGAGTTTTTTGAAGTTCTGACATGGGCACAGCTCGAGCTTCATTCAAAGCCTATTATTCTACTGAATGTAGATGGCTACTGGCAGCCCCTCCTCAACCTTATAGAGCATGTTGTAGAAAATGGATTTGCGGATCCAAGCCTCAAAGCCCTCTTTATTTGTCAACCCGATGTGAAATCAGCTACAGACTATCTGCGCGAAGCTCTATCCTGAGTGAAACTAGACACTGAATAGAGCGTCAACCCTGCCCAGATTAGGCCAAAGGCCATAGCGTGCCAGAAACCAAACGGCTCTCCAAAAATGACAACCGCACAGAAAAACTGCGCGGTTGGGTTGATGTATTGCAACAATCCGATCGTTGAAAGCCGGTTACGTTGTGTCGCGTATGAAAAGAGCATGAGCGGCGTTGCCGTGAGTATCCCCGAAAAAACAAGCATCCCGTTCTCCCAAGCCGCTGTTCCGAAATGTCCTTCTCCTTTGGCATGCAAAATGACAAGCACAGCCAGTGCCACAGGAAAAAGCAAGGCAACTTCCCCCGTCACCGAGACAACTGGGCCAGCAGTCAGGCGTTTCTTGACGACGCCATAGAGTCCGAACGTCACGGCAACAAAAAGTGATATCCACGGCGCGACGCCCAAACCGTAGGTGAGCAATGACACGGCAAGCGCTGCCAGTGCCACCGCAGCCCATTGGGCAGGTCTTAGCCGTTCACTAAATACAACCCTGCCAAGTAACACTGCCACAAGCGGAAAAATATAATATCCAAGTGCCGCCTCTACGGCGTGGCCAACTTGAATTGAATAAATGAAGGCAAACCAGTTTGCCGAGATCATAAGTGCTGCCAGCCCAACAATCATCAGGTTGGTCGATGTAGCGAAAAGCCTTAGTAAAACTGAAATTCGTCTTTGCGCCAGTAGGAGAACTGAAAATATCAAAAATGACCAGATTGTTCTGTGTGCAAGTATCTCAAGTGGCGGGATATGCGCCAAAAGCTTGTAATACAGAGGGGAGAACCCCCAAATGAGGCAGGCAATACACATGGCAACAACGCCTTTTGCGCTCTCGGGCTTCATATCAGGCTTCATAGGAGGTTCTCATCACTTCACTGATTAAGACTAAACTGATTCAATTCTTGGCGAACTTTCAACTCGTTGTTATCGTTTACTCGGAACAAACAGGACACTGGTAAATGCGACACACTTTGCCACTTGCGCCCCAATTCTATGTGACGGCGCCGCAACCCTGCCCATACCTTGAGGGTCGTATGGAGCGTAAACTGTTTACAGCGCTTCAAGGGGATAACGCGGCACAGCTGAATGACGGGCTTTCAAAGCAAGGATTTCGGCGCTCTCAAAACGTGCTTTACCGCCCGTCCTGTGCAGATTGTGCAGCTTGTCTGTCTGCCCGCATCGTTGCCAATGACTTTGCCCCATCCAAAAGCCAAAAGCGGGTCATCAAGAAAAATGCCAATCTAGAACGCCGTGTCACCTCCCCTTGGGCAACCGAGGAACAATACGACCTATTCCGCCGATACCTTGATAGCAGGCATGCCGACGGTGGCATGGCAGATATGGATGTCTTCGAATTCGCGGCGATGATTGAGGAAACACCAATCCGCTCTCGTGTGATCGAGTATGTTGACCGTGACACCAAAGCACTGGTCGCCGTTAGCCTGACAGATGTTCTGCAAGACGGCCTGTCTATGGTTTACTCCTTTTTTGACCCGGACCGTGCTCAGGACTCACTCGGAACCTATCTGATCCTCGATCATGTCGATATCGCGCGCTCGGGAAACTTGCCTTATGTCTATCTCGGTTATTGGGTTCCTGGCAGCCCGAAAATGGGGTACAAAGCCAAGTTTTCAGCGCTCGAAATTTACAAACAAAACGAATGGTCCCCGATTGGCAATCCGGCTATACACGAAGTTGAAACGCACCCGCTATCAACCGCCCCGATTGCAGAGCAGGTGGCCAACATCTCGCTCCCCGACCTTCCCGCCCATCGCCCAAAACGCTAGTGGCTTTGACCACTTAAATGGCGCGCTGCGGCATCGGCGATTTGCTGCCTCAGCCAGACATGCGCGGCAGATTCATGAGTACGCGGGGCCCATTGCAACTCAATTTTGACTGCAGCATGGAGCGGGCACTCGACAATCGCGACATCATCGCCAAAATGTAGAGCTGTTTGCCGTGGCACAGTCGCGATCATATCTGTGTTATGCAAAATTTGCGGGAGGTTTGCAGGACTCGGCACTTCGATCACCGTATTTGGAGTGCCCCCCTGCCTATCCATTTCGACAAGAAAACCAGACCTGAAAGAGCCCCCGTAATTTACCACCACCTGAGGCACGTTTCTAAAGACATCACCTGTCAGGCCGCTCTGTGCCACCGGGTTTGACGGGTCCATGATACAAACATAGCTGTCCGAAAACAGTGTGCGCCGATAATATCCGGGCTCCTCAAGCCTGATCGGCCCAATCAGCATGTCGCATTCACCACGCTTGAGCTGCTCTCGCCCTCGCACCTGTGAAGGAATGACATTAAGCCTGATTCCGGGGGCTTGAACCCGCAGCATACGTGCAAGCTCCGGCAAGATGGTGATGCGCTCATAAAAATTACAAGAAACCGTCATCTCAAGCTGTGCCAAGGCAGGGTTAAAAACCTTGGGTGCAACGAGGACTTCGTATTCTTCAAGCATTGGAATTATGCGTGCAACAATTTCGCTACAGCGTGCTGTCGCCACGATTCCGCTGCCTTGCCGTAAGAACAACGGATCATCAAAAGCACTGCGCAACCGTGACACGGTATAACTGATACTCGACTGGCCAATGCCAAGGCTTTCCGCGGCACGAGAGAAGGAGTTGTGTGCGTAAACCCTTTGCAAAACTCGAAAGGCCGCAAAATCTAGCGAATAGACATCCAAAACGTCTCTCTCCCATCAAATAGTTTGATCGAGACTATCAAATCCATCGGATTGATCAATATTGATACTCTCACTAGGCTCAACGTCTAGAGCACGCTTGGAGGAGACGCGCACTATGCCTACCACATTGAACCGCGCTGTCCCTGTTGATGACAGCATCCAGATCAATGACCTGCACAGCAATCCTTATGCCATCTACAAACGTCTGCGCTCAGAAGCGCCCGTTGTTCAGGTTCCTGTTCTTAACCGCATTCTTCTGACCAAAGCAGCCGATACGAAATATGTGAAAGACAACTGGGAGATGTTCTCCTCTGACGACCCGTTCACGCCTATGAAACGTGCTTTTCTGGCACACACCCTAATGCGTAAAGATGGTGAAGAACACGCCCGAGAGCGCGGGGCTATGGCTCCTGCTTTTAGCCCGAAGGTGATCAAAAACTGCTGGCAGCCCATATACACATCTGTGGCGGAGGACTACATCACCCGCCTGAATCGTGGGGATACTGTCGACCTGTTTACAGAGTTGGCGGCTCCGTTTGCTGCGCGTTGCCTCACCCATCTTCTCGGCATCACCGAAGCCAGCGATGAAGACATGATCCGCTGGAGCCAGACATTAATTGACGGTGCCGGAAATTTTGCGGGGTTGCCCGAGCCTTTTGAAAAATCCGATGCAGCCAATGCCGAGATGGATAGGCTTTTCGCAAAATGCGCCGAACGAGTGCGTGCATCTCCCGATGCTTCTGCCCTCTCCGCCATGGTCAATGCAGAGAACCCAATTCCGATGTCGCAGATATATTCCAACATCAAAATCGCAATCGGAGGTGGGATCAACGAGCCACGCGATGCACTTTTGACCATTCTTTATGGTCTTCTGACCGACCCTGAACAGCTTGAAGCATGCAAAGAAGGTGCGCTTTGGAATGAAGCGTTTGAGGAGGCTGTCAGGTGGGTTGCGCCCATTCAGGTAAGTTCGCGGCTGGTAACACAAGACACTGAAATTCGGGGCCTTCCAATCTCGAAAGGCACGGTGGTGATGACATCTCAAGCCTCGGCTTGCCATGACGAAGACATCTACGATGCTCCTGAACGTTACAACATTTTCCGCGCGAAAGCACCGCATCAGGCCTTTGGAAACGGGCCGCATTTTTGTCAGGGAACACATATTGCTCGGCGAATGCTCGCACAGATTTTGCTACCGATGCTGTTTGAGCACTTTCCTAACATGACATTAGCCAAGACCGAAGCTGTAAAGTTCTGGGGCTTCGGCTTTCGGGGGCCAATGAGCCTGCCTGTCACACTCAACTAAATCAAAAACGCGTTAACAGGGAGAAAACCAAAATGAAAAGAAGAACGCTTGTATCGGCGCTGGCAGCCTTGACTGTAGCCGCCAGCCTAGGGGTCGCCCCCGCGAATGCACAGGAAATCACTCTACGTCTGCACCAGTTTCTGCCGCCGCCGGCCACGGTTCCCAAGCACATCCTGAAACCTTGGGCTACGCGGGTGGAAGATGCTGCAGGCGGAAAACTCAAAATCGAGCACTATGACGCAATGTCGCTCGGTGGAAAACCACCGGAACTTATGGATCATGCCATTGATGGTGTTGCGGATATTATCATGGTTGTCGTTGGCTACACGCCAGGGCGCTACCCTCAGACAGAGGTTTTTGAGCTCCCGTTCATGATGACGGATCCGGTTGCAACCTCGAAGGCCTTTCAGGAGCTTGTGGAAACCGACCTTCAGGCGGGGGAATATAAAGATGTGAAAGTGCTCGGCGCTTGGGTGCATGGGCCAGGAGTGGTGCACACGGACACTGGCGTCACCAAGCTTGAGGATATGGAAGGCAAAAAGATGCGCGGCCCGACCCGCATCATCAACGATCTCTTGAAAGAACTGGGAACAACACCCGTAGGTATGCCCCTGCCCGCTATTCCGGAAGCGCTTTCCAAAAACGTGATCAACGGAACAGTCATTCCATGGGAAGTCACGCCGGCGATCAAGCTGTCACAGCTTGTAACCCATCATACCGAGTTTGGCAGCAAGGAAGCTCTCTACACTGCGACGATTGTCATGGTTATGAACAAGGCCAAGTACGAAGGCCTGCCCGATGACGTACGTGCCGCAATCGACAATGAATCCGGCCAGAAGTTATCGGAGTTTGCCGCTCAGGTCATGTATGACTACGACAAACCCGGCCGTGATATTGCCGAAGCTGCAGGCAACGCGATCATAACTTTGGATGATGCCGAAGTGGCCCGCTGGAAAGAAAAGGCCCAGCCTGTCATTGATCGCTGGATCGTAGAGATGGATAGCAAGGGTATTGACGGAGCAGCTCTTGTCGAGCGCGCGAAAGGCCTGATCAAGAAACATGGCGGCTAAAGGCACAACCAAATAGAGCTTTAATGGCGCGATTCCTTGGAATCGCGCCATATCTCTTTTGGTTTTCTGTCAAAACCTCCTGTCTTTACGCAACTTTTGAACAAAAAACATGCCCTCAAGGTTCGATTATTCATGTTTTGGCGGTTGACGCCCCTGTTTCACGAATCTAATGTCTCGCAAACGCAGCAAAAAGGCACTCGGCATGTTGAAGCTAGTGGTCATTGTGAGAAAAAGGCGCATGGGCCGGTAACGGACACCCTGAGGTAACCCCATGCGCCCCCGAAAATCGGGGGCTTTTTTATGTGTAAAACGAAGTTTGGAATGGAGCTTGGAAATGTCACGTCAAATGACCGGAGCAAAGATGATCGTAGAATGCCTGAAGGATCAGGGCGTGGAGGTCATCTTCGGCTACCCAGGCGGAGCTGTGCTCCCGATCTATGACGAAGTGTTCCAACAAAACGGTATCCGCCACGTGCTTGTCCGCCACGAGCAAGGCGCTGTTCACGCCGCAGAAGGCTACGCGCGTTCGACAGGAAAACCCGGTGTTGTGCTTGTGACTTCCGGCCCGGGCGCCACGAACGCTGTGACAGGCCTCACAGACGCACTGCTCGATTCCATTCCAATTGTTGTTCTGACAGGTCAGGTTCCGACATTCATGATCGGCACGGACGCCTTTCAGGAAGCTGATACCGTTGGCATCACGCGCCCCTGCACCAAGCATAACTGGCTCGTGCAAGACACTGCCTCGCTTTCGGCGACAATCCATGAAGCCTTCCATGTGGCCACAACCGGCCGTCCCGGCCCTGTGCTTGTTGATATTCCCAAGGACGTGCAGTTTGCCGCAGCTGATTATACGCCCAAGCAAAAAGTCAAAGTGAGCCGCTACCAACCGCCCGTTAAGGGAGATATGGCATCGATCGAAGAGCTTGTTGAAGCCATTGAGAACGCGGAACGCCCTATATTTTATACAGGTGGCGGCGTGATCAACTCGGGGCCCGCTGCAAGCCAGCTTCTGCGCGAGCTTGTCGACGGAACAGATTTCCCCGTCACCTCCACTCTGATGGGCCTTGGGGCTTACCCCGCGTCCGGTAAAAACTGGTTGGGGATGCTCGGTATGCACGGGCTCTACGAGGCCAACATGGCAATGCATGGCTGCGATCTGATGATCAATATCGGTGCGCGCTTTGATGACCGCATCACAGGCCGCCTTGATGCCTTCAGCCCGAATTCGCAAAAAGCCCATATTGATATCGACCCCTCTTCCATCAACAAAGTCATTCGCGTCGACATTCCTATTGTTGGCGACGTGGGGCATGTTCTTGAAGATGTGTTAAAGGTTTGGAAAGCTCGCGGGCGCAAAACAAACAAGCAAGGCCTACAGAAATGGTGGGCGAAGCTTGAAGACTGGCGCAAGGTTAACTGTCTCAAGTTTGAACAAAAAGGCAAGGTTATCAAACCGCAACACGCCCTTGCCCGCCTTGAAGCGCTCACAAAAGGCCGCGACCGCTATGTTTGCACCGAGGTAGGCCAGCACCAGATGTGGGCTGCACAATATCTTGGCTTTGAAGACCCGAACCGCTGGATGACATCAGGCGGCCTTGGAACCATGGGTTATGGCTTCCCTGCTTCTATCGGGGTGCAAATGGCGCATCCTGACAGCCTCGTTATCAACGTGGCAGGCGAGGCCAGTTGGCTGATGAACATGCAAGAAATGGGCACTGCAATCCAGTATCGCCTGCCTGTGAAACAGTTTATTCTCAACAACGAGCGCCTTGGTATGGTGCGCCAGTGGCAGGAACTTCTGCATGGTGAGCGCTATTCGCACTCTTGGAGTGAAGCTCTGCCTGACTTTGTAAAACTGGCCGAAGCTTTTGGTGCCAAAGGCATTCGCGTTGATGATCCGGATGATCTTGATGAAGCTATCAAGGAAATGATCGCCTATGATGGGCCGGTTATCTTTGATTGCCTCGTGACCAAGCATGAAAACTGCTTCCCGATGATCCCCTCGGGCGAACCACACAACAAGATGCTGCTCGGTGAAGCCCAGACCAAAGACGCAATCGGCAGCAGCGGCGCTGTGCTCGTCTGAGCCACCCCAGACTGTAGCGAAGGAAGGAAGCCCTATGTCCGCTCTCAAAATTAAAAAAGGCTCGAACAAGCACTCGGCCTACAACCTACGTCCGACCTTTAGTGACCACGTGGAGTCGCATACACTCGCGGTTATTGTCGATAACGAAGCAGGTGTTCTGGCACGCGTCATCGGGTTGTTTTCAGGCCGTGGATACAACATCGAAAGCCTGACAGTGGCCGAGATTGACCGCGCTGGACATCGCTCACGGATCACGATTGTGACCACCGGCACACCGCAAGTGATTGAACAAATCAAAGCGCAACTTGGCCGGATTGTACCAGTGCATGAAGTCCATGACCTGACCGTTGAGGGCCCGTCTGTTGAGCGAGAATTGGCGCTGTTGAAAGTTGAGGGGATCGGCGACAAACGCGTTGAAGCCATGCGCTTGGCCGACATCTTCCGGGCCAGTGTTGTAGACAGCACACTTGAGAGCTTTGTCTTTGAGATTACGGGCACACCGGAAAAAATTTATGCCTTCAGCGAGTTGATGCGGCCTCTGGGATTGACCGAAGTCGCGCGCACAGGTGTTGCGGCCTTAGCTCGTGGAAAAGTCGTCGCCTAATATTGGCGGCGGGTCATAGGGCTCGCTTTTTCAGGCCGAGCGAAGGCTTGGAAAAACAAGAATATTGCTACTGTTCTTGTTGCTTGAGATTGGTTGCTTTGCTTCCCCTGCACCAGGAACAATAGCAGCTTTCAAGCGCTCGGCGAGTGCAGGTGCGTATTGTTCGGATACCAACTCCGGATTTCGAGCAAGCCGCATGGGTGCGCCCTCTTGGAGCTGAAACTGCACCAGATCTCCAGCATCGAGAGAATAGCCGTCAAAGACAGACGAAGCGCTCCCGCCGTAATAAGCAAGATCACCATGATCTTCGCACCATATTACTGCTTTGCGTTCGTTGTGATTGCTCCAGAGAACGACACCGTACATCAAAATCTTCACCCCCTTTAAATCCGCTATTAATAAAATTTTAATTATAAACGGAGGAAGCGCCACTCTCCAATGAGTGTCGCACGGTTTCAAATTGTGACTCCACACCCCAAGCAAGACGCTAATTAGCATCACGTGAGACGCGAGAGCGCATCAAAATCTACTTTGCGGTTATTACTTTTTCTGAAAAAACTGCGTAAGGTCAGATTCGACCCTATAAAAAGCTTAGAGACCCGGTTTGTGCAAATTCCGATAGAAACAAACAAAACAGTAAATCCTGTGGAACTCAGGAGTGTGTTCGGTGCTAACCTGAGAAAGTTAGCGTCCCGTTACCCGTCCGTTGCGGGCCTCTGTCGTGAGCTTGGAATTAACCGAACCCAGTTCAACCGATACCTTGCTGCAGAAAGCTTCCCAAGGCCCGATGTGTTGCACAGAATTTGCCTTTTCTTTGATGTTGATGCCCGCATCCTTCTTGAGCCTGTCGATGATATAGGCACGGTCGGAACAGACCCGTTCAATCATCCCGCCGTAAAAAGCTACCTCGGAAAAACAGTAGAAACCGTGTCGGAAAGTGAGTTGCCCAACGGTTTTTATCGCTTTAGCAGGCCCAGCTTTGTGAATGATGACTTATACGTACTAGGGCTTATGTTTGTCTTTCGCTCGGAAGGCCGGGCCTTTTTGCGCGGTTACGAATTGCCCGAGGCCATGAACGACCAAGGGCTCCCGATCAGCGCCTATAACCGTGAGTTTCGCGGCGTTATTCTAAAACAAGAACAAGGACTTGTAATACTGGCAGCGCGCCGTGGTGCGACCACTTGCTCATTCAGTTACCTCGCGCGCGTCCCCTCGTTTCACAACAACTTCTGGGAGGGTTATGCCACCAGAACGGTCACAGAAAGCCTTACGGGACACAGGGTTGCGCGATTTGTCATTGAGCACATCCAAGGCGACTGGCGCGCTGCGCGCGCCGTAGCCCGCGAATCCGGATTTTGCTCAGCCAAAGACCTCCCAGGATATCACGCGCGACTGATGCGTGTGGGGCAGCCTTTTCGCTAGGCCTCCGCGCGAGCTTCGGCAGCGCGGTAGAGATGCCAGCTAGCATGCCCTAACAGTGGTAACACAATGTAAAGCCCGAGGAAGGCCGGAACCATCCCCAGGAAGGTTAAGCCAGCGATCAGAATTCCCCAAAAGACCATTGGAATCAGGTTGTTCTGCACGGCTGCAAAACTTGTTATCATTGCTGTCACAAAGTCGATCTCACGGTCCAAAAGCATTGGCATTGCAAAGACTGTGATCATGAAAAGCAGCAGCGCAAAGAGCGCTCCGATGATGGTGCCGACGGCAAGCATGGTGAGGCCGTCTGAGGAGAGGTAAACCTCCAGAGAGCTTGACACATTGGTCATTGTCGACAGCCCGAGAAAGAGCGCAAAAATCATGTGAGCGATGAAAAACCAGAACAGGAAAACCATCAGAATAATCGCACATAGCGAGGGCAGTTGCCGCCTTGCCTGATGCAATACGATGCCGAAAATATCTGAAAAAACAAGAGGTTCTCCATAGTCTATCCGGTGACTTACCTCGTAAAGAGCCACGGCTGTGAAGGGGCCGAAGAGAGGGAAGCCCACGGCGGCGAAGACGAGCCAGTAGCTTTTTCCTGTGGTCGACGTGACCCAGAACAGCAAAAGCCCAAAAGCCACACAGATCGAGGCGACGACAAGCCCGTATACGGGGGCATGCCGCATATCGGCCCAACCCTTGCAAAGAGCTGATTTCATGTCTGAAAATGTGACAGCGCCCAATTCGGGCGCGCCCTGTTCCTTCGTGATCATATAGCCCTCCCCGACCGCTTTGAGCCACTGTAAGGCGTAAAGATGACAATCCCAAAGATGTTTGTTTTAGTCAGCTTTTAGGGTGTGGCAGACTATGTGGCAACCTGTAGGGCAAACTGTATGGACAACATGTGAGGCAGATCACGCCAACGGTGGGCGCGTTTCTGAATAGTGATAGGTCTGATGCCAGCTTTGGCCGAGTTGCATGAGCGCCGCATCGCCATCACGTGGGCCGAAGAGTGACAGGCCCGCAGGCAGGCCGGCCTGCCCGGTCGCCAGTGGAATGTTGATGCAGGGCAGTCCGAGCAAGCCGATGGGTGTGACGATCTGCATCCAGCGGTGATAGGTATCCATCTCCTGCCCTGCGATCGCTTGCGGGTAGACCCACTCCACCGGAAATGGATAGAGCTGTGTCGTGGGCAGCACGAGCGCGTCATAGCGTTCAAACAGTCCGGCACAGGCTTTGAACCAGTCCGAGCGAATGACAGAGGCGCGGTGAACGTCCATCGCGGACAGTGCAAGCCCTCGCTCGATCTCCCAGATCGCTTCCGCCTTGAGCTGATCGCGCTTTGCCGGATCATTGTAAAACACCGATAGCCCGCCCGCTATGGTCCATGAGCGCAGGGTGATCCAGCTCTCCCAGATGGCATCGGCCGAAAACGGTGGGGCGACTTTTTCCACTGTAAGACCAAGAGCTTCAAGCTCGGGAATGGCGGCTTCTGAATGCTCCATAAGCCTTGCTTCCATGGGGAATGCGCCACCCCAATCACCGAGCCAGCCGATGCGACGCCCTTTGACCGGCGCATCGATGCTTGGCAGCGTCAGATCGTAACTGGCGCCGTGCGGTTGACGCGGATCAGCGCCAGCTTGAGTATCAAGCAGCGCCGCCATGTCGCGGGGCGTGCGCGCCATCGGACCGAGCGTTGCAAGCTGGTGCAGAAAGTTATCGCCCATCGGCTCGGAGGGCACACGGCCATATGTCGGGCGGAAGCCGTAGACATTGTTCCATGCCCCCGGATTGCGCAGGCTACCCATCATATCGGAGCCATCGGCGACAGAGAGCATACGGCAGGCCAGAGCTGCCGCTGCCCCGCCGGAGGACCCCCCCGCGCTGCGGGAAAGGTCATAGGGGTTGTGCGTGGCACCATGCACAGGGTTGAACGTATGTGAGCCAAGGCCCCACTCGGGCGTGTTTGTTTTGCCGATGATGATGGCCCCTGCTTGGCGCATGCGAGCGACGACGAGATCGTCTTCCGGCGCTATCATATTGGCGAACATCGGGTTGCCCATGGATGTGGGCAGGCCCTTGGCGTTGGCGAGGTCTTTCACCGCAAGCGGAATGCCATGAAGCCAGCCTTTGCGCTCGCTATTGTCGGCAGCGCGAGCCTCGCTCATAAGCTCATCGGCCTCGCGAAGCGAGACGATTGCGTTGACTTGCGGGTTGGTCTTGGCGATCTGGGCGAGCGTAGCCTCCATGAGCTCAGCAGCGCTGAGCTGCCCCTCGGCGATGGCTTGTGATTGATCGAGGGCTGTCATGTTGGTGATGTCGCTCATTGCCGTGTTCCCTTTTGTGCTTAGACATATGCTGGCGCGGGTTTGGGCAGAGTGCAAGCCTCATTGAGCAGCTTCCCATCATGCTTCGCACGACGGGACCAAGGTGGGGGCCAGCCCCCACACCCCCGGGATATTTGAGGCAATAAGAAAGGGATAACGGCGCGAAGATGTGGCTGCGCTTAGATATCGCCCTGCGCTTCTGAGCGGGATTTGCCGGACACGTCCATCGCGAGCGTTGCAGCCATGAGGCCGTCAAGATCACCGTCGAGCACGCCTTTTGTGTCGGATGTTTCAAAGTTAGTGCGCAGGTCTTTGACCATTTGGTAGGGTTGCAGAACGTAGGAGCGGATCTGGTTGCCCCAGCCTGCGTCACCTTTGTTTTCGTGCATTTCGTTGACAGCGGCGTTCCGGCGGTCAAGTTCCATTTGATAGAGTCGCGACTTCAGCGCTTTCATGGCGATGTCGCGGTTCTGGTGCTGGGATTTCTCCGAGCTGGTCACAACGATACCTGTGGGCGCGTGGGTGATGCGCACGGCGGAGTCGGTTGTGTTGACGTGCTGGCCCCCTGCCCCTGATGAGCGGTAGGTGTCGATGCGGATATCGGCCGGGTTGACCTCAATCTCGATGTTATCGTCAACCACGGGGTAGACACCAACGGAAGTAAAAGAAGTGTGACGCTTGGCTGCGGAATCGAAAGGAGAGATTCGCACGAGGCGATGCACGCCGGACTCGGATTTGAGCCAACCGTAGGCGTTGTGCCCCGAGATTTTATAAGTGGCGGATTTGATGCCCGCCTCTTCGCCCTGTGACTCGGACTGCAACTCGACTTTATAACCCTTCTTCTCGGCCCAACGGACATACATCCGTGCAAGCATAGAGGCCCAATCGCAACTTTCCGTTCCGCCTGCGCCCGAGTTGATTTCGAGGAAGGTATCGTTGGCGTCGGCCTCACCACTCAGGAGCGCTTCGAGCTCTTTGGCGGCGGCGGTTTTCTTCAACTTCTTGAGGGCGTTTTCGGCTTCGGTGATGACTTCGGCGTCCTCTTCCATCTCACCAAGCTCGATCAGTTCCACATTATCGGAAAGATCGCTTGCGATGCTTTCATAGCTGTCCATGGCATCGACAAGTGCCTGGCGCTCGCGCATGAGCTTCTGGGCTTTTTCCGGGTCATCCCAAAGGGTTGGATCTTCCACACGGGCGTTGAATTCTTCGAGCCTGTGGGACGCTGTTTCACGGTCCATCCGCTGGGCCAGAAGGTCCAGTGACTTTTCGATTTCGGCAACAACGCTCTGGATTTCTGCGCGCATGGGTCTTCCTTGGGTGGTGTTTCAGGGCAGACTGATACCGCAGGCAAGCGTTAGCAGCAAGCGCGGGGTCGTTCTGCGGCTCTCTTTAGTAGAGGCCTCCCGAACTCATTGTGCCAAAGCCCGCTTTGGGGCCGACAACGGCTTTTTTGCCTGTTGATGTGGTGACCTGCTTGGAGGCGCTCTCTTCACGCACGAGCGGGAGGTTTTCGCCCATAGCAAAGCCGCCATCAAACATGATGCCGAAGTCGATCTCCTGACCTTCGCGGAAACATTCAATGACCACATGATCGCCAGAGGCGCTGTCGGACAAGCGTGCGCCTGTGAAGCGGTCGATCTTGATGAACTCGCATTCTTTGGGTGCGCGGAACTTTCCGGCGCCGTATTTTTTCACCGCTGAGCTCATAAAGCGTTGGAACACCGGGCCGCACATGCCGCCACCTGATGCGCCCGAGCCCATGGAGCGCGGATTATCATAGCCGATGTAGCAGCCTGCAACGATGTTGTTTGTGAAGCCTATGAACCAGACGTCTTTGGAATCATTGGTTGTGCCT
This sequence comes from Lentibacter sp. XHP0401, assembly GCF_025751535.1. Classification (GTDB taxonomy): domain Bacteria; phylum Pseudomonadota; class Alphaproteobacteria; order Rhodobacterales; family Rhodobacteraceae; genus Lentibacter. The sequence goes on along the minus strand of NZ_JAOWLC010000001.1, from coordinate 291,290 downwards.
GTTTTACCTGCGACAGGCACGCCGAGATTGACGGATCTGCGCGCTGTGCCGCGACTGACAACGCCTGTCATCATCGAGGTGAGCTGGTAGGCGGTGACAGCGTTCATCACGCGTTCGCGGTTGTTTACGATGCTGGGACTCTGGCTGCGCGCAATCGTCGGATCGGCGCAATCGGGGCAAAGGCGTTCGTCATGGCGGTAAACGGTTTTGCCGTAACGGTCTTGCACGCGGTCAATCAGCGTTGGTTCTACGCGCTGGCCGCCGTTGGCGAACATGGCGTAGGCCGAGACCATTTTGTAGAGCGTTGTTTCTTCAGAACCCAGTGAGTTGGCCAGAAAGCGGCCCATGCGGTCATAGACGCCGAAACGCTCGGCATAGTCGGCAACGACATCCATACCGACCTCTTGTGCGAGGCGGATTGTCATCAGGTTTCGTGACTGCTCGATGCCTGTGCGCAGGGGCGTTGGGCCATAGTAAGTGTTGGAAGCGTTTTTGGGGCGCCAGAGGCCTTGCGGTGTGTTGATCTCGATCGGGGCATCGACAACGATTGTGGCGGGGGAGTAGCCGCTATCAAGAGCCGAAGCATAGACGAAAGGCTTGAACGACGAACCCGGCTGACGACGCGCTTGGGTAGCGCGGTTGAAAACCGAGTGCTGGTAAGAGAACCCGCCTTGCATGGCAATCACGCGGCCTGTGTTCACATCCATTGCCATAAAACCGCCTTGCACTTGCGGAACCTGCCGCAGCGTCCAGCGGATAAAATCACCGGCACCATTATCGCCTGAAGTCATCCGGCGCACGAGCACCACATCACCCCGATTAAAATTGTCTGCGAAACTGCCTCTGAGCCATGATATATCACCGCGCGGGACTGTGAAGGGCTGCGCCTCTGTTTCCAGCACACCTTCGATACCAATACGCATCGACTGATCGCCGATTTCGAGCACCACAGCAGGGAACCACTGGCTTTCGAGCTCGATATCACGTGGCACATTCGTGCCTGAGAGTGCTTCGCGCCATTCGGCTTCGGAGCCGAGACTTTCTTCGGGGATCGTCTTGCCCGTGCCGCGCCAACGGCCAATGCCGCGATCAAACTGCTCAAGCTGGCGTTGCAGCGACGTTGCCGCTATGTCCTGCATTTCGGGGTCGATGGTGGCGCGCACCGTCATGCCGCCTGTGAAAAACTCTTCCTCGCCAAAATCCTTGGAAAGCTGGCGGCGGATTTCATCTGTGAAGTAGTCACGCGGCGGCAGGCCGTTTTTGAATGGCTCGAAGTCACCGTTTTGTACCGAGCGGAGCGGCAGTTCGCGTTCTGATTTGTAGACTTCTTCAGTGATGTAGCCGTTCTCATACATCTCCTTGAGCACAAAATTACGGCGTTGAAGCACGCGCGCTTTGTTGCGAACCGGATGAAAGCGGCCCGGGGCTTTGGGCATCGAGGCCAGTGTCGCGGCCTCATGCGGGGCCAACTCACCCAGTGTTTTGTTGAAATAAGCCTGCGATGCGGCTGTCACACCAAAGGAATTCTGACCAAGGAAAATCTCGTTGAGATAGAGCTCAAGGATGCGTTCTTTGTCGAGAGTCTCCTCAAGCCGCGTGGCAAGGATGATTTCCTTGATCTTGCGTTCTGCGCGGCGGTCGGCCGAAAGCAGAAAGTTTTTTACGACTTGCTGGGTGATTGTCGAAGCACCACGCACACCATCGCCTTTGAGTGCATCAACGGCAGCCGAAGCGATACCGCGGGTGTCATAGCCCTGGTGGGTGTAGAAATTTTTGTCTTCCGCGCTGATAAAGGCGTATTTAATCAGATCGGGAATTTCGGCGGCAGGCGTGAAAAGGCGGCGTTCGCGGGCGAATTCGTCGAGCATACGCCCCTCGCCCGAGTAAATCCGGCTGATCGTGGGGGGCTGGTATTGCGACAGGCTTTCATGACTGGGCAGGTCACGGCCATAGATGTAAAACACCGCACCAATAGAGAGCGCCACGGCCATAAGGCCGAGCGTTACGAGGCTAAAGAGCCCGCCAAGTGCCGAGAACAAGAATCTTACCACGTTTTTCCCCTGATGCGCGCGCCCTGTCTATACGCCCACGGCGCGGTGAGGTCAAAATCAACTGACGGTGAGTTTGGGCCGGTTTTCGCCAGTTCTTCCCGTTTCATTGCCGCACCACGCCGCGCACGGCTTCGTCGGCGATAATCCAGGCCTGAATACCGTCGCGCAGCCCTTCGGCCATGCTGCGCCGCCATGTTGCATTGATAATATTGGTGAAGTCACGGTCGCTTGAGAGAAAGCCTATCTCGAGCAAAACAGAGGGGATATCAGCGGCCTTGAGCACCGAAAAAGCCGCTGCGCGATATGGCCTGCGGTTGAGCGGCGCGCCTTTGCTTTCGAGCCCGCCGATGATGGCACGGGCGAGGCGTTCGGTGCGCGGCTCGGTTTCCTGACGGGCCAGATCAAGCAGCACGTCGGCGACAATGTCATCCTGTCCGCTGAGATCGGTTCCGGAGAGCAGATCGGCGCGGTCGTGGCGCTCTGCCAGAAGGGCCGTGGCCTCATCGGTGGCATCATCTGCAAGGGTATGAACCGTCGCACCATGGGCGCGGCCTTCAGCCAAAGCATCGGCATGAAGCGAGATAAACAGATCGGCCCCTGCCTGATGGGCCATGGCCACACGGCGCTCGAGCGACACAAAGCTGTCATCGGTGCGGGTGAGCAGCACATCGACAGCGCCGAGGCGGCCAAGTTCTTCGGCGATTTCACGTGCGAAGGTGAGCATGAGGTCTTTCTCTGTCTGTCCGTCGCGCGAAGCCCCCGGATCGATACCGCCATGCCCCGGATCAAGCACGACAAGCACACGGTCATTGGCTTTAGGCGGCGCAGGCGCGAGCGGCTCGGGCCAGAGATCGCCCTTGGGCGGGCCAGACTGCGCCGCAAAGGCCTCGGGAGTTGATTTCTTGAGGCGCACGACGAGCTCCGCCTGCCCTGTATCGGCGTTGCGTGTCATTTGGGCGGAGTCCAGAGCATAGGGCGCGGCCAGTTCGGCCACCATACGCGACCATCCCGGCCGGAAACCGCCAAAGCGCAACTCCCTCATGGCCGCAGCCTCGCCAAAGGCCTTTTCAGTGACACCCGACCAGTCAACTTCGCGAAAATCAAGCACAAGGCGCTGTGGCGTATCAAGCGTGTAGACGCGGTATGGCACGGGCTGGCTAAGCGCGAGTGTGAGCGTGACTGTTTGCCTGCTTTGCCGCAGCCCGCTTGCCTCGGTATCAACCCGCGCAAGGCCCGAGAGCGACTGTGCAACCGCAATCCCGCCCCAAAGGAGCGCAAAGCCGAGAGTGATCGCTGCGAAAAGTCTGCTCATGAGTGCCTGTTTCTTTTGCCTGTGACTATAGCGGCAAGCCCGCCCTCAGGGAAGCGGCGATTGGGAGAAATAAGCTATGAGGCGCGAAAGGCCATCGCTGATTTCGCTTGTGGAGCGTGCATAAGACAGCCTGAGCGTTGTGTGGCCGCGGACCGGGTCAAAATCCATGCCCGGCGTCACGGCAACGCCCGCTTTGGCAAGAATATCGGACGCCAGCGCGCGGCTGTCATTGGTGATGTGGCTGACATCGACATAGATGTAAAACGCGCCATCAGGCGGGGCGAAATTGCTCAGGCCCGCCTTGGGAAGTTCGGCAATCATCATCGCGCGGTTGGCTTTGTAGACTTCAAGGTTGGCCTCAAGCTCATCGGTGCAATCAAAGGCTGCGAGAGCGGCAACCTGACTGGCGTGTGGCGCACAGATAAACATGTTTTGCGCCAACCGCTCGATGAGGCGGATATGATCCTCGGGAACAACCATCCAGCCGACACGCCAGCCTGTCATGGAGAAATACTTGGAAAACGAGTTGATGACATAGCAGTCATCCGTGAGTTCAAGCGCTGAAACAGCCTCGCCCTCGTATTCGATGCCTTGGTAGATTTCATCCGAGATAAAGCTCGTGCCTGCAGCGACGCAGGCATCAATGAGCGCTTGCATCGCTTCGCGGCTGAGCATTGTGCCTGAAGGGTTGGCGGGCGAGGCAACGAGCAAACCATCAAGCCCCTGCCCCGCAAAGTCACTTGGCACCGGCTGGAAGCGGTTTGCGGCAGATGTGGGCAGACCCACGGGCACGGTATCAAGCGCTTTGAGTATCTGGCGGTAGCTTGGATACCCCGGCTCGCCAAGACCAACGCGTGCACCTGCGTCAAAGAGCGCTGTGAAAGCGAGGATAAACGCGCCGGAGGAACCGGAGGTTACAATCACACGCTCGGGGTTGATTGTAACGCCGTGCTTGTCTTTGTAGTGCTGCGCAATGCGCGCGCGCAACGCGGGCAGGCCGAGCGCAACAGAATAGCCCAGCGGAGACTCTTCCATGGCCAGCGCCAGTTGGTCACGCGCGCCTTTCGGGGCAGCGGTGCCAGGTTGGCCGACTTCCATGTGAATAATCGAACGGCCAGCAGCTTCGGCGGCTCGCGCCTCTTCCATCACGTCCATCACAATAAAGGGATCAACCGTGCCGCGCCTTGAAATCCGCATGACTTTCCTCCTAGTCTCTGTGAACGCTTTCTACGGGGTCATTCGGTAAGGTCAATGCGCAGCGCTTTGAAAACCAGTCTTCTGTCGGCTTTCTTGCTGTTGTTGGCAGGCCCTCTCCTTGCAGCCTCTCTGCTGCGCGATCCCGACATCGAGCACAGCCTTAAAGAGCTGGCAAAGCCCGTGCTCAACGCAGCAGGCCTGCCCGCGGGGCGCATGAAAGTGCTGGTGGTGGATGACAACGCACTCAATGCCTTTGTGATCGACCGGGACCATATCTTTATTCACGCGGGCCTACTTCTCAAGCTTACCACGGCTGAACAGTTGCAATCGGTCATTGCCCATGAGGCGGCGCATATTGCCAACGGGCATATCGCTCGGCGCACGGCCAATGCACGCGCGGCACAAACCCTTGCCGGCTTTGGTATGGCGCTAGCAGCAGCTGCGGCGGCCACGGGCAGTGCAGATGCGGGCGCCGCCATCGGTATTGGTATGCAAAGCTCGGCGCAGCGCTCGTTTTTCTCTCACACCCGCTCGGAAGAGGCTTCGGCAGACCAATCAGCTATCCGCTATCTCACCCGCGCAGGTGTTGACCCTCAGGGCTCTGTCGAGGTGATGAAAATCTTTGCAGGACAGGAGCTTTTGAGCACAGGACGCCAAGACCCTTACGCACGCTCGCACCCTCTTTCGCGCGACCGCCTGCGCGCTATGGAAGCGGCAGCCGGCGCATACAAAGGCCGCTTTGCACCCGATAAAACGGCAAATTACTGGTTTGAACGCGCGCGCGGCAAGCTTGGCGCGTTTTACCGCGCTCCCAAATGGACTCTCAGCCGCGCAGGCGAGAGCGGACACAAAGACATTGAACTGATGCGCAAAGCGATTGCCTGGCACCGCTCGGGCAAGGGCAACGAGGCTTTGCGCGCGATGAACACGCTTGTCAGCGCCGCTCCTAGCGACCCCTATTTACACGAGCTTCACGGACAGATCCTGCTGGAGCGGCGGCAAATGCAAGCCGCAGTCGGAGCCTACGGGCGCGCCGTCAAACTTGCTCCGCGAGATGCGCTTATTGTCGGGCAATATGGCCACGCCCTTCTTGTGTCGGGCAGTCCGAAAGCCGCATTGCCACATCTTGAGCGCTCGGCCAACCTTGAGCGCCGCGATGCGCGGGTGCTGCGCGATTTGGGGGGCGCCTATGCCCAACTTGGCAACAACGGCATGGCCTCGTTGCTAACATCGGAGCGCTATGCGCTGCAAGGTCGGCCGAAAGATGCCACCATACATGCCAAGCGCGCGCTTGGCCTCCTCAAACGCGGTTCTCCCGGTTGGCAAAGGGCACAGGATGTGCTCTTAGCAAGCGAAGCCGCATCGAATTCACGGAGAAAGAAATGATGAAATCCACAGCTGCCCTCGCCCTTGCAGCAAGTCTTGCAACAACGCCTTTGGCTGCGTTCGACCTTACCGATATGAACGAGGGCGAACGCGATGCGTTTCGTCAAGAGATCAGAGCCTATCTGCTTGATAACCCTGAAGTTATCATGGAAGCCGTGGCCGTTCTTGAAGAGCGTCAGGCCGATGCGCAGGCCCAGAATGACAGTGACCTGGTGCAAGCCAACGCAGACGCGCTGTTTAACGATCCGAACTCGTTTGTCGGCGGCAACCCCGAGGGTGACCTGACGCTTGTCGAGTTTGTCGACTATCGCTGCGGCTATTGCCGAAAGGCCCATGACGAAGTGGCGCAGCTGATCGCTGCTGACGAGAATATCCGTTTCATTGTCAAGGAATTCCCGATTCTGGGGGAGGCCTCAGAAGTCTCCTCACGCTTTGCGATTGCGACCAGAATAGTGGAAGGCGATGAAGCCTACGCGAAGGTCTCCGAAGCGTTGATCATGCTGAAATCGGGTGTTGAAATTCCTGTTTTGCAAGGGATCGCTTCTTCGCTTTCTCTGGATGGGGATGCGATCCTTGCCAAGATGTCGAGTGACGAAGTGACAGCCGTGATTGCCGAAAATCGAGCTCTTGGCCAGCGGTTGGCGATTTCGGGCACACCGACATTTGTGATGGGCGATCAGGTTTTGCGCGGCTATATGCCGCTCGCACAGATGCAGGAGATCGCAGAAGCACTCCGCTCGGAATGATACGGTTTGTTCTTGTGGCTTGGGTTGCTTTTTCAGCGCCCGCTCTGGCTGAAACAGACATGAGGGCGCTCTCTGACGGAGAGCGCCTTTTGCTTGGTGAAGAGGTGCGTGCCGTTTTGCTGGAGCACCCCGAAATTGTCGAGCGCGCGCTCAACCCCTCACTCTATGCCGATGATATCGCCTCTGATCTGGAGCTGATTGCCGCCCATGCAGAAGCGCTGTTTGCCAACAAGAGTATCGCCCTTTTTGTCGGTGAGGATTGCCCTGATTGTGAGCGCGCTGCGGCTGAGCTGGCCGCTTTAAGCAATGCGCGAGGTTTAAGCGTTAACACGCTGACTCTCGAAGATAACCCTGATCTTCGAGATGCACTGCAGATAGACACATTGCCGTTTTATGTACTGCCGGAACTCATGCTGCGCGGCGCGATGCCTGCGCCTGTGCTGGAGCGTTTCCTGGACAGGCTCTAAGAGGCGTCAGCCTCTGCCGCATCAATTTCGGCAGCGCGCTTTTCGACCAGCTCGACGATGTGCTCGACCATATCCTGATTGCCGAGCTTGTGGTCCTGCTTACCAGCAACATAAACCATGCCTGTGCCTGCGCCAGAGCCGCCACCTGTGAAACCGACGTCTGTCATCAGGGCCTCACCCGGTCCATTGACGACACAGCCGATGATCGAAAGGCTCATAGGCGTTTTGATGTGCTCCAGACGCTTTTCAAGTGCTTCAACCGTTTTGATCACATCAAAACCCTGCCGCGCGCAGGACGGACAGGAAATGATATTCACGCCACGGTGGCGCAATCCGAGAGATTTGAGGATTTCGTAGCCGACTTTAACCTCTTCAATCGGGTCTGCGGAGAGCGACACGCGGATCGTGTCACCGATCCCCATCCAGAGCAGATTGCCCATACCGATGGCTGACTTGATCGTGCCCGAGGTAAGCCCGCCCGCCTCGGTGATACCAAGGTGAATGGGTGCATCGGTGGCTTCGGCGAGTTGCTGATAAGCAGCGGCGGCCATGAAAACATCAGAGGCTTTGACCGAGATTTTGAATTCGTGAAAGTCGTGGTCTTGCAGGATTTTGATGTGGTCAAGCCCGCTTTCAACCATGGCATCGGGGCATGGCTCACCGTATTTGTCGAGCAAGTGGCGCTCTAGGCTGCCTGCGTTTACGCCGATGCGGATCGAGCAGTTGTGATCGCGGGCGGCGCGGATGACTTCGGCCACGCGCTTTTCATCGCCGATATTACCCGGGTTGATCCGCAAACAAGCCGCGCCCGCTTCGGCGGCTTCAATCCCGCGTTTGTAGTGAAAGTGGATATCAGCCACGATGGGCACGGGGCTTTCGCGCACGATCTCTTTGAGCGCTTTGGAACTGGCTTCGTCAGGCACAGACACGCGAACGATATCGGCCCCTGCCTCCGCCGCCGCCTGCACCTGCGCAATGGTGGCGCGCGCATCGGTCGTGAGCGTATTGGTCATCGTTTGAACCGAGATCGGGGCATCACCTCCTACAGGCACATTGCCCACCATAATCTGGCGGCTCTTGCGGCGATAGATATTGCGCCACGGGCGAATAGGATTAAGCGACATGTCGGCCTCACAGTTTTGAGGGGTAGGTTTAGCTAGTCACATAGGGAGTAACGCTGCGCTCTGCAATGTATCGCTTAGTCGTGCAGCACGCCAAAGGCGCCTTCCGAGTCAAGCTGTGCCACTGCGCGGGCCAACGGCTCGATGGTTTCCCAATCGGCCAGACCAAGTTCGGCGGTGACATTTTCAGCCGTGAGCGCAAGATTATCAGCAATGGCCCCGCGTGCGCCGTAGGGGCCATAGGTGTTGCCATTGGCTGCAAAGTAAACAGCGCCTGCATCACCTGCGCGGATAGTCGCGGGCTCTGTTGTTTGCGGTACGGTGTAAAAATCGCCCGGCTGCATGACGGCTTCATGCAGGATCGTGCCATTTGCCGAGCGCACCCGCAACCAGACTTCACGGGTTGCTATAACTGTGACAACATCTTGCTGCTGTTCGAAAACTTGAGGCACAGCAGCCGTCTCTGTCGGAAGCTCTGCGCCCAAGCTGGCAAGGGCAATCGACAAATCGTTGTCGCGTGCGATGTTGGCTTCGGGCAATGCAGCCGCCAGATCGGCAGAAGCCAGTGAAAAACCTTCGGTGATAGAGCCACGCGGGCCTGTCGGCCCGAGCATTTTTCCGTCAACGACATAGTAAATCGAGCCGCTTTCGCCCACACGAATGGTCGGTGCTTCCAGACCTTCGGATTGAGGCACATCAAATGTATCCCCCGCATCGAGAATGCCACTGAAAAGCGTTTCACCCTCTGCACTGCTGATCCGCACCCAAGCAGGCCGTGCCGCCACAACTTTCACACCATTCGCCAGATCAGCCGAAAGACCTTGAGCGCTTCCAAGGGTTGGTGCTGTTCCAGCTTCCGGCAGGCTTGCAAATGTGCCGAGTTCTTCAGGGCGCAGCGTCGAAATCGGAGCATCACGCGCCACAAGCACAGGCACATCAAGCGCCTGCGGACGGTAAAGCCTGTCAAAGCCGTCAGCCGCAGCCCTCAGTTCGGGGCTACTTTCGCCAAGAGCGGGCGTAATATTTTGTTGCGCTTGTTCAAGCGGATCAAGATCTGCCAGAACATCAGGTGTGTTTTCAACGGGGGCAAGCTGCACGCGTTGCACTTCATTGAGCACAGTCCAGCCACCGAAACCGAGCGCGCCAACCAGCGCGACAAGCACCAGAACCGAGCCTATTGCACCGGGCTCGATGCGAGAAAAGAATGTTTCGGCACCAGGGGCAAAGGGCGTTGCGCCTTCAAACATCGGGTCACGCGGCTCGCGTTTCTTCTGTTTGCTGGGCAGAGCGTCCTTACGCACCGAAGAGGCTGCTTCGGACATACCGTGGGCTGTCGTGAAGCCGCTCTCGGCGGAAAAGGCCGCAAAGGCTCGGTCAGGGTCCATCCCGAGGTAACGCGCGTAAGACCGCACGTAGCCCGCGATGAAACCCGGTGTGTCAAAAGCGTGAGGGTCGGCATTCTCGATCGCCGCGATATAGCTGGCTTTGATACGAAGTTCGCGCTGAACATCAAGCAGGGATTTACCCATAGTAGCCCGTTCGCCGCGCATGATATCGCCAAGTCGCAACTCGAAATCGTCAAACCAGCGTGGTTCGGCGTTCTCACTTGCATCGCTGCGCTTGCTTTTGCGCCTGATCATGCGTGCTGCCCCTACTCGTGCTCGCTTATAGCGAATCGTGCTGCCATTGCAGCAACTTGCCCTTTTATTTGGGCTTTTCTAGCATATCGCAATAGAGATTGCACGAAACAGTGCGTTCAGCCCGCCAACTCGGCACGATTCAGCGCACAATGCGACCACAGTTCATCCATTGCTTTGATCAGCTTGTCCATCTCCTCGGGCCCATGCACGGGGGACGGAGTAAAGCGTAAGCGCTCGGTGCCCCGCGGCACTGTCGGGAAGTTGATCGGCTGAACATATATACCGTGATTTTCAAGCAGCATATCCGATAGAGCTTTGGTGTGCACAGGATTGCCAACCATGACCGGAACGATATGGGAGCCGTGATCGATGATTGGCAGTCCCAGCCCCTTGAGGCGCAACTTGAGTTTAGCGGCCTGCTCCTGATGCTTCTTGCGCAAGTCCTGATCGCGCTTGAGGTGAGCCACAGAGGCGGCCGCCCCTGCGGCGATGGCAGGTGGCAGGGAGGTTGTGAAAATAAAACCCGGTGCGTAAGAGCGGATCGCATCGCACATCTTGTAAGAGGCCGCGATATAGCCGCCCATCACACCATAGGCCTTTGCCAATGTGCCGTTGATGATGTCGATACGGTGCATCAGGCACTCTTGCTCGGCAACCCCGGCGCCACGAGGGCCATACATGCCGACAGCGTGCACTTCGTCGATATAGGTGAGCGCGCCGAATTCGTCAGCCAGATCACAGATCTCCTTGATGGGGCCGAAATCGCCGTCCATCGAGTAAACCGATTCGAAGGCAATCAGTTTCGGAGCGTCGGGATCATCTGCTTCAAGCAGCTCGCGTAGATGCGCCAGGTCATTATGGCGGAAGATACGCTTGGCCCCTCCGTTGCGGCGCACACCTTCAATCATCGAGGCGTGGTTAAGCGCGTCGGAATAGATGATCAAACCGGGGAAAAGCTTGGGCAAAGTGCTCAGCGTTGCATCATTTGCAATATAGGCGGAAGTGAAGACAAGCGCCGCTTCCTTGCCGTGCAAATCGGCCAATTCGGCCTCAAGGCGCTTGTGATAAACGGTCGTGCCGGAAATGTTGCGTGTGCCGCCTGAGCCTGCCCCTGTTGCTTCAATCGCCTCATGCATGGCGGCCAAAACTGCGGGGTGCTGGCCCATGCCAAGGTAATCGTTGCCACACCAGACTGTGATCGGCGCCTCGGAGCCATCGGGTTTGCGCCAAGTTGCATGAGGGAACTGGCCATTCTTGCGCTCGATGTCGATGAAGGTTCTGTAGCGGCCCTCTTCGTGAAGTTTGTTCAGCGCTTCGTCGAGCTTGGCAGAATAATCCACGCGCGATCCCCTTTTGGTCTCTTGTATTTTTCCGTTTGTCGGCAACTGGCTGTGCAGAATCCCGTATTCACATTACTGAATAACACTACGAGACGCTACCCTTGAACAACAGGTTACATTTTGCCGCGCTTTTTTGTTTGACCCAGATCAATAAAACCGGCCTTTTTGTTATATCTTTTCACGGCTGGACATTACCGCACCCAAGGTTACGTTTACCCGAACCAATCCCCCAAACCAATCCAAGGACAACGCCATGTCTCTCAAAGACGTTCTCAACCAGATCGACACAAACCTGCCCGAAGCCACCGACCGTCTACTTGAGCTGTTGCGTATACCTTCCGTGTCAACCGACCCAGCTTTTGCCGAACATTGCCAGACAGCCGCCGACTGGCTTGTCGCCGATCTTGAAAGTATCGGGGCAAAAGCCACCAAACGCCCTACACCGGGTCATCCGATGGTTGTTGGCCATGTCGAGGGCGACGGGCCGCACATCCTGTTTTACGGACACTATGATGTGCAGCCGGTAGATCCGCTCAATCTCTGGGATCGTGACCCGTTTGACCCCGCAGTAGAAGAAACCCCCGCCGGCCGTGTGATCCGCGGGCGTGGATCTTCGGACGATAAAGGCCAGCTCATGACCTTTGTCGAAGCCTGCCGCGCATGGAAAGAAGTGAACGGCACCCTGCCCTGCCAGATCACCTTCTTCTTTGAGGGAGAAGAGGAAAGCGGTTCGCCCTCGCTTATTCCGTTTATGAAAGACAACGCGGACGAACTGAAAGCCGACATCGCCCTCATCTGCGACACAGGCCTGTTTGAAAGCCGCGTCCCCGCGATTATCACGATGCTGCGCGGGCTTGCGGGGGTCGAAGTTGAAATCACCGGCCCCGACCGCGATTTGCACTCCGGCATGTATGGCGGCCTCGTGCGCAACCCTCTGCATGTGATGGCAAGGATCATTGCTGGCTTGCATGACGAAACGGGGCGTATCACCTTGGATGGCTTCTATGACGGTGTGCCCGAACTTTCAGACGAGATCCGCTCCCAATGGCAGGCGCTCAGCTTTGATCATACCAGGTTTCTCGGTGATGTCGGACTGACAGAACAAGGCGGTGAGGTTGACCGCACTCCGCTTGAAAAGCTCTGGTCACGGCCCACCTGCGAAGTCAACGGGATGTGGGGCGGCTATACAGGCGACGGCTCAAAAACCGTGCTGCCAAGCAAAGCCCACGCCAAGTTCACCTTCCGCCTGGTCGGGCAACAAGACCCGGCCAAGATCGTCGCGGCACTCAAGGCATACGTCGAGGCTTCCGTACCGTCCGACTATAAGGTCAGCTTCAAAGGCGACAAAGGCGCGCCCGCGGCGCAGATGTCAGTTTCGCACCCCGCGTTCGAGCAGGCCCGCAAGGCACTGTCCGATGAATGGCCCGATGCGGCCGCTTATGTGGGCTGCGGTGGCTCGATCCCGATTGCGGGCTTCTTCAAGGATATCCTCGATATGGACGCGATGCTCATCGGCTTTGGCAAGGATGACGACCAAATCCACTCACCCAACGAGAAATACGACATGGAGAGCTTTCACAAAGGCATTCGTTCCTGGGCACGTGTGCTGGAAGAAATGACACAGGCCTAACCTCAGCCTACCCCATACAAAAACGGGGCAGCAGGAGATACCTTCCTGCTGCCCCGCAAAAACGCCCATGCCTTTCTTTTTGCCCTAAATATCCCGGGGGTTTGGGGGCTGGCCCCCAATAAACAAACCTGTGTGCCGCAGGCACCCCTTTGGATCAGCGACAAAGCTCAGTCGTCAAACCCGCGTTCAATCACCTGGTTCATGGTTTGAGAAGGCGTCGCACAGCCCGCTTCGCCAACGATCCGCGCCGGAACGCCAGCGACTGTTTTCTTGGCAGGGATATCCTGAAGCACAACAGAGCCCGCCGCGATCCGAGAGCAGTTGCCGACCTTGATGTTGCCGAGCACTTTCGCGCCAGCGCCAATCAGAACCCCATCGCCAATCTTGGGATGGCGGTCTTCCTCTTCCTTGCCGGTGCCGCCGAGCGTAACCGAGTGCAGCATCGAAACATTGTCGCCCACAACAGCGGTTTCACCGATAACAATCGAATGTGCGTGATCGATCATGATGCCCTTACCGATCCGTGCTCCGGGATGAATATCAATCCCGAAGGCCTCCGAGCTGCGCATCTGGAAGAAATAGGCGAGGTCTCTATGCCCTTCGCGCCAAAGCCAGTTGGAAACACGATAGGCCTGCACCGCCTGAAACCCTTTGAAGAACAGGATAGGCTGCAAAAAGCGGTGGCAGGCGGGGTCACGGTCATAAACCGCGACAATATCTGCCCGTGCACTCATCGCAAGATTATCATCGCCGCCATAGGCTTCATCACAAATTTCGCGCAAAATTTGCTCCGACATCTCGCTTGAAGCGAGCTTCGTCGAAATACGGTAAGCCAGCGCCTTTTCAATCGAGCTGTGGTGCAGAATGCAGGCGTGGACCAGGCCGCCCAAGAGCGGCTCGGCTTTCACGGCCTCTTCGGCCTCATCGCGAATTTGCGCCCAAACAGGGTCAAGCTTGGCGAGGTTGGTTTTAAGCTGGGCCATGGCGGTCTCCTTTGCGCTTGCATAACATGCATATAGGAAACCGTCCGCTCATGACAAACGCAATTCCGTGAGGCGCGCTATGCAGGGGCACAGAGAAAAGGCGGCCGAGGTTTCCCTAAGCCGCCCCGTTCGCAATCACCTGCCACTGGTTAGGCGCTCACATCGCCATGTGTAAAAGCACCCGCGCCATAAACGCCCGATATCTGCGCAACGGACAGCGTGAAGCCTGCGCCCGCCCCATCTGCTGCCGCCTGTGCGGCAGAATAGCTCCAGTTCGGTGTAGCAACGATGCTTTCACGCAGCACCACACCCCCAGCGCTCACCCGCACGAGATAGCTTTCACTGTCTTCACCGAGCGGCACATCGAGAAGCTCCCAGCTGTCCGCACCGATACGCGACCGTCTGATCCAGCTGGCGCTATAGCCGACAGCATCTTGCGCGAGGTTCAAATGGCAAGGGCTCAGCGGCCTCAAACCCACGCCGTCAAAGGCCGCCGACATGCCCGTATAAGATGGGTCATCATAGGGCCGGCTCGCAGGACCAACACGATAAAACCGCTCCAGCCCGCGCTCGGACGCCTGCAAACCCACTTGCTCTGGCCTCCCGTCGAGCAGCACAAAATAGCTTCCAGCGGGCCAGCTTTGCGGCTGCCACGCATCGCTGCCAAGTTGCCCACGCAACAGCCGCGTGAGTGTATAGGTTTTCTCGGCCACCAGATCGGCGTTCTGGAATTGCACCAGCTCCCAGTTTTCGGGGCTGCCATCGCCAATAGCTGCAAGGTTGCTCCCGTTCAGCATCGCAAGCTCGCTCACTGAGGCGAGGGTTCCCGAAGTGAGGCGCACACTCACATTTGAACCTCGGTCATAGAGCCCGGCGCAGGCCGCCGTGAGCGGTGTTTCCAGAACACCCACAGTGCTGCGCGCTGTGACGAGTCTGTCAAACCGGTAGCCCTCCCCGTCGCTTGAAGTATAAAGCGCGGCACTTCCGGGCCATGGCTCGGCTGTCACTGCCAAATGCGGCGCATGGGGCGCTTCATCACCGCGCATCAGTGGCAAATCCAGAAACGGCGGAAAGACCGGCACAGGCGGTGTGAACCCCGGCATGAGCGGCGCATCTTCGGCCACATCAACGGGGTTGTATGTTTCCGGCTCGATCCGCACGCCTTCGACGATCTGCTCACGACCGATCTCGACACGGTCCACACGAATAAGCTGCGCACTTCCCTCGTGGTTCAGCCGCAAGACATCCCCCGCCGCCACATCAAGCCTTGAAGGCGGCAGTGCAAAGCGCAGGGTGTCGCGCGCCACCCGCGCTTCCGAGAGCCAGCGCTCGACAATCTGGCGCCCGCTGCCGCGGCGCATCACCAAGGGTAGTTCAGAAACCGCCACAGCCTGCGTGGCTTGGTCAGGCAGCACGGCTTCCTCGGCGATTGTCTCAAAGTCAGCACCGCTCTGGATAAACCGCAGCCGCACACGCCCCATCAACTCGGCCTCCGAGGCACGCAGCCGCTCCACATCGGCCTCAAGTTCTTCGCTCAACGCAACGGCGCGGGCATCCAGGCTCGTATCTTCGCGTCCTTCGCGCATCAGGAACACAAGCGTTCCGTCACGCTCCACGGCGTCAAAGCCGTAAGCCAGCATAAGAGGCTGAAGCGAAGCGCGCGCCTCCTCGACCTGCCCAACGGCATAGCCCTCAACCACCCCCTTGAGATCGCTCACATCATAAGCTGTTAGTCCGGCACGCTCGCATAGCTCCGCCACAACCGAAGACAGCGCACGCGACGAAGCCCGCCCGGTGATCCAATGCCCGCGTGCATAGTTGCCGGCATCGCTCCAAACCGCCTCAAGCGCGGGGAAGTGCGGGTAAGGCCGCGCATCCCATGCCCAGACAAAGGCGCGGCTCATGTCAAGCATCGGCGCGTTATACTCCACAGACACAGGGTTGTTCTCCGCCCGCGCCCAAAAGCGGTGCATCGCGCGCAGGTATTGTGCCTGCAGGTAGTCGTCGCGCCGCCCGTTGGAGTAATGCGGCAAGCTGCTTTCGCTGGATTTGGGGTCAAGGAACTTGTTGGGCTGGTTGGTGCCCTTATCAATCGCCGCACAGCCCAGCTCGGTAAACCAAATGGGCTTGGACTGCGGAATCCACTCCGTGGGTGTTTCCGAGCGCACGCCATTCACGCGCTCGTGGTGATCAGAGGACCACCAGTTTACAATGTCTTTGTAGCGCCAAACCCATGGCTCGGAATGCTCAGTATCCTCAATCGGCGTGCGGATCTGCGCCGCGCGCGCTTCGGGTGAGTGATAGAACCAGTCATAACCCTCGCCCCCCAGAATATTGGCCTCCAGATAGTCGAGGTTGTAGATCGAGCCATAGGCCTCATCTGCCTCGCCCTCTTCATCCCGCCAGTCACTCAGCGGCATGTAATTATCAATACCGATGAAGTCGATGTTCGCGTCTGACCAGAGCGGATCAAGGTGAAAGAGACGGTCGCCATTGTCATTGAAGCCGAAGTATTCCGACCAATCCGCGCAGTATCCGATCTTCACATTCGGGCCCAGAAGTGCACGCGCTTCGGCAGCCAAGCCCTTCAAAGCCGCCACAACCACGAAGCCTGTAGCGCCGCGAATTTTAGTCAACTCGCGCATCTCCGAGCCGATAGAAAAGCTGTCAACGCCTCCTGCCGCCGCGCAGAGTGCAGCGTTGTGCAGGATAAAGCGGGAGTAGGACCACTCGTCTGGCCCCGAATATGTCACAGCCCCGTTGGCAACGGTAAAATCGCTCGCACAGGCCATGCCGAAAAACGCCGCCACCTCGCCGTCTGCCATCGCCGTCCCGTCAGAGCTGCTGCTCTGTCCCGGCGCGCTGGAGAGCGTGATGCGCCCGCGCCAAGGGAAGGCAGGCTGGCCCATATCGCCTGTGTAAGGGTCTGTTAGCGTATTTTCCGCAAGCTGGTCCATCAGGATAAACGGATAATAGAGCACCTCAACGCCCTGTTCATGCAGATGCGTGATCGCCTCGATGACAGACTGATCTGATGGTGTGCCGCCATAGACAGGCCGCGCCGTGCCATCCCGCGGCACTTCCTCAGCTATGGCCCGCGTCAGCCCCGCCACCTGCCATGGCATCTCCGTGCCGTCATGTTGCTTTTGCTCAACCCTGGGGCGCAGCTCACACTCACCACAGCGCAAATCCCCACCAAACCAGCTCACAATCAGCGAGCTTGCTTTAAGGTTGGGCAACTCGGTCATCATACGCTCGGTCGCCACACGAAAATCAGCCTTACCCGCAGGTGTATTCACATTTGCCAAAGCGGCCTGCCCCACACC
This sequence comes from Lentibacter sp. XHP0401, assembly GCF_025751535.1. Classification (GTDB taxonomy): domain Bacteria; phylum Pseudomonadota; class Alphaproteobacteria; order Rhodobacterales; family Rhodobacteraceae; genus Lentibacter. The sequence goes on along the minus strand of NZ_JAOWLC010000001.1, from coordinate 274,091 downwards.
GTAGTCATAGCGCACGGGGGTTGTGGCTAGCGTGTATTCCCCACTGCCGGGCATCATAGCCACAGCCTGAACAACATGGGCCATGTCTTCGTCCGCGTCGTCCAAGTGTGCTTGCGTAGGTCGCATCACCTCAAACTCGAACTGCGGCACACGGTTGCCAAAGCGCTCAAGCCCAAGCTCTTCCAGCACAACATAGGCCGTGCCACGGTAAGCAGGCACTTGCCCTGCGCCCTCCACGGCCTCCATCTTCGGGTCCGGCATCTGGTCAGGCAAGCCGCGATAAACGCGCATCCCGAGGCTCTCTGGGTCAACCTCAAGCCCATCAGCCCAAACACGGCCCACGCCCGAGATCACCCCCTCACAGAGCGCAATCGCCATGCTCACGGTGTAGCTGAACTGGCTCGTTTTCGGGCTGGAGGAAACACCTTTGCCGCCTCCAGTCGTGGTTACGCTCTCGGCAAATTGCGTCGCCCAGATCACATGGCCCGCAACCCGCATCCGCCCGTAAACCTGCGCCACAGGGTCGCCTTCGCCCGCAGAGGTAAGGCGAAAACGTTCAACGCGGCCATGTTCGACAACATCAGAGCCTTGCCCCATAACGCTCTGGTCAATCGCGCGGCCAAGGCTGGCCCCCGCGAAACGGCCCACAGCAGCCATCGAGAGGCCCAGAACCGAGCCGCCCACAGAGCCGCCAATCGCAGCGCCTGCTGCCGAAAGAAGAATGGTTGCCATCAGGAGACCTCCTCAGAAAAACGAAATGAAGCCACAACGCGGCGCTGCCATGGGGTCGTCAGCGGGCTTTCCAGCACCGCATGCCCCGAATAGGCGTGAATGAATTTGGGTGCAGAGCCAGACGCCGACATGATGCCGAGGTGCTTGGCAACTCCGCCGCTGCGCATCCGGAACAAAAGAATATCCCCCGCCTCGGCCTGCGCCACCTGCACAGGGATCAGGTGCCGCTCGGCGGCCTGCCAAAGCCGTTCTTCCCCCTGCGGCTCCGACCAGTCGGGCGTATAAGCTGGCACGGCCTCGGGCTCCTCGCCGTAAATCGCACGCCAGACACCACGCAACAGGCCAAGGCAGTCTGTTCCAATGCCCTTCACAGCCGCCTGATGATGATAGGGTGTGCCGATCCACGCGCGCGCCTCTCTCACCGCTTGCTCTGCCACATCGCTCATGAACGTCTGCTCCCGCCGCCTGTCTGCCCCGCGCTTTGGGGCTGCACCGCAAGCCAAGTATCGCCCGGAATATCAGGAAAACCTTGAAAATTCAGAAGGTTGATGAATTTCGTACGGCAGGTCTGCATACGTTTGTCGCATCCCGCCACAAGGCGGATCAAATCCCCCGTAGCAATCCCCGCGCGCATCGGATGCCAAAGCTCGATCACGCGCGCTTCACCCTCGAAGTAATCGCGCTTCACAATGCCCTTGAGGCCCGCGCACTCTCCGCTCACCCCCTCAAGCGTGCCAAAGGCAAACCACGCCGGCTCGAAACCCGTCATCTGCTCAAACCGAAAGACGCGGCCCTCCTCGACAACCTCGACCGCGCGCGCGTCAAAATAGCCCTCAGCGCTGGCGTCAAACCCGCAGCTAGCATCGCCCAAAACAGCGGTGCAGGGCTTCTGGTAAACCCGCCCTACAGGACGCCCCAAAGCCTCGGTCAGCCCGCGCAGCTCGGCGTGAAACGCGCCCTTGCCGCGCCGAATCTCGCCAATCGTGCCGCGAAACATAAGATGGCGGGCGCTCACATCGGCCCAATTCACCAGCCATGATGACACCTCGGCCCCGTCATAGCGCCCGGCCTCGATATCGGCCTCGCTGATGCTTGCATCACTCAGCGCGCCCATGGTCTCGGTGTTGTCGACAGACAGCCCTGTTGCTTGCTGTAGCGTCGCAGTGCTCATCCCCGTATCGGCGCGGAAACCGATGCCCTCAAAGGCCAGCGCCTTGTCGTGGTCGGTAAAGCCCATCACCGTGCCGTCTTTCCGCGTCAACGCCCAACAGCGGCAGATGGTCGTGCAGCCTGTCTGCAAATGCGCGAGCAGCGCGCCCTTCACGCCGCCCATCAGACCCGAAGCTCCACAACAGGCACGCCTGGTACTTCGCCCGCTTCAAACGTTGCCGCCGAAGCAACGATCTGATCGGTGTCAAAACGCACCGGCACATCAAAGTGAAAACCCGCCGTGATCTCTACATCGACACTCGGAGGGTGCATGAATGTCACCAGACCCGAGGTATAATCAACGGTAAAATCGATCCCTTCGCTCTGCTCATCGCCCGAAAGCCCAACTCGCAATGTGCCCTCAACAGGCTTGCTCACAGGGCGCGCATAGGTCTGCTCGCCCGAGCGATATACTTTCACAAGCTGAAAGACAGTTGTAACCTCATCGCCAACGGCGATCACCTCGTCCTCAAAATCGACCTCGCGCGAGGGCCGCCCCGTCTGAAAGTCCGTCCAGTCTTTCCAGCGAAAGCCGTGCATCCGCCCACGCCGCGCCTCGAAAAAAGCCAACACCGCTTCAATATCATCCATCGAGCGCAGCCCCATTCCCGCATCATAGCAGCGGCGTGAATGCTCCCAAGGCGTGTTGCGCTCCTCAAATCCGTTGGCAAGGCTCACCACATCGGTGCGCCGCTCGGGGCCACCAGACGAGCCGAAGCTCAGATTCGCTGGAAATCTAACCTCATGAAACTGCATGATTTTCTCCTTATCTGTTGCGGTTGCCACGGGCGAGCACCCGGCCCATTTGCGCCGCGATCTGGCTTTGCGAGCGGCGGAAGCTGTCGGCATCTGGGGTTGTGATGTTCATCACCACATTCACGGCGCGGCTCGCCTCGGCCTTCACACCCAGCTTACCGTCAGCCCCACGCGACAGAGGCATAATCGCCTCCGGCCCAGCCTCGCCCATAAGCCCCGTGCCGCCGCGCATGGGGAAGGTCACGGGGCTGTTCACCACACCGCCGTTGGCAAAGGGCATCACGCGCCCCTGCGCAAAGCTGCCGCCCTTCTCGAACGGAAATATCCCGCCCATCAGCCCGCCAATACTGTTGGCAATCAGCCCGCCAAAATGGTCGGTCACAGGCTTCACAGCGGCCGAATAGCTCGCGTTGATCATGGATTGCGCGACTGTTCCGAGCACATCGGAAAGTTTCATCCCGTCGAGAACAACGCCGTCGACCGCGCGCCTGAGCCCTCGGCTAAGCCCTTTCTCAAGCGTGGCAACCTCCTGCCCCGTTTCCGAGAAGCTGGCGCGCACGCGCTTCAACTCCGCATCAAAGCTCGCCGCCATACTCGCCGCCGCGCCAAGGCTCTGCTCCAGAGCATCCGCCTTCAGCTCCATGTCGTCCAGTGCATCAAAATCACTCATGTTTTCTCTCGTTCCTTGGTGTCTGGGTAAGCTTCAAGCAGCGCCTGAAGCCCGGTTTTATCCATCGGTCTGAGCTTGGCCTCCGGCCCCAGCATCAGCATCAGCTCCACTGGCGTCAGTGCCCAGAATTCGGCTGGCCTAAGGCCAAGGCGCGTGAGCGCCAGCCTCAGCAACTCGGCCCAGTCAAAGCGCATCCTGCCCCCCTTCGGGCAGCATAAACGCCCGCGCCAGAAGCAGAGCCGCCGCACGCGCTGCCGCCATGGGCCCGCCCTCGATCTCGACGCTGAGCAAGTCAGCCGAAGCCCCCTGCCAGCCACCGCCGCGCAGGCCCGCCACGATCAGCTTCATGACATCGCGGGTCGAAAAACTGCCCGCCTCAAAGCGGCCGACCAACTCCACCAGCGTGTCCGCGCCCATCGCGGCCTCAAGCTCGGCCAGCGCCCCAAGCGTAAGCTTGAGCACGCGGCGCTCGCCGTCCATGACGAGCGCCACTTCAGAGGCAAAGGGGTTGCCCATCAAATGCTCGCCGCCGTAAAGCTGAGCGCGCCTGCGGAATTGAGCGAAAGCTCATAAGTCGCCTCGCCGTTGTAGCTGCCCGAATACTCGATGGAGCCGACCTGAAACGCGCCTTCGATTGTGCCGAAATCGGGAATGATCACCTGAAAATCAGGCGTCTCGCCATCAAAGAAAATCTGGCGCGCGCGCTCGTCGCTTGCCGCGTCCTTGAACACGCCCGAGCCTGACAAAGATGCTGATTTAACACCCGCGCCGCCCAGAATTTCGCGCCAGCCGCCAGCGCTTTCAAGGCTGGTCACATCGACGCTTTCCGCGTTGAAGCTGAGGCGCGTGGCGCGCAGGCCTGCGATGGTTTCAAATAAGCCGTCACCTGTAAGGTCGATCTTGATCAGAAGTTCTTTACCGTTTTGAGCCGTCATAGAAAATCTCCAATGTTATCTGTTTGTTAGTTGTCGTCTTGCACGCGTGCGCGAAAGCGCAAGTCTATCCGTCGGGTCGCGCCCGTGCCCTCACGCGTGGCGCTCGCGCGGTCAAATCCGAGGTAGATGAGGCTCCCGCGCGACAGCACCAAAGGCGCATCCACAAGCACGTCGCTTACCTGCCCCGCCACCTCTTTGGCCGCCTGAAAGCCTGCGCTGTCCGTCACCACAGACACAGTGAACAAATGCAGCGCGCCGGCCCCGCTCTTGTCAGAGCTGTCGAGCACATTCTCAGGTCCAAGGGCCACATAGGTCGCAGGTAGGCTCCCCGAGGGGAGCGCATCATAAATCGCCGTTCCCACAAGGGCCGCAAGGTCCGCATCCGAAATCAGCGCCTGATAGACAGCCGCCTGAAGCGCTGAAGAAACACCATAGCTCATGCCACAACCTCCTCATCCGCCAGACAGGTCAGAAACCGCCCCGTCAGGTCATCTTCAACCACCGCTTTAATGCGAAAGACGCGCGCGCCTTCGACAAAGCGCTGTTCGGGCTTGGGGCGCATTTCCGAGCCATACGGAGCAGCCCGCAGGCGGATCTTGTATGTCACCTGCGCCAGCGGCACGGCCTCGCCCTGCGTTTCGCGCCCCGTGCGCGCGCTCACTTCGGCCCAAAGCGTGCCAAAGGGCTGCCAAGTGATCGTGAAGCCCCCCGCTCCGTCAGGCACGCGCACAGGGCTTTCCAGCACAAGCTGGCGGTTCAGCATCGGCACGCTCATTGCCCCGCCCCCGCAAAAAGCCGCACGGTGCGGTAACGCTCGATAAGGGAACTCACCCCAAAGGGCATATAACCTTCGCCCATGCTGGTCTCGTTGCGGTATTCGTAATAATACGCCGCCAGCAGCAGCACTGCCTGCCCCAGATCAGCGGGCAGATTGTCCCACCTCGGCCCAAACCCCGCACGAAAGCCGATGCGCACCGCGCCACCCGTCGGTACAGCAGGCAGAACACCCGCCACAGGCTTCACCCGCGGGCGCTGCAGATCTTGTTCAAGGCTGTAAAAATTTTCCGCCAAAGGGCTTTCAACACCCGTGCGGTTCACAAACACAACCTCGATGAGCGCCGTCACAGGCGCTACAGGCAAGGCTTGCCCCATATCATCGCGCCAGGCGTTGAGCGTCCAGGAAAAGTCGCGCTCGATCAGTATCTTGCCGGTGCGCGCCTCGATGGCAGACATGGCCGCGCGCAGAAAGCTGACAAGCACAGGCTCTTGCAATGTGTCTTCCGTAAAGCCCGTGCCAAGGCGCAAATGCGCTTTGAAGGCGTCCACTGGCAAGGCCTCGCTCGGCACTGCGGTTTCTTCAATTAACATCATGGAGTCTCTCCAAAGTTTACGCCTCCGAAACGCGCGCGACGCCTGTGTTACCTTGGGCGGAGGGGACAGCTCGGCAACACAGATGAAAGCGCCGCGCGCCAGAGAGAGGCAGAATGTCCGCCTCTCTCTTTCTGCGGCTTAAGACGTGCCGAATTTCAGCAGCTTGATCGCTGCAAAATCGCTCACATCGCCGCCCACACGCTTGGTTGCATAGAAAAGCACATGCGGCTTGGCGCTGAACGGGTCGCGCAGCACGCGCAGGTCGGGGCGCTCGGCCACGGTGTAGCCTGCGTTGAAGTCGCCAAAGGCAATCGCCATGGCATCAGCGGCCACATCGGGCATGTCCTCGGCAATCAGCACAGGGTAGCCGAGCAAGCGCGCAGGCTCACCCGCCGCAAGACCGTCAGACCAGAGGAAGCGGCCGTCCGCGTCCTTGAGCTTGCGCACAGCGCCGGCTGTTTTGGAGTTCATGACAAACGAGGCATTGGCGCGATACTGCGCACCCAGAGCATAGACGAGGTCGATGACAGCTTCGCCGCCGTCAAAGTCACCCGCAACACCCGTGGCCACATAGCCAAGGTTGCCCCAGGTCCAGCTGTCGTTGTCCACAGTCGGGTGCGTGAGCATCCCCGTAGGCTTGTCCACACCGTTGCCGTTGATGAAGGCCGCCGCTTCGGAGCGGGCAAACTTGTTGGCAATACGGCCCGCGAGCCAGCCTTCGATGTCAAAGGCAGAGTCATCCAGCAAGCGCTGTGACGCTTTCGGCAAAGCCGACAGTTCGTGCAGCGGGATGGTGATACGGTCAATCTGCGGCGTGCCTGTCTCGCTTGACGGGTCGGTCTCTGTTGCCCAGCCAGCGCCCACATCGGAGTGGTCCACAAGCACGTCAAACGATGTCGCCTCGACGCGCACCACATTGGCAATCGCACGGATAGAAGACGTGCTCTCAAGCACCGAGCGGATGCTCTCGCTTGTCTCGGGGTCCACAAGATAACCGCCGTCAGCGGCCACAGCCGATGACATCGCCTTGCCCTCAAGCTCAAGGCCGCGCAACCCGTCGTCATCCCCCGAACGCAGGTAAGCGTTAAAAGCCTTCTGATGCGGCGCATCAAGCTCCGCCGCACGGGCGAGATGGGGGCGGTTGTGTGTCTGTGTCTTACGATCAAGCATGGTCAGTCGCTCTTCCTGTTGTTTAAGTCGTTTCGCAATGTCGCTCTGAAAGCCGCTGAATTCGCTCATGAAATCATCAGCTGCCGATTTCGTTTCAGGCGCGGAAGGCACAGCTTCCCCGGCCCGAGCCGTAGCTTGGGTGTCACTCATGCAGAGTTTCCTTTCTGGTTACTGTTTCAGCGCGTCAGTCTTGCGCCAGCTCTTGGCGCGCATCCCTGATGGCCGCCGCCATATTGCGCAGGGCGTCCGCGTGAAGGCTTTCGCCCTTCGCACCCACCCGCGCACTGGGCAACATCGGGAAGGTCACAAGCGACACTTCCCAAAGTTCCAGTTCCGTCAAGAGCCGCTGGCCCTTGTCATTCTTTGCCGCCTTTTTGGTGCGGTAGCCAATAGAGAGGCCGTCAATCGCGCCCGCTTCAATCAGCGCCGCCGCCTCGCGGCCCTTCTGGGTGCTATCGAGCAGGCGGCCCTTCACATAAAGCCCGCGGGCATCCTCGCGCACCTCATCCCAGATGCCGATGGGTTGGGCAGGGTCATGTTGCCAAAGCATCTTCACGCGCCGCCCATCTGCCGCAAGCGCCTTGAGGCTCGCCGCATAAGCGCCCTTGGCGACAACATCACCGCCCTGATCGCAGGCACCAAACAGGCTGGCATACCCCTCAATCTGGCTGCCCTCGGTCACGGTAATCTCTTCACCAAGTCGGCAGAATTTTGTTTCAATATCAGCCTGATAACTCATTTTCTTCTCCTAAAATCCGTTCAGCCGTGCACAAGATTGCCCTGCATCACAAACGACATGAACCCACCGATGATCGCCGCGATGATCAGCCAGACCAGCCGCGCGATATGCCCGTCGATCTTGTCGAGCCGTGTGTCGATCTGGTTAAAACGCGCGACCATAAACTTGCGCTTCTCCTCACTCACCGCGCGCTCCGTCTCCATCGCAGCGACGCTCAGCTCAAGCGAGGTCAGCCGCCGCTCGATATGGCGCAGCATCGCGCGGTAGCCCTCATAAGGCAGCATCGCCTCAAGCGCCTCCTCGGGGGGGCTCAGGTCACTCATCCGCGTCGCCTCCGAGCGCTGGCAAGCCAAGCAAAACCCGCTTTTCAGTGTCACTCAGAAAGGCCGCCCCACTCACCCGCGCCCATTGCGCATCGCGCTCCGCTGCCAAAGCTGGCACTTGGTCAAGATCGGGTTTCAGCTCGAAGCGCTCTGCCGAATGTTGCCCCAGCCAGTCGGCCAGCTTCGCCGTGACTCTTGCCGCCAGCGGCAGCACAGTCAGGCGGTAGAACGCTCGGTTCGCCTCTTGATAGTTCGCATAGGTCGCATCGCCCTGAATGCCGAGCAACATCGGCGGAACCCCAAACGCCAGCGCAATCTCGCGCGCGGCGGCGTCCTTGGTCTTCTGGAATTCCATGTCCGAAGGAGAAAACCCCATCGGCTTCCAGTCAAGCCCGCCCTCCAGCAGCATAGGCCGCCCCGCATTGCGCGCGCCTTGGTAATTGGCCTCCATCTCACTCACGAGGCGGTCATACTGGTCCGCACTGAGGCCGCTCTGCCCATCGGCCCCGCGATAGACAATCGCCCCCGAAGGCCGCGCGGCATTGTCCAGAAGCGCCTTGGTCCAGCGCGAGGCCGCATTGTGCACATCCACTGCCTGCGCCGCCGCCTGCATGGGCGAAAAGCCGTAGTGGTCGTCCTGCGGGTGAAAGTTGCGGATGTGGCAGATCACAGGCGCGCCTTGCCCGATGTGAAAGCGGTGCTTCTTGCCGCCCACAGCGTAATCATAAGCCACAGGCCAGCCGTCAGACCCGGGCACAAGGCTCATACGGTCACTGCGCAAAACATGCAGCTCCAGTGGCAAGCCGTCGTCGCCAGCCACCGCTTCGATATAGGCATCCCCCGTCAGCAAAAGCTGCCCGTAAAGCGCCTCCAGAAGCTCCGCACGCCCCTGCGCCATGTTGGGCTTTTTCAAAAGCTCCAAGGCAGGGTGCTGTTCATAGCGCCGCTCGGCATCCTGTAAAACAACAGGCAAGGCCGAGGCCGCTTCGGCGATCATCTTGACCGAACGAAAGCCCACTGGGTTGCCCGCAAAGCCCGTGCGCGTCAGGCTCTTTGTGTCACGAGGGCTCCAGGCCACGCGGCCAGAGGTCTGCCAAGCGACAACACCGCCCGCGGCGCTGGCCTTCTGCTGGGGGGCCGCAGGCTCCGTTTTGCGAAAGTAGTCAAATACCGTCATCTGGCACTCCTTATTTATTCAGCAATTACTTTATTTTGCAACTCAAACTTCAAGTTATGCTTGAGGCGGCGTTTGAAAGGAAAGATGAATGAAAAGGTTTAAGAACTCTTAACTAGAGCGTGCGCACCTGCGGGCTCATGTGAGACTTCGCAGGCAGGATCATCAGCTCCGTCAAAGCCCAGACAAGCGCGTCGGTGCGGTCGGGGCTGCCCTTGCCGTGAAAGCCGTGCAACGTGAGCTGGCACATCTCGTCTTCAAGCTGGCCCAACCCTGTGAAGTGGCTCACGCGCCCCTGCTCATACAGCGCCGCAATCGGCTCGGCGCGCGCCGACTTGCCCTTGGAGGCGTGAACTTTCCTGAGTGAAATCAAAGGGTCCACCTGACGGATCACCTGCTCCACCAGGTCACCCCCCTGATTGACTTCCGCCACCATCCGCTCGGCCTTCCAGCGGTGCATCGCAGCCACAGCAGCCTCGGCCCAAGCCATCGGGCTCGCACCCTCCACGCTCGCATCCTCCAGAACATAGGCGCGCCAGTCCTGCACCGGCCCTTTGGTGACCACACCCGCCACAATAATTCCGCAAGCATCCGAGCTGGCCGTCCCGCTCACGGGGGGATCCACCGCAACCACGATACGGCTCATCTCGGGCACCTCGCGCACCCGCGCCGCCTCAAGCCGCGCAGGCGTCCAGAGCGCGCCCTCGGCCTCCTCGATCAAGACCCCGTCAAGCTCCTGCCGTCCAAGCCGCGTGCCGGCGTATCTCGCTTGAACAGCAGCCAGGAACCCCTTGGCAAGGTTTGCTTTATTGGCTTCTGTTGGGGCGTGGGTCGTCACTGTGCCCTCGGCCTCCAGCAGCTCTTTGAGCAGCCCGATGTTGCGCGGCGTGGTGGTGATGCACACCTGCGGATGCGCGCCCAGACGCAGGCCAAACTGGAGCATATCCCAGGTTTCGCGCGCCTTCTTCCACTTGGCAAGCTCGTCCACCCATGCGGCGTCAAACTGCGGCCCGCGCAGCGCCTCAGGGTCATGCGCCGAGAAAACCTGCGCCACAGCGCCGTTGGGCCAAAGAAGCTGGCGACGGCTCGCCTGCCATTCGGGGCGCCGGTCGGGCGGAGAGCAGGCTAAAAGCCCGCTCTCGCCAAATACCATCACCTCGCGCACCTGCGCCACAGTTTCACCAACAAGCGCAATCCGCTTGCAGCGCCCCGCATCCTTTGGCCCCGCGCCTTCCACGAGGCTGCGCACCCATTCCGCACCCGCGCGCGTTTTGCCTGCCCCGCGTCCGCCCATGATCACCCAGTTGGTCCAGTCGCCCTCGGGCGTCACCTGATGCGGCATCGCCCAGAACTCGAACAGAAACGGCAGCGCCAGCAGCTCCGCCTCACTCAACGAGCTCAGAAACGCGCTCTGCACCTGCGGCGGCTCTGAGGCGATCCAGCTTGCCGCCGATGCTAAGGCGCGCTGCCTCAAGATCAAGGCTGCGTTCGCGTCCGCCGCTGCGGGTGTTCTTGGATTGCTTCTCATAACTGTGCTCCATTTCCGTAGCGATCCCCATCCACTGCGCTACATCTTCGAGGCACAGCAGCATCTCGCGGGGGGCAAACTCTCCGCATCCGCATTCAGCCGCGCCCTCAGCGCCGTGAGATCGTGTTTCAATCGGGTGATTTCGTGAACGAGTGCCGTAACAGACTGGCCCAAGCTCTGAGTGATGCTCGAGCCCGCAGCATTCGGGACGTGTTTGCTCATATGATGTTCGCCTCATGTGGGTCTGCCTCCGCCCGACATGATCCCCCCGCAAAGCACGGAGGTTCTGTCTGCCCCCAAACGCTAGCGAGGCAGAATGCGCGCGTAAACGCACTTGCCCGAGCGCCGAACGCTCGAGTTAATAAAATCTTAAGTTTATTCTAAATCAGTGGCTTAGAAGCCGACCTTATCGCGCATAAACGCAAGCGCCACAGAAAGTCCGTCAGGTGCAATGCCATGCCCCGTGCCTTTCATGATATGCGCATAGACTTCTTTGAAGCCTGCTTTTTGCAGCGCTTCCGCCGCTTCGGGCAAGCTCTGGGGCGGCACAACATCGTCTTCATCGCCATGCACCAACAGAATGGGCGGCTTGCTCACCGCCTCGTCAACAAGCCCCTCAGGCGCCAGCAAACGGCCCGAAAATGCGACAATCCCCGCCAACTCGTCTTCACGGCGCGGTGCGACTTCCAGCGCCATCATCGTGCCCTGGCTAAAGCCAAACAGCACCATCTGCTCGGGCAGCAAGTCTTCATCCACCAACACCCCGTCGAGAAATGCATTCAAGTCATCCACAGCCGCACGCATCCCGCGTTCTGATTCTTCTTCTGATGACCCATCAATCCAAGGGATCGGAAACCACTGAAAGCCCATAGGCGCGCCCGCGCAATCCTCTGGCGCATCGGGCGCAATAAACAGCGTATCCGGCAAATGCTCGCCCAATGGGTCGGCCAGACCAAGTAAATCAGCTCCGTTGGCCCCGTATCCATGCAGGAAAACCACAACAGAACGGATGGTCCCCGAAACAGGCTCTTTTCGGCTGGCTTGCAATGCGCGTGTCATAAGATTCCCTCACGGTGTTTGATTTCTTTGTAATAGGCCCAGAGCAGCCGCGCCGCAACCGCTCGCCATGGCGCCCACATCTCGGCCATCTCGCGCATCATTCGCTCTTTCGGGCGCTCGTTAAGCCTGTAAAGCACGCGCGCCGCCTCCTGAAGCGCAAGGTCACCGCAGGCAAACACATCCGCACGCCCGAGGCTGAACATCGCATAAATCTCGCCGGTCCATGTGCCGATGCCCTTCACCGCCACAAGCCGCCTGATCACCTCATCGCTCGGCACATCCCGCAAAGCGTCATAATCAATCCGCGCCTCAGCCAGCGCTTTGGCATACACCGCTTTCTGGCGGCTCAGCCCCAATGCGCGCAAGCCCTCCTCGCTCAGCGCCTCAACGCTCTCGGCCCTGTCACAGCCCGCCTCAACCAATCGCCCCCAAATCGCGCGCGCACTGGCCACGCTCACCTGCTGGCTCACAATAGCGCTCAAAAGTTCGGCAAACCCTTCAGGCTTCAGCCGCAAAGGCAGCGGCCCCGTAAGCTGGTAGGCCTCGGCCAGCTTCTCGTCTTTGGCACAAAGCCAGGCCACCCCCTCGGCCACGCAGTCAGGCCCAACGATAACCCGCTCATCCATGCGCATCCGCCCAGTCCAGCGCTTCTTGAGCCGTGCCCACAAGCGTCACACCTTCAAGCGGCCTTGGCCGCCTGATCATCCCGACAGGGATGCCAAGCTTGCGCGCCGCTTGCAATTTGGGCCGCGCGCCCGCGCCGCCCGCATTTTTCACGACAAGCCAGTCAACGCCAAGTTCGCGAAAAAGCGCCTCTTCCTCAGCCACGCTAAAAGGCCCATCTCCTTGCAAAAAGCGCCCACCTTCAAAGGGAAAGTCTTCAGGCTCCCCCCCAAGCCGACGCGCAATCACCTCGCAATCCTTCAGGTTGGCAAAGCCCCGCAAGCCGCCCCGTCCCGTGGCCACAAACACGGTCGAGCCTTGCGGAATGTGCTCCGCCGCTCCGGCTTCGCTGTCCAGCATCACCCAGGTGTCACCCTCTTCAGGCGCCCATTCCGGCCGCAAAACCATTGCATATGGAATGCCCAGCGCCTTGCATATCCGCGCCGAGCGCGCACTCACCGCCTCGGCAAAAGGATGGGTCACATCCAGCACCGCGCCGATAGTCTCACTCTCCAGATAGCGCTCAAACCCGGCATCCCCGCCAAAGCCGCCTACACGCTGTGGCAGAGGAATCTTGCCCGCAAACCGTGCAGAGCCTTCAAAAGAAGCGACAGCATCGCGCCCGCGTGCGGCCAGCCCTGCCGCAATCTCCCGCGTCTCGCCCGCTCCTGCCAAAAGCAACAGCCGCGTCATGCAGATTTGGGAAACACAAAACAGCGGTCGCGGCGGATCGTCAGCCAAAGCGCCTTGCCAACACTGGGCAAAAACACATTCGGGACCGTCACCCTGAGTTTTGACCCGTCATGATCCATGCGAAACTCGACGAGGCTCTCGTTGCCCATAAAGCGCGCCCGCTCGACGACACCGCGCGCCGCCGTGCCGTCTTCAGCGGTCGGGTTCGGGCCGCGCCCGTCGCGGTCAAAGTCGATTTTAAAGTGCTGCGGACGGATCACAATTTCAACATCCTGCCCGTCAGGCACGCCCGGCGCAAGAAACTGGCCAAACGGCGTATCCGTCAAAGCCCCGCGCACAGTGCCGTGTATCACATTGATATCGCTAAAAAAACCAACAGCTTCTTTATCCACCGGTGCGTTGTAAATATTGTAGGGCGCCCCGCGCTGCACAATCCGCCCACGCCGCATCAGCGCAATCTCGTCGGCCATGCGCATCGCCTCGTCAGGCTCGTGCGTCACAAGCAAAACGCCTGTGTCTTCCTGCTTGAGCACATCCAGCGTCTCGTCGCGTATCTCGTCACGCAAGCGGTTGTCGAGGCCCGAAAACGGCTCGTCCATCAACATCAGCCGCGGCCGTGGCGCAAGGGCGCGCGCCAGCGCCACCCGCTGCTGCTCCCCGCCCGAAAGCTCATGCGGATAGCTGTCTTCAAACCGCGCCAGCCCGACCCGCGCCAAAAGCTCGCGCACCCGCGCCGTCTTGTCCTGCCGTGATCCGCTCAGCCCGAAGGCCACGTTCTCGGCTACACTCAAATGCGGGAACAGCGCAAAATCCTGAAACATCAGCCCCGTGTGCCGCCGCTCCGGCGGAATGCGAAACACCGTGTCGCAGATCAGATTGCCATCGACATAAATCTCGCCGCTGTCCTGCATATCGACACCGGCAATCATCCTGAGAGTGGTGGATTTTCCGCAGCCGGACGGCCCCAAAAGGCAGGTCACCTGCCCCGGCTGAATACTCAGCGACACATCATCAACAACAACCCGCCCGTCAAAGGCGCGCTTCAGATTTCTAACTTCAAGCCTCGGCGTAAGCTGCGTCACGAAACTGCCTCTTGTGATCCTGCCCAATAGGGTATCCGATAGAATTCATCGGATTTGCGCAGCCTTAGCAGCCACGCAGCCCCCTCGCAAGCGCTCCGGATCAAGTGCCGCGAGCCGCGGCAACCGGAAGCCCTTTTTTCTTGCTGTAAATATCCATCCCCCCTTGGCCGAATGCACCATCAGCGCAGATAAACCACCAAGGGCGGGAGCGGGCCGTCAGGTCCGCTCCCGCCCCCGTGGCGATGCCGAAGGCAGCGCAAATATTAGCGTTCGTCATCCCATGTTACAGGTGGCGCATCGGGGTCAGGCTTGCCAATCCCCTTGAACAGCCCCTTGAAGGGAAAAATCCAGACCAGACCCAGCGCAACATAGATCACCAGTTCAAGCAGCAACGGTGGCCGCTCCAACCGGTTCACAACCGTAACGCAGACCACAATATAAAGCGGCATGCCCACAACCAGCACCAGCAAAGCCAACCAGCGGCGCGCCTTGAAACTCAGGTTATCAAACATCACCCTCAGTCCACAAACGGGTCAGTGACAAGGATCGTATCCTCCCGCTCGGGGCTCGTGCTCAACAGCGCGACAGGACATTCGATCAGCTCTTCCACACGGCGCACATATTTAATCGCCTCCGCCGGCAAATCCGCCCAGGAGCGCGCGCCCTCGGTGCTCTCGCTCCAGCCCTTCATTTCCTCATAAACCGGTGTGCAACGCGCCTGTGCATCCGCCGCCGTGGGCAGATAATCCATCCGCTTTCCGTCAAGCTCGTAGCCCACACAGATTTTCAGCGTCTCGAACCCGTCGAGCACATCCAGCTTGGTCAGTGAAATACCGGTCACGCCGCTTGTCGCACAGGTCTGGCGCACCAGAGCCGCATCAAACCAGCCGCAGCGCCGTTTGCGCCCCGTCACTGTGCCAAACTCGCGGCCCCGCTCGCCAAGGCGCTGCCCGTCATCATCGTCAAGCTCGGTCGGGAAAGGCCCTTCACCCACACGCGTGGTGTAGGCCTTCACAATCCCCAGCACATAATCAATCGCGTTCGGCCCAAGGCCCACACCCGTTGCTGCCTGCCCCGCAATCACGTTGGAGGAGGTCACAAAAGGATATGTCCCGAAGTCGATGTCCAGAAGCGCGCCCTGAGCGCCCTCAAACAAAATCCGCTTGCCGGCGCGGCGCTTCTCGTTGAGCACTTTCCAGACGGGCGCGGCATAAGGCAAAATCTGCGGCGCAATCTCTTTGAGCGCAGCAATCAGCCCGTCACGGTCCACAGGTTCAATCCCGAGGCCCTTGCGCAGCGGGTCATGGTGCTGAAGCGCACGGTCCACCCGCGCGATCAGTGTGGCCTCATCAGCAAGGTCCGCAACACGCACAGCACGGCGGCCCACTTTGTCTTCATAACATGGGCCAATGCCCCGCCCTGTCGTGCCAATCTTCGTGCCTTTGCTCGACGCTTCCTCGCGCGCGCGGTCCAGTTCCCCGTGAATCGGCAAAATAAGCGGCGCGTTTTCGGCAATCATCAGGCTCTCGGGGCTGATCTCGACCCCCTGCTCGCGGATCGAGGCAATCTCTTTCACCAAATGCCAGGGGTCCAGCACCACACCGTTGCCGATCACACTTAGCTTCCCGCCGCGCACAACACCCGAAGGCAGCGCATTCAGCTTGTAAACCTTGCCATCAATGACAAGCGTATGGCCCGCATTGTGCCCGCCCTGAAAGCGCGCAATCACATCTGCGCGCTCAGACAGCCAGTCCACAATCTTGCCTTTGCCTTCGTCGCCCCATTGTGCGCCGACAACCACTACATTCGCCATTTTAGCCCCTCAAATTTCCCGATGAGTTTTCCGATGGGTTTCAGGTCAAACCCGCGCTCGTATATACGCAGCTTGGCGCAGACGAAACTGCAAATTCGCCGCAGCGCTCATCTGAGCGGGAGCAATCCGGCGTAAACCTCTCAAATCAAGGGCTCTCTCTTCATATAAGCGCCATCCTTTCTGCGCGCTCGGGGTCGGGAAACGGGCGGTAAAGCGCCACATCGGCCTGCCCGACCATCTGGTGCACCGTGGTGTAAAGCCGCTCGACCATCTCGTCGGCCCGCCCCGCATAGCGAAACGCCTGATCAAGCTGGGTCATATCCTTGACTTCGATCTCAAGCAGAAAGTCGCGCGATTGCGGCGCGCCAAAGCCAAGCTTTCGGCGGCACAGGCGCCAGGCCACAATAACACCAGCCGCCTGCAAATGCCCCATCCAGGCCTCCACAGCAGCGGCAAACGCCAGCGCCTTGGCTGTGTCGCGCAGATCAATCGAGCAGTGATACAGGTTCATGGGCAGCCTCAGACAATATGACAGCCCCATCATGACACTCATTAACTACCAAAGCCTTAAGCGCTCACAGGCGCCTGCCAAATCTCGATAAAAACGCGCGCGTCCTCGTCTCTCTCCGACAGAGCCGCGCCAAAAAAGACACCGTCATCCAGCCACCCGAAGGCCCCTTCAGGCGCTTCAAATACGGCCCGTGTGCGCCCCTTATAGCTGCCATCGGGCTGCGGATACATCCGCCCCGCATTGGTGATCATCACCTGGGTTCCATCGTCAAACCGAATGCAATACCGCGCCTCTATCTCATATGACCCATCCGGCAACGCCTGCGCAAAATCGGCCCCTCCGGGCAAGATAACGCCTGCAAACCCGTCGCCCAGCACTTGTCCGCCCGTTATCGGAAAGACAGCACGCCCGGTCCCGTGACGGGTCTCAAATTCGACAGCCTCGCCAAGATCGGCCCGAATAGACAGGCGGTGCACAAGCTCGGGCTTGTCCAGCGCGCGCAGCGCACCAAGCGTAACACATGACATAGCATTCTCCCTTCATCACCCGATCAACCCGGAACAAACCACAGGCTAGGCCTGCCCACACAATAGGTAAAGCATATCTGCCCGAAAAACCCGTGCTTTACAGACGCGCCCCGACAAGGCAAAACCAAAAAAAACGAGGGGCAACTGTTATGGGTTTTATTTTACGCATCGGGGCGGCTTTCGGTCTCCTCAGCCTCACCTACAATCCGACACAATACAATTTCACCCGCTGGGCCGAAGCAAACTGGAGCGAGCAAATGGCGCTATCCGTGCTGCTCGGCCTCCTGCTTCTCGTCGGCTACATTATCTATTTGCGCGCCACGCTGCGCTCCATCGGTATTTTCGGCATGGGCCTTGTGCTGGCGCTTGTCGCCGCCCTCCTCTGGGTGCTTTACGATTACGGCTGGCTCAGTTTTGAAAACCCGACGCTCAACACATGGCTCGCCATCGTCGCGCTTTCCTTTGTGCTCGGCATCGGCCTCAGCTGGTCACATGTGCGCCGCACCCTCTCGGGGCAGGCCGATATGGATGATGTTGACGAATAATGAACGCGCGCGCCCCTGCGTGCGCTGCAGTGTCTAATTTTGCGTTAACAAAGCCACGATTCAGGCGGTGCACGCTTTGTGCACGTCCGGTGCACGGATTTCACCCCCGCTTTTTTGCCCACCAGCCCAGCATTAACCTAGCCAAACGCAAACTTAACGGCCGCTTAATCTCTCTCTGCCGCCACAAGCGCCAATATCACGGGTTGCGCGCCATGGGGCTTTCCCCTAAAACCCGCCCAGACCAGTCTCAGGCAGCAGGCACTTCATGGAAAACGTCGTTCTTATCGTCCATCTCTTTTTGGCTTTGGCCCTCATCGGTGCAGTGCTCATGCAGCGCTCCGAAGGCGGCGGGCTTGGTATGGGCGGCGGTGGCGGCGTCTCCGGTCGCGCAGCCGCAACGGCGCTTGGCAAAGTCACATGGATCCTCGCAATCGCGTTTATCATCACGTCGATCTCGCTCACCATTATTGCTGCGCAAAAGTCTTCGAGCGGCTCGGTCATCGACCGTCTGGGCGATATAACAGCACCTGAGCCCGCCGAGGAAGAAACCGGCTCCGACACGCTTTTGCCACCCGCCGAGGGTGATGATGCGCCGCTGGTTCCGTCTGCCGACTAATCACTACACATTGCCCCTGCTTTAAAAAACGCAACATTATGTTGCGTGTCCATTGCCAAGTCGGGGCGAATCTACTATGTCTCAAATCCCGTGGTGATGCGGTCTTTTCAGGCCGTATCCGAGCATTTTTGAGCGTATAATCGCGAAGCTGACACGGGGGTTCTCACACATGGCACGCTATATTTTCATCACGGGCGGTGTTGTCTCTTCGCTGGGCAAGGGCCTCGCGTCAGCGGCCCTCGGCGCGCTCCTGCAAGCCCGCGGATTTTCTGTGCGTTTGCGCAAGCTTGACCCATATCTCAACGTCGATCCGGGAACGATGAGCCCCTTTGAGCACGGTGAGGTTTTCGTCACCGATGACGGCGCCGAAACCGACCTCGATCTGGGCCACTACGAACGCTTCACAGGCGTTGCCGCCCGCAAGACCGACAGTGTCTCGTCAGGCCGCGTTTACTCAACGGTGCTCGAAAAGGAGCGCCGCGGTGACTACTTGGGCAAAACCATTCAGGTCATCCCGCACGTCACCAATGAAATCAAAGAGTTCCTTGATGTCGGTGATGATGAAGTCGATTTCATGCTCTGCGAAATCGGCGGCACAGTGGGCGACATCGAAGGCCTGCCGTTCTTTGAAGCGATTCGCCAGTTCTCCCAGGACAGACCGCGCGGACAGTGCATTTTCATGCACTTAACACTTTTGCCTTATCTTGCTGCGTCAGGCGAGTTGAAAACCAAACCAACGCAACACTCGGTCAAGGAGCTGCGCTCGATCGGCCTTCAGCCGGATGTTCTGGTGTGCCGCTCCGAACAGCCCATCCCCGAGAAAGAGCGCGCCAAGATCGCTCTGTTCTGTAACGTGCGCCCCGAGGCGGTGATTCCGGCTTATGACTTGAAGTCGATCTACGAAGCCCCCCTCGCCTATCACTACGTCGGGCTCGACCAGGCGGTGCTGGATGCCTTTCAGATCAGCCCCGCGCCCAAACCCGAGCTGAAAGTCTGGGAAGATGTGAAAGACCGCATCACCCACACCGACGGCGAAGTAAGCGTGGCGATCGTGGGCAAATACACCCAGCTCGAAGACGCCTATAAATCCATCAAGGAAGCGCTCATGCACGGCGGCATGGCCAACCGTGTGAAAGTCAATGTCGATTGGGTCGATGCCGAAGTCTTCGATAAAGGCGACGCCGCCCCCCACCTTGAGGGCTATCACGCAATCCTCGTTCCCGGCGGGTTCGGTGAACGCGGCACAGAAGGCAAGATCAAGGCCGCGCAATTCGCCCGCGAGCGCAAAGTGCCCTATCTCGGCATCTGCCTCGGCATGCAAATGGCCGTCATCGAAGCGGCGCGCAATGTCGCCGACATCAAGGACGCAGGCTCCGAGGAGTTTGACCATGAAGCCGGTAAAAAGCGTTTTGAACCCGTAGTTTACCACCTAAAGGAATGGGTCCAAGGCAACTACACAGTGACCCGCAAGGAAACCGACGACAAAGGCGGAACCATGCGTCTTGGTGCTTATGATGCGACTCTCGCCGAAGGCTCCAAAGTAGCCGAAATCTACGGCACAACCGCGATCGAGG
The DNA here is from genome assembly GCF_025751535.1 of Lentibacter sp. XHP0401. Lineage (GTDB taxonomy): Bacteria > Pseudomonadota > Alphaproteobacteria > Rhodobacterales > Rhodobacteraceae > Lentibacter. Next base: position 254,401 of record NZ_JAOWLC010000001.1, on the reverse strand, counting down.
AACGCCACCGCCATCGCTATGAAGTCGATGTGAAATACCGCGATCAGCTCGAAGCCTGCGGCCTCTCCTTCTCGGGCATGTCCCCTGATGGCCGCCTCCCCGAGATCGTGGAGTGGTCCGATCATCCGTGGTTTATCGGCGTGCAGTTCCACCCCGAACTCAAGTCGAAGCCCTTCGCACCGCATCCGCTTTTCGCCGATTTCGTGCGCGCCGCGGTCGAGACATCGCGGCTGGTGTAACGATCAAACCTTGACGCAGGCGGCAACACACCGCAGCCTGTAAGGTAAACGAACAAGGGGACAAACAATGGCCAAAGCCTATTGGGTCGCACATGTGGATGTATCCGATCCGCAGGCCTACGAAAAATACAAAGCCGCCAACGCCGCCCCCTTTGCCGAATTCGGCGCGCGCTTTATCGTGCGCGGAGGCGAGCAGGTTGTGCGCGAGGGCAACGTCCGCACACGCACGGTTGTCATCGAGTTTCCAAGCCATGAGGCCGCCGTTGCCTGCTATGAAAGCCCCGCCTATCAGGCTGCATTCGATATCCGCAAAGATGTATCAATCGGCGATATGGTTATCGTCAAAGGCTATGAGGACTGAGATGGAAATCATTGACCGCATCATGGCACGCTTTCACAAAACGGCCCCCGTCAAAGCGCCCCTTCCCGAGCCCGACGCCAACATGGCGCTGGTGGCTCTCATGATCCGCGTGGCCAAAGCCGACAAAAGCTATGCCGTTGAGGAGATTGCCAAAATCGACAAACTCATCACCGAGTTGTTCGGCCTCAATCCTGTGCAAGCCGCAAAAATGCGCGCCACTTGCGAAAAGCTCGAAGCCGCCGCCCCGCATGAAGGCAAATTCGCAAAGCTCATTCACGACAGTCTCGATGCAGACAAGCGCCTTGATGCTCTGCGCGCGCTGCATTCGATCATGCGCGCCGATGGTGTCGAGCGCCCCGAGGAAGAAAACGTCCTCATCGAAACAAGTGTGGCGCTCGGTTTCCAAACCTTGCCAGCCGATCTTTCCCGCAATCCCGATCCGCTATGATACAGGGTTTCTTCGAACGCCTTCTTGGCACGGCCGGTACACCGCCCACAGACGCGGATGCGCGACTTGCGCTCACCGCTTTGCTCGTGCGCGTGGCGCGGGCAGATTTCAGCTATGATGCCGTCGAAAAAGCCCAGATCGACGCCATCATCACCCGTCGTTACGCGCTCTCGCCCAAAGGCACAAAAGCCCTTCGCCTTGAGGCCGAACAGCTTGAAGCCGAAGCCCCTGACACCGTCCGCTTCACCCGTGCCATCAAGGATGCCGTGCCCTACGAAGAGCGCATCGCCGTGGTCGAGGCGCTCTGGTCTGTCGTGTTGGCTGACGCAGAACGCGACGAGCATGAAGACGCACTCTTGCGCATGGTGGCAAACCTGCTTGGCGTCTCCGATCGCGATAGCAATCTCGCCCGTCAGCGCGCCGCAGGCGCCTGATGCTTGCCTCCCTGCCGATGTATGATCTGCCCGCCCTTCACGGCGCGCATGATCGCTTCTGGCAAGGCATTCGCAACGCTCTCGGCTATGGCCCCGAGACGCTCACCCGCACAGGCAACCTCTGGGATCACTGGCAAGCGCCCGATCTGCTGCTCTCACAAACCTGCGGCTTCCCCTATCGCGCGCATCTCCACGACAAAGTGCAGCTTGTTGCCAGCCCCGATTTCGGCCTCGACGGCTGCCCGGAAGGCTATTACAACTCGGTGTTTCTCACCCGCCGCGCCGACGGTTTCATCACACTGGAAGAGGTTGCGGGCAAGCGCTTTGCCTTCAACGAGGCCATGTCTCAATCAGGCTGGGCTGCGCCCAAGGTGCATCTCGACAGCCTCGACATTCCCCTCGGATCACTCCTGCAAACCGGAGCACATGCGCTTTCTGCCGCCGCCGTTGCTGAGGGCCGCGCCGATTTTGCCAGCCTTGATGCCCAGACATGGCGGTTGCTTGAAGCGCACACACCGCTTGGTGAGCAACTCGCAATCACCGCACACACTGTGCCAACCCCCGCGCTGCCCTACATCACCGCGCTTGGCCAAAACGCAGAAGAGATTCGCACGGCAATGGAGCGCGCGCTGGTGCACCTTGATGCCTCAGATCGCGCAGCGCTCGGCCTCAAGGGGTTGGTAACCATTTCAAGCGAAACTTACCTCGCAGTCAGCACACCCGAGCCGCCTCAAATCTGATTTTTCATCAAACCCCTTGCGCATGACGGGGGGCTTCTGGCATCTTGCCAAAAGATTTGATCAAATTATGGCGACCCCATGCAACCGCATTTAACTTCCCTTCGAATTGCAGCCTCCGACCTTAACGGAAGGATGCGCGGCAAACGTCTACCCGCCGATTTCATGCGCAAAGTCGAAAACGGCACAGTTCGTATGCCCCTCTCCGTTTTGAACGTTGATATCTGGGGCGCGGATATTGATAACAACCCGCTGGTCTTTGAAACAGGTGACCGTGACGGCTACATGCAGCCCACAGGGCGCGGCGCCGTGCCGATGCCATGGCTCTCCGACGATGCCTTTCTCATGCCTGCCACCATGCTCAAGGAAGACCAGACACCCTTTGAAGGTGATCCCCGCCGCGCCCTTGAGCGCGTGCTCGAACGCTACGCCGCTCACGGCTGGGAAGTGCGCGCCGCCGCCGAGATGGAGTTTTATCTGGTCGACGACAGCGGCGAAACGCCCGTTCAGGTGAAGAACCCCCGCACAGGCCGCCCGCTTGTGGGAGCCAACATCCTTTCCCTGTCCGAGCTTGACGCTTTCGAGCCTTTCTTCAACTCGCTCTACCGCGCCTGCGATATGATGGACATTCCCGCCCAAACCGCAATCAGCGAAGTTGGCACAGGCCAGTTCGAAGTTGATATCAATCACCGTGACGCGCTGGAAGCCGCTGACAACGCATGGCTTTTCAAAACCATGGTCAAAGGCATTGCCCGCGAACACAACATGGCCGCAACCTTCATGCCAAAGCCCTTCGAAGGCGATGCCGGCACTGGTCTGCACGTGCATTTTTCCGTGGTCGATGCCGAGGGCAACAACGTCTTTAACGACGGCTCAGAAGAAGGCAACGATACCCTACGCCACGCCGTTGCAGGCTGCCTTGAAGCCATGCGCGCCTCAACTTTGGTGTTCGCGCCGCACGGCCCAAGCTATGACCGCATCGTGCCGGGTGAGCACGCGCCCATTTCGGTCTGTTGGGGCTATGAAAACCGCACTGCCGCGATCCGTATTCCCGCAGGCCCACCCGCCGCGCGCCGCATCGAGCACCGCATCGCAGGCGGTGACACAAACATCTACCTGCACCTCGCGGCCATCCTCGGCGCCGCCATCGACGGGATCGAGCGTAAAGCCACGCCCCCTGCCCCCATCACAGGCAACGCCTATGAGGGCGAGCACCCCGAACTGGTGACAAACTGGGCGGATGCGATCGACCTCTTCGAGCACGATCCGCTCATCGCGCAAATCTTTCATCCGCGGCTCATCGAGAACCTCGTCATGACCAAGCGACAGGAGTTGCGCCTCTTGGCCGAGATTCCCCCCGAAGACCATTGGATGACATATCTTGAAACCGTTTAAGCCCCTCTTGCGCCGGCGCAAAGCCCGCAATAGGCTGAGTTTGATCAAATAGGTGACACATGAAAATCGGTATTTTGCAAACGGGGCACGCACCCGACGAGCTTCTGGCAACAGAAGGCGATTATGACGGCATGTTCCGTGCTTTGCTCGCAGGCGAAGGCTTCGAATTTGAAACCTTCGCGGTGGTCGATGGCATTTTTCCCGAAAGCGCTGACTCAGCTGACGGATGGCTTATCACCGGCTCCAAACACGGTGCTTACGAAGACCACCCCTGGATCCCGCCGCTTGAAACTCTCATCCGCGAGATCAGCGCGTCCGGCAAGCCGCTCGTCGGCGTCTGCTTTGGCCACCAGATCATTGCGCAAGCGCTCGGCGGAAAAGTCGAGAAGTTCGCGGGCGGTTGGGCCGTCGGCCGGCAAACCTATGATGTTGAAGGCAAAAAACTTGCCGTCAACGCATGGCACCAGGATCAGGTGGTAAAGCTCCCCGAAAACACCCGCGTCATTGGAACCAACCCCCATTGCGAAAATGCTGTTCTGATGATCGGCGAAAACATTCTCACACTCCAGCCGCATCCCGAATTCGGCGCAGGTGTAATCCGCGGGCTGATCGAGTATCGCGGTGGTGCGCTGCCCGCCCCTCTCGTGACGCAGGCCAAAGACGCACTCGAAAACGCGACCCAACGTGGAGCAATCCGCGATATGATGGTCGCACATCTCAAACGCCAAACAACAGAGGCCGCATCATGAGCGACGACTGGACAGCAACCCTCCCCGAAGCCGCCCGCGCCTACCTCGATGGCCGCAGGCTTGACGAAGTAGAGTGCATCATCTCGGACTTGCCCGGCATCGCGCGCGGCAAAGCCGTGCCTTCCAGCAAGTTCATGCGGCAGGAATATTTCCACCTGCCCGACAGCATTTTTTACCAAACCATCACAGGTGACTGGGGCGAAGCCGCTGGCGAAGATGGCTTCATCGAGCGTGACATGATCCTCAAACCCGACATGAGCACAGCCACAGCCGCGCCCTGGACAGGTGACTGGACATTACAAGTCATTCACGACGCCTATGACCGCAAAGGCAAACTCATCGAATTTGCCCCCCGCAATGTGCTCAAGCGGGTTGTCGAGCTTTACCGCAAGCAAGGCCTTGAACCCATTGTTGCGCCGGAAATGGAGTTCTTCCTCGTCGCGCGCAACATCGACCCGGCCAAAAAAATCGAGCCGATGATGGGCCGTTCGGGCCGCCCCGCAGCCGCCCGCCAAGCCTATTCGATGACAGCCGTCGACGAGTTCGGCCCTGTGATCGACGACATCTACGATTTCGCCGAAGCCCAAGGCTTCGAAATCGACGGCATCACCCAGGAAGGCGGCGCAGGACAGCTCGAAATCAACCTTGTTCACGGCGATCCTGTGAAGCTCGCTGATGAAGTTTTCTACTTCAAACGCCTCATCCGCGAGGCCGCCCTACGCCACGATTGCTACGCCACCTTCATGGCCAAGCCCATCGCCGACGAGCCGGGCTCCGCTATGCATATCCACCACTCGGTGCTGGATATCGAGACAGGCCAGAACATCTTCTCAGGCCCGCAAGGCGGCGAGACAGACGCGTTTTTCCACTACATCGCAGGCTTTCAAAACCACCTGCCCAGTGCCATCGCCGTTATAGCCCCCTACGTAAATTCATACCGCCGCTACGTGCGCGAGCACGCCGCTCCGATCAACCTCGAATGGGGCCGCGACAACCGCACAACCGGCATCCGCGTGCCGCTCTCCGGTCCCAAATCACGCCGCGTTGAGAACCGCCTCGCCGGCATGGATTGCAACCCCTATCTCGGCATCGCTGTGTCCCTCGCCTGTGGCCTTCTCGGGCTCAACGAAGAGAAGCGCCCCGACCGCCAGTTCAAAGGTGACGCCTATGAAGGCGAAGAGGATATCCCGCGCGAAATGGGGGCCGCACTCGATCTCTTTGACGAGGCCAAAGACCTGCACGATATCCTCGGACCGGAATTCGCCCGCGTCTATTCCATCGTGAAACGCGCCGAATACGAAGAGTTTCTCGGCGTCATCTCTCCATGGGAGCGGGAACACCTGCTGCTCAACGTATGAACCTGCTCTACTCGAACGACAGCGCTGGCACCTTCCCGCCAAGCTGGTATGCCGCAACAGCTCACCCGCGCCAGCCTGCCGACCAGCTGCGCGGTGATGCCTCCGCCGATGTCTGCGTTGTCGGTGGCGGCTTCACGGGGCTCTCTGCGGCACTCCATCTGGCCGAGCGCGGCTATTCCGTCGCGCTCATCGAGGCGCACCGCGCAGGCTTTGGCGCCTCCGGGCGCAACGGCGGGCAGCTCGGCTCCGGCCAGCGTGTCGAGCAAACCGACCTCGAAAAGATGGTCGGTGATGCCGAAGCGCTCAAACTTTGGGAACTCGCAGAAGACGCCAAAGACCTCGTCAAACATCTGATATCAAAACACAATATCGAATGTGATCTCAAGCCGGGCATCGCCCACGCCACATTCCATAAATCCGAAACAGCCCATGAACACGCCTATGTCGAGCACCTCCAGACGCGCTATGGCTATGAGCAGATCAAAGCTTTAAGCGCCGAGGAGTTGCATACAATCTGCCCCTCGCCCCGCTACAAAGGCGGCTCGCTTGATATGGGCGCAGCTCACCTGCATCCGCTCAATTTTGCCCTCGGTCTTGCGCAGGCTTGCGAAAAAGCGGGCGTCACCTTTTATGAAAACACCCATGTCCATCATATCAAGGAAGGCACCAAGATCGTCATCCGCTGCGACACAGGCCGCGTGCTGGCCGATCATGTGATCCTCGCCGCCAACGGCTACCTCGGCGGGCTCAACCGCCGCGTCGCGGGCCGCGTCATGCCGATCAACAATTTCATCGCCGCCACAGAACCACTGGGCGAAGACGCCGCGCGCGTTCTCACCCAAGACATCGCCGTGGCCGACAGTAAATTCGTGGTCAACTACTTCCGCCTGAGCGCCGACAACCGGCTCCTCTTCGGCGGCGGCGAAAGCTACGGCTACAAATTCCCCGATATCGATAAAACCGTGCGCAAGCCAATGGTCGAAATCTACCCGCACCTGAAGGATATCAAATTCGATTACACTTGGGGCGGCACCCTCGCCATCACCATGAAGCGCCTGCCCTATGTCGCCCGCGTCGGAACGAACATCCTCTCCGCCTCTGGTTATTCAGGCCACGGCGTCGGCACAGCCACGCACGCGGGCAAGCTCATGGCCGATGCGATCGCAGGTCACGCCGAGGGCTTTGATACGCTGTCGCGCATCCCGAACACGCCCTTCCCCGGCGGTCCGGCCCTGCGCACACCGCTCCTCACCCTCGCCATGACATGGTATGCCATGCGCGACCGATTAGGCGTTTAACAAAGCCCCGAAATTCAATCAGACGCCCCGGCTTCTTCTGTTCAAAAATACCTCGGGGGTCTGGGGGCAGCGCCCCCAGCGGGTCGCGTGCGTCAGCGCGTGAAAATCCTAATGCACAAAATGCACATGGTCAAAATCCACACGCCACTCCACAACATCCCGCGCCACGGCCTCTGCATCATTCCCCAAAAGCCCTCGCGCAATCAGCTTCGCCAGCCTCGGCGCATCCGCAGATGTCATGCCCCAGCGGACAAGCTCGGGCGTGCCAATGCGCAGTCCGTTCATGTCCCCGCTCACCGCTTCAACCGGCAAACCAATCCCGCAAGCCAGAAAGCCCGCCTGCCGCAGCTTCTTGCTCGCTGCCTGCCCGCCACCATACGCAGCCGCCCTAACAGCAAACTGGTGGCTCTGCGTCGCGCCATGCTTGCCTTCAAACACAGGCAGCCCCTCGGCCCCCAAAGCCTCAGCCATTGCCTGCGCCATCGCAATCATCTCGCTCGCATAGGCCTGTCCGAAATCGCGCCAGTCGAGCAGCGTCACAGCCAGCGCGGCCGACTTCGCCGCATCAAAGTTTGCCGTCATGCCGGGAAAGGCAATCGCATCAAGCCGCTCCACAAGCTCCGCATCGTTGCTCACAATCAACCCGCCCGCAGGCCCGCCAAGGCTCTTGTAGGTGCTCATCGTCATCAGATGCGCACCCTCGGTGAGCGGATTGCGCCAGGCCTTGCCCGCAATAATTCCGCATTGATGCGCCGCATCAAACAACAGAACCGCACCCACAGCGTCGGCAATCTCGCGCACCTGCGCCACAGGATGCTCATATAGGTTCAGGCTCCCGCCCAGCGAAATAAGCTTGGGCTTCTCGACAACAGCCAGCGCGCGCAAGCCATCCACATCAACGGTATATCCATCCGCCAAGACAGGCGCATGAAGCACGCGCAGCCCGTAAAGCCCGGCACAGCCCGCCGCGTGGTGCGTGACATGCCCGCCAATGGCCGCAGGCGGCGCAATGATGGTATCACCGGGTTTGCAACACGCCATAAAGGCATAGAGGTTCGCAATCGCCCCCGAAGGCACCCGGATCTCGGCAAACTTCGCCTCAAACACCTCGGCGGCCATGGCAGCAGCAATCACCTCGATCTCTTCAATCGCCTCCAGCCCCATTTCGTATTTGTCCCCGGGGTAGCCAAGCGAGGGCCGCGAGCCGATACCAGACGCCAGAAGTGCCTCCGCACGCGGATTCATCACATTGGTCGCGGGGTTGAGGTTGAAACATTCCCGCTCATGTATGCGCTTGTTCTCTTTCGCCAAGCTTTCGATGCGCTCGATAACATCGGCCGAGGCCGCAGCCTCCGTCATTTGCGCCACGCGCATCACCAAGCTTTCACAGGCTTCAGGAACCCAACTGCGTTTCTTCAATGTCATGTTCATTCTCCAAATCTCTCACCATAAGAAGTGGCGCAGAATGATGCTTGCGGCAAACCAGAAAGACGCTACCGTAAGTTTAGAAATTCTAAGGGTAGTAATCATGCCAGTCGCGCCACCCCGCCCCAAAGGTCCGCCGCTCAACGCCCTGCGCGCATTTGAGGCCGCCGCACGGCTTGGCAGCTTTGCTGCGGCGGCGGATGAACTCAGCGTCACAGCGGGGGCGATTTCCCAACAGATCAAACAAATCGAAGGCTGGGCAGGAACCGCGCTGTTTATCCGCCGCGCGCAGGGCGTTGCGCTCACATCCGCAGGCCGCGAGCTTCTCGCGCCGCTCACCCGCGCGTTTGATAACATCTCCGAGGCGACAACCCTGTTGCGCAGCCTCAGCCCCAAACCTGTGCTCAATATCGCAACCCTGCCCAGCATTGCGCAACTCTGGCTTCAACCGCGCCTGGCAAAGCTGCGGGCTGCCCTTGGCGCGCCGAGCCTCTCGGTTTACGCACTCGAAAGCCCGCCCGACATGCGCCGCGCCCCGTTTGACTGCAGCCTGTTTCTACGCAGCCCCACAAGTGCAGCCACTGAAATGATCATAGAGCAAGACAGCCTCCTGCCCGTCTGCGCGCCCTCGGTCGCCGCGCGGCTGCACACACTGCAAGACCTTACGCGCGAGACTTTGCTCTATGATGAAAGCTGGCAGAACGATTGGCCGCTCTGGGCCAAAACCAACGGCCTCACGCTCGCGCCAAATCAATCCACCGCGCGCTACTCGCTCTATGCGCTCGCCCTGGCCGATGCCAAGGCCGGCTTTGGGGTGTTGATGGGGCATGTGCCATTGGTGCAAGACGCGTTAGGCAAAGGCGACCTCGTCGCGCCGTTTGATCTGGCTTTGCAAATCGACAAAGCTCTGGTGCTGGAACTCGGCCCGGCCGCCCCGCAAGACCTGGCCTTGCGTCTTACCGCCTAAGCCCCTGCACTCTCCGCCTTTTTCTCCCAGCGTCCGCTCTCCTCTGACCAGTATTCAGCCGCGCAGCCCGCGCCTGTCAGAGCTTTCCATTGCACACGCGCCGCCGCCACGGCCTCGTCCTCATAGCCATTAAAGACAATGCACACCCGCTCAAGCCGGTTCACTTCCTCGGCTGTAACAGCCGCACCGTCAATCGCCATGAGACAGGTCGCGCCATTGGGCATATCGGTGGCCTCCGTCAGCAAAACAGGTTGCTGCGCGTCATGCGCTCCGCCCGCAAGCCCGTGTGGCAAAAAGCTCTCGGGCCGCCCGCTCCAGAGCTTCTCGTCAAGCCACTCAAGGCGCCCGCGTTCGGCGCCGCGCACTGCCACCTTCCAGTCACGGCTCAGCGATGCCTCCAAAAGCTGCGGCAAGGCCTGCTCCAGCGGCCTGCGCGTCAAATGGTAAAACATCGCCTTGCCCATGCGTTCAGGCCTCGGCCGCTTTGGTCTCGTAATTATCCGCCACAAAACGGTTCAGAGCCATAACACCCCAGCCTGTTGCCCCTGCCGCCGCATAGGCCGTGTCGGCCTTCACACTCGCCGTGCCCGCGATATCAAGGTGAATCCACGGTTGCCCGTCTTTTACAAATCGCTTGAGGAATTGCGCCGCCGTGATTGAGCCCGCCATGCGCCCGCCGACATTTTTCATGTCGGCAATGCGGCTTTTCAGCAGGTCGTCATAGGCCTGCCCCATGGGCAAACGCCAAGCGCCCTCGCCCTCGGCATCGGCGGCTTTGAGAAAACTGCTGCAGAAGGTGTCATCGTTTGAAAACACACCAGTGTTCTCATTGCCAAGCGCCACCAGAACAGCGCCCGTGAGCGTGGCAAGGTCGATCATTCCCGCAGGCTTGTATGTCTCCTGCGCATACCACATCACATCACACAGAACGAGGCGGCCTTCTGCGTCGGTGTTGATCACTTCAATCGTGTCACCCTTCATCGAGGTGACAACATCCCCGGGCCGTGTCGCCCGGTCGCTCGGCATGTTCTCGACAAGGCCCACAAGCCCGATCACATTTGCCTTGGCCTTGCGCTCGGCCAAAGCCTGCATCACGCCAGCCACCGTGCCAGCGCCGCCCATGTCCATGGTCATATCTTCCATGCCGGCAGCGGGCTTAAGGCTGATACCACCCGTATCAAACACAACCCCCTTCCCGACAAGCGCCAGCGGAGCTGCGCCTTTTTCACCGCCAAGCCATTCCATGACCACAACCTTGGAGGGGCTGATGCTGCCGTGCCCGACCGAGAGCAGCGAGTGCATACCGAGCTTTTCAAGCTCGGGTTCGTCCATCACCTTCACTTTAAGGCCAAGCTTGCCCAGCGCCACCAGACGGTCGGCAAACTCGGTCGTTGTCAGATGGTTTGCGGGTTCGTTCACCAAGTCACGGGTGAAATGCACACCGCGCGCCACAGCCAAAGGGTCCGCCGTAGCGGCCTCAAGGTTTTCAGGCTTGGGGCACATCACAAGGATCGCGCCCGCGTCTTCCTTTTCAGCCGTCTTATGTGGCGTAAACTCGTACGTTCGCAAAGCCAGCCCCATGACAATCTCATGCCCCCGTGGCATCGCCCCAAGACAGAGCGTGAGCGCTGACTTGCCTTTGACCTTAGCCAAAGCCACACCGGCTTTGCGCGCCATATCGGCCTTCGCCGTGCGGGTCAGCTTCACAACATCCACCGCCTCGGCTTCCATCCCGGAAGGGTAGCCCAGAGTGATGACATCGCCTTCTTTTGCCTTCTCAAAACGCTCGCTCGACAACAGCCGCTTCAACGCTCCTTTGGTGAGCCGCGCCACACGCCGCCCCGCTTTCCCCAGCGTGCCGTCAAGCCCGGCGATAACAGCCACACGGCCCGTCACGCTGCCCAAAGCGTCCAGATCAAGGTCTTTGAAGTCAAATTTCACAAGCTCGGCCATGTCGTTCTCCCGTTTCTTTGCCCAAGTCGTAACGCGCCACGCGCGCCTTGGCCAGAGCCCTCGCTCAAGCTTTTTTCGGCACGCAACAGCTTTCAGTTAGGGCCTATCCGCATTAGCAGTTTACGCTGCCCTTCCACATCTAGTAGTATTCGCACAACGCAACACCAGCCGAGGGGGACATCGTGGCCAGATTCGACCGCTATATGCTGTCGCAGCTTATGGTCCTGTTTGGCTTCTTCTCGCTGGTTTTGGTCGCCGTTTACTGGATCAACCGCGCCGTCAAACTGTTCGATAGGCTGATCGGCGACGGGCAGACCGCAATGGTTTTTGCCGAATTTACCGCGCTCACCCTGCCCTCCGTCATTCGTGTTGTGCTGCCCATCGCAGGCTTCGCCGCCACGCTTTATGTGACCAACCGGCTGAGCACCGAAAGTGAACTCACCGTCATGCAATCCACAGGTTTTTCGCCCTGGCGCCTTGCGCGGCCCGTGTTCTTTTTTGGCATCGTTGTCGCGCTCATGATGGCGGCACTCACGCATTTACTTGTGCCTGCGTCGCTCAAACAGCTCCAGTTGCGCGAAGCCGAGATTTCGCAAAATGTCACCGCCCGCCTGCTCACCGAAGGAACCTTCCTGCACCCCACTGACCGCGTGACTTTCTACATCCGGGAAATCACCCCCGAGGGTCGGATGAATGATGTCTTCCTCTCCGACCGTCGCAACCCGAATGAAAGCGTCACCCATACCGCGGCCTCCGCCTATATAGTGCGCCAAGAAAGCGGTCCCTCAATCGTAATGGTCAACGGGCTCACACAGCGGCTTTCGCGCCCTGAAAACCAGCTCAACACCACGCACTTTGCCGATCTTTCCTATGATATCAGCGGCTTCCTCTCTACCAACGGCCCCCAAAAGCCCCAGTTACGGCACTTTACAACGCTTGAGATGCTCACCAACCCCATCCATATCCAGGTCCGCACAGGCGTTAATACTGGCGTTTTTGCCGAAGAGCTTCACATCCGGTTTGTGCAACCGCTCTTTGCGCTCACGGCTGCTCTTCTGGGCTTTGCCACACTCCTGTCAGGTGGCTTCTCGCGGTTTGGCGTCTGGCGTCAGATCGTGATTGCACTCATCCTTCTGGTGCTCATCAAGGCGCTTGAAGGCGTTGTCACGGAGCCGGTGCTCAGCACGCCTTCGCTCTGGCCACTGTTGTATATGCCGTCGCTGCTCGGGTTGTTCATGGCAACCCTTCTCCTTGCACGCAGCGCAGGCCAGCTCCCCTCGCGCACCGCACGGCGGCGCAAAAAGGCGGCACTCACATGACATTGCACCTCTATTTTATCCGCAAGTTTGTCATGCTCTTCTTCGGGCTTCTCGCACTGTTTTTCATCTTTCAAACCCTGATTGATCTCATAGAAACCGTGCGCCGCTTTCAAGGGATTGATGTGAGCTTCTGGGGCCTTTTGCGCCTCACGCTCCTCAATGTGCCGCAGGGGCTTTACCAAATCCTGCCGCTGGTCATGATCCTGTCTGCCATTGCTCTGTTTCTCGGCCTTGCGCGCTCTTCCGAGCTTGTCGTGGTCCGCGCCACAGGGCGCTCTGGCCTGCGCACGCTCGTCGCGCCTGCTACCATGGCGTTTATCATCGGCGCGGTGCTTGTCGCCGTGTTCAATCCTGTTGTTGCGGCCACAAGCAAGCTTTCCAACGATATCACCCAGAAATTGCGGGACGGCACATCCGATGTGCTCTCGATCTCGGCAGAAGGCCTCTGGCTCAGGCAAGGCAGCGCCGAGGGTCAAACCGTGATCCGCGCCGCCTCGGCCAATCCCGATGCAACCGTGCTCTATGATGTAACCTTCCTGTCTTATGCCCCAAACGGTGGCCCGATAAAACGGGTTGAAGCCGCCGAGGCCCGCCTCGTGCCCGGCGCGTGGGAACTGACACAAGCCATCGTCTGGCCGCTGACCTCAGGGGTAAACCCCGAAGGCAGCGTTGCGCGTCACCTGACGTTACGGATCTCGTCAACACTCACACACGAACGCATCCTGGAAAGCTTCGGAGCCCCCAGTGACATTTCCATCTGGGATCTGCCCGCTTTTATCAAACAGCTTGATCAGGCCGGTTTCTCCACACGCCGTCACGCTGTCTGGCTGCAAATGGAGCTGGCGCAGCCGCTTTTTCTGCTGGCCATGGTCCTCGTCGGTGCAGCCTTCACCATGCGCCACGCCCGCGGCGGCGGCACAGGATTTGCCGTGCTGGCCTCGGTTCTGCTCGGTTTCGGGCTTTACTACATCCGCAATTTCGCGCAAGTCCTCGGTGAAAACGGGCAAATCCCCGTAATGCTCGCCGCTTGGGCACCGCCCACCGCCTCAATCTTATTGGCGTTGGGTCTGCTCTTGCATATGGAGGACGGATGACGCTTATCGCACGGATATTGGCAAGTCTTACGCTGCTTCTGGGGCTGGCACTGCCACTTCATGCCCAAGATGCACCTGCGATGCTTGTGGCCGATAGCGTATATCTGGATGGTAAAACGCGGCTTGTGGCCCAAGGGCGCGTTGAGGCGCTCGCAGGTGAAAGTCGTATCACCGCCAGCAAAATAACCTATGATCGCGCCACCGAACAGCTGACAATCGAAGGCCCGATCCGCATCGAGCAAGACGGTGATATCAGTGTGCTCGCCTCCTCTGCCGAAATGGACCCGCGGTTTCAAAACGCCATCCTGCGCGGCGCTCGCCTTGTGCTCAACCAGCAAGTGCAACTCGCCGCCTACCAGATGAACCGCGTCAACGGGCGCTACTCACAGCTTTACAAAACCGCCGTCACATCCTGCCATATCTGCAATGCAGGCGAGCCGCCGCTCTGGCAAATCCGCGCCCGCCGCGTGATCCATGACCAAGCCGAAAAGCAGCTCTACTTTGAAGGTGCACAACTGCGCGTTCGTGATGTCCCGATCTTCTATCTACCCTACCTGCGCCTGCCCGATCCAACACTCGAGCGCGCCTCGGGCTTCATGATCCCGTCGCTCTCCAGCAGTTCAACGCTCGGCACAGGCGTGCGCCTGCCCTATTTCATAAAGCTGGGCGATCACCGCGACCTCACACTCGCGCCCTACCTGCGCACCAAATCCCGCTCGCTAGAGTTCCGCTACCGTCAGGCCTTCCTGCGCGGCGATATCTCCTTTGAAGGAGCCTACTCGCGGGACGATCTGCTGCCCGGTGAAACCCGTGGCTATTTCTTTGGTGGAGGCGCTTTCAGCCTGCAGAATGACTATCAACTCAGCTTCGATATCGAGGCCACGCTGGATGACACCTATCTGGTAGATTACAGTTATTCCTCCAAAGACCGCCTCGATAGCGAAATCGCACTCACCCGTGCCAAACGCGACAGCTACACAAACGCGGCACTCGTCCACTATTACACCCTGCGCACCGACGAGAGCAATTCGACCATCCCCTCGCTCATCGCCGATTTTGCCCATGAGCGGCGTTATTTCCCGCGCGGCCTGGGTGGTGAGCTGCGCATGAGCGCAGCGCTGCACTCTCATTACCGCAGTTCCGACGATGATACTGACAGCGATCTGGACGGCATCATCGACGGACGCGATGTCACCCGCCTTGGCGCCGAAGTCAGCTGGCGGCGCAACTGGACGCTGCGTCGCGGGCTTCAGGCACAGGTGCTTGCCGGTGTCGCCGCCGATCAGTTCTACACCGCTCAAGATTCCACGCGCCCAAGCTCGGCCGCCGAAATCACCCCGATGGCCGCGCTCACCCTGCGCTGGCCTTTGCAGAAGTTCACCAAGAATGGCGCGCAGCATATTGTCGAGCCGTTCATGCAGATTGGCTGGGTCGGCGGCACAAACTCCGATGTCGCCAATGATGAAAGCACACGCGTCGAATTTGACGAGGGCAACCTGCTCAGCCTCTCGCACTTCCCCGCCGCCGACCGCCGCGAGCGTGGCGCCAGCCTGTCATATGGCGTCAACTGGAGTCGCACGGGGCGCGAAGGCTGGGAAAGCACGCTCACTATGGGGCACATCCTGCGTCAGGAAGCGCTGCTTGACGCCTCCACATCTACAGGCTTCGCTTTCTCAAGTTCCTCCGGCCTCTCGGGGAAAAACTCGGATGTGCTACTCGCAGGCCAGCTGCGCTCTCCCACCGGGCTGGCCCTCACAGGCCGAGCGCTGTTTGGGACCGATCTTGACCTTACCAAAGCCGAAGCCCGCGGCACTTGGCAAAAAGACCGTTTCGGCTTTGGCGCAAGCTACGTCTGGCTCGACGCCGACGCCGACGAAGACCGCACGGCGATCGTGGCGGAGCTCTCGCTCGACGGGCTCTATCGCTTCTCACGCCATTGGACCGGCACAACCAATATGCGCTATGATGTAACCGCCGAGCGCGCCGCAGAAGCGGGAGTTGGCCTGCAATACCGCAATGAATGTGTGAAAGTTGACCTTTCGCTCTCGCGCAGGTTTACCTCTTCCACTATCCTGACACCATCCACCGAGATGAGCCTGACTGTCGGCCTGCTCGGGTTTAATGCGAGTTCGCAAGACAAAAGCTACGCACGCAAATGCAAGGACTGAAATTGATGATCACGTTTTCACCCCTCAAAACCCTGACTTTTGCACTGGTTGCACAGGCTGCACTGGCCTTTACAAGTGCAGTGCCGGCCTATGCGCAGAACCTCTTCGCCCCGGTGATCAAGGTCAACGACAAGGTGATCACCGAATACGAGCTGGGTCAACGCGCCCGCATGTTGCAGCTCTTCCGCTCGCCGGGTGACCCCGCGACAGAAGCCCGCAAACAGCTCATTGAAGAGCGCCTCAAGCTTGATGCCGCCGAATCTCTCGGCCTATCGCCCACTCCCGAAGAGCTCGCCGAAGGCATGGCCGAGTTCGCTGGCCGCGCCAATATGGACACCGAGCAGTTCCTCCGCGCCCTCGAAGGCGGCGGTGTGGATGAAGCCACGTTCCGCGACTTTATCATCACAGGCATCGCCTGGCGCACATTGGTGCGTGCCAAGTTCGGCCCCCGCGTCGAAGTGGATGACAACGATATCGACCGCGCCCTCAGCGCCACAAGCGTGGGCAATGTCCGCGTGTTGCTGTCCGAAATAATCCTGCCCGCACCGCCCCCTCAAGCGGCACAAGCTCAGGCCCGCGCGCAACAAATCTCGCAGATTACAACCGAATCCGCCTTCGCATCGGCAGCGCGCCAGTATTCTGCCACGGCCTCACGCAACCGCGGCGGCAGACTTGACTGGATGCCTTTGTCCAATCTGCCACCCGCTCTGCACGGCATCATCCTCGGCCTCGCACCAGGCCAGGTGACTGATCCAATCCCGATTGACGGTGGTATCGCCCTCTTCCAGATGCGCGGCATCGAAGAAGGCAAAGTCATCGCGCCCGAATACTCGGCCATCGAATACGCCGCCTACTATATCGCAGGCGGGCGCACGCCCGAAGCGCTTGCCAACGCCAAAAAGGTCAAAAACCGCATCGACACCTGCGATGACCTCTACGGCATCGCCAAGGGCCAGCCGGTAGAAGTGCTCGAACGCGGCTCCAAAGCCCCTGCCGACATTCCGACAGATATCGCCATCGAACTGGCCAAGCTGGACAAACACGAGGTCTCAACCGCCCTCACCCGTTCAAACGGCCAAACGCTGGTTTTCCTTATGCTTTGCGGCCGCACCACCAAAATCGCCGAAGAAGTGGACCGTGGCCAAGTCGGTATCAGCGTTCAAAACCGCAGGCTCTCAAGCTTCGCCGATGGCTACCTCGCGCAGTTGCGCGACGAGGCACGGATCATTGAATACTAAGCCCGTTGCGCTCACGTGCGGTGAACCGGCAGGCATCGGCCCCGAACTGGCGCCGATGCTTTGGGCTGCACTCAAAGACGAGCTCAGCTTCTTTCTAGTCGGTGATCCTTCGCACTTGCCCGAGGGCTCCGCTTACGTAGAAATCAATACTCCCGCCGAGGCCCCCGCCGCGATGGCGCATGGCCTGCCCGTTTTGGCACTCCACATGGGCGCGCCGCGTGTGCCCTCCGTGCCCGATCCCGCCCATGCGGCGGGCGTCATCAAAAGCATCGAACGCGCCGTCGCGCTGGTTGAGGAGGGCGAGGCCTCGGCTGTCTGCACGCTTCCAATCCATAAAAAAGCCCTCAAAGACGGCGCGCAATTTGCCTTTCCTGGCCATACCGAATTCCTCGCTCATCTTGCAGGCGTTGAGCATGTGGTGATGATGCTCGCCAGCCCCGCGCTGCGCGTTGTTCCTGCAACAATCCACATCGCGCTCGCCGATGTGCCAACCGTGCTCACACCCGAAGGCCTGCGCCGCGTGATCGAGATCACCGACACCGCACTGCGCGACCAGTTTCACATTGCGCAGCCCCGCCTTGCCGTCGCGGGGCTTAACCCGCACGCGGGTGAAGGCGGCACAATGGGCCGCGAGGAGATCGACTGGATCGCCCCTCTGCTGGACACCATGCGCGCCGAAGGCTTTGAGCTTCGAGGCCCCCTGCCCGCCGACACCATGTTTCACGCCGCCGCCCGTGCAAGCTACGACGCCGCCATCTGCATGTATCACGATCAGGCCCTGATCCCGATCAAGACACTCGACTTCGATCGCGGCGTTAACGTCACCCTCGGCCTGCCCTTCGTGCGTACATCGCCTGATCACGGCACCGCCTTTGACATCGCAGGCAAAGGCCTCGCCAACCCGAGTTCCAGCCTTGAAGCCCTGCGCCTCGCATGGAAGATGGCCAACACATGAGCCAGATCGACAGCCTCCCGCCGCTGCGTTCGGTCATCGCCACACATGGCCTCTCCGCGCGCAAATCCCTGGGGCAAAACTTCCTCCTCGATCTCAACCTCACGGCCAAAATCGCCCGTCATGTCGGCGATCTGTCCGGCTCCGATGTGCTTGAAATCGGCCCCGGCCCCGGCGGGCTCACCCGTGGCCTCTTGTCCGAAGGCGCGCGCCGTGTGCTCGCCATCGAGAAAGACAGCCGCTGCATCCCCGCATTGCAGGAAATCGCTGCCGCCTACGAGGGCCGCCTCACCGTGATAGAAGGCGACGCGCTGCAAATTGATCCGCTGAGACATCTGCAAAAGCCGATCCAGATCGCCGCCAATCTGCCCTACAATATCGGCACAGAGCTTCTCGTGCGTTGGCTCACCCCGCCCGAATGGCCGCCCTTCTGGGACAGCCTCACCCTCATGTTCCAGCGCGAAGTGGCCGAGCGCATAGTCGCCAAACCGGGTTCAAAAGCCTACGGACGACTAGCGCTCCTTGCCCAGTGGCGCTCCGATGCCGCGATCGTGCTCAACCTGCCGCCCGAAACCTTCACCCCGCCACCCAAGGTGAGCAGCGCTGTGGTCCATATCAAAGCGCTTGAAAAACCCCGCTTCGAGGCCGACGCCAAAACACTGGAGCGCGTGGTCGCCAAAGCCTTCAACCAGCGCCGCAAAATGCTGCGCGCCTCGCTGAAAGGCATTGCCCCCGATCTGGAAGACAGGCTCATCGCTTCAGGCATCAAGCCCACAGACCGCGCCGAAGTGATCGGGCTGGAACAGTTCTGCGCCCTTGCCCGCACCCTCAAGGCCACCTAACAAAAAACCCCGCGTCATGCGCGGGGTTTTCTCTTTATTCTGCGGCTTCCGTGCCGCCCTCGGATGATCCACCCTCATCACCGGGCGCCTCTTTCTTGCGCCGAGGCTTACGCACACGCTTGGGCTTTTCCGAAGCGCTCTCTGGTGTCTCTACGAGGCCACTGTCGTTATCACTGCTCCGCATCATTTCAAGCTGTGAAATCTCGGGGTGCGGCGTGTCGGCCGGGACATCAGGTTGCGGTGCCTCCGACGCATCACTCGCAACCGGCTCCTTACGAGGCTTGCGCGGTTCACGCGGCTCGCGGGGTTGTTCATTCCCGCCACCGTTGCTTTCGCGTTCCTGACGCTCGCGGCGCTCGGCGGCTTCACGGTCACGCTCGGCCTGACGTTCACGGTTTTGCTGTTCCTGCTGTTCGCGCTTGGCATTTTCTTCTGCCATCGCTTCACTCAGCATCCGCTGGTAATGTTCCGCGTGTTGCTGGAAGTTCTCTGTCGCCACACGGTCGCCCGCAAGTTGGGAATCGCGTGCCAGCTGGTTGTATTTCTCGATAATCTGCTGCGGCGTGCCGCGCACCTTGCCCTCTGGTCCCGAGCTGTCAAACACGCGGTTGACGATATTGCCGGAGGGCCGGTTGTTGTTCCGGTTATTCTTTGATCGCGAACGCGATTTCGATGATCTCATGTTTATAGAGCCTGAGCTTGTTAAATGGCCTTTGTTTGATTTGCGGCGTGCAAAACGCGCTTGGGGCAAATCCAAAGATTTCTGGCTTGAGCGTAGGCGGGACCGTCCTTAAGACATCCACCGCTTACCCGTTTCAATAATCATGTCACAGCCTGATTAACAAGATAAAAATTCCGCAAATACAGCGAAAACATGCCACCCGACCGCATTTTAGGCTGTTTTTCGGCCCCAAACCACGCGGTCGCGCCCCTCAAGGTCACTCAGAACCTGCAATTCTCCAAAGCCTACAGCGCGCATCATCTCACTCACATCTGCCGCCTGCCCTGCACCGATCTCGAACATCAGCCGCCCGTTCGGCTTCAGATAGTCTCCTGCATCACAACAAATCACCCGATACGCGCTCAACCCGTCGGCCTCGTCGGTCAACGCCATACGCGGCTCATATGCCAGTTCCGGCTGCAAATCAGACATCTCGTCAGCGGCAATGTAAGGCGGGTTCGACACGATCAAATCAAACCTGCCCTCTAGGCTTTCAAACCAGTCGGACAATACAAACGCCACCCGCCCTGCCACACCGAACGCCTCGGCATTGCGCCCCGCAACGGACAGCGCGGCAGCCGACATATCCGCGCCAACGCCCTGCGCCCCGGCCCGCTCTGCAAGCAAGCTCAGCACAATACAGCCCGAGCCGGTGCCAAGGTCGAGAACACTATCAAAAGCCTCGCTTAAAGCCGCTTCCACAAGGGTTTCCGTGTCGCCTCTCGGGTCAAGCACATCCCCGCTCACCTCAAAGACACGCCCGTAGAATTGCCGCCGCCCGATAATCTGCGCCACAGGCCGCCGCTTGGATCGCTCGGCAATAAGCACCTGAAACGACGCTTTTTTTTCGTCCGAAAGGTCATCCTGCAACAGCAGCGTCATACGTGAGGGATCAACGTCCAGCATATGCGCCATCAAAAGTCGCGCATCCCGTGCCGCGCTCTCGATTTTACTGTCGCTCAAGGTTTTCACACCTGCGCGCAAAACCTCGCCCACAGTTGCGTGGCTCACCCGTTCATCTCCGCCAGAAGCGTCGCCTGATGGTCGGCAATAAGCGCGTCGATAATCTCGTCCAAATCCCCCGCCATCACCGCGTCGAGTTTATAAAGCGTCAGCCCGATGCGGTGGTCAGTCATCCGCCCTTGCGGAAAATTATAAGTCCGTATCCGCTCGGAGCGATCTCCGGATCCCACCTGCGCCGCACGCGAGGCCGAGCGCTCGTCATGCACCTTCTGACGCTCCATATCAAACAGCCGCGTCTTGAGAACCTGCATCGCAATCTCACGGTTGCGATGCTGCGATTTTTCCGAGGAGGTCACAACAAGCCCGCTCGGAATATGCGTGATCCTGACAGCCGAATCAGTGGTGTTCACATGCTGCCCGCCTGCGCCGCTCGAGCGCATCGTATCAATGCGAATGTCATTCGCGTTGATCACAATATCCACATCTTCCGCCTCGGGCAGTACAGCCACAGTGGCCGCCGAGGTGTGAATCCGCCCGCCACTTTCTGTCTCGGGCACACGCTGCACACGGTGCACACCGCTTTCAAACTTGAGCCGCGCAAACACGTTCTGCCCCGCCACGCGCACAACCGCTTCCTTGATCCCGCCAAGCTCGCTCACGCTCTCTTCAAGTATTTCAAACTTCCAGCCGCGCGCTTCCGCATAGCGCTGGTACATACGCAGCAAATCACCTGCAAAAAGCGCCGCCTCATCGCCCCCCGTCCCGGGCCGTATCTCGATCAAAGCTGGCCGCCCGTCGGCAGCATCCTTGGGCAAAAGCGAAAGCTGCAAGCGCTCTTCCGCACGTGGCAACTGCGCGCGCAGCACAGGCAGTTCTTCTTCTGCCAGCGCTTTCATTTCGGGGTCCGCAAGCATCGCTTCGGCCTCGTCAATATCGCGCTTCAACCCTTGATAGCTTTCGATCTGCTCCACCACAGGGCGCAAATCGGAGTATTCCTTGGCCAATGCCGCAATATCAACATCGCCCCCTTCGGCCATTTTGGCCTCAAGGAACTGGAAACGCTGGATGATCTGATGAAGACGCTCTGTAGGAACCATACAAGGGATGTGCTGCATTCAGCCCGCTTGGTCAAGCGTCGAGTTTGTGCTATAATTGTGATATGATACGTGTAGCCATTCTCGCTATAGCGCTAACCGCACCTGCCCTCGCCGATCAAAACATCGGCGGCACGGTCGTTGACTGCTACTGCACCGATACCTCCGGCGCGCGCGTCGAGTTGGGCGAAAGCATCTGCCTACACGTCGGCGGGCGCATGTTTACCGCCCAATGCCAGATGTCGCTCAACGTCCCGATGTGGCGTGAAACTTCCGATGGCTGCCTGAGCTCACAGATTCAAATCAGCAAGCCACCCGCGGATGCGCGCCTGATTGACTCCTAAGTCCGATTTTCCGAAGCGCAAACGCCCGTATATTTCAAGCTGGCCGTCCTCAACCCGCACAGTCGTATAATCGGGAAAGCCCCAAAGCGCACTGCGCGTCACATAAAGCCGCTGCCCGTCCCATGTGCCAAGCTCTCGCGTGCGCGGCGTCGCCAGCAAAACAGCCGCCACATCTTCAAGCTCACCGTCAAACGCACGCGCAGCCGTAAAACCGCCCGCTTCCGCATGGTCCCCCACAGCCGCAACCGGGCCCGAAAGCTGCCAGCGCGCGGGGTCATGCGGAGCCAGCCGCACATAAGTGGCAAATCCTGCCAGCAGTATAAAAAGCGCAAACAGCGCCCAAATCATCCGCCTCATCCTTTCTTATTGCTCCAAATATCCTCGCCGAAGGCGAAATCAGCCTTTGCCAAGCCTGTTCCATCCGAGCAAACAGACAATCTCCATCGCCACATGCGCCCCCGCAACCGCCGTGGCCCCCGTGGTGTCAAAGGGGGGCGAAACTTCCACAATGTCCCCGCCGACAATGTTGATACCCGCCAGATCCCGCATAATATGCGCGGCCTGCGCGGAGTTTAATCCGCCCCAGACAGGCGTTCCCGTTCCGGGGGCAAACGCAGGGTCAAGCCCGTCAATATCAAAGCTGAGGTAAACAGGCCTGTCGCCGACAATCTCGCGTGCCTTGGCCGCCACCGCCGCGGGGCCAATCGCATGAACCTCACGCGCATCAATGATGTTCACACCCAGCGTGTCTTCATTCGTCGTGCGAATGCCGATCTGCACGCTCGTCGCGGGGTCCACAATCCCGCTCTTGACCGCTTTGTAAAACATCGTGCCATGGTCCACACGGCTCATGTCGTCATCGGCCCAAGTGTCTGTATGCGCATCAAACTGGACAAGCGAAATCGGTCCGTATTTCTCCGCATAAGCCTTCAAAATAGGGAAGCTCACATAATGGTCCCCCCCCAGCGCCACACTTGCCGCACCGCTGGCCAGAATACCCCTGATATGTGCCGTCAAAGCATCCGGAAACGCCGGGATATTCGCATAATCAAACGCCAGGTCGCCGTAGTCTACGATGCTCAATTCATCCAGCGGATTATACCCCCAGCCATAAGGTGCGTCAGGGCTTTGCAAGGTGCTCGCCTCGCGAATGGCGCGCGGGCCAAGCCGTGTGCCGGGGCGGTTGGTCACAGCCTGATCAAACGGAACACCCGTGACCGCAATATCCACACCGCTCAAGTCCTTGGTGTAGCGACGGCGCAAGAAAGAAAGCGCCCCGCCAAAGCTGTTTTCAAAGCTCACACCACGGTCGCTCTTGCGCGTAAACGCCTCGTCTACATAGTTTTTTGAATCTTCCAGTGCCATTTTATCTCTCCATTTACCCGGCCCTGCATGGCGCAAGGCGGGCGGGTGGGTGGGCCTTGTGCCATGCAGGGCCGTTAGCCAATCGGCGCCGCCTTCTCGACCAGACGCGCAAGAAACGATGCCCCGACAGGCGCAATATCGTCGTTAAAGTCATACGCCGGGTGATGCACCATCGCCCCGTCACCATTGCCGACAAAAGCATAAACCCCGGGCCGCTGCTCAAGCATATACGAGAAGTCTTCCGCCGCCATCATCGGCACTGTATCATCCGTGTAGCGCCCCGCCCCCACAATCTCGCGCGCCACTTCAGTGGCAAACACAGCTTTGTCAGGGTCATTCACTGTCGCGGGATAACCGCGGTCATAGGTCAGAACAGCCTCAAGCCCGAAGCTCGCCGCCTGCCCTGCAACAATCTCGCCCATGCGCTGCTCAACCATATCGCGCACATGCGAATCAAAGGTGCGCACCGTGCCGCAAACCTTTGCGGTATCAGGGATGATATTCGTCGCCGTGCCCGTGTTGATCTGCGTGACAGACACAACCAGACGCTCCTGTGCATTGTTGTTGCGGCTCACAATCGTCTGGATCGCCTGCACCATGGCAACCGCAGCGACCACAGGGTCAACCGTTGTGTGCGGCATGGCCCCGTGGCCGCCCTTGCCCTGAATCTCGATGTAAAAACTGTCCACAGCCGCCATGATAGGGCCGGGCCGCAGCTCGATACGCCCTTCCTCAATCCCGGGGCCGTTGTGAATCCCGTAAACTTCATCAATGCCGAACCTGTCCATCATGCCTTCCTGCACCATGGCCTCGCCGCCGCCGCCGCCTTCCTCGTCAGGTTGGAAAATCAACGCCACCTTGCCGGCAAAGTTACGTGTCTCGCTCAGATACTTCGCCGCACCAAGCAACATTGCCGTGTGTCCGTCATGCCCGCAGGCATGCATCTTTCCCGCAGTCTTGCTGGCATAGTCCAGCCCTGTAATCTCATCCATCGGCAAAGCGTCCATATCCGCCCGCAGGCCAATCACCGGCCCCTCGCCCTGCCCCTCGATGATCGCGACAACACCGCTTTCGGCCCAGCCTGTGCTGATCTCGGTGATGCCAAACTCTTTCAACCGCTCCACAACAAAAGCCGCCGTCTCATGGCAGTCGCGGCCCAACTCGGGGTTCATATGGATATGCCTGCGCCAGGTTTTCATCTCCTCGGCAAGCCCTGCAATACGGTTGATAACTGGCATGGTTCCGTCTCCTTACTGGTGCAGCGTCTCGATCAGACGCGCAAAAAACGAGGCCCCGATGGGCGCAACCTCGTCGTTAAAGTCAAATTCGGGGTGATGGACAGACGGCCCGAAACCCTGTCCCAGAAAGTAAAACGCACCGGGGCGCGCATTGAGCATATAGGAAAAGTCCTCCGCCCCCATTTCGGGCGGCAGATCGGTGACCACCAACTCCTCGCCCACCACCTCGCGCGCCACGGCGGCCGATTTCTCCACCTGCGCCGCATGGTTCACCGTCGCTGGATAGCTGCGCTCGTAAACCACCTCGGCACTCATCTCGAAGCTCTCGGCCTGCGCACGGGCAATCTCGCCTATCCGCCGCTCTGCAAGGTCGCGGTTCTCCTCGCTAAACGTCCGCACCGTCCCGCTCAGCTTCACCTCATCGGCAATAATATTGCTCGCCGTGCCACCATGAAACATCGTGACCGACACCACGATAGGGTCAATCGGGTTGGCATTCCTTGCCACAATGGTTTGCAGCGCCAGTCCCGTGTTCATCGCCGCAATCATCGGATCTTTGCAACTGTGCGGGTAAGCGGCATGACCGCCCACACCCTTCACAGTGATCTCCCATTCATCCACAGCGGCCATGATCGGCCCCGCCACAGTGCGTAATTCGCCCGCTTGCGCAAAGGAATCGGTGTGAATGGCATAGACTTCCTCAATGCCGAAGCGCTCCATTATGCCTTCTTCCACCATGATACGCCCGCCGCCAATCGCCTCTTCCGCAGGCTGGAAAATCAGCGCCACACTGCCTTTGAAATTGCGGGTCTCGCTCAGATATTTCGCCGCCCCCAATAACATCGAGGTATGCCCGTCATGTCCGCAAGCATGCATCCGGCCGTCAACCTTGCTGGCCCACTCGGCGCCTGTCTCCTCCTGCATCGGCAGCGCATCCATGTCTGCGCGCAAGCCTGTGCAAGGCCCTTCGCCCGTGCCGTTGATAATCGCCACAACACCTGTGCGCGCGATTCCTTCGTGAATTTCGTCCACCCCGAATTCGCGCAACCGTTCAACAACAAAACCCGCCGTCTCGTGGCAATCCAGCGCCAACTCGGGGTGCATATGAATATGCCGCCGCCAGCCCGCCATTTCCTCGGCAAAGCCCGCAATCCGATTTATCACTGCCATGTCTTGCACCTCTCGCCTGCTCAGATACTTTGCCACTGAACACCGAAGAGAAGGCAGGCGCAATGGCTGACCACACGCTAATTCACACCCCCAACGGCGGCCTTCCGCGCCTACGCGAAATCATGCGCGCCCTGCGCGACCCGCTCACAGGCTGCCCTTGGGACATCGAGCAAACGTTCGCCACCATCGCGCCCTACACCATTGAGGAGGCCTACGAAGTCGCCGATGCCATCGCTCGTGAAGACTGGGACGAGCTCAAGGGCGAACTGGGCGACCTACTGTTCCAGTCGGTCTTTCATGCCCAAATGGCCGAAGAGGCAGGGCTGTTCAACCTTGATGATGTGGCCGATACCATGTCCGACAAAATGGTCGCACGGCATCCGCATGTCTTCGGCTCCGAGAGCCGGAACAAATCAGCGGAGCAGCAGACCCGCGACTGGGAAGCCATCAAAGCACAAGAGCGCGCAGACAAGGCCGAAAAAGGCGCCCTTGATGGTGTCGCCCTCGGCCTGCCCGCGCTCCTGCGCGCCCACAAGCTGCAAAAGCGCGCCGCCCGCGTGGGATTTGACTGGCCAAGCGCGCGTGAGGTGCTCGACAAGATAGTTGAAGAATCCCATGAGCTTGTCGAAGCGCAAGAGAGCAAGAAGCAAGACCACATCGCCGAAGAATACGGCGACCTCATGTTTGTAGTGGCCAACCTGGGCCGCCACCTCGGGGTTGAGCCGGAAGAGGCCCTCAGAGCTGCCAACGCCAAGTTCACCCGCCGCTTCTCCCGAGTCGAAAGCCTTTTGGCCGCACAAGGCAAGCGCCCGGGAGACAGCACTTTAGAGGACATGGACGCACTCTGGAATACCGCCAAGGCCGAAGAACGGTCAGCAGAATAATACCTGATGTAATAATTCAGGTATTGACCCGACAAAAAGAGTCAGATTAAAGGTGGTCCAACGCCATAGGAGACCACCATGATCAACACAACCAAACTTACCTTCACCCTCGCGGCCCTCGCCGTGGCCACGCCTGCGCTGGCCCAAGAGGTCAACCTTTACTCCTACCGTCAGCCGGAGCTGCTCAAGCCACTGACCGATGCGTTCACCGCCGAAACAGGTATCGCCGTCAACGTGGCATATCTCGACAAAGGCATGGTCGAGCGCCTGCAAGCCGAAGGCGCGCGCTCCCCTGCCGATCTGATCTTCACCGTCGATATCTCGCGCCTCAACGAGGCGGTCGAGGCTGGCCTCACCCAGCCCGTCACAAGCGAAACGCTCACAGCCAATGTTCCGCCAATCTATCATGATCCCGAGGGCCACTGGTGGGGCCTCACAACCCGCGCGCGCATCATCTACGCCAGCAAAGACCGCGTGGCAGATGGCGAAGTGACAACCTACGAAGACCTCGCCGACCCGAAGTGGAAAGACCGCATTTGCACCCGCTCGGGCACCAACGCCTACAACATCGCGCTCACATCGGCCGTCATCCACCATCACGGTGAAGAAGCGGCAAAAACCTGGCTCGAAGGCGTCAAAGCCAACCTCGCACGCAAGCCGCAGGGCAATGACCGCGCACAAGTCAAGGCGATCTGGGCAGGCGAATGCGATATCGCCATCGGCAACACCTACTACATGGGCAAGATGCTCGCCGACCCCGAGCAAAAAGAATGGGCCGAAAGCGTCAATATCGTCTTTCCGACATTCGAAGGCGCAGGCACACACGTCAACATTTCAGGCGTCGCCATGACGAAAGCCGCTCCAAACAAAGAGAATGCGCTGAAAATGATGGAGTTCCTCTCCTCACCGGAAGCGCAGGAAATCTACGCCCATTCCAACTTTGAATACCCCATCGCAGAAGGCACAAAAGCCGATGCGCTGGTAGAAAGCTGGGGCAGCTTCACGGCAGATCCTGTCAACCTGATGGAGCTTGCCCGTCTGCGCGGCGACGCTCTCAAGCTCACCGAGATCGTCGATTTCGACGGCTGAATTTACCCCTCACGCGCAGTCCCTTGCGTATGTGGCACTTCACGGCGCTCCTTCGGGAGCGCCTTTTTTATGCCCCCTATACTGGGCCGCATTTCTCAGCCGGATTGCGCCCATCTGCAACGCCCCGCTGGACACTTCAGCCAAGTGTTGCCAAGGTCAGCCAAACCCATAAGAGGCCCCCATGAGCGCGCGTAAAATCATCATTGATACTGATCCGGGGCAAGACGATGCCGTCGCAATCCTGCTGGCCCTTGCCTCTCCCGAGGAACTTGAAGTGCTCGGCATCACCTGCGTCGCTGGCAACGTGCCGCTTCCGCTTACCGAGAGAAACGCTCGTATTGTCTGTGAGTTGGCAGGCAAACCTGACATCAAGGTTTTCGCAGGCTGCGATGCGCCACTCGCGCGCAAGCTTGTCACAGCCGAACACGTCCACGGCAAAACAGGCCTCGACGGCCCCACGCTGCCCGCGCCCACCATGGCGCTACAGCCCGAACACGCGGTTGACTTCATCATCAACACCCTGCGTGCCGAGCCTTCTGGCACAGTTACGCTCTGCCCCCTCGGCCCGCTCACCAACATCGCCACGGCCTTTCAGCGTGCGCCCGATATTGCTCCGCGCGTGGCCGAAATCGTCCTCATGGGCGGCGCCTATTTCGAGGTCGGCAACATCACCCCCGCCGCCGAATTCAACATTTATGTCGATCCGGAAGCCGCTGATATCGTATTCAGATCGGGCGCGCCCATCACAGTCATGCCGCTCGATGTCACTCACAAAGCCCTCGTCACCCGCGCGCGCAACGAAGCCTTTCGCAGCATAGGCTCCCCGGTGGGCATCGCCGTTGCGCAGATGACAGAGTTTTTCGAGCGTTATGATAAAGAGAAATACGGCTCCGAAGGCGCCCCCCTGCATGACCCCTGCGTCACGGCCTATCTCTTGCAACCTGGTCTCTTCACAGGCCGCCACATCAACGTGGAAATTGAAACACACTCGCCCCTCACCCTCGGTATGACAGTCGCTGACTGGTGGCGCGTCACCAATCGCGCCCCCAACTGCACCTTCATGGGTAATGTTAACGCCGATGGCTTCTTCGCCCTCCTCACAGAAAGGCTGGCCCGCTTATGAACCTCCTTCACCTCGCCCGCCCCGATGATATTCAAACGCTGCTGCCGCTGGTCGAGCGCTTTCACGAGCATCACGGCATTTCGCAAACCGATGAAAAGCGCCACGCCGCGCTCATGCCGCTGCTTGAGGGCATCCCGCACGGCATGATTTACCTCATTGGCCCGCGCAAAGCGCCCGTGGGTTATATTATCATCTCGCTCGGCTATTCTGTCGAGCTTGGCGGCATTGAAGGCTTCGTTGACGAGTTTTTTATCCGCGAGAAAATCCGCGGCCGCGGCATGGGCTCCGAAGTTCTGATGACCCTTCTGCCCGCGCTAAAGGAAAACGGCATCAGAGCGCTGCACCTTGAAGTCGAACGCGACAATGAAAAAGCCCAACGCCTCTACAAACGCGCAGGCTTCGAGCCTCGCGAAAACTACATGCTGATGACCCGAACGCGCTAGCTCTTGGCAACGCTCGGCTTGCGATTGATCAGAACAAGTCCCACCGCCACAAGCAACAGCCCCCCGATAATCTCGGGGCCGATCTGCTCGTTCAACAGTAGCCAGCCAAGGCCAACACCGCAGACAGGCGACAAAAAGCTGAACGATGCCACACCCGAAGCGGGGTAAATCTTCAGCAGCACAAACCAGATCAGATACCCGAAGCTCGCCACAGCCAGAACCTGAAAGGCCAGCCCCGCCCAGTGAACCAAGGCAGGCTCACGCAAGAACGGGCCAAAAAACAGTGACATCGCCATAAGCATCGGAACCGACACGCCGAGCTGCCACAAAAGCTGCACTTCAGAGCGCTCGTTCGAAATCCGGTTGAGCCGCAACACAAGAGCAATCCCGGCCCAGCCCAGCGCCGCCCCGAGCGCAAGAAAATCACCCGTAAGGCTCGCCTGAGCGCTCTCCTGAGGCTTCGCCAGAACCCAGATCACCCCTGCCATCGCCAGTATCAGGCCAATGGCACGTGAGGGTCGCATCCGCTCACCGGGCAGCACAAAATGCGCCGCCAGAGTGAGCCAGACAGGCATCGAGTAAAAAATGATCGACGCGCGCGAAACGGTGGTCAAATCCAGCGCCAGAAAAAGGCAGATAAACTCGAAGGTGAACAACGCCCCTAGCAACACCCCCGACCCGAGCAGATCGCGCCTGAGGCCAAGAGCCACCCCGCGATAGCGCATCCACGCAAGTAACACGAGAAAAGCAAACGCCGAGCGCAGCCCCGCCATAAAAACAGGCTGGAAGCCCCCGTTGCTCACCTTGATCACAACCTGGTTAAACCCAAGCACAATCGCAAACGCCGTGAGCGCCGCAGCACCCGCCAGATCAATATGTGTTTTTCTGTTCATCGGGCCAATGGATAGTGCATCCCGCCGATGGTCAAGCACCTTCGCTCTGCGCTATAAAGCAATTCACATGATTGTCTTAAAGCATCCCATATGACCCAGCCCCACCTGCGCCTCGCCAGCTACAACCTGCAAAAATGCGTCGGCCTTGATATGCGCCGCAGGCCCGACCGTGCCTTGGGTGTGATCGAAAAGCTCAACGCCGACATCGTTGTGCTGCAAGAAGCCGATAAGCGCCTCGCGCCCCGCCCCGCAGCCTTACCCCGCGCCATGGCCGAAGAGGCAGGCTGGCAGATCGTGCGCTTTGAAGGCAACGCGCTTTCGCTCGGATTTCACGGCAATGCCATGCTTTTTGCCCCGCACATCAAGCTGATCACCTCAGCCAAACTCGATTTGCCGGGTCTTGAGCCGCGCGGCGCCATCCGTGCGGAGTTTGATACGCCCATTGGGCCTTTGCGTATCATCGGCACACACCTCGGCCTCTTGCGCCGCTACCGCTTGTTTCAACTTCAAGCCATCATGAAACACCTTCACAGCCAGCCCGCCATGGCCACGGCCCTCGCGGGTGATTTCAACGAATGGGGCAGCCCCCGCGCGCTCGATGCCGCCACCCACGGGCTCGATATCATCGACATGCCCGCCAGCTTTCCCGCGCCCCGCCCCGTGGCTTCGCTTGACCGCTTCGCCCTCAGCGCCGAGTTGCGCGCCCTGAAAACAGGACGGCACACCGCCCAGCCCGCGCATATCGCCTCCGATCACCTGCCCGTCTGGGCCGACATAACCCGCCACTAAAAACGCCAAGCGTCACACACGGGCCTGAAACATGACAGCTCAATACAGTTAGCGCGGCTGCTCGTCAGTCTTCGAAGGGGTGGAATTTGCCCTTCCAATAGACAAGCGCCCCGCGACGGGCATTTTCCTGCACAGCACGAACAGAGCCTATCACGATAGAATGGGTTCCCCGATCTATCATCTCTTCGACTTCACAATCAAAGGCAGCCGGAGCGCCCTCCAGCAAAAGCGCACCTGTTTTTGCAGTCGTCCATTCTGCGCCAGCATATCTGTCTACCCCGCTCACTCCGCCAAAGCCGGCAAAGTTCTCGGCAACCTTTTGATGCGCAGCACCAAGTGACGACCAGCCGAAGGTTCCGTATTTCTTCAACAAAGGCCAACTCGAAGAGGCACGGTTGACGCAGGCAAGTAATAAAGGCGGCTCTGCACTCAACGACGTTGCCGAAGTCACCACAAGCCCGGAGCGGTCATCACCGTCCCCGACCGTGATGACCGAGCAGTTCCCCACCAACGCGCGCATCGCGTTGGTGAAGCTCTCTTTTGGCAGCAATTGGCTCATCGAATACCTGCTTCAGCAAGAAGCGGCAGAACTTCGTCGCGGAAGTAAGGGAATTCTTCCACATAATCGACAAACGAAAGGGTCGTTCCGGAAAATCCGGTTTCATGCAGCTTGAGAATCCCGTCTGCAACCTGACGGGGAGTCCCGACCAGAGGGAAGCCTCCATGGCCCATTGCAAACAGGTTCTTGATCTGCGCCAAAAGGTCATGCGGGAAGGACTGCGCATGAGCGAATTGCAGGTTCACGAGGTTGTCCACGGCGTCCCAATCCGCCAGATCGCCCATCAACTGGTCGCGCAGGGCGGTGGCCTCCTCCTCGGTCTCTCGGCAAATCACATGGCTGAAGGTAAGCACCCCGACATCGCGCCCTTTGGACTTGGCCAACTCTTTCAGTTCCCTGATCTCCTCGACAGATCTCTCAAGATCAATCGCAGGCGTAAAAAGATAGTCTGCATTGTCGGTCGCGAAAGCGCGGCCAATACCCGAGCCGGCCGCATTCAGGATCGGTGGCAGCCCGTCAACCGGCTTGGGCGACCCCGCAACATGCTTGAGGTTGAAATATTTTCCCGCCCAGTCGAAATACTCTTCCGAAGTCCACAACTTCTGAACAATATCAAACCACTCCTGCGCATAGCCATAACGCGTTTCATGGTCATCCGGCAGGGTCAGCCCAAGGGCTTCGTATTCAGGCTTGTTCCAACCCGCAACGATGTTCAAACCGGCGCGCCCCTTGCCCACATGATCCATCGTCGCAATCTGCTTGGCGGCAACGACAGGATTGTTGGCTGCGGTATGGAGCGTCGCAAAAACGCTGATCTTCTGAGTGCACGCCAGCAACGCGGTTGCCCATGTCACCGTCTCCAACACATTGCCATGGAAGTCGGTTTCTCCGCCGTAGCCGATCCAGCGCGCAATCGGCAGCATAAAGTCGATCCCGGCCTCGTCCAGCATCTTCCCCAGCTTCAGGTTGTTTTCCCAGCTGTTCTCCCAGCGCTCGGCCATCTTCGTCACGGTCATGCCCGACGAACAGTTCGACGAGAAAGTTCCCAGCTTAAAGCCTTTCGGCTCTTTCATCATATTCTTTGTCATTGTTGCTTCCCTGTTAGGATAGATTTTTAATTGTATTTTAGACTTAAAGCTTCGAACGATTCGTTCTTTCAGTCAAATAAATTCGGCGATACGGTCAGACGAACCACCGGAAGGTTAAGTATCGTGACCGAAAAAGAACCAGGAATGAGTGACCCCCTCTGGCATCTCTCCGAAAACAGCGAAGAGCTGACATGCACCGAACTCGAATTTGCTTTGATGCGCTGCTATGAAGCATTCGGACGCTGGCAGTCCGAGTGCCTTGCATCCGTCAGCGACACAGTCGTGACAGGGCCGGAGAACGCGCTTTTGCATCTGGTCCGAATGAACAACCGCGCCAAAAGCATTAAAGAGCTTGCGCGGCTGACAAACCGTGATGACATCCCGAATATCCAATATTCCATGCGCAAACTGGTCTCGGAAGGTCTGGTGGAAAAGCACGGCTCGGGGCGTACCGGTGTCACCTACAATGCCACGGTCAAGGGAGTCGAGGTCACCGAGGAATACAGTGATTTGCGAAAGCGCTTGCTGATTGAACAACTCGAAAGCCAACCGCAACTGGGCGAACAGCTCAAGGCCGCAGGCAAGGCTCTCAACACCCTTTCAGGCATTTACGAAGAAGCATCAAGAGTGGCCGCTTTGTATCGGCGGTGACGTGATTGGCCATACCACCCGCAAAGCGCGGAACGGCCCGCACTTCCGCAAAGCCCGCTCAGGCGCCCAATTTCTTGGCCAGATTAAACCCGGACCCGCCGCCCAAACCCGGGCCGGGATGGGTTGATGCGCCGATGTGATGCAGGTTTTTAAAGCCCGTCGCGTTGTTCACCTGTCCGGCGAACGGCCGCCAGACAAAAAACTGGTCAAGCGTACAAGCCCCCCCATAAGGGTCACCGCCAACAAGGTTCACATTCATCTCTGCCAGATCAGCGGGTGAATAGGCCCGCCGCTTGAGCTTGATCCTGTCCCAGTTGGTGATATGTGCCGCCAGAATGCCCTCGATCCGGTCGGCGAAGGCCTCTCGCATCGCTTCGCTCCACTCCGCTTCGGTCACGATCTCGCCGGCGGCATCTCCTTTGATAACGCTCGGCGCATCGGGTATCTGAAGCCACAACACCGCCTTGCCCTCGGGGCATCGCGTCGGGTCCAGCCGGTGCGGTTGTCCCACACAAATTGTCGGAACGGCTGGTAACATGCCACGCTCGGCCTCGTTGCTGGATTTGGACACTGCGTCAATCCCGTCTGTCAGATGGATCAGAGCCACATCGTCAAGCCCTCCGCACGCCCATTCGATTGGTCCGTCAAGTGCATAGTGTAACTGGAAGTTTCCGCGACCATGGCGAAACTTTTTAGAGGGTGCAGGTGTTTCTTCTCCCGCCAGCAGCCCTTCATACAACTGCCCGGGTGCTGTGCTGGCAATCACGTTTTTCGCAAGAATCCTCTCGCCTTCCGCCGTCACAATCCCGACAGCCTTGCCTTGCTCGATGATGATTTTGCGCGCCTCAACGCCGGTTCGGACTGTCCCGCCATTGGCCTCGATAAGCGCTTGGAATGCCGCAGCCGCCTGTCCTGCCCCGCCTTTCACAACGGGCGCGCCCGCCGCCTCCAGCGCAAAAGCAATGACACGTGACATTTGCCCGCCGTAGCTTGCCTCGGGTGTCAGCCCGACATGCAACACCCAGGGCGCCCAAAGGGCCTGCACAGCCGGCGAGGTATATTGCGTCTCAAGCCAGCCGCGCGCAGGCTCCAGCGCCTCACCGAACCACGCTTTCAGCGGGCCAAGCCCCTTCTTCCAGGCCTCTTTGGCCATGAGCCATGCGGCCTGCCGCGACCACAAAGATTGCCCCAAAAGAGAAAACAGGAAATCTGCATCCCGCTCGATCGCGCCAACATCCGTGGCGTGCTGATCGCCGTCTCCTGCGGCACGCGCATTGAACGCAGCGATATTTTCCGCGCGGTCCATGCTCAAAACCAGAGCTGACCCGTCAGGGCGCAAGGCCGCAGTCGGATGTGGCGAATGGCAAAACTCCAGACCGTGCTTCGCCAGATCAGAGCCCAGCACCCCGTGCGCAGGTCCGGTGAGAAACAAAACAAAGGTCGCAGCCATCACATCATGATGAAACCCCGGCAATGTCACCTGATCGGAGGTGAACAAACATCCTCCGATCCTGTTTTCACGTTCGACCACCAGAACACTGTCGCCCTTCTTTGACAACATCGCGGCAGCCACCAGAGCATTTATGCCCGACCCGATAATCAGGTGATCGAACTGTGCCATATCCTAACCCTTGGGAACCAGAGCCAGCGCCCTTATCGGGCTGCCTGTGCCGTTTTTGATCTTGAGTGGCGTGGCAATCAAAATAGCGCCCTTCGCGGGAAGCTTGTCCAGATTGGCCAGTGAAGCAAGGCCGAAGCAATTATCGCGGTGCAGCAGGTTATGCGCAGGATAAGGCGGTTCCATCCCGCCCGCCTGCCCCGCATCCGTGCCGATGCACTGCGTGCCCCAACCCACGATTTTCTTGCTCAGAAGATATTCGATGCAATCAGGTGTCGGCCCGGGTGAGTGCGGGCCGTTTTCATCCGCGTTCAAAAACTTGTCCTCGTCGTCAACGCGGCTGTCCCAATCGGTGCGCATCACAACCCATTCACCTGCATTGATATCACCATGTTCTTTTTCCCAGGCCTTCACAGCGTCGGCCGTGAGCAGGAAGTCTTCGTTCTCGGCGCTTTGCTTTGAGCAATCAATGACATTCACAGGCGCGATCAACCGCTGGACATCCAGCTTGTCAGTATAACCGTCCTCATAGTCCTTGCCGGTGATCCAGTGGTGGGGCGCATCAAAATGCGTGCCCGAGTGCTCCCCCAGAACCATCCAGTTCCAGGCAAAGAACGGGCCGTCATTGTCGTATTCGCTGATTTTGTGAATCTCGACTTTGGGTGTGTTTTTGGCAAAATCCGGCGGAAGTTGCAGAATCGGCGTGTTCGGGCCCAGCACACCTGTGCAATCCACAACTTCGACAGCCCCGGAGGCCAGCATGGCCCCCAGATTGGTTACTACATCTGTTGCATTCATCTGAATATCTCCCTGATCTTCGCGTATTTCTGCATCGCGATTGAATGATGAAACATTACTAGACAAACTTATATGCGTTTGCAATTATCTTGCAAGCGAAGGATGCTGGAACCTATGTCAAACTCACCGGACGCAGTCATAATCGGAGCGGGCCACAATTCTCTGGCCTGCGCATGTCACCTTGCTGCACAAGGCTGGAAGGTCGCGGTCTATGAACAATCAGACACTCCGGGCGGTGCCGTAAAGACCGGTGAATACACCCTTCCCGGCTTCCGCCATGACTGGGCCGCGATGAACCTGTCGCTGTTTGCCGGTTCGGCATTTCACACCGGATATGCCGGAGAACTGGCCGAAAACGGGCTCGCCTTTGCCCCGACGGCTAATCCCTTTGCCTCGGTGTTTCCTGACGGACGCTGGCTGGGTATTTCAAACGATACCGCGTTAAACACGGCCCGCGTGCGCGGCTTTTCCGTTGCTGACGCAGCGGCTTGGGCCGCCCTGACCGAGGCGTTCCCCGAAGAGGCAGAATCCGTTTTTGCAGTTCTAGGCACCCCCATGAATTTGCGCGCGGTTTCATCTTTGGGCTGGAAGACATGGCGCAAGCGCGGGGGCGGCGGTACGCTTGATCTGGCGCGCTTTCTCATGATGTCGCCGCGCGCCTGGCTTGATCAGACATTTGAATCCGAGCATGTCAAAGCAACCCTCGCCGCATGGGGGATGCATCTGGATTTTGCCCCCGATATCGCGGGTGGCGCTGTCTTTCCCTATCTGGAGGCGATGGCGGGTCAGGCCTTCGGAATGGTCCTGGGGCAAGGCGGGGCCGATACGATTACACGCGCCATGGTCAAGATGCTCCACGCGCGCGGCGGCACGGTGCATTGCGGGCAGACCGTCACAGCAATCACCCACGCGAGCGGCAAGGCAAGCGGGATCACTCTGTCCGACGGCACCGTGGTAGAAGCCCGCAAAGCCGTGATCGCCAATGTTTCTCCGTCAGCGTTGCTGAAGCTGACAGGCGGAACCAACGCACCACGCCATGACCAAGCGATGCAGGGCTTTCAACATGCCCCCGGCACCATGATGATCCATCTGGCAATGGATGCCCTCCCCAACTGGACAGCACCCGAACTCAAACGCTTTGCCTATGTTCACATGGCCCCCTCGATGGACCAGATGGCACGCACCTATGCACAGGCCAAGGCGGGGCTTCTGCCTGATGAACCGGTAATCGTCTGCGGCCAGCCGACAGTGGTTGACCCGTCACGCGCACCCGCAGGCAAGCATGTTTTATGGCTGCAAGTCCGCATGGCTCCGGGCCAGATCAAGGGCGATGCGGCGGGCACAATTGCCCAAACCGACTGGGCCGATGCCGCCGAGCCCTTCGCAAACCGCGCCTTGGATATTCTGGAACGCTACGCCCCCGGCACGCGCGCCAACATATTGGGCAAACACATCGTAACGCCCGCCATGCTGGAGGCCGACAATCCAAATCTCGTCGGTGGCGATCAGGTTTGCGGAAGTCATCAACTCCACCAACATTTCATGAACCGTCCCGCACGCGGATTTGCGGACGGCACGACCCCCCTCAAAAACCTCTACCACACCGGCGCCGCAGTCTGGCCCGGTGGAGGAACCGGCGCGGGCCCCGGAACGATGCTCGCCAAAAAACTTGCAGGAAAATAAGTCCGACACCAACAAGGGAGAAACAAAATGAAACTGTCCAGAAGAAGCCTATTGAAAACCTCGGCTGCGGCCACAAGCCTTGCGCTTGCCGGCCTGCCATCTTTCGCACAGGCAATCGACGAATTGGTCATCGCCTATAACGTCAACCTGCCCAGCTGGGACCCCACCGTGGGCCTGTCAGGCGTAAACCCGACCATTCAAGGATTCTACCAATCGGTTTTTGATCTCTACATCCCGCAAAACCCCGACCTGTCCTTCGGCTCGGGCATCATAACCGATTACGGCTGGTCAGATGACAACAAGAGCATCTGGATGGATGTGCGTGAAGGCGTAACCTGGCACAACGGCGATCCGCTCACCGCTGAAGATGTGGCATGGTCGCTCGCCCGTGTCGGAAACCCCGAAACCGGCAGCCCGATCCAGTTCATCTGGGGCAAGATCACCAACATCAAGGCCGACGGCAACCGTGTCACCGCCGACATGCCCGAATACGAGCCGACATTCTTCAAATGGATGTCCTTCCTGACGGGCTATGTGATGCCCAAAAAATATTATGAAGAAGTCGGCGCAGACGGGTTTGAAGCCGCCCCGATCGGCAGCGGCCCCTATATGGTAGAAAAGTTCGAACGCAACGCGTTTGTCCGCCTCAAGGCCAACGAGAATTACTGGGGCGGCGCACCGGAATTCAAGACTGTCACGATCAAGTTCGTCACCGATGCCGCGTCGCGTGTCGCCGAGGTCGAATCCGGCAACAGCCATGTCACACTCGAAATCCCCTACGAGGAATTCGACCGCTTGAAAGCCAAAGACGGGCTGGCTGGCGTGGCCGAGCCCGTGTCTGATATCGCGATGATTTTCATCAACGATATCGAGGTCATGACAGACCCCAACGTGCGCAAAGCGGCGGCACATGCCATCGACAAACAGTTGATCATCGACCGGCTTCTGTCGGGCTACGGCGTTCCCATCGACACGATGCAAACACCCGACTATCTGGCCTATGACGACAGCATCAAAGTGCCCTATGACCCCGAGCTGGCAAAACAGCTACTGGCAGACAGCGGCTATAGCCCTGAAAACCCCGTCAAATTCAAAATCCAGACCACAAAGGGCTTCAAGCCCAAGGATTATGAAATGGTTCAGGCCATCGTCGGCCTGTGGCGGCGCGTCGGGATCGAGGCCGAGATCGAAGTATACGAAATCGCCAAGCACTTCGAGTTGCGCGCAGCCGACCAGCTCGCACCCGCTGCCTTCTACAACTGGGGCAACTCTGTGGGCGATCCGACAACCTCAACAGGGTTTGCGATGTTCGGCCCCTCCCCTCACTCTGTCTGGGATGGCAAGGAAACCTTTGAAGCGATCCTGCCACTCTGGGGCGAAGCGGACGAGGCCAAACGCATCGCAGGCTGGAAAGAAGTCGACCGCAGGGTCGCCGAGAACGCAGAGGTTATACCGCTGATGCAATATGTTCAGCCGATCGTTCACGCTGCAGGTGTCAAAGTAACACCGCATCGCTCGGGCGCTCTCCTGCCGCACCTGATGACCCGAAGCTAAGGATCATCCTTCCGACCGATGGGCTGGCACAGGCCAGCCCATCCTTTCCAGTGGACCCCAATGACCCTATTACGCAAATTTCTCCTCCGGCTGATAACAACCGCCGTCACCCTTTTTGGTGTCGCCGTCATCGTGTTTATCGTAATCAGGGTTGTTCCCGGAAACCCGATCGCCATGATGTTGCCCCCCGGAGCAACAGACGCCGACATCGCCCGCTTGCAGGCGCAATACGGCTTTGACAAATCCATATTCGAACAGTTCCTGATCTGGCTCGGCGGCGTCATGCAAGGCGATTTCGGCCAGTCTATATCACTGCGCCAGCCGGTATCCTCGCTGGTTCTGGGCCGTTTGCCTGCCACACTGGAACTGTCGGTTGTCGCCCTGATGATCGCCGTGGTCATGGGCGGTGCTCTCGCTTTGCTCGGCACACTCTATCGCGGAACACGAACCGAAGGCGCGGTTGACATAAGCGCCGGAATGGCCCTCTCGATCCCCGATTTCCTGTGGGGACTGGTGCTGATCCTGTTGTTCGGGGTGCTCTGGCCGGTCTTTCACATCTCGGGCCGTATCTCGCCCGCGCTCAACACGGACTTCGCAACCAACTTCTACCTGTTCGAAGCCATCCTGCGCCTGAAATTCGATGTCGTCGCCGACCTGATCGCACATATGTTCATGCCGGCTTTGGCACTGGCAATCCCGCTCGCCGCAATCATTGCGCAACTTTTGAAACAGTCTCTGAAAGAAACAATGCATCTGGATTATGTGACCCTGGCCCGCACCAAAGGCTACAACGAAAACCACATCATCACCCGCGAGGCCCTGCCCAATGCGATATTGCCGACACTGACATTGGTGGGGGTCCAGTTCACCTTTCTGATCGGTGGCACTGTCATCATTGAGCGGCTGTTCAGCTATGAAGGATTGGGAAATATGGCCATTGATGCCGTGATCAACCGTGATCTGCCGCTGATACAGGGCATTGTGATCCTGTTTGCGCTTCTGTTCACCCTCGTCAATCTGGTTGTCGATATGCTCTACGCAGTGCTCAATCCGAGGTTGCGCCATGCGTGATGCGCGCGGCAACATACGGCGCCCCATCGGTGCGCGCCTCTGGCTCTCCGGTGGCTGGTTGACACTGCTGGCGCTTGCCGCCATCTGCGCACCCCTCATCGCACCCAAAGACCCGCTGATGCAGGATTTGTTCCTCGGTCGCATGCCGCCTTTCTGGATGGAAGGCGCAGAGCCGGGGTATCTGCTCGGCACAGATTCACTGGGCCGGGATGTGCTGTCCCGCATCCTCTATGGCGCACGTCTGGCGCTGGTTGTGGCACTGGTCGCAGGCACGCTGACTTGCGTAGCTGGAGCAACTTTGGGGCTGGTTTCAGGCTTTTACCGTGGCTGGCCCGACCGGATCATCAGCCGGTTTGTAGACATCTGGATGGCCTTCCCGCCAGTGTTGTTTGCCATCCTGCTCATCGCGGTGCTTGGTCCGGGCCTTCTGTCGATCATCATCGCCATTGTCATCATCGACTGGACCCGTTTTGCCCGCGTCATCAGGGCCGAAGCCATGTCGCAGGGGGCGATGGATTATGTCGCCAGTGCGCAGGTCGCGGGGCGCACGCGGTTTGGCACGATGCTGGCCGAAATCCTGCCCAACGTATTGCCAACCATTGTGGCCTTGTTGACACTTGAGATGGGAATCGCCGTGATCGTCGAAGCTATCCTGAGTTTTGTGAACCTTTCAATTTCAACAGACAGCCCCACATGGGGCGGGATGATCTCGGAGGGCCGGACCAGCGTCCATCAGGCATGGTGGGTTCTCGTCTTTCCACTGATCACCCTCTTTCTCACGGTGCTCAGTTTTTCCCAACTTGGCGAAGGGTTGAAAGACCGCTTTGATCCGGTGCTGAGATGAGTGGCTATCTTTCCGTTCGCAACCTGACCGTTGCCTTGCAAACAGGCGAGCCGATCCTGCGCTCCGTCTCGCTGAATGTAGCGGCGGGGCAGGTTCACGGGCTTGTTGGCGAATCCGGCGCTGGCAAATCCATGATCGGCAAAGCGGTTCTGGGCACACTGCCAAGGGCCCTGCATGTCATATCCGGTGAAATCTGGCTGGATGGCGTGGACTTGTTAAAGCTCAGCCCTGCGGCGCGGCGCAAACAGATCGGGGCCACCGCAGCACTGATCCCCCAAGATCCGCTGACCGCCCTCAATCCCTCAAAGCGTATCGGGCCACAAATCACACGGCGCCTGGTCGATATTCTCGGCTGGAGCAAACAAAACGCCCAGGCCCGGGCGCTCGAACTGCTCGACGAGGTGCATATCCCCAACCCCGAGCGCGTGATGCGCAGCTATCCGCATGAGTTGTCAGGCGGGATGCGCCAACGCATTCTGATCGCGTCTGCCTTTGCAGCAGAGCCCAAACTCATCATAGCCGACGAACCCACAACCGCTTTGGATGTGACCGTGCAAAAACAGATCTTGCGACTGATTGCGGAAATGCAGTCCCATCACGGAACGGCGCTTCTGTTTGTGACCCATGATTTGGGCGTGGTGTCCAAAGTCTGCGATAGCCTGTCGGTTCTCTATGCGGGAAAGGTTCTTGAAGAGGCGCGCATGCACCGTTTCTTCATGCATCCCGTTCACCCATACTCCGCCGCGCTGCTGGCCGCGACACCAACATATACCAACCCGATAGACAGCCTGTTGCCTGTCTCGGAGACGGTGATTGAAGCTGTCGAACAGGAAGTTCTGGAACATGACATAAGGGCAAGCCGATGATCTACGAAATACGGGATCTCCACCTGTCCTTGCCTGATATGACACGCAAACCCCTTCTCGGGGCAACGCCACGCATCGAAATCCTCAAAGGGCTGAGCTTTGATGTGCCAAAAGGCGCCGTGCTGGGGATCGTGGGCGGCTCGGGCTCCGGCAAGTCGACACTGGGTCGCGCCATGTTGCGGCTGTTAGAGCCAACAGGCGGCCAGATCAAATTCAAAGGAATCGACATCACCCACATGAACGAGAACCAGCTCCGCGGAATGCGCCAGCAGTTCCAGATGATCTTTCAGGACCCGATGTCATCACTCAATCCGCGCCGCCGTGTGGGCGGAATAATCGCCGGTCCGCTGCGTTTGCACGGGGTGGAGAACCTTCCCGCAAAGGTCAATGAGGCGCTGGACATGGTCGGCCTGCCCACAACATTCGCCAGGCGCTATCCGCACGAACTCTCCGGAGGGCAACGCCAGCGGGTCGGCATTGCCCGAGCAATCGCCCTTCGCCCCGACTTTATTCTAGCCGACGAAATCGTATCGGGGCTGGATGTTTCCTCGCAAGCGCAAGTGCTCAATCTCCTCGCCGATCTGGTGCGCGAACTGGGGCTGTCACTGGCGTTCATCAGCCACGATCTGTCCGTCATCCGGCGGCTGTGCAGCCGTGTGCTCATACTCCACAAAGGCGAAATCGTTGAAGAAGGCGAAACAACAGAACTCTTTGAAAGCCCCAAAGCGGCCTACACAAAAGAGTTGCTGGCCGCCATCCCCCTGCCCGACCCCTACCAGAAATGGGATGTGTAAACTGCGATCACCAGCGCCGCCTCCCGGGGTCCGCTTATATCTGATCCGCAGCAAAGCCCTTGCCGATGATCGGCCCCGTCGGGCGGCCGGTTGGTGATCCGCCGAGAGGCTCAAGCGTAACCTCGTAAAGTTGCTCTGCATTGGGGTCAGGCAAGTCCTCAAATGACAGACGGGACGCCGCCACGCCGTCGAGCACGCCAAGCGAAACCGGCCCCATATCTGCCGACGGAAGCGTCCAGACCTGCAAGGTCCGGTCAGCAGGAACAGATATATCCGCCACAAAACGAACCATCGCCGTATCATTACCATAGTCGTCAATAACCGCCTGCGGCACGCCTGCCGCATCCACAAGAACGGCCACAACCTTTGGGTCGGGCGCCTCTTGCATCCCGCCAAGACCAATCCCCGCAACAAGCCCCGCAATCGACGCGGCCATCAAACCGGCCACCCATTTTTTCGGGGCTACAGGCAGGTTGGCGGGCTGTGCAGCGGTGACACGGCTGGTTTCAATCGCGGCGAGTTGTGGTTCTGTGCTCAGCCTGCCCGAAAGCCGCTGTTCAAACCCGTCAGGCAGCTCGACAGGTTCCGCAGAGAGGTCCAGCGGCAACAACCGGTCACGCAAACGTCCGACCCGTTGCGCAAGTTCGGTATCACGCACCATGATCTCTTCCAGAAGGGCCGCTTCCGTCGGAGACAACAAACCAAGGACATATTCATCTGACAGGGCGATGATTTCGTCTGATAAACGGGTCATGTCAGACACTCCTTCAGGGCTTGCAGCCCTCTGCGGATCAGGGATTTGATCGTGCCGAGCGGCACATCCTGACGGGTTGATATTTCTGCGT
The DNA here is from genome assembly GCF_025751535.1 of Lentibacter sp. XHP0401. Lineage (GTDB taxonomy): Bacteria > Pseudomonadota > Alphaproteobacteria > Rhodobacterales > Rhodobacteraceae > Lentibacter. Next base: position 210,937 of record NZ_JAOWLC010000001.1, on the reverse strand, counting down.
GGCTGAAGCCAGCAACATGCGCGAGCAGAATGATATGGCGGCTTTGGCTGTCGAGCCCGCTCAGGCAATCACGGATGCGGCTTGGTCCCGCAAGAATTTCCCAGCCCTCATCAGGCACGATTCCTTGGCGGGCTTCCAGCAAGCTTGCAAGCTCGGCGGGTGGCAAGGTGCTCAGCCGTTTGCCATCGCGCAGAATGTTCAGACAACGGTTGCGCAAGATCGCGTAGATCCAGCCGCGCGCCGATCCGGCTTGCGCGTCAAATTGCTTTGCCTTGCGCCAAACCTGAAGCATCGCATCCTGAAGCGCTTCTTCCGCCAGATCACGTCGGCCCAGGATACGCTGTGCAACCCCCAGAAGCTGCGCGCCTTCACTGGCCAGAATAGCATCAACACCTGCCCCTTTGCCCGCAGTGCAATCGGCAATCGCACGAAAAAGCAGATTAGCCCGTGCACGCGCATCTAAATCTTCGCTCAAAGCACTATCCTTCCTGAAGCCGTGCGCAAACATACCTCCTCTCTATCGGAAAAGAGAAAACCTGTCATGGCCGGGCTGCTGCACCTGTCAAACACGCCAACAAACTAATCTCTTTCACTGGGGAAGACACGCGGCGAAGCGATACGGATGCATGTTTTTCAAAATTTTTGCATCCAGTTGCGCAGCTTGCGTGTCCTCTAGGTATGGACGGCGACAACCGCCGTGCTTTTGCAGTCCAAACTAAGGAAATTTAATCATGCTTCGTATCGCAGCTTTTTCGACAACCGCACTGACCTTATCTCTTTCAGCCGCCTTTGCCGCGCCCGCCGTTGGCCTCGTCGGCGACAAGACACTGGTGATGTTTGACACCGAAACGCTTGCCGTTTCCGGCACAATGGATGTGAAGGGCGTTGACAGCCTGCTTGGCCTTGATCTGCGCCCGTCCAACAACACTTTGGTCGGCGTCACCCCCGACATGCGCATCGTCAGCATTGATCCGGCCACAGGCGACACAACGGAAATGTCCACAATGGACACCCCCCTGCCTGTAACAGACCAGCCGGTAATCGTTGATTTCAACCCGATGGCCGACAAACTGCGCTTCATGACAGGAACAACCAACCACCGCGTCGATGTCGATTCCGGCGCTGTGACCGTGGATGGCAGCCTTGATTGGAAATCAGACGACATGCACGCAGGCGAGACACCCGCCATAGCCGCCGCCGCTTACATCAACAGCTATGGCAAACCCGAAAGCACCGCGATGTTTGATATCGATTCCACCATCGTTGCCGTGATCCAGCAGGTTTCACCGAACGATGGAACACTGGGCGCCATCGGCAAGCTGGGCCTTGAAGCCCCCGAGGCCAACTATGCCTTCGATATCCAGACCACAGCCGAAATGGAAAACATGGCATGGTTGATCAACGGCAACATGCTGTATTCGGTTGATCTCAAAACAGGGGTCGCCACCGGAGCAGGCATGATCGAAGGCCTCGACGGCATGATCCGCGATGTCGCCATCCTCCCTGCGATGTAAACAAACCCAAAGCCAAAGCCAAACGGCAACGCGACCCAACAGGCGTCGCGTTGCCGCCAGTTCAGACCGCGCCTTGCTCGCGTGCCCGTGTTCCAGCGCTCAACCGTTTGCCATTCCTGCAAACATCGTCCGAGCACACCAAGATTGGCCGGCATCAAGGCAGTTTCATACAAAGCCAGCTCACTGTTTAGCCCCCGTTTGGCCCTTAACTCTGGCCAACTCAGCGCCGCTCGGTTAAACCCGCGTGCAGACAAGATGAGCCATGCCATGACCGATACAATCATTTCCCGCTGTGAAGCCAAAGGCCTGCGCATGACAGGCCAGCGCCGTATCATCGCAACAGTGCTGCAAGAGAGTGATGACCACCCCGATGTGGAAGAGCTATACGCCCGCGCCTCGGCCCTTGATGCAGGTATTTCCATCGCCACAGTCTACCGCACGGTGAAGCTCTTTGAAGAAGCCGGCATCCTCGACAAGCTCGAATTCGGCGATGGCCGCGCCCGCTATGAAGATGCCGAGCGTGAACACCACGATCACCTGATTGATATGAACTCGGGGCAGGTTATCGAATTTGTCGATGAAGAAATCGAAGCCCTGCAAGAGCGCATCGCCGAAAAGCTCGGCTACAAGCTGAAGGGCCACCGCCTCGAGCTCTACGGCGTGCCGCTCAAGAAGGAATAATGCGCGCTTTCGGTGGCCTTATGTCCGTGCGCGCCCAGTCTCCACATTCTTAACAAGCGAAACACCTTGCACCCCTGCCCGCTTTCCCCGAAAGGTGTCGGGTAACATTTACGGACGCACATCCAATGAACAACCTGCGCGGAATCCTCCTTCTCACGGCGGCCATGGCGGCCTTTGCGGTTGAGGACAGCTTCATCAAGCACCTCACACTGTTTTTGCCACGCTGGCAAATTTTCCTCTGCCTCGGGGGGGCCTCCGTGGTTGTCTTCGGCCTTCTGGCCCGTGCGCAGGGCGTCAATGTCTTTGCCCGCCGCTACCGCACCAAAATCATCTTCTGGCGCACCCTCTCCGATACGGTGGCCGCTTCGGCCTTCATCACAGCGCTCTGGCTCGTCCCGCTGTCGACAGTTGCCGCCGTGTTCCAGGCCACGCCTCTGGCTATCACCCTTGGCGCGGCGCTCTTCATGGGCGAGCAAGTCGGCTGGCGGCGTTGGGCCGCAATCATCACAGGCTTCATCGGCGTGCTCATCATCATCCGCCCGGGCCTCGCGGGGTTTGATCCTTCCGCCCTCTTCGTTCTCATCGCCGTCGCAGGCATCGCCGCGCGCGATCTGCTCACCCGCCTCGTGCCGCCCAACACTTCCTCCATGGTCGTATCGTTTTACGGCTCAAGCTCCTTCGTTCTTGCCGTGCCGCTCCTGATGCTTTCAGGCGAGCCTTTTGTTTCGCTCACACCCACAACAGGCCTCTACCTCGCCATCGGCGTCTTTTTCGGCATCATCGGTTATTACATGATCGTCGTTGCCATGCGCTTGGGCGATGCCTCGGCCATCATGCCGTTCCGCTACACACGGCTCCTCTTCTCGATCATCCTCGGCTACATCGTCTTCAGCGAATCTCCCGATGCACTCACTTACGCAGGTTCGGCCCTCATCATCGCCTCGGGCCTTTATACCTTCCTGCGCGAGCGCAAACTCGCCCGCGGTCACGCGCCAGCCTCCTCGGCGGCGGTCTGATCAGTTTCGAATTGCGCTGTGCGCAATCCGATCCATGCGAGGGGGGCCAGCCCCCCTCGCGCTCCCCCCGGGATATTTCCGGCAAGAAAAAAGATCAAAGCTCATGCATTCCGAGGAAGTTGCGCCAATGTTGGCGCTACCGTCCTTGCGCATGACGCTGAGGCCCCTATGAACAGCACAACGCAATCAGAGGGACATCACACCATGAGCACCATCATCGACATTCACGCCCGCGAAATCCTCGACAGCCGTGGCAACCCGACAGTCGAGGTCGATGTGATCCTCGAAGACGGAACCATGGGGCGCGCTGCTGTCCCCTCTGGGGCCTCCACAGGCGCTTACGAAGCTTCCGAGAAACGCGATGGCGACACGTCCCGCTACATGGGCAAGGGCGTGCTGGAAGCCTGCGCCTCCGTCAACGGCGAAATCGCCGAAGCCCTCATCGGCATGGACGCAACAGAACAGGAACTCCTCGACGCGGTGATGATCGAGCTGGATGGCACACCCAACAAATCCCGCCTCGGCGCAAACGCCATCCTCGGCGTGTCCCTCGCCGCGGCCAAAGCCGCAGCAGACTTTTGCTCCCAACCCCTCTTCCGCTATGTCGGCGGCACATCTGCCCGCACGCTCCCCGTGCCCATGATGAACATCATCAACGGCGGCGAACATGCCGACAACCCCATCGACATTCAGGAATTCATGATCATGCCCGTGTCAGCGGAAAACATCCGCGATGCCGTCCGCATGGGTGCCGAAGTGTTCCACACCCTGAAAAAAGAGCTGACAGCCGCAGGCCTCTCAACAGGCATCGGCGATGAGGGCGGCTTTGCCCCCAACATTGCCTCTACCCGCGAAGCGCTTGATTTCATCCTGAAGTCGATCGAAAAAGCAGGCTACAAAGCCGGCGAAGATATCTACCTCGCGCTCGACTGCGCCGCGACAGAATACTTCAAAAACGGCAAATACGAACTGGCAGGCGAAGGCAAATCCCTCACCCCGCAAGAAAACGTCGACTACCTCGCAGCCCTCTGCGCCGACTATCCGATCATCTCGATCGAGGATGGCTGCTCGGAAGATGACTGGGAAGGCTGGAAAGCCCTCACCGACAAACTGGGCGACAAAATCCAGCTCGTCGGCGACGATCTCTTCGTCACAAACCCCGAACGCTTGGCCATGGGCATCGAGAAGGGCTGCGCCAACTCGATGCTGGTAAAGGTAAACCAGATCGGCACGCTCTCCGAGACGCTCAAGGCCGTTGATATGGCCCACCGCGCGCGCATGACAAACGTGATGTCGCACCGCTCGGGCGAGACCGAAGATGCAACCATCGCCGACCTCGCTGTCGCCACCAACTGTGGGCAGATCAAAACCGGATCGCTGGCGCGCTCCGACAGGCTGGCCAAATACAACCAGCTCATCCGCATCGAGGAAGCCCTCGGCGAGTCGGCCCAATATGCAGGCCGCTCGATCCTGAAGTAAGCTTACCAACACATGAAGCCGCCGTTCGCACTCTTCACGAACGGCTGCTTTTTTTATGAGCATCAGAAAACCGTTTTGGCGGTGCACGGGGGGTGCACGCATTGTGCACTCATATCACCCCCCTGGAATCAGCACATTTTGCAAAAGTTAACGCTGGTTTTGAACGGGCAAATCTGTGGTCACATCATAGCCGTAAAGCCAGTCAAACTGCTTCAGCATTTGCATCGGCGCAACGGCCCCGCCAAGCCGTAAAACACTGTGCGCCGCAAAACGTAGCGGGCCAAAACTCAAGTGATATTTCCACGCATTTCCCGTTGCGGTATTGATCACTTTTTCCGCCCTTGCGCGCCGCCAAAGCTGGTAGGTTTCAAGGCCTTGGCTCAGGCGCTCCGCTCTGTCCAAAGCCACGCCCATCGCCCAGGCATCTTCAAGCGCCATAACCGCCCCCTGCGCCAGAAACGGCAGCGTCGGATGGGCCGCATCGCCCAACAGGGCAAGGCTCTCACCATGCCAACGCACCGCAACAGGATGGCGGAACAAGCCCCATTGCTTCACCTCTCTCACCTCGGCCAGCATGGCTTTCGCCTCGGCCCCGAAGTCGTCAAAAGCAGCCTGCAAATTGGCGGGGTCGTCCTCCTGCATCCAGCTTTCGGCCAGCCACTTTCGCTGCTCCTCCACAGCCACCAGATTAACCATCGCACCTCCCTTCAGCGGATAGCTCACCAAATGCCGCCGCGGCCCCATATGCACCTGCACATCACTCCTGCGCCCCCAAAGGTTCGGCACAGTGGCCCGCCACGCGGCATTGCCTGTAAAGAAAGGTTTTTCAGCCCCGTTCAGCGCCCCTCGCACCACCGAATGCACCCCGTCACACCCCACGATAAGATCGGCCTCACGCACCTCGCCACTGGCCAAAATGATGCGCGCAAGCGGCCCGTCTTCTACGCTTTCAACCTTCTGCAACAACTGGATTTTCACACCTGCCGCACGCGCACCCTCCGCCAAAAGCTCAATCAAATCAGCACGATGAACAAAGTAATATTTCTGCGGCGAAAGCTGCGTCAAATCAAGCTTGAGCACCCCCGCACCGCGATAATCCTTGAGCTGCACGGTGTCCGCCAGAACAGCCCCGCTGGCCTCAAGCGCGCCCGCAAGCCCGAGCGCGCGCAGCACTGCAAGCCCGTTGGGCGAAATCTGCAAACCCGCGCCCACTTCGGCAATCTCGGGAGCCTGTTCCAGCACCGTCACATCGGCCCCGCGCAGCGCAAGAACACGGGCCAAAGCCAGCCCGCCGATACCCGCGCCGACAATCAGAATTTTCAGCCCTTTGACCATGGTTTTCTCCCAAACAAAAAGCGCCGGAACTCACGCTCCGACGCCCTGTATTTCTTCACCTTTGCAAGGCCTGCTCAGTCGTCGCGATGAACTTTTTCACGGCGCTCATGGCGTTCCTGCGCCTCAAGCGTCATTGTCGCAATCGGGCGCGCATCGAGGCGTTTCAGCGAAATCTGGTCACCGGTTTTCTCGCAATATCCAAACTCTCCTTCACTGATACGGCGCAAAGCTGCGTCGATCTTTGAAACGAGTTTGCGCTGGCGGTCACGCGTGCGCAGTTCAAGCGAGCGATCGGTCTCTTCAGAGGCACGATCGGCTGAATCCGGAATGTTGCGCGTGCTTTCCTGCAGCCCTTCGATCGTGTCGCGGCTGCCTTCCAGAAGCTCTTCACGCCATGTGATCAGCTTACGCCGAAAATACTCGAGCTGGAGTTCGTTCATAAAAGGTTCATCCTCGGCGGGACGATAGTCATCAGGCAGAAAAAGCTCTGCTTTCATTTCCTTTTCCTCTGCTGTTGAGCGCGTCATTGACATGGGTATCTCCTTCACTGAGCGCTGCTTCTGGGGGGCTAATACTCTGAAGAAAGCAGATTGTCACTACCCGATAACATCCGATTGCGGTGAATTTGCGTCTCGGTTAGTTTGCGAATGAAATCAATAAACAACAGGGCCACGTTCATATGAGATTTGACGGAACCGACGCATATATCGCCACGGATGATCTAAAGACCGCCGTCAACGCCGCCGTGACACTGGAACGCCCCCTCCTGGTCAAGGGCGAGCCCGGCACAGGCAAAACCGAGCTGGCCCGCCAGGTGGCCAAAGCGTTGGGCATGAGAATGATCGAGTGGAACATCAAATCCACCACCAAGGCCCAGCAAGGCCTCTACGAATACGATGCCGTCAGCCGCCTGCGCGACAGCCAGCTAGGCGATGCACGCGTGCATGACGTGAGCAACTACATCAAAAAAGGCAAGCTTTGGGAGGCCTTCACATCCGACGAGCGTGTGGTGCTGCTGATTGACGAAGTCGACAAAGCCGATATCGAATTTCCGAACGATCTCCTGCAAGAGCTCGACCGCATGGAGTTTCACGTCTACGAAACAGGCGAAACGATCCGCGCAAAAAACCGCCCCGTGATCATCATCACCTCGAACAACGAAAAAGAACTGCCCGACGCCTTCCTGCGCCGCTGCTTCTTTCACTACATCCGCTTCCCCGACATGGACACCATGCGCCAGATCGTCGAAGTCCATCACGCAGGAATCAAGGAACAACTGCTAACAACAGCACTCACGCAGTTCTACGAAATTCGCGATCAATCGGGCCTCAAGAAAAAACCGTCAACCTCCGAGGTGCTCGACTGGCTAAAGCTCCTGCTCGCCGAAGATCTGTCTCCCGAAGACCTCAAACGCGACGCAGGAAACGCTCTGCCAAAACTCCATGGAGCCTTGCTCAAAAACGAACAAGACGTGCACCTCTTCGAACGTCTCGCCTTCATGGCCCGCCAGAAACGTTAATCCGCTTTAGGCCTTTCTTATTGCCTCAAATATCCCGGGGGGGGGCAAAATTGCAGGTTTTGCACCAGGGGGGCTGGCCCCCCAGCGGGTCGGTGTCAGCCGAAAAACCTCTCTCGCAAAGACAAAAACGCCCGCGTAAATCACGCGGGCGTTTTTATTTCTATTTCGGTCAAATAATTCCGGTTCGGACCGTTTACGCGCCAGTAACCTGAACCGAGTTATTCTCTTCAAGCTTGATCGTGCCCTGCTTGCGAATGTGATCTTCCACCACATCCCAGATCTGCGGGCCTTCCGTGCCTTCGTTGACACTGGCCCAGCCGGCAACAACGTAATTTTTCGACGGGTCAATCGCTTCGCCTGTTTTGAGAAGCGTCATATCAGAAATGCGCTCGCCCTGCGGCTTGGTCACGTCGATCTTGTAACCCATGCCGCCGATGCGCACCATGTCACCGCCCTGTTGATAATAGGGATCAGGGTTAAACAGGTTGTCGCCCACGTCTTCAAGGATCACCTTGATGAACTCGCCAGTCATTTCGCTGCGGTATGCTTCACCGTAAGTCATTGAAGTTGCGTTCCAAATATCTTCCCGCGTGATATCCTGACCCGGTAGAATGCTTGGTCCCCAACGCACACCAGGGCTCATCGCGATGTCGGCTTCACGCTCTGAAATCAAGGCGTTACAAATTAGATCATCCCACGAGCCGTTGAAGTTACCACGGCGGTAAAGCAGTGAATCTGTCGTGCCGATCACTTCTTTCAACTTGTCCTCATAGGGCGCACGCTGCGCGTCGATAAGCTTGGCCACCTCCATATCAGGCGCAATAACATCCGAGAAAATCGGGATCAGCTTATGCTTGAGCCCCTTCAGCTCGCCATCCCGCACATCAAGGTCGATACGGCTGACAAACTTACCGTTCGAGCCTGAGGCGATGACATGTGTCTTGCCCACAAGCACAGGCTCGGGCAGCGCATCATGTGTGTGGCCCGAGAGGATCACGTCAATGCCTTCAACATTACCCGCCATCTTTTTGTCCACGTCAAAGCCGTTGTGGCTCAGGACAACAACAAGCTCGGCGCCCATGCCGCGCACTTCCTGCACCATCGCGGCCATGTTGTCTTCACGGATACCGAAGGAGTACTCAGGGAACATCCAGCCCGGGTTGGCGATCGGCATATAAGGGAAGGCTTGCCCGATCACGGCAACTTTCACTCCGCCGCGCTCGAAGAACTTGTAAGGTTTGAAAAGCTCGGCGGGCTCGTCCCATTCGGCGTCAAAAATGTTTTGGCCAAGGGAGGTAAACGGCAAGCTCTGCACCAACTCGTTCACCCGCTCTGAGCCAAGCGTAAACTCCCAGTGGAAAGTCATCGCATCAGGCTTCAAGGCGTTCATGACATTGACCATGTCCTGCCCTTCGGTGTGATAGCAGGTGTAGGAGCCATGCCATGTATCGCCGCCATCGAGCAGCAGCGCGTCAGGGCGGTCGGCACGGATCGCGTTGACCACTGTGGCCACACGGTCAAGCCCGCCAACGCGTCCGTATTCCTGCGCCAACGCAGTAAAATCGTTATATGTCAGGGCGTAAGCCGAGGGGCTGCCATCGGCAATGCCATAAGCTTTGCGGAAATCAGCACCTGTGATGTGCGGCACAAAGCCTTTGTTTCCCCCAACACCGATGTTTACTTCCGGCTCGCGGAAATAGATCGGTTTCATCTGTGCGTGAATGTCCGTGACGTGAATAAGGCTGACGTTGCCGAATGTTTCAAACTCGAGAAGTTGGTCTTGTGTCAGCGCCTGCTGCGCGGCCAGACGGCCCCAGTTGCCAAAACCGCTTGCACCGTAAAGTGCCGAGGCGGCCATTGAGACTTGCAGAAAATCACGACGGGAGATCATGGCTTGGGAACCCTTCTTCTGGCATCAGCGGCAACATATGCACAAAACCTAATGCGTTATGACAAAAAGAAGCCCGCAGCTCTCGTCAAGCTGCGGGCCTCGGTTGATTTAGTTACGGACTGACGGGCCTTCGACCGACAGACCATTGCCGCGGCTCGCAACATAAAGCTCAAGCGCCACGAACTCGGGGCTGCCTTCACTGAAGGTGTGGCCGCGTGTATCGCGGATGCAGCCTTTGAAGCGGTTGTGAGCGCCGTTCAAGCGTGCATTTTTCAAACGATAAGTCGGGAAACCGTTGATCTGGCCCTGGCTAAGGTGATCGGCGCGGATCATGTTGCCATAGTTTTGTTCATGGCAATTTGCACAGGACAGTTCCAGTTGGCCGTAGCGGGTATAGTAGATCTCTTTACCCTTTTCCCAGGTTTCTTTCGCGGGGCCGTCGATGGCCACGTTAACAGGCAAACCGCGGGAAACAGACGCCAGCAAAGCTTCAACAGGGGTAGCGTTGCCTTTATCATAAGCCCAAGGCTCGGCGCCCATGCGGTTCTCGCGGCAATCGTTCATTTGCATCTGGATCGTGCGAACTTCGCCGGCAGCTTCGTTCCACTTTGGATAGACAGCGCGCACGCCAGCCATTTCCTCAGGTGCTCCGTGACAGCTTGCGCAAGACTTGCCTTCGCTGCCCTCCACTGTGTTCCAGACATCAACACCCTTCTCCACAAAGATCATGCCGGGATTGTCAAAGTCATCCATCTGCATGGATTGCGTTTCATCCTCACGGAAGTGCCAGCCTGACATAACTTCAGGCAGCGCATCAGCAACATGCGGTGCTGGTTCTGTTTTGGTTACGATTTCGATTTCTTCGTTGATCACAAGCGTGTCGTTGTCCGGATCGGCCATGCCCAGAGTGGGCAGTGCCAAAGCGACAGCGCTGATCAGTGAAAGTGTCTTGAAGTTCATGCATTTCCTCCCTTGGAAAGCGCCTTGCCCTTCTGCGGGGCAAGACGCCTATGCGTATTTATCAGGCGATTGCGACTGATTTTGCGTCTTCGTAGACCGAACCGTCATCATCATACCAAGTGAATTTAAAGTCACCGGCTTCAGGAACAATTGCTTCGAATTCGAAGTATGGGTTTGTCGAAATCGCAGGCGCGAGTTCAACATCGATCACCATCTTACCGTTATACTCTGCCGTAAAACGGTTGATAATTGAGCGCGGGATCACATTGCCATCGCTGTCTTTGCGTTGGCCTGATTCCATGTTGTGGCTGATCAGAGTCTTGATCACTACAACTTCGCCAGCCGCTGCCGATTTCGGCGCTTTGACGCGAGGTTTTACACCATCTGCCATGTTCTTAGTCTCCTCTGATTAGCCGCCGCAGCCGCCGATTGTTACTTTAACAGTCGCGCTTGCCCGTGCGAACGATCCGTCAGCCATCTTGGCCACGGCCACAACATCCTGCGTGCCCGCAAGACGGATACGTGTTGATGCGCTCTGGCTGCCTGCGAGCTCGCCAAACTTGAATGTCGCCACGTCGGGTGTCGGGTTGCCTGAAGCAAGAAGCAAGATAGCTTCAGCACCTTCAGCCGATACGCTTACGGGAACAGTATTACCATTTTCAGCGATTTCAGGAGCTGTCAGCGTTACACCGCCTTCAGCCACATCTGCGCCACCTGTAAACGCTGCAATCAGGTCATCCGCAGCCGCTGAGGCTTGAAATGGCAGGATTGTCAGAGCAACAGCGCCAACCCCAAGGGCAAGCGTATCACGTCTTGAGAATTCCATGTTTATCTCCTTCGGTCTCTCTCAAAGCAATCCAGCAAGCCGGATCACTCGTCTTTCAGTGTCATGAGGAACGCAACAACATCTTCGATCTGCTGTGCGCTCAACAGTGGTTCAAGCGGGCCCTCAGGCGCTTTGCCCGTGTAGGCGTTGCCTGGTCGCGTATAACCGTCAACGCGGTAATAGCTTGGCATAACGGTGCCGTCGTAAGTCATCTTCGAGTTCGCCAGAATACCGCGCAATTCGGCTTCATTCCAACGGTCCCCAACGCCATCAAGCGCAGGACCTACGTTGCCTGGAAACGCAACATCCGGCAGCGAGCTGATAACGTGACACGCTACACAGTTGCCTTTGCTACGGTTGGCATAAACATCGATGCCACCTTCTACATTACCAGCCGTGCCGCTGAGCGACGTTTCGACCGCACCGTATTCGGTAAAGACGACATCTGCTGGCGAAACCATATCGGCATAAGCCGCTCCGGCTGTCAGCGTTGCCGCCAATGCGAGTGTTGTGAACCTCATATTTCCTCCCTTGGCTACCCGTGTTCTCAAGCTAGGTTAGCTCTGTATACCGTAGTGGACCCCAGAAAGACTCGCAACAACAAATTCACGAAAATGAATTTACCTTTTTACGCGCCTCTCTGGTCTGGGCGTTCTTCTCTTTCGTTATACGCCGAAAAATCAATCCGATTGTTGCTCGGCAAGCTTGCGCGCGAGATATTTCTGGAAAGGTTCCTCACTTTCGTAGCCTTTTTCCCTGACCCATGTCAGCATGCTCAAAGTGGTCCCCCTGCCAAACGCACCGGGCACTTGAGCAACGGCGGCACGCGGCGCGCTGACACCCTCGGCAACTTCTTCGGGGAAGTAGATGATCAGTGGCGTGAACATAGCGCCCCACTTCTGCACCATATCTTTCTCGGGAAGAGTTTCGCCGTCAAAGTCCGTCACCTCAACATCGCCAAACATGTTAATTTGAACAAAGAAGTAGTTCTCTTTGATGTAAGCGTCGATGGCCGGGTCAACAAAAACCTCTTCGTGCATTTGCTTGCAGTAAATGCAACCGCGCTGCTCAACGATAACGGCAAGACGCTTCCCCTCCGCATTGGCCTCGGCGAGATCTTCGCGAAGATCCTTGAAGGTGTCACGCATCCACTCGGCCTTGTGCAGGCCATCATCGCCCAGTTCGGCGGCATAGACAGGCAGCGCTACAAAAAGCGCTGTCACGATTGCGAGTAGCTTGTTCATCTTCTTCTCCCTTTTTTGTATTTAGCCCAGTGAGTTTAACCCGGTGTGTTTAACCCAGTGACTGAAAGCTGGGGAAAACCTCGAGCATCCAGTTGGCAATTACATTTACGGTGTTGGTGGCAATCAGTATCGCAAAGACAATCAGCATAACGCCCATAACTTTCTCGACGTGGCCTTGGTATTTGCGGAACCTTGCCATGAAACTCAGGAACGGCTTGGCAAACAAAGCCGCCACAACGAAAGGGGCGGTCATCCCAATTCCAAAAAACGCAAGCAGCAACCCGCCGCGCCAGACCTCACCCATCACACTTGCAACCATTAGGATTGATGCGAGGACCGGGCCAACACAAGCCGACCAGCCAAACCCGAAAGCCAGTCCCATAACATAGGCCCCAAACACGGTTGAAGGGTCCGCCTTGCTCTCCATTCGTGCCTCGCGATACAGAAAGCCGATACGGATAACCCCCAGAAAGTGCAGACCAAAAACAAAGATCACAGCCGCCGCCACATAGGTTAGCACGCCTTTCCATTGCGCAAAGGCAGTGCCGAGTGCCGTCGCCCCCATCCCCATCAGCATGAAGATCGTCGTGACACCCAGTGCAAACATAATGGCTGATATAACGAGGCGCTTTTGTGCACCCGGCGCAATATCGCCGTCGCTTCTCAGCTCCGACATCGAAATGCCCGCCATATAGCTCAGGTAAAACGGGACCATGGGCAAGATGCAGGGCGTGAAAAACGCAACAAACCCTGCCAGCGCCGCGCCCCAGTATGTAATCTCTCCGAGCATGGCCCGCAATCCTTGTCAAATTAACATATTCAGATTATGTTGTGGGTAACTCAAACAGTCAATGATAAGACCATGCTAACGCGTCTTTTTTCCTCAACAGCCAGAGCCGCGGCCAGCGCTGCGGCCTTCGCCATTTTGTCCACCAGTCAGGCCTTTGCCGTCGAGCTTATTATGGTCGAGCAAAAGGGCTGTCAGTATTGCGAGCAGTGGCTCAGCGAAATCGGCCCGATCTACCCAAAATCCCCTGAGGGCGCATTTGCACCGCTGCGTATAGTAAACATTTCGGCTGGCGCCCCCGAGGGCATCACATTTGCCCGCCCTGCGACCTTTACACCAACCTTCATCCTTGTGGATGAAGGTGCCGAAATCGGCAGAATTGAAGGCTACCCGGGGGAAGATTTCTTCTGGGGTTTGCTCGGAATGATGCTAAAAGCCAAAACAGACTTTGAAAAGCCTGACAAAGCGGCTGTCAGCAATTAAAAGAAGGCGACAAGCCCCACCAGAAGGATACCCAATGGGACTTCCACAATTCACCGACGATCTTAGCGACGCTGAACTCGACAAGTTCATGGACAATGCCACCACAGCGTCGAATTTCCTCAAAACAGTCAGCCACGAAGGGCGCTTGATGATCTTGTGTCACCTGGTGACGGGCGAAAAATCTGTAACCGAGCTTGAAAGCCTCCTGTCCGCGCGTCAGGCTGCCGTCAGCCAGCAGCTTTCGCGCTTGCGCATGGAAGGTCTCGTTGTGCCACGCCGTGACGGCAAAGCTATCTTCTATCGCCTCGCAGACAACCGCCCCAAGCGCATCTTGGAGCTTGTCTACGAGTTATTCTGCGACGACGATAGCTAAGGCGTCACTAAAAGAGAAACGCATCGACGCTGGGAGGGCTGATGATGCTGGAATATATGTCGGAAAGCACATTTGTGACACTTGCGGGTGTGTTCGGAGGGGTCCTCTTGGGGCTTGCCGCACGCCTTGGCCGTTTCTGCACATTAGGCGCGATCGAAGACACACTCTACGGAGAGGACACCCTTCGATTGCGGATGTGGATTCTCGCCATCGGAGCGGCGATTGCAGGGACATTTGCGCTGGCCGGCGCAGGGCTGGTCCCGCTGGAGCAAAGCTTCTATCTTTCCATCACATGGATGCCGCTTGCTTCTGTTCTCGGGGGCTTGTTGTTCGGCTATGGTATGGCGCTCACCGGCAGCTGCGGATACGGCGCGCTCGCGCGGCTTGGCGGCGGCGATATGCGAGCATTCGTTGTGGTGCTTGTGATGGGCGTGTCAGCCTATGCGGTGCTTTCAGGTCCGTTGGCCTACTTGCGTGCGCTGGCCTTCCCTCAGACTGATGCAGTAACACCTCCCGGCATTGCACATTTAATTGCTGCGCAAACAGGCTTTGGCGTGCACGCGCTCGGCATCATCCTTGGCCTTGTTATAGCAGCGGTGGCTTTGGCCTCTCCCGCCTTTCGCAAAAGCCCCGCCTCTGCCTTTTGGGCGCTTGTCGTTGCCGCGGCAATCGTCAGCGGCTGGGCCGCCTCGGGCTATATTGCCAACTACGGATTTGGCGCATTTCCTGTCGTGTCACACAGCTATAGCGCACCCGTGGGCGAAGCGCTGCTTTACACAATGACCGCTTCGGTCGGCATGCCGTCATTTGCAGTTGGCTCTGTCGGCGGTGTCCTCATCGGGGCGTTTATCGGCTCTCTAATCAAGGGCCACTTCCGCTGGGAAGCCTGCGAAGACCCGCGCGAGCTGCGCCGCCAGATTGTTGGCGCGGTCTGTATGGGCATCGGTGCGGTTCTGGCGATGGGATGCACAGTCGGACAAGGCCTCTCGGCATTCTCTACGCTCAGTTTTTCAGCTCCGGTAACTTTTGTATCCATCTACGCAGGCGCCGCTTTTGGCCTCAGACAGCTGATCGTAGGCTTTCAGCCCGCCGAATAGTTATTTTACGCGCGCTGCGGCAAGGATTGGTCCGTGGCCACGGCTTTGCAAGACAACGGCAAGGTTCTCGGCGTCAGGCGCGCGAGCACTCAATTCAAGCGGACGTTTCATATCCCAGATTTCGAGCACTTTAATGTCAGTAACGATATTTGCGTAGTTGAGTTCTTTACCCTCATTCTCGCCCTTATGAATATTGGCGACACCATTTGACATATAACTCACCAGCAAGACTGCCGCCTGCCCGTTTCCTTCCGCTTGCGCTGCAATCTGCACACGGCCGCCATCGCGGCGCACCTCGATGCGGGCTCTCTCGGGTTGCGACTGATGCAGCTTGATCAGCGCATTCACTTCCTTAGGATGGTTTCCCACAACATGTTGTTCGCCATTCACAATCATCTGAGGAGTGTAAACCGAGCGCCGCCCGCCGACTTTCGCATAGGCCCGCTGACGCTCGGAAAAGGCGTGCTGGCCGAATGTATCTTTCCAGCCGATATAATCCCAGTAATCAACATGCAGCCCCAGAGCGAGCACATCATTGCGCCCCGCCAACTCATGTAAGAAAGCATCGGCAGGCGGGCAACTTGAACAACTCTGCGAGGTGAAAAGTTCCACAACAATAAGCTTACGCTCTTGGGCGTCAGCCTGTGCGGCAATTCCTGAGAGCATCAAAAGTGCGAGTGCTATGCTGCGCCACATGGGCCGCCTCCTTTGGTCTGGTCCCGAAAGACATAGCGCAAAGAGGCTCTCACTCACCAATCAAGGTTTCGCGAGACTTGGGCGGGTTTTGTTTCAAACCCGCCCGTATTCGTCAGTTGATAGCGACGAGTTCAATCTCGAACGCCAGGTCTTTGCCCGCCAGCGGATGATTGGCATCCAGCACAACGGTTTCTTCACTCACTTCGGCAACCGTGAGGGGCATAATCTCGCCACGCTCGTTTTTGGCCTGAAGCTGCAAGCCAACTTCAAGCGGAATATCCGCAGGAATCTCGGAGCGTGACACTTCCTGGCGTGCTTCTGCGTGGTGCGGGCCATAAGCATCATCTGCTGCGATCTCGACACGCTTTTCCTCGCCGACGGTCATACCGGGCAAAGCAACATCAAGGCCAGGAATGATCTGGCCGGATCCGACTACAAATTCCAAAGGCTCGCTGCCTTGGCTTGAATCAAACACAGAGCCGTCGCTCAATGTGCCAGTATAATGAATACGCACGGTATCACCGCTCTTAACTTCGCTCATCGTATATCCAGTTCTATTGGGGAATGTGAATTTAGAGGCCGCGCTCTTTTGCGCAGGTTCTCAGGCTCTGGCGCAAGATAAACACCCAAGCGCCTGATTGCAAACAGCCCTTGGCATTGACCTTTACCGGCCCCTGCGCGAGAGTTTATCCAGCACATCTTTTTGGGGGGATGCGATGCCAGTTTCAGCCTGCGTCTTTGACGCTTACGGAACATTATTTGACGTATCGGCCGCCGCAAGAGAAGCTGCGAACGAGCCAGCTTACCCCGAGCTTGCCGGCACTTGGCAAAGCCTTGCTGAACTCTGGCGTGACAAGCAGCTGCAATACACATGGCTGCGCGCTGTCACTGGCGATCATATTGATTTCTGGCAGGTCACCCAAGATGGCCTCGACTATGCGCTTGAGGCCACGGGCCTAGCTGGACACCTCGAGTTGCGCGAGAGGCTTTTGCAGCTTTATTTCAATCTCACAGCTTACCCCGAGGTGCCTGCCATGCTGGCAGATTTGCGCGCAAGCGGCCTGAAAACCGCGATTCTCTCAAACGGCTCGCCCGATATGCTTGGCGGCGCGATCGTCTCGGCAGGCCTCACAGGTCAGTTTGACGCTGTGCTCTCGGTTGAAGACGTGCGCATCTTCAAACCTGCCGCCAAAGTCTACGCTATGATCGAAACCGCGCTTGATGTGGCGCGTGACGAAGTGCTGTTTGTCTCCTCCAACGGATGGGATGCAGGCTGTGCTTCGGGCTTTGGATTTGAAACCGCATGGGTCAACCGTCTCAAGGCTCCGATGGATAGGCTTGCAGGCACGCCCCAACACACATTATCAGATCTCAGCACACTCGCCGCTTTGGTCGCCGAAAGAAACCATGCCTAGCTTTCAGACATCAGACGGGCTTGCGCTTCACTATACGGACGAAGGAACAGGTACGCCGCTATTGTGCCTCGCAGGCCTTACACGCGACGGGCGCGACTTTGATTTTGTTGCGCCTCATCTTTCGCATCTGCGCATGATACGGCTTGATTATCGCGGTCGCGGACAATCAGACTGGGCCGACCCTGCAACTTATACCCCCCTCATCGAGGCGCGTGATGTTGTTGAACTCATAGACCATCTCGCCCTCCCCAAAGTCGCAATTCTTGGCACATCGCGCGGCGGGTTCATCGCTATGACCCTTGCCGCCACGGTCAAAGACAGACTGCTTGGCGTCGCGCTTAACGATGTCGGCCCCGAGTTAAATCGCGCGGGACTTGAGCGCATTTCAAGCTATATCGGAAAAAGGCCAGCCTTCAAAAGCTATGATGCCTTACTCGAAATCTGGCCCGACTTGGCTCAGGGGTTTTACAATGTCCCTACCAGCCGGTTTCGGGAAGAAATAACGCGGCTCTACACCCAAGGTGATACGGGTCTTGAGCTGACCTATGACCCCGCCCTGCGCACGGGCGTCCTTGCCGCCCTTGATGCAGAACTGCCCGATCTTTGGCCAATGTTTGAAGCGCTTGCAGGCTTGCCACTTTGCGCCCTGCGCGGAGAAAACTCGAACCTGCTCGCCAAGACTACCTTCCTCAAAATGCAGGATCGTCGCCCAGATATGATTGCCGCGGAGATCCCCGATCGCGGCCATGTGCCGTATCTTGACGAGCCAGAATCCCTCACCACCCTTCTAAAATGGACAGACCTGTTATGAACATCGACATGATCCGCGCCGCAGCACAGCGTTTCAAAGGCCATGGCCGCCGCACGCCCCTGCTCTCCTCTCCGTTCCTTGACGAAATCGCTGGCAAGCCTGTCTTTGTGAAGGCCGAATGCCTCCAGCACACAGGGTCTTTCAAGTTTCGTGGCGGCTGGTCAGCCTTATCAGGCTTGCCCGTAAACGAGCGCAAGAACGGTGTCATTGCATTTTCGTCGGGCAACCACGCTCAGGGAGTCGCCTACGCCGCAGCGCTTCATGGCGTTCCTGCCGTCATCATCATGCCCTCTGACGCCCCGCGCCTAAAGATCGCCAACACCCGTGCTTTAGGCGCTGAAGTTGTGCTTTATGAACGCGCGACAGAAGACCGCGACGCTATCGGAGCACGACTGGCCAAGGAGCGCGGATTGACATTGATCAAGCCCTACGATGAGCCATTGGTCATTGCAGGCCAAGGCACAGCAGGGCTCGAAATTGCCGAACAAGCAACGGAGGAAGGCATAACACAAGCTGAAGTGCTGGTCTGCTGTGGCGGTGGTGGCCTTACCTCTGGCATTGCGCTGGCTTTGGCGGCAGATGCGCCTGCCTTTAAAGTGCGCCCCTGCGAACCCAAAGGCTTTGACGATGTCACCCGCTCGCTTGCCTCTGGAGAAATCAAGCGTAACGCGCAGCTTTCAGGCTCGCTTTGTGATGCGATCATCACGCCGCAGCCCGGTGATTTGACCTTCCCGATCATGGCCGAACACTGCGGCGCAGGGATGGTTGTGAGTGAGGAAGAAGCGCTCAAAGCTATGGCCCTCGCCTATCAGCGCCTCAAAATTGTGGTTGAACCTGGTGGTGCGGTCGGCCTCGCGGCGGCGCTCTTTCACGCCGATAAAACAGACGCCCCCGCGCTCATCGCCGTGGCCACAGGCGGTAATGTCGATGCTGACGTCTTCTCACAAGCGCTCGCGACCCTCAGCTAAGCCCTTGACTTGACACAGCCTGAACCCTGCCCAACCATGGGCAGGCATTTGCGCACATAAAGGCCGACCATGACCCGCTTCACAATCGCTTCGTTCAACGTCAAAAACCTTATCGGCCCTGATCAGGAATATTACGAATTCCAGACCTATACGCCTGAGGAATACGCTTGGAAGGAAGACTGGCTCGCGGATCAGCTCCTATCAATGGACGCCGATATTGTCTGCTTTCAGGAAATTTTCGACGAAGACGCGTTGCAAGCCGTGATCGAGGAAGCCAATGCCCGCGCCACCGCGCTCAATGCTGCCACAATCCCTGATAAATCAAAGCGTTATCACCGTAAAGTCATCTTTCGAAAACTCGCGGTTGAGACCTATGCAAGCGGCACGCTGGCCTTTGCACCCAACTCTGCTGACAGCGGCACACCAGGCCAGCGCCGCCCAGGCCTCGCGATTCTGTCACGCTTCGGCTTTGTCGGACAACCCGAAGTGCTGCAAGACCTTGAAACGCCGCTCGATATTCCTTTTCAGCCTCTGCGCGGGCTGGAGGCAGGCGATGCTGGTTACTTTCGTATCCGCCGCCTTTCCCGCCCTGTAATCAAGGCACGCATCCCGATTGGTGACAAAATCATCACCGTGTTCAACTCCCACCTCAAGTCAAAGCTTGGCGAGTTTATCCGCCCCAAAGGGGCCGAGTTTGCGCCTGAGGAAAACCTGACGGATTATGACCCAATCGGCCGCGCGCTCGGCTCTTTGCGTGCTGCCACTCGACGCATGGCCGAGGCTTGGGTCTTACGCCGCGAGATCATTGAAGAACTTAAGGCTGGTAACCCCGTTATGGTCTTAGGCGACTTTAACGATGGCGAACATGCTGTCAGCTCCGAGATAATTTCAGGTGAAGTGCCCTTTAAAAACTACCAATGGATGTTGCGCCACGACGCCAAGGACTATGGCGACCGCTACTCCGCTGAGGAACACGCGGCCATCACCGCCCAAGTCGAGCAAATGCGCCTTCATTCCGCCGAGAAACTCTTCGTGCGCCAAAGCCTGCGTGACATGGTCTATACTTCTGCCTTTGCCGGCGTTTATGAATCGATCGACCAGATTTATATGTCCCGTCATTTTGTCACCGGGGGTCACGACCAGATAGGACAGATGGAATATTTCTCTGTCTTCAATGACCACATCACCGATGGCTCCCACGCCGAAGCGCCCTATAACAAACTAGCTTCGGACCACGGCCAGATTATCGCCCATATGTCGCTCTTTGAGGAAGACCAACAGTCATGAGAATTGCAAGACTCGACGAGATCAACCTGCACTATAAAGACGAAGGCCCACGCGATGGCCCTGCCGTTGTCTTTTCGAACTCCCTCGGAACCGACCTGCGGCTGTGGGACGATGTTCTCCCCCTTCTGCCCGCTGGCCTGCGCCTCATCCGCTATGACAAGCGCGGCCATGGCCTATCCGATTGCCCGCCCGCGCCCTACGCTATGGGCACGCTTGTACGTGATGCCGAGGCGCTGCTCGATCATCTGGAAGTGAAAGATTGCGTTTTCGTCGGCCTTTCGATAGGCGGAATGATCGCTCAGGGGCTGGCCGTCAAGCGGCTTGATCTGGTGCGCGGGCTTGTGCTTTCCAACACGGCGGCCAGAATCGGCACACGCCAGATGTGGCAGGACCGCATTTCAGCAGTTGGTTCCGGAGGAATAGAGGCGCTGGCCGATAATATCCTTGAACGCTGGTTTGCCCCCGAGTTTCGCAAAAACGATGCCTTCGCCGCTTGGCGCAACATGCTCATTCGTCAGCCACAAGCTGGCTATATCGGTTGCTCCTCGGCTATCGCGGGAACTGATTTCATCACCCCCACATCAGGTTTGCGCCTCCCCACATTGGCGATTGCGGGTTCGGAAGACGGCTCAACGCCCCCAGACCTCGTACGCGAAACAGCCGCGCTCATTCCGGGTTCGCGCTTCGAGATCATCCGTCGCGCAGGGCATTTACCTTGCGTCGAGCAGCCCGAGGCCTACGCCGCCCTTCTATCGACCTTCCTAACCGAAATCGGACACATCTAATGGCCGCTTCCGTCTTTGACAGCCTGCACCTCTCCAAACTCTTCCAAACAGGCGATCTTGCCGCACTCTTCACCGACAGCGCCGAAATGCGTGCTTTGCTTTTGGTCGAGGGCGCACTTGCCAAGGTGCAAGGCGAACTTGGCGTGATCCCGGAAATCAGTGGCGCGTTTTTGCACCGAGCTGCGATGGAAGTGCAGATTGACCCTGCGGGGCTTGCAGAAGCCACCGCGCAAAACGGTGTCAGCATTCCCGCCTTTGTCGCCGCCTTGAGGAAAACTCTCGAAGCCCCCGAGCACGCGCAATATTTGCACTGGGGGGCAACCTCGCAAGATATCATCGACACGGCCTTGATGTTGCGCCTCAAAAGGGCATTTACCCACATCTTATCCACATTAAAGCGCCAGCTTAATATCATTGCTGAATTATCTGAACAGCATAGTGAAACCATACTTCCTGCCCGCACATGGGGGCAGCACGCTACCCCTACGAGTTTCGGCGCTCTCACAGCGACTTGGGGGCGCCCTTTGCTTGCGCTTTACAATGAAATGGACGCGCGGAAAGACGCAGGCTTCTGGGTCTCTCTCTCGGGTGCGGCAGGCACCAGCAGCGCGCTTGGCCCAAAGGCAGCACAGATACGGGCCGGCCTCGCCGAAGCCCTCGGGCTGCACAACCCTGCCTATAGCTGGCACAATGACAGAACACCCGTCACAACCCTCGCGGCATGGGCCACACGGCTGACAAACACGCTCGCGAAAATGGGCGCCGATCTCGCAGAACTCACAATGACGGACCTTGGCGAAGTGCAGCTTGGCGGCGCTGGTGGCTCTTCAACCATGCCGCAAAAGCAAAATCCTGTTGGTGCGGGGGCCATCATGGCACTCGCCGCCCATGTGACCGCCCTCAACTCCGTTCTGCAAGGTGCCGCAGCCCACAAACAACAGCGCGATGGCGCAGCTTGGATCTCCGAATGGCTTACGCTGCCCCAACTCGTGCTTGGCACAGGAGCTGCGCTGGTTCATGCTGAACGGCTTGCCTCTGATTTATCGCCCAATTCCGAGCGGATGAAGGCCAATATTGAGAGCGGCCAAGGCATGATCTTTGCCGAGGCGCTCTCCTTCGCACTCGCCGACCATATGCCGCGGCCCGAAGCCCAGAATAAAACCAAAGAACTCTGCACGACTGCTCTCAAAACAGGCAAAAACCTCGCTCAAGTCGCGGCAGAGGCCTACCCAGAGGTCGAGCTCGGAGAAGTGTTCAACATGAGCGCACAGCTTGGCGCGGCCCCGCAGGAGGCCCGCGCTTTTGCAGCGGCTGTCCGCGCGCTTTAGAGCGAGGCTTTCAGCTCAATACGGCGCGCATGAAGCACTGGTTCGGTATAGCCGGAAGGCTGCTGGCGCCCTTTGAAAACAAGATCGCAAGCCGCCTGAAAGGCAATTCCGTCAAAGCCCGGCGCCATCGGGGTATATGAAGCATCCCCGGCATTTTGTCCGTCTACCACCTCGGCCATCTTGCGCATGGCCACCATTACGGCCTGCGCATCCACAACGCTGTGGTGCAGCCAATTAGCCAGCGCTTGCGCCGAAATGCGGCAGGTTGCACGGTCTTCCATCAAGCCTACGTCATTGATATCAGGCACTTTCGAGCAACCGATCCCCTGATCGATCCAGCGGACAACATAGCCGAGTATGCCCTGCGCATTATTCTCAACCTCGCGCATTATTTGATCGCTCGTCCACTTTCGATGCGTCGCCAGCGGGATTTCCAGAATCCCGTCCACATGCGCTCGCCGCCCACCTTTACGTAGCTTCGCTTGCACCGCGAGCACATCAATCTTGTGATAGTGCAGCGCATGCAGCGTGGCCGCCGTGGGAGAAGGAACCCAAGCGCAGGTTGCGCCCGCTTTCGGGTGTTCTATTTTTTGCTCCAACATCGCCGCCATCAAATCAGGCATCGCCCACATGCCCTTGCCGATCTGGGCCTTGCCCGACAAGCCGCATTCGAGGCCGATATCGACATTTAGGTTCTCATACGCCCCGATCCAGCCCTTGCGCTTGATGAAATCCTTGCGGCTAAACGGTCCAGCTTCCATCGAAGTGTGGATTTCATCTCCTGTGCGGTCGAGAAAACCCGTGTTGATGAAAGCTATCCGCGACTTCGCCGCGCGGATACATTCTTTTAGGTTCACCGAAGTGCGGCGCTCCTCATCCATTACTCCAATTTTGACGGTATTCGCAGGCAAGCCAAGCAAAGCTTCAACGCGGGCGAATATTTCGTCGGCAAAGGCCACTTCTGCTGGCCCGTGCATCTTCGGTTTCACAATGTAAACCGAACCATGCACCGAGTTTCCGCTCTCGCGCTTGAGGTCATGCATCGCGATCAGAGTGGTGATCGCCGCATCCATCAAGCCTTCGAAAACCTCATCGCCCTTAGCGTCGAGTATTGCGGGATTGGTCATCAGATGCCCGACATTGCGCACCCACATCAGCGCGCGCCCTTTAAGCACAAGTTCGCTGCCGTCAGGCGCGGTAAAACTCTTGTCTTCCGCA
The DNA here is from genome assembly GCF_025751535.1 of Lentibacter sp. XHP0401. Taxonomy (GTDB): domain Bacteria; phylum Pseudomonadota; class Alphaproteobacteria; order Rhodobacterales; family Rhodobacteraceae; genus Lentibacter. Next base: position 187,224 of record NZ_JAOWLC010000001.1, on the reverse strand, counting down.
AGGCGGCGGCTCACTGTTTTGCTGCCTTTGGCAATTTCAGCGGAGAGATCACCTTTCATCAGCCCAAGCCAGTTTGAATAGGCGAGCGTTTTGTCCTCACCATCCACACAGGCCACCGAATCTTCGCAATCCATAATCGCCGACAGGGCGCTTTCAAGTTGAATATCAGCCAAAAGCGCCTGATCGTGGCTGCCAATTGGGTGAGCGCGGTCAAATACCAGCTCCACATGCAAGCCATTGTTTTTCAACAAAACCGCGTCTGGCGCTTTCGGGTTACCCTTGTAACCCACAAATTTCTCGGGGCTTTGCAGCGGCCTGTCATCCACCAAAAGCTGGCCATCTTGCACATGATAGCGTCGCGCATCTGCGTGAGATGTACCTTCGATAGGAAAGGCCTCATCCAGAAACACGCGCGCCTTCGCAACAACCCTTGCGCCCCGCCCGCGCTCGTATCCGCCCGATGGCGGCTCTGAGCCCATCGCATCGGTGCCGTAGAGCACATCATACAAGCTGCCCCAACGCGCATTGGCCGCATTCAGCGCATAGCGCGCATTGGTGATCGGAACCACAAGCTGCGGCCCCGGTATCAAAGCAATCTCGGGGTCTACATTCTGTGTATCAATCTCAAAATCTTCACCCTCAGGCAGCAGATAGCCGATATCGATTAGAAACGCCTTGTAGGCTTCATGATCATGCGGCACATCGCGGTGCTTCATGTGCCAGGCATCTATCTGGTTTTGAAGGCTCTCGCGTGTGTCCAGAAGCGCACGGTTCTTTGGCGTCAAATCAGCGAGCATCGCGGCAAATCCACTCCAGAACGCCGCAGCACTTATCCCTGTTTCGGGCAATGCCGCATCTTCAAGAAAGCGCGCAAGCACCGCATCCACTTGTAGTCCTGCCCGTTCCACACGCTTGGTCATGCCATGCCCCTGCTTTCAAAGTTCTATCCTGTCAATTGTAACGCGCACAGGCGAGAGCGCGCAATCTTCCGGATGATCAAGAAGGCCATAAAAACCTTCAGGATTTTCAAGATAATCAATTTGCCAAGGTGCGGGATCCCCTATTGAAGCCCCAAGCACAGGCGCATACCGTCGCAACATAGCCAGAAGGACAGCACCATGACACAATCCAGCCCGGAAACGATTTACCTCAAGGATTACACGCCTTTCGGCTGGATCGTGGAAAACGTGCACCTGACTTTCCGCCTGCATCCGACAGAAACGCGTGTCATCAGCCGCATTACATTTGCCCCCAATCCTGATGCGCCTATGCAAAACTTCTTCTTGAATGGTGAAAACCTCAAACTCGTAAGCGCAATGATCAACGGGCAGCCCTGCGCACCGGACCTTTCGGCCGAGGGGCTTTCCGTCGAAGCTCCAGCGGGCCGCTTCGTGTTTGAGGCCGAAGTCGAGATAAGCCCCGAGACCAACACAGCACTTGAAGGGCTCTATATGTCAAACGGCATGTATTGCACCCAATGCGAGGCAGAGGGCTTTCGCAAGATCACCTTTTACCCCGACCGCCCGGATGTGATGAGCACCTTTACGGTGCGCGTTGAAGGGAGCGAGCCTGTGCTTCTCTCCAACGGCAACAAAAGCTCAAACGGCGACGGCTTTGCAGAATGGCATGACCCTTGGCCAAAGCCCGCTTACCTCTTTGCGCTGGTGGCGGGTGATCTTGTCAATCACCCCGACAGCTTCACGACCCGTTCGGGCAAGGATATCGAACTCAACATCTGGGTCCGTAAAGGCGACGAAGGCAAGTGTGCTTTCGGGATGCAGGCTCTGAAAGCCTCGATGCTCTGGGACGAGAAGGTCTATGGCCGCGAGTATGACCTCGACATCTTCAACATCGTTGCGGTTGATGATTTCAACATGGGCGCCATGGAAAACAAAGGCCTCAACATTTTCAACTCTTCCTGCGTTCTGGCATCCCCTGAAACCAGCACAGACGACAACTTCGAGCGCATTGAAGCAATCATTGCGCATGAATATTTCCACAACTGGACAGGCAACCGCATCACCTGCCGCGACTGGTTCCAGCTCTGCCTCAAAGAAGGCCTCACCGTTTACCGTGACAGCCAGTTTACCGCCGATATGCGCTCCGCCCCCGTCAAACGCATCCACGATGTGATTGACCTGCGCGGGCGCCAGTTCCGCGAAGATGGCGGCCCGCTGGCACACCCGGTGCGGCCTGACAGCTTTGTCGAAATCAACAACTTCTACACCGCCACCGTCTATGAAAAAGGGGCCGAGATCATCGGCATGCTCAAGCGTCTTGTGGGCGATCAGGATTACTACAAAGCGCTCGACCTCTACTTCACCCGCCACGATGGCGACGCTGCCACGATTGAAGACTGGCTTAAAGTTTTTGAAGACGTCACCGGGCGCAGCCTTAAACGTTTCAAGCGTTGGTATACGTCAGCAGGCACACCACGTCTTAAGGTAAAAGAGAAGTTCAAGAATGGACGCTATACCCTTACTTTCAAACAAGAAACACCACCAACGCCCGGCCAGAAGCAAAAGAAGCCGCGCGTCATTCCAATCGCCCTAGGATTGCTCGGCCCAAATGGCGACGAGGTGCAGCCAACAACCGTGCTGGAGGTGACCAAGCGCCAGCAAAAATTTTCATTTGATGGATTAACTTCAAAGCCTATCCCATCAATATTGCGTGATTTTTCGGCGCCTGTTATCCTCGAGCGAGAAACCAGCAACACTGAACGCGCCTTCCTTCTGGCGCATGACACCGACCCGTTCAATAAATGGGAAGCAGGTCAAGCTCTGCGCCGCGCAAGCCTGATAGCAAGCATCACTACCGGCTCAGCGCCCGACAGCGCATTTCTCGATGCCGCGGCCCGTGTGGCGCGCGATGACAGCCTTGAGCCAGCCTTCCGCGCGCTCGTTTTGCAATCCGTCGGGCAGGATGATCTCGCGCAGGAGTTGCACAGCATTGGAAATACCCCCGATCCTCAGGCGATCTATGACGCCAGCGAAACAATGGCCCAGAGCCTAGCCCATCATCTCGCCGATAGCCTCCCACGCCTCTATGCGGACAGCACTTTGAGTGGCCCCTATACACCTGATGCAGAGGGCGCAGGAAAACGCGCTTTCAATGCACGCATTCTATCCATGATCACGCGGATGGACGGTGGCACACGAGCACGCGCACAGTTTAGCGCGGCAGACAACATGACCCAACAACTTGCCGCACTCAACGCACTGCTTGCACAAGACACAGGCTCCCAAGAAACTCTCGCTTTTTTTGAGCAGTGGAAAGGCGATAGGCTTGTCATGGACAAGTGGTTTTCAACCCAAGTCGCATTTGCAGCACCAGAAAAAGCCGCACTGGTGGCCCAATCCCTAACCACCCACCCGCTTTTTGACATGAAAAACCCCAACCGCTTCCGCGCAGTCTTTGGGGCATTGGCAATGAACCACGCGGGCTTTCACCATGCATCCGGCAAAGGTTATGCGCTATTGGCAGACTGGCTTATCAAGCTTGATGCGATCAACCCGCAAACAACCGCCCGCATGTGTGCTGCTTACCAAACCTATGCGCGCTATGACGCGCCCCACAGCACACTTGCCAAAGCACAGCTGGAACGTATCCTTGCCACAAAAGGTCTCAGCCGCGATACTGAAGAAATGGTTACCCGTATTTTGAAAGATTAACGTTCATGCCCGTCATCCTCGCTGTTGTCGCTGCAATAACCGGCCTTCTCTTTTTCATTCTCAGGGCGCGCAACGCCTCTAACGCGGCTGTAGAATTGTTCGATGTAGCCAATGATGTGCGGCTCGCTGCCCGCCGTTTCGGTTTTCGAAGGCAAACCAATCTGCATCCCGCCGAAAGCATCGAGGAGCCCAACATCGCTATTTCCGGTATTGCCTCGGCTTTTCTCGAGCTGGATGATCTGCCCACATCGGACCAACGCGAAGCACTGGCTTGGGAGATGACAGAAACGCTCAAAGTCAGCAAGGCCGACGCAGATGAACTCTGCATTCTGGGCCGCTGGATGGTGTCGGAATGTGGCGGGGCCGATGCTGCCATCTCGCGGCTATGCCGCAAGCTTTACCGCCTTGACCCGCAAGGTCTCAGCCCGCTCCTTGCGCTTGTCAGTAACACGGTCGCAAAATCGTCTTCAGGCGGGCTCAACCTCAAGCAAACTGAAGCGCTCGATGATGTAAAGCGCGCTTTCCGTATCAAATGAACTTGCCGCTGAGGCACACGAGCTATGGGCGCTCACGCGCAGCACTTCTAACGCTTGCTGGCGTTTACGGCACGCTTGTCACTCTGGTCTTTTTGATTGACCTCAGCCCTTTTATCGCAGCCTTCTTTGCCCTTTTCACTTTGCCAGCGCTTTGGGAAGCTTGGTCAAATCCTGTCAGCACATTTGAACTGACAGAAAATCAGATGCGCTGGAGCACGCCCGCGATCAATGACGCCATCCCGCCGCTCCTCATTTTGCGCGCTAGGTTTGACACGCGGCTCGATCTTTCCGTCAAGGTCACACTTTTTCTCAAGGATAACCGTAAGCTGCGCCTGCCCCATGCCTGTACCCCGCCCCATGAAGCACTGGAAGATGCCTTTCAAAAGCTCGGAATAAAAACCGAGCGGCACCATTTCTCACTGATTGGCTAGATCGAAGTCTTAGCCTTTTTTTGCACCGGGCTATTATCAGGGCGCAGCTTTGGCCGAAGCGTCTTATGAGACACACAATAGGCTTGTTTACGGGTCCAAGCGGCCATTTCTGCACGCTTACTCGAGGAGTGCATCGGCCCCCAATCTTGAGTTACACCTTGATATTTACGCTTTTTGTTGGGGTAAAATCCGTGAATCACTTGGTCACGCGCAACGGTTTTACTCATGATGCGCGTCGCACAGCTCAGATTTAGGCCGCCATCCTTGAGGGCTTCACCCGTCTTGGCCTGACACTTATAAAGCCGTGCCGTTGACGGCAAAATTTGAAGCAGCCCGTACCAAAGCCCGCCTCCGCCAACAGCATCGGCGCGATAGGTGCTTTCATGCTTGGCCAAAGCCGACATAAACCCGACCCAAAACATTGCACGGCGAAACTCGTCATTCTCTGCATAAGCAGGGCACCACTCGCGGTAATCGGACGGCACCGTCCTGGTCAACGGTTTGCCGTGCGACAAAACTGCCTTCATGGCCACATGCGTCCACTTCTCATTGCCGGGGCGGTGCTCCCAACGAGTGTTGGGCAGCACAAATTCATAGGGCCGTCCTTTGGGCCTAATCCGCGACAACCGTGCCTCGGCGGCAGAGCTGTAAGACGCCTTGCGCGCCTTGGGGCGGATTTTGGCAAACTCTGCTCCCGGCGGGCTTACGTCTTCGTCCATAGCTTCAGGCTTCATCGCCACAAGTTCGCCAGTTGCCTCCTCAGACGAGGATTCTGTCATCGCCTGTGGCGCACGACCAAGTGAATCTTGGGTTAAAACCTCAAGCGCTTGCGCAGCAATCTGTGCAGCGGCGGCCTCGGCTGAAGCCGTCTCAGACGCCAGAACAGCTCCCTTACTTGTAACAAGCAAAAGAGCCGCAAACACGAGTTTATGGCGCAGCAGACTAAACATCCCGCAGCAGATAAGCCGATTAACTGTCCTTATGCAAACGTTTCGCGCCCAGAAGCCCCATTGTTTCGCGGTCGGCGACATTTCACCAAATCTGGCCCGTTTTTCCCAAGGTTCATCGCTTAATTGTCGTCTTTTAGCCCGAATGCTCAACCAAAAAGAGGGCCTGAATAAGGAACGAATCAAACATGGCTCTTCTGTCCAATCTTCCGGAACTTGCAGCACAGGCCCGCGACAATCTCGTTCGGATCCCTCGCGCGAAGCGTGCGGCCCAAGCCGCCTCCGAAGAAAGAAGTGCTCCGCGCCAACTGGCAAGCCGGATACAGGAGCAACTGCTCATCCCGACAGCTTCGGAGCCTCCAGAAGAAAGCACGCGCGTGCGAGTGCAGGACAAAGGACAGTTTCTCGCTCGCCAGGAACGTTGGGAAGAACTCAGCCGCCTGATACGCGCGGCGGACAATCGCAAAGCCGCAACCCATTGCGGCATGCCGCACGCCGATCTCCTGAGCCTCGGCGCGCGCACCGATGTGGTGCTAGCAACAGAACACGCCATAGCTGACGGTTTCACTCCTGGCTTGCAAGGGATTGAAGCGCTCGAAGACGTATTGGCCGAGTTTCCCGATGATTATGCCATTGCCGAGATTGTTGCCCAGTCCCACATGGATATTGGCTGGTCATGGCGCGGCTCCAACTGGTCTCACGAAATCCCCGAGCGCAATCTTGCCCTGTTTCACGCCCATTTTGAGCGTGCTTCAGACATTCTCGGCTGCTTCTCACGCACAGCCTTGGCCTCTCCCCTTCTGGCCGCGGCACAATGTGCTCTGGTTGTGGCCAAGCCGAAGCCCGCAATGCACATCGCCGATGCTTACGAGCGCCTGATTGATCTAAACCCTGTCAACACGGCTCCTATGCGCAGCCTTGGCAACTTCCTGCTGCCGCGTTGGTTTGGCACTTATGACGCGCTAGAACTTGAGGCCCGCCGTACCGCCGCGCGTTGCAGTTCTGTCTGGGGCAATGGCGGCTATACTTGGGTTTTTCTTGACGCTCTGCGCGTTGATCAGGGCGCATCCCGCGCGCTTGATGTTGATTTCTTCGTCGATGGCCTGCGTGATATCCTCTACTTGCAACCCGACCAACACATTGCCAACTTGCTTGCGGCCTATACTGGTATTACCATGTCACCGGCCCGCACGCCTGTTGAAGCTCCCGACGTTGTACGAGATGTGCGCCGCGAAATTCATTCAATGTTTGACCATATCCTGCGCGAAAACCTGCGCGAACTTCACCCGCTTCTCTGGGCTGAAGCCGACCTTGGTCCCGATCTGGGCACATATCTGCCACCACGCGGCGCGCTTTTACGCAAAGGACGCGATACAGCCCTCAACGCAATCGCCATCCATTTCAAAAGCGATATCATCAGTGGCAAAATCCTCGATTTCAGCAAAGACGGGCTGACGCTTTCTCCTCAAGGCTAGATACTGGCGGAACTCCCCCTTGCCCCGCCTCTTTGGCTGGCCTAAAACGCACCTCGACTTTGCACAAATGTATAAAGGATGAGGGCGATGCTCGATCTGGCCTATGAAACACCGCAGCCAAAAGTGATTGCCGGTGCAAAATATGACTGGGAGCTGGTGATCGGCATGGAAGTCCATGCGCAGGTCAGCTCCAAGGCCAAGCTCTTTTCCGGCGCTTCCACCAAGTTTGGTGCCGAGCCAAACTCCAACGTCGCCTTCGTTGACGCCGCTATGCCGGGAATGCTCCCTGTGATCAACGAATTCTGCGTCGAGCAAGCTGTGCGCACGGGTTTGGGCCTTAAGGCCGAAATTCACCTCAAATCCGCGTTTGACCGCAAGAACTATTTTTATCCCGACTTGCCGCAAGGCTACCAAATCAGCCAGCTCTACGAACCGATCGTGGGCGAAGGCGAAATTCTTGTGGATATGGCTCCCGGTGTCGCACGCCTCGTACGCGTCGAGCGTATTCACCTTGAGCAAGACGCTGGCAAATCCATCCACGACATGGACCCGAACATGTCGTTCGTCGATCTCAACCGCACAGGCGTTGCCCTCATGGAAATCGTCTCGCGCCCCGATATTCGCGGGCCTGAGGAGGCTGCGGCCTATGTGGTCAAGCTGCGCCAGATCCTGCGCTATCTTGGAACATGTGATGGCAACATGCAAAACGGCAACCTGCGTGCCGATGTGAATGTCTCGGTCTGTCGCGCAGGCCAGTATGAGAAATACATGGAAACGCAGGACTTCAGCCACCTCGGCACACGTTGCGAAATCAAGAACATGAACTCGATGCGCTTTATCCAGCAAGCCATCGACTATGAAGCGCGCCGTCAGATCAAAATTCTCGAAGAAGGCGGTGAAATTGTTCAGGAAACTCGCCTTTATGATCCGGACAAAGGCGAGACCCGCTCCATGCGCTCCAAAGAAGAAGCGCATGATTACCGCTATTTCCCTGATCCTGACCTGATGCCGCTCGAAATCGAGCAATCATGGGTCGATGATATCGCAGCCAGCTTGCCTGAACTGCCCGATGCCAAACGCGCACGCTTCATGTCTGACTACGGACTCACAGAATACGACGCCTCGGTTCTAACCGCCGAAGTGCAAAACGCGAGCTACTTTGAAGATGTCGCCACGGGCCGTGATGGCAAAATCGCCGCCAACTGGGTGATCAACGAACTCTTCGGTCGCCTCAAAAAAGACGGTGACAAAGACATCAGCGAAAGCCCCGTCTCCCCTGCCCAACTTGGCGGTATCATCGACCTCATCGCAGCCGACACGATTTCTGGCAAAATCGCCAAAGACCTTTTCGAGATTGTCTACACCGAAGGCGGGGACCCCGCCGAGATCGTCGAAGCACGTGGCATGAAACAGGTGACAGACACAGGCGCAATCGAAACCGCGCTTGACGAGATCATTGCTGCCAATCCCGCGCAAGTCGAGAAAGCCCGTGAAAACCCCAAGCTCGCTGGCTGGTTTGTCGGACAGGTCATGAAAGCCACCGGTGGCAAAGCCAATCCGAAAGCCGTGAATGATCTGGTCCAAGCCAAATTGGGTGGCTGAACGCATTATGACAAAGCCTTTTACCTCCGAGTTGATGACAGTGCGTCCCGAATGGATCGACTTCAACGGTCACCTCAATATGGCGTATTACAACGTGCTGATGGACAATGGTGTAGATGCGCTATGGCAAGAGATTGGCCTTGGCGGCGACTACCTCAAGCGCACTGGTTTCACGACCTATTCTGCCGAATACCACATGCATTATTTTCGCGAAGTTCATGAAGGTGAGCGCCTGTGCTCGACCTTTCAAATCCTCGACATGGACGAGAAGCGCATTCACTTCTGCCAGGAGCTCATTCACGAAGATGGCTGGCGCTCGGCAGGTGGCGAGGGGATTTGCCTGCATATTGATCAGTCAGGCCCCCGCGTAGCTCCGATGCCAGAAGATATTCTGGCATCGTTCCGGTCCATGCAGGCCGAACACGCCAAACTTTCGGTACCGGATTTCGTAGGCCGCCCGATGGGGATCCGCCGAAAAACCTGAGCCAGCAGACAAAACATAGAAACCGTCGCGGGCGCCTGTTAGGTTCGCTCAGGCAAAAAACAGTAAAGAGGGCAGAGCAGTGTTTGAATATAAGGTTATCCCAGCCCCCCGCAAAGGGACAAAAGCCAAGGGGCTTAAAACCCTGGAGAGTCGCTTTTCCTATGCGCTTGAAGAGCTTATGAACACAGAGGCCTATGAGGGCTGGGAGTTCTGCCGTGCCGAAACGCTCCCCAGTGAAGAACGCTCGGGCTTTCGCTCAACTAATGTAGTCTACCGCTCCGTCCTGGTCTTCCGCCGCCCGCTTCTGGCGAATGACACCGCGGATGAGGCAGCTGCATACGAACAGGCACCTGAGCCAGCGCCTGTGCGTTACGAAGCCCCTCTAGACGAAGATGCAGCAGAGGCTGAGCCTTTGGAACAAGACGATCATGAAAGCTCCAGCGCCAAAGCGTGAATCTCTTCGGTAATCGGCCCAAGCGCCGTATGGACTGCCCGGTGTCGCGCCACGCGGCTCATGCTGGCAAACTCGGCTGTCTTCAAACGTACCCGAAAATGGCTCTCTCCCGTTCCATCATCGCCAGCATGCCCTGCGTGCTGAGAAGACTCGTTGATCACCTCCAGTATTTCCGGCTGAAAAACACTTTCTAAAGCTTCGCGGATTTTTGCTTCCATCTTCATTTTTTGCACTCTTTCCTCTTTCCCCTGATTGCAAATACGGTAGACTGCCACGCCAGTCACGAAAAGAGAGTTCCTATGCCCAAGCACGATCCTTTCGGTTTTGACATGTCAGTGTCATCCGCCAAAAAGAAAAACCCGCGTGGCCGCCGTGGTATGTCCGGCGCCTCGGAAACCTCGACACGTGTATGCGAGCACCCGGGGTGTGAAGAAGCAGGCAAATACCGTGCCCCCCGCGCACCCGATGTGCTCGACGAATTTCTTTGGTTCTGTAAAGAACACATCCGCGAATATAATCTCAAATGGAACTTCTTTGACGGCACAACAGAAGCCGAAATGAACGCACAGCAATCTAAAGACAAAGTTTGGGAACGCGAGACAAAGCCGATCGGCGACCCCGAAGCCCGCGCTTGGGCACGTCTGGGCATCGAGGATCCTCATCAGGTCTTGGGCGCAAACGCGACAAAGAACCCCGGAAAAGGCGGCGGTGGCGGACGCCGCCTCCCCCCCACCGAGCGCCGTGCAGTCGAAATTCTCGAAGCGAAGGATCACTGGTCCAAAACCGAGATTCGCAAATCTTACAAAAAGCTCATCAAGGTCCTTCACCCCGATATGAACGGCGGGGACCGCTCGCAAGAAGAACAGTTGCAAGAGGTTGTCTGGGCTTGGGATCAGATCAAAGCAAGCCGCAGCTTCAAGTGAAGCGGCGGCGCAAGCTGTGCCCTGACCAATGCAGCCCAGCACAAATCAGCAACCACAAGATAAAAAAGGGCGTGAAAAAGTTAAACAACAGCCAGACTGTCACGAGGCCAATATCTCTAAACGGCAAGGCCAGCGCACCGGCAACGTAAGCGCCCATAATGGTAGCGCCGAAAAATGCGACAAATGACAAAAGGGCCCCGCGCCAGCCACTCCTGCCCATAAGCGGGCCAAGCAGAAATCCTGCCAATCCTGCGCTCAACAGGGCCACGGCGACAAATACAGGCGCATCAACATGTCGGGTGATCATGTGGCCAAAGCCAAGTACACTCCCGATGGCAACAAGGCCACCGCCGCCGCCCACACCAGCCGCCATTGCCCCCCGAAGTTTCCAGTTCTGTTCCTTCAGTTTCATCACACTGCTCATTTTCATTCTCCTTGGTTTATCCTCCTCCATAAACCTAAAACGCCCCGCAGGTTTTGCAGGGCGTTCGTGCAGATTTTATGTAACTTGGCTGCGCTTTAGGCTGCCTTGAACACAAGGCTCACCCCATTGAGACAATGCCGCTTGCCTGTCGGCTTCGGCCCGTCATTGAAGATGTGGCCAAAGTGGCTCCCGCAGCGCCGGCAGTGACACTCCGTTCGCGGGTAAATCATTTTATAATCAGTCTTTGTTTCAATCGCACCGGGGAGCGCTTGATAAAAACTAGGCCAGCCTGTGCCGCTATCGAATTTATGTTCCGAAGAATAAACAGCCAGATCGCAGCCGCGGCAGTGATATGTGCCCGCGTCATAAACTTTATCGAGCGGAGAAGAGCCTGCACGCTCTGTTCCTTCTTCTCGCATGACTTTGTATTGTGCAGGCGTCAGCATTGCGCGCCATTCAGCATCGCTCCGGCTCACTTCAAAACTCTTTGCCCAAGCGCCCCTCACAAACGGAAGGCTCGCTCCCGCACCCAGAGCTACTGCCATGAACATCCGTCTTTTCATCAGTCATTCCTTTCGTTTGCTTGGGTTTAACATACCTTAATTGCGGGCCGCCTGACAGGCGACGGCCCGCAACTTCACGTGATCGGGCCGTTACATTGCAGGCAAGATCACCGTGTCCACCACATGAATGACACCGTTGGATTGCGCAACATCCGCAATCGTCACGTTAATTGTACGGCCGCGCTCGTCTTCGAGCATGATTTTATCACCCGAATAAGTCGCGTTCAGCTTGCACCCGCCGACCGTCGGCACAACATGGGATCCGCCATCATCATCAATCATTCCTTTGATTGCGCTGGCCATAGCATCGGCGCCCACAACGTGACAGGTCAGAACCTTTGTCAGCATGTCTTTGTTTTCGGGCTTGAGCAGGTCTTCAACTGTGCCGGCTTTAAGCGCAGCGAAGGCTGCGTTGGTTGGCGCAAATACGGTGAATGGCCCCTCGCCTTGCAAAGTTTCGACAAGGCCTGCTGCTTTAACAGCTGCAACAAGGGTTGTATGATCTTCCGAGTTTACAGCATTTTCGACAATGTTGCGTGTCTCAAGCATCTCTGCCCCGCCAACCATAGGGTTCTCGGCCATAGCCGATGTTGCAATACCCAAAGCAAGGGCGCTCGTCATAACTGTCTTAAGCATATCATATCTCCGTTTTCTCTCTGGCCTGAGTGCCAAAGCTACGAAAGACACGCAGCGCGCTTCGCAAGAGTTTCAAATACTCCGAAAAAAGTTGAAGTTTTCTTCTAAGCCACTGACAAGAATAAGTAAAATATCAGACACCTGAAACTAGTCCAGTTGCCAGAACATCTCCTGTTGGCGCACCCGTCGGCGAGCCGCCGCTTGGTTCGTCCGAAACGGCAAGAACGGCTCCGGCCAACTTCGCACGGAATTCTTCAGGCACGGTCAGAATACTGCGGCTTGTCTGCGCCATTACCCCCAGAGAAACAGGCGGATTATCTCCCTCGATCAGCCAGAGTTCCAGCGAACGGCCTTCGCGGGCCTCTCCGGTTCTGCGCTCAAGCTGCAAATAGCCTTCTTCTTCAAAGTAACTCGCCACCAAAACAAACGACGCATCGTCCGCCGCAATCTCGGCCAGCATGTCAGCGCTGTCGTCAGGGCTAAAAAACAACACTCCGACGAAAAGAGCCGCTACAAGGGCCAGTCCGCCCAAAACGCGACGCATCCAGCCAAGCTTTGGCGCACTTGTCCGCCCCCCGAAGAGCCGCGCATCTAGCGCCTGTTTGACAGCCGCAGGCGGCGCTACCGGGTCAATCTCGTCAGTCAGCCCTGCCAGGTTTTCGTGCCAACCCGCCACAAGCGCCGCCAAAGCAGGCTCTTGTTTGAGGCGCACTGCGAAAGCTTGGGCCTCTTCAGGCTCCATCAAGCCAAGAGCATACTCCCCCGCAAGGACGCGCTCGTCATCATGATCTGGTGTGTCACTCATCTGGTCAGACACTCCCTCAGGCTTATCAGGCTGCGGCGCAGCCACGTTCTCATCGTGTTGAGCGGCACGTCAAAATGCGCGGCCAACTCGGCATATGTCTCGCCTTGCAAATACGCGCGGCGCACCGCTTCACCACGCTTTGCCTCAAGCTCGCCCATGCAAGCAACGAGCTGCTCGCGCCCTGATGCGTTAACGGCCAAAGCTTCGGGGCCCAGCCGCGGGTCAACGAGCGTGTCCTCAATAGCCCCTGTCATGTCTGCCTCCCTGCGCTGACGCTTCCGCAACCGGTCAATCGCCGCATTGCGGGCAATCGTGATCAGCCAGGTCATCGGGCTATAGCCTCCCGCCTGATAGCGCCCCGCATTGTGCCAGATCTTCACAAACACCTCCTGCAAAACATCTTCGGCCTCGCCACGGTCATTCAAGACACGCAGGATTACTCCGAAAAGTTTCGCCGAGGTTGCAGAATATAACGCGTCAAAGGCATCCCGACTGCCCAAAGGCAGCTGTGCAATCCAGTTTTCTAACGCGTCTCGTGTTGTCATCTTATGCCGCCTTATGGCCAGCCTAACGGATTCGCCAAGCCAGAACAGCAATCTTCTGGCTTTGACTTGCCCTCGCCCGCAAATTGATGCACCACACCTACAACATTTTTCGAGATATGAAGGAATCTGGCAATGGCCGACGGTATGATCGACATCAATGCGAAACCCACCGAGAAGGTCTCTGTCCGTGACGTGTTTGGCATCGACACGGATATGACAGTGCCGGCCTTTGCCGAGCGCACCGAGCGCGTGCCAGAAAATGACAACACCTATAAGTTTGATCCCGACACGACGATGGCAATCCTTGCTGGTTTTTCGCATAACCGACGCGTCATGATCCAAGGCTATCACGGCACAGGTAAATCGACTCACATTGAACAGGTCGCAAGCCGTCTCAACTGGCCTTGCGTGCGCGTAAACCTCGACAGTCACATCAGCCGGATCGACCTGATCGGCAAAGATGCAATCAAACTGAAAGACGGCAAACAGGTGACAGAGTTCCACGAAGGCATCCTGCCTTGGGCCCTGCGCAACCCGACCGCGATTGTGTTTGATGAATACGACGCAGGTCGCGCCGATGTAATGTTTGTCATCCAGCGCGTGCTGGAAGTTGACGGCAAGCTGACGCTTCTTGACCAAAACGAAGTGATCACACCCAACCCCTACTTCCGCCTCTTCGCAACAGCAAACACTGTCGGCCTCGGCGACACAACGGGCCTCTACCACGGTACACAACAGATCAACCAGGGCCAGATGGACCGCTGGTCGCTTGTCGCGACACTCAACTACCTGTCGATAGATGCCGAAACATCCATCGTTCTGGCCAAAAACCCGCATTACAACACCGACAAGGGCCGCAAGACTGTCAAACACATGGTTCAGGTCGCCGATCTCACGCGCACCGCCTTCATGAACGGCGATCTTTCCACCGTCATGTCCCCTCGCACGGTCATCGCATGGGCCCAAAACGCCGAAATCTTCCGCGACATCGGCTACGCTTTCCGTCTGACGTTCCTGAACAAATGCGACGAACTCGAACGCCAGACCGTGGCCGAGTTCTACCAGCGCCTTTTTGACGAAGAACTGCCCGAAAGCGCCGCAAGCTTGAGCTTGGGATAATCGTGCGAGATGTCAAAGCCCGCCGATAACCCCGCCGATCCGTTCAAAAAGGCACTTGCCGAGGCCACCAAGGTCATGGCAAACGATTCCGAACTGACGGTCAGCTATTCGGTCGATCCCTCAGGCATGTCGGGCGATAACATGCGCTTGCCGCAGGTTTCACGGCGCATGAGCCGCGAGGAAGTATTGCTGGCCCGCGGCACAGCCGACGCTCTGGCACTCAAACATAAGTATCACGACACAGCCACCCACGCCCGTTATGCGCCTGCAGGAGACTTGGCACGCGACATTTACGAAGCCATGGAAACTGCTCGCTGCGAAGCCATGGGCGCGCGCGACATGCCCGGAACGGCTGGTAACATTGATGCCAAAATAGCCGAAGACGCGCGCCGCGCAGGCTACGCCGAAATCACCGACCGCGCCGATGCATCTCTGGCCACAGCCGCAGGCTACCTCGTGCGTCACCTCGCGACGGGCCGTGACTTGCCCGCAGGGGCGCGCAATGTGATGGAGCTTTGGCAAGGTTTCATGGAAGAACAAGCCGGCGAAGCGCTCGAGGATGTATCCGAGCGGCTTGAAAGCCAGCAAGACTTCGCCCGCTTCGCCCGCCGTGTGATCTCCGATCTTGGCTACGCCGACCAACTCGGCGATGACCCTGACGCGCCCGACGAGGAAAGTGACGATAGCCAGGACGAGGCCGAACAAGACGAAGACCAGCCCGACAGCACAGGGCAGGACGAGTCTGATGATGACCAGTCCGAAGCCAGTGCCGAACAATCGCAGGAAGAGACCCAAGACGCCGCTGAAGCGCAGGTATCCATGGACGACATGGCCGATGAAGAGCTTGGCGACGAGGCAGAAATGCCTGATGGAGAGGCACCGCTTGAGCCGCCGCCCCCACAGCCTGTCTCCGATGCAGACCCGGATTACCTCATTTACGATGATACCCACGACGAAGAAATTCTCGCCGAAGAACTGGCCGAACCCGCCGAGCTCGAGCGCCTGCGCGCCTATCTCGACCAGCAGCTTGAGCCACTTAAAGGCGCGGTGAGCCGCCTTGCTAATAAGCTCCAGCGCCGTCTGCAAGCGCAACAGAACCGCTCGTGGTCGTTCGATCAGGAAGAAGGTATCCTCGACGCAGGCCGCCTCGCCCGCGTTGTGGCCAACCCGACAACTCCACTCAGCTTCAAGGTCGAGCAAGACACAGAATTCCGCGATACTGTTGTGACATTGCTCATCGATAATTCCGGCTCCATGCGCGGCCGCCCGATCTCGATCGCAGCCATCTGCGCCGATGTTCTGGCCCGCACGCTCGAACGTTGTTCAGTGAAGGTCGAAATTCTAGGCTTCACCACACGTGCCTGGAAAGGTGGACTTGCCCGCGAAAAATGGCTTGCCGACGGACGCCCGCAACAGCCCGGCCGTCTCAATGATCTGCGCCACATCATTTACAAAAGTGCCGACAGCCCGTGGCGCCGCACACGGCCAAACCTCGGCCTGATGATGAAAGAAGGGCTGCTCAAGGAAAACATCGACGGCGAAGCCCTAGAATGGGCGCACCGCCGCATGAACCGGCGCCCCGAAGCGCGCAAAATTCTTATGGTTATCTCCGATGGTGCCCCCGTGGATGACTCAACTCTGTCGGTTAACCCTGCAAATTATCTCGAAAAGCACCTGCGCGATGTGATCGCCATGGTCGAGAAAAAGCGCCAGGTCGAACTGCTGGCCATCGGCATCGGCCATGACGTAACGCGTTATTACAACCGCGCCGTAACCATCACAGATGTCGAGCAACTCGCAGGCGCCATGACAGAACAACTCGCCTCGCTCTTTGATAGCGACCCGCGCGCCCGTGCCCGCTTCTTGGGTATCAAACGGGCTATGTAATCAAGACTCCAAATCTGCCCTTTCTTTTTGCCCAAAATATCCTGGGGGCTTGGGGGGCAGAGCCCCCAACGGGTCGAACTTTGCAAAGCAGAATTTGATCGTCATTGCTCTTTCCACACCGCGTTTTCTCTCTTAACCTGACAGATAAGTTGAGGGAGATAACATGTTCCAAAGTTTCGAAAATCGCGCAGATCCGAGCCAAGGCCGCCCCCGCTTGTCGGCCCTGCGCAGCATCATGGAAAAAGAGGGGTTAAACGGCTTTCTCGTTCCCCGTGCCGATGCCCACCAGGGCGAGTATTGTGCCCCGCATGACGAACGGCTCTCTTGGCTCACCGGGTTCACAGGCTCTGCCGGATTCTGCGCTGTTCTCAATGAAAAAGCCGGCGTATTCATCGACGGTCGCTATCGCACGCAAGTAAAGGAACAAGTTGATCTGGCCGTTTTCACACCCGTTCCATGGCCCGAGGTAAAGCTTAAAGACTGGCTCGCAGAGGCTCTGCCAAAAGGCGGCGTGATAGGCTATGACGCATGGCTTCACACCGCGAGCGAGATTGAAGACCTCGAAGAGGCGCTCGCCTCCAGAGGTTTCACGTTTCATCCCACAACCAATCTGGTTGACAAAATCTGGCCTGATCAACCTGCCCCGCCCCAAGGCCCCATCACGCCTTATCCAGAGGCTCTGGCAGGCGAAAGCCACGTCTCAAAACGCGCGCGAATAGCCAAAACCTTGCAGGCAGCCAACCAATCCGCCACTGTCTTAACCCTGCCCGATTCTATTGCCTGGCTGCTCAATATTCGTGGTTCGGATATCCCCCGTAACCCTGTCCCCCACAGTTTCGCCATTCTCTTCGCCACGGGCCAGCTAACGCTCTTTGTCGCACCCGAAAAGACAAGCGATGAACTCCGAGCACATCTCGGTCCAGACATCACTCTGCGCCCGCCCTCAGCCTTTCTACCCGCGCTGCACTCTCTGCAAGGCACGGTGCGCATTGATGCCAAGACCGCTCCTGTCAAATTGTCTCTGGAATTGGCTGAAAGCCACGCCACCCCGGCTTGGGGGGATGACCCTTGCATCTTGCCCAAGGCACGCAAAACAAAAGCCGAAATTGCGGGGACACAAGAGGCACACCTACGCGACGCTGCGGCTATGGTCGAGTTCCTCGCATGGTTTGATGCCCAACCTGCAGGGACACTCACTGAAATCGACGTGGTGACCAAGCTAGAAGAAACTCGCCGTAACAGCGGTGCACTTCTCGACATCAGCTTTGAAACTATCGCAGGCACAGGCCCTCACGGCGCAATCATGCACTACCGCGTGACCCGTGAAACAGACGCACCGCTCAAAGACGGCCAGATCATTGTGCTCGATTCAGGGGGGCAGTATCTTGACGGGACAACCGATATCACCCGCACTTTGCCTGTGGGTCAGGTTGGGGAAGAAGAAACAACCGCTTTCACCCGGGTGCTGCAAGGTATGATCGGTATCTCCCGCCTCCGCTTCCCTCAGGGCCTCGCTGGCCGCGATCTTGATGCCATCGCGCGCTATCCGCTTTGGCTTGCTGGGTTGGATTTCAACCATGGCACAGGCCATGGCGTCGGGGTTTATCTCTGCGTTCACGAAGGGCCGCAGCGGCTCTCACGTGTCTCTGAGGTGCCACTTGAGGCTGGCATGATCCTCTCAAACGAACCTGGATACTACCGTGAAGGCGCTTTCGGTATTCGCCTTGAAAACCTGATCGTCGTTCAAGAGGCCGCCGAGCTTTCAGGCGCAGATGACAGGCCCATGTTTGACTTCCTCACGCTCACATTCGTGCCGCTTGATTTACGCCTGATCCGAGCGGACATGCTCAGCACAGGTGAGCGCGCATGGCTCAACGCCTATCACGCAGCCTGCTATGAGAAAGTTGCGCCAAGACTTTCACATGACGCGCAGATGTGGTTAAGTCGCGCAACTCAAGCAATTTGACATGATGTTGTAACAGTTTGCCGCCATTTGTGGTGCGCAACCGCATTCGAAGGATATACCCATGCCGCCCAAAATAACGATCACACCTGCCACAGGCACATGGGTTGTCCGCGCCGGTGGTGCTGTTCTGGGCGAAAGCAAAAACGCGCTGGAGCTGAGTGAAGGCGATTACCCCGCTGTAATCTACTTCCCCCGCAGTGATATCGCGACAGCCTTTCTCGATCCAAGCGAGCGCACAAGCAATTGCCCTCACAAAGGCGATGCAAGCTATTATTCTATTGTGACCAAATCCAAAACGATCGAAAATGCTGTTTGGAGTTATGAAGCTCCACTTGCCACAGTGGACAAAATCAAAGGCTACCTCGCATTTTACCCATCCTCTGACGTTGCTGTCGAGCGTGTCTGAAGCGCGTCAGCTATGCTCCTCGGCTGCCGTTGCTGCCAGAGCGCGGTTATAGGCTTTAAGCGCATCCACTTGCATAAGTGCGCCCCAAAGTTCGGGCGGCGCGTCTTCTCCCGACAGGCTGACTACAGGTAAAAAGCGTGCCCCCGTGCGTTCAAACAGCGGCATCGCAGTTTCCAATGTGGCGTTGCCATCTACATAGACACCCTGTTCAACAAGCTCCCACAGGTCATCCTCTGCAGGGCAGTTTTCGGCGTCTTTCTCGCGCATCAGCTTGGCCACACGGAACATTGCCAGCAAATACGCCTGCGGCCCTGCGGCCAGATGCACATTGCGTCTTTCAAGCTGTGTGAGAAAGAACGAGCGATCCACCAACCGCGAGCCAAGCGCCGTTGACATGCTCACCGCCACCATTACGGCAATCGCGGTTTGCCAGTCTCCTGTCATCTCAAACACAATCAGGGTTGTCGAAATCGGCGCGCCCAAAACGGCCGCGGCCACTGCCCCCATACCCGCCAGTGCATAGAGGGAGCTCGCCCCGGACACTTCGGGGAAAATGCTGGTGGCAATCCAGCCAAACGCCAACCCTGTCAACGCCCCGATCATCAGAGAGGGCGAGAAAATGCCCCCCCCCATGCGCCCCGCCATCGTGATGACCACGGCCACAACCTTGAGCACAGCAAATAAAACCGCCTCCCACATGAGCAGCTGTCCAGTGAGCGCAGCCGAAGTTGTCTCGTAGCCAACGCCGATGATATGCGGAAACCCAAGCGCCAATCCGCCCAGCATCGCACCGGCAATCGCAGGGCGCAGCCAGCGCGGAATGCGGTATTTTCCCTGTATATGGCTGGCAATATCCTCGCCCAGAAAGACCGCGCGCATAAACACTGCCGCCACAAGGCCGCACAACAATCCGAGAATTAGGAAAGCAGGAAGTTCGACATAAAACGCCAGCGCCGAACTAACAGGCAAAGTAAATTCTGTCACATCACCAAAAGCCAGCCGATTGATCACAGTGCCTGCGACAGAAGCAATAACAATTGGTGCAAAAGCATGCACCGCAAAGTGCCGTAGCACCACCTCAAGCGCAAACAACGCTCCTGCAATCGGCGCGTTGAAGGAGGCCGAAACAGCCGCCGCAACGGCGCAGCCCAACAAATCGCGCCCGGTGATGCCATCTGCTCGCAACTTGTCCGACACCCAAGTCGAAATCACCGCCGCCATATGCACCACAGGGCCCTCCCGCCCCGCAGAGCCACCCGTGCCTAGCGTGATAAGAGAGGCGAATGCCGAGGCAATGCCCTCGCGTCGCTCAACCCGTCCGTCCATCAGGGCCGCCCCCTCGATCACATCGGCAACCGTGCGCACCCGCCCGTCTGGTGTAAAACGGTGCAATATCTGCCCGACAATCAATCCGCCGATCACAGGAATAAGAAACACCCAATACCAGCTGATCTCGCGGGTCAGACCATAAAGATGGCCAACATGCGCTGTGCCATAAGCCCAGGCCTGTAAACCTTCGATGCCCTTGCGGAAAAGCAGGGAGGCAAAACCCGCCGCGACCCCGATCGCAAGAGCAATAAACCAAAACTGGATCTGGCTCGGCCCCTTTTCCTGCAACACACGAAGCGCGCGGGCAAGTTCATCACCCATCTCGCGTAGCTTTTGTTTGGAAAATTCCGTGGCCATCTTACGCCTTCACTCATTTATGGAGCATTTTAGTAAAATATTAACTTACTCCGCTTTCCCAAGCGTCTCCAAAGCCCTAACCTGTGACAGATGTGCAGCCAAGGGGCCAATATGAGTATCACACACGCCATTCACAGGTTAACTTCATTACTAGGCGAAGGTCTCAGTCTCTCCAAGCCCGTTCTTGAAACTCATGGCCTGTCCGAGACATATTTCCCTCCAACACCGCCAGATGCTGTCGCCTTTCCGCGCAGCACAGATGAGGTGGCGCAAATCGTGACCATTTGCGCAGACGAAGGCTGCCCCGTTATCGGGTTTGGCGCGGGCACCTCCCTTGAGGGCCAGACCCAGCCAACCCGAGGGGGCATCAGCGTTGATTTCTCCCATATGAAAGCCATCCGACGCCTCGCACAGGAAGATATGGTCGCCGTCGTCGAAGCAGGTATCACCCGTGAAGAACTCAACAAAGAACTGCGCGCCACAGGGCTTTTCTTTCCTGTTGATCCTGGGGCCAACGCCTCGCTCGGTGGCATGGCTTCAACCCGGGCATCCGGGACAACCGCAGTGCGCTATGGAACCATGCGTGACAATGTCATTGGCCTTGAGGTTGTTCTCGCCGATGGTCGCGTCATCCACACAGGTACAGAGGCACGCAAATCTGCGGCGGGCTATGACCTCACGGGGCTCTTTGTCGGCGCTGAAGGCACGCTCGGTCTTATCACCGCGCTCACCCTGCGCTTGCGTGGCCAGCCCGAGGCCATCACAGCCGCGATCTGTGCCTTTCCCAGCGTCGCCAACGCGGTCGCCTGCGTCACCGACACAATCCAGATGGACCTGTCCATGGCGCGTATCGAAATCGTCGATACCGCTACAGTTGCCGCATTCAACTCGGTTGCAGGCGCCTCAATGCCCGAGACGCCACACCTGATGCTGGAATTTCACGGCACAGAATCAAGCGTTCAGGAAATGGCCGAAACCTTCGGCGATATCGCCACAGATCATGGCGGCATGGGTTTTGAGTGGGCCGCGCGCCCCGAAGATCGCGCAGCGCTCTGGCACATGCGCCATCATGCCTTTTGGTCCGTCCTTCAATCCCGCCCTGGCTGCCGTTCACTTGTAACTGACGTTTGCGTGCCAATCTCGCGCCTCGCCGAAGCCGTGTCTGCGGCACAAGCCGATATCTCTGCTTCGGTCCTTTATGGTCCCATCCTCGGCCATGTCGGCGATGGAAACTTTCACGCGATCCTGATGTTTGACCCAAACAAACCCGCCGAGCTCGAGGCCGCAAAAGCGGCCTCGGAACGCATGGTCTCTCGCGCTTTGGATATGGGAGGAACAGCCACAGGAGAGCACGGAATTGGCATCGGCAAACTCAACTACATGGAACGTGAACACGGGGACGCATGGAATATCATGGGCGATATAAAACGTGCGCTTGATCCGCAGAACATAATGAATCCAGACAAGCTCGTTCCGCCGATAAACTGATCACAGCAGGGCTTTAGCTGCCGCGCGCGCCTCGGCAGTGATAATATCACCCGAGATCATCCGCGCGACTTCATCCACCCGTTCGGCTTCGCCCAGCGGCTTCACCGTTGACAGTGTCTGACCGTTTTTCACGTTCTTTTCCACGCGCCAATGGTGCTGGCCAAGGGCAGCCACCTGCGGTGAATGTGTCACCACAAGCACCTGCCCGCCTTCACCCAAGGCACGTAAACGACGACCCACCGCATCAGCAGTCGCCCCGCCCACGCCACGGTCAATTTCGTCAAAAATCATCGTCACATCACTCGCGCTGCCTGTCAGGCACACCTTGAGCGCCAGCAAAAAGCGGCTGAGTTCTCCGCCCGAAGCGATCTTGGCCAAAGGTCCCGATGGAGCCCCCGGGTTGGTGGCCACAACAAAGCTCACCACGTCAGAGCCCTCTGGTCCGGCCTCACCATCGCTCACCTCGGTTGTAAAAACCGCACGCTCCATCTTCAGAGGGGCAAGCTCGGCCATAACAGCCTTATCAAGCTTGGCTGCAGCTTTCTTACGCGCCTCACTCAAGGCCTCGGCCGCTGCACTGTAAGCCGCTTCAGCCTTGGCACTCGCCGCCTCCAAGGCCCCCAGCTGCGCATCACTCGCATCAATCGCCTCAAGCTTGGCGCGCAATTCCTCGGCATGCTCCGCCAAGTCATCAGGCTGCACATCATACTTACGTGCAAGCCCACGAATGGCAAACAACCGCTCTTCACAAGCTTCGAGTTCGGCTGGGCTAAATTCCATTGCCCGCAGCGTGCTTTCAACACCATCTGCCGCCAACGCAAGTTCGTGGAGCCCACGTTCAAGTGCTTCAACGGATTCGCCGAGCATCTCGCCGACCTCACCGCCAACCCCCTCAAGCCAACGCAGCGCTTGGGCGGCGCTATCCTCGGCGCCCTTCTCGTCACGTAAACCGCTCAATGCCCGGTCAATATCGCTGCGCACCTTTTCAGCCGCTTGCATCTGGCGGCGTGCACGGTCCAGAGCCTCGTCTTCACCCGCTTCTGGCGCAAGTTTGTCTAGCTCGTCGACAGCGTGCCGCAGATACTCTTCTTCAGCGCGCAAATCCTCAATCGCCTTCTGGGCAACTTTCAGCTCTTTTCTCGCAGCGGCCTTATCCCGCCAAAGCTCGCGCAGGCTGGCAAGCTTCGGAGCAAGCCCCGCAAAATCATCGAGCAATGCCCTGTGGCCACGCGGGTTAAGCAAGCCCCGGTCATCGTTCTGCCCGTGCAATTCAACCAAATGCTCTGAAAGAGCGCGCAGCACATCCCCAGAGCACCGCCTGTCATTTACCCAAGCGGTCTTGCGCCCGTCTGCTGTATTGATGCGCCGTAAAATAAGCTCACCGGAAGACGGAATTCCCGCCTCTTCGAGCACAGCAAAGGCCGTATGCCCCTCAGGCAAATCAAACACAGCCGTCACTTCGCCCTGCTCTGCGCCACTGCGCACCAGCTCGGCACGTCCGCGCCATCCCAGCACAAATCCCAAAGAATCAAGCAAAATAGACTTGCCCGCGCCTGTCTCGCCTGTAAGCACATTGAGTCCTGCCTCAAAGCCAAGCTCAAGATGGTCGATCAGCAGAATGTCCCGAATGTCTAGCGCACGCAGCATTGCACAGCTTTCTGGTCAGTGACGGCCCAAAGCGGGCTCCGTCACAACCACTCGCCTTTGATAGTCTGGCGATAGGCCGCAGCCAGCCAGTTGCCTTTGAAGAACTTGGGCTCCAGCCCCTGTCCCGTGAGCAGCGCATAGCTGTCCTCATACCACACCGAACCGCGGAAGTTGTGCCCCAGAACAGCTGCCGCTGTCTGTGCTTCTCTGGTCAAGCCAAGCGAAAGGTATGATTCCACCAAGCGGTGCAAAGCTTCTGCCGTATGGGACGTGGTCTGGAAATCCTCCACAACCACACGGAATCGATTGATCGCGGCGGTGAAACGGTCGCGCTTCAGATAATAGCGGCCAATTTCCATTTCCTTACCTGCCAGATGGTCAAAGGCGAGGTCGAACTTCAAAACAGACGAGCGTGCATATTCGCTATCTGGGTAGCGCTCGATCACTTCACGCAGGCTTTGCAGCGCCTGAAACGTCAGCCCTTGATCACGGCCTACATCATCAATCTGGTCATAATAGCTCAAGGCAAGCAAATACTGCGCGTAGGCGGCGTCTTCATCAGTCGGGTAAAAATCGATGTAGCGCTGCGCCGACGAGCGTGAATTTTCATAGTCTTTGGCACGGTGGAAAGCATAAGCCTGCATGATAACTGCACGTTTGGCCCAACTCGAATAAGGATAAAGCCGCTCGACTTCACCAAAATACTTCGCACCATCTTCAAAACGACGGCGATTCATCTCGAATTCGCCACGCTCGAAAATCTGTTCGGCATCAAAGGTTTCCAGCGGAACTTCGCCGCGCGCAATACGGCTTTCCTGCCCGCAGCCCGCAAGCGAAAGGCATAGCAGTGTGAAACCGAAAATTCTCGTCAGAGAAAGCCCGCTCTTCATGCTTATAATCCCACCTTCGTCTTATAGAGGGCAGAGTGCCATCCGTGCCTCTGTCCTAGCATAGAAATTTCCGAGGCAAAACGCCTTAATGCGCCTTTTTCGAACCGCAGTTCCCAAGGCACATGACGTAATAAGCCCAATGAGCAAGTGAATGTAAAGCCGCCCTCAGGCCACTTGTGGCATTTCACCCAAATGAACACCGGCTCCCGGCAAGCGTGCAGCTTGCTCGGGTGTGCAGCGAACAAAGCAAAACGCACCTTCCGTCTCGAAAAGTTTGCGCAAAAGTGCGTTGGTCATAGCGTGTCCAGCGCGGGAGCCCGTGTAAACGCCCAGAATAGGCGCGCCCGCAAGCGTCAAATCACCCAAAGCATCCAGCATCTTGTGCCGCACAGCTTCGTCTGCGTGGCGCAAGCCCCCTGGGCTGAGCACTTTATCACCCTCAACCACAACCGCATTTTCCAGCGTACCACCAAGGGCAAGCCCCTGCTCGTGCATCGCATCTACATCCGATTGGCGGCAGAATGTCCGGCTATCACACAGCTCACGAACAAACGAGCCATTGGCCATGTTCAATGCTTTGTGCTGGCGGCCGATCACTTCATCCTCAAAATCAATCGAGAAGTCGATTTGCATTTCATCCGCAGGGCTCAGGCGTGCCCAAGCTTCACCGCGGGTTACTTCGATATCGCGCAAGATACGGATCGCCCAGACAGGCTGGTCAAGCCCGCGCAACCCCGTTTCAAGAAAGCGTTTCACAAACGGCGCCGCACTCCCGTCGAGAATAGGCACTTCAGGGCCGTTCAGATCAATCAACGCGTTGTAAACACCACAGCCCGCAAGCGCGGCCATCACATGCTCAATTGTCGAAACGGAAACACCGCTCGCGTTCACGATCTTGGTGCATAGCGGTCCTTGCTCAACCGCATCCCAGCGAGCCGGCACAATCGCATCCCCCAACGCAATGTCAGTGCGCCGAAACTTGACACCATGACCCGCAGGCGCAGGGTTCACCGTAAGGGTCGCCGGCTTTCCTGAATGGAGTCCAACGCCTTCAAAGGTGACTGTCTGTTTCAAAGTTCTCTGCACGGATTTTGCCTAAGCTTGCCTCGATTGAGTGTAATTTAGGCCTTCGGACTCTCTGGCTCAACTCACTCTTTGCAACCGCTTGTAACATCACCTGTTACAATAGGCGGAACCGCGCCCCACCTATCCCAAGCGGCTGATATAGAAAGAAAAAAGCCGCCCCTGAAGGGCGGCTTTTCGTGAAGTATCAGGCCGTTCTAGTTCGCTTGGCGACGCAGGAACGCGGGGATTTCGATGCGTTCCTGGTCAGCATCAGGCTGTTGCTGAGGCTGCGCGCTGCTCACCTGAGGCTGTGCGCGTGGTGCGGGCGCCGCCGGGCGGGTCGCTTGTGGCGCCGCTTGCTGCGGCGCAGCCGGTTTTGCACCCTGCTCATGGCCGGTCATGCGGTTGATCAGCGAATTGATCCCGAAGCGCGGCTTTTCTTCTGCACTTTGGGGTGCAGGTTGCTGTGCCGGGCGTGTGTTGTGAACCGCTTGGCGCAGACGGGCCATTGCCTCGGGCGAAGGTGTGCCGGGGGCCGGAGCACGGGGCGCAACAAACTCTTCTGGCGCAGCGTCAATCGTTTCCTCACGGCGCGCCTGAGGTTGGTAGGCGGGCGGAGGAAGATCATCCTCAACAGCTGACGCCGCGGGCGGTTGATACGCTTCGCGCTGCGGTGCAAACACCGGCTGGGCTTGCTCCTCAACTGCCGCGTGCTCTTCTTCACGCACATCTGAAAACAGTGAGGGCTCTTGCGGTGCTTCATGAGCAACCGATGCGGCAGCAGCCGTAAAGGCTACAGCAGGCTCCGGCGTTCGCTCTTCGTGCTGCACGTCTTCCTCGGCCGCAACTTTCTGGCGCAGCGGTTCTGCCAGTGAACGGCGCGGCACAGGAATATCGCTGCGCACATCGCTCGCATCAATACCGGTCGCCACAACGCTCACACGCATTGCGCCTTCCATAGAAGTGTCCAGCGTCGAGCCGACAATGATGTTCGCCTCTGGGTCAACTTCTTCACGAATGCGGTTGGCCGCTTCGTCGAGTTCAAACAGCGTCAGATCGTGGCCGCCGGTGATGTTGATCAGAACACCCTTCGCGCCACGCAGGCTGATTTCGTCCAGCAGCGGGTTGGCGATAGCTTTTTCGGAGGCTTGTGTCGCACGGTCTTCACCGGTCGCTTCGCCTGTGCCCATCATGGCCTTGCCCATCTCGTCCATCACAGCACGAACATCTGCAAAGTCGAGGTTGATAAGGCCTGGGCGAACCATAAGGTCAGTCACACCCTTCACACCCTGGTAAAGCACATCATCCGCCATCGAGAAGGCATCTGTGAAAGTGGTTTTCTCATTGGCAAGGCGGAACAGGTTCTGGTTCGGAATGATGATCAGCGTGTCCACAACCTTTTGCAGCGCTTCGACGCCCTCCTCCGCCTGGCGCATCCGCTTCGCACCTTCAAACTGGAAAGGCTTTGTCACAACACCGACTGTCAAAACACCAAGCTCGCGTGCCGCTTGCGCAATGATAGGCGCGGCTCCCGTGCCTGTGCCGCCACCCATACCCGCAGTAATAAAGCACATGTGCGCACCCGCGAGGTGATCAACGATTTGTTCGATGCTTTCTTCGGCAGCCGCAGCGCCGATCGTGGGCTTCGCGCCCGCTCCAAGACCTTCCGTAACCTTCACACCCAACTGAACCTTGCTGGGTGACTTGCTTTGCTGCAAAGCCTGCGCATCGGTATTTGCAACCACAAAATCGACGCCTTCAAGCTCTTTGTCGATCATGTTGTTTACCGCATTACAGCCTGCGCCCCCCACACCGAATACGGTGATGCGTGGCTTGAGGTCTTCCTGTCCGGGCATTGTGAGGTTGAGTGTCATTTTATCTGTCCGCCTGATGTCTTTGACCGCTTACGCGGGTGCGATTTCTGCCTGTTCCAAGCTATTTCTACCGCGCCTTTGCCGTATCGTCACGTAAAAAACTGCGAAATCCCACAAAATATGGCTAATATATGGTCACTATCCGCGAGATTTCGCCGAAAACCCGAAATCTTGCGTAACCCCACAAGCCAGACACAAGCCAACGCAATAGACACCTCTCGCGAGAGGTGTATCAAAAAAAACTCAATGTCATTGGGCCCTGCTCGGCCTATTCGCTTCTGAGATGAGCGTTAGATGGCTATCTAACACAAGAAATCGATCACTTCCAGCCCTTCACAGCCAAGTTCAGGCCTTTCCTGCCTAATCTTTTTCGCGGTCTTCTCACTGCTAGTTTGCCTATTCCGTGATCTCGCCCCTATAGTTTGGCAGGGAGGAGCATATGCTCAGAATTATTTTGGCGCTGATCGGCCTACTCTTGGCTCCGGCGTCTCAACCTCATGCGCAAAACAGCGAAAATCCGGCACGGATCGGAGTGCTGGCCTATCTCGGCTATGAGGATGCGCTCGCTCGTTGGCACGGCCTCAAGCTCTATCTTGATGCCGCGGTGCCAGACTATACCTTCGAGCTTGTGCCCGTCACCCTTGCCTCTGCCTCCAGGCAGCTGGCTTCCGGCCAACTCGACTTCCTCGTCACCAATCCTGGCCATTTTGTAGACCTCAGCGAAAAACATGAGATGAGCGTGATCGCGTCACGCAACGTTCAACAAAACAAAGGTGGCTTCTCAAGCACCTTTGGAAGCCTCATCTTCGCACGTCGTGGCACAGACATCACGTCGCTCAGCGATGCCCGTGGCAAAAGTGTTGTCACCGTCGGGAAAAATGCATTTGGCGGCTTCCAGCTCGCATGGCGCGAATTTCAGGACGTCGGGATCAATCTGTTTACCGACACAAGCAACATCATCTCAGTCGGCTTCCCGATGGATACAATCGTAACCCAAGTCGCCTCGGGCCGCGCCGATATCGGAATTGTGCGCAGTGGGCTCATGGAGCGATTGCTGTCTGAGGGATACTATAAAGCCGATGATTTCATCTACCTCAACACAAGTGCCACGTTCGATCACGCTGATCGCGTCAGCACAAGGCTCTATCCCGAATGGCCTTTCGCTGCCCTGGCCCAGACACCTTCCGAGTTGCGCGATCCTGTGGCGCTGGCCCTGCTCAACGCCAAGAACACGCCTCTCGCCCAAAAGGTTCGCCTGCGCTACTACTGGACAGCGCCTGTATCCTACCAATCGGTCGTCGAGCTGAATGAAGCCTATGCAAAACGCATAGAAGAGCTCGGCCTTGCCCGAAAACTCCTGCGCAGCTGGCCGCTTCTGCTCGGCACAGTTTTGCTCCCGCTCGTCGCGCTTGTTTTGATCTTGCGGTGGCGCATACCGATTTCCGCACCCCACGTGAACAACAACACATCACACCCAACGCTCACCAAACGCGAACGCGAGGTGCTTGACCTTATCGCCGAAGGGTATTCCTCTAAAGAAATAGCGCGCAAGCTTGCTATCAGCCCGAAGACCGTCGAGTTTCACCGTGCCAATTTGCTGAAAAAATACGAGGCCCGCTCCTCCAGCCAGCTTGTGGCTCTGGCAAGCTAGTCCCCGATAAATCAACGAACCTAGTCATCTCCCCAGACCCTTTTATACCAAACCCGTGGTTCGCCCTAGGTGTTCGGGCGCCAGTTCTCTGCAAGGCTGGACCCAAGGTTGCGCAAAGCAGCCCAGCACAAAAGGGAACCCAGAATGAAACACATTATTTCACTTGCACTCACCGTTGTGATCGCAATGGCAAGCTTGGCATTGACCACCACGGATACAGCCGCCAGCGACCGCTATGGTAAACATAAAGTCGTCTATCACATCAATTACGAAGGCGGTGAAAGCGACAAAGCCTATCGCGGCGCACTTACCAACATCCAGAACCATATCAACGCGGTGGGCGCAGAGAATATGGACGTTAAACTCGTGCTTCACGGCAACGGCCTCGGCCTTCTGTCACACGCCAAAACAAACGAAGCCCTGCGCGGACAGGTGCTGGGACTCAAGGGACAAAACGTAGCCTTCCACGTTTGCAACAACACATTAAGCGGTCGCAATATCTCGTTCGAAAACGATCTCTTTGATGTCTACGAGGAAGACATTGTTCCAAGTGGTGTCGCCGAGCTGTCGCATCTGCAGATGCAGGGCTTCACGTACATAAAACCATAAACCACCACCCCCAAAAAACCAAAGGCCGCTCTCATTCGAGCGGCCTTTTTATCTCTTACCAGTTGTCGCGGAACCAGCGCATCACGCGTTTAAGCGAGCGCGCAGGGTAGCGGTCTACCGGCAGTTCGAAATCCCACCATTCATCCTGCGGGTGCGCCGCAAACAGCGAAAGCCCGACAGCACTTGAAAATCCCGGCCCTACAGCCGCCTGCGGCAACCCTTGCACACGCACGGGCCGCCCCAAGCGCACCTGCTGGCCAAGTATACGGCTCGCCAACCCGTCAAGCCCGGGGATCTGGCTTGCGCCGCCCGTCAGCACAATCTGCTGGCTCGGCAAATGGTCAAAGCCCGCCGCATCAAGCTTGGCGCGCACTTCTTCCAGAATTTCCTCAACCCGTGGCCGCATAATTCCGATAAGCTCGGTGCGGCTCACCGCGCGGCGGTCGTGCTCCCAGTCGCCCGTATCTCCGCCAATATCAATCATCTCGCGGTCGTCCACACCCGTGGCCACAACCCCGCCGTAAAACGTCTTGATGCGCTCGGCCATAGTCATCGGCACTTGCAGCCCCATAGAAATATCGCTGGTCACATGGTCACCACCAAGGCGCACGGCATCGGCGTAAATCATGTGCTTCTTGATGAAAATCGAAACGCTGGTTGTGCCACCGCCCATGTCGATACAAGCCGCGCCAAGCTCTTGTTCGTCCTCCACAAGCGCGGCATAGCCTGCCGCATAGGCAGAGGAGTAAATCCCCGCAAGTTCAAGATCACAGCGGCGCACACAATGCACAATGTTCTGAATGACCGTGCCATCAACCGACAGCAGGTGCATGTCTGTCGCCAGCCGTGCCCCCATCTGCCCGCGTGGGTCCGAAAGGCCCGATCGGTGATCCAGCGCAAAGTTCACAGGCTGCGCGTGCAGCACTTCACGGCCCATACCGATCTCGGGCACATCACAAGCACTCAGCACGCGGCTCACGTCTTCTTCCGTTACGACATGACCATCGATACCCACTTCGCCGACAAGCCCGTATGAGCGCGGGTCGCCCCCCGCAAAACAGGCAATCACGTGATCAACCCTGATATTCGCCATCTTCTGCGCCGCCTGAACAGCAGTGCGAATGGCGCGCTCGGTCTCGGCCATTGTATCAATCTCGCCAAAGCGCACCCCGCGCGAACGTGTCGTTGCCGCGCCGATCACCCGAAAGCCCGCCTGCCCGGCCATAGCGCCCATGCCGTTGCTCTCACCGAGCGTTTCACTCCCGTCGAACCGCAGCACAAGGCAGGCAATCTTGGAACTCCCCACATCCAGAATGGCAATCACACCGCGCTGCATGGCGGCGCGGCGCATGTTGCGCATGGCCCGCTGTGATTCATATAGCTCGATCATTGTGTTTTTATCCCTGCTTCGCTCGCGCGCACTTTCCAGCGCTCACGCGTTGCCTCGTCACTCATTCTAATCGTCGGCCGATGAGCCAGACGCATATCCACGACCGCCACATCCCGCGCCAGAAGGTCTCGCGCAGTGTTAAGCGCCAGCACGCGCTGAAGTGCCTGCACGGGCAGTTCTTCGGGCAACATTATTTTCTGGTTGCGGTCCAAAACAACGTCCCAACGTCGCTCGCCAATTCGCGCAATTCCGCGCAGCCGCTCCTGAAGCGGGGCCGCTGCCGCAAGCACTTGCATGGCTTCGGCAAGGTTCTCTGTCGCGCCTTCGCCTACAATCAGGGGCAGGTCGGGGCGGTCAAAACGGCTATCGAGCGCCCGAAAAGCGACCCCTTCAGCGTCCAGAAGCTCAAGCCCCTCATAGCTGCGCCACACAGCAATCGGCTGGCGCTCGTCAACTTCAATCTGCAAAACTCCACCCGACTTAATCTTCACCCGCGCCGATTTGACCGCCTGCAAACCGGCCACATTGCTGCGGATATCTTCAAGATCAATATCAAATGAAGACAGCGGAAAATCGAGAGGCACAATCTCGCGGATATCCTCGGCCACTTCGCTGCTCGCTCCGTCAACAGCCATCAGCTTGACCATAAATTCAGGACGGTTCTCGAACTCGGCCCGCAAATCTGTCAGCGCGAGGTTAAAGCCGTCACGGCGCTCCTGATCGGAAAAATATATCAACCCGATCCCCAGCGAGAGGGTAAAAGGCACGCCCACACGCAGCACCTTGCGAAAAAGCGGCGTCAGCATCAAACGGTGATAGCGGTAAGACCAGCGGCTTGGCGCAGGATCGGCCTTCGCGGGGCTGCGGTGCGGCTTCATCTCGGACATGACGCATCCTCCACCATCCACGCGCAAAATTTGCCAAAGCTCATCCCCGTCGCAATCCCCTGCTCGGGGCTAAGCGATGTCGGCGTCATTCCGGGCTGGGTGTTTGTCTCCAAAAGCACAAGGCCTTCAATGCCGCGTGCCTCGTCCCAGCGGTAATCCGTGCGGCTCACACCACGACACCCAAGCGCCTTATGCGCTGTCACCGCGTGTTCCATGCACAGATCAAAAATGTCCTGCGGAATATCGGCAGGGCATATATGTCTTGAGCCGCCCTCTTTGTATTTCGCATCATAATCATACCAGCCCTCGGTGAGTATCTCGGTCACCGTCAGGGCTTTGTCCCCCATCACAGTTGCCGTCAGCTCGCGGCCAGCCGCATAAGCTTCAACCATCACCGTGTCAGGCATGTTCTCGTCAAGCCTGGGTGGCCCGTTGGCCGCCTCCTGCACAATATAGACGCCCACCGAAGAGCCCTCATTGTAAGGCTTCACAACATAGGGAGGCTCCATCACATGGCGCGCACTCACCTCGGCTTTATTCGCCAACAACGAAGGCACAACAGGCAAGCCATGGGCGCGGTAAACGTCCTTGGTGCGCTCTTTGTCCATCGCCAGAGCCGAAGCCAGAACACCCGAATGTGTGTAAGGAATATGCAACCACTCAAGGATGCCCTGCACGCAGCCGTCTTCGCCCCAGCGACCGTGGAGCGCATTGAACACAACGTCAGGCGCCAGCACTCGCAAGCGCTCGGCAACATCCTGCCCTGCATCCAGCTCAGTTACATCATAGCCCTCTGCGCGCAGCGCTTTGGCACACTCACGGCCCGACACGAGAGACACCTCGCGCTCCGCCGATGGTCCGCCCATCAACACTGTCACTTTAGGGGTTGTCCTGCCCGACATCCCGATCCGCCTCGAAATTGGGGCCTTTTGCGGCCCTCGTTACTATTTATCTTCTGTCGTTTTTAGTGCCTGACTCACGGAGTTGGTTCGCCAACCCTCATAATTTCCCACTCTAACGTGATCCCACTGTTTTCGTAAACCTTTTTTCGCACTTCTTCGCCAAGGCCTTCAAGGTCTGCGGCAGTTGCGCCACCCGTGTTGATCATAAAGTTGGAGTGCATCTCGCTCATCTGCGCCCCGCCGATGCTGGCCCCGCGCATCCCCGCATCATCGATCACCTTCCAGGCTTTCAACTCATGAGTATCGTCGGCCTGACCCGTCGAGCTAAAGCCTGCAGGGTTGCGAAATGTACTGCCTGCGCTGCGCTCCTTGGTCGGCTGGCTCGCATCACGCTTGGCAAGCTGCTCTTCCATTCGCGCATGAAGCGCCTCAGGTGCGCCGCCCGGCCCTTCCAATGTGGCTTCAACCAAAACCCAACCCTCGGGCAACTCGCTCTGACGGTAAGCAAACTTCATGTCATCCCTTGTTAGGGTGACAATTCGCCCCTCGCGGGTCACCGCCTTCGCGCTGACAAACACATCCGCCGTGTAGCTGCCATAGCACCCCGCGTTCATCTTGACAGCCCCGCCAATCGCCCCGGGAATGGTGCGCAGAAATGTCAGATCCACACCCGCATCCGCGGCCTTGCGTGCCACATGCGCATCCAGCGCTGCAACACCTGCGCGCACGCGATTGCCTTCAACTTCAATGTGGTTAAACTCACGCCCCATCTTGATCACAACCGCCCGCAAGCCACCGTCGCGCACAATGAGATTGGAGCCGACGCCCATCGGGAAAATCTCAACGTCATGGTCAAGAGCAGCCATAAACTGCGCCAGATCATCCACATCGGCAGGCATAAACAGCCAGTCAGCAGGGCCGCCCACGCGCAACCATGTCAGTTCGCTCAAAAGTTTGCCTTGGCTCAACTTGCCGCGCACCTCTGGCATCATATCACTCACCCCGATTTGCGAGCGCCGCGTATCCAGCGCATGAGATAAACCACAGGCCAGCGCAACATGCTCATCGCCGCGATCAACACAATAAGCCCTATCCATGGACCGTTTTCATAGGTCACATAGCCCAATAGCGGTATGCCGATGGCAATCAGAACATAGGCACCCCGCCAATAATTGTCACGGCTCGGCAGCATGGCAAACAGGTTGGCAACGGCAGCCCAGATACAAACCAGAGTAAGAGAAAAAGTCATTTCGGCAACTCCGGCTTAAGCCCGCGCACACGCTGCCAAAGGTAGCGCAGCGGGTTGCGAAACATTGAAATAAAGCCCGCAAATGCAAAGGCGCTGAAAATCCACCCATGCGCATAGCCGATCCACAGAATGACTGCCGGAGCCGCGACCAAGAGCACACCAGCAGGCAAGAATTGACGACGGATCGCCAAAAAAGCGGTTGCTGTCGCGGCTATCACCCAAATCACGCCGGCCCAAAGAGGTGCGCTCATAGCTTGGCTCCTATCGTTATTCCTAGCGCCGCAAGCGACGCGATCAGCCCGAAGAGAGGCACAGCCATCGATACGCGGAACGGCGCCTCCGGTTCCGAGCGCTTCAACACGATCAACGCCGCGTTTACCAGAACAAAAACCGACAAAAGCAATCCGGATGTGACTTCCGCGAGGTCAGCTACAGGCAACATCAGTGCACCGAGAACCACACCGAAGCCCACCAGTACCGTTCCCAGCACAGGCGTTCCAAACCGCGCATGGGTGTGGTGAAACATCGCCAGCCCTGCCGTCCTCCGCCCAAGCCCGAACAAAACGCGCGAGGCCATGACAATCTGAGCCAGCACTCCATTAAGCGCCGCTGCAACGGCAATCAGCGAGAGAAAGACCGCGCTACCGCCATGCGCCTGCGTCCAAACAAGCGCCAAAGGCTGCTCGCTGTTGCCAAGCATGTTCAGCGGCACAGCCCGCACCGCCGCGAAGGTCACCAAAGCATAAAGCAAGGTAGTGATGAGCAATGAATACAAAATTGCCCGTGGCAACACCCGCACAGGGTTGTCCACTTCCTCGGCCATATTGACGATGTCTTCAAATCCGATGAATGCAAAAAACGCCAGCACCGCCGCCGACGAAACTCCAACCCAGACAATCGGCTGCGGGGTCGTAAACGCCTCTACAGGTGCCACACTGAAACCCGCCCAGACAACCAATCCCAGACCGAATACCTCGATGATGGTAAACACGGCGGCAAGCCAGAGGCTTTCCAACACGCCCACAACAGCAACAAAAGCAAGAACAGCCCCCAGGATAATGACCGTCGGCACAAACGGCAATGCGCTGATCGCCGTGAGATACCCTGCACCGCCGCGCAAGACCGCCGCCGCCGAAACCGTCCCTGCCAGCACGATGGCAAGCCCGACAAGCACTGCGAGCCAAGGCGCTGCAAACCCCTTGGCCACATAAGCTGCCTCACCCGCCGCCTCGGGTATTCGCGTTGAAAACTCTGCATAGCTCAGCGCTGTAGGGGCCGCGATGACACCCGCGAGGAGAAAAGCCAGCGGGGCCCAGACGCCAGCCTCCGCCGCCACAGCTCCGACGAGCACATAAATGCCCGCGCCCACCATAACACCGACACCATAAGCGGTCAGAAGTTTGAGGCCGATCTTGCGTTTGAGCTCGTCTGCCATAACTCTTGCCCTAATTTAGCTTTCCAGCAGCTTGGGAAGGTTGTTGGCCCAAGCGCTGATCGTGCCCGCCCCGAGGCAAACAACCATGTCACCCTTACGGGCCTCGGCTTTCACCAACGCGACAAGCGCCGCCTCGTCGGGTACAGCCTGCGCGTTGCGGTGGCCGTGGGCAATCAGCCCCTTGATCAGATCGTCGCGGCTCGCGCCTTCTATCGGCTCTTCGCCCGCCGCATAAACTTCGGTGATGCCAACGACATCCGCTTCATTAAAACAGGCGCAGAACTCGGCAAAATGGTGGTGCAAACGCGTGTAGCGGTGCGGCTGGTGCACAGCAATAATACGCCCCTCACAGGCCTGCCGCGCGGCTTTGAGCACAGCGGCAATCTCGGTGGGGTGGTGGCCATAATCATCAATGATGGTCACACCATCCACAACCCCGACCCGCGTGAAACGGCGGTTCACTCCGCCAAAGGCAGCCAAGGCTTCACGGATTTCATCAAGTTTCATACCCAAATGCCGCGCCACCGCGACAGCGCTCAAAGCGTTGGAGACATTGTGATCGCCGGGCATCGGTAAAGTGCAACCGTCAATCCGCTTGCCCTCAGCTTGCAGGATAATGTCAAAACACGCCACACCCGCCTTATAGGTCAGGTTCACCGCGCGCACATCGGCCTGCGCGTTAAAGCCATAAGTCACAACGCGGCGGTCCGTCAGCTTGCCGACAAGCTCCTGCACATCACTGTCGTCGGTGCAGCACACCGCAAGGCCGTAAAACGGAATATTGGAGACAAAGTCATAAAAGCCTTTGTGCAAGTTCTCTTCCGTGCCCCAGTGCTCCATGTGCTCTGGGTCAATGTTGGTCACAATCGCGATCGTGGCTGGCAGGCGGTTAAAAGTCCCGTCGCTCTCGTCGGCCTCAACAACCATCCACTCGCCGTCACCCGAACGCGCGTTGGAGCCGTAGGCATGGATAATTCCGCCATTCACCACAGTCGGGTCAAACCTGCCGTGGTCAAGCAGCGCAGCCACCATCGTTGTGGTCGTCGTCTTGCCATGCGTGCCCGCAACGGCGATGTTTGATTTAAGGCGCATGAGCTCCGCCAGCATCTCGGCACGGCGCACAACAGGCAGCCCCTTGAGGCGCGCTTCATCAAGCTCCGGGTTACCGGGTTTGATAGCAGAAGAAATCACCACAACTTCGGCATCCGCGAGGTTCTCGGCCTTCTGCCCTTCAAAGATCAGCGCACCCATCTCTGCGAGGCGGTCGGTGATCTTGCTGCGCTTCAGGTCACTGCCCTGCACAACATAGCCGTGGTTCAAGAGCACCTCGGCAATCCCCGACATTCCTATGCCCCCGATTCCGACAAAATGAATCGGCCCGACATCTCCGGGAAGCTTGGTTGCTGCTGCACTCATCTCACTTGCCTTTCTGCGCCAGTTCTTCGACCAGCTTTTGCAATTCTTCTGCCGCCTCCGGCTTTGATACAGACAGCGCCGCCTGTGCCATCATCAATGCGCCCTGCTCTGTATCCATCACACTCAGGATCTGCTCGCTCAAAGACTCGGCCGTCAGCTTGCTCTCGGGAATAACAATCGCACCGCCCGCCTGCGCCAGCCCGCGCGCATTGGCGCTCTGATGGTCTCCCGCTGCCACAGCATAGGGGATCAGGATCGAGGGCCGCCCGATCACGGAAATATCCGCAACCGATGACGCACCCGCGCGTGAAATAATCAACTGTGCTTCGCTCATCCGCGCAGGCACATCCTGAAAGAACGGCTCCACCTCGGCAGGAATGCCATGGTCGGTATAATACTGCGCCACGCGCTCACCGTCTTCATCACGCGCCTGATGCGCCACGCGCAGATGCTCAAGCAGCGCCTCGGGCAAAATCGCAATCGCCTTTGGCACAATCTCGCTCAATATCCGCGCCCCTTGCGAGCCGCCGATCACCAGCAATGACATGGGGTAAGGCCCGGGCGTGATATAACCCGCTCCGGCGCGCTCCAGCACTGCGGTGCGCACAGGGTTGCCCGTGTGAATGCCCTCAACACCTTCAGGCAAAGTGGTAGGCCATGTGCCGCAGGCCACAACATCAACCCGCTTGGCAAACATCTTGTTCACACGGCCCAAAACGCCGTTCTGCTCGTGGATCATCCGCGGCTTGCGCAAAAGCCATGCCGCGCCCATCGCAGGGATGGTCGGATAGCCACCAAAGCCGACAACAACATCAGGCTTGTCGCGCATCATTTTGAAAGTGGCACGCAATACGCCGCCCGCGATACGGAATGGAACCAGCAGTTTCGCCAGCACACCACCGCGCGCAAAAGTGGCACTTGCCACCTGTTCAATCTCGACAGAATGAGGAAACCCGCCCGTATAGCGCGCGCCGCGCGCATCAGTGCTCAGCTTCACACGCCAGCCCGCGCGTAACATCCGTTCTGCCAATGCTTGCGCGGGAAACATGTGCCCGCCGGTGCCTCCCGCTGCGATAATCAGCAGCGGCTGTTTCTCACTCATCTCTTCTGACCTCTGAAGATATCCTCGATCTCCCCTTGAGGCCTTGAGCGTGTAAATGCAAGCAACATGCCCACCGCAATACCCCCCGCAATCAGCGAAGACCCGCCGTAGCTCACAAACGGAAGGGTCATGCCCTTAGCAGGCAAAAGCCGCACGGCCACACCGAGGTTGATCATCGCCTGCACGCCAAAAATCGCCGCCAGCCCCGTTCCGGCAAGGCGGATAAACGGGTCACGCTCGCGGATAAGCCGCATCATCGAGCGCACCACAATCGTTGCATAAAGCGCAATGATGCAGAGCACGAGGATAAGCCCGTATTCTTCCGCCGCCACCGCAATGATAAAATCGGTATGCGCATCGGGCAGGCTCCACTTCACCTGTCCCTCGCCCACACCCACGCCAAAAAAGCCGCCCTCACGGATAGCATTTGTCGCATACCCAAGCTGCGTGCGCGGGTCGATATCGGGGCTCAGAAAGCCGTCAATCCGGCGCGCAAAATGCTCGGAGGCATTGTAAGCAAACATCCCGACAGCCGCGACGACTCCGCCAAGGCTCACAAGCAAGATAATCGGCGCTCCGGCAATGAAATACATGACACCCCAACCAAAAAGCAGCAAAGCCGCTTGGCCGAAGTCGGGCTGCATCGCCAGAATAAAGGCGATGATTATCAGCAGCGCAAACGACAGCATCTTGCCGGGAGGGCCGTTGATCTGGAAACTTGCCGCCATCAGCCATGCGGTAACAACAATAAACCCGGGCTTGAGAAACTCGCTGGGTTGCAGCGAAGCAAACCCGAGCGAATACCAGCGCACGGCGCCTTTGCCAAAGTCGGTTCCGAAAAAC
Organism: Lentibacter sp. XHP0401; assembly: GCF_025751535.1. Classification (GTDB taxonomy): domain Bacteria; phylum Pseudomonadota; class Alphaproteobacteria; order Rhodobacterales; family Rhodobacteraceae; genus Lentibacter. The sequence continues at coordinate 148,216 of NZ_JAOWLC010000001.1, read as the reverse complement.
GGCAAGCCCAAAAGAGCAACAAACGAAACCAGAAAGCCGATCACAGCCAGACGCCGCACAAGCTGGGGTGGCATCATCGAGGTGATCAGCATCGCCACAAGTGCCAGCCCGCCAAAAAACGCCTGCCGCTGCACATAATGAAACGCGCCAAAACCGTTGCGCTCCGCCAAAGGCGGGCTCGCTGCAAGGCCGAGCAAAAGCCCGACCCCGAACAGGAGCAAAATGCAAGAGAGCGTCCACTTGTCAATTGTGCGCCACCACTTCGGAAGCACAGGTTCGCCCGAATGCACGTGAATCGTGCCATACACCATTTCTGTCATCTGAAACTCACCGCTACACTGCCTCAACCGCCCCTTTGCGGGGTCTGTTGTTGCCAGTCTAACATGGTGATTCGCCTTTGGGAAGTAGATGGTTCGCTCTTAGGTCATAGCCACTTGGCAAATGTGAACGAAGTCGCCTGTTCGAATCCCTCATGAGCGCTCTCACCCGTCTTTTCAAAGCCAAGTTTCTCAAACACGCGGTGGTTTTCGCGCAATTCAACCCGCGTCATCAGCTCAAGCCGCTCCAGCCCAAGCGCTCTGGCCCGCGCTTCAGCCTGCTTAACCAAGGCCCGCGCATGCCCTCGTCCACGCGCAGCCCCATCAACCGCCAGCTTGCCAATGTATAAGCTGTCCACCCGTGGCATCATAAAAACACAGGCCACAACAGGCTCACCGATCGCCCAGACCTCCCCGTCTCGGGCTTGCTGTGATACATCGTGCACAGTTAAGCGGTGCATCGAGCTTGGCGGAAATATCCGCCCATCCATAGAGGCAAATGCACGCTGAATGAGACCCAGAACCGCCTCAACCTCTTTGCTATCCGCCGCTATCTGGTGCATTGCGCAGGCCTCTTCCCAAACGTCATCTCTCTTGCAAAAAGTAGCGTTGCACCGTAGCCCACCCTTATGCAAGTCAACACGCTCATCCTTGGCGCAGGCGCCGCTGGCCTTATGTGCGCCGCCCACGCGGGGCCAAAAACTCTGATCATTGATCACGCCAAAAAACCGGGCGAGAAAATCCGTATTTCCGGTGGCGGGCGCTGCAACTTCACCAATATGTATTGCACGCCAGAAAACTTCCTGAGCGAGAACCCGCATTTCGCCAAATCCGCTCTCGCCCGCTATACCCAATGGGACTTTATCGAGCTGGTGGCCAAGCACGGCATCGCCTATCACGAAAAAACCCTCGGCCAGCTCTTCTGCGATGGCAAATCGACCCAGATCATCGACATGCTGCTGGCTGAAATGGCCCGCGCCGAGGCTTCGCTCTGGCTTGAAACCTCCGTGATCAGCATCACCCACGACGGATCAGACTTCACCGCCACGCTGGAATATAACGGCAAGCGCAAAACCGTCCTCGCGCGCAATCTCGTGCTCGCCACAGGCGGCAAATCCATCCCCAAGATGGGCGCAACAGGTCTGGCTTACGACATTGCCGAACAGTTCGGCCATAGCCTAACCAAGACACGCCCGGCCCTCGTCCCCTTCACTTTCTCCGATAATCCGTTCACGCCCCTCGCAGGCACAGCCGCCGACACAATCGCCACAGCGGGCCACGCCAGCTTTGAAGACGCCACGCTCTTCACACACCGCGGCCTCTCTGGTCCCGCCATGCTGCAAATTTCCTCGTACTGGCACGAGGGCGAAGCGATCACACTCAATCTTGATCCGGCAAACACGCTTTACGAGGCTCTGCGCTCACAGCGCCAAACACAGGGCCGCCGCCAGCTCACAACCGAGCTTGCCCGCCATCTGCCCGCCAAACTGGTCGATCACCTCACAAACCCTCTCGCCCTCACAGGCAATCTCGCCGATCAGTCCGATGCCCGCCTGAGCGAGATCGTGAGTGCCTTGCAAAACTGGCAGCTCAAGCCCACAGCCACAGAAGGCTACCGCACAGCCGAAGTCACCCTCGGAGGTGTTTCAACGGCTGATATCAGCTCCAGATCCATGGAAAGCGCCCACCGGAAAGGCCTCTACTTCATCGGCGAATGCGTCGATGTGACAGGCTGGCTCGGTGGGTTCAATTTTCAATGGGCATGGTCTTCCGCCGTCGCCGCTGCGCGCGATATTGCCAGCCGCGCCCAAAGCTCTCTATAAACGCCCATGGCTATAGATCACGATATCACCCGGCATCTGGCGAGCCGCCTCAAAGAGGCACGCACCGCGCGTGGCCTCTCGCTGGAAGCATTGGCACAGCTTTCTGGCGTTTCCCGCTCCATGCTCAGCCAGATCGAGCGTGGCGCATCCTCGCCCACCGTGGCCAGCCTCTGGAACCTGACCCGCGCTCTGGGCGTTGATTTCGCAGGGCTGCTAGACAGCTCCGCCAGCCCCGAATGCCCGATCCTTGAGCACCTGCGCTCCACCGACACGCCCGCCTTCACCGAGACAGGCAAAGGCTGCACCATCCGCATTCTCTCCGCACCCGCCGATGTGGGCAAAACCGAGCTTTACGAGCTGGTCTTTGACGCAGGCGGCAGCCTGGTCTCCGAGCCACACGACGCAGGCGCTGTCGAGCATCTCACCGTGCTCACAGGCGCACTCTCCGTCAGGAGCGGCGAGGCCGAGGCCGCTCTTGGCACAGGCGACACCCTACGCTACCGCGCCGATCTGCCCCATGCGATCCGCGCGCATGAAACGGCCCGCGCCATACTCGTTGTAAAGCACGAAACAGGTGCGCGTCCGCTATAACGGACGCGCATCTTTTATATTGACATTTTGCGTCACGAAGATACCCTTGAGCAAACCTCAAAGGGAGCGCCCGCCATGTCCGCCTTTCTCACCGATATCCAAGCCACCCTCCGCGAGATCGAGGCAGACGGGCTCTATAAGCGCGAGCGCGCTATCAGCACGCCCCAGTCGGCCCACATCACAGCCGAGGGGCGGCCCATGCTCAACCTCTGCGCCAACAATTACCTCGGCCTCGCCGATCACCCCGCGCTAATCAAAGCCGCCACGCAGGCGATGAACGAGCACGGCTACGGCATGGCCTCGGTGCGCTTCATCTGCGGCACGGCAGATTTGCACCGCGAGCTTGAAAGCGCGTTGGCAAAATTCCTCGGCATGGATGATGCCATCCTCTTCGCCGCCTGCTTTGATGCCAACGGCGGTTTGTTCGAGCCGCTCCTCGGCCCCGAAGACGCAATTATCTCCGACGCCCTCAACCACGCCTCTATCATTGACGGCATCCGCCTCTGCAAAGCCAAGCGTTACCGCTATGCCAACTCCGATATGGACGATCTCGAAACACAGCTCAAAGCCGCCAAAGCCGATGGCGCCCGCCACATCATGATCGCCACCGATGGTGTTTTCTCAATGGATGGCTACCTCGCCAGGCTCCCCGAGATCAAAGCGCTGGCCGACAAATACGGCGCCATCACTATGGTCGATGATTGCCACGCTACAGGCTTCATGGGACCAAAGGGCCAAGGCACACCCGCGCATTTCGGCACAGCAGTCGACATCCTCACAGGCACGCTCGGCAAGGCCCTCGGCGGCGCGCTCGGCGGCTATATCGCTGGCCCCCAGCCAGTAATTGACCTGCTGCGCCAACGCGCTCGGCCTTATCTTTTTTCCAACGCCCTGCCCCCCTCAATCACCGCAGCAGGCATCGCCGCGCTCAAGCTGGTGGAAGATGGCGATGCCCTGCGCAAACAACTCTTCGAGAACGCCGCGCACTGGCGCGCTGGCCTTGAGGCCGCAGGCTTCACCCTGCTTAAAGGCGAACACCCGATCATTCCCGTCATGCTCGGCGAAGCCCAAAAAGCCCAAGACATGGCGCAGGCTTTGGACAAACGCGGTATCTATGTCTCGGGCTTCTTTTTCCCCGTCGTGCCAAAGGACCGCGCCCGTATCCGCACCCAAATGAATGCTGCCCTCACCAAAAAAGATCTCAACGCAGCACTCTTTGCCTTCACCGAAGCTGGCCGCGAAACAGGCGTGATATGATCCTCCCCGACATCACCTATGCCATCGGCAACTCCCCCCTCGTGGCGCTCGACCGCCTCACCGCCCACCTGGGCCTTGACGGACGCATCCTCGCCAAATGCGACTATCTCTCGCCGGGGTTCTCCAAAAAAGACCGTGCCGCCCTCGCCGTGATCCAGTCGGCCCGAGCCACAGGCGATCTGGCCGAGGGTCAAACCGTCGTCGAGCTCACCTCAGGCAATATGGGAACAGGCCTCGCCATCGTATGTGGCATTTATGGCCACCCTTTCGTCGCCGTTATGAGCGAAGGCAACTCCCCCGAGCGCGCCGCCATGATGCGCGCGCTTGGCGCCGAAGTCCTCCTCGTTCCCCAAGCTGACGGTTCTGCCCGCGGCGAAGTCTCGGGCGCAGACCTTGCCCTCGTTGAAGCCGCCGCGCAAACCCTCACCCGCGAACGCGCCGCCTTCCGCGCCGACCAGTTCGTCCACCCAAGCAACCCGCAGGCGCACGAGACAGGCACAGCCCCTGAAATCTGGGAACAATCCGAAGGCTCCGTCACCGCATTCTGCGACTTTATCGGCTCTGGCGGAACCCTCGGTGGCGCTGCCCGCTTCTTCGCCTCCCAAGGCGTAAAATCCTACGCCATTCACCCCGACACCCCCACTCATCCCATTCAGGGCGGCGGATACTCCATGCCCAATCTCGCTCACCTCAAAGGCGTGCCCCTCGCAGGCACCCTCACCGTTACTGGCAAAGCAGCCCGCGAACACGCTCGCCTCCTCGCCAGGCACGAAGGCATCTTCGGTGGCTTCTCCGCAGGCGCAAATCTCGCAGGAGCCGTGCAGCTCCTTCAAGACTCCGAGCAAGGCGGCACAGTCGCCATCGTTATCTGCGATAGCGGCCTCAAATACCTCTCAACCGACCTCTGGGATGACACACCATGAAAAACTCTATGCAAGCCCTCGTCAAAACCGCACCCCAGCCGGGTCTCACCCTCCGGCAAGAACCGCTCCCCGAGATCGGCCCGGAAGATGTTCTGATCAAAATCAACAAAACAGGCATCTGCGGAACCGATCTGCACATCTGGAACTGGGATGACTGGGCCGCGCGCACGGTCCCCACCCCGCTCATCACGGGCCACGAATTCGCAGGCGAAATCGTCGAGCTTGGCCGTGATGTGACCGATCTGGCTCTTGGTCAGCGCTGCTCTGGAGAAGGCCACCTTATCGGTAAAAAATCCCGCCAGAGCCGCGCAGGCAAGTTCCACCTTGATCCGCAAACCCGCGGCATCGGCGTCAACGAGCAAGGCGCCTTTGCCGAATATCTCCGCCTCCCCGCCTTCAACGTAGTTCCCCTCCCCGATGCGATTGACGATGAAATCGGAGCAATCCTCGATCCTTTAGGCAATGCCGTTCACACCGCCCTCAGCTTTGATCTGGTCGGAGAAGACGTGCTCATCACAGGCGCCGGCCCCATCGGCATCATGGCCGCCTGCGTCGCGCGTCATGTGGGTGCGCGCCATGTGGTCATCACAGACATCGACCAGCGCCGCCTCGATCTCGCCGCCTCCGTGGCCGATGTCGTCCCCGTCAATGTCGCCACACAAGAACTGAAAGAGGTCGAAGGCGCGCTCAAAATGAAGGAAGGCTTCGATGTCGGCCTCGAGATGTCCGGCTCCCAAACCGCCCTCGATCAAATGGTCGAAAACCTCGTCATGGGCGGGCGCATCGCCCTCTTAGGCATCCCGCCGGGCAAAAGCCCTGTCGACTGGTCGCGCATCGTCTTCAAAGCCATCACCCTCAAAGGCGTCTACGGCCGTGAAATCTTTGAAACATGGTATAAAATGATCGCCATGCTGGAAAACGGCCTCGACGTGCGCGGCGTCATCACCCATCGCCTCAAAGTGGCCGACTATGCAAAAGGCTTTGATGCCATGCAGCAAGGCTCAGGCAAAGTCGTCCTCGATTGGACCTAACCTTCCCCTTTCTTTTTGCCATAAATATCCTGGGGGTCTGGGGGCAAAGCCCCCAGCGGGTCGGATTTGCGAAGCAAATTCGAGATTACCCCTGAATGCTCTCCAAGTAAGCCAGCAGTGCTGCCAAAGGCCGTGGCGTCGGCGTAAACACGCCCTCGCCCGTCTTGATCGGCACACTTGGCCCTTCAAGCAGCAGGCCGAATTCGGGCATCTCCACATCTTCACGCCCTTGCCGCGTGTAACCGTCGATATAACTCAGCACGCGGTTCACAGGGAATTTTCCACTGTTGTCGCGGGTGAGTGTCGTCAGGTCCGCGGGTTTCACGCTCAGATCGCCCGCAAGCTCCCCGTCGCCCTTGCCGCTGGCCCCGTGGCACATAGCGCAATTCGCATCATAGGCCGCGCGCCCTTCGCTGGCGTCAGGCATTTCCGTATTCATGCAAGCCGCGACAGCAACCGCCGCCAACCCTGTCAAAACAAACCGCATCTGCTCGCCCCTTTATGGTTTTCTTAAGCCTAAAGAAACGCCCCTAGCGCTGCAAGCCTTCCAGATAGCCCACAATCTCGACAAGCGCGCGCGGAGTGGCGATTTTCTGCCCGTTTTGCGTCTCCCACATCACCTTTTTGCCCGCGCCGATATCTTCGAAATCGGGCATATCGCCAAAATGCCCCGGCCCGCCGTAGCCGTGCACCTTGGCCAGCACATCATCTGCCGGAAATGTCCCGCCGTTGCGCTCCGAAATAAGTGTTAAATCCGCTGGTGCCTGCTCAAGCCCCGACTCCGCATCACCATGTCCGCGCGCATTCGCGCCATGGCAAGCCGCGCAATTTTCGGCAAACAACATCGAGCCGCTCTTGCTGTCGTCCCTGCGTGCTGTCTCGTCCACACATCCTGCAAGGCCCGCCATCGCGGCCAAAGCCAAAACCAACGCCTCTGTCGTTATCGTTTTCATGTCGCACTCCTGTTTGAGCCATTCTGACAGCGTGGCACTTGCCTACGCTTTGATCTGGATCATCCGCTCGCGCCATGCCACTCTTGGCCCAACCACACAAGAGAACTCCATGACACTTACACCAGACCAGGCCCAAACCATCTTTGATACAGCCTTCGCCCCTTGGGTGCGCGCGCTTGACCTCACAATCACCGATATCAGCAAAAATGGCGCAACCCTCACAATGCCCATCACCCCCGATCTCACCCGAATGGGCGATGTGCTCTCGGGTCAGGCGCTTGCAGCCATGGCCGATACCGCAATGGTCTTTGCCTGCGCGGGGCTTTTCGGCCAGATGAAACCCGTCGCCACAACCAACCTCGAAGTGCAGTTCCTGCGCGCAGGCCTTGGCGATCTGGTCGTCTGCGAAGCCCAAATCGTCAAACCGGGCCGCAACCTCATCTTCACCCGCGCTGTGATGCGTGCCGAGCCTCTGGGCAAAGACATCGCCACAGCAACAGCCACATTCTACCTCGCCTGAAAGGCACAACTCCATGCACAGCCCCACATCATACGCCCTCATCATGCTCGCAGCAGGCATCGGTATTCCCGTTCTGGCCGCGCTTAATGCAAGTCTCGGCACGCGCCTCGGAACGCCCTTCGCCGCAGGGTTGATCCTGTTTTGCGTGGCGCTTTCCGCGGCTGTTGTGGTGCTCTTTCTCACAGGCAGCGCAAGTGCGCTCGCCCAAGCTCCCGCCCAGCCCAAACACTTGTTTCTGGCAGGCCTGCTCGTGGCCTTCTATGTGCTCTCGATAACTTGGGTCGCGCCGCGCTTCGGCGTCGGCAATGCGGTGTTCTTCGTGCTGCTCGGGCAACTTATCTCTGCCGCGATCATTGATCACTTCGGCCTTTTTGGTGCGCGTATCTCGCCGCTCTCGCTCTCCCGCGCAGGCGGCATCGCCCTCATGGCCTCAGGCGTCTGGCTCACACAGCAGGTTTAACACCTGCAAGTCTTTGCAAAGAAATCCCGAAAAAGGCCCGACCAATACGGAAAAGGCCGAACCGCGTCGCAAAGAACGGAAACAGCTTGAAGAAGCCGGTGAGACAGGCCTCTTCAAGCAGCCGGATGGCCCCAAGGTGGTGACACTCCCGACCTCAACACCGAAGAGCGTCGCTTGGGGCAGGTCAGGCTCTCCCACCACTTTGGAAAGCTGGCTCTCAAGCCACCGCGCCAAAGGCCTCAAAGCCGAACTGCGCCGCAGGCACGGTGCTCTCAAGCCCATTGAGCGCAATCTCGACACCGGTTGAAAGCACAACAGTCACTCCCGTCGCGTCAATCCGCTGCTCGGTGATCGTCGGCACATCGGCCTCGTCATGCAACACGATGATACTGTCCTCAGCCGGATCAAAGTCCGTGATGGTCACTCCCAAATCAACATCTGCCAGAATGTAATGCGCATCCGCCCCCGCGCCGCCTGTACCGATATCGCCCTCGCCCAACATTAGGGTATCGTCGCCAAAGCTGGCAATCAGCCGGTCGATCTCGTCATCCGAACTGCCGTCGTCCTCGTTGCCGTTCAGCACATCATCGCCCAGCGTGGCCATCAACAGGTCAGCACCTTCACCGCCAATCAGCGTATTGTCACCCTCGCCACTGTCGATACGGTCATCACCCGCACCGCCGTCAAGATAGTCGTTTCCGGCATTGCCGTTCAGGTTGTCATCTCCCTCACCGCCATAGAGCACATCGTTGCCATAACCGCCGCGCAGTGCGTCATCGCCCTCATCGCCATAAATCGTATCATCGCCATAATACCCTGAAAGCTCGTCATCCAGCGAACCGCCCGTGATAACATCTGCCTCAACCGAGCCATTTGCCGTCACACCCGCAGTGTCAGTTACCTGTCCGCGAGAGGCGTCATCGACCTCAGCAGCGCTTAAATCCCCGCCGGAGGTTTCATCATTGCTTAAAAACGTATCGACACCCGCACCGTCTGTCTCGGGTCCTTGTGCAGCCTCTCCCGTGTCAACATCGGCAGCTCCCGCCGCATTCACATCGTTCTCGTCGTCACCGCCACCATTGTCCAGCAGCGGAACCAACATCAACGGGGCACCAATAAGCGCCATCAAAATCATTGAAGTGAACATCGTATCTGCCTCTTGCTCGTCAGGGTCATAGCGCCCTGTTGAGCTCAAGCATCTACTTTCAATTTGTCAAAAATGTGCGTTTTCTCTGGCCTTACCGTGCCACTCCAAGTTGCAAATGGCGCATTCAGGCAGGCACAAGAACGCCCTCTTCAAGCCGCACACGGCGGTCCATCCGCGCGGCAAGCTCAAGGTTGTGCGTGGCAATCAGCGCTGCCAGTCCGGTTTCCCGCGCAAGGCTCATCAACGCCGAAAACACCTGATCTGCCGTGCCGGGGTCAAGGTTTCCCGTTGGCTCGTCCGCCAGCAAAAGCCGCGGCCCGTTCGCGAGTGCCCGGCAAAACGCAACGCGCTGCTGCTCGCCGCCCGACATATCCGCTGGCCGGTGCTCACAGCGTTCACTCACGCCGACATGTCCCAAAAGCTCCATGGCACGGGTGTTGGCCGCACCACGCGCCACGCCGTTGGCAAGCTGCGGCAGCATCACGTTCTCCAGAGCGGTAAACTCGGGCAGCAAATGGTGAAACTGGTAAACAAAACCCACATCCTCTCGCCGCACCCGTGTGCGCTTGCGGTCGCTTCTCCCCGTCATATCCTGCCCGCCGATTTCGACAGTTCCCGCACTCGCCATGTCAAGCAATCCGGCAATGTGCAGAAGCGTCGATTTGCCCGCGCCTGAAGGGGCTACAAGCCCCACGATCTCACCCGCTTCAATCGTCAGATCTGCGCCCCTGAGAACGCTCACCTCGTTGGGCTTGTCTTTATTGTAAACCTTCTCGATGCCCGTCAGGCGCAACACAGGATCACTCATAGCGCAGCGCCTCCACAGGGTTCATCCGCGCCGCACGCCGCGCCGGAAAGATCGTTACGATAAAACTCAGCCCAAGGCTCAGCGCCACAGCAGACATCACATCATTGAACTGGAGCTTCGCAGGCAGGAATGAAATCCCCCGCACCGCAGGGTCCCATATCCCGCCGCCGGACACTCCGTTCACAATCGCAAAGATCGGGTCGATATAGATCGCAAACAAACAGCCGAGCAACACGCCAAGCGCTGTTCCGATAATCCCCGTAAACGCTCCGCAAATAAAGAACACCCGCAAGACAGCACCCTCCGTAAGGCCGATGGTGCGCAAAATCCCAATGTCGCGCCCCTTGTTCTTCACGAGCATAATCAGCCCCGAAACAATATTCATCGCGGCAATGAGAACAAGGATCGACAGGATCACAAACATCACATTGTCCTCGATATCGAGCGCCTTGAGAAACCCGCCGCTCGCATCTTTCCATGTCCAGAGCAGCGCCCGCTCCCCCCCCGCTTGAATGAGCGGCAGAGTCATCGCGTCCACAGCGTCAGGCGTCGCCACCATCACCTCGATCTCGTCCGCCCGCCCTTCGCGGTTAAAGAAAGTCTGCGCCTCACCAAACGGCATATAAACGCGCGTGCGGTCAATGTCATAGCGCCCCGCCGTGAAGATATAGGCAACCTCATAGGCCTTCACCCGCGGGCTCGTGCCAAAGGCTGTTTTCACACCGTTGGGGCTGATCACCTTGATCTTGTCACCCGCCACGACACCCAACTCGCGCGCAACCCCCGAGCCGATGGCAATGCCCTCTTCAAAACGGGTGATGTCTCCCGAGCTGTCCTGCGGTTCCACAATCCGCGGGATGGTCATGAGGTTTTCCGCCGTGATCCCGTAAACTTCAATGCCCGCATTGCGCCCGCCCGCGCTGGCCATAACCTGCCCCTTCACAAGCGGCGCCGCCCGCGTCACACCGTCAACCGCGCGAAGGCGCGTCGCCATGCCCTCATAGTCCTGAATTGTGCGGTCCAGCACTCCGTTTTCCTGCACTTCGGCAGCATTATACACCGTCACATGGGCGTTCGCGCCCAGAATGGTATCAACAAACTCCGCCCGAAAGCCCGCCCGTACGGCCAGCGTGGCAATCAGCGCCATAACAGCCAGCGTAATCCCGATCAGCGAAATCCACGTCATCACGCTCACGCCGCCCTCGGCACGACGCGCGCGTAAATAGCGCCACGCTATCATCCACTCGTAGCGCGCAAAAGGAGGGGTCATGGCCATAGGTCTGCTCTCTTTATAATTGCGCGGCAAAATGCGCGCGCTTGGCCCCAAGGTCAAGCAGAAGCGCGTCTTGCCGCAGATCATGGCCACGATTTGCCCAAAGGCCTATACTTGGCCCAATAAAGAGAGCGCCATGGCAAACATCACCGTCATTCAAGGTCGCCCCGACCCCGCCACAGACCGCTTGGGCGACACGCTCTCTGCCGCCTAAATCGAAGGTTTTGGGCGCTCAGGATGACAGCTAGGCGCCCTGCGCGCGCCGCCGCCCGAAAACCCCGCGTAACAGCGCAATCAATCCCCCGATAAGTCCAAGTCCGCCCAGAAACCCAGTGCCGGCAAAGACCCCGCCTTCAAAGGTGAGCGGCACGGCAGGCTTATACGCCTCCCAGGCCCGCGCGGCTATTTCGCTGTCGGAAAAGCGGCGCATCTCGTAGGCGCGGGTAAACGGCCCGACACCTTCCAAGGCAGCAAGATCAGCACTAAGCCGCGCGTGGCGCGCAATCGTGTTTTCCATCGTGTCCGCGCGCACGGCCCCCATAGCGCCACCGTAGCGCATCTGGATCAACGCCTGCTCGCGGCTCACATTAAGGCTCGCCGCATCCGCATCAAACTCGGCCACAAAGCGCCCCAGTTCGTCCACAGCCCCACCCATCCGCTGGATGTATTGCTGCGAAAATTCGGGAAATTGCGAGAAGCCCGCCGCCCCGGCCAACCCGCCTGCCAATGTCACAACCCGTGCAATCATACTGCCTCACCCATGGCGTTTCTGCCGATAAAGCTGCGCAAAAAACGTCTCCCAGCTTTCCCAGAAAACAGCTTCGTCCTGCCAGCTATCATCCTGCAAATTCTCGGAGCGGTCAAAGTCAAAAAAGCCTACGCGCGGCACGTCGCCGCCGCGATAGTCCAGAAATAACGTCTCCCGATACCACTGAGCCAGCACGATCATCCGCTTCGCTCCCTTGGGAAACATCTCTGACTGCTCCTCATAAGCATAGTCGCTGATGCTCTCGTAAAGGCTGCGCATACTGTGTAGCGGCACAAGTTCCTCATAGCCCGAAAATGGCGTGAGATCATCTTCCAGCGGCACACGCCAATCGCCAGCGTAGACATCGCGCAGCCCGCCGCCGTTTTGCCTGAGATAGAGCGCGCGCACCCCCTCGGGCAGCGTTACGCCAAGCTCGACCTCGCGCGCAGCAATATCTGCTTCCCTCACATAGGCCGTATCCTTCAGCGCGTCTGCCTCGTAATCCTTGTTGGAATGATGATGCCAGTCAAAGAAGGTCTCGACCGTCACCGGCTCGGCCAGTGCTGCAATCCCCTCGTTCTTCTGCGCCGATGTTCTGGCGGCGCGTTTGAACTCTTCCTTCATCGCCGCCTCAAGGTCTGGCTTGCCGTGCTCCAGCCAGATCAGCAACAGCCCGGCAAAATACATGACAACCGCATAAACTGCGATATGCAACGCTGTCATACCCTCAAGAAACGGTGAAAAGCTGGGCGCACCGGTCACAAGGCCCAGCGCCAGCCCAAGCAGGTATACCGCGCCCACCACAAAAGGTTGGACCGCCAACGCCTTCAACGCAAAGCCAGCAACCTTGCTCAAAGGTGCCCCGCGAAACATCAGGCGCCATTTGCCCATCACGTCCGCCATCACAAAGACAAACGCCATGGGCAATATCCACCACGGGCTGACCAAACTCAGCCCCGCAACAAACGGAACCGAGAGCAAAAGCACCGTAAAACCGATGCGGGCCGGAACGGAAAACACCTCACCGATCATATCAACCTCAACAGATCAAAAGGACAGGCTGCCTCACAGCCCCTTTACCATATGTCCCTTGTAAATCTCGGCCAGTTTGGCAACGGCCTCTTCAGGCGGCAGTTCTTCGCTTTCACCCGTGCGGCGGCTGGCCAGCTCGACAACACCGTTCTTGAGGCCGCGTGGCCCGACGGTGATCCGCCATGGCAGGCCGATGAGGTCCATCGTGGCAAACTTGCCGCCCGCCCGCTCGTTGCGGTCGTCATACAAAGGCTCAAGCCCCAGGGCTTCCAGCGCGGCTTCCAGCGCTTCACAGGCCGCATCGGCCTCTGCATCGCCCTGCTTGAGGTTGACGATGCCGGCATGAAACGGTGTTACACCCTCGGGCCAGATGATGCCGTTGTCGTCATGGCTCGCTTCAATGATCGCCCCAAGCAAGCGGCTCACGCCAATCCCGTGGCTGCCCATATGCACAGGCACAGGCTTGCCGTCAGGTCCCTGAACAGTCGCGCCCATGGCTTCGGAATACTTCGTGCCGAAATAGAATATCTGACCAACTTCGATGCCCCGCGCGGTGCGGCGGCGTTCTTCGGGAACCTCGTTAAAAATTGCCTCGTCGTGCGTCTCGTCCGTGCGCGCATAGCGGCTGGTAAACTCTTCGAGAACCGCGTGACAAGCCGCATGATCGGCATAATCAATCTCGCGGTCCCCAAACTTGAGATCGGTGATTTCGGCATCATAAAACACCTCGGACTCGCCCGTATCTGCCAACACAAGAAACTCGTGGGTATCATCGCCGCCAATAGGGCCGGAATCTGCACGCATCGGAATCGCCTGCAAGCCCATCCGCTCATAAGTGCGCAGATAGCTCACGAGGTGGCGGTTGTACGCGTGCAAAGCGTCCTCTTTGGTGAGGTCAAAGTTGTAGCCGTCTTTCATATAAAACTCGCGGCCCCGCATCACGCCAAAGCGCGGGCGCACCTCATCGCGGAATTTCCACTGGATCTGGTAGAGCGTCAGCGGCATGTCTTTGTAGCTGTTCACATGTGAGCGGAAAATATCCGTCACAAGCTCTTCGGCTGTGGGCGTAAAGAGCATGTCGCGCCCGCCACGGTCCTTGATGCGCAGCATCTCGTCGCCATACGCGTCATACCGCCCGCTCTCGCGCCACAGGTCTGCAGACTGGATCGTCGGCATCAACATCGGCATATGCCCCGCGCGCATCTGCTCTTCATGCACAATATTCTCGATCTTGCGCAAAACCTTGAAGCCAAGCGGCAACCACGAGTAAATGCCGGCAGCAGACTGCTTGATCATCCCCGCCCGCAGCATAAGCCGGTGGCTGACAATCTGCGCCTCCGCAGGGGTTTCTTTCAGAACGGGCAGAAAATAGCGGCTCAGACGCATGGGAAAACCTTCCAGTTATTTCCCCCCGTTTATGGCTTTGCGCCCCGCCTCGCAAGGGGGCGCAATCACGCCTGATCACAGAACCGTCATCAACACATCCAACAGCCAACACCCCGCGTAACCCCTTTACTCGAACAAAACGAGACACACACTGACAGGAGTTACACATATGCTACGCACATTCGCTCTCGCCACCGCCTTCGCCGCGACGGCCGCATCTGCTTTCGCAGATGGCCACAGCAAAAATATCGTTGAAATCGCCGCCGCTGACGAGCGTTTCACAACCCTCGTCGCCGCGGTCACAGCCGCCGATCTGGGCGAGACGCTGTCGGGTGAAGGCCCCTTCACCGTTTTCGCACCCGTTAACGATGCTTTCGCGGCGCTGCCCGAGGGCACAGTCGAAAGCCTGCTCACACCCGAAATGAAAGGCGATCTGACAAACGTGCTGCTCTACCACGTTGTCCCCGGCAAAGTGATGTCAGGCGATATTGCCATGGGCACAATGGCCGCAGGCACAGCCATGGACGGCGCCACGCTCTGCATCACCAAATCCGATGCCGGTGTCATGCTCGATGACGGCTCGGGCACAATGGCCAACGTGGTCATCGCCGATATCGAAGCCTCCAACGGCGTGATCCATGTGGTCGACAAAGTCGTTCTGCCGGGCAACGCGCCCTCGTGCTGAACACATAATCAAACGGGCTTCGGGCACAGCCACCTGAAGCCCCACTCTTTCAAACATCACTCTTTCCAACATCGGAGAACACCATGAAAAATACTGTAAAAGCGGCCTTTGCCGCAGCTTTCGTTGCGCTCTCGGCGCCCCTCGCAATGGCCGACAATCACGGCACCCAGAACATCGTCGAAATCGCCTCGGGCGACGACCGCTTCAGCACCCTTGTTGCCGCTGTCTCCGCCGCAGGCCTCGCCGAAGCGTTGCAAGGCCCCGGCCCCTTCACTGTCTACGCACCTGTAAACGATGCTTTCGCAGCCCTGCCGGATGGTACAGTCGAAACACTGCTGAAGCCCGAGAACAAAGACCAGCTCACCAATGTGCTGCTTTATCATGTCGATGACCGCAAGCTCATGGCCGCAGGCATCCCGAATGGCTCGACCTATTTCAAACCCATGCTCACATCCGAGCGCCTCTGCATCACCAAAGGCGCTGGCGGTGTCACAATCAATGACGGCACAGGCACGATGGCCAATGTCGTGATTGCCGATATCAAAGCCTCCAACGGCGTCATCCATGTGATCGACAAAGTGCTGCTCCCTGGCACACGGCCCGCCTGTCACTAAGCCCCAAGCGACAGGCGAACCGCTTGAGGCCCGCGGAATAATCTGCGGGCCTCTTGCGCTTGAGCGCCAGTTGCGACATGTCTAAAGGCAAAGGGTTTTAACGAGGCTTACATGGCACTTCCAGTCCGAGATCAGCTCAAATATTGGGGCGTTGCCGCGCTCGCGTTCTGTCTTGCGCTCTGGTTTCTCGGCGATGTGATCCTGCCTTTCGTGCTCGGCGGAGCCGTGGCCTATTTTCTTGATCCGGTGGCCGACAGGCTGGAAGCCATGGGGTTCTCCCGCGCGGTATCCACCACCATTATCACCCTCGTGGCCCTGATGCTTTTCGTGATCCTCGCGCTTCTGGTCATCCCCGTGATGGTCGAGCAAGCCGTTTCGCTCTTCAACACAGCCCCCAAGCTCTTTGCCGATCTGCAAACCTTCCTCACCGAGCGCTTCCCCTCGCTGATGGACAATGACAGCACCCTGCGAAACTCGCTGATTGCAGTGGGCGACACCGTAAAAGAACGCGGCGGAGAGCTTCTGCAAACCGTGCTATCCTCAGCCATGTCGATCATCAATCTGGTGATGCTGCTGGTCATTGTGCCGGTCGTGGCCTTCTACCTGCTGTTCGATTGGGACCGCATGGTCGCCGCCCTCGACGATGTGCTCCCCCGCGACCACGCCCCCGTCATTCGCCAACTGGCCTCCGATGTCGACCGCACCATGGCAAGCTTCGTGCGCGGCATGGGCACAGTCTGCCTGATCCTCGGCACCTATTACGCGGTTGCGCTCATGCTCGTGGGCTTGCAATTCGGCCTCATCGTCGGCTTCATCGCGGGCCTGCTCACCTTTATTCCTTACCTCGGAGCCATCCTCGGCGGCGTCCTCGCCATCGGACTGGCGCTGTTCCAGTTCTGGGGCGACTGGCTCTCGCTCGGCCTCGTTGCCGCGGTGTTCGTGATCGGTCAGGTGATCGAGGGCAATGTGCTCACGCCGAAACTGGTCGGAAAATCTGTCGGGCTACATCCCGTCTGGCTGATCTTCTCGCTCTCGGTCTTCGGCACGCTCTTCGGTTTTGTCGGGATGCTGGTGGCTGTGCCTGTCGCCGCCGCCATCGGCGTACTGACGCGGTTTGTCATCTATAATTACAAAGCCAGCAAACTCTACCAAGGCCTTGAAGGCGAAAATGGCGGCCCCTCGGCAACCGCGATGCGCGCCGCCAAAGAAGCCACAGCACTTGACGCCGACGAAAGCTGATGACTCGCCAACTCACCTTTGATCTGCCCGCATTGCAAACGCTCGGGCGTGACGACTTTTTCGTCTCACCGTCCAATGCGGCCGCGGTGGCCATGATCGAGGGCTGGCAGAACTGGCCCTCGCGCAAGCTTCTGCTTATCGGTCAAGAAGGCGCTGGAAAAACCCACCTTGCCCATGTCTGGGCCACGCTTGCAAAGGCTCAAATCGTCGAGGCCTCTGCCCTCTCCCGGGCCGACATTGCAACGCTGGCGCGCGGCCCCGTCGCGGTTGAGAATGTGCCGGCGATTGCAGGGGATAAAGCCTGCGAAAATGCGCTCTTTCATCTGCACAACCTGACACTTGCCGAGGGACATTCGCTACTTCTGACAGGCACAGGCGAAGCTGCGCATTGGGGGCTTTCCCTCCCCGATCTGACGAGCCGTATGCAAGGCACACCCGCCGTCCCGCTCGGACCGCCGGATGATGACTTGCTCGCTGCAGTGCTGATGAAGCTCTTTGCCGACCGCCAGCTCAACCCGCGCCCCGATGTGCTCGCCTATCTCACCAAAAACATGGAGCGCAGCTTTGCCGCCGCACGGCGCATTGTCGAGGCGCTTGACGCTGTGGCATTGAGCGAGGGCCGCGAGGTGAGCCGTAAACTGGCGGCAGAGGTTCTGGCGGGCATGGCCTAGCGCCGGCCTCCGGACAATGCGGCCACCGGCCACAAACCGACATCCCCGTTTTGCCTTTCATACAGTTCATGTATGCCCCTGCCTTTGCGCGCCCCGCGCCACGGCCACAAAAATGTTACCTCGCAGAATCATTTTGGATATTGAATATTTCATTTAACGAAGTAAATGAGCATAACACCGGGAAAACGGGATTCGATATGAACTGCGATACAGTACCAACAACAGACCCGAATAATGATGGCGCCCTCCCCCCCGAGGTAAGAGCCCTGTTGGGCGTATATGCACTTCACACGCGCGTCCGCGTCGCAATCGAAGATCTGTCCCAGAATGATGGCTTAACCGATCAGGCACGCCACCTGCTGGTCCAGTTGGACAAGCCCCGTCGCCTCGGCGACCTTGCCCGCATCACCAATTCGCTGCCGTCGAGCGTAACGGCCCTTGCAGACCTGCTCGAAAGCAAAGGGTTGGCGCAAAGACACCGCGACGAACGCGACCGCCGTGCCTTCCTCTTGTCACTCACACCTTACGGCATCGACCTGCGCTCCAAGATGCTGCAGCAGGCCAGCGAGCTTTTCCAGACAGTCACAGGCCTGAACGATGCACAAACACGCACCTTCGCCGAACTGAGCGACATCGTGCGCAAAACAATCTACGACACAACATTTCAGGAGACTTCAAAGTGTTGAGAACCATACTCCGGATAGCCGCTTTGGCCCTATGCACCGCCGCACCTGCAATGGCAGATACCGCAGCGGTAAAACCGGTAAAACTCATGACGGTCGTCGCGGGCGAGCACGTCCCGACCCGGCATTTCTTTGGTCAGGTCGTAGCACGAAAATCAGTTGATCTTGCGTTTCAGGTCGGCGGCGAGCTTATCGAATTCCCCGTGCGTGAAGGTGAAATCGTCCCGAAAGGCGCATTGATTGCGCGTCTGGATCAGGAAACCTTCCAGCTCTCGCTGGAACAGGCAAGGCTACAAAAAGACCAGGCAGACCGCACATTCAGCCGTTTGCAAAAGCTCTCGGGCAATGCCGTCAGCACCGTAACGATCGACGATGCCGAAACCGAGGTCCAGCTTGCGGCCATCGCCCTCAAAAATGCGGAATACGCGCTGGAGCACACAACACTTGTTGCACCATTTGACGCGCTTGTGGCCTCACGAAACACATCCGAGTTCAACATGGTCGGCGCCGGCGCGTCTGTCGTGCGCCTGCATGACATGTCGGAAATCCGTATCGAAATAGATGTGCCCGAAATCCTCTTCCAGTTTTCCGGTGACCGAACAGATGTCGTCTTCACAGCCATGTTTCCGGCCCATGAAACGAGTTTTCCGGTCAGCATCCGCGAATTTCAGGCCGAGGCAGACAGTATAGGCCAAACTTTCAAGATCACCCTCGGAATGGAGCCACAAGAAGGCCTCAATGTTCTCCCCGGCAGCTCTGTCAACGTAACGGTTTCCATGGGCTCCGAAACAAACCGGATCGTCCTTCCCGCAACAGCCCTGCTGCCGACAGGCAATGATAACGAGCTTTCGGTGATGGTCTTCACCCCGTCGGATGATACCGGCCAGGGCACCGTCTCCCGCCGCATTGTCAAAATCGAGCCGCAACCAACCGGCAAGTTTCTGGTTTTGTCCGGTCTTGAAGGCGGCGAGGAAATTGTCCTGACAGGCGGTCACGCCCTTGAAGACGGTCAAGCGGTGCGCCGCTTCACCGGATTTTCAAACTGAGTTGGACAGAACATGATAAACATCGCACGCGCCTCGATCGAGAAGCCGCTTTATACATGGCTGATCATCCTCGTCTGTCTGTTCGGCGGCATTTACGGCTTCCTCAATCTGGGCCGCCTCGAAGACCCTGCCTTCACCATCAAATCGGCGGTCATCGTCACTCAGTATCCGGGGGCAAGCGCCGAACAAGTCGCCCTTGAGGTTTCCGAGCCTCTTGAAAGCGCCATCCAGAAAATGGGCGAAGTCGACAAGATCAGCTCCATCAACCAGCCGGGCATGTCGCAAATAACTGTCGAGATGAAATCTACCTTCGACGGAAGCGAATTGCCCGATCTTTGGACCAAACTGCGCGCCCGCGTGCGCGATGCCTCCGCGGGCCTGCCTTCCGGGGTCAGCACACCTTCTGTCAATGACAGCTTCGGCGATGTCTTCGGTCTGTATTACGCCGTCACGGCCCAAGGCTTCACCGATGCAGAGCAGCACGAGCTTGCAACCTTCCTGCGCCGCGAATTGCTGGCTGTGCAAGGCGTGGCCGATGTTGAAGTATCCGCCCTTCCCGAAGAGGCGATATTCGTCGAGCCAAACTCGACTTTGGTTGCAAACCAGAACATTCCCGCCGCCGCAATTGCCTCCGCGATTGCCACAGCCGACTCTGTCGCGCCCGCAGGTTCAATCGACAGCAACGGCTCCAGCGTGCGCCTGACAACACCGGAAGGCTCAGACACCGTCTCCGCGATTGCAGGTCTGTCTGTCGGCACACAGGGCAAGGTCATCAATCTGGCCGACCTCGCAACCGTGCGACGCGGCCGCATTGATGACCCGAGCCTGTTGGTTCGCTTCAATGGCGAAGAAGCCTTCACCCTCGGGATCGCGGGGCTTTCATCGGAAAACATCGTCGAGGTCGGCCACAGGGTTGACCAGCGCTTGGCCGAGCTCTCAACTGCAATCCCCTATGGTGTCGAGCTGCACCCGATCTATCAACAACACCTCGTTGTGGAAAAGGCTTCAAACGACTTTCTGGTCAACCTTGCAACATCTGTCGCCATCGTCGTGATCGTTCTTGCACTGTTCATGGGCTGGCGCGCCGGTGTCGTTATCGGCACGACACTTCTGCTGACGGTCGTCGGAACACTTATGTTCATGTGGCTGTTTTCAATCGAAATGGAGCGCATTTCCCTCGGTGCTCTGATTATCGCCATGGGGATGCTTGTCGACAACGCGATTGTTGTGGCTGAAGGTATGCAGATCTCGATGATCCACGGGCGGAAATCAACCGATGCCGCCGATGATGCCGCCGCAAAAACCCAAATTCCGTTGCTCGGCGCAACCGTCATCGGAATCATGGCCTTCGCGGGCATCGGTTTGTCTCCCGATGCCACAGGCGAGTTCCTGTTCTCGCTGTTTGCCGTTATCGGGATCTCGCTTTTACTGTCTTGGGTGCTGGCCATCACAGTCACGCCGCTGCTCGGCCATTACCTCTTCAAGCATGACCATATCGAGGGCGATGACCCCTACGGCGGCAAGCTTTTCAAGCTCTACAGCAAAACCCTCACAATGGCGCTCAATGCGCGCGCTCTAGTCATGGTGGGTCTGGTTGCGATCACAGTGCTCTGCTTCGCAGGCTTCGGTATGGTCAAACAACAATTCTTCCCCAACTCGAACACACCGCTGTTCTTTGTCCATTACAAGCTGCCTCAGGGCACGTCGATCGAGGCCACCTCAAACCAGATGAAACTGGTTGAAAGCTGGCTTTCCGAAAGAGACGATGTGGTATCCGTCGCAACATTTGTCGGACAGGGTGCCACGCGCTTCATGCTCACCTATGATGCCGAACGCCCCAATTCGTCCTATGGCCATCTCATCGTGCGCACAAAAACCATTGATGAAATCCCGGCCCTGCAATCAGAGCTTGAAGCATTCGGAAAAGAACAACTGCCCGATGGCGAATTCCGCACCAAACGGCTTGTCTTCGGCCCCGGTGGCGGAGACCTCATACAAGTGCGCCTGTCTGGCTCCGATCCCGACATTCTGCGGGAACTGGCTCAAGAAGCCATGTCACGCATGGCAGAAGCATCAGACGGGATCACCTCGACACGGATTGACTGGCGCGAACCCGAGATCGTTATAAAGCCGATCTATGCAACACAGCGCGCCCAAACAGCCGGGATCAGCCGCGATGATGTGGCCAATGTCATGCTGTATGAAACCGACGGAACGACCGGCGGCCAGTTCCGCGAGCGCGAGCGTTTGATCCCCATTATTATCAAGCGCCCCGAAAGCGAGTCCGGCAATCTGCTCGACCAGAAGGCGACATCGGCCAACACCGGAACGTCTGTTCCGCTGGAGCAAATTCTGGACGGTTTCACCTACGAGGTTCAAAACACCCTCGTTCATCGCCGCGACAGACTATCGACAATCACAGTCGGAGCCGACATTCGGGCCGACCTGACAGCCGCGCAGGTTCACTCGGAAATTCGCGCCTCGATCGAAGCGATGGAGCTGCCCGTAGGATACCGGATGGAATGGGGCGGCGAGTTTGAAAACTCGGCAGATGCCCAAGCCAGCCTCGGCAGTCAACTCCCGCTGTCGGCTCTCATCATGATCCTGATTTCCATTCTTCTTTTCAATGGCCTCAAACAACCGATCATCATCTGGCTCCTCGTTCCCATGTCGGTCAACGGCGTCGTTCTGGGCCTGCTCGGCACGGGTTTGCCGTTCACCTTCACCGCTTTGCTGGGGCTCCTGTCTCTCTCCGGTATGCTGATCAAGAACGGCATCGTTCTGGTTGAGGAAATCGACCTCGTCCGCGAAACAGGCACCCCCCTGCGCGAAGCGATTGTCTCGGCAAGCGTATCACGTCTGAGACCGGTGTTTCTGGCAGCCATTACAACCATCCTCGGCATGATCCCCCTGCTCGGAGACGCCTTCTTCGTGTCGATGGCAGTCACAATCATGGGTGGCCTGGCCTTCGCATCGGTGCTCACACTGATCGCGGCCCCCGTCCTCTATGACCTGCTCTTTGCCCGCTCGGAAGCCGCGGCCATTCAAGCCAAAGCAGCAGCCTGACAACGGGGGAAGCCGGCTAAGGCTTTCCCCGCAGACCCGCTGCGCAAAAGCGGATGAGATGGTCGATCTGGTCGTGCTCCGTCTCAAGGCCGGCGCCGAGCGCACGAATGCGCTCGCGCGATGTCAAAAGTGCGAGCATGGCCGAAACAGAAAAGACAAACCCTTCCGCAACCTGCGAGCGCGAGGCGTGAGGGGAAAGCTTGAGGATTTCGTCCAGAAACGCCTCGGCGGTCGGGTCAAAGCACTGCGCCGAGATGCCGCGCCAGCGGTCATCGACAGAAACAAACGCAACAAGGCGCGCATAATTTCGCCAGCGCGGCTCCTGCTCCGACAGCTCGAAAAACGGACGGATAAACGCAGCGAGAACAGCCTCAAGCGTCAAAGCCCCTTCGCTCCGGGCCTGCTCCAATGCCTGCAACCGCTCAGACGAGAGCGCTTCAGCCCGGCGCAACACCGTGCGGTGAAACAACGCCGCCTTGCCCCCTCCGTGATGGTGGATCGTTCCCACAGGCTCCCCCGCTTCGGCGGCAATGTCACGGATCGATGACCCATCGAACCCCCGCTCGGAAAACACCTTTTCTGCCGCATCAAACACGCGGGCTTTGGTGGCCAAAGCCCGCGCTGAAGGGGCTCTTTGTCTATGTTCTTCAGTCGTTTGCACTACCATCATGAAAACATCTTGCCTTATTTTGAACTATTGTTCAAGTTAACGATCAACAAGGGAGGACGCGATGGGAGACGCGAACAAACGGCTTGCTCTGATAGGAGCAGGGCCGATGGGTCTGGCTGCGGCAAAGCTGCTGGTCGAACAAGGCATTGAATTTCAGGGATTCGAGTTGAACTCCGGCGTCGGAGGCCTGTGGGACATCGACGGCCCGCTTTCGACCATGTATGAAACCGCACATCTGATTTCATCCAAAAAAATGACCGAATTTACCGACTTTCCGATGCGTGAAGAGGTGGCCGAATACCCCTCGCACCGTGAAATGAAGCGCTATTTCAAGGAATTCGCTGAACACTTCGATCTGGAAAAACACTACCGCTTCGGCGCCAAGGTGCTGTCCTGCAAACCGCTTGGCGGCCCGAATGACGGCTGGAAGATCACCTGGTCTGATGACACCGGCGAGCATACCGGGGAATATTCAGGCCTGCTCATCGCCAACGGCACCCTCAGCACACCGAACATGCCCACCTTCAAGGGGGAGTTCACAGGCGAACTGATCCACTCGTCAGAGTACCGCCACGCCAGCCAGTTTGATGGAAAACGGGTGCTCGTCATCGGCGCAGGCAACTCGGGCTGCGACATTGCGGTTGATGCAATTCACCTTGGGAAATCCTGCGAGCTGTCAATGCGGCGCGGCTACTACTTTGTGCCCAAATATGTCTTCGGAAAACCCGCCGATACGCTGGGCGGCGCGATCAAGCTGCCCATGGCGCTCAAGCGGATTATCGACGGAGCAATCCTGAAATGGTTTGTGGGCAATCCGCAAAAATACGGCTTCCCGAAGCCGGACTATAAACTTTACGAAAGCCATCCGGTGGTCAACTCGCTGGTGCTCTATCACGCGGGCCACGGTGATATCAGAATCCGCCCAGATATCGACCGTTTTGATGGCAAAACCGTGCATTTCAAAGACGGCACGCAAGAGGATTACGACATGATCCTCGCGGCAACGGGCTACAAGCTCGACTATCCGTTCATCGACACTGCGCACCTCAACTGGCAGGGCGATGCGCCTCACCTATACCTCAACGCAATGCACCCCGAGCGCGACGATGTCTTTGTGCTCGGCATGGTCGAGGCGTCCGGCCTTGGCTGGCAGGGGCGGCACGAACAGGCCGAAATGGTGGTGCGCTACATCAAAGGTCTGCGCGCCCAAACCCCGGCAGCGCTCGAGCTGCAAAAAACCAAAGCCCGAGGCTATGACCGCGCTACAGGCGGGATGAACTATATCGACCTGCCGCGCATGGCTTACTATGTCGACAAGGCAACCTACCGCAAAGCCGTGACGCAATGGATCGGCAAGCTTGCGGGTGGCAAGTCATGATCGACGACGCGGTTATAGATTTCTCCGCCGGCTCGCTGACCTTGCTCAATGCAATCCTTGCTGTGGTGATGTTCTCGATTGCCATCGACTTGAAGCCGCGCGATTTCAAGCTCTTGGCAAAAGCGCCCAAGCCTCTGATTGTCGGTCTTTTCTCGCAGTTCATTCTGCTGCCAGCACTGACATTCCTGCTCGTTATGGCAGCACAGCCGCAAGCCTCGGTTGCCCTCGGTCTGATCCTCGTCGCGGCTTGCCCGGGCGGCAATATCTCGAACTTCATCACCCACCGCGCAGGCGGCAATACCGCCCTGTCAGTGTCGATGACAGCCTTCGCAACCGTCAGCGCAATAGCTTTAACCCCGCTCAATATCGCCTTTTGGGGCAGCCTCTACCCCCCCTCCGCCGAAATCCTGCGCGCCACAGCGATTGACCCGCTCAGCGTCGCCATCACGGTTGGTCTCATGCTGATATTGCCGCTGGTTCTGGGCGTTGCCCTCAACACAAACCGCCCCGATCTGACCCGGAATTTGCGCAAACCGTTGCAATGGCTTTCGATGGCGATTTTTGTGGGCTTTGTCACTTTGGCACTGGCGGCAAACTGGCCTCTGTTCCTTGCCTTCGCGGGCAGCATCGCAGGGCTGGTCATCGTTCACAACGCACTCGGCCTTGGCGGCGGCTACGCGCTGGCAACCCTTGCGGGGTTGTCCCCGTTTGATCGCAGGGCCGTCACCATCGAAACAGGCATCCAGAATTCGGGGCTCGGACTGGTTCTGATCTTCGGTTTCTTCGGCGGTCTCGGCGGCATGGCAATTGTCGCTGCCTTCTGGGGCATCTGGCACGCCATTTCGGGGCTGGCCCTTGCAAACATCATGTCCCGCAGAAAGGTCGCGCCATGACCCGTATTCTCATCACTGGCGGCGCGGGCATGGTTGGCCGCGCCCTTGCTGCGGCCCTGCCCGCAGATAGCATTGTGGTCACAGACCTTACCCGGGCGGGCCTGCCGGATCATCTGGAGTTCCGGCGCATGGATGTCACAGGCACGGACCCTGACACCGTCATCAAAGAGGTGCGCCCCGATGTTGTCGTTCACCTCGCCTCTATCGTCACGCCACCGCAGGGCATGAGCCGTGAACAGGCCTTTGCAGTCGATGTCACCGGCACCCGCAATGTGCTCAAGGCCTGTGTCGCACATGGGGTCAAACGGCTGG
Organism: Lentibacter sp. XHP0401; assembly: GCF_025751535.1. Taxonomy (GTDB): domain Bacteria; phylum Pseudomonadota; class Alphaproteobacteria; order Rhodobacterales; family Rhodobacteraceae; genus Lentibacter. The sequence goes on along the minus strand of NZ_JAOWLC010000001.1, from coordinate 122,690 downwards.
TGGTGACAAGCTCGGGCGCAGCCTATGGCTATTACCCCGACAACCCCCTGCCGCTGAGCGAGGATGACCCTTGCCGCGGCAACCCCGAGTTCGCCTATGCCGATCACAAGCGGCAGGTTGAGGAGATGCTGGCAGCGGCACGACAACAGCACCCGCAGCTTGAGCAGGTTGTCCTGCGCGTCGGAACGGTGCTTGGCGCCGGAACAGACACCCAGATCACAGCCCTCTTTCGCCGCAAACGGCTGCTTGCCATCAAAGGCAGCGACAGCCCCTTCGTTTTCATCTGGACAAAAGACCTCGCCCGCATTGTTAAACGCGCCGCAACGGATGGCCCCGCAGGCGTCTATAACGTGGCTGGAGATGGCTGGCTCTCGGTTGATGAACTGGCCCGCGCTCTGAACAAATCTGTTTTGCGCCTGCCTGCTTGGGCCGTAAAGGCCGCACTGGCCGTAGCGCATCCGCTGGGCCTCTCGCAATACGGCCCCGAGCAGGTGCGTTTTTTGCAATACCGCCCCGTGTTGGACAATGCGCGCCTCAAAAGCGTGTTCGGCTACACACCCGAGCTGACCTCGGCTGAAGTGTTTGCCCTCTGGACGCGCGAGGCAGGCCTATGAAGACGGCTGTTATCTCTGGCGGCAATGGCGGATTGGGCCGCGCACTGGCCGGGCAGCTTGAAGCCGAAGGATGGCACTGCGTCTTGATGGACGTTGATATCAAGGGGCTGGAGACAACAGAAAGCCGAACGCCTGTATCCGTGGATCTGACAAACACCCAAGCGCTGGAAAATGCCGCCGCGCAGATCATCGCAGCGCGGCCTTCGATTGATCTGGTGATCTACAACGCAGGCGTGTCCCAGATCGGCCCCTTCGCCGAGGCCGACGCAACAAGCCACCGGCGCGTTTTCGAGATCAACTATTTCGCCGCCGTCGAAATGGCGCGCCTGTTCCTGCAAGAGCTGCGCAAAAGCCAAGGCACGCATCTGGCGGTCTCGTCGGTCGCGGGCTTTGCGCCCTTGCATGGCCGCACAGCCTATGCTGCCTCAAAACATGCTTTGCAGGGCTTTTTCTCGTCCCTGCGCTCCGAAGAGGCGGCCTTCGGTGTGCGCTGCCTGATCGCGGCGCCCAGTTTTGTCGCAACAAACATCGGCAATCCCGCTCGCACAAAAGACGGCATCGCGCGCCCCGGATCAGCAACAGACGGGATAGATTACATGAGCCCCGACGCAGCCGCACGGATAATCCTCACCGGCGTCAAAAAGCAACGCGAGTTTATCCCCGTGGGCCGTGTTGCACGGCTGGCAGGCTGGGTGATGCGCCTCTCCCCGGCCCTCTATCAACGCTCGATGCGGCGCAAAATCAAAGGGGAAAGCTGAAGGCTTCCCCTTCCGTAGCCCCCTGCAACAACATCCGCCCCGATTGAGCGCCGCAAAAGCGGCGGTGGACATTGCGCCATGTGCCGCGCATTATTCTGACGGACATCTGAAAACTGTTACATATGAAGGCTATACCCCGGCCATGACCCACGCTCCGATTCTTGCCGATTTTCTCGCCGCACCCTTCCCCGAGCCCCAAGAACTTGAAGGGGATCTGGCCGGCCCTGCCCGCTTCATGAACCGCGAGCTCAGCTGGCTCGGGTTTAACTGGCGTGTGCTGGAAGAAGCCGAAAACCCCCGCGTGCCGCTGCTCGAGCGCCTCAGGTTCGTCTCGATATCCGCAACCAATCTCGACGAGTTTTATACCGTGCGCGTGGCGGGCCTGCGCGAGATGGTCAAAGAGGGCGTGACCACCCCCGCGATTGACGGGCTCACCCCTGCCGATCAGCTTGTGCTGATCAATGACAATGCCCGCGAACTTCTCGCGCGCCAGCAAGAAATTTTTGCCGCCCTCACCGAAGAAATGACAGAAGCAGGCATTGATATCTGCACCCGCGACGAGCTGACAGATGAGGACAAATCTCTCTTGCGCGAAGTGTTTCTGGAGCAAGTCTTCCCCGTGCTGTCGCCCCTGGCGATTGATCCGGCACATCCGTTTCCTTTTATCCCCAACACAGGCTTCGCGCTCGCACTCGAGCTTGAGAGCGAACGCGAAAAGCGCAAGCTTCAGGCGCTTTTGCCCATTCCCGCGCAGATCGCACGGTTTGTCGCCCTGCCCGCCCCCGAAGGTCAGTTCCGCTTCCTGCCGCTGGAAGAGTTGGTGCTGGAGCATTTGCCAAGCCTCTTTCCGGGGTTTCGCCTCAAAGGCGCATGTGGCTTTCGTGTGTTGCGCGACAGTGATCTTGAGGTCGAGGACGAAGCCGAAGATCTTGTCCGCGAGTTTGAAACCGCGCTCAAGCGGCGCCGCCGCGGCGAGGTTGTGCGCCTGACCATTTCGGCAGATGCGCCCACACGGCTGCTCAAAATGATCCAGCGCGAGCTGCATGTCACCGAAAACGAGATCGTCGAGATCAGCGGCATGATCGGCCTCGCCGACCTGTCAGGCCTCGTGCTCGACGAGCGGCCCGATTTGCTCTGGCCCGCCTTTTCCCCGCGCATCCCCGAGCGTGTGCAAGACCACGAGGGCGATATCTTCGCTGCGATCCGCCAGAAAGACATGCTGCTCCATCACCCCTATGAAACCTTCGATATGGTCGTGCGCTTCCTTCAGCAAGCCGCCCGCGACCCCGATGTGGTGGCCATCAAGCAAACGCTCTATCGCACCTCGCGCGACAGCCCGATCGTGGAAGCGCTCTGCGAAGCTGCCGAAGAAGGCAAATCCGTCACCGCCCTTGTCGAGCTGAAGGCCCGCTTTGATGAAGCAGCCAACATCCGCCAGTCCCGCCGCCTCGAGCGCGCGGGCGCGCATGTGGTCTATGGCTTTCTCACCCTCAAGACTCACGCCAAAATCTCCACTGTGGTGCGCCGCGAGGGCGACCGCCTTGTCACCTACACCCACTACGGCACAGGCAACTATCACCCCATCACTGCGCGCATCTATACCGACCTGTCGCTCTTCACCTGCGATGCAGCCTTGGGCCGCGATGCCACCAAAGTGTTCAACTATCTCTCCGGCTACGTCGAACCCGACGCGCTCGAAAACCTCGCCATCTCGCCGCTCAGCCTCAAACCCCGCCTGCTGGAGATGATCGCAGCCGAGGCCGAACACGCCCGCGCAGGCCGCCCTGCGCAAATCTGGGCCAAAATGAATTCGATCATCGAACCCGAAGTGATCGACGCGCTCTATGCCGCTTCCCAAGCCGGTGTCGAGATCAGCCTCGTGATCCGTGGAATCTGCGGCCTCAGACCGGGTGTCAAAGGCCTATCCGAGAACATCCGTGTCAAGTCCATCGTCGGGCGCTTCCTTGAGCATTCTCGCATCGTCTGCTTTGGCGCGGGCCACGGCCTGCCACACAAGAAATCCCGCGTGTTTATCTCCTCGGCCGACTGGATGGGTCGCAACCTCTCGCGCCGCGTCGAAACACTGGTCGAGATCAACAACCCCACAGTCAAAGCCCAGATCACAAGTCAGGTCATGGCGGCGAACATGGCCGATACAGCCCAAAGCTGGGTGATGGACGCCTCGGGCCGCTTCACACGTGAAGAGCTGCCCGAAGGCACGTTCAGCTTCAACTGTCATCGCTTCTTCATGGAAAACCCCTCCCTCTCGGGGCGCGGCTCCGCAGGGGCATCGGATGTGCCAAAGCTCACCCACGCAGAAGATTGAAACGGCGTTAACCCTCCGCTCCGCATGGTTCATCAAAACGACTCGCTTTTGGCGGTGCACGGGGGTGCACGCGTTGTGCACGCTTTTCACCCCCCTGTTTTAGCCCCTCCAAAATTCGTAAATCCCCCCTGCGCGGCTTTTACGCATCGGTAACCCGAACCTGCGGTGTTGACGCACCCCGCCCCGCGCGCCATAAGGGAGCCAGAACGCTTTCGGGGGCGCGGATGGACGGCGAAAACCAAGCGAATTCAAGTGATTGGGGGCTTTTTGGCCGCCCGCTCTTTCAAGACCCCAAGGCGCGAGCTCTCAGTCGCGTCGGTGTGGTGGATGTCGGGTCAAACTCTGTGCGCCTCGTGGTCTTTGACGGTGCCGCCCGCTCCCCCGCTTATTTCTTCAACGAAAAGGTCATGTGCGGCCTCGGTGAAGGTATCGCCGAAACAGGCCGCCTCAACCCGTCAGGGCGCACCCGCGCGCTCAGTGCGATCCGCCGCTTTCAGCGCCTCGCTGCGGGTATGAACACAGGCCCTCTCACAGCCGTCGCCACAGCCGCCGTGCGCGAGGCCGAAGACGGGCAAGAGTTCCGCGACCTTGTCGAATCCGAGACAGGCTTGCAGCTTCATGTGATTGATGGTGAAGAAGAAGCCCGCCTCTCGGCACAAGGGGTTTTGCTAGGCTGGCCAGGGTCTTACGGCCTCGTCTGCGATATTGGCGGCTCCTCCATGGAGCTTGCTGAAATCTCCGATGGCGTGGTCGGCAAGCGCGTCAGCTCGCCCCTCGGTCCGCAGCGTCTAATGAGTGTGAAGGGTGGCAAAAAGGCCCGCAAAGAGATCATCCGCAGCACGATTCAGGACCTGCACGCGCGGCTCGGCCCGCAGCACAACCGCCTGTTTCTTGTCGGCGGCTCATGGCGGGCCATCGCACGGATCGACATGGAGCGGCGCGGCTATCCGCTGCATGTGCTACATGAATACAGGATGAGCCGCAAAGCCGTCACCGCAACATCCGAATTTATTGCCCGAAACGACACCGAAGAAGTCAGGAATCAGGCGGGCGTATCCTCAAGCCGCATGAAGCTCGTCCCGATCGCTTCAGAAGTTCTTAAGGAAGTGGTGCGAGAGTTCAGACCACACGATATCGCCATCAGCTCCTACGGAATCCGCGAAGGAATGCTTTATGAGCAAATGCCGCAAGCTTTGCGCGATCGTGATCCGCTCATCGAGGCTTGCCGCTTCGCTGAATCAAAAGATGCACGCCTTCCCGGATTCGGCCGCACGCTTTACGAATTTATCCAACCGCTCTTCAAATCGGCCTCGCCCGAGCGGCTCAAGCTGATCAAAGCCGCCTGCCTGCTTCATGACGTAAGCTGGCGTGCGCACCCCGATTACCGCGCCGAAACCTGCTTCAACCTTGCCACCCAAGCCAATCTGGGCGGCATCCGTCACAACGAGCGGGTATTTCTGGGCCTCGCTCTGCTCTATCGTTACTCAAATTCGCGCATTACAACCGCGCGCTTTGAGCCCATAGCAGAGCTTATCTCGGAAGCAGATCAGCAAGTTGCTGAAACGGTTGGAAAAGCCATGCGCTTCGGGGCAATGCTCTGGCTGCAAAAAGATGCACACATCGGAAAAATGCGTCTCTATCCCAAAAAACGCATTCTCGAACTTACGCTCAGTCCGGATGCTGTGCCGCTCTTTGGTGAAGTCGCCGAAGCGCGCTTCAATTCTCTGGCAGCAGCCTTCCCGGCAACGCCAAACATTATTTTAAAACAATAGCCTAGAGATCTACCGCCTCACCATCCTCAGGTGTAGGGGGCAACTCATCAGGCGTTTTCTTGCGCATGATAATATCCCCGTTCGGCAAAATCTCGGGCGGATGATACGCGCTGAAATCTTCTATCTCGTCCATCAGATCCGCCAGCGCCGGGCCCATTTGCTGCACAAAATCCTGCAGCGCGGGTTCCATATCCTCCAACAGTCCCTGAAGGTCTTTCACCGCAGGTTCAACCTCTTTCAGGATGCCCTCAAAGAACAGCTTTGCCCCCCGCTCCATAAGCGAACTGCCGCTCTCTTCGGCATCCGCAGCGGGCACAAAAGCAAGCCCAAAAATCATGCTGGCAATGGCTAAATATTGTCTCATTCTCTTTATATAAGCTCTCTCAAATCAGTTTCCAATGCCTCGGGCACCCGACCATTCCCTAGAAAGATACACCATAATGCGCACCATCATTGCCCTCTGCCTCTGCTTTTTCGCAACTTCACTGCACGCAGGGCCAGACAGGTTTTCTGTTTTGCTCGGATCAAAACACATCGGGGGCACTGGTTTTAACGAATTCAATCCAGGCTTTTTTGCAACATGGGAGCGCGAACGCACTGCCCTCAGCCTTGGCATCTATCTCAACAGCTACGAGCGGGTGTCCATCGCCGCAACAAGCTACCTTCCCTTGAAACAGTGGAAAACAGGCGATGCAGGCCTCTTTGCAGGCCTCGCTCACTACCCGACAGACGGGCGCAATTTCAAAACCCATCTCGGCGGTGATGTTGTCTTTATCGGCGGAGCACAGCTACGGCAGGGCCACGCTTTTGTGCAATTCACCCCGATGAACGCTGACAGCGCAGATGGTCTTATTTCCTTTGGCCTCACCTTTGAGGCCCCCTAAATATCTATATCCATCGTTACGGGAAAATGGTCTGATGCTGTGAGCAAAGCATCCCGTAGCTCGGGGACACGCCAGCATTCGGGGTCATCAAACGGGTGCCATATGCGCCAGATTGGCTGCTTTGCGGCAAGGTCTGATGAGACCATGATGTAATCCAGAAGCGCCTGTAAATAACGCTTCTGTTCCCGAATATAGAAGCGCGCAGAGGTTGGCGTCGCCCCGAGGCGGCGCTGCAAGCCAAGCCGCGCATGTGGGTCATACAGACGGTTCTGGCCATGCTCGCCCATGATAATCTCAACCGAAGATCGCCCGAAAAGGTCTTCATACTGGTCCAGCCCCGGACCGTCATTGAGATCACCCAAAAGCATCAGGCTTTCCCCCGCACCAAGGTGTTCCTCAATCCGCTGCCTCAGCCAAATCGCCTGTGCAAGCTGCTTTCGGCGGTTCTGGATCGAGAGCTTCATCGCCTCGCTCTCATTGCGCGCGCCATGTGGAGCTTTTGATTTTAGGTGAGTCCCAATCAGCCTAAGCAGATGTCCCTTGGCCGTAATCGCCTCAACCTCAAGGGGGGGCTTGGAGAACTGCACCAAATCTTCATGCGCATCCACATCCAGATCAATCCGGAATGTCCCGTCAAACCGTGGCGATTGCCCGGAACCTTTTTTACCCGTTTCGTCACCAACAGGCGCGTGACGCACTGTCAGCGCAGCAGGGTCATACATCAGTGCGATTTCTTGCTGCGTATCGTTGTGAAAGCCTATGAGCGTTGATTTTGCGCGCAAATCAAACACGTGCGCAAACTCATCCAGTGCAGGCACAGTATGCCTGCGGCGGTTCTCATCGGGTGCTTCAATCACCATGATCGCATCCGCATCAAGCGCCGTAAAGACAAAGCCCAACGCCTCGATCTGCATCGCGCGGGTCACATCATGACGGCCCGACCAGCCATCATCCATCATAAGCTTCCCCGCATCATCAAACAGATTGTTGAACCACTCGATATTGTAGGTCGCAATCCGCATTAACCGCGCGCATCCTTAATCTCTTTCCAGGCGCGGTTAATCGCAACCATCCGTTTCTCGGCCATCTTCACGGCCTCTTGCGGCAAGCCCCGTGCCACAAGCCTGTCGGGGTGGCTTTCCTGCACATGAGCGCGCCATGCCTTGCGCACGTCAGCCATGCTCGCCTCGGGGCTAACCCCCAAAACACTATAAGGATCGGCTTCGGCCTCTGGTACAAAACGGCTCCGGATCTGGCGAAATTCGCGCTCGCCCAGCCCGAAAATATCGGCCACCGATTGCAAAAACTCATCCTCGTTAGGATGATACATTCCGTCTGCCACCGCGATATGAAAGAGTCCTTCCAGCAGATCTGCAAGCGCCTCATGGCCTTTGCCAAACATCTCGCGCACGCGTGTCGCGTAGTCTTCAAAGCCCGCTACATCCTGCCGCGCAAGATTAAAGACTCTAGCTGCACCCGCCTCATCTTCCTGCGCAATCTGGAAGACTTCGCGAAAGGCCATCACCTCATCCCGTGTCACCTGGCCGTCGGCCTTCGCCATCTTCGCACCAAGCGCAATCACAGCGATAGTAAAAGCAATCGAACGCTCGGGCGGCGTCCGTAGATGCGCAAAAACAGCGCTCAGGGGCTCGCCCTGTGACAGCGCTGAAACGGCAGCAGATATCCGGCTCCAAATCGACATGCGCAGAGCTTACCCCGCGCAGCCAGAAGTGTCAGTGCGCAATCAGAGAAATTTCTGATAAAGATGCAAGTCGATCCATTGGTCTTTTTTGCGGCCCACCTCAGGCAGTATCGCGAGCAGCGTGAAGCCGGTTTTCGCGTGAAATGCCAGCCCTTCAGGGTTTGCCCCGCTCACTCCGCCGTAGAGCGAATGTGCACCCTCAGCTTTTGCGGCCCTCTCTATGGCCGTCAAAAGCGCGCGCCCGAGCCCGCGCTGTCTGGCAGCTTCGGCGAGATGGACGGTGTACTCCATTGAATGTGCATATCCTGGCCCACCGCGAAACTGAGAGTAGCAGGCAAAACCGACGACAACACTTTCAACCGTCGCAACACACCAGCGCTTCGGTTCAGTTCGAATTGTCTCTGCCAGCGCATCCGCATCTTTTTCCACGGTGGTGAAAGTCGCCAGCGTCTCACGAATAATCCTGTTCCAAATCACTGCAATAGCCGGCGCATCACGGGCTTTGGCCAAACGCACACTCACAAGGTTATTTTCCGGCCATCCGCGGTTTCAAATTCAGCCGAAACCAGCGGCACATCCGCTTTTTCAGTACACACTCGCGCGTCTTCCAGCGGCTCCAAAGCAGCTTTCAAACCAGTCACATCAGGGTGCGCCAAGGTCAGGTTCAGCAGCTTCAATCCGGACGATGAAAGCGACGCCGCGGGATGCGGTGTTGTGCCCCAATCAATCAGACCAGGATGGCACTGACCAAAAGGCAACATTCCCCCCGTTGCCTCTGCCATATCCCAGCTCAGTGTTCCGCGCGTGAGCAACACAACGCGCTCAAACCCTTTGGGCAACGCAAGATCAGCCAGCCCCGAGGCACGGCACACCCAAGTTTCCAAACGCGGTGGTCCGTTGAAGGTGTCGAGCCCGAACAGGCGGGGTCCGCTCGGCGGCTCCGCCTCCGGATCAACCGCGATAACCTCAAGGTACAGCCCGTCGGCCAACCCCAAAAGCGCATTGTGCGTGCCGTAACGCGCATGTTTTCCACCGTCCTGAAGCGGCACACCAAGGTGTTCTTCCGCCCATACCACACCGTTTTCAAGCGTATCCGCCGTGATCACCAGATGGTCAAACTCATAAGTCATGCAGCTGCCCTCGCTCTCTTACCCGCGCGCCTCACGGATGATCCGCAGGATATCTTCCGCCGCCTCAGGAATGTTTGTTCCTGGCCCGAAAATCGCCTTTACGCCCGCTTTCTTGAGAAACTCGTAATCCTGCTGCGGAATAACCCCACCACAAATGACAATGATATCACCTGCGTCTTTGGCCTTCAGTTCCTCAATGAGCTGCGGCGCAAGAGTCTTGTGTCCCGCTGCCTGAGATGAAATTCCGATCACATGCACATCGTTGTCGATGGCATCTTGCGCAGCTTCCTCAGGAGTCTGGAAAAGAGGGCCAACATCCACATCAAATCCGATATCGGCAAAGGCCGTTGCAATCACTTTCGCGCCACGGTCATGTCCGTCCTGACCCATTTTCACCACAAGCAAGCGTGGCCTGCGGCCTTCTTCCTCGGCAAAGGCTTCAATGCTTGCCTGAATTTTGGCAAAGCCCTCGTCGCCTTCATAGGCCGCACCATAGACGCCCGCGAGCGTCTTGACTTCGGCTCTATGGCGGCCGAATTCTTTTTCCATAGCCATGCTGATCTCTCCTACAGAGGCGCGCGCGCGCGCGGCCTCGACAGCTGCTTCAAGCAGGTTTCCACCGTCTTTCGCACGGCGCGAAAGCTCGGCCAAAGCGGCTTCACAGGCGGCCTCATCGCGGCTCGCACGAATACTGGCCAGGCGCTTCACCTGATTTTCGCGCACCGCCACGTTGTCCACATCCAGAATGTCGATCGCGTCTTCCTTGGCGAGGCGGTATTTATTCACGCCCACAATCACCTCTTCGCCACGGTCGATCTTGGCCTGGCGGCGCGCAGCACTTTCCTCGATGCGCAGCTTGGGCATGCCCGAGGCCACAGCCTTGGTCATCCCGCCCATCTCTTCAACTTCTTCCATCAAGGCCCAGGCCTTCTCGGCCAACTCGCTCGTGAGGCTTTCAACATAGTAAGAGCCCGCCAGCGGATCCACGACATTGGAGATGCCGGTTTCTTCCTGCAAAATCAGCTGGGTGTTGCGGGCAATCCGCGAACTGAATTCTGTTGGCAGCGCAATCGCCTCGTCAAGCGCATTGGTATGCAAGCTCTGTGTGCCACCAAGCGCAGCCGCCATCGCTTCATACGCCGTGCGGATCACGTTGTTGTAAGGGTCTTGCTCCTGCAAACTCACACCCGATGTCTGGCAGTGGGTGCGCAGCATTTTGGAGCGCTCGGATTTGGCGTCAAACTCAGTCATGATCCTGTGCCACAGAAGACGCGCAGCGCGCAGCTTGGCGGCCTCCATAAAAAAGTTCATGCCAATCGCAAAGAAGAAGCTGAGCCGCCCCGCGAATTTGTCGACATCCATCCCCGCCTCAATCGCCGCGCGCACATATTCGCGCCCGTCCGCCAGCGTATAGGCCAACTCCTGCACAAGGTTCGCGCCTGCTTCCTGCATGTGGTAGCCCGAAATCGAGATCGAGTTGAATTTTGGCATCTCGTTTGAGGTAAACTCGATGATGTCCGAAATGATCTTCATGCTTGGTTCGGGCGGGTAAATATAGGTGTTGCGCACCATGAACTCTTTGAGAATATCGTTTTGGATCGTGCCCGACAGAACAGAGCGGTCATGCCCCTGCTCTTCCCCTGTCACAATAAAACTCGCAAGGATCGGGATTACCGCGCCGTTCATGGTCATTGACACAGAAACCTGATCAAGCGGAATACCATCAAAGAGGATTTTCATATCCTCGACCGAGTCAATCGCAACGCCCGCCTTGCCCACATCGCCGACAACGCGGGGATGGTCACTGTCATATCCACGGTGCGTGGCCAGATCAAAGGCCACAGAAACGCCCTGCTGCCCTGCGGCCAGCGCCCTGCGGTAAAAGGCGTTGCTTTCCTCGGCAGTGGAGAAGCCCGCATATTGGCGGATCGTCCAAGGGCGGCCTGCATACATGGTAGATTTCACGCCGCGCGTAAACGGCTCAAATCCGGGAATAGAACCAAGGTGGCTCATGCCCTCAAGGTCTTCCTCAAAATAAACGGGCTTCACCTCGATGTCTTCGAGCGTCTTCCACGTCAGATCCTCAAGACTGCGTCCGCGCAGCTCTTTTTCAGCCTGTTTGGCCCATGTGTCTCGCTTGGTCATAGATATGTCCTCTTCTTGCAGCCACGGTCAGACTTATGCCTGCTTCTCTTGGCTCTTTTACGTCAATCCATTTGGCAATGCCGCCCGCGCCCGACACACACCAGAACACATCGTCTGCGTGGCGTTCGGCAAGCACGGCGCTTTGAGCCGCTGTGAAAGGCAGCCAGCGCCCCTTTCCGCTTGGCAGCGCATTTGTCGTCGCGCCACGGTCACTGAGGCAGGCGCGCAGCCCCTCAAGATCGGGCGCAGCATTCAATCTGACCCCGCGTTTTGCCGTTGGCAGCGTGGCACTACTGGCCAGCGCCAGCGCCAAGCGCGTGTCAGGGTAATCGGCAAACTCCGCAAAGCTGTGCAGCTCGATATCAGCCCCGTCAAAAGCCTCGACCACATCACAAACCACATCGCGCCAGCTGCGTTTACTGTTGGCAATGGCATCAAGCCGGACATCGTCAGGCAAAGCCGCCCCACGTTTCACCCCATAGGCAATGGCCGAGCTCCAGTAGCTGTCCAGCGGGCGCATCCCGAGCAGCACCTTGTCAACAGGGCGGTCAAGTGCCCGCGCAAAACCTTGCAAGCGGCTCAATGCATCCGGGTAAAGCGAAGCGTGGCGCAAATTGCCTTTGACAGACCCGAGCGCATTTTCATCGCTGATCACAAGGTACCGCATGCCCCGGGCGTGTGCTACGGCCAGCGCACGGGCAATCCGTGGTTTTGCTGCCGCGATCGCGTCATCGCTCACACTTCCGTTTGGCCCCGCATAAAGCCCGTCAAACAAACCGCCGCCTCTCAAACGCTGCGGCCCCCAAAACCCGATCCCGAGTGTGCTGAGCCCAGCCGCATGACTGCGCATGTAGTGTTGAAACGTCGTTGTGGCACTGCGGTGTGCACCGAGATGGAAGATAATCTGCATTTTGCTCAGCCCCTCATTGGACTGCACGCACTCGCGCGCAGAGCCGGTTCTTTGGGACAGAGTGTGGCTTACAGATGCTAAGCAAGCACTTAACAGCATCGAAAAATCGTGATGGGGTGCTTTTTCTATCGTAATGCAGGTTAAAGCGCCTATATCATAGCCAACAGGAGGGCCTATGTTACGTGTCTTAAGCTTTGGAATTGCAGTCTTTTTCGCGAGCTTCGCACAGGCCGAAAGTCTCCGTGCAGAGCTGCCTGAGGACATGCTTGTTGCCACCGAAGAGGCAGATTTGTCTCGATTTTTATGGACAAACAGGCTCGTCATTGTCTTCGCCGAAAGCGATGCCGATCCGCGGTTCATCGAACAGATCGAGCTTCTGGCCGAACGCCCAGATGATCTGGCCGAACGTGATGTGAAGATCGTGCTGGATTCCGACCCCGCCCTGAAAAGCGCGCTGCGCACCCAATACCGCCCGCGCGGATTTATGTTGATGCTGGTTGGCAAAGACGGGCAAGTATACCTGCGCAAACCGCTACCCTGGAACGTGCGCGAAATCTCCCGCTCAATCGACAAGCTCCCCTTGCGCCAGCAAGAAGTGCGCGATAGGCGCTTAGGCACAAACTGACGGCTCAGACGTTTCCGCGCAGAAAAAACGCCAGCCTCTCGGGCGGATAAAGGAGCAAAAGCGCGTTCTCTTCGGGCAAATAGACCATCTGTGTTTGCTCCGAAAGCAGCACGCGATAATAGCCCCGCGAAATCTTCGCATCCATGCAGTCGCGCGCGGGCCCTATGCCAGACGAGATCAACCCCAGGCCATTTGAGAGATCGCGGCTCATGATCGCCTCGGTGATCTGGTTGGGGTTCAATCCCTCCAGCGCAAATTGCACCGGTTCCTGATCGCGTATCCGCTCCAGCGCGGTGTCGAGCGTCTCGGCCAGATAATACCCTTTGCGAAACTCGCCCAGAGCCAGCGTAAACACCGCCGCCGTGCAGCTGCTCTTGGACGTAAAATGCATTGTCGTCAAAATATAGAGCCTTGAAGACAAAAGCGTTTTCACATCCTCTTCGCGGTCGAGTTCGCAACCTGCTGTCAGCAGAGCGGCCAAAAGGCACGTTATGAATTTGCGCATTCCAAAGCCCCTCCAAGCAAGGCAAAACCCTGCTCAGAGTAACGCCAAAACCTTTAGGGTTTCTTGACGCATATGTGGGGCTTTGGGGCATAGGACTTATTCGAACTCCATAATCACTTCATCAACAGCCAAGCTGTCACCCGGCGCCGCATTGATCTTGGAGACAACCCCCTTACGCTCGGCGCGCAGGATGTTTTCCATTTTCATGGCTTCAACGGTGCAAAGCGCTTGGCCGTCCTGCACTTCGTCGCCCTCTTCCACGTTGATTTTCACAATCAGCCCAGGCATTGGGCAGAGCAAAAGTTTTGACGTATCAGGCGCAACTTTTTCAGGCATCAGCCTTGCCAACTCGGCCTGGCGCGGCGTGCGCACATGCACCTTCAAATCAGCGCCACGGCTGCGGATGCGGAACCCGCCCGAGATCTTGCCAACTTTCAGCACCAGTGTGCCATCACCCACGCTAAGGCGCGCAAGCTGCTGGCCGGGGGTCCAATCCGAGGCCACGCGCTGCGAAGAACCATCCTCAAAGTGCACGGTCGATCCGGCCTTATCCGCCTCGATGCGCACGGGGAAGTCCTGCCCTTGAAGGCTCACAACCCAATCGCTACCAACAACCCGCTCGTGGTTGTCCATCCGCCCCGAAACACGCGTGCGGCGGATCTCGGCCACACGGTGCATCGCCGCCGCGCTGGCGGCAATCGCGCGCAGGGCATCCTCGCCCAGCTCAACACCCTCAAAGCCATCGGGATACTGCTCTTCAATAAAGGCTGTCGTCATCTCGCCCTTGATGAAAATATCGTGATCCATCACCGCCGAAAGGAACGGCAGGTTGTGGCCGATCCCTTCAAGCTCAAACCCGTCAAGCGCGTCGCGCATATGGGCAATCGCCTCACCGCGTGTGGGCGCCCATGTGCAAAGCTTGGCAATCATCGGGTCATAAAACATCGAGATCTCACCGCCCTCGTAAACACCGGTATCATTGCGCACAGCAAAGTCACCCGCTGGCGCATCACCCTGCCACTTGCCGCTGCTGAGAAGCGGGCCAGAGGCAGTTTCCTGCGGCGGGCGATAGCGTGTCAGGCGGCCAATGGAAGGCAGGAAGCCCCGGTAAGGGTCTTCCGCATACAGACGGTTTTCAATCGCCCAGCCTGTCAGCGTCACATCCTTTTGCGCCATGGCAAGCTTCTCGCCGTAAGCTACGCGGATCATCTGCTCAACAAGATCAACACCCGTGATCAGCTCGGTCACAGGATGCTCCACCTGCAAGCGCGTGTTCATTTCAAGGAAATAGAAGTTCTTGGCACCATCCACGATAAATTCAACCGTGCCGGCGCTGGCATAGTTCACAGCTTTCGCCAGCGCGACAGACTGTTCGCCCATCGCCTTGCGTGTTGCCTCATCAAGGAATGGCGATGGCGCTTCTTCCACAACCTTCTGCTGACGGCGCTGGATCGAGCATTCGCGCTCGCCCAGATAAATACCGTTGCCGTGGCTGTCACAGAGCACTTGAATTTCAATATGGCGCGGCTGGGTGATGAACTTCTCAATGAAAATACGGTCATCACCAAAAGAGTTGGCCGCTTCGTTCTTGCTGCTCTGGAAGCCCTCGCGCGCCTCTTCATCGTTCCACGCAATCCGCATACCCTTGCCACCGCCGCCAGCGGAGGCCTTGATCATAACGGGGTAGCCAACTTCGTTTGAAATCTTCACCGCCTCGTCTGCATCGGCAATCAGCCCCATATAGCCCGGAACCGTGCTGACTTTGGCCTCTTGAGCGATCTTCTTGGAGGTGATCTTGTCACCCATCTTCTCGATCGCGCCAACAGGTGGGCCGATGAAAGCCACGCCAGCGGCCTCAAGCGCCTCGGCAAACTTCGCGTTCTCCGAAAGGAAGCCATAACCCGGGTGAACCGCCTCGGCCCCCGTTTCCTTGATTGCGCGCATCACATTGTCGATCACAATATAGGACTGGTTCGCAGGCGGCGGGCCGATATGAACAGCTTCATCGGCCATTTGCACATGCAGTGCCTGACGGTCGGCATCAGAATAGATCGCAACCGTCTTGATCCCCATTTTCTTCGCGGTCTTGATCACACGGCATGCAATCTCGCCACGGTTTGCAATCAGGATTTTCTTAAACATGGTCCGTCCCCTCTTTGGTGCGGGCAATTATCGTGCGCGCACTTATTTCGTCATGTGTTTGATCACAAAAAAAACCAGCATCGGAAAACTCCGAAGCTGGTTTCAGGTTATTTCTGGCCCCTCGCAGGGCGGTCGCTACGCCTTTAGCAGCGTGACGGGTATTGCTGGCAATAGGCCACGTTGCCGACGGCACCGATAATTGCGCCTGTGGCAAGGTCGCCTTTGGTGACAGCCGCCGCCGCAACACCTGCTCCGCCGCCCATGAGGGCCTGCTCGCCAAACGTGTCTCCGCACCCACTGAGAAGTGCTGCCGTGCTGAGGGCCGCAACCCATTTTGTAACTGTTTGCATGTCTCTTTGCCTCGTCTTGATTTGTGTCTCGATTTATTCCGAGCCGTCTTTGCGACTCCTATATGCCAAGAACTAGACATTAGCGGCCGCGCTGCCAAGTCGCCACTAAGCGAATTACCGCCACCTGTGGCAGGAAAAAAGCAGGGCGCGCAGCCTTGGGGGCAGCTGCAACGCCCTGCAGGGGAAGGGTAACAGGCAGAGAAGATACTCTGCGCCCGAGGTCGGGCAACCATCACTCCAGCAACCTTGCATGAGCGCGAATGCGGCGGAAGAGGACATGTTCGAACAGCACGGAAATGAGCCGTTCCCTGCTCAAATGAAGAGGCGATCGGCAAAATCATGCCTGCCCCTCTTCCACGTAGGTGCCATCAAAAATATCGGGGAATGACACTTGGGCAACATCCACATTGATGCGCAACAACGCGTCATAGCTCGCAGGATCAAACGGATCTTCAGCCGCGACAACCTCTCGCCCGAACAACCACGAGAGCCGCCCTGCATCCAGATTGCCCCGCTCGAACGGCTCATCACCGAACTGCGCCCAAAGCGCAGCCATGAACCCCACATCCGCACGCTTATCGGCAGGCCTGCGGTCGCGAAAGCGCTCGCGCACGGTGATCGGTGTCACCCCGCGAGGGTTCGCACGACGAATGACAAATTGGAAATCCGTGCCAGAAAGCCGGCCCGGGAAGCCGCGATGCTTCAGCATGATGCGCCCTCCATGTTTGAGGTTGCGCTGTGCTGGCAAAGCCAAGGGAGAGCGGGCTGTGAAGCCCGCTCCCAGGTCGTCTTACTTGTATTTGCCGGTGTAGGTTGGCTCAACAGAGATTGGTGCCGGGTCAACAACAACATAATCATCGTCTGATGCTTTGTTGCCGCCGCAGGCCGAAACTGTAGCCACGAGGCCAAGTGCGCAGAGGGCTTTAAGTGTCTTGGACATTCTTTACTCCTGTTTTTTTGCTCGGACATGACCAGGGGAATTCCCCCGTCCTGCCTCTCATATGAGATGCGCGCCCCGAATGAGGCGCATGTGCGTAATATACCCGATTTGCGAAATCCCCGATATGGCCCCAGCGGGATCTCGCCACCCTGTGACGAGAAAGCCGCAAACAGCCTCCGGCAAAAACTCTGAGCCGCAACATATTGTGTTAGCATCAAAACTGCTCCCATATGCAGATGTCGTTTTGCAGCGTAAATTGCTCGAAATACTGCGTCGCGTCAGCATCAGACACACCAAACTCAAGCGCCCTGTCAGCATAGGAAATAATCACACGGTCAATGTGCTCGGGGTTGCCCACGAGCCTTGGCACCGCGTAATCCTGACACAGCATCATGAAATCCTCTACAAGTGCTTCGTAGTCCTGTGCACCGCTCTGCCCGATCTCGGGCGCAACAAAACGAAAGCGCGCATAGGTGAACATGCCGTCAGGCTTTACCTCAATGAACTCTTCCAACAACACAGGTGCAAGCCCTGAAGGCAGGCTTGGCAAGCCTTGCGCACCCGCAGGCAAGCCTGCAAAGGCCAGGCCAATACAACCCAGAAGAAAACATGGAGAACTACGCATACTCTGGCCTTATAGCGGAATGTTATCGTGCTTTTTCCACGGATTTTCGAGCTTCTTACCCCGTAGGCTCGCAAAAGCACGGCTCACCCGTTTACGTGTGCTCTGCGGCATGATCACTTCGTCGATAAAGCCACGCTCTGCTGCAACGAACGGGTTGGCAAACCGCTCTTCATAATTCGCCGCATGCTGCGCAATCTTTTCAGCGTCAGAGGCATCGGCACGGTGAATGATCTCCGAAGCGCCTTTCGCCCCCATCACAGCAATCTCGGCCGTGGGCCACGCATAGTTGAAATCACCGCGCAGGTGTTTTGAGGCCATCACGTCATAAGCGCCGCCATACGCCTTGCGTGTGATGACAGTCACTTTCGGCACAGTCGCCTCGCCATAGGCAAACAAAAGCTTCGCACCGTGTTTGATGACCCCCCCATATTCCTGGCTTGTGCCGGGCAAAAACCCGGGCACATCAACAAGAGTCAGGATCGGAATTTCAAAAGCATCGCAGAACCTCACAAAACGCGCAGCCTTGCGCGAACTGTCGATATCCAGACACCCCGCCAGAACCGTTGGCTGGTTGGCAACCACGCCCACGGTGGACCCTTCCAAACGGATGAAGCCTGTCAGAATATTCTTGGCGAAATCTTCCTGAATTTCATAAAAGTCGCCCTCATCGGCCAGCTTGTGAATGAGTTCTTTCATATCATACGGCTGGTTCGGGTTTTCGGGGATCAAGGTATCAAGGCTGGCCTCGGCGCGACCCGGCTCGTCAAAGAATGGGCGTACAGGCGGCTTCTCGCGGTTGTTGAGCGGCAGAAAGTCAACAAGGCGCCGCACTTCGGCCAGCGCCTCCACGTCGTTTTCAAAGGCGCCGTCAGCAACCGACGACTTCTTGGTATGTGTCGAAGCACCGCCAAGCTCTTCCGCCGTGACAACTTCGTTGGTGACCGTTTTCACAACATCAGGACCAGTGACAAACATGTAAGAGCTGTCTTTGACCATAAAGATAAAGTCGGTCATCGCAGGTGAATAGACCGCACCGCCTGCGCATGGCCCCATGATCAAGCTGATCTGCGGCACGACACCCGAAGCCATGATATTGCGCTGAAACACTTCGGCATAGCCCGCAAGGCTGGCAACCCCCTCCTGAATACGCGCGCCACCCGAGTCGTTGATCCCGATCACCGGCGCACCGTTTTGCATCGCCATATCCATGATCTTACAGATCTTTTCGGCATGCGTTTCGCTTAGAGAGCCGCCAAATACAGTGAAATCCTGCGAGAATACATAGACCATACGGCCATTGATCGTGCCCCAACCGGTGATTACGCCATCACCCGCAGGCTTCTGTTTTTCCATACCAAAATCGGTGCAGCGGTGGGTTTTGAACATATCAAATTCTTCAAAGCTGCCCTCGTCGAGCAAAAGCTCGACCCGCTCGCGCGCTGTCAGCTTGCCTTTGGAATGCTGCGCCGCGATCCGCCTCTCGCCACCACCGAGCAACGCTTCTGCGCGGTGATCTTCGAGCTTCTGGAGAATGTCTTTCATCATACGTCCCCTTATGGTTTTCCCCTCTATAATAGGCTATCGGCCACCGAAAAAGCCCAAACCAGCAAATTTGCAAACATACGTCAGAATAGTTTTGGCAAATTGCATAACTGCAAACTTAACCTTATCCCTTCACATCTGCTTGCGCCATCTGGACTTCCACGTAGGAGCGGCCTAGTCCTTAACAATGCAAGAACTCCCCAAGAGTCGCTTTTTTGATAAGGCGACACCGCCCCATATCATGACGCTGGTTTGCCTCACGGGTCTTTCAGCGCTGGCCATGAACATCTTCCTGCCCTCGTTGGACGGGATGACGGCCTATTTCAATACCGAATATGCCTTCATGCAGCTTTCGGTCGCGCTCTATCTGGCAATCAACGGCTTCTTGCAGCTCTTCATTGGCCCGATCTCCGATAAATACGGCCGCCGTGTCGTGATCCTCTGGGGGCTTGGCCTGTTCATCCTCGCAACCCTCGGCTGCCTGCTCTCGCAAAGCGCCGAAGTCTTCATGGTCTTCCGCATGCTTCAGGCCACCATCGCCGTTGCAATGGTGCTGGCGCGCGCCGTGGTGCGTGACATCTATCCACAAGACAGGGCCGCCTCGATGATCGGCTATGTCACGATGGGTATGTCCCTTGTCCCCATGATTGCCCCGGCCATCGGCGGCATACTGGAAGTCTGGTATGGCTGGCACGCAAGCTTCTGGATGCTTCTGGCCTGCGGCGTAGCACTTTTTGTCGTCACATGGTTCGACCTTGCCGAAACGGCCCCGCCTAGTGATAACACCCTGCGCCAGCAATTTGCCGAATACCCCGAGCTGCTCAAATCCCCCCGTTTCTGGGGCTACTGCATGGCATCCGCCTTCTCCTCAGGCGCGTTTTTTGCCTATCTCGGCGGCGCGCCATTTGTCGGCGTGCAGGTTTACGGGCTCAGCCCCGACAAGCTCGGCCTCTACTTTGCCGCTCCCGGCGTCGGCTATTTTTTCGGAAACTTCATCACCGCCCGCTTTTCAGCCCGCATAGGCATCAACCCGATGATCTTCTGGGGCAATATCATTTGCGCGACAGCTCTTTCGCCCGCCCTCCTTCTCAGCCTGTCCGGCGCAGGCTCTCCCGCCGCGTTCTTCGGCTGCGTCATGATCCTCGGGGTCGGCAACGGCATGGTTATTCCCAACGCCCAAGCCGGTATGCTCTCCGTGCGCCCACACCTCGCAGGAACGGCCTCAGGCCTCGGCAGTGCCATAATGATCGGCGGTGGCGCCGCCCTTTCCGCAGTCGCAGGCGCGCTCCTTAAAGAAGGCTCAAGCGACCTGCCGCTCATCGCCCTCATGATGCTCAGCTGCATCGCTGCCCTCAGCGTCATCATATTGGTCATCCGCCGCGAAAAACGCCTGCGTCTCTGACGTTCACTCTTTCTTATTGCCAGAAATATCCCGGGGGTCTGGGGGCTGGCCCCCAGCTTGGCCTGTGTCTAGAGACCAACCCCGGACGGTCGGATTTTCGCGGAGCGAAAATTCGAAACCAGCATCTTGCAACAACGGTTTTGCAAAGGCACACTCGCCACATAGCTAATTTGCAAATCCAAGTGAGCCCCATGCCCCAGCAAAAACTCTACGCAGGCGCCAAACTGCGCGAAACCCGCAGCCGCCTCGGCCTCACCCAAAAGGATTTCGCCCAAAAGCTCGGCGTCTCCCTCCCCTATCTTAACCAGATGGAAAACAACAAACGCCCCGTCTCTACAACCGTGGTGCTCGGCCTCGCCCAAGAGTTCGGCTTTGATGTCACCGAGCTGACATCAGCCGATAGCGAGCGGCTGGTGTCTGACATGCGCGAAGCCATGGCCGATCCGGTCTTTGCCGATGATCCGCCCCCTTTGGCCGATCTGCGCCTCACCGCCTCCAATGCTCCGGGCCTCGCGCGCGCCTTCCTCGCTCTGCACAACGCCTACCGCCAAACTCACGAGCGTCTCGCCTCGCTCGACGAGGCCTTGGGCCGCGAAGATGCCCGTCCCCAAGCCAGCCCCTGGGACGAGGTGCGCGATTTTTTTCACTATTGCGACAACTACATCGATGCAGTCGACCGCGCCGCCGAACATTTCGCCGCCCAAAGCAGTGATATTCGTCAAACCGCCGTGCGCGCCTTGCGCGACGAGGGCATCACCGTGCACGAGCTTGACCGCGCCGAGCTGCGCAACTTTGATCGCGAAACCCGCACCCTCACCATTTCAACCCGCGCCAGCCTCGGCACACGCAACTTCCAACTGCTCCTCCAGCTTGCCCTGCTAAAGCAAGACAAGCTCATCGAGGCCACGCTCGATCTCGCCCGCTTTCACTCAACCGAGGCCCGCACCATCGCCAAAATCGGCCTCGCCAATTACTTCGCGGGGGCCGCGCTTATGCCCTACACGGCCTTCCTCGCTGCCGCCCGTGAAACCCGTCATGATCTCGAAATGCTCGCGCGCCGGTTTGGTGCGTCCATCGAACAGGTCGCCCACCGCCTCTCAACCTTGCAACGCCCGAGCGCCAAGGGTGTGCCGTTTTTCTTTGTGCGCGTCGATCAGGCAGGCACAATCACCAAACGCCACTCCGCCACACGGCTGCAATTCGCCCGTTTCGGCGGAGCTTGCCCCCTCTGGAATGTGCACCGCGCGTTTGAAACGCCGGGGCGCTTCCTGCGTCAACTCGCCGAAACCCCCGATGGCGTGCGCTACATATCCATCGCACGCGATGTGAGCAAAACGGGCGGCCAGTTCGGGGCGCCCACGCGCCGCTTTGCCATTGCGCTTGGCTGTGAAGTGACCCACGCCAGCGATATCGTCTACGCCGACGGCCTCGATGTGAGCGAGAAACAAAGCTTCGAGCCAATTGGTATTTCCTGTCGCATTTGCGAGCGCACAACCTGTCACCAACGCTCCGTGCCCCCGCTTGAGCGTCGCCTGACAATCAACCCCGACAGTCGCGGTGTGCTCCCCTATGAGGTCGGCTGATGCTGCGCCTCGCAGCCTTTGCACTGTTGTTCAGCCTCGGCGGCGTTGCAATCGTCGGCCTACTGGAAGAGCGCATGCTCTATCCCTTTGACAGCCACCGGATCAGCCCCAAGGCCGCAGGCCTGTCCACAATCTCCGAAAAAATTTTTGAAACCGAAGGCGCTAAACTCGTCACATGGGTTGCGCCGCCGCGCGCGGGCAAACCCGTTGTGCTCTACTTTCACGGCAACGCAGGTAACCTCGCCATGCGCGCGCCGCGCTTTCAGCATATGCTTGCCCAAGGCTACGGCCTCGTGGCCATGGCCTACCGCGGCTCCTCCGGCTCCACAGGCTCGCCCTCCCAAAAAGCCATCGTCTCGGATGTGCGTGCGCTTTACCGCGATCTGCACAAAGTGCTCCCGTCCGATGCCCCGCGCGTGCTCTACGGCGAGAGTCTTGGAACAGGGGTTGTCATCGTGGGTCTCATGGCCTCGGAAGTGCAGCCGCGCCCCGCCGCCGTTGTGCTCGAAGCGCCCTTCACCTCTATCTCCGATGTCGCGCTCAATACCTCCCCCAAGCTTGCTCCGCTCACAAAATTTCTCACCTCACCATGGGAAAGCCTGAGAGACGCAAAAGCGCTCAACGCGCCGCTTCTTGTTATCCATGGTACAGACGATAACCTCATCCCGATAGAACAGGGGCGGCAGATATTCTCCGCCGCCCCTGCCAATTCTAAAAAATTCCTCGCTGTTCAAGGCGCTGGCCACACAAATCTCTGGCGCTCCGGTGTGCTCCAAGAGATCTGGCGCTTCATTGAAGCGTCAGGTCGCCTTTAGGCTGACAGCATCTTGTAAATCTGGTCCTTCAAGGCCGCACGTTTCTTGCGCATTTCTTCCTCGGCAAACTGGTCCGTTGGTTCCACATTGGTTTCCGCTCGGTGAACTGCACGGTTCACTTCGTAGTACTCCTCGGAAAGTCGGGCAAAATGCGCATCAGACGCTTTCAATTCACTTAGCTTATCGGCGAATTCCGGAAATTCGTCCTGCAATTCGTGAGGTGTGTGTGACATGGGCTGCTCCTGTTGCTGTCTCCAAACAAAAGGTAATGCCTAAACAGGAACCACGCCTTGATCACGATCAATAAAACTGCTCACAGTTCCAAAAACCAGCCTAAGCCCACTCGTCTTTGCTCCAAAACCGGATGTCCGAAGCAAGAAGGCCCCGGCTGGGCGACGCATCACAGCTGCGCTAAACCTCTCACAGACACTAGCGCTTGGCGCGCCGCCATCCTGCCGCCCGTGCCTCTGCTTCCGAGCAAAACCAACGCTCGCCCTTCGCGGTGCTGATCGAGGTCCGCTCGTAATGTTCCTGCCCGCGCATATGATAAATCCGCACGCCTTTGGACGAGATGTTGCCCTTAATCGCACAGGTCGCATCAGGAGCGACACGCCCCGTTGTGCGCCCGTTGACACGCGCCGCCCTGAAATCGGCAGGGTTTTCCACAAGGCTCGCATGCAAGCCACGGTCGTTCACCGCTGCACCCTTTTCGTCCAAGTCATAGTCCATCGCATATTTGCGATAAGCAAAAGCCAGCCCCTGTTGCACCAGCCAACGGCCCATATCCGTTCCGTTCACATCACATCGCGCGACGATACGATCATAACGGTCACGATCAATCTCGACACAGCGAGCGAATTTGCCCTGAAAAGCTTTGCGCACCGTGTCACTTACCCACTTGCCGCAGGCCCATGTCGTTCCATCGCGGGTCTTGCAGGTCTGGCCTGCTTCGGGCGCATCAATCCCGAAAATGCGGACAGTCTTCCCCGAAACATGAAGCGTATCGCCATCCACAATGTCCATACGCCCTGCCACATCGGCTGCCACATAGGTTGGAATACCGGATAATCCGAACAAAAGGGCCGTCGCCGCGATGTTAACCATTCTTAACATTTGGTTAACATGCGCCGCATCGGGCAGCACTTCAATGCCAAAGCTTGCTAAAGGTTAACGCTGCTCGCTCTGCCAGGCAGGATGCACCCAAGGCTCCTCATTGGCAGCCGCGAGGGGGGCACGACCAAGGATATGATCGCTCGCCTTTTCCCCCGTCATAATCGACGGCGCATTAAGGTTACCATTTGTAATTCTTGGGAAAATCGAGCTGTCCGCCACCCTGAGACCATCGACACCAATCACGCGACATTCCGAATCCACCACAGCCCAAGGGTCATCCGCACGCCCCATTTTGCATGTCCCGCACGGGTGATAAGCGCTCTCGGCGTGCTCGCGGATCACATCATCAAGCGCGTCATCCGTCTGCGCCGCAATACCAGGCTGTATCTCGTGCTTCACATAGGGTTCAAAGGCCTCCTGCCCGAAAACCTCCCGCGTCAACCTGATGCAACGCCGGAAATCTGCCCAGTCCTTTTCCTCGCTCATATAATTGAAAAGAATACGCGGCGCCGCGCTCGGGTCAGCAGATTTAAGCGTCACAGCGCCCCGGGAAGCCGAGCGCATCGGCCCCGTATGCACCTGAAATCCATGGCCTTCCGCCACTGTCTTACCATCATAGCGCACAGCGATGGGCAGGAAGTGATACTGAATATCAGGATACTCAACACCCGCCTCAGAACGAATAAAAGCACAGCTTTCAAAATTGTTTGATGCGCCCAGCCCTGTTTTGGTGAAGAGCCATTGCGCGCCAATCATGGCTTTAGACACGAGGTTCCAGTGCTTATAAAGCGTGATCGGGAGCTTCGAGGCAAACTGGATATACATCTCCAGGTGGTCCTGCAAATTCTGGCCTACGCCCTTGCGGTCCGCCATCACTTCAATCCCGTGCTCTGCCAGATGCGCCGCTGGGCCGATGCCCGAGAGCATCAAAAGCTTGGGCGAGTTAAACGCACTCGCCGCCAGTATTACCTCGGCGCGCGCTTCGATCACCTCACTCTTGCCGGCCCGTTTGAGTTGCACACCCACGGCACGCCCGTCCCTGATCACCACTTTTTCGGCCAACCCGCGCACGACTGTGCAGTTCTCACGCTTCAAAGCGGGCTTCAAATATGCATTCGCCGCCGACCAGCGCCGCCCTTTGTGAACAGTTTGCTCAAACGCGCCAAAACCTTCCTGTTGCGCGCCATTATAATCTGCCGTCACAGGATAGCCCGCTTGCCGCCCTGCCTCGACAAAGGCATGAAACAGGGGATTTTTCCGTGGCCCACGGCTCACATGCAGCGGCCCATCCGTGCCACGCCAAGCAGGGTCACCACCATGGCCGCCATCGCTCCAGTTTTCCATGCGTTTGTAGTAGGGCAGCACATCGGCATAGCCCCAGCCCTCGGCCCCGCTGTCGCGCCAGTGGTCAAAGTCGCGCGCATGTCCGCGCACATAGACCATCCCGTTGATCGAGGATGAGCCACCGATCACCTTTCCACGTGGCGCAACAAGCCGCCGCCCACCAAGATGCGGTTCAGGCTCGGTCATATAACCCCAGTCATAGCGCCTCATATTCATCGGATAGCTCAGAGCCGCAGGCATCTGGATAAACGGCCCCGCATCCGTGCCGCCATGCTCGATCACAATCACCGAGCGTCCGGCTTCACTTAAGCGGTAGGCCATGGCACAGCCCGCCGAGCCTGCGCCGATGATTACATAATCAGCTTGCATGGTCATTCGCCTCTCGGAAAGCGTTGGTTTTCTTCAAGCACGTTGAGATCCATGTGGTTGCGCATGTAGCGCTCGGACGCTTTTTGCAGCGGCTGGTAATCCCAGGGAAAATAGCCGCCTTCCCGCAAGGCTTCATAAACAACCCAGCGCCGCGCCTGGCTCTGGCGCACGTCGGCGTCAAACTCTTCCAAGTCCCAGCGTTCTGCCGCCATTATGCGAAACCGCTCCAGAACTTCGGCATTTTCAGCCTCTTCGGCCACATTACGCAGCTCACTGGGGTCAGCCTTCATGTCGAACAGCTGCTCTGGATCGAGCGCACAATTGGTGTATTTCCAGCGTCCCTGGCGCAGGCACACCAGCGGCGAATAGCTCGCCTCGGCGGCATATTCCATCGCCACAGGGCTCTTGCGCTCCCCCCCTTGCCCAAGCTTCACAAGGCTCTCACCTGTCGTCCAAGGCATCACCTCGGCCATACTTACCCCGGCAAGGTCGCAAAGCGTGGGGCAGACATCAATGTTGCTCACGGGCGTTTCTACTAGCCCCGCTTCCATCTGCGGCGCCGCAATCATCATAGGCACACGCGCCGAGCCTTCCAGAAAACTCATCTTAAACCAAAGCCCGCGCTCACCCAACATATCACCGTGATCGGAGACAAACAGGATTGTCGCTTCCTGCCGCGTGCTTTCCAAGGCCTCCAGAATTTCGCCGATCTTGTCATCCAGATAGGAAATATTGGCAAAATACGCCCGCCGCGAGCGGCGGATATCTTCTTCGGTAATGTCAAAAGAACGCCAGTCATTGGCATCAAATATGCGCTTGCTGTGCTGGTCGTGGTCCTCGTATTTCAGTGCAGGAACTTCGGGTAAAAGATGCTCGCAATTCTCATACAAATCCCAGTATTTCTTGCGCGCCACATAAGGGTCGTGGGGGTGCGTAAAGCTCACCGTCATACACCATGGCCGCGCATCAAGCCCGCGTCCGTAGTCATAAACCTTGCGCACCGCGTGATAAGCCACCTCATCGTCATATTCGAGCTGGTTGGTGATCTCGGCCACACCTGCACCCGTGACGCTTCCCATATTGTGATACCACCAGTCGATCCGCTCACCCGGCTTGCGATAGTCCGGTGTCCAGCCAAAGTCGGGCGGGTAAATATCTGTCGTCATCCGCTCTTCAAAGCCGTGCAACTGGTCAGGGCCAACAAAATGCATCTTGCCTGACAAGCACGTCTGATAGCCCGCGCGGCGCAGATGGTGCGCATAGGTGGGAATGCTTGACGCAAACTCTGCCGCATTGTCATATACGCCTGTAGCACTGGGAAGTTGCCCCGACATAAACGCCGCGCGCCCGGGCGCGCAAAGCGGACTGGCCGTGTAAGCATTCTTGAAACGGGTCGATCGCGCGGCCAGTTTCTTGAGGTTGGGCGCATGCAACCACTCCGCAGGCCCGTCGGGAAAGAACGTGCCGTTGAGTTGGTCGACCATGATAATCAGAATATTCGGTTTGCTCATTTTGACTCCTCTTGGCCCAGCTCCAGCCGGACATATCCCATGATTTGCTCCAGCGCGCGTGCGCCGTTCGGCTCCGCCTCACCAAGCGATTGCCTCAAATAAACGCCATCAATCAAAGCCGCCACACGGCTTGCAACCGCCTCGGCGCGCAGCCCGACAAGCGGGCGCAGCCCATGCGCAAGGTTCGAGCGCAAGCGGCGGTGATAGATGTTAAGCAGGCGCTTGGCCCCGGGCGACACCTGCGCCAGAACATAAAAATTCATCCACGCCGCCACAGTATCAACGCGAAAGTTGCGGCTGGAGAAAGACGCACGAATAATCGCCTCGACCCGCTCGGCAGGTACATCAGCCATAGCCAGCGCCCCCCGAACCTCGGCGGCATAAACGCCCATGGTGTAGCGCATCGCCGCCACAAAAATCTGCTCCTTGCCACCGAAATAGTGATGCGCCAGCGCGCTCGACATGCCCGCCCGCCGCGCAATCTGGCTCACCGTCACATCAAGCGTGCCGTGCTGGCCGATTTCGGCAATAGTTGCTTTTACCAGAGCCTGTCTTCGAATAGGCTCCATTCCAAGTTTCGGCATTGCAGCCCCCAAAAGTTGCGTAGCCGAGATTGTTTTGTTTTTATTGACTCGTCAATCAAGAAAGACGTCACCAACGGGAGAAAACCGATGACCCTTAAGTATACCCTTTCAGCACTAGCCCTCTTTGCCGCCTCGTCAGCCATGGCCGAAGGCCAGTGCGACAAAGTCACCTTTTCCGATGTCGGCTGGACCGACATTACAGCCACAACAGCCGCCACAACCACAGTTCTTGAGGCACTCGGCTATGAAACCGACACAAAAATTCTTGCTGTTCCAGTGACCTACGCCGCAATGGCGGCAGGCGACATTGATGTCTTTCTCGGTAACTGGATGCCAACCATGGAAGCCGATATCGCCCCCTACCGCGAGGCAGGCACAGTCGACACCGTGCGCGAAAACCTTGAAGGCGCAAAATACACCCTCGCTGTCAACAAGGCCGCAACCGACCTTGGGATCAAAGACTTCGCCGATATAGCCGCACATAAAGATGCGCTGGATGGCAAAATCTACGGCATCGAGCCCGGCAATGACGGCAACCGCGTGATCCAGACTATGATTGATGGCAACAGCTTTGGCCTTGAAGGCTTTGAAGTTGCCGAAAGCTCCGAGCAAGGCATGCTCTCGCAAGTCGACCGCGCCATCAAAAAAGGCGAGCCGATTGTGTTTCTCGGCTGGGAGCCACACCCCATGAACGCCAACTATGAAATGGGCTACCTGACAGGTGGTGATGAGTTCTTCGGGCCGGATCTTGGCGGCGCAACTATCTACACCAACACCCGCGCAGGCTATATAAGCGAATGCGCCAATGTTGGCGTATTTCTCAGCAATCTCAAGTTCACCCTCGCCATGGAAAACGAAATCATGGGCGCGATTCTGAACGACGGGACAGACCCGAAAGAAGCCGCAACAACATGGCTCAAAGCCAACCCAGATGCTGCTATGGCATGGCTTGAAGGTGTGAGCACCAAAGACGGTGGCGATGCAGCCGCCGCGCTCAAAGCCGCTCTCGGCATGTAAGCCAGCAAATGGCGGGGTGCATCTGTGCCCCGCCTCCTTATTCCCTCAGGACCAGTTATATGCGCATTCGCTTTTCCCTGTTCGGCCTTTTCCTCTCGCTGGCCGCAAGCCCTGTACTGGCGCAATGCCCGTCAGGGGCAGACCTTGCAAACGGCATCCGCCTTGAAGACCAGCGCAGCAAGACAACCTCTGTTTTCACCCGCGCCAGTCCCGATGCCCATCTGATTGAAAAGCGCCGCGGCGGAACCGCCGGTGAAACAGGCGTGCAAACCACATGGTATCTCAACGGCCTCACCCCCGGCGCAACCGATCGTAACGGATATGAAACCCGCTTTGTTCACCTGAGCGATCCGCGCCCGAAACTGGCCCGCCTTGGCAACGGTCTCAACCAGACAAGCGTGCGCTTTCGCATCATGTCCTCGGGCCGCGAGCTCGACACAGGCCGCACAACCTTCACCTATGAAGGCCGCGCTCAAATCACCATCAGCAATTGCCGCTACGACGCCCTGAAAATCAGGACCGATACCAAGCTGGCTTCTGGTGCGCACTACACATGGCGTCAATTTTACGCCCCTGAAATCGACATCGCGCTCAGGTCTGAAAAACTCAACCAGCAGGGCCGTACCCTCTCGGCCAACACCTACAACACAATCAGCAAAGCCCGCTAAAGGCGAAAAGGCAACCCCACATGATATTGAAATGGCCAAACAAGCTGATCAACGAAGACGGTAAACTTGAAGTCGGCAAAACAATCGCCGCTGCCTTTGACTGGCTAACCGATGCCTTCGGCGCGGCCTTCGATGTGCTCGAAACCGTTCTGAGCACATCCATAGACGGAGCGCTCTGGCTACTTCAGTTTCCACCGCCTTTCCTGATGGTGGCGCTTTTTGCCGCTCTCACCTGGGCGCTGCAACGCTCTTTCAAACGCACAGCTCTCGTTGCGCTTTGCTTCGCCTTTGTCATCAACCAGGGCTATTGGGAAGAAGCCACAGAAAGCCTTGCACTCATCCTGTTTGCGGGCGTTTTCTGTATGGGGGTTGGCGTGCCCATCGGCATCTATGCGGCCCACCGCCCGCGCTTTTATCAATGGCTTCTGCCTGTGCTCGACATGATGCAAACCATCCCGACCTTCGTCTATCTCATCCCGATGATCGTGCTCTTCGGCATCGGCATGGTCCCGGGCCTTGTCGCCACCTTCATTTTTGTTCTGGCCGCGCCCATCAGACTCACGCATCTCGGTATCTCGCGCACTCCCGTCACCCTCATCGAGGCGGCGCGCGCCTTCGGGGCAACCCCGCGCCAACTGCTCTGGAAGGTCGAGTTACCATCCGCCCTGCCCCAAATCATGGCAGGGCTCAACCAAACCATCATGCTCTCGCTCTCGATGGTCGTTATCGCGGCGCTGGTGGGAGCCGATGGCCTCGGCGTGCCCGTCGTGCGCGCACTCAACTCGGTCAATGCCTCTCTCGGCTTTGAAAGTGGCCTCGTCATCGTCGCCGTGGCTATTGCCCTTGATCGCATGCTGCGCGTGGAGACAAAATCATGACCAACGATATCGCAGTCTCATTTAATAAGGTTTCCATCGTCTTCGGCGACAAACCCGAAACGGCCCTGCCACTCATGGACGCAGGCCGGAGCCGCGCAGAAGTTCAGGAAGAAACTGGCCAAGTCCTCGGCGTTCACGATTGCTCGCTTGATGTCGCGCGTGGTGAAATTCTGGTTCTCATGGGCCTGTCCGGTTCGGGAAAATCAACACTCCTGCGCGCAGTCAACGGGCTCAACCCGGTGGTGCGCGGCCAAGTGACAGTGCATGATGACGACTGGACCTCCGAAGTCGGTGGCGCCTCCCCAGCCGATTTGCGCTACTTGCGCCGAAAATGCGTTTCGATGGTGTTTCAACAATTCGGCCTTTTGCCGTGGCGCTCCGTCTCCGAAAATGTCGGCCTCGGGCTAGAACTTGATGGCATGCCGGCCCCCGCCCGCGCAGCAAAAATTCGTGAGCAACTTGAGCTTGTCGGCCTGTCCGACTGGGCAAATCATAAAGTCTCCGAACTCTCAGGCGGCATGCAGCAACGTGTCGGCCTTGCTCGTGCCTTTGCAACCGATGCGCCGATCCTGCTCATGGACGAGCCTTTTTCCGCCCTCGATCCGCTCATCCGCACCCGCCTGCAGGACGAGCTTCTGGAGCTACAAGCGCGCCTTGGCCGCACAATCATCTTTGTCAGCCACGATCTTGACGAAGCCTTCAAAATCGGTGGCCGCATTGCAATCATGGAAGGTGGCCGCATCGTCCAGTGCGGCACACCACAGGAAATCTACACGCAACCCGCAAATGACTATGTCGCCGAATTCGTCGCCCACATGAACCCGCTTGGCGTTCTCACCGCCCGCGATGTTATGGAGCCACTCACACAGCAAGCCACAGGCGAAATAGAAGCTTCAGAAAAGCTCGCAGCCCTACTCCCCCATTTTCAAAGCCGAGACGCCCCCGTAAAAGTCCTTCAAAACGGGGCCGCCGTCGGGCAGGTCACCAAGACAGCCCTCCTTCAGCGCCTGCTCGCACCGCCATCCTGACACGCCTTTGCCCTTTTTTTATTGCCCGATAAATCCTGGGGTTTGGGGCCGCGCTGCTTCAGATCAAAACTTTGTCGCAGGCACAGCGGGCGTGCGCATCTTGCGTTTCAAAGCCGCTTCCCGCATCGTGATAAAGGCGATCGAGCCGATAATCACCGAGCCGCCAAGCACAACCCACGGGTCCACCCCTTCGTTAAATACCACCGCGCCAAGCGCAACCGCCCAGACAAGCTGCAAAAAGCTCACTGGTTGAGTCACCGTCACAGGGGCTGCCGCAAAGGCCATCGACATTGTGTAATGCCCTGCCGTTGCCAAAGCGGCGACCGCAAACAAAACACCAAGCTCACCCGCCGTCGGCGTCACCCAGTTGGCGAGCGCAAGCGGTGCAAGCCCCACTGTCACAGTGATCGAAAGCATCGTCACAACGATTGCAGGGTTGGTTTCATCGGCCATGAGCTTTGCCAGCAAATACGACGTCGCAAAAAAGACGGCCGCAAACAACATCGCCAGATGCCCCGGACCAACTTCACGAAATCCGGGCCGCAGAATAATCAGCGCCCCGACAAGTGCCGCCACAACCGCCATGATCCGCCTGAACGCGAGCTTCTCGCCCAAAAACAGCGCAGCCCCCAGCGTGACATAAATCGGCGAGAGATAGTTCATTGCAGTCACATCCGCGATCGGGATGCGCGCCATGGCATAAAACCAAAGCGTCACACCGCCCGTATGCGCCAACCCGCGAAACCAGAACAGCTTGTGCTGGCGCGGTGTCAGATGCGCCTGCCGCATGATTTTGATCAACGGGATCAGAAAAATAAGCCCCATCGCATAGCGCAAAAACGCTGACTCCGCCGCAGGAATGCGCGTGCCGTTGTATTTTACCAATGCTGTCACAGCGACAAAGAGAAGCCCCGTCACAAGCATCCAGATGACGCCCTTCACAGGCTGATAAGAAGGTGTTTCATTCATCTGTTAAGAAAGCCATGAAGCCCGCAGCGCTGCAAGCCCAAAACGTGGCTAAAACACAAGCTTCAGTGCAATCGCCCACATCGTCAGCCCGACAAACACATCAAGAAATTGCCACGCTCGGGGTTTGGCAAAAATAGGCGTGAGAAGTCGCGCACCATAGCCAAGTGAAAAGAAAAACGCAAAGCTCGCGCTCATCGCACCTAGTGCAAAGCTCAGCTTGTCCTCCCACTGCGCACTGATCGAGCCGAGCAGAACCACAGTATCAAGGTAAACATGCGGGTTGAGCCAGGTGAGCATCAATACCGTTGCCAAAACACCCTTGAGCGAGGATTTCACGGCTCCATCCGTCTCAAGTGCCGCGCCGCCGCGCCACGCCGCCCAAAAGTTGCGCGCGCCATACCAAAAGAGAAACACCGCTCCGCCGAAACGCATCACCGTTTCCAGCCATGGCACCGCTTCGGCCAAAGCGCCAAAACCCGCCACGCCAGCGGCAATCAGAAAAGCATCGGAAACCGCGCAGGTGAGACAGGTTGCAAAAACATGCTCCTGCCTGATCCCCTGACGCAACACAAAAGCATTCTGCGCCCCGATCGCCAGAATAAGAGAAAACCCGAGCGCAAAGCCCGCTGAGGCTGCACTCACTCGGTCTACTCCGCGCCCAGCTGCGCCATAACCTCGTCAGAGGCCTCAAAATTGGTCGTAACAGTCTGCACATCGTCGTCATCTTCGAGCGCGTCGATCAATTTCATGAGCTTTTGCATCTCCTCAAGGCCCATCTCTGTGGTCATGCTTGGCCGCCAGATCAGCTTGGTGCTTTCACTTTCCCCGAGATCTGCCTCAAGGGCCGTAGACACTTCGTTCAGGTCCGTGTCGGCGCACCAGACGATATGCCCGTCCTCACCGCTTTCCACATCTTCTGCCCCCGCTTCGATGGCGGCCATCATAACGGTGTCGGAATCGCCAACGCTGGCAGGGTATTCTACCGCGCCTTTGCGGTCGAACATAAAGCCGACAGACCCTGTCTCGCCAAGGTTCCCGCCGTGCTTTGTAAACAGCGAGCGCACATTGCTCGCCGTGCGGTTGCGGTTGTCGGT
This sequence comes from Lentibacter sp. XHP0401, assembly GCF_025751535.1. Classification (GTDB taxonomy): domain Bacteria; phylum Pseudomonadota; class Alphaproteobacteria; order Rhodobacterales; family Rhodobacteraceae; genus Lentibacter. The sequence goes on along the minus strand of NZ_JAOWLC010000001.1, from coordinate 89,345 downwards.
CATCGCCTCGACAATGACAGCAACGCCATTTGGCCCGTAGCCTTCATAGCGGATCTCTTCATAAGCCTCGCCATCACCGCCAATCGCTTTCTTGATCGCGCGCTCGATGTTGTCCTTAGGCATAGACAGGCCCTTGGCCTCTTTCACAGCCATACGCAAACGCGGGTTCTTTTCGGGGTCAGGGTCACCCATCTTGGCCGCAACGGTGATTTCTTTTGAAAGCTTGGAAAACAGCTTCGAACGCAGCTTGTCCTGACGCCCCTTGCGGTGCTGAATATTTGCCCATTTGGAATGACCGGCCATGATAGATATGCTCCTGATCGCACAATATGTGTTTTGCACTCTATAAGTGATGCAACGGGTCGGGTTCAACCTCTCGCCGAAAGACTTGTGATAAAACCGGATACAGGTTGCTTTGAGACACTCGAAACCGGCATACTTCCTTCTCAAAAAGCGCCACACAAGCTGATGCAAAACGCCTAATTTTCCCGTCGCAAGTCCCATCAACCCGCGTTAGTGTCGCCCCATGACACAAGATCAAATCATCCTCTTCACCCTCTTCGGCGTCTTCTTCACTCTCCTGCTTTGGGGCCGCTGGCGCTATGATCTCATCGCCTTTGCTGCTCTCATGGTAGGGGTCGTTCTCGGAGTGGTTGAAACCAAAGACGCTTTTACCGGCTTCGGGCATCCGGCCACCATCGTGGTTGCGCTGGTGCTGGTTGTCTCTGCGGGCCTCGTGCGCTCCGGAGCGATCTATCTCATCACACGGACGCTTGTTGACAGCACCCGCTCGCTTGGCGCGCATATTACCATCATGGGAGCCGTCGGAGGTGTCCTGTCCGGCTTTATGAACAACGTTGCCGCCCTTGCCCTCCTCATGCCGGTCGATATCCAGACCGCGCGCAAAGCAGGCCGCGCACCGGGCCTTTCGCTCATGCCCCTCAGCTTTGCCACCATCCTTGGCGGTATGGCGACGCTCATCGGCACTCCGCCCAACATCATCATTGCGTCAATTCGCGAAGATGCCCTCGGCGAGCCCTTCGCCATGTTTGATTTTGCACCCGTCGGCGGGCTCACAGCAGTCGCGGGCCTCGTCTTTGTTGCGCTCATAGGCTGGCGGCTCATTCCCAGCCGGGACGATGCCCTCAAAGAAGTTTCCGATATGTCAGCCTATATCGCCGAACTTACCGTGCCCAAAGGCTCAAAGCACATCGGCAAACGCCTCGGCGAGCTTGAAGAAACCGCCGAACAGGCCGATGTCGCCATTCTTGGCCTCATGCGTGACGGAAAACGCCGTTACGGCGCTGCCCGCAACTCGCTGTTGCAGGCCGGTGATACCCTCGTTCTTGAGGCATCTCCGGATGCGCTGGATGAATTCCGTGCCACACTGGGCCTCGCTTTCGCCGATGAACAACGCGAAGAACAACTCAAAGCCGCGAGCGACGGCCTTGATCTCATTGAGGTCGTGGTCACCGCCGAAGCACGGATCAATGGTAAATCCGCAATCACACTGGGCCTGTCATGGCGCAAGCAAACCGTGCTCATGGGCATCTCTCGCAAGGGGCGCCGCATCACCAACCATATCCGCAAAGCCGAAGTGCAGCCAGGCGATATCCTGCTCCTGCTCGTCCCAAAAGGCGCTGGTGCCGAGATCACGGACTGGCTCGGCTGCCTGCCGCTGGCCGACCGTGGCCTTGCCGTCACCCAAGACAGCAAAACATGGCTCGCCATCGGCCTGTTCGGGGCAGCCGTGGCGGCGGCATCTTTCGGCCTCGTCTATCTTCCCATCGCGCTCGGAATCGTCGTTGTCGCCTATGTGCTTTTCAAAATCCTGCCGCTCTCCGAGCTTTATGATCACATCAACTGGCCCGTTGTCGTCCTGCTCGGCTCGATGATCCCCCTCGGGGCGGCGCTCGAAAACTCCGGCGGAACCGAACTGCTCGCAAACGCACTGCTCGGCATCACCGCTTCAATGCCGGCTTGGGCCATCCTGACGGTGCTGATGATCGTTACCATGACGCTGTCGGACGTGCTCAACAACACTGCAACAACCATCGTTGCCGCCCCTGTCGGCATCGAAATGGCACGCGTGCTCGACGTCTCTCCGGACCCTTTCCTCATGGCCGTCGCCGTGGCGGCAAGCTCGGCGTTCCTTACCCCGATCGGGCATAAGAACAACACACTCATCCTCGGTCCGGGCGGATACCGTTTTGGCGATTACTGGCGCATGGGTTTACCGCTCGAAATCATCGTGGTCGCGGTCTCGATCCCGCTCATTCTCGTCTTCTGGCCTCTCTAGCCTGCTTCAAATCGCGCTGCGCGCAATCTGACCCGCTGGGGGCTTTGCCCCCAGCGGGTCAGGCGGGGGCCAGCCCCCGCACCCCCGGGATATTTAGAGCAAAAAGAAAGGGGTTAAAGCGGCCAGAGCAGCGGTATCAGCGCCGATGCCAACAGACCCACCGTCAAATTCAGCGGTATGCCCACGCGCATAAAGTCGGTAAATTTATATCCGCCGGGGCCATACACCAGCATGTTTGTCTGATACCCGATCGGCGTTGCAAACGAAGCACTCGCCGCAACCATCACCGCCACGATCAAAGGCCGCGCATCAATCCCGAGCGCATCGGCGACCCCGATCGCAACAGGCGTAATAACCACAGCCACAGCGTTATTGCTCACAAGCTCTGTGAGCACCGATGTCAGCAGGTATATCGCCCAGATAATCAGAAATGGCGGCAAAACCGACAGCACGGGCGCAATGGATCGCACAATCAGTTCCACAGCACCCGTCGCCTGCAACGCCGCGCCGATCGCCAACATAGCAAAGATCAGTGCAAGCAGGCGCCCGTCCACAAAGGAAAATGCCTCTTCCGCATCAATACAGCGCGACAACAGCACAATCGCTACAGCCAGAACCGCCAGAAGCAAAATCGGCGCAACACCCAGGCCCGCCAGCAGCACCAAGCCGACCATCACCCCGATCGCCAGCGGCGCATGGCCACGGCGGAAAGCACGCGCCTGCGGCTGGTTCACTTCTACGAGCTCCATATCATCGGCGAGACGGTGGATATCGTCCGGTGCACCTTCCAGCAGCAGCGTGTCCCCCACCCGCACAATCAGCTCGTCAAGCTGGCGGCCAATGTTCTGGTTACGACGGTGCACCGCCAGCGCATAAACCCCGTATCGGCGGCGCAGACGCATCGCGCCCAGCTTGCGCCCGACCATCTTTGCCCCGGGCGTAATCAGCACCTCAACAGTTGTCGTCTCAACGGCTGAAACCTGATCCACCCGCTTTAGCTCCTTGTTGCTCTGCAAGCTCAAAAGCTCTGTCATCTCGGTTCGCAAAACCACACGGTCGCCTACCTGTAATGTGACCCCAGCCAGATTGCGCCGCAGCGAGGCATCCCCGCGGATTACGTCAATCAGACGCACACCATCCCGCTTGAAGAGCTGAACACCCGAGACCTCACGGCCAATCAGGTTGCTCTCGGGCGGAATAACCGCCTCGGTGAAAAACTTCATCTTGGAGCGGTTGCTGAGCAAGCTGGCCATGCTGTCACGCTCAGGCAACAGCATTGGTGCAATAAAACGCAGGTAAATCATCCCCCAGATCACCAGTGCAATCCCAAGCGGCGTCACTTCAAAAATGGTAAACGCAGCCTGCCCATTGGCCCGCGCCACACCATCGACCAAAAGGTTGGTCGATGTGCCGATCAGCGTCAGCGTGCCGCCCAGAATAGCTGCATAAGACAGGGGAATAAGCAGCTTTGAAGCTGACATCCCCATTGTTTTTGCAAGCTGCACAAACACGGGGATCATCACAACCACAACCGGCGTGTTGGATACAAACGCCGAGGCAATCACCACAAACCCCATCAAAAGTCCGATGGCGAGCACAGGGTTCGTCGCCGCTGTCTTGTCGGCCACACTGGTAAAAGCCTCCAAAGCCCCCGTGCGCACCAACGCGCCCATCACGATAAACATTGCTGCAATCGTCCATGGCGCAGGGTTTGACAACACATCAAGCGCGTTTTCATAGGGCAGTAACCCCAGCACCAGCATCAGCGCTGTCCCCGCAATCGCCACAACTTCTGCAGGGTAGGTTTCGCGCACAAAAAACACAAACATGCCCACAACAACCAAAAGCGCCAAAAACGCCTGTGCTGTCTGGCTCAGTTCGAATAATCCCATCAGGCCCTGCCTCTTTTTAAATCTTTACACATTGTCACGTTCAAGGCGGTAAGCCGCAAGTTTTTCCTTGTCGCAGAACACCATTAAAATCCGCATCAAAAGCCTGCTTTAAGGCGTGGCCTCCTGAAGCCGCCCGCCCACGCGCACAGGGGCTATTTTCAGTGCCTTGCCCGTGCGGTCATCGGTCTCGACAAAAATACCCGAAAGCGTGGCCTCCTCGTTTGCCGGTGTAAAACGGCTCTTGGCCATGCCCGTCACAAAGCGGCGCATCGGCTCGGCTTTTTCCATACCAATCACGCTGAGATAATCGCCGCACATTCCCGCATCCGTCAGATAGGCTGTGCCCTGCGGCAAAATCTGCGCGTCCCCCGTCGGCACATGAGTATGCGTGCCCACAACAAGGCTCGCGCGCCCGTCACAGAAATGGCCCATAGCCATTTTCTCCGAAGTCGCCTCACAATGCACATCGACAATCGCCGCCTGCACCGCACCGCCCAGAATATGCTTTTTCAAAACCAAATCAATCTGGCCAAACGGGTCTTCAAACGCCCGCTTCATAAAAACCTGCCCCAACACCTGCGCAACAAGCACCTTGCGCCCGCGCCCGTCCTGAAACACCCGCGCGCCAGTTCCGGGTGCGCCCTTGGCAAAGTTTACGGGCCGCAAAATCCGCGGCTCGCTGCCGATGAATTGCAGCATGTCCTTCTGGTCAAACGCATGGTCGCCCAGAGTGAGGCAATCCGCACCTGCTTCAAGAAGCGCCTTGGCATGTTCGCCCGATAGCCCCATGCCATTGCTGGCGTTCTCTCCGTTAACCACAACAAAATCGAGGCCCCAAGCCTCCCGAAGGCCCTTGAGCCGCTCAGACACAGCACGGCGGCCCGCGCGGCCCATCACATCACCTAAAAATAGAAGTCTCATGCCAAACTCTTAGGCCCCAGGCGCAACTGATGCAATCTTGTATCGCGCCTTGTAACGCACAGGAAAGGCCACGGAGCGCGCAATGAAACACACTTTGGCAATTTCTGAATGTACCGCATCGGCACGCGCAAGGTCGGTTCCCGCCGCCAAAGTGATGCGAGGGCGAAGCTCTGCACTCACAAATCGCCCCGCACCGCTCGGCTCACTCTCGCCATGTCCCACAGGATCATCTTCATACCCAAGCACCACCACGCCAGCCTCATACGCAAGATGTAAATACCAAAGCATATGACAGGCCGAAATCGCGGCAATCAACATATCTTCAGGGTTGTGCAGACGCGGATCACCGCCCAAGAGCGGATCGTTGGAGCAGGCAATCACTGGCTTGCCTTCTGTGCGCACCTCCCACGTGCGCGCATACCCCTTGTCGCTCTCGTTGCCCGTCCCAAGATTGCCGGTCCAGACAACCTTGGCATCAAAATCATGTGCGTGACTCATGGCCGATCCTTTTTCTTACTAAAAATATCCCCGCCGGAGGCAGCCCTTTTGCAGAGCGTGGGGCGGGCGGGTGGGAACGCTCTGCAAAAGGGCTTCACACCGTAATAATCCCGCTCTCAGTCACGATCATATCCAACGTCTGATCCGTTGCTTCCAGCGGAAGACTGGCCGCCTCTTGCGCCGCAAATGCAAAGCCGACAGCCAAAGTCGCCCGCTTGGCGCGCAGGCTTTCCAGCGTTCGGTCATAAAATCCACCGCCATACCCGAGCCGCCCGCCTTTGAGATCAAATGCAACCAGCGGCACTATCAGAATTTCCGGCTCGATAAAATCAAGCTCCGCAGGCACCATGGCGCCGAACGCGCCTTCAACCAACGCGCAATCAGGCTCCCAGAGGGCAAACTTGAGAGCCTCCCCCTTGCCCACAATATAAGGCACTGCCACAGGCCCGTGCGCCGCAGCTTCTTCCATCGCGGGCAACGGATCAATCTCGGTTCTGATCGGCAAAAAGCCCGACAATGGCACACCCCTGTGGCCCGCCAGAACTTCCGAAAGATAACCGGCCTGCGCCTTGCCCGCCGCTTCAAACGCCTCTTTGCGGCGGGCGAAAGCCTGTTTGCGGGCCTGTGCTTTCAAGTCCGCAAGATCGTTCATATCAACACCCACGCCGCCAATCCGAGGAAGGCAAAAAAACCGACAACATCTGTAACTGTCGTCACAAAGGCACCCGAGGCCAGCGCAGGGTCAACCCCCACCTTCTCCAAAACGACAGGGATCACTGTGCCGGCAAAGCCCGCCACAACAAGGTTAATCACCATCGCCGCAGCAATCACCATTCCCAAAGTCGTCGAGGAGAACCAGAGTATGCAAACAATACCCATCACCACAGCAAAAATTGTGCCGTTCACCGCGCCCACAAGCACCTCACGTCGGATCACCCGCCAGACGTTGGAGCTGGTCAAATCCTTGGTCGCAATCGCGCGCACGGCCACGGTCAGGCTTTGTGTGCCTGCATTGCCGCCCATCGAGGCCACAATCGGCATCAGCACCGCCAGCGCAACAAAATCGCGGATCACCACATCAAACTGCGCAATCACAAGGCTTGCCAGCACCGCTGTCACAAGGTTCACAGCCAACCACGGAAAGCGCCGCTTTGTAGTGCTGATCACGCGGTCGGTCAGGCTGCCCTCACCCACACCCGCAAGGCGCATGATGTCTTCTTCGTGCTCCTCATCAAGCACCGCCATAGCGTCATCAATGGTGATCACCCCCACAAGACGGCCCTCATCATCCACAACAGGCGCCGAAATCAGGTGATACTGGTTGAAGGCATAAGCAACGTCGCCTTCATCCTGATCGACAGGGATAATCTGGAAAACCTCTTCGGTGAGCTCCATCAAAATCTGCTTGCGCGGCGCCCCCATAATGCGACCCAGCGTAACATTCCCAACAGGATGCATCCGCGGATCGACCAGCACGACATGGTAAAACTGATAGGGCAAATCTTCAGACGAGCGCATGAAGTCAATCGCATCGCCCACAGTCCAATGCTCGGGCACAGCAACAACCTCGCGCTGCATCAGGCGGCCCGCAGATTCCTCGGGATAGCTCAACGCCTGACGCGCGATCACCGCATCCGATTCATCCAGCGCATCAAAAATGGCTTCCTGCTGCTGCGCTTCAAGGTCTTCCAGAAGATCGACAACATCGTCCGACTCAAGGTCGCGCACCGCATCAGCCAGAACTTCAGGGCTCAGCGCCGCAATCACATCTTCACGGATGCTTTCGTCAAGCTCCGAGAGGATATCCCCGTCAAACTCGACACCATAAAGCTCAATCAGCGCATTCCGGTCCGCCGAACTGATCTGCTCCAGCATGTCGGCGATGTCGGCCGCATGCATCGGCTCCATCAGCGCGATCACCCTGTCGCGGTCGCCCTCTTCCACAGCTTCCAGAACCGCATCCACATCGCGGCGGCTTAGCTGATAGGCCTCTTCTTCAGGCTCAGGTAATTCGATGTCTTGCTCGTCCAAATCGGCCCCCGTTCGCTTGCGCGTAACCTATGCGCAAGCCGAAGCAGGGGCAATCGGCGATTTGCTTTTCAGCACTGGCCCCGCTTGGCGGCAAGCATCATCACCCATGTGTTATTCGGGCCGCGCACAACAGCTATATCACGCGCTTTGGGCTTAAGCATATTGCGCCTATGCCCCGCAGAATTGGCCCAGGCCTGCATCACTTCGGCCGCGCTTTCCTGCCCCGCTGCTACATTTTCAGCCACAGTGCAAAACTTGTAACCGGCACGCTTGGCGCGCCGTGAGGGGTCCGAGCCATTAGAGCCCTTGTGGCTCAGAACGCCACGCCGCGCCATGTCGGCAGCATGCCCCTCGGCAGCTTGCTCGAGCTGGCCGCTGATCTGAAGCGCATGAAGCCCGTTTTGCGCGCGCAAGGCATTCACCATCTGCACCACGTCTCTGGCAGGCTGGGCAGGCGTCATCGTCGCTGCAAAGCATAGCGCAATCGCGCCTATCATCTGTTTCATCACCTGCATGTTCAGGCCTCCATGAGCTTGGCCGCCAGTTTATTCTGGCGTGCAACTATGGCCGCAAGGTCAAGGTGCGGCATATGACCATCCTGCACAATATGACGTCCGTTCACAAACAAATCCTTAACGCGGCTTGGCCCCGCAAGCAAAAGCGCCGCAGGGTCCCAACTGCCCGCGCTTTCGATCCCGCGTGTGTCCCAAATCGCGATGTCAGCACATTTGCCCGCTGCAATCTGTCCACAGTCAGGCCGCCCCAGCACCTCTGCGCCCCCGCGCGTGGCAATCTCCAGCGCCTCACGCGCACTCATCGCATCAGCCCCGTTTGCCACCCGCTGCAACAACATGCTCTGGCGCGCCTCCGCCATAAGCTGCCCTGTGTCATTGCTCGCCGAGCCATCCACACCAAGGCCAACTTTTACACCCACGTCGCGCATCCCGCGCACGGGTGCGATCCCCGAGCCAAGACGGCAGTTGGAGCACGGGCAATGCGCAACTCCCGTGCCGGAACGTGCAAATAAATCAATCTCTTGCCCATCCAACTTAACGCAATGCGCATGCCAGACATCTGGCCCCGTCCAGCCCAGATCTTCTGCATACTGCCCCGGGCGGCACCCGAATTTTTCAAGGCTATAAGCCACATCTTCATCATTTTCCGCCAGATGGGTGTGCAGCATAACGCCCTTGTCGCGCGCGAGAATAGCCGCCTCACGCATCAGATCGCGGCTCACCGAAAAAGGCGAGCACGGCGCAACGCCCACCCGCACCATCGCACCCTCGCGCGCATCATGATGCGCATCAATCACGCGAATACTGTCTTCCAGAATGGCCCGTTCGCTCTCCACAAGACTGTCAGGCGGCAGGCCCCCATCACTTTCGCCGATACTCATCGCCCCGCGCGTAGGATGAAAACGCAAGCCAATTTCCGCCGCCGCTGCAATCGTATCATCCAGCCGCGCGCCGTTGGGATAAAGGTAAAGATGGTCCGAGCTCATGGTGCAGCCCGTCAGCGCCAGCTCGATAAGCCCCACTTGCGCGCTCACAAACATCTCTTCGGGGCCGAACCTGCTCCAGATAGGATAAAGCGTTTTAAGCCAACCAAACAACAGCGCATCCTGCCCGCCCGGAACCGCACGGGTAAGGCTCTGGTAAAGGTGGTGATGTGTATTTACGAGGCCTGGCGTCACCACACAGCCTCTGGCCTCAAGCACAGTGCCTTGCCCCGCAAGCCCGTGGCCCACAGCCGCAATCCGGCCATCACGGATCAAGATGTCCGCGCCGCGCAACTCCTCACGCCTGTCGTTCATTGTCAGTATGTGGTCCGCGCCGCGGATCAGTGTTTCAGCCATGTCAGCACCTCGTCATGGTGCCCCCTCATGTTCAAAACCGTGTCGCTGGAAAAGGGCCTAGAAGCGCATCACCCGTAGAATATAGGCCAATCTGGCAGATCCTGAAAGCCTACCGTCACGTGATGCGCGATAAAAGGCCAAGCGCCTCTCTATGCTGCTGCTCGTTTGCCGCCGCCAGAACGCGCCCGCCGCCATGCGCCTTGCCACCCTCCCAGTCGGTCACAATTCCGCCTGCCGCCTCGATCACTCCGATCGGCGCGCAAATATCATAGTTGGAAAGCCCCGCTTCGATCACAAGGTCAATCTGTCCGGCAGCCAAAAGAGCATACGCATAGCAATCCATCCCGTAGCGCGTAAGCTGCACCTCTTTCGCAACGCTCTCAAAGCCCTTGCGCTCCGCGGGACTGCCCACTTCCGGAAAAGTTGTAAACAATATCGCCTCCGACAGCGGCCTGCCGGCGCGTGTGGTCAAAACCTTTGCCCCATGCGGTCCGCTCATCTGGGCGGCTCCGAACCCGCCCCAGAAACGCTCGCCTATATAAGGTTGGTCGATCATCCCGAAGATCGGCCCGTCCGCATCGCAAAGCGAGATCAGCACCCCCCAAGTCGGCGTGCCCGACATAAAGCCGCGCGTCCCGTCAATCGGGTCCAGCACCCAGGTCAACCCCGATGTGCCGCTGGCAGCACCATATTCCTCGCCCACAATCGCATCATCAGGCCGCAGTTGCGCCAGCAGCGCCCGCATGGCGCGCTCGGCGGCTTTGTCGGCCTCTGTCACAGGGTCAAATCCCGTGGCAAGCTTGTTTTCGGCCATCAGCCCTGTCGCACGAAAATAAGGAAGCACCACGCTTCGGGCGGCCTCGGCCAACCCATGCGCAGTGCTTACCAATTCGTCTGTGTCATACTGCATCTTCAGTGCCTCCTGCTACGGCTTCTATGCCGTAGCTCGGCCCCCGGACGCAAGGCATGCCTCACCTGTTAAGCAGCGTCGCTCAAAACCCGCGCCAGCTCAAACAGGCGTTTGCGCTGGTTTTCCGGTATAGAATAATAAGACCGGATGAGATCCATCGCTTCTTTGTCGCCAAGCAAATCCGCAGGGATATTCTCGTCCTTGGTGTTTAAGGCTTCTGACGCCTCAATCCCTTCGAAAAAATATGCAACAGGTACATCAAACACTTCTGAAATATCCCAGAGCCGCGAGGCGCTGACACGGTTTGCCCCGGTTTCATACTTCTGTATCTGCTGGAATTTAATGCCGACCTTCTCGGCCAACTGTTGCTGAGTCATGCCGGCAAGCCAGCGCCGCTGGCGTAGGCGTTTGCCAACATGAACATCTACGGGATGGGCCATATTTTACTCCTCAAATCACTCTTTTACACTTCATGCCAAGTGGTTTCCCAAGCGGTAATAACGCTTTCAATAATTCAACATGCCAGCAATTCTGACTAAACTGTAAGGGGAAAAAAACCTCTTTAAACTCTGCCACGATGTGTACTCGCCCAAGGACTACCGCATAAAGCTAAACAAATCCTTCAGCACACGTATTAGGCGTTTAGCCCCCCCTCTTGTCAAGGTTTACCCTTACGTAAGTCCACTACCCGGTTAAGCCTCACACAGACATTCCCCCGCAAGCACACGCGATTGGCGGTTTACCTTACCCGGACACCAAGGCAAAACTGCTGGAAAATGCCTCATCAAGCCCGATCCCGTCCCCCAGAAAGGACACTGTCATGCCAGCCCCCACTATGCGCGCCTTGCGCTGCCTTGCCAAAGGCCAGCCACCCGAAATTCAAGAGATCCCGCGCCCCAAACCCTCGCGCGGCAAGCTGCGCATCAAGATTTCCGCCTGCGGGCTCAACTTTGCCGATCTTCTGATGGTGCAAGGCACATACCAAGACACGCCAGCCTACCCCTTCACCATGGGTATGGAAGTCTCCGGTGTGGTCGATGCCTTGGGCGAGGGCGTGAGCGGTCCAGCTGTCGGCACGCCTGTTGCCGTCTTCGGCGGTCAGGGAGGGCTGGCAGACTATGCCTGCTTTGAGGCGTCGCGCGTCACTCCCCTGCCCGAAGGCGCGGATATGGTCGAAGCCGCAGCCTTGCAAGTGGCCTACGGCACAAGCCATGTTGCGCTTGGCTATAAAGCAGGCCTCAAAGCGGGTGACACTTTGCTGGTCCTGGGTGCAGCTGGCGGCGTTGGCCTCACCGCTGTCGAAATCGGCAAGCTCATGGGCGCAACAGTCATTGCCTGCGCGCGCGGGGCCGATAAGCTTGCTGTCGCTCGCGCGGCGGGGGCCGATCACCTGATTGATGCCAAAACCGATGATATCCGCGAGGCCGTGCGCGCACTCGGCGGGGCAGATGTGGTCTACGACCCTGTCGGCGGCGATCAGTTCAAAGCTGCCATGCGCGCCTGCAACCCGGAAGCCCGCCTCCTCACAATCGGCTACGCCTCGGGCGAAGTGCCGCAAATCCCCGCCAATATCCTTCTGGTCAAAAACCTCACCGTCATGGGCTTTTACTGGGGTGGCTACCTTGCCTTCAAACCCTCTGTTGTCACCGATAGCCTCGCCGAGCTTGTCCGCTGGCACGCCGAGGGCAAAATCAAACCCCATGTCAGCCACGCTTTGCCACTTGAGCAAGCCACCGAGGGCATGGACCTTCTGCGCGCCCGAAAATCAACAGGAAAAGTCGTGATCACGCTTTAAGCCGCCTCTGCCTTGATCGTTGAAAACCCTGCCTCAAGCAGTTGGGTGAAATGCGCCAGCACGTCAGGCATTGTGCCGCTGGCTTGATACAAGTTCACCTTCTGGAGCGGCAGATCGGGCAGCCCGTGGCCGCGCGGCAAAGGCGCAAGCCCCGCAATTTCCTGCCCCTTGAGCAGCGCAATCACAGCAAGGTCCGCCCCGACCATAGCTGTCACACTGGCGTCCGCCTCCGTATCAACCACCATGTCCCAAGCCAGCCCCGACGCATCCAGAGCGCGGGTCACTTGCGGGCGAAACACGCAAGTGCGCGCGTAGGCCAGTGGCAAAGGCCGCTTCTGAAACGCATGGCCTTCCTGCCGCCCGTACCAGACGAGGGGCAGCTCGGCCAATGTCTCGCCGCCCTCTTTCAGCTGTGTTTCTGTCGTCAGAATAATGTCGAGCTCTCCGCGCGCAAAGCTTGCGTGCAAGCCCGCCGTAAAGCCGGTTTCAAGCTGGATTTTCACCCGTGGAAAGGCCCGCACAAATTGCTGCAATACCTGCGGAATGACAGGATACACCAGATCATGCGGCACGCCGAAGCGCAGAACCCCCTCAAAGGCCGGATGCATCAGGCGCGTCACCGCCTCGTCGTTCAGCGCAACAAGCTTGCGCGCATAACCCAGTAGCTGTTCCCCCGCCGCCGTCGGGACAAGCTTGCGCCCCACACGGTCAAACAACGCAAACCCGAGCAGCTCTTCCAGCCGTTTGATCTGCATGGAAACAGCCGATTGCGTGAGGTTCAGAACTCCCGCCGCGCGCGTCACCCCGCCGTTATCAACCACCGCCACAAACGAGCGCAACACCGCCACATCCATATTCCGCACTTACAACTCCAATACATCACAAATTCAGATGATAACCCTCAATAACATTCATTTTCCTTATATACCCTCACGGGATATACATCAACAAGATTGATTGAACTCAAAAAAGCATCACAGAAAGGCCAGACTATGCACGCCTCATCCACCTGCCAAAGCCACTGCTCCACTCCCGTATCTCGCACAGGTCTCGGCCACTCCATCCTGCGCCTCTTGCAACTGTCCCGCAGCCGCCGCGCCCTCGCAAGCCTCACCGGCGATCAACTTTGCGATATCGGCATGGACAAAACCGCCGCCAGAAACGAGGCCAAACGCCCGATTTGGGACGTTCCACAAACCTGGCGCAGCTAAAACACTCAAATCCTGACCAAATCGGTAACTGAAAAGCTTGAAAAACAGCTCCACCTAACCGATATTTACTCCGAGGGTTCTGCAAAAAGGACCACGTAACGCCAATTCAACGTCTCGGAGGCCAACACATGGCAGAATTTGATACAGTCCATTCCGGTGCGCGCACGCATGCCGCCGCAATAGACCAAGGGCTTCGCGCCCATATGAACAAGGTATACGGCCTAATGTCGGCTGCACTCCTTGCAACTTTTGCTTTGGCCTACCTCGTGGCCCAAAGCCCGGCAGCACAGCAGTTCCTGCTCGTGCCACCAATCGTCTACGCGGTCATCTTTGGCCCGCTGGCTTTTGTTCTGGTCGCAAACTTCGCGTTCGAACGCCTCAGCGTCGCCAGCATCAACATGATCTTCTGGGCCTACGCCGCGCTTACAGGCGTGTCGCTTTCAGTAATCTTCATCATGTTCTCAATGACCAGCGTCATCATGGGCCTGCTCTACACGGCTATCGCCTTCCTTGGCCTTAGCCTCACAGGCTACCTCACCAAGCGCAATCTCGGCCCCATCGGCCAGGTCGCCACGATGATGGCTTGGGGCCTTGTCGCGATCGGTATCTTCAGCTTCGTCACAGGTGGCATGGGGGCCAACGGTGTATGGTGGATGAACGTGGCAATCCTCGGCGTCTTCGCCGTGCTCACAGCCACCTCGACACAAGACATCAAGAACACATACCTCGGCGCACGCCAGCATGGCGGCCAAGAGGCAGAGCTCTTCCTCGAGAAAGCCGCCATCATCGGTGCGCTGCAACTCTACATCAGCTTCATCGCGATGTTCCGCTCGATCATGTTCCTCTTCATGCCGCGCGACTAAGCGAAACGCTTGAAACCACCCGAAGGGCCAGCCACCGCGCTGGCCCTTTTTCTTTTGTAAGGCGTCATCCCTCAAGCCGCATCGAAAACCTCGGAGGATGCGCATCTCTGCGCGCAAACCCCAGACCCTCGTAAAACGCCTGTGCCGCCTGATTTTCGGGGTCCGTTCCAACAGCCAGATACCGGCACGACAACAGCCTCGCCTTGCTCATGCAAGCCTCCACAAGACCGTGCCCGACTCCACGTCCACGAAACGCCTCCTCAACGAACAAATGGTGCATATCCATCCCGCGTGCACCAAACTGAAGCTGGATCAATCCACAAAGCGCAGCATAGCCGACCAGTTCTCCCTTTGCTTCCGCAACAAGCACATATATCCACGGCCTGTCTCCAAAAACATCCCGCTCAAACTCTGTCCGCGTCAGCGCTGCGACATCACCGTGATACGCTGCCAACTTGCTGACAAGCGCAACAACCTTATCCGTATCGGACAAGCGCACATTCCTCACCACCCCGAAAGAGGTCGGTAAACATAAATTATCCTGTATCATTCAAAAGCTCCTTTACACCGCAGGAGCCCATAGATGTGCCACCCGACGGCGGCATCATGTCAAAGTGCATACACCGCGCTCAAACGAGGCAATGATAGTAGATCGTAAACAGTTTGGTTTTCATGCACATGAGGCGACATTAGGTCTCGAATTTCTACACTGTCAACAGCTTCCCCAGTTCAGCGGAAACACCCGCCATACTCCACTAGGCGAGTCCAGCTCATCCTGCGCACGCCCTCACTGCCACTGCATTCCATGACCTTCCCCAGCTTGCCATGATGACAGAGAGTGATCTAACGACCATTTACCAAAGCACATGAGGACCGGATGAGCGACGATCTAGATGAGCAACGATCTATTTGTCTTTGACACGCGCCTCCCCGCGCACGAAGCTTGTGCAACCCCAAATAAGGCCACGCCCATGCCCGTTGATGTAAATCTCCCCCTCATCCTGCTCGCAGCCCTCGTTGCAGTGGCAAGCCCCGGCCCCGCGACATTGGCCATAGCGGGCACATCTATGGCCTCTGGCCGCGCCGCGGGCCTGCCTCTGGCGCTCGGCATCACCACTGGCTCGCTCATCTGGTCCATATCAGCCGCCCTCGGCCTCGGCGCGCTCATGCTGGCCCATGCGTGGGTATTCGAAGTTATCCGCTATTTCGGCGCAGCCTATCTCATGTATCTAGCCTACAAATCCGCGCGCTCGGCTCTCTCGCACAAAGACATCGCCCTAAAGCCCGTCGCAGGCAGCGCCCCCCGCCTTTTCACCAAAGGCTTGCTGCTGCACCTGACCAACCCCAAAGCAATCCTGTTTTTCGGTGCGCTCTACTCTCTCGGCGTTCCCCTAAGCGCATCTCCCGCCGATCTTGCAATCGTCATATTCGCCGTCGGCCTCCAAAGCGCAATCATCTTTCACGGCTACGCGCTCTTGTTCTCATCGCACACCATGACACGAAGCTACCTGCGCCTCAGACGCGGATTTGAAACCACCTTCGCTCTCGGATTCGGCGCCGCAAGCCTCAAGGTGCTGACAGCCCGCATCCAGGCGCCCTGATCCGCACCCTCTCCGCCAGACAAGGGCACAACGAAAAAGGCCGCCCCAAACGGAGCGGCACAATTTCACAAAGTCAAAACCAAGGCTTACTTGATTTTACCTTCTTTATATTCAACATGCTTGCGCACAACGGGGTCGTATTTGCGGACAGACATTTTCTCTGTCATCGTACGCGCGTTCTTTTTGGTCACATAGAAGTGGCCTGTGCCTGCGGTCGAGTTCAGGCGGATTTTGATCGTGGTTGGCTTCGCCATTGGGCTTCTCCTGCGGCTGGGCTGGCGCAGATGGCGCACAACCCGTGAAATCTCTTGAAGCCTGCCTTTTAAGGACATGCGCGCCCGAGTCAACCGCAAAGCGCAGCACTTGCAAAGAATTGCTTTGCAACTGCGCCACGCAAAGAGCAAAAGCCCTTATGACCAGCCGCTCGACCACTTTCACAGCAACACTGGCTGTCCTTGCCGCAGCTATGCTCTGGGGCACAACAGGCACATTGCAAAGCATCCTGCCCGAGGCGCGCGAACCTCTGGTTGTCGGCGCGCTCAGGCTCTGGATCGGAGCCACCTCTCTCATCCTTCTGGCAAGCCTTCAACCTGCCGCCCACGCCGCTTTCGGCCAGATCCCCAAAGCCCCACTCCTGCTCGCCTCTGCGGCCATCGCCGCTTACAACCTGCTCTTCTTTGCCGCCGTGGCACGCGCAGGCGTCGGCCTTGGCACAGCGGTCACCATCGGCTCCGCCCCGCTCTGGGTCGCCGCCTATGACATTGCCGTGCTGCGCTGCCGACCGAGCCCGCGCAAAGCCTTCGGCCAAGCCATTGCAATAGCTGGTGCTGCACTTCTGGTGCTCTCGGGCTCCTCCAGTGGTGTCACCCCCTTCGGCCTCTTGCTCGCTGCCGCTGCGGGCCTCTCCTACGCGACCTACTCGCTGACCTCCTCACGCATGGCCCAACACGCGCCACCCGCCGCCATAGCTGCCGGCACCTTCACACTGGCCGCACTCTTCACAACACCCGTCTTCCTGCTCGTCCCATGGCAATGGGCCTTCGCAGGCACGGCCCCGCTCACGCTTCTTGCCCTCGGCCTCGGCTCGACAGGCCTCGCCTACGCACTTTACACATGGGGTCTCAAAGCGCTCCCGGCTTCAACAGCCGTCACTTTGGCGCTGGCCGAGCCCCTCACAGCTTGGGTACTCGCTCTCATTGTGGTCGGAGAAACAGCCACGCCGCTCAAGCTTGCAGGTGCCGCGCTGCTCCTCGCAGGCCTCTATATCGTCACATCAGATAAACGCGCGGAAGGCCTATAAGCCGGATCTTGTCCAAGCAGGTTGCCCCGCTCTGGATGACCATTCATCTTGAAGCGCTGTTGCCAACGCCCCTCTAGCTGCCTACCCGAACCTCAAGACCAAGACGGCCTGTAGCGAGGTCCCTATTCGGCATTGCTCCCGGTGGGGTTTGCCCTGCGAGGCCTGTTGCCAGCCCTCCGGTGGGCTCTTACCCCACCGTTTCACCTTTTCCCAAGTGCATCGCAAGCGATGTCACGAAGGTAGTCTCTTCTCTGTGGCACTTTCCGTCAGGTCGCCCTGCCCGGGCATTACCCGGCACCGTTGTCTTGTGGAGTCCGGACTTTCCTCTACGAGCATCCGCAAGCGGATATCTCACAGCGGCCATCCAGCCTTCCGCGCCCCTCGCAGATAGTCCGCCTCACCCCCGCCGTCAATCTCGACTGATCTTCTTCTGTTCAAAAATACCTCGGGGGTAAGGTTCAAAAGCTCTGCAGCTTTTGAACCCAGGGGGCAGAGCCCCCTACTTGGCGATGCCAAAGGCGGCGCAATCCCTCAGGCGTTTTCGCGCAGCACT
This sequence comes from Lentibacter sp. XHP0401, assembly GCF_025751535.1. Taxonomy (GTDB): domain Bacteria; phylum Pseudomonadota; class Alphaproteobacteria; order Rhodobacterales; family Rhodobacteraceae; genus Lentibacter. The sequence continues at coordinate 71,616 of NZ_JAOWLC010000001.1, read as the reverse complement.
GGCCAACGCTTCGCCAACCCCGCCATCAAAGCTGCATCCTCATGGCTCAGAGCCCCGCTCGCCCAAGGTCTGAACCTGAGCCGAAACGCCTCTAAAACCTGCGCATCCGCAACATCTCCGACAGGATACCCAAACCGCGCCGCATCTGCATAAAAATCACCCGCCACACCCTCGACAGGCCAGACAGACAACCCGCCGCGTGCCAGCCGCGCCCAATCAAACCTTGGCCCGGGGTCGCCCTTTCGGTCCGGCGCCATATCGGAATGCCCAATGACCCGCTCCGGCACAATCCCCCACCGCGCCATAATCCCGAGCATCAGCACCTCAAGGCTGCTCATCTGCGGCTCGGGAAACGGATGATCGCCACAGTTCGCCAGTTCGATCCCGATCGAACGCGAATTGACATCGCACACATCGCCCCAGCGCCCAGCACCCGCGTGCCACGCGCGCTCCGCCTCGGGCACAAGCCGCGTTACGCCACCGCGCTCGCAAATCACATAATGCGCCGAAACCTCGGCCTCGGGTGCGCACAACCGCTCGATAGCCGCACCCGCGCTCTGCATGGCCGTGTAATGCAGCACAAGCAAATCGGGGCGCGCAGCCTCACGGCGCGCGCCCCGATTGGGCGATAAAACTTCAGTGATCTTCACCTCAGGGCTCACTCTTCCCCAAGGGCCGCGTTCTCGGCAGGCTCAGCCGCTGCAAGGCCGGCTGTCTTCGCAACACGGAAGGGTGCCGGGTCCCATGTGCAGGCATAGCCGTCCCCGTCGGGGTCAAGCCCAAGGCGGTCGCGCTCGGGTCCGCCGCGCTCCAGAAACTCGCTCTGCGCCAGATCAGGCGATGGATATTTGGCACAGTTGCGGGTGTATTTGGCTTGAAGGTTCAGCCCGACACGGCGGTATACCCCCTGCCCGCGCGGGCGCGACGTGCTCAAGGCATACTCAACGATATTGGGCCCGGAGCGGCCTGCGCGCGTCGGCACTTCGGTGGCTTCCACAACCTGATACTGCGCCTTGAGAGCAGCCTGTCGCGCCGCGTCATCCTGAATCGTGCGCTGCGAATCTACCGCGTTAAAGTCGTTCTCTTTAGAGATACCAGCCGCGTTGATAACAGCAGGCGCGGGGTTGCTCGGGCTCGCATCAATAGCCTGCCCCGCAGGGCGCGTCGCATCCAGAACAGCGCTCGCCTCGGCGGCAACATCATTGGTGCTGCCCCCCAGAGTTTCCTGGCTCACGGCGCTCGCCGCTGGCAGTGAAGTGCCATTCAGCTGGGCTTCGCGCGCCGCTTGCTTCTGCTGATACTCGTTATAGTCGCCAAAGCCCACGCCGGCACCGGGGTCAGGCGCGCCGCTGTCCGGAACTGCTGGCGCACAACCGGCAAGAGCCAAAGCCGCCGCACTTATTACCAAAAATCTTTTCACGATACGTCCTGCCTATTTTCATGCAAAAACTTGCAAATTTGCAGCCAGTTACCACCATTTTCGCGGTTTGGCTACAAATCCTGCCGCTTGCTCCAGCGCATAGGCGGTATTCAGCAAATCGCCTTCCTCCCAAGGACGGCCGATAAGTTGCAGCCCCAGAGGCAGGCCTCGCTTGTCCACACCGGTTGGCACAGCAATACCGGGAAGCCCCGCAAGGTTCACCGTCACAGTGAAAACATCGTTGAGATACATGGCAATCGGGTCCGCATCCGACATTTCACCAAGGCCAAAGGCCGCGCTCGGCGTGGTCGGGGTCAGGATCGCGTCAATCCCGTCTGCAAACACAGTCTCGAAGTCACGCTTGATCAGCGTGCGCACCTTGCGCGCGCGGTTGTAATAGGCGTCATAAAAGCCCGCCGAAAGCACATAAGTCCCCACCATCACACGGCGCTGCACTTCGTGGCCGAAGCCTTCGGCACGGGTCTTTTCATACATCTCGGTGATGCCATCACCCGCGGCAAGCTTGGCACGGTGGCCATAGCGCACACCATCATAGCGCGCGAGGTTCGAAGATGCCTCCGCAGGCGCAATCACATAATAGGCCGGCAAAGCATATTTCGTATGCGGCAGCGAGATATCAACGATTTTCGCCCCCGCCGCCTTGAGCATTTCCGTGCCCTCGGCCCAGAGCTTTTCAATCTCTTCCGGCATTCCGTCCATACGGTATTCGCGCGGAATACCGATGGTCTTGCCCTTGATGTCGCCCGTCAGCATGGCCTCGAAATTCGGCACAGCCAGATCGGCGCTGGTGCTGTCCTTCGCGTCATGGCCGCACATCGCCTCCAGCATAATCGCAGCATCGCGCACATCCTTGGTCATCGGCCCTGCCTGGTCGAGGCTTGAGGCAAAGGCCACAACGCCCCAGCGGCTAACGCGGCCATACGTCGGCTTGATGCCGGTAATGCCGGTAAAGGCCGCAGGTTGGCGGATCGAGCCACCCGTGTCTGTGCCTGTTGCAGCAAGGCAAAGGTCTGCCGCCACAGCAGAGGCCGAGCCGCCCGAAGAGCCGCCCGGTGTCAGCGCCGAGTCATCATTGCCGCGCCGCCAGGGGTTCACCGCGTTCCCGTAAGCGCTGGTCTCGTTTGAGGAGCCCATGGCAAACTCGTCCATATTGAGCTTGCCCAGCATAACCGCACCCGCATCAAAAAGCTGGCTGGTCACCGTGCTTTCATATTCCGGCTTGAAGCCCTTGAGGATGTTGGATGCCGCCTGAGACGGCACCCCCTTGGTGCAGAACAAATCCTTGATGCCGAGCGGTATCCCGCACATATCCGGCGCATCGCCCGCCTTGATCCGTGCATCCGCCGCCGCCGCCTGTGCGCGCGCAATCTCGGGAGTATGGTGCACAAATGCATTCAAAGCGCCCGCGCTGTCTATCTCGCTCAGACAAGCCTCGGTCAGCTCAGCGCTTGTCACATCGCCCTTACGCAGCGCATCCCGCGCCGCAGCAATCGTCATTTTGTTCAGTTCAGCCATTATTCAACCACCTTCGGAACCGCAAAGAAGCCTTCACGCGCATCAGGCGCATTGGCGAGCACTTTGGCCTGCTGGCCACCGTCCGTCACCTCATCAACCCGCCGGGGCAGGCGCATGGGCGTCACAGACACCATCGGTTCCACACCTTCGACATCCACTTCGCTCAACTGCTCGATAAAGCCGAGCACCGCGTTGAATTCTTCGGCGAGGGCTGGCAAATCCGCGTCCTCAACCCTGATCCGCGCCAGCTTGGCCACTTTGGCCGCTGTGTCCTTGTCAATCGACATGGCTGTCACTCCGTTTTGTGTTGTCCAGCCTTTAGCGCGCAGCGCGCTCCGCTTCAACCTGCTTCCTTGCTCCAAACTCCAAGTCTGACACTCTTGCCCCGCCTTTCAGCTTCTTCTGTTCCCAAATACCAGAATCCCGCCCCCGCCAAACCCGCAACATCACATGCCTTCCCCTGTCCATACTGTTGTATATACTGTTTGCCATATAGAAAGCCCCACGCCCTTTTCAGGAGACCCATCATGCAAATCATCTGGCTCGGACACGGCTCGTTTCGCTACGCCATCGGCGGCAAGGTTCTGCTGGTCGATCCCTGGCTCACAGGCAACCCTATGATGCCCGAGGCGCGTCACGAGGAAGCCATCCAGGGCGCAACCCACATCCTGCTCACCCATGCGCATTTCGATCACGTCATAGATGTTCTGCCACTGGCCAAAAAGCTCGGCATTCCCGTGGTCGGTCAATACGATCTTATGGGCCACTGGGAGGCCACGGAAGGCATTGAAACCATTGGCTTTAACAAGGGCGGCACGGTTGATCTCGGCGGCGTGCGCGTCACCATGGTCAACGCCGTTCACTCAAGCTCTTTCGGCACAGAGGCCGGCCCCAATGTCCCTGGCTCTGAATGCGGCTTCGTCATCGAGGGCGAAGGCCACTCGATCTATCACTCGGGCGACACCGATGTCATGAGCGATATGGCCATAATCCATGATCTCCACGCGCCTGATATCGGCGTCCTTTCCGCCGGTGGACACTTCACAATGGACATGCGCCGCACAGCCTACGCTGCCAAAAAGTTCTTCAATTTCAAAACCCTGATCCCCGGCCACTACCGCACCTTCCCGATCCTTGAACAGTCCGCAGAGCTGCTCGCGCGAGAGCTCCCCGAGGTCGAAGTGATCGAACCGGAGGTGCTGGAGCCCATCCGCTTCACCTAGCACCACTGCTCCTTTTTTTCTTGCTGAAAATATCCTGGGGGGTCCGGGGGGCTAGCCCCCCGGCGGGGTCGGATTTGCGAAGCAAATTCGACCCCGCCTCAACGCTTTCCTGCGAAAAAAGCTTCCAACAAAGCCGTGCTTGCCCGCGCCCCGATCCCGTCATAGACCTCGGGCACATGATGGCACTGCGGATGCTCAAACACCCGTGCCCCCTGCGCCACACCGCCGCTCTTGGGGTCGCTCGCCCCGTAATAAAGCCGCGCCACACGCGCCGCCGCAATCGCCGCAGCACACATCGGGCATGGCTCGAGCGTCACATAAAGCGCCGCACCTTCCAGCCGTTCCTGCCCCAGCGTGGCACAAGCCTCGCGGATCACCAGCATTTCCGCATGCGCCGTCGGATCGTTGAGTTCACGGCAGCGGTTGCCTGCCCGCGCCACAACGTCACCGTTCATGACAAGGCACGCGCCCACAGGCACTTCGCCCCGTTCGCCCGCCAAGCGCGCCTGCTCAAGCGCCACGTCCATATGTGTATCAAAACCCATATCCTCACATGCCCCATCAAAGCCCTCTTTCGCAAGAGGCGCGAATGCTCTAAGCCCCCCTTATGAGCAACACACCCAAACCAGACACCCCTGAAGGCGACCGCATCGCCAAAGTCATCTCCCGCGCAGGCGTGGCGTCCCGCCGCGAGGCCGAGCGGCTGATCGAGCAAGGCCGCGTCTCGGTCAATGGAAAGGTCATCACCAGCCCTGCCCTCAACGTGACAAGCACCGATAAGGTCGTCGTCAACGGCAAGGCCCTCAAAGCACCCGAACCTGCCCGCATGTGGCTGTATCATAAGCCTGCAGGCCTCGTCACAACCAACAATGATGAGCAAGGCCGCACCACGATCTTTGACAAACTCCCCGAGGATCTGCCGCGCGTCATGTCTGTCGGACGGCTCGATATCAACTCGGAAGGGCTTTTGTTGCTCACCAATGATGGCGGCGTCAAACGCCAGCTCGAGTTGCCCTCGACAGGCTGGCTGCGCCGCTATCGCGTGCGCATCAATGGCCGCCCGACAGAGGAAAGCTTCGAACCCTTGCGCCGCGGCATCACCGTTGACGGCGAGACATTTCAACCGATGCAAGTCACGCTCGACCGCCAGCAAGGCGCAAACGCTTGGGCTACACTGGGTATACGCGAAGGCAAAAACCGCGAAATCCGCCGTGCGATGGAGGCCATTGGCTTTTCCGTCAACCGCCTCATCCGCGTCTCCTACGGCCCTTTCCAGCTCGGAGAGCTGAAGCAAGGCGAGGTGCAGGAACTGCGCGCCAAAGTCATCCGCGACCAGCTTGGGCTGGAAGCCCCCGAGCCGGAGGCCCAAAAGCCCACACAACGCAAAAAGCCGATGCGCCGCCGCACACGCTAGGCCATTTCGGGCGAATCCCCGCCTTGAGGCGAAATCCCGCCGTTTCCCCCTAGCGCCTTGCGCGCACCTCCCTTAGGTTAACAGGAACAGACACTTGGGGATATCTGGGGGATTTATGACAGAAACCGGCTTGCAAAAACTGGCCTTCGCACTTCTGGTGCTGCTCATGCTCTATGTATCCGTGTTCGGAGCCGCCTGATGTCACAGCGATACGGCGGAAAATTCAGCCCCGAAACCGGTGAAAACAGCTACCAGGGCGCACGTCGCACGCGCGCTGGCGGACGGGTCAATTTCCTCTTTCTTGCACCCCTCCCGATGGTTTGGCAGGCATTCACCTCTCCACCTGCCGAAATGTTTCTCTGGCTCGTCGCACTGGCCGATTTATTGCTCGCCGCATGGCTTACCCGCGCGGGCCAGCAAGCGCATGAAGCCTACGAGGCCCGCAAAGTGGCCCGCCGCCCCGCCCTGCCGCGCAAAATCCTCGCCTCGATCCTGACAGGTACAGGTCTCGCCATTGCGGGCTATACCGGCTTCGGCACAGTTGAAGCCCTGCTCTTCGGTATCCTCGGCCTTGTGCTGCACTTTGCCGCCTTCGGCCCCGATCCGCTTGTCAACAAAGGCATGGACGGCGTCGACCAGTTCCAGAACGACCGTGTCGCGCGCGTCGTCACCCAGGCGGAAGAGCATCTCATCGCCATTACCGCTGCCGCCAACCGCGCCGCCGACCGTCAGGTCTCCTCGCGTGTCGAGCGCTTCCAGCATCAGGTCCGCGAGCTTCTGCGCACCGTCGAGGAAGACCCGCGCGACCTTACAGCCGCGCGCAAATTCATGGGCGTCTACCTGAAAGGTGCACGCGACGCGACAGAGAAATTCGCCGATATCTACACCCGCGCCCGCAGCACCGAGGCCAGAAATGATTACCTCGCCCTGCTGAGCGATCTGCAAGACAGCTTCTCCGCCAAGAACCGTCATCTTCTGCTGGACAACCGCAGCGATCTCAATATCGAAATCGAAGTGCTGCGTGACCGTCTCGCTCAAGAAGGCATCCGTTTAGATAAATTAGACAAATCCTGATTGATAAGAAAGTGAGGTCCGACATGGCCACAGAAATTCAGAAAAAAGCCCAAGACACACTCGCCCTTGTGGAAGAAGTGAACGCCGTGGTTTTGCCGGAGCCCACCGATGCCAACGCCGTTGTGCCCATGGCGGAAGCCAAAGGTGCAGTAAGCAAAGAAATCAAATCCCGCATGGGCGAGCTTGACATGGGGGACACCCAGTCGATCGTCAGCTTCGGCTCCGCCGCGCAGGCCGAGTTGCAAGAAATCAGCCAAGCCATGCTCCAAGGCGTGCGCAATAAAGATGTCGGCCCGGCAGGCGACAGCCTGCGCGGCATCGTCACCACAATTCGTGGTTTCTCTGTCAGCGAACTTGACGTGCGCCGCCAGCGCACATGGTGGGAAAAACTCTTGGGCCGCGCTGCTCCTTTTGCCAAGTTCACCGCCAAATTCGAGCAAGTCCAAGGCCAGATCGACCGCATCACAGAGAGCCTGCTTGATCACGAGCACACGCTGCTGAAAGACATCAAGTCGCTTGACATGCTCTATGAAAAGACACTGGCGTTTTATGACGAGCTCGCGCTCTATATCGCCGCAGGCGAAGAAAAGCTCCGCGTGCTCGACGAAAAAGATATCCCTGCGCTGGAGAAAAAAGTCGAAAAAGCACCTGAAAAAGACAAGGTCATGCGCGCTCAGGAGCTGCGCGACCTGCGCGCCGCGCGCGATGATCTGGAGCGCCGCGTGCATGATCTGAAGCTGACGCGTCAGGTCACCATGCAGTCGCTGCCCTCGATCCGTCTGGTGCAGGAGAATGACAAATCTCTCGTCACCAAGATCAACTCGACACTGGTCAACACCGTGCCGCTCTGGGAGACCCAGCTCGCTCAGGCCGTGACAATCCAGCGTTCCGCCGAGGCCGCCGCCGCCGTGCGCGACGCAAACGACCTGACCAACGAACTGCTCACCGCCAACGCCAAGAACCTGCGCGACAGCAACAAGATGATCCGCACAGAAATGGAGCGCGGTGTGTTTGATATCGAAGCCGTCAAACAGGCCAACGCCGACCTGATCGGCACGATCGAAGAAAGCCTGCAAATCGCCGACGAAGGCAAAGCGCGCCGCGCCTCCGCCGAAGTCGAGCTCAAGAAAATGGAAGCCGAGCTTCGCGATACGCTCGCCTCGGCCAAAGCGCGCAAAACAGGCACAGGCGATACCGCCGGCACAGCCGTTCCAAGCTGAGCCATGAGCCGCGCAAGTCGCAGTTTGAACCTTGCAGGGGCAGCTCTTCTAGGGCTGTCCCTTCTGGCTGGATGCGACTTTCCGATGCGCGAAAGCCTTAAACCACAGGCGCGCCCAGCTGGCCTCGTTCCGCCCAAAGCCGCGTCCCAACCACAAGCGCCCATGACGCCTTCGGCCAGATCCCGCGAACTGGCCGCCTATTATGTAAAGCTCGAAGAACACCTGCTCTCACAAGGCCTTCTGCGCCGTGATGGAGGCGGCCCCGACACCAACTACCGCGCGCGTGATCTGGCGCGCAATTTCGAGACCATCGCCTTTTATGACGAACACGCAGGCGGTAACCTCACCGCAGGGTCAGAAGCTGTCAGCCGTTTTCATCCGTGGCGCGGCGAAGTGCGCTTCGCCACACATTTCGGCCCCTCGGTTTCTGCGAAACAGCGCGCCAGTGATGCCGCCGCCGTCAATGCCTACGCAAGTCGCCTTGCCCGCGTAACAGGCCATCCAATCCGCGTTTCCGCCGCTAAAGCCAACTTTCATGTGATCTTCGCCAGCGCCGATGACGGCGACGCCCTCAAGGAAACAGTCACCCGCGTCTGGCCCGCGTTTCCCAAAGCACGCCTCGAAACGCTCACCAACCTGCCACGCGATATCTATTGCCTCGTGCACACCAATACCCCCTCCGCCAATGCCGGCGGCGAGCGTGCCATCGCCATTATCAGAGCAGAGCACCCCTCACTTATGCGGCTCTCCTGCATCCACGAGGAGCTGGCGCAAGGCCTTGGCCTCTCCAATGACAGCCCCCTCGCGCGCCCCTCGATCTTCAACGATGACGAGGAATTCGCCACCCTCACAAGCCACGACGAGCTGCTCCTCAAAATGCTCTATGACCCGCGTCTCAAAAGCGGCATGAGCCTAAGCGAGGCCCGCCCCGTCATCACCCAAATCGCATCTGAGCTCACAGATGAAACCGACAGCTGAGCACAAAAAAGGAGACCCCCATGGGTATTTTTGATTTTCTGACAGGCGAATTTATCGATGTCATCCACTGGACAGACGACACCCGCGACACGATGGTCTGGCGCTTCGAGCGTGAGGGCCACGAGATCAAATACGGTGCCAAGCTCACAGTGCGCGAGGGTCAGGCGGCAGTCTTCGTTCACGAAGGCCAGCTAGCTGATGTGTTTACCCCGGGTCTCTACATGCTCGAGACCAACAACATGCCCGTGATGACAACGCTCAACCACTGGGATCACGGTTTTGAAAGCCCGTTCAAATCAGAAGTCTATTTCGTCAACACCACCCGCTTTAGTGACCTCAAGTGGGGCACCAAAAACCCGATCATCGCGCGTGATCCCGAGTTCGGCCCCGTGCGCTTGCGCGCCTATGGCAGCTACACGATCAAGGTGAGCGATCCCGCCCGCTTCCTGACAGAGATCGTCGGTACAGACGGCGAATTCACCATGGACGAAATCAGCTACCAGATCCGCAACATCATCGTGCAGGAATTTTCCCGCACCATCGCGCGCTCGGGCATCCCTGTGCTCGACATGGCCGCCAACACCCGCGAACTCGGCACGCTGGTCGGCCGCGATATCGCCGCGCGCCTTGCCGAATATGGCCTTGAAATTCCAGAGCTTTATATCGAGAATATTTCGCTCCCCGAGGCTGTCGAAGCTGTGCTCGACAAACGCACCTCCATGGGCGTGATCGGCGACCTGTCAACTTATATGAACTTTCAGGCCGCCGAAAGCCTCACTGCGCAAGGTGCAGGTGCCGGCGCGCTTCAGGCTGGCGTCGGTGCAGGCCTTGGCATGCAAATCGCCCGCGAAGCCTCCGCCCAAGCGGGGCCATGGGGCACGCCCGCGCCGCAAGCCCAAATCGCGCCGCCCCCGCCTCCTGTAGAGCAGGTCTGGCACATCGCCGAAGCGGGGCAGACAAAGGGGCCGTTTTCGCGCGCCTCAATGGGCCGCATGTCGGCAGATGGTGCGCTCACCCGTGACACGCTGGTCTGGACCGCGGGTCAGGACGGCTGGAAAAAAGCCGCCGAGGTCACAGCCCTCGCGACCCTCTTCACAGTCCTGCCGCCGCCCCCTCCCGAAGGCTGACAAACTCCTTTCTTTTTGCTCCAAATATCCTCGCCAAAGGCATAAATCTCTTGTCCGAAACCGCACCCGTAGACGTGGCCGCCAGTCACCGTTTTCCCTGCCAAAGCTGCGGGGCGGACTACCGCTTTGATCCGGGGCATGATCGTCTGATCTGCGATCACTGTGGAAATACCGAAGAGATCGGCCTGACGCGTGGCCCGGCGATCCGCGAGCTGGATTTTGAGGCGGCACTGCGCTCGGTCCTGCCCGCGCAGGATATCGAAGAGACCCGTGTCTCCCAATGCCCCAACTGCGCCGCGCAGGTGGAGTTTGATTCCAACACCCACGCCGCCGAATGCCCCTTCTGCGCCACGCCCGTGGTCACGGATACGGGGCTGCACCGTCACATAAAACCACGCGGTGTGCTGCCCTTCGCGCTTGATGAACCCACCGCCCGCAGCGCCATGAAAGACTGGCTCGGCAGCCTCTGGTTTGCCCCGAATGGCCTGCAAGACTACGCCCGCAAGGGCCGCGCCATGAGCGGTATCTATGTGCCCTACTGGACATTTGATGCCGATACCGCCTCGCGCTACTCGGGTGAGCGCGGTACCGTATATTATGAAACCATAACAGTCGTGCGCGATGGCAAACGCGTGCGCAAGCAGGTCGCCAAGATCCGCTGGTCCCCCGCCCGTGGTCGCGTGGCGCGCTTCTTTGATGATGTATTGGTGCTGGCGTCCAAAAGCCCGCCCAAACGCTTCACCGACGCGCTTGAGCCGTGGGATCTGGCAGCCCTTGAGCCTTACCGCCCCGAATACCTCGCCGGATTTCGCGCCGAGGGCTATTCTGTGCAGCTTGAGGAAGGCTATCAGGAGGCCCGCGCACATATGGCCCGCGTCATCGAGCGCGATGTGAAGTTTGATATCGGCGGTGACCGCCAGCGCATCCACGACATCGACACATCGGTAAAAGACGTGACGTTCAAGCATATCCTGCTGCCCGTCTGGCTCGCAGCCTACAAATACCGTGGCCGCACCTTCCGCTTTGTCGTCAACGGCCGCACAGGCCGCGTGCAGGGCGAGCGGCCCTACTCGGCCTGGAAAATCGCCTTCGCTGTCCTGCTCGGCCTTATCATCGCAGGCACAATCGGCTACTTCTACGGTCTCGAGCAAGGAGCCTTCCAATGACCGCAGAGCACACAGCCCTCGACAGCATCCTCAAAGCGCGCCACTCCTGCCGCGCCTATCTCGACACACCTGTGCCGCGCGAACTCATCAAGCAAGCCGTGGCCACAGCCGCCCGCGCACCCTCGTGGTGTAACGCCCAGCCGTGGCACCTTCTCATCACCGAAGCGAGCGAAACAGCCCGCTTGGGGAAGGCACTCCATACCCACGCCCAAACAAGCCCCATGCAACCAGACCTCCCCTGGCCCGAAAGCTATTCAGGCGCATACAAAGCCCGCCGCTTTGATTGCGGAATGCAGCTCTATGATGCAGCGTCGATTGAACGCGATGACAAACCTGCGCGCACCGCGCAAATGCTGGAAAATTTTAACTTTTTCGGCGCACCACACATGGCACTTGTCAGCAGCCCGCACGAGCTTGGAGCATATGGCGCGCTCGATTGCGGCGGCTTTGTCACCGCGTTTTGCGCGGCCCTCACAAGCCTCGGTCTCGGCAGTATTCCGCAGGCCGCACCGGCAGGCTACGCCCCCTTTCTGCGCGAATATTTCGCTTTGCCCGATGACCGCCTCATCCTCTGCGCCGTCTCCTTCGGCTACAGTGATACAAAAGCGCCGATCAACAGCTTCCGCACGCCTCGCGCCGCGCTGTCCGATCTGGTCGACTGGCGCTAAGGTGCTCTAACTCCGCTCGATCGCCACAAGCCCAAGCTTACGCGCGGCCCAGAGCGACAGGATCGAGCTGTCGAGCCCTTCGCGCGCCTGAAAACGGCGGATCGCCGAGCGGGTCGGCCCATCAAGATTGCCCGACAACGGCCCCGCATAAAGCCCCCGTGCCTTCAACGCGCGCTGCAACGTCGCAATGATGTCGGGGGTCAACGCATCCTGACAAGGCGTCTCAAACCAGATCTCGCGGCGCTCCTTCACAATCGCCTGCCGCGTCTGCTTATTGTAGACAGGTTCACTCACAACCGTCCCGTCTTCACGTATTTCGGCAGGCTGCACCAAGACCCGCTCGCTCACGGTTTCAATCACCGCAGGGCTCACATCCTTCCCCCAGCACGAGTTCGGGTCCGATCCGGGCGGCGGGGCTTCAAAACTCTCCACAAGTGCAGGCTCGACTTTTGAAATGAGGCTCTGCTCGGCACACGCGCCCAAAGCAAGCGTCATCACCAGTGATGTCAAAACCCGTTTCAATCTGTTTTTCGCCTGCTTCTGCTGATTTCGCTCAAGTTACGCCCAAAACTGCGCCCCGCAAAGCATACATTCCTGCCTTCGCTCACGAAGTCTTCGCGCTGTGGCATGAATGCAGTTCGTAAAAATGCCCACGTCCCTTCAGTGGGGCGGGCGTTATGAAACAAATCTGAGACACAGATGAAGTGCAAAACGCTTTAGGGCTGGCAGCGGCGCGCCGCCTTTTGTAACAAGACCTAAGCAGAGTTTTTGAGGAGCCCGTCACGATGGCAAAAATCACCTATATCGAATACAACGGCACAGAACATGTTGTCGAAGTTGCGAGCGGTCTCACCGTTATGGAAGGCGCGCGCGACAACAACATCCCCGGCATCGAAGCCGACTGCGGCGGCGCCTGCGCCTGCTCGACCTGCCATGTCTATGTCGATTCTGCATGGGTTGATAAAATTCCGGCCAAAGACGACATGGAAGAAGACATGCTCGACTTCGCCTATCAACCCGATGAAACGCGTTCGCGCCTCACCTGCCAGATCAAAGTGACCGACGATATGGACGGCCTCATCGTAAATATGCCTGAAAAACAAATCTGATTTTGGCCAAAGCACCGCGACAAACCGTGCACACCCTGCGCCGCCTCACCCGCGGCGCGGTTCTGTCTGCGGCTCTTGTTGCAACGTTGCCGGCGGCAAGTGCCGCGCAAGACCTGATCACATCAGCCAAGTTCACAGAGCCGACAACACGCTACCCCCACGGCGTTCTGGGCGACGATATCGAATATGGCGCACTGGAGCTGCTCACCAAATCCATAAATGGTCCGAGCAAAACGCTTACCCTGCGCCTTCCCGAAAACCGCGTGTTTGAAGACTTAAGCCCCCGCCTCATTGACCTTGACGGGGATGGTGCAGCAGAAGTTGTGGTGGTTGAATCCGAAGCCTCGCTCGGCGCGCGGCTCTCCGTCTACAACCCCACCGGCCTCCTTACCGCCACGCCCCACATCGGCCAGAAAAACCGCTGGCTGGCTCCCGTCGGCGCAGCCGATTTTGACGGCGACGGCCAGATCGAAATCGCCTACATCGACAGACCACACCTTGCCAAAACCCTCCGCCTCTGGCGCTTCAAGGATGGCACACTCACCGAAGTTGCCAGCCAGACAGGCCTTACCAATCACCAGATCGGCTGGAATTTTATTGCAGGCGGCATCCGCACCTGCCAAGGCACGCCCGAAATGATTACAGCAAATTCAAACTGGACGCGCATCATCGCCACACAGTTTGACGGGCAAGCCCTCAGCACAAAGGACATCGGAGCCTACACCGGCCCCGAAAGCCTCACAGCAGCGCTTTCCTGCTCGTGATCAACGTGCCATAAAGCGCCTATGCTTTACCGTATCTTCCTGTTTATCATGCTTATCGTCCTCGCAGCCTGTACCCGCCCGCAGGCCGTGGGCTTTTCGGCGCCCGTTCCTGAGGCCACTGTCAAAACCATCTTCATCGCCACCATGCGCACCGAAGGCCAGAGCGGCCAGATATTCGGTGAGCGGCGCTCTGCAAAAATGAGCTACGCTCAGGCCGAAATATCCATCCCTCCGCACCATGAAGTCGGCAAGATCGAGCGCGGCACCGGAGTGGTCGATGCCCGCCGCCATTTCGCTCCCCTTGGCGCGGAACCGCTAAAAGATGCCCCTGCGCTGGCCACCCGCATTCGCAAGGCCAGCAAAGATCAAGACGAGCCGCTGCTGATCTTTGTGCACGGTTATAACAATACGCTCGAAGATGCCGCCTTCCGCCTCGCCCAGATCCAGCATGATTTCGAGCTGACAAACCCCGCGCTGCTCTTCTCATGGCCCTCCGCAGGTGATCCGCTCGGCTACGCCTACGACCGTGACTCAGTGCTCTTCGCGCGCTCCGACTTTGCCCGCCTGCTGGAAGATCTGAACCGCTCGGGCCAACGCCGTGTGATCATTCTCGCACACTCTATGGGCAGCTATCTGGTAATGGAGTCACTGCGCCAAATGGCCCTTCAAGGAAAATCCGGCCAGGTCAACGCGCTCGAAGCCGTGATCCTCATGTCACCCGATATCGACCCGGATGTCTTCCGCCAACAAGCCCGCGAAATCGGAAAGCTGCCACAACCGTTCATCATCATGACAAGTCAGAAAGACCGCGCTCTCAACGTGGCAGGCCTGCTCACGGGCCGAAAGGAACGCTTGGGCCGCATCCAGAACGCCGAAGAGGTTGAAGGTCTCGAGGTGAGTGTGCTCGACTTCTCCCTGTTTGAAGCAGGCGGAGGCCTCGGCCATATGGTCCCGGTCTCCTCTCCTGCAGCCATCCAGTTCATGCGCAGGTTTACCAGCGGAGTAGGCTTGGCAGCCGAGGAATTCTCGCGCTATGTTCTTCTTGGAGAAAGCCGCCGCGACGGGCGGCTCTTGCAGTAGCAGGGAGAAAACCATGGCAGGCGGATGGGCCAGAGACGGCGCCGTGAGCGAACAGATCGAAGCCTCGATCAGCGACGAACTTGCGCGCCTCAAAGCGCGCAAACAGCCTGTCGGCGAAAGCCTCACCCATTGCGCAGAGTGCGAAGAAGAAATCCCCGAGGCGCGCCGTAGCGCAATCCCGGGCGTGAAGCTTTGCATCGACTGCATGTCCGAGCGAGACACAGCTGCAAACCAGCGCGGCGGCATCAATCGTCGCGGCTCAAAAGACAGCCAGCTCAAATAGTCAGAGCTTGCGCGGCCTTCGGCCACGCCCCACCGGCGGGGGCTATGCCCTCGCCTACGGCAAACAGCCGAGCAAGCGCGAACCGATACCGCGCACGCGTTTGAGGGACATGGGAATGGATATTTGAAGCAATAAGAAAGGGCGGCCCCGAAGACCCGCCCCCAAGGCTTCCGCCTTTCTCATTGCACGGCCATCGGCGTCCCCGCCTGTACCGTAAAAGCATATTACCCAAGACTGGTTAATACTTCGTTTTGCGCTTTCTTATTGCTCAAAATATCCTCGCCGAAGGCTCCGAGGCCGCGCCAAAGGCAAGGCCGAGACATAAAGCGCGCCGAAGGCGCTCCTTTGGATCACGCTTCCATTGCCTCAAGCTCATCAATAAAGCCCGAAATCATGCTGAGGCCCTTGTCCCAAAACTTTGGATCGGTCGCATCCAGCCCGAATGGAGCAAGTAATTCGGTGTGGTGCATCGAGCCGCCGGCTTTGAGCATGTCGAAGTATTTGTCCTGAAAGCCCTCGGGTTTTTCTTCATAGACAGCATAGAGTGCATTCACCAAGCCATCCCCGAAAGCATAGGCATAAACATAGAATGGCGAGTGCACGAAATGCGGGATATAGGCCCAGAAATGCTCATATCCGTCCATAAACTCGAAAGCCGGTCCAAGGCTTTCGCCCTGCACAGACATCCACAACTCGCCGATGTCTTCAGGCGTCAACTCGCCCTCGCGGCGCGCGGCATGCAGCTTGCACTCAAAGTCATAAAACGCAATCTGGCGCACGACCGTGTTGATCATGTCTTCAACCTTGCCTGCCAGCATCACTCGGCGCTGCGCATCATTCTTGGCCTCTGACAGCATCTTGCGGAAGGTTAGCATCTCGCCAAAAACGCTGGCGGTCTCGGCCAATGTCAGCGGCGTTGAGGAAAGCATCTCGCCCTGCTCCGCCGCCAGAACCTGATGCACACCATGCCCAAGCTCATGCGCGAGCGTCATCACATCGCGCGGCTTGCCCAGATAGTTCAGCATCACATAGGGGTGCACATCTGTCACCGTGGGGTGTGCAAAAGCCCCCGGTGCTTTGCCGGGCTTCACGCCTGCGTCAATCCAGCCCTTGGTGAAGAACGGCTCGGCAATTTCTGCCATGCGCGGGTCAAACCCCGCATAGGCGCTCATCACGGTGTCGCGCGCCGCCTCCCAGCCGACAATACGCTTGTCTTCCATCGGCAAGGGCGCGTTGCGGTCCCAGACTTGTAGCGTATCGAGCCCGAGCCACTTGCGCTTCAGCTCATAGTAACGGTGGCTCAGCTTCGGGTAGGCCTTCACAACCGCGTCGCGCAGCGCTTCCACCACTTCGGCTTCCACATCATTTGAAAGATGCCGCCCCGTCTGTGCCGTGGGCATCCCACGCCAACGATCTACGATCTCTTTTTCTTTGGCCTGTGTGTTATGAACGCGCGCGAAAGTCTTGATATTGCTACCAAAGACATCTGCAAGCTCACGCGCCGCCGCCTCGCGGGTCTCGCGGGCCTCGTCCGTCAGCAAGTTGAGCGTGCCTTCAATGTTCAGCGGCTCGCCATCCACCTCGAATTCAAGGCCCGCGATGGTCTCGTCAAACATCCGCTCCCACGCGTCGCCGACAACGCCCAAATCATGCAGAAACTTCTCCAACTCGTCAGAGAGCTGGTAAGGCTTCATCGCGCGAATACGGTCAAAAACGGGTTTATAGCGTGCAAGCTCGGCACTTTCAGCAAACAGCGCCTCCAGAGCACCGTCGTCCAGACGGTTCAGCTCCAGCGTGAAAAACACCAGAGGGGTGGTGAAATTGGTGATCTTTTCCTGCGTGTCCGACAGAAACTTGGCGCGCCCAGCATCAATCGTCAGTTGGTAATACCGCAGCCCCGCATATGACATGATCCGCCCCGCGATGCCCGAGATCTTCTCGTTGCGCAAAACGCACTCGAGAAAGCCCGCCGCATCGAGGCTGGCAAGCTTGCCCTCGTAATCCGCGGCAAAGCTCGCGCATTCCTTCTCAAGCCAGACCAGATCACGCTTAAGCTCTGGCGCGTCTTCTGCAGTGTAGAGATCGCTCAGGTCCCATTCCGGCAAATCTCCAAGGCCACCTGTGCCTGAGCTTGCATTCACATCACGAACGGGAAAGGGAAGTTGAAACATCTTTGAGCGCCTCTTTGGTTATGCTCCCAAAGACATAGAGCGCACGTGAGCTGATCTCAAGGCGCGGTCTGCAAACTTCCTGCTCAAGGGGCAAGCTCACTCGCGTGCGCTGTGCATCCCAACCAGCCGCGACAAAAGGATTACAGTATAAAGCACCCCGACAATTGCCTCAAAAGCGGCAAAGGCCTGTGCGTAGTATTTCACAGGGAGAATATCACCATAGCCAAGGCTCGTCAGCGTCACATAGCTAAAATACAGAAGCTCCTGCCAGGCTGTGACACCACCATTCGCCCCCACAAAAGAGCCGGGCTGCAACCACTCGATCAAGGCAAAGACAGCCGCAAAGCCCGATCCGAGGATAAGGTATAGCGATGTCGCCGCCAGAATAATCTCGGTAAACACTTTCCGCGCGGCAAAAATGTATATCCCGAGCACCACAATGATCACCAAATGATAGGCAATCGAGGTGACAAAAACCGCCACCGCCGTAACGGATGTGCCCATTCCCGCGTTGGCAATCCCTGCCGCAAACACAGCCAGCCCTGTCACAAGCGCGGCCATGCGCAGCCGCTTGTCGTGGCTCAACAGCCATGTCCACACCACATACATGCCGCCGTAAAAGACGTAAAACACAACCGCTCCAGCCATGCCCTGCTGGGAAACCGGATAAATCAGGTTGTGCAAGACCACCGCAAACAAAAGCCCGGCTGTCGCCCGGACAGCGCCGTCAGAGTGCGCGCCGCTCATGTCACGGGGGGCTCTTTAGGTTGCATAAGAGCCGTCAGCATCATGATAACCATCATGCCAACACCCAGTATGATACCCGAGGCATGGGCCGCATATACAACATAGCCAAGGATCGGCAGCGCCACGAAGGGCAGTAGATAAGTGACGGGAATACGCCGCGCAATCGTGCGCCGGAAGAGCAGGTTACCGAGAACAAAAATCAAGGGGCCCGCAACCGATATAAGAATGGTCGGCATATGCGCCGGATCTTGCGGGTGCGCAATGATCTCCTCGATCGCCACCGCAACAACAATCGCACCACACACCATAATGCCATGCGCATAAGCCAGCCCTGCACGGGCGAGTTTCGCCTGCGATGCTTCCTGCTCGAACGCCGCTTCGCCCTCTTCGCCGCTATGCACAAAGTAAAGCCACCAAAGCGAGACAATCAGCAAAAAGCCGACAGCCGCAGTGAGCATGATAATCCCGTCAAGATCCGCGCCCACCATGGTGCCCCCCAGAAGCAGGATAGATTCCCCCAACGCAATAATGAAAATAAGCTGGTTGCGCTCCAGAAGGTGCAGCCCTTTCAACGTCCAGGTGTCCATCGGCGTCTTGCCTAATTTGGGCAGCCAGAAGCCCAGATAAGGCGCGCCATAGTCAATCAGAACCGCAATAATCCAGAGCTGCAACCGCACGCTTTCCATGACTGCACCCGCAATCCAGAACAGCCCCGAAAAGGCACTCCACGCGCCAAGCTGCGCATAGTTCTGGCCCATTTGTGTGCCGCGCATCACCAGTGCCATATACCCCGCACGCGCCAAAGCCATGGTGACATAAGCAAACACAAACAGCCCGGCGCGGTAGCTGAAGGCGTAATGTATCGCCACCGCCATCAAAAGCGCGCAGGCCATAAGAAACAGCATCAGCCAGCGCCCTGCCGCATGTTCGGGGTTGATCCAGTTGGCGGCCCAGGCCGTGTAGTTCCACGCCCACCAGACGGCGGCAAAAAGCGTCATCGCCTCAATCGCGCCCATCCAGGTCTGATGCTCGAGCAGGTAGTGCGAAAGCTGGATGATCGTGAAAACATAAACCAGATCGAAGAACAACTCGACGGTCGAAACCTTCAAGTGTCCGCCTCCGTCTCTATGGCGCAGGCTCGCCGCCGGCGCAAAACGCTCTAAAAACAATGACATCAAAAACTCCTTCAACCGTCCACTGGCAACTGTCCACTAAAAGCCGGGTGGTTCTCAAATCAATTATCACAAGAAAATATGCCGCAAAAAGAGCCCAAATCAAAGGTTCCAAACCATGTCAGCACAATCTATTTTTGTTGATAAACCAAGAAGTACCAAATCTAGGGGCGCGCTCTAGGAGGAGGGTTTCAACCGGTCTGTCTCCCTCAAAGAGCACTCACTCGAAGAAAAACTGCACCATCTCGTCAAGCACCTTGGCCCGCATGGCAGGTTTTTCCACAAGCACCTCGTGCTCCGCCCCCTCAACCATAACCAACCGCCCGTTGTTCCAGCGCTTCATACGGTCCTTGATGCGTTCCACATCGACAATCCGCTCCTGCGTGCCAAGAAATGTAATCGTGCGGGTCTGGGGCGAGGGCATACGGTGCAGGGCAAGTGTCTCTCGCAAAGCTTCGGCCAGCCAGCCAAGCGAAGGCCCCGCCAAAGTCAGCTCCGGCTGTGCCTCTGCCTGACGCACCATATAGGCCCACATATCACGGTCAGTCGTGAGCATATTGTCGTCAAACGGCTCGGTCATTACGTAGGTTTCGCTTTTCGTGCCGGGCGCAAAGTTCGCGCCTTGCCCGATCGCACTGCTCAGGTTGGCCAGCGCCCAAGCCACCGGGCGCATCTGCCGCGACAAGTAAATCCCCCACATCGGTGCTGAAAACGCTGCCGCTTTCACGTCAATCTTCTCATAAAGCGCACGCAAACCGATCGAGCCGCCCATAGAGTGCCCGAGCAAGAAAAACGGCTCTACAGCACCCTCTGCCTTGGCCGCGGCCACCATAGCGCGCACATCGCGCTGATAGTCGCCAAACTGCGCCACATGACCCAGAAGCGCAGGCTCCGCCAGCCTGTCGGCAAGTCCTTGTCCGCGCCAGTCGATCGCAAAAGTCGCCAGCCCGCGCTCTGCAAATTCGCCAGCCGTGCGTCCGTATTTTTCGGCATATTCCGTCCGCCCGGGCATCAGCAATACCGTGCCGCGCGCAGCCGCATGTGGCCAGTGCACAACCCTCAGCCGCACACCGTCTTCCGCCGTGAGCCAGAGCGCGTATCCGCCCTCCGGCCCCTCGGCAATCCCGTCGAAATAGGGAGCAGCCTCAGACATTCAGCTCAAAACCGAGCCAAGTTGCATCGCCATACCCATGTCACCGTCCACAGACAGCTTGCCGCCCATAAAGGCTGCGGTGGCGTTCATGTCCCCCGAGAGAATCGCTTCAAACACATCGCGGTCCGCCGAAAGCGTCACGTCGGCCTCGTCATCTCCCGCGCGCGCGCCACTTTCGTCAATCACAACCGCGCCTTCGCCGTTGATCACAAATTTGGCCGTGCCGCCCGAAAAGCCGCCGCCGCCCATCTTCTCGTTCAGTGCCTTTACCGCTCCGTCAATCACTTCGCTCATAATCAAATCCTTCACATTGTTGCGACAAGGCTTGTGTCGGCCCTGCCAGTGGTTATCCTGACACTACTATGAGTATTTCACGTGTCCATCTCAAACCTGCCGTAACGGCACTTGTCGCCCTGCTCACGCTAGGTCAGCCAGGTTTTGCCGATGAAACCGCTGTCTCCGACATGCTCACAGCCCTCAAAGAGGCCAAAGGCCCCGAGGCTGCCCAAATCGCCCGCGATATTGAAATACGCTGGTCCGCCTCCGGCTCGGCCTCGGCGAACCTGTTGCTCAAACGCGGCGAAGATGCGCTTGACGCCCAAGAGCCGCAGGTTGCGCTCGATCATTTCACCGCGCTCACCGATCACGCCCCCGCCTTCGCCGAAGGCTGGCATGGCCGCGCACGGGCTTTCTTTGCTATGGGGGAATATGGCCTTGCCCTTGAAGACCTCAAGCAAACCCTCGCGCTCAATCCGCAGCACTTCGGGGCCATTTACGGCCTCGGCGCCATTCTGGAGCAGATCGAAAAGCCGGAAGAGGCCTATGACGCATACAAGATCCTCTTGAACCTCTATCCGGCTCATGAGAAAGCTCTGCAAGCCATCGCCCGCCTTGAGCCCTCCCTCAACGGAACCAGGCTCTAAAAGCCCCTCTTACCAAGAAGTCAAAGAGCCCCAACATGACCCAGCCAAGGCGCATCACGGCGGTGCTCGGCCCCACCAACACTGGCAAAACCCACTATGCCATCGAGCGGATGCTGGCGTATCGCACAGGCGTTATCGGCTTGCCCCTGCGCCTGCTTGCGCGTGAGGTCTACGACAAAATCGTCGCGGTGCGCGGCCCTTCCGTTGTGGCGCTCGTCACGGGGGAAGAACGCATCATCCCGCCACGGGCACAATATTGGGTCTGCACAGTCGAGGCGATGCCCGAGGGCATGGCCACCGATTTTGTCGCCATCGACGAAATCCAGCTTTGTGCCGATCCCGAGCGCGGCCATGTCTTCACAGACCGCCTCCTGCGCACCCGTGGCCTGAACGAAACCCTGTTTCTCGGCTCTGATTCCATGCGTGGCATCATCCGCGCGCTTGTGCCCGAGGCCGACTTTCTGGGCCGCGAGCGTATGTCACAACTTGTCTACGGCGGCTCCAAAAAAATTAGCCGCATGCAGGCGCGTTCCGCCATCGTCAGCTTCTCGGTCGAAAACGTCTACGGCATTGCCGAGCTGCTCAAGCGCCAGAAAGGCGGCGCGGCTGTCGTCATGGGCGCGCTCTCCCCGCGCACCCGAAACGCGCAGGTCGAGCTTTACCAAAACGGCGATGTGGACTTTCTCGTCGCCACCGATGCCATCGGCATGGGCCTCAACCTCGATATCAACCATGTCGCCTTTTCCGCCACCGCAAAGTTTGATGGCCGCCGCATGCGCTCGCTCATGCCACACGAGCTTGGCCAGATCGCAGGGCGCGCAGGGCGTGGTATGTCGCACGGCTCTTTCGGTGTCACAGGCGAAGCTGCCCCGCTTGAAGATGAAGTCGCACAAGCGATCATGGAGCACCGCTTCGCCCCTGTGAAAAAACTCATCTGGCGCAACCCGAACCTGCAATTCGGCCAGCTTGATGCGCTCATACGCTCACTGGAGGAAAGCCCGCAAGACGAGCTTCTGGTCAAAGCCCGCGAAGCCGATGACCTCGGCGCGCTGAAAACACTGGCCGCCGAAGCCGAGCCGCGCGCCCGCGCCTCCGATGCCGCCTCGGTGCGCCTTCTGTGGGATGTCTGCTGCGTGCCCGACTTCCGCTCCATCTCCTCCGCCGAGCACGCCGCCCTCCTTGGGCAGATTTTCGCGCATCTTCACGAGCGCGGCGAACTGCCCGAAGACTGGATCGCACGGCACATAAAACACATAGATCGCCCCGCCGGTGACATCGACACATTGTCCAAACGGCTGGCCTTTATCCGCACTTGGACCTATGTCGCACAGCGAAAAGGCTGGACAAAGGACGATTCTCATTGGCGCGGGACGACTCGCGCTGTAGAAGACCGCCTGTCAGATGCGCTTCACGAGGCGTTGACCCAGAGATTTGTCGACAGGCGCACATCTGTGCTCCTGCGGCGCCTAAAACAAAAGGAGGCCATGTTGGCCGAAGTAAATGAAAATGGTGAAGTGACGGTCGAGGGCGAATTCGTCGGCCGTCTCGAAGGGTTCCGCTTTTCGCAGGACAAATCAGCAGCAGGCCAAGAGGCCAAAACGCTCAAGGCCGCCAGCCTTGCCGCGCTGACCCCGCATTTTCACTTATTGGCCGACCGTTTCTACAACGCGCCCGACACCGAGATCGACTTCACCGAGCAAGGTGGCCTCATGTGGGGCAACACCGCCGTCGGCAAACTCATCCGCGGTGCCGATGCGCTCAAACCCACGGTCAAAGCCTTCGTTGATGACGAAGCCGGCGCCGATGTGGCCGAAAAAGTCACCCGCCGCCTCCAGCACTTCATTGATCGCAAAATCGCCACCGCGTTTGAGCCGCTCCTCAATCTCTCGCGCGATGAAACCCTCACAGGCCTCGCCCGCGGCTTTGCCTTCCAGATGGTCGAAGGTCTGGGCATCCTGCCCCGCGCGACTGTTGCCAATGATGTAAAGTCGCTCGATCAGGACGCCCGCTCCGCCCTGCGCAAACACGGCATCCGCTTTGGCCAGTTCACAATCTTCCTGCCGCTGCTCCTGAAGCCCGCGCCCACACGCCTGCGCCTCGTGCTCTGGTCGCTCGCGCAAGATTTGCAGGAATTCCCCGAATCTCCGCCCGCGGGCCTCGTCACGGTGCCCAACATGTCGGCCCAACCACAAGGCACCGACACAATGGCAGGCTACCGCAACGCAGGCACCCGCGCGATCCGCATCGACATGCTCGAGCGCCTCGCCGATATGCTGCGCAATGAGGACAGCCGCGGCGGCTTTGAAGCCAAAGCCGATATGCTCTCGATCACCGGCATGACCCTTGAACAGTTCGCCGACCTCATGACAGGCCTTGGCTACAAGGCCGAAAAAGGCGAGCGCGTAAAGGTAAAAGCCGTCGATCAGGCTCTGGGTGCGCCACAAATAGAGCCCACACCCGAGACAGCCCAAGACAGCGTTGAAAACATCCCCGACGAAGGCATCGCCCCCGTCGCCGTAGAGCCCGAGGCCGCAGGTGAAGTCCCCGCCGACATCCCCGCCGCCTCCGAAACAGAAGCGCTGCCCGGCGAAGCCCCCGATGCAGCCCTCGAAGCGCCTGAAATGGAAGTCTTCTACAGCTTCACATGGGCAGGCAACCGCGGCAACGCACGCGCTGCCCGCCCTGCGCGCGCCGAAGGTGACAAGCCCCGCGGCAAAGGAAAACCCAAAGGCAAGCCCCGCGGCAAACCGCAGGGTGACAAACGGGGCGCACAGTCCTACCAGTCTCGTCCGCCCAAGGAAAAAGCAATCGACCCGGATAACCCCTTCGCCGCTGCGCTGATGGGGCTTACCAAGAAAGACTGATGGCCGAAACGCCACAAGCACCCGCCAAACTACGCCTCGACAAATGGCTCTGGCACGCGCGCTTTTTCAAAACGCGCGGCCTCTCCGCCAAGCAGGTCTCGGGCGGGCATGTGCGCGTGAACAGCCAAAAAGCGCTTAAACCCGCCTATAGCGTCACGGCGGGAGATGTGCTCACCTTCGCCCAAGGCGATCAAATTCGCGTCATCAGGGTTCTCGGGCTCGGCACACGCCGTGGCCCCGCCCCCGAGGCCCAGGCCCTTTACGAAGACCTGACACCGCCCCGTGAGGAGCGCGCGCCCGAACCTGCCCGCACAGGCCCCCGCCCCACCAAGAAAGACCGGCGGGACCTCACCGCTTTCAAAGAGGGGCTGGAGGATGAAAACTGAGCCATTTCGCAACACCACCACCTGCGGCATAGAGTGCGCTTGAATGATCAGACAAAAAAGTTTAGCCCACGACCTGAGATAAAACTGGGGTTCTAAGAATGACCTACATCGTCAATGATGCCTGCATCGCCTGCAAATACACCGACTGCGTCGAGGTTTGCCCTGTAGATTGCTTCTACGAGGGCGAGAATATGCTGGTCATCCACCCCGACGAATGCATCGATTGCGGCGTCTGCGAGCCCGAATGCCCCGCCGATGCCATCCGCCCCGATACCGATGCGGGCACGGAAAAATGGGTCGAATTCAACCGCAAGTATTCCGAAATGTGGCCCGTCATCGTGAGCAAAAAAGACCCACTCCCCGAAGCCGAAGAACGCGACGGCGAAGAGGGTAAGCTGGAGAAGTATTTCTCCGAAGCTCCGGGTGAAGGCGGCTAACCCGCCTTTCACGCCCAAAACCGCCTCCCCGCCAGACCCTTTCTTTTGGCGGTGATTCGTGGTATGTAACGTCTATGTAAAGTATGAAACCTGCCTGATCCCATCCCCCGAGCTTTTGCTTGAAGGATGGTTTTGTCTGTCGAATAATTCAACCTGTCGGGGTGACACACGCCGCCCTCAGGGGATGTTTTTGACCTTCTCACAGGGTTTCTCGGCAATGCGAGGAAAGATTGCATGAGCAAATCGAAGAAAGCGGAGTTCCGCGCCAATGAATTCGTCGTCTACCCCGCCCACGGTGTGGGCCAGATCGTCTCGATCGAAAAGCAGGAGGTCGCCGGCTTCGAACTGGAGCTTTTTGTGATCTCTTTCGAGAAAGACAAAATGACACTTCGCGTCCCTACCAACAAAGCCACCGAAATCGGCATGCGCGGGCTCTCGAGCCCGGATGTTGTGAGCCACGCGATGAAGACCCTCAAGGGCAAGGCCAAGGTCAAACGCGCGATGTGGTCACGCCGTGCGCAAGAGTATGAGCAAAAGATCAACTCGGGCGATCTCATCGCCATCGCCGAAGTGGTGCGCGATCTGCACCGCTCCGATGACCAGCGCGAGCAAAGCTACTCCGAGCGCCAGCTCTACGAAGCGGCGCTTGAGCGCCTCACCCGTGAAGTCGGCGCCGTTGAAGGCGGAGACGAACTCGCCGCAGCAAAGCAGATCGACGACGTTCTGGTCAGCCGCGCCGCGTAAACCACTCTAAAAAAACAAAACCCGCGCCGGTTCCAAAACCGCGCGGGTTTTCTTTTGGCCAAAAGCCTCTCAAATCCCCCACGCCCTTCTTATTGCCAAAGATATCCTGGGGGAGCGCGAGGGGGTGACACCCCCTCGCAACGGTCGGATTTGCGCAAAGCGCAAATTCGAACCCCAAAAAAGGGCGCGGCAGATTTCTCCGCCACGCCCTCAAATTCTTTCGCTCTATCAGCTTAGCCGCGCGCGCGGCCCACAAGCTTCCAGGCCGCAGGCAAAAGCATCGCCGCCAGAACCAGCTTCACAGCGTCGCCCACAAGAAACGGTGTTAGGCCCCATGCCAGAAGCGGCTTGTCAAAACCGTAAAGCATACCCAGCCAGATCAGGCCCGGAACATAAATCAGAGCATTGCCGATCAACATCGCACCGGCCATCTTGCCCGCCGAACGGTCCCAACCGGCGCGCGCAAGCGTGCCCAAAGCCAATGTCGCCAGCACGTAGCCAACCAGATAGCCGCCTGTGCCACCCATCATATATGTCAGCCCGTAAGTCTCGGCTGATGATCCGACGAACACATCAAAGCCCATCACACCCAGCATCAAATACGCGCCGATTGTCGCCAGCCCGAGACGCGGGCCGTAAGCTGCACCCAACGCAAGCACAGCAAATGTTCCCATGGTGATCGGCACCGGCCACATCGGCACAGCAATCTTCGCCGAAACCGCCAGCGTCATCACACCTGCAATCACAAGGGCTGCGCGCTTTACCCATAGGGCAGCGCCCGTATCCGCCCCGAATGTTTCTGTCAAAACCTTGTTCGTCATGGCAATGGCCATTCCACGTCCCTCCATTTGTTTGCGCAATTTCTGCACGAGCAACATGATTTGTGCAAGTCAGAACCGCTCACACACGAGAATAATGCGAAATCATTTCATAATTTTTGCGAGGGCCAAAAACCTTCCAACGCGCTTCAAAGCGCGGCCAATCGGCAAAATCATAGCACACATCATACTGGTCAGGCGCACACCAGTGCCCCGTCTCTCCGCCTTCTGCGGGAACCCTGTGAAAGAACCGCCCGTCCTCGAAATAGACATTCAATTCCGCATCCCAGACGTATCGCCGCTCCGCCCGCATCGGTGTCTGGCCCTGCACATGCAAAAGCCCCTCCTCCGCATAGGCCCCCTCTTGCGTCCAGACAGCCGTGCCTTCAAAGCGCGCCTCTGGCCCCACCGCAGGCACAATCTGCCGGGACAGCGCCCAATGGCCCTCAAAGTCGGCAAGTTGTCTCATATATACGCGTCCTGACTTGAGGTTAACCAAGCCCCAGTCTATGACCGCTCCAACCCAACCTGCAACAGCGAAGGCTTCCTTATGATCGAGCGTTACTCCCGCCCCGAAATGGTCTCCATCTGGTCCGCCGCGACCAAATTCAAAATCTGGTACGAGATCGAGGCCCACGCCTGCGATGCCATGGCCGATCTGGGCGTGATTCCGCGCGAAAATGCCGAGGCCGTCTGGAAGGCCAAGGATGTCGAGTTCGATGTTGCCCGTATTGACGAGATCGAAGCCGTGACAAAGCATGATGTCATCGCCTTTCTGACACATCTGGCCGAGCATGTCGGCTCCGACGAGGCCCGCTTCGTGCATCAGGGCATGACAAGCTCCGATGTGCTCGACACCTGCCTCAACGTGCAACTGGTGCGCGCCGCCGATATCCTGCTTGCCGATATGGACAAGCTGCTCGCCGCGCTCAAAACCCGCGCGATGGAGCACAAAATGACAGTCCGCGTGGGCCGTTCACACGGAATTCACGCCGAGCCGACAACAATGGGCCTCACCTTCGCACGTTTCTACGCCGAGATGGACCGCAACAAGAACCGCCTTGAAAAGGCCCGCTGGGAAATTGCCACTGGTGCCATTTCGGGCGCGGTTGGCACCTTCGCCAATATTGATCCTGCCGTTGAAGAGCACGTCTGCGAAAAGCTCGGCCTGCGCGCCGAGCCGATCAGCACACAGGTCATCCCGCGCGACCGTCACGCCATGTTCTTTGCCACGCTCGGTGTCATCGCTTCCAGCATCGAGAATGTCGCGATAGAGATCCGCCACATGCAGCGCACCGAAGTTCTGGAAGGCGCCGAGTTCTTCTCGATGGGCCAGAAAGGCTCATCGGCGATGCCGCACAAGAAAAACCCTGTGCTGACAGAAAATCTCACAGGTTTGGCGCGGTTGGTGCGCATGGCCGTTGTCCCCGCGATGGAAAACGTAGCCCTCTGGCACGAGCGTGACATTTCGCACAGCTCCGTCGAGCGCGCCATCGGCCCCGATGCCACCATCACGCTCGATTTTGCCCTCGCCCGCCTCACGGGTGTCGTCGAGAAAATGCTGATCTTCCCCGACAACATGCTCGACAACATGAACAAATTCCCCGGTCTCGTTATGTCCCAGCGCGTGCTTCTCGCCCTCACCCAAGCGGGTGTATCCCGCGAAGATGCCTACTCGATGGTGCAGCGCAATGCGCTCAAAGTCTGGGAAGAACGGCTTGATTTCCAAGAGCTTCTGCTCGCTGATAAAGAGGTCGTGGCAGCCCTCGGCGAAGATGGTATCAAAGCCAAATTCGATATGGGCTATCACACCAAACACGTCGACACGATCTTCAACCGCGTGTTCGGCGAGAGCTGAGCCACAGTCCACAGCTTTCAAAACGGCGGCTTTGAAACCGGAGCCGCCGTTTCTATTTCGACCCATTTCAGGCGCAGCGCCGCCGCTTCACGCCCCAATGCGCCACATCTCTATGCGCAAACCGCTTTTCGTGTTATCCTCTCCTCGCAAACAGAGAGGATTGCCCTATGAATAAACTCGTTCTCGCGACAGCCTTCATCCTGTCCGCCTCCTTCGCCGCCGCCGAGTGCAACCGTGGCCACGAACAGGCTATGAGCTGTGCCGAAGGCCAGAGCTATGACGCCCAAACAGGTGCCTGCGTGCCGCTCGTCAACAGCTGACCGCAGCTTACTCCTCGCACGCCTGAGTGCCGGAGGTTGTAAAATCTCTGGCCAATCGGCCTTTGCGTCCAAGACCTTCACATTTCCGCGAGCGAGCAGATTCATTCCAGCTGCAAACCCGCCGCGAACCCTCTGACATAAAAAGACAAAATAACGCCCCGCTGACACGGAATAATCGACTATTTTTGTCGATCAACCTTGCGTTTCCGAGCCTGAGGTGCATTTTTGGGTAAACTTGAAAGCCCAGCCAAGCAGGAGATTCCGTGTCCCTTTTCTTCATTGTCCTCTTGCCTTTCCTCGGCGCTCTCCTCCCTGGTCTCATGAATTCCGCTGGCCGCGCCGCTTGTGCAGGCGTCACCTTTACCGTCAGCCTCGCCGCCTTCGTCGGCCTGCTCACCAACTTGCCAACCGTTCTCGCCGGTGAGGTCGTCACCGCAAGAATCGACTGGATGCCGCTCTTGGGCCTCAACTTCACGCTGATGCTCGACAGCTTGGGCTTTTTCTTCGCCCTGCTCATTCTGGGCATCGGCCTGCTCATCATCGCCTACGCACGCAACTACCTCAGCCGCAATGACAACATGGGAGAGTTCTTCACCTATCTCCTGCTCTTCCAAGGCGCGATGGTCGGCATCGTTCTGTCCGATAACATACTGCTTTTGCTCATTTTCTGGGAGCTGACATCGCTTTCCTCCTTCCTTCTTATCGGCTATTGGAAGCATCTCCCCGCAGGCCGCCAGGGCGCGCGCATGGCGCTTGCGGTCACGGGCATGGGTGGCCTTGCCATGGTCGGTGGTATGCTCATTCTCGGCCAGATCGTCGGCAGCTATGACCTGAGCACCATCTTGCAAAACCGCGAGCTCATTCAGGCCGATCCACTCTATGTGCCTGCGCTATTGCTCATCCTCTTGGGCTGTTTTGCCAAGTCGGCGCAATTCCCCTTCCACTTCTGGCTCCCACACGCCATGGCCGCGCCCACGCCGGTGTCGGCCTACCTGCACTCCGCAACCATGGTGAAAGCAGGTATCTTTCTCATGGCGCGCATGTGGCCCGTGCTTGCAGGCACACCGGAATGGTTTGTCATCGTCACTTCAGCGGGCCTCATCACAATGGTCCTCGGCGCGGTGATTGCCCTCTTCAAGCACGATCTGAAAGCGCTGCTGGCCTTCTCGACAGTCTCTCACCTCGGCCTCATCACCATGTTGCTGGGCACAGGCACAGCCTTCGGTTCAATGGCGGCAGTGTTTCACATCCTCAACCACGCAACGTTCAAGGCCGCGCTCTTCATGTCCGCAGGCATCATTGATCACGAGGCCCACACCCGCGATATCCGCCGCCTCGGCGGCTTGCGCACCCTCATGCCGGTCACCTTTGTAATCGCAACGCTGGCAGCGCTCTCCATGGCGGGCATCCCGCTGCTCAACGGCTTTCTCTCCAAGGAAATGATGCTTGAGGAGGCCTACGGAACAGCGCTCTTCGGCGTTCCGTGGCTCGTGCCCGCGCTCGCCACCTTCGGGGCGCTCTTCTCGGCGGCTTACAGCTTCCGCCTTATCGGACATGTCTTCTTCGGCCCCGTCCGCGATGATTACCCCGCAAAGCCGCATGATCCCCCCGCCGGTCTCTGGCTGCCGCCCGCCCTTCTGATGATCCCTGTTGTGGTCATCGGTATTGCGCCTTTTATCGCAGAACCTTTCGTAAAGCTCGTTACAAGCGCAGTGCTCGGCGATGCCGCCAGCTTGCCATCGGCTCATTTCAAAATCTGGCACGGCCTCGTGCCGGCGCTCTACATGTCGCTTGTCGCGGTCGCTGGCGGCCTTCTCCTTCTGGCCGTCTTCAACCCTGCGCTGCGCCTCTGGGATGCCACACCGCGCCCCGAAGCCAAGCAAATCTTTGACAGCCTTATCAAGGCCTGCGTCAGCCTCGCGCAGGGCATCATCCTGCCGCTGCACAATGGCGCTTTTTCGCGCTATGCCGCCATCGGCGCAGTCGCCATCCTCGCGGCAGGCTTTCACGCCTATATGTCCGGCACAGTCGGCGCGACAACCCGCACTGTTCAGCCCGCCAGCCCCGTGACAATCGCAGGCTGGCTCATGCTGGTCGCGGCCACCGGCGGCATGGTGTTCATGCACCGCAACCGCCTCCTGTCACTCATTCTCATCGGCATTGTCGGGCTCATGGTTTCCATAGGCTTTGTCTTCTTCAGCGCCCCCGATCTGGCAATGACCCAGTTCACCGTCGAGGTGGTCACAATCATCCTGATGTTGCTGGCGCTCAACTTCCTGCCAAACACAACACCCGTCGAAAGCACCGTTCTGCGCCGCGTGCGCGATGCTGGCGTGGCCATCGCAGGTGGCCTCGCCACCTTTGGTCTCGCCTATCATTACCTGCTGCGCGATGCCATCACCACGCCGATCAGCGAATTTCATCTCGCCAACTCCTACAAAGGCGGCGGCGGGACCAATGTTGTCAACGTGATCCTCGTAGATTTCCGCGGCTTTGATACTTTCGGCGAAATCACCGTGCTCGGCATCGCCGCGCTGCTCATCTACGCGCTTACCGAAACACTTCTGGGTGGCCCCGTGCGGGCGCGCCTGCTCAACCGCAAGCCCGACCAGCCCCGCGCAGGCATCAAGCATCCGATGATGATGGTTGTGCTCACCCGCGTTATCATGCCGATGGTCCTGCTGGTCGGCTTCTACATCTTCCTGCGTGGTCACAACGAACCGGGCGGCGGTTTCATCGCAGGTCTCATCGTCTCGATCGCCGTGGTCATGCAGTATATGGCGAGCGGTTTCTCATGGGCCTCTGCGCGCTTGCGCTATCCCTATCACGGCGTCATCGGCGCGGGCGTTCTCATTGCGGGGCTCACAGGCATCGGGTCGTGGTTTTTCGGCAAGCCCTTCCTCACGTCCGACTTTACCTATGTGCGCATCCCGCCGTTTGAAAAGTTCGAGCTGGCCACAGCCGCACTGTTCGATCTGGGGGTTTTCCTTGCCGTTGTAGGCGCCGTAATGCTCTCGCTGGAAAGTTTCTCGCGCCTCGCGCGTCGCGCCCATGTGCCCGATAGCGAACATCCGATGGACATCGACCCATCGCGCGAAGGGCCACCCCCCGAAAAAGCCGGTTTTGCAAAGGAGGGCGTGTAACATGGAACTTCTCGTCGCGTCCGCCATTGGCGTTCTCACTGCCGGGGGCATTTACCTTATGCTGCGCCTGCGCACCTTCCCGGTGATCCTTGGCATCTCGCTGCTCACCTACGCGGTCAATGTCTTTCTCTTTACCTCGGGCCGCCTCACTGTCGGTGCACCGCCCATCCTGCGGGACGGGGTCAGCACTTACACCGATCCGCTGCCGCAAGCCCTCGTGCTCACCGCAATCGTGATTTCCTTCGGCATGACCGCCGTTGTGGTCATGATCGGCCTTGGTGCCTTCCTCGGCACCGATGATGACCACGTGGATGACCAAACCGATACCTCGACCCTCGATGAAGAAGCGGAGGGCACATCATGACCCATTGGATCATCGCACCCGTTGTTCTGCCAGCCCTGCTTGCCCCCTTCATCGTGCTGGCCGCGCGCTATCATATCGGCATCCAGCGCGTCCTCTCCGTGGCGGGGGTCCTCGCCCTTGTGGCCATCGCGGCAGGGCTGGCCGTGCAGGCGTCTGATGGCACGATCACGCTCTACCAGCTCGGCGATTGGGCCGCGCCCTTCGGCATCGTTCTGGTGGGCGACAGGCTGTCCACCTTCATGGTGCTGCTCACCACCCTGCTTGCGCTGTTCGTGCTGCTTTACGCAATAGGCTCGGGGTGGGACAATCGGGGCCGCCATTTCCATGCGCTGTTCCAGTTCCAGCTCATGGGCATCCTCGGCGCCTTCCTCACAGGGGATCTATTCAACCTGTTCGTCTTCTTCGAGGTTCTGCTCATTGCCTCCTACGGCCTGATGATCCACGCAGGCGGCAACGCCCGCCTGCATGCAGGCGTGCAATATGTGTTGTTCAATCTCATCGGCTCGACGCTGTTTCTCTTCGCCCTCGGCGCAATCTATGCGGAAACAGGCACGCTCAACATGGCCGATCTTGCGCAGCGCGTAACGCTCATCACCCCCGAGGAAACCGTCGGCATCCGCATCGCAGCCGTGCTTCTGCTGCTGGTTTTCGCCATCAAGGCCGCCGTTGTGCCGCTGCACTTCTGGCTCCCCTCAAGCTATGCCGAAGCGCCCGCGCCCGTGGCAGCGCTCTTCGCAATCATGACAAAGGTTGGTGCCTACGCCATCATCCGCGTCTACACGCTGATCTTCCCGCCGGAGCTTGCCGCTACGGCCGGTTTGCATGATCTCTGGCTTCTCCCCGCTGCGCTCCTGTCGCTCGCCATAGGCATGGTCGGCGTGCTGGCGGCCAAGAAGCTCGACAGGCTGGTCGCTTTCTCGATCATCGGCTCCATGGGTATGGTCATGGTCGCAATCGCCCTTTTCACCCCTGCGGGTATTTCCGCAGCACTTTACTATATCGTGCATTCCACATTTGCAGGCGCAGCACTGTTTCTCGTCGCAGATCTGGTGCGCACAGGACGGGGCAATCTCATGCTCACGGCACAGCCCCCCGTTTCAGGCGCGGCTCTCACGGCGGCCCTGTTCTTCATCGGCGCCATCGCCATGGCAGGCCTGCCGCCGCTCTCGGGCTTTCTAGGCAAACTCTTGCTGCTCTATGCCGCCTTCGCCTCGCCTCACGCCGCCTGGATCTGGGCCGTGGTGCTTGTCGCCAGCCTCATCAGCATCGTCGGGTTTGCCCGTGCAGGCAGCACCCTCTTCTGGAAGGCCCAAAGCCTCGCGCCCGACCCCGAGGCAGACATCCCGGACGAAGGCCAGGCCGACCCGATGCCAACACCCGCGCCTCTGGCCTATATAGCCGTCGGCGGGCTCATCGCACTTCTGGCCGCACATACCGTCTTTGCCGGACAGGTCCACAGCTACACAAGCTCCATCGCTGCACAACTCGCAGCACCCGAACCTTATATCGCAATATCGCTCGACACCCCGGGCAAACTGAGCACGCCACAGGAGGGCTACTGATATGGCACGCGCATTCCGCTGGCTCATGCCGCACCCCTTCCTGACCCTGCTGCTAGCCATCGGCTGGACCATGCTGCAAAATGACATCTCCGCAGGCATGGTCGTCTTCGGTATCATTCTCGGCATCCTGATTCCCTGGGGCACATCCGTCTGGTGGCCCGACACGCCAAATCGCTTCAGCCTGCTCAAAATGATCCCCTACAGCCTCATGGTCATGTGGGATATCATGGTCGCCAACGTGCAAGTCGCCTGGATCGTGATCAGCGTGCCAAACAGCAAGCTCAAGCCTGCCTGGATCGTCATTCCGCTTGATCTCGTCGAACCCGAAGCCATCACCCTGCTCGCAGGAACCATCACCCTCACCCCCGGCACTGTCTCCTGTGATCTCTCCGACGGCGGCCACAGCCTGCTTGTGCATGTGCTTCACACCGATGACCCGGACGCCGAGCGCGACACTATCAAAGCCCGCTACGAGGCCCGCCTGAAGGAGATTTTCTCATGATTTCAGCCCCCGATCTGCTCAACTTTGCGCTCATCGTTGCTTTCGTGTCCCTCGCCTTCGCACAGCTTATGTGCATGGTGCGCCTTGTCCTCGGCCCCGGCACGGGCGACCGCATTCTCGCGCTCGACACGATGGTTATCAATGCATTGGGCCTCGTCATCCTGCTCGGCATTCACCAAGGCGTGACCATCTACTTTGAAGTCTCGCTGCTCATCGCCATGCTGGGCTTTGTGTCAACCGTCGCCCTTGCGCGCTTCATGCTGCGGGGGGACATCATCGAATGACACCTGAAATCCTCGGAACATACGCCGCAGCAATCTTCCTTCTCATCGGGGCGGGTTTTTCCCTCGTCGGCGTGCTCGGCCTGATCAAATTCAACGATGCCATGTCGCGCCTGCACGCCCCCACCAAGGTCGGCACAGTCGGCATCGGCGCGCTCCTGCTTGCCTCGATGACATACTCCTTCGTCTCGGGTGTCCCCTCGTTTCACGAGTTTCTGATCATGGCCTTCCTCTTTGTCACCGCCCCGATCTCGGCCAACTTCATCGCCAAGGTCAACATTCACCAAAGCCACTGCGAACCGGTGCCGGAGCCCGCAGGCGATGAGACATGGTCGGTCCTCGATATCTCCGAGGAGGATCGCGAGCTCGAAGAAGACGGCGAACCGCGCTAGAAATTGCCGACAATTTTAGGCAGAACCAGATTAAACCTGTGATAAATAACAGTCGCCGCTCCACACATGCGGGGGCGGCGAAAGGCTTTCTTAGGGGGTTGGGGCTAGGGTCTTATCGAGTCAGATAGGAAGCCCCATGTCCGCGATGCAACCCCTCGGCAGCCTTGCCCCCGGCCAATCTTCCGGTCGCACCAAGCCACAGCTCGCCCCCGCACAAAAAGCCGCCATCATTGTGCGCTTTCTCCTCAAGGAGGGGGCCGATGTTCCGCTTGATCGCCTCTCCGAGGCCAGCCAGAGCACTCTCACCGCCGCCATGGGCGACATGCGATATATCGACCGCGAGACCCTCGCCAATGTGCTGGCCGAATTCGCCCGCGAGATCGAGGCCATGGGCCTTGTTTTTCCCTCAGGCCTCGCCGAGGCGCTCCAGACCCTTGAGGGGCGCATCTCTCCCGTCACCGCCGCGCGCCTGCGCAAAGAGGCGGGCGTGCGCCAGATCGGCGATCCTTGGGAGCGCATTCGCGCGCTCGAGCCGGACAAACTTCTCCCTCTCCTCAAACAGGAAAGCACCGAGGTTGCTGCCGTGCTGCTCTCCAAGCTGCCCGTGCCGAAAGCGGCCGAACTTCTCGGCCGGCTCCCCGGCCCCGATGCGCGCAAAATAAGCTATGCTGTCTCCCTCACAGGCCATGTCACCCCCGAGGCGGTTGACCGTATCGGCCTCTCCCTTGCCGCCCAATTCGAATATGAAGCCCCCCGCGCCTTTGATGATGACCCGGTCGAGCGCCTCGGTGCCATTCTCAACATCGCAAGCGCCGACACACGTGAAGAGCTGCTCTCCGGCCTTGCCGAAGATGATGCCGAGTTCAGTGAACGACTGCAAAAAGCCATCTTCACCTTCGTTCACATCCCTGCCCGTGTCGGCCCCGTCGATGTGCCCAAAATCACCCGCGAGGTGGATCCGGCCCAGTTGCGCACCGCCCTCGCCTTTGCCCTTTCCGGCACGGATGAAGGCCTCAAAGCCAGCGCCGAATATATCCTCGGCAATATCTCCAAGCGCATGGCCGAAACCATGCGCGAAGACATCAGCGAGTCGGGCCGCGTGAAGCCGAAAGATGGTGAGGCCGCGATGAATGCCGTAGTTGCAGGCATCAGCGCCCTGCAAACCGCAGGCGAGCTGACCCTTGTTGTCGCGGACGATGGAGAAGAGGAGGATTAAGCCCTTCGCGCTTTCCCTCCCTCTGAAAGCTCGGTAACCTGTGAAGGAATTTTCAGGCAAGGCTGCCCTATGCCCCTCTCCTCGACCTCCAAAGCAATCCTGCTCATGCTGGCCGCAATCTTCTGCTTTTCAACCATGGATATGCTGGCCAAGCTTTTGTCAGGGCGCGTCGGAACCATGACAACCCTCTGGGTGCGCTACCTCGGGCAAACACTCTTTGTCACCGCCCTCATCCTGCCAAAAATCGGGGCAATCACCCGCACGCGCTACCCCAAACTACAATTCGCGCGCTCGGTTTTCCTGCTCGGCGCAACCACGTTTTTCTTCTTCGGGATCTCCAATATCGGACTGGCCGAGGCCGCTTCTGTCATGTCCACAAACCCGATTTTCATCACGCTGGGTGCTGCCCTTTTTCTGGGAGAGCGCTTCGGCCTTCGCCGTGCAGCAGCAATTTTCACAGCCTTTCTCGGAGCTTACCTTGTCATCCGCCCGGGGTCAGATGTCTTTTCACCCTATGCACTGCTCCCGCTGGCAGCCGCGCTCTGCTATTCGGCCTATGCCCTTGCCACCCGTTTTGTCGGACGCGATGAAAACGCCTGGACCTCGCTGTTTTACACCGCCCTTTTCGGCGCAGTCGTGCTCACGCTGGCCTTGCCCCGCTTCTGGCAGCCCATCGGCCTTGCCGAGCTTCCCCTCGTGGTTGGCATCACCCTCTGCGCCACCCTCGGGCAGCTCGCCCTGATCCGCGCCCTCATGGAAGGCGAAGCCGCCATGCTTGCCCCCTTTGCATACGCGGGCATTCTCTTTGCGCTCATCTACGGTTTTTTCGTTTTCTCCGCTGTGCCCGATCTTTACACTCTCATCGGTGCAATCGTGATTGCCTCTTCCGGAATTTATGTCTGGCATCGCGAGACATTCGGCAAAACAAAGCGCTGATTTTCACCACAGCCCCTGTCCACGCCCACCGCCACACAGGCCTGTAAACGGCATCAACTTAAGCCTGTTGCAACGCCTTCTGGCTGGAGCACACATCTGTCCAAACAGGTCAGAAAACAGCCGCGGCACAGGCCGCATGGCATCCTTTTTGCTTATGTGTTGCGAAAACAACTCATTGTAAGCCTTTGTTTTAAAATTTCTTTTCCAATTCATCCACAGCCCGCCCCACATCAAGACAAATTGTCACTTTTTCGCCCCAATTCATCCTTAAGGATGTCAGGAAGGGCAGCGAAAAGTCTGCTCAACGGAAAAACGAAGGCAGAAGCTGACCATGAAGAAGAGAGAGCTGGCGCATAAGCTGCGTCTGCGGGCAACCTGTGCACCCGCCCCCGCATCCGCAAGCGTTCTTGTCATGTCGACGGCATGCCCGTCACCGATGGGAGACCACTGATGCGTCGTATTGTGCTGCCGGTTTTTCTCACTCTTGTTGGCTGTATGCCGGGCAACATGGCCGACACGCCCTCACGCAGCTTTGTGCAAGAGAGCGCCCTAGGCCTGCCGCCGCTCAAATCGTTCAGCACCTCGTCAGTCGAGCGGCCCAGTCGCTCCAATACCGATATCGCACGCGATTTCCTCGAACTGTCTTTTCACCTTGAATCAGGCCGCGAACTGCCTGTTCTCACACGGTTTGAAGGCCCGATCAGCATCCGCGTCACCGGTGCGCCGCCCGCCACGCTCGTGCCCGATCTGACACGCCTCGTCTACCGCTTCCAAAGCGAGGCCCGCCTGCCCGTCAGCCTCACAAACTCGCCTGATGCCAACATCACAGTGCAAGCCGTCACCCGTGCCGATATCCGCAAGAACCTGCCGCACGCCGCCTGCTTTGTTGTGCCCAATATCTCCGACATCTCCGAATATAAGGCCGCCCGCCGCACTCCCAAAACCAACTGGGCATTGCTGCGCGAGCGCAACAAACTCGCCGTTTTCGTGCCCAATGACGCCAGTCCGCAAGAGGTCCGCGATTGCTTGCACGAAGAACTCGCCCAGGCCATTGGCCCGCTCAACGATCTCTACCGCCTGCCCGATTCCGTTTTCAATGACGACAACATGCACACCGTTCTCACGGGATTTGATATGCTCGTCCTGCGTGCCTATTACTCCCCCGAGTTGCGCACCGGCATGAGCAAACGTCAGGTTGCGGCTGTCCTTCCCGGTCTTCTGGCCCGGCTCAATCCGGCTGGCGAGCGCCTCTCCCCCGAGCGCGCCGCACCCACCCCGCGCAGCTATATCGCTGCCGTCCAAACGGCCCTTGGCCCGGGCGCGAGCATGCCGCAGCGCCGCAAAGCCGCCGAGAAAGCTCTCGATATTTCGCGCGCTTTCGGCTGGCAGGATCACCGCCGCGCTTTCGCCCACTACGCGATGGGCCGCATCGCGCTGGCCTCCAATCCCGATGAAGCGCTCAAGCACTTTCAGGCTGCCGACCAGTTTTATGCAAACTCTTCGGCCACAAGCCTGCACCGCGCCTATGTTGCATCGCAACTTGCCTCCCATGCGGTGGGCCAAGGCAACGGCGTGCGCGCCTTGGCTCTGGTTAATCCGGCGTTGCACATCGCCCAAGAGCATGAAAATGCAGCGCTCCTCAGCACCCTCATGATGCTGCGCGCCGAAGCGCTCGAGCTCACAGGGCGCTCCTCCGAAGCACAGCACGTCAGGCTGGACAGTCTCGGCTGGGCGCGATACGGCTTTGGTTCGGAATGGGCCGTGCGCGCAAAAATGCGCGAAATCTCGATGCTCAGTCCGCGACGAGGTAAACCCGGGTAAGGCAAAATGATTGTAACTTCTGGCTTTTTGATCGGCGCTCTCATAGGGGCGCTGGTCGCACGTAAAAAAGGCGGCAACCGTCTGGATATACTTCAGCACGCCGCTGTCATTGGCGTCATGGTCGGGCTGGTTGCACTCTTTCTCAATATCATCATCTTGCGGATGATCTGAGGCCCGCAATGTTTCTGCCCTTCTTTGAAAACCTTCGAGAAGCCCAAATCCCCGTCTCCCTGCGCGAGTATTTGACATTTCTCGAAGCCGTCAAAGCGGGCCTTGTCACCTATGATATCGAAGGGTTCTACTATCTCGCCCGCACGGCAATGGTCAAAGACGAGCGCCACATAGATCGCTTTGACCGCGCTTTTGCACATACATTCCAAGGTCTTGATGACCTTCCTTTAAGTGATGTCTTAGAAGCGGTCGATATCCCCTCTGATTGGCTTGAAAAGCTCGCCGAAAAGCATCTCAGCGAAGAAGAGCGCGCCGAGATCGAAGCTTTAGGTGGCTTTGACAAGCTTATGGAAACGCTCAAAGAACGCCTCAAGGAACAAGAAGGCCGCCACCAAGGCGGCAACAAGTGGATCGGCACGGCAGGCACCTCGCCTTTTGGCGCTTACGGTTACAACCCCGAAGGTGTGCGCATCGGCCAGAACGAGAGCCGCCACAAGAGCGCTG
Source organism: Lentibacter sp. XHP0401 (assembly GCF_025751535.1). Classification (GTDB taxonomy): domain Bacteria; phylum Pseudomonadota; class Alphaproteobacteria; order Rhodobacterales; family Rhodobacteraceae; genus Lentibacter. The sequence continues at coordinate 32,069 of NZ_JAOWLC010000001.1, read as the reverse complement.
TCAAAGTCTGGGACAAACGCGAGTTCAAAAACCTCGATGGCGATGTCGAGCTTGGCACACGCAACATCAAAGTTGCACTCAAGCGCCTGCGCCGCTGGGCGCGGGATGGCGCACATGACGAGCTCGACCTTGACGGAACGATCCGCGCCACCGCAGAGCACGGCTACCTCGATGTCAAAACCCGCCCCGAGCGGCGCAACGCCGTCAAGGTTCTGCTGTTTCTCGATATCGGCGGCTCGATGGACCCACACATCAAGATGGTGGAAGAGCTCTTTTCCGCCGCCAAATCCGAGTTCAAACACTTCGAACATTTCTATTTTCACAACTGCCTCTATGAAGGCGTGTGGAAAGACAATGCCCGCCGCTGGGACCAGCAAACCCCCACTTGGGAGGTGCTTCGCACCTATGGCGCTGATTACAAATGTATATTCGTAGGTGATGCCTCCATGTCGCCCTATGAGGTGGCCTACCCCGGAGGAGCAAACGAGCATTGGAACCCCGAGGCAGGCCAGGTCTGGCTTGAGCGTGCCCGCACGCAATGGGCACATAACGTCTGGATCAACCCGGTGCCGGAAAAATACTGGGGCTACACCCATTCGATCGGCATGATTCAGGATATCTTCGAGAACCGCATGGTTCCAATGACGCTTGATGGAATCAGCCGTGGTATGCGCGAGCTGATCTGAAATCTTTGTGCTCCGTCTCTATCGGAGAAATGTAAAACGCTTTAGGCCAGCGTGCGCTCCAGTGTCTAATTTTCGGTTAACACAGACACGGTTCAGGCGGTGCACGGGATGTGCACACAGGGTGCACGCATTTCACCCCCCCTGGAATCATGCCGTTTCTATGCCTGTTAACCAAGCGGTGCGCAGCGTTCACAGTTTGAAAAGCTGTCCCGGCCCCCAACCTTTCGCCTCAACGCCTGCAAGCCGCAGCATATGCCACATAAGCGCTTGGTTCGACGAGATCACAGGGCGCCCGATGCGCCGCTCGGCCTCCTCCAGAATGCCAAAAGTCCGCAGGTTCGTGCAGCTTACAAAAATCGCGTCAACATCACTGCTTTCCGATGCCTTTTCAATAGCTTGAAGCGCACTCTTCTCGTCAATCCGCGCCACCATCCGGTCTTCTGACAGATCAAAGCTCAGCTCGCTTACTGTCTCAAAGCCCGCTGCCCCCAAAAACACACGCATTGGCGCAGTCAGCTCTTTCACATAGGGGCTCACAAACCCGATCCGCTTTGCCTTCAGCGCCTTCAGGCCCGACATCACTGCAGAAATCGGATCACTCACCGCCGCCTCGGGGTGGCTCATCCGCACCAGCTCCGTCACCCGTGCGGGGCCGATCACCGTGCTCGCCGAGGTGCAGGCATAGCCTACAGCCGTTAGCCCCTCGGGCAAGAGCGCGGCTGCCTCCGGAAGCCTTGTTTCCATCATTTTCAGCCGTTCAGGTGTCACATCGGCCTCCGCCCGAATGCGCGTATGAACGAGGCTCACATCCTGCCCCGCCAGAACCTGACGCGCTTCGTTTTCCAGCGTCTCATCTGTTGAAAGCACAATCAGCCCCAGCTTCGCTGCGCCGCCGTAGCCTTGATCAAGTTCATAGTCCTGCACACCAGACCTCCACAAATCTCTCCGGCCCGAATCCCGCGCCATCCCAACCTTGCCCCATGAAGAACGCCCCTGTCACCCCTAATGGGCCATCCGATTCGCGGATGATCAGGCTCCAAGCGGCTGCGCACGCTCCGCTAACTTTTGCGCTCCGGTTTGATGCTAAGCTCTTCAGGTGCCGCAACACCACCTTCACACAGGAAAACACACATACCCGCCCCGCCAACATCCCGAAATGCCCGTTGCGTGACGGGCCCAAAGCCCCCATATCAGGAACATGTTAAAGCTTCTGCCTATCCTTCTGCCGCTTGTCTACGGCTACATCCTTTACCGCTTTTCCGTGCGCAACACGCTCAAGGAGCTGGATGAGAATTCTGTTGAGCTGGTCGATCCGTCTTTTCAGCCCGTGCTTGAGCGCCTTGCAGCCGCCCTCGGCATTCCCCGTGTGCGCGTGCAACTTTACGAGATCGAGCCTGTCAACGGCCTCGCCGCACCTGACGGGCGCATCTTCATAACCCGTGGATTTTACAACAAATTTCGCTCTGGAGAAGTCAGCGCCGAAGAGCTTGCAAGCGTCATCGCCCACGAGTTGGGCCATGTTGCCCTCGGCCATTCCCGCCGCCGCATGATCGACTTTTCCGGCCAGAATGCCATGCGCATGGCCCTCGGCGCGGTGCTGTCGCGCTTCATTCCGTTCATCGGCTTCTGGCTGGCCAACTTCGCCACCACACTGCTTGCGGCAAGGCTGTCACGCTCTGATGAGTACGAGGCCGATGAATACGCCGCTGCCCTCATGACCAAAGCTGGCTTTGGTGTCACGCCTCAGATCGAGTTGTTTCACAAGCTCGAAACCCTCACAGGCACAGTCGCGGGCCGCCCGCCCGCTTGGCTTCTGAGCCACCCGAAAACAGAAGAGCGTATCGCCGCAATCCGCGCGCTCGAAAGCCGTTGGGAAAGGGCTTAATCCAGTGCTTTGGCAAGCCTTGGCAGACGCGCTTTTTTGAGCAATCCGCGCATCGTCCAGTCCTGCCCCGACAGCTCGCAGGCCTTCGCCAGAACACGCTTGGCCACACTTGCCACAAGCTCTGGTTGCGCCGCCCAAAGCCCGCGCAGGTAAGCATCGGGATCCATCAGGCTTAGGCCCTCTTCCGCCAATATTTGCGCGGGAAAGTCCTTTTTATTCAAAGTAATAATTGCATCGGCCGACCCTGCAATAGCTGCCGCCAGCACATGGATGTCGTTCTGGTCAGGCAGCCAGAGCCGGGTTTTCAACCCTTCGCCATAGCGTATCTGCGCGTTGGGCCAGCGGGCATTGAGCATGGCAATCTCGCCTTCAGCAAACACCCGCGCACCCGCCTCATGCTTCTCGGCCGTATGCGCCCATTCGCCCTCGATCTCGGCAGACCAAATAGGCTCGAAAGCACCCGCATCTGCCACACCCAAAAGCATCTCGCGCATCACCGTCGGGTAGAGCACACATGTATCAAGCAGAAGCTTCACAACCGATAGAACAGCGCTTTGAGATATCCGCTTTCCGCAAGCTGCGGCATCAGAGGATGATCTGGCCCAGCAAAACCTGTGTGGATAAGCTGGCTCGTGCGCCCCGCACGGCCAATGCCACGGCTGGAAGCTGCACGAAACTTGCCCAGATCCGCCGCATGTGAACAGGAACACAGGCCCAAATAGCCGCCATCCTTAACCAAAACAGAAGCCAGTCGCGCGATCCTCTCATAAGCGCGAAGGCCTGCATCAAGAGCCTTTTTAGACGGCGCAAATGCGGGCGGATCACAGATCACCACATCAAATTTACGCCCCTCTTCGGCCAATGCGGCAAGCGCATCAAAGGCATCAGACACACGGGTTTCAAACGCCCCTGAAACGCCCGAAGCTTCGGCCCCTGCCTGCGCCAACTCAAGCGCCGGTGCCGAGCCATCAACAGCCAGAGCACTCGACGCGCCATGCGCCAAAGCGGCAAGAGCAAAGCCGCCCACGTGGGAAAAAACATCAAGAACATCAGCACCTTGACTGAGCTTTGCCGCAAAAGCCTGATTGTCGCGCTGGTCAAAGAAGATACCTGTTTTCTGCCCGCCGGTCAGATCGGCCATATAGGTTGCGCCATTCATTTTCACTGGCACAGGCCCGCTTGGAGAAATGCCTGCGAGCACAGCACTTACATCGTCAAGACCTTCCAAACCGCGCGCGCGGCCCGTGGCATTTTTCAAAATCGTCGTGATGCCTTCCAATCCAAGCAAAGCCTCGCACAGAGCGTCAAGCTTGGCTTCGGCCCAAGCAGCGTTCGGCTGCAAAACCACAGTGTCGCCAAAGCGGTCAATCACAACTCCGGGAAGCCCGTCTGCCTCCGCATGAACAAGACGGTAAAAAGGGTCTGCATAAAGCCGCTCTCGCATATCAAGCGCCTTGGAAAGCTTGGCTGCGAACCACTTGGCATCAATCACGGCAGTCACATCGCGGTCCAGCATCCTGCCTGTAATCCGGCTCTCGGCATTGAAGCCGACCAGCCCCATAGGCGCGCGCTCGGCATCCTCCAAAAGCACCACCTCGCCCTTGGCAATGGCCTTTGTGCGGCGGTCGAGCACAAGCTCGTTGTCAAACACCCAAGGCGCGCCATGGCGGATCTTGCGCGCGTCTGCTTTGGGTTTGAGGCGAATAACGGAATAAGGGAGCTGTGTCATACAGCTCCCTTACATTACTTTTTGATCGGTGTGAAAGCCTTAGTACACGCGGGTAAGGCTAGATTTCATCGGTGCCGATGTCAGGGTATCAACCTGCCGGTTACGGCTCACAACAGCGTCAGGTGCAGCCACAGTCGAAAGCTCTTGTCGGATCACAGAAGCAAGATGCGCACTCACACGCACTTTCTGTGTTTCGCCCCGTGCATCAGCTGCAATGGCCTCTTGTCCGCCAAATGCGTGCAAATCAGATTTGATCTTGCGTGGCGCCACAAGGTCAAGCCCGCTCTCGGGGTCTTTCACGCTCAGCAAAAAGCTGATCGAATGTGTCCCGCCGACAGTGTAACGGGTTTTGTCGGTCACAGAATGAAAGCGCAGAACGTCGATCTCGATACGCGCGGGCACGTCACCTTTAAGGTCTTGGGTGGCTACTTTTGCGCTCTCGTTAAAAATTGCTCCAACTTGCTCATAGCGGTCGCCACGCTCGTCACCGCGCCAGACAATGTCTGCAACAGGGTAGAAAACTTCCGCTTCCGAAACACGCAGGTCGCGTGAAACAGATACTTTCACATCACTTACCGCGACAATCTCGCTCAATGGTTGCTGTTCTTTTACGGCCTCAAACGGCGCGTTGCGTGTTGCCACATCCATGCTGGCACAGCCCGAAACAGTCAGGGCCATCGCGGCCACCAGTGTTGCTTTGATCAGTTTCATGTTAATTCTCCTTGGGCACTCTGCCCGCGTTCTGCTTGAGGAGAAATCTGGCCTTGGAATGGGACGACTTTAAGGCAACTTGTAGGTAAATACGTGTTGCCACAAGGTGTTCCCTCAGAGCCACACACTTCATAACGCTTTGTTTTTCAGATATTAATCACGGCGGCGCGCTTGCCAGCCGCCCCTGCGGCGCGGGGCAGCCATCGTTTGGAGCCCCTCCTGCATCACTTCGGTCATCGGATGGCCATGATCTCCATGGCGCTCCAGAAGCTTCAAAATTGTGTCTTTCTGGTCCATTTCCACAGGCAGGCTCAAGGCCCAGTCCAGAAAAATTGTGCGGCACTCCGACGCTGTGATCCCGTCGATGTTGTAAGCTTCGCGGATGAGCGCCTTGGGGTCATATATGTCACCCTTCATCGTCTGGTCCCTCCAATACGGCATCAATCATCGTGGCCACCCTCTCTGTGCAGCTTTGCAACTCATCCCGCAGGCTGGCAAGGTCTTGTGACCCTGTTTCTCGCAATACAAGCTGGGTTGCGCCCTCGCTTGCGGCCTCCGCCTCAAACGGTTTGTCCGACAAAAACCGCGTGCTCAGGTTCAGCGCCCAGAGCAAACGATAAGCGCGCATCAAGGCTTCGCTATCGGTTTTGTCGATCAGCCCGGCCCTCAAAAGCCCCTTTACACCTGCCTGCACCCGCATGCTGCTCGCGCCAGTGGCCTCCGCCGTCAAAGCCCCCATCTGCGAGAAAAGTTCAATGTCTTGCAGCCGTCCGCGGCCGAGCTTGGCATCCCACGGTCCATTCGGAGCCTTGGCTGCCGCAATCTTGCCCCGCATCTCGGCAATGCCTTTGCACGTGCGTTCACGGTCTTGCCCCTTTTCCGCCAAAAGCGCTTGCCTGAAGGCCGTAAACTCTGCCCCCAGCGTTTCAAGCCCGCAGACAGGGCGCGCACGTACCAGTGCCAAATGCTCCCAAAGCCAGGCCTCATCAAGCTGATAAGCCTTGAAAGCTGGCCAACTCGTTGCCACAGGCCCTTGGTTCCCCGAGGGGCGCAGACGCATATCAAGCTCATAGAGCCTACCTTCCGCCATAGGCGCACTTACCGCTGTCACCATAGCCTGTGTGAGGCGCGCATAATAAGGCCGCGTGGCCAGCGGACGGCGGCCTTCGGACATTTCCACATCCTCTGGGTCATAAATCACAATGATATCCAGATCAGACGCGCTGCTCAGCCGCCCCGCCCCGAGCGAGCCCATACCAATCACCGCTGCGCCCTTGCCGGGCGGGGGGCCGTGCTTTTCGGCAAACTGCGCCACAACTTCGGGCCAAAGCGCCTTGAGGGCAGCCTCGGCCAGTTGGGCATATTGCGCACCTGCCTCCTCGGCCCCCGTCAGGCCACGCAAGAAATGCACGCCCACACGAAAGTGCCACTCTTTGTTCCAGCGCCGCGCCTGATCAAGCTTGCGCTCGTAATCATCTTCTGCCGCAAGCCGCGCTGAAAGCTCCGCCGCAAGCGGAGACACACCGGGCCACTCTGAAAAGAAATCTCCGCCAATCACAGCGTCAAACACGCTCGAATTGCGGCTGAGGTAAGTCGCCAAAGCAGGCGCCGTGCTGACAATATCAACCACAAGGTCAACAAGCTGCATGTTCGCTTCAAACAGCGAGAAAAGCTGCACCCCCGCAGGCAAGCCCGCCAGAAAGCCGTCAAAGGCCAACAACGCCGCATGAGGGTCGGATGATTTGGCCAGTGCCCGCAGAATATCAGGCTTCAGGCGTTTGAATATCTGCGTTCCCCGCTCCGAGCGCAGCGCCGCATAAGTCGGCCATCGGCTGATCACCTCACTGTCCAGCTCGGGAATTTCCAGCTCAAGGCTTTCCGCCTCCTGCGCTATGGCATCAGGAGCAAAAAAGCCCTCTGTCAGCTCGTGCACTTCCTCAAGGCGGCTATGCAAGTCGGCTTCCATCACCTCACGCGACACGCCCATAAAGGCGGCAAGCTGCTCCATGCCCTCAGGCGTGGCGGGCAGCAAATGCGTCTGCTGGTCAGCGATCATCTGCACACGGTGCTCCACCTCGCGGTGCGCTCGGTAATGCGCGCCCAAAACCTGCGCCACACCCTGAGGCACCCAACCTTTCTCGGCCAAAACTCCCAAAGCAGGCACGGTGCGCCGCTCGCGCAAATCAGGGTCACGCCCCCCCGATATAAGCTGCCGCGTCTGGGTGAAAAACTCGATCTCGCGGATTCCCCCGCGCCCAAGCTTCATATTGTGGCCCAGCAGGTCGATCGCCCCGCCAAGGCCTTTATGCTCGCGTATCCGCAGGCGCATGTTGTGCGCATCTTCAATGGCGGCAAAATCCAGATGCTTACGCCATACAAACGGGCGCAACGTCTCAAGGAAGGTCTCACCCGCCGAAATATCACCCACACCGCAGCGCGCCTTGATATAAGCCGCGCGCTCCCAAGTGCGCCCGAGGCTCTCGTAGTATCGCTCCGCCGCCTCCGCAGCCATGCAAACGGGTGTCACCGCGGGGTCAGGGCGCAACCGCAGATCAGTGCGGAAGACATAGCCCTCCGCCGTGCGGTCATTCAGCATTGCGCTCATCGTTCGCGTCGCTTTGATAAACGCCTTGCGCGCCTCAAAGAAATCGTCGCGTTCAAAGCGGGTCTCGTCAAACAGGCAAATCAAGTCAATGTCGGACGAATAATTCAGCTCGAATGCACCCATCTTGCCCATGCAAAGCACAAACATACCGCCCAGTGCGTCAAGGTCGTCTTCCGTCATCCCTGGCAGCTTGCCACGCTTGATTTCTGCGCCCAGAGCCGCTCTCAGGCTCAGGTTTACTGACAGGTCGGCAAACTCGGTGAGCGTCCCTGTCACTTGCTCAAGCGCCCAGACACCGCCCAAGTCAGCCAAGCCCGTAAGCAAGGCCACACGCTTCTTGGCACGGCGCAGCTCACTGCCAAGATCAGGTGCACCAACCTCATGCAACCTAGCAAACTCGGCCTTAAGCACCGCTTCAGGCGCATCGAACGCCGTGTTCATCCAGGCCGCCTCACGGCTCATCAGCGACAGCAAGTAAGGGCTGCACCCCCCGGCCCCCTCCACAAGCTTGGCCAGATCACCCCTCAACCCGCCAAAAATCCCACGCGCCTCGGCGCCGCGTTCATTGTCATAAGCCCTTGGCAGGCGGGTGATTTTCTGTGCAAATTCCATGCCTGAAGATGCGCCGCTCCTAAAGCGGCGTCAATCGCGAACAGGAGTACCAAGATGTCAAAAAGCCTCAAACGTGTGCGCGCAACCCTTGAAGGCGAGCAAACCGAGATCCGCGAGACAGGTGAAGCCAAAACTGCACTGCAAGCGGCTTCCGAATTGGGCGTGGAAGTCGACCAAATCGCCAAATCGATCATCTTTCAGGGACAAACCTCGGGCGAGGCACTGCTGTTCATTACCGCAGGAGGCAATCAGGTTTGCGAGCAGAAAGCCGCCGCCCTTGCAGGCGAGCCCTTGGGCCGTGCCGATGCCGCCCTTGTGCGTGCGCAGACAGGCTTCGCCATTGGCGGCGTGTCTCCCATCGCGCATAAAAACCCGATCCGCAGCTTTTTTGACCCCCGCTTGCATGATTTCGCGCTGATCTGGGCCGCAGCAGGCACCCCGCACCATGTTTTCAGCTTAACTCCCGCTCGACTCCTGGAAAAGTCAAAGTCTCAACTATCTGATTTTGTTGTGTAATTAAAATAAATGTAAATTTGATTAACATCAAGCCTTGCGCGCAGCACCTTTGACCCCAATATTGGCAATGTGAAGAGCATTCACATTAAAGCAACTCACCCGCAAGGAGACACTATATGACACACGCCGTTCACGTTCCCGCCCACTCCCAAGGGTGGTTTGCCCGTGCCGAGGCATGGCTTGACGACAAGGGCAAAGGCGCCTGGATCGCCGCTATGGTCCTTGGCTTTATCGCCTTCTGGCCGGTCGGCCTCGCGCTCCTCTTTTACATGATCTGGAGCAAACGCCTCGGTTCGGGACGCTGTGGCAAACGTCACGCCCACCGTCACGCAAGGTTCCATGCGTCACGCCCCTCAGGCAACACCGCCTTTGACGCCTATAAAGAAGAGACCCTGCGCCGCCTCGAAGAAGAGCAGCACAACTTTGAAGCCTTCCTCGAGCGCCTTCGCGATGCAAAGGACAAGGCCGAGTTTGACCAGTTCATGGACGAACGCGCCGAAGCCGCAGACAGCGATGAAACCCTTAACGAAGGCCAGACGGCAGAAAAAGCCTAAGCCCCCTTACACCACCGGCTTGGCCCTCCTATCTTGGGGGCCAAGCTCGTTTCTTTGAGAGGACCACTATGGAAAGCCAAAGCTGGGCTCTGCCCGATCCCTTCTACCAGCCCGAATTCTACGCTGACGTGGCTGTGAAGCGGCTCATTTCATGGGTGATCGACACCGTGATCGTTGCGCTGCTCGTCGTGGTCATTGTGCCGCTCACAGCCTTCACGGGGCTTTTCTTTCTGCCATTACTCGCGCTCACCGTCAATTTTGCCTACCGCGTGGTTTGCTTGGCCAACGGCTCGGCAACCCTTGGCATGCGCCTCACGGCGATCGAATTTCGCACAAGCCGTGGAGAGCAGTTTGATTTTTCACTCGCTGTTCTCCACACGCTGGGCTTCACCTTGTCATGGATGTTTTTTTTCGTGCAGGTTGTCTCCATGGTTTTCATGGCCGGGCAAGAGCGCGGCCAGGGCCTCACCGATCTAGCGCTTGGCACTGTCGCGCTCAACCGCCGCGCGCTCTAAAGTAAAACGGCCGCGCAATTTCTTGCACGGCCGTTTTTGTGTCATTGCCTTCAGGCTCACTCCAGCGTCAGCGCCACAAACCGTGGTTCGCCACCGCGCCGCACCAGAAGCAGAAGTGACTTACGCCCGCCTTCTTTGGCAGCGGCAATTTGCGCTTCAAGATCGGCCACAGAGCTGACTTTCTGCTGCCCTGCCTCGGTGAGGATATCACCTGCGCGCAGGCCTTTTTCAAAGGCTTCGGCTTCTTCGTTCACGTCGGTCACAACCAACCCGTTCGCATCTGAGCCCAACTCAAGCTGCTCGCGCAACTCGTCGGTCAACGGTGCAAGCGTCAGGCCCATCATCTCCACTTCCTTAACGCCGCCTTCTTCAGGCGCATCGTCGTCCATGGGGGCGTCTGTGCTTTCCGCATCTTCGCGGCGGCCAAGGGTAATCTTGAGCGTCTGGGTCTTGCCTTCACGGAAGACAATAACACGCACGGTCTTGCCGACATCGGCGTTGCCCACAGTGCGTACAAGCCCACGTGTGTCTTCCACTTCAACACCATCAAAGCTCATAATCACATCGCCCGCAAGCATACCGCCTTCTTTGGAAGGGCCCTCAGGCACATCCGTTACAAGCGCACCTGCGGTCTTTTCAAGCCCAATGGCCTCGGCCACATCATCGGTCACATCCTGAATGCGCACACCAAGCCAGCCACGACGGGTTTCGCCAAAGTCACGCAGCTGGTCAACAACCCGCGTCACAACATTGGAAGCCATCGAAAAGCCGATCCCGATCGAGCCGCCATTGGGGCTGAGAATCGCGGTATTCACACCCACAACAGCACCCTCCATATTAAAGAGAGGCCCACCCGAGTTACCACGGTTGATTGCGGCATCGGTCTGGATGTAGTCGTCATATGCGCCTTGCAGCGCGCGGTTGCGCTGGCTGACAATCCCTGCTGAAACAGAAAAGCCCTGCCCCAGCGGATTGCCCACAGCCAGCACCCAATCGCCCACGCGGGCTGTATCAGAGTCGCCAAACGGCACAAAAGGCAGCGGCTCGTCGCTTTCAACCTTGAGAAGCGCGATATCTGTTTTCGGGTCGGTCCCGATCACCTTCGCTTCAAGCTCACGGCCTGAGAAAAACTCGATGATCACCTCGTCGGCCCCGTCAATCACGTGATTGTTGGTGACAATGTAACCATCTTCCGAAATCACAAACCCCGACCCCAGTGCCGAAGAGCGGCGCGGACGGTTGCCTTGTCCATTGCGGTCCTGAAACTCCCTGAAGAAGTCCTCAAACGGGCTTCCGTCAGGCACAATCGCACCTGGCCCTGTGCCACGCGCCACCATGGTTGAGGTGGTGATATTCACAACTGCAGGGCTTACCCTGTCAGCAAGATCTGCAAAGCTCTCGGGCCTTGTCTGTGCGCTCAACGCCTGCGCCATCACAAGGGCAGCGCCCAGAACCATCAGCCAAAGCGCGCGCATCATGCCCACATCAGCTCTCTTCATTGCAATTACTCGTGTTGCCTGTCTCACACCGACACTCCTTTATCTCGTGTGATCATTCCACACCAAACGGCGTGGGTCCAATCTCTTGTATATGTAACTTAGGGACTTTCCTGCGCAACGCCAAGTCTGTGCACGCGCTCTCAAGCTCACGTGAAATTTGCGTGACAGCTTCGTGATAAAGCGAAAAACCGCTCAAATTTACGCGCCAAGTGTCTTTGCGCCCCAGACAAGGAGCAATCCCAACACCATCATCAGCGCGCCGATCATACGCCGCGCCTCGGGCGGCAACTCGCGCAATGCGCGCAGCATGTCCTCAACAAGAAAAGGGGCCAGCACATAGACCAGCCCCTCCAGTAACAATACCAACCCGAGGGCCAGAAGGGCTGTCGCCCAAATCATCATTGCTTGCCGTTTTCATTCTTCAGATAGTTAAAGAATTCGGAGTCAGGCGACATAACCATGGTCGAATTGCTCCCCTTGATGGCTTCGCGATAGGCGTTGAGCGAGCGGTAAAACTCGAAGAACTCCGCATCCGCGCCATAAGCTTCCGCAAAGATCGCGTTGCGGTTGGCATCTGCCTCACCCCGGATGATCTCGGCCTGACGGCGCGCATCAGAAGTGATCTCGACCTGGGTTCTGTCGGCCTGCGCACGCACGCGTTGTGCAGCTTCGTTACCACGGGCAATCTCGTCCGCCGCTTCGCGTTCGCGCTCGGCTTGCATCCGCGAGAATGTGGCCGCGAGGTTTGCATTCGGCAGGTCGGTGCGCTTGAGGCGCACGTCGATCACATCAATACCAAGCGAGCGGGCCTGCTCTATCGAGCCGTTACGAATACGCAGCATCAGAGCGGCACGGTCCGAACTCAGGATGTCGTTGGATGACACCGTGCCCAGCGCTTCGCGTGTTTCCGAACGCAAGATCGAGTCAAGCCTGCGGCCCGCAAGTTCAATCGCCTGATCGCCGGCCGCACCTGTCGCTTGGCGGAACTGTTCCACATTGACAATACGGTAGCGCGCAAAAGCATCGACTTCGAGGCGGCGGTCATCTGACGGTGTCACCTGAAGCTGTGGAATTTCACGGCTCAGGATACGGTCATCATAGCGGACCACTTCCTGAATAAGCGGGATCTTGAAAGCAAGGCCCGGCTCGTCCTTGATGTCCACAAGGCGACCAAATTGCAGAACCAGCGCTTTCTCCCGCTCGTCCACGATAAAAATTGACGACAGTAAGCCAGCAATCGCCAGCACTATCACCGGCAGGATATATGTTGTCGAGCGCATCAGTTGCTCCCTCCGGTTTGAGTGTCAGTGTCCGTGCTGCGGCGAAGCTCGTTGAGCGGAAGGTATGGCACAATGCCCCCCTGCCCGCCGATGCCGTCATCAACGATAATTTTGTCGACACCACCCAGCACGTCTTCCATTGCTTCAAGATACAGCCGCTTGCGTGTCACTTCGGGCGCCTTGGTGTATTCCGTCAAAACGGCCGAGAAACGGCTCGCCTCGCCCTGCGCTTCATTCACAACGCGCGCACGGTAACCCTCGGCTTCTTCAAGCACCTGAGCTGATTCACCACGCGCCGCAGCCAAAACTGTGTTTGCATAGGCATCGGCTTGCTTTTCAAGGCGGTCACGGTCCTGCTCGGCAGATTGTACGGCAAAGAATGCCTGCTTCACTTCTTCGGGCGGGTCCGCCTTGTCAAAGTTCACACGCACAATGTTTACACCGCTGTCGTAGCTGTTGAGCGTTGACTGGATCAGGTCTTTCAAACGGTCGGCAATCGGGCCACGGTCTCGGTTGAGGATCGGAGCAAGCTCGCTTTGCGCAATGATCTCGCGCATCGCTGATTCCGAAACCGCACGGATGGTTGCTTTCGGCTCGCGCAGGTTGAAAAGGTATTCCTCGGCGCTGTCGATATTCCAGACAACCTGAAAGTCGATGTCGACGATATTTTCATCACCGGTCAGCATAAGGCCCGCCTCCGCGCCCGTGCCGCCACCGATGTCTTCGGTGTTTTCCCGTGTTACAGATATCACCTCGGCTGTTACAACAGGCCAGGGTGCAAAGTTAAGGCCAGGACTGCCCACACAAGGGCTGTTACATTTGCCCAGGAAAAGCTCGACCGACTGTTCTTCCGGCTTGACTGTGTAAAAACTCTGAAAGAGCCAAAGCGCGAAAGCCACCAACAGGCCAAGGCCAATGGTGCCACGGTTGAAGGCCGGTCCACCGCCGCCGCCGGCAGCACCACGGTTTCCACCATTGCCGCCACCACGGCCGCCCATCAGAACGCGCAGTTGCTCCTGGCCTTTTTTCATCAACTCGTCGATCTCGGGGATCTGCGACTGCTCGCCGCCGTCGGGCCTGCGCCCGCCGTTGGGGCGCTGTTCACGCCCGTCATCACCGTTATCGTTTCCGCCGCCGCCCCATGGGCCGCCAGAATTACCCGCCATCTACAGATTTCCCCTCTGTTTAAAGTCTTTAAGACGCTATGTCCTAACTTGTGTGCCTGCGCCACTATTTCAACCCTTTTGGTCGGGATTAAGCGCGCCTCACAGGCTCTTTCATTGTCACAATCTCTTCGCTCATCGTCGGATGGACCGCAACCGTGCGGTCAAAGTCTTCTTTCGTTGCGCCCATTTTTACAGCGATTCCCGCCAACTGGATCATCTCGCCCGCCCCCGGTGCGACGATATGACAGCCCAGAACCTTACGACTTTCCTGTGACACAACCAGTTTCATCAAAACACGGTCAGACCGCCCCGCAAAGCTCTGCTGCATCGGCTTGAAGGAAGTGCAATAAACCTCGATTGCCTCCTGTTCGCGTGCCGCTTCTTCGCTCAGGCCCACCGTGCCCATTTCGGGCTGCGTGAAAATCGCTGTAGGGATAAGCTCGTGGTCGGGCTTTGTCGGGTTGCCGTTAAAGACCGTTTCCACAAAGGCCATGCCCTCGCGGATCGCCACTGGCGTCAGGTTCACACGGTCGGTCACATCGCCCACAGCATAAATGCTGGGAACTTTCGTCTGGCTATAATCATCAACCAAGACCTCGCCACCGCGTCCAAGGTCCACGCCAACGGCCTCAAGCCCCATATCCTCTGTGTTGGCCGCACGGCCCGTGGCAAACATGACCTGCTCGAATATCTCGTCGTGACCATTGGTGGACTTTACACGCACACCACCCTCAACCTTTTCCATCTCAAGGATGTTCGTGCCAAGGTGCAGCTTCACACCGTTCTGGATCATCTCCTCCGAGACAAGCCCGCGCGCCTCATCGTCAAATCCGCGCAGAATTTGCGCACCGCGATAATACTGCGTCACTTCCACGCCAAGACCGTTCATGATCCCGGCAAATTCGCAGGCAATATAACCGCCACCAAGGATCAGCATGTTTTTCGGCAGGCTCTCAAGGTGGAAAATATCGTTTGAGGTAATCGCGTGTTCCGCGCCCTTGATTTCGGGCTTCACAGGCCGCCCGCCCATCGCCAACAAAATATGCTTGGCGCTCTTGCGTGTGCCGTCAGACAGCTCGACTTCATGCGCGCCGACAACCTTGGCGCGCGCATCATAGCTCTCAACGCCATTATTTTTCAGAATGCCCCGATAGACGTTCTCCAAGCGGTCAAGCTCTGCGTGCAGCTTGGTCTTGAATGCGCCCCAGTCAAATCCGCCGTTGCTCACATCCCAGCCATAGGCCTGCGCATCCGCAATAGCTCCGGGGAATTCGCTGGCAAAAACCATCAACTTCTTGGGCACGCAGCCACGGATCACACAGGTTCCGCCGTAGCGGTCTTCCTCGGCCAGAGCGACCTTCGCCCCACCCTGCGCCGCCACCCGCGCCGCACGCACACCGCCCGAGCCTCCGCCAATGACAAAAAGATCATAGTCAAAGCTCATAAGCGCTTACTCCATCAAATCTGTAAACAGGTTGTCATCTTCCAGAAAATCAAGCCGGTCGACTTCGACAGTCCCCGCGTTGATATCGCGGATTTCAACCTTGCCGTCACCATATCCCACAACCACCTTGTCGCAGATGTCAATAAACAAGCCGTTCTCCACCACACCGGGGATCTGGTTCATCACCATTCCCAGCTGGCGTGCGTTGCCAATGCGGTTGAGGTGCAGATCAAGGATGTGGTTGCCCTCATCCGTGATGTAAGGCACATCACCGTTCATCCGCAGTGTGGTCGTGCGACCAAGCACATCCATGCTCACCAGCGTTTCTTCAATCAGCGCTTTCGTGGTCTGCCAGCCAAAAGGGATCACCTCGACAGGCAGGGGGAACGCTCCCAAGCGTTCGACCTCTTTGCCCACATCGGCAATCACGATCATCTGGTCGCTTGCTGTGGCCACGATCTTTTCTTGCAAAAGCGCGCCACCGCCGCCTTTGATGAGGTTCAACTCCCCGTCAAACTCGTCGGCCCCGTCAATCGTCAGGTCCAGCCACTTGGCCTCGTCAAGACTGATGACTTCGATTCCCACATCGCGCGCAAGCTCCGCCGTGCGCGTGCTTGTCGGCACACCACGTATCTTGAGCCCGTCATCGCGCACCATCTCGCCAAGGCAGCGCACAAGCCAGGCCGCTGTGCTCCCCGTGCCAAGCCCGACACGCATTCCGTCTTCAACAAACTCGGCTGCGCGTTTGGCAGCAACGAATTTGGCTTTATCAATCGGTGAAAGTTCTCCGCTCATAGCAGCCTCGCGTAATTGTCCCCTCCCGCCTTATAGAAAACTTGCGCAGAAGGTGCGAGAGGGCGGAAGGTTTTTCTTTTGAAGAAAACGGGGCGAAACTGTCGCACTGCATTCATGACCATCATCACAAGTGCTTCGACTGCTCGGGCCATGCGCCCGCTCTCGCCCGCAGGCCGGCCAGCGAACAGGCATGAACCACCCCGAACCAAGCGGCAATCGCATCCACTGCCGCGCAGCTTTACCGGAGCATGTCGTATTTATGCCTTGGCCATTCAGCTATGCAGGCTATCAATACCCCATGACATACCGCCTTCACTATGCCCCCGATAACGCCTCGCTCGTCATCCGCCTCGCGCTGGAAGAACTGGGTGCGCCCTATGATACTGTGCTGGTTGATCGCGCAAGCGAGGCCCAGCGCAGTGCGGATTATCTTGCGCTCAACCCCAATGGCCTCATTCCCGTCCTGGAAACACCCCATGGCGCATTGTTCGAGACAGGGGCGATTCTCCTCTGGCTGGCCGACACCCACGGCAAGCTCGCCCCCGCACCCGAGCACCCCGCGCGCGGCGACTTCCTCAAATGGCTGTTCTTTGTTTCAAACGCGCTCCATGCCGAGATGCGGATGCTCTTCTATCCGGCCAAATACATTGGCGATGATCTGTCCCACCAAGCTGCGCTACGGACAAGCCTGCAAAAAAGCCTCACCGCACATCTTTCAAAGCTCGACACTCTGGCAAGCGAAGCCCATCCGTGGTTCGCAGCCAAAGAACCAAGCGTGTTGGATATTTACGTGGTCACACTCCTACGCTGGCTCGCGCTCTACCCGAAAGGCGGCGCGCGCTGGTTCTCGCTCAAGGAAACGCCGCATTTGCTCGGTTTAGCGTCTCAAGTCGAAGTCCGCACCAGCGTGCAAGCCGCTATCCTCGCCGAAGGCCTCGGCCCCAGCCCTTTCACCGCGCCAAGCTATGCCACCCCACCAGAAGGATCTGCCACCTGATGTTTCTCTCTGTGTTTGAAATGTTCAAAGTCGGCATCGGCCCGTCCTCCTCTCACACGATGGGCCCGATGGTCGCCGCCGCGCGTTTTCTCGATCTGATGCGCGCCTCGCCATTCGAGTTCGCTGGCCTCAAAGGCTCCCTTCACGGATCGCTCGCCTTCACAGGCGTCGGCCACGCCACCGACCGCGCCACCATTCTGGGCCTCGCTGGCTTTGTGCCCGAAACTTATGACCACGAGCAGGCCGAAGCCACGCTCGAGGCCATCCGCGAAAACCACATCATAACCCCCGAGGGCCTGCCCCCGCTCCGGTTCTCCCCAAAAGACGACCTCGTGTTTGATTACGGCCCCGCCCTCACGGGCCACGCCAACGGCATGATCTTGCACGCCACCGATCCGCAGGGTGATGTGATCCTGTCAGAAACCTACTATTCCATAGGGGGCGGCTTCGTCCTCACTGCGGAGGAACACGCTCAAGGCAAAGCCACAGATGATGATGGCGCGCCCATCCCCTACCCGTTCAAATCCGCCGCCGAGATGCTGAAGATGTGCAAGACCTCCGGCAAAACCATCGCCGAGATGAAACGCGCAAACGAAGTCGCCCGTGGCGGTCATGATAACCTGCGCACAGGCACGGCCCGCCTCTGGCAGGTCATGAACGACTGTATCAACCGTGGCCTTGAAACAGAAGGAGAGCTTCCCGGCGGCCTCTTTGTGAAACGCCGCGCCAAAGCCATCCACGATGCGCTCGTGGCCGAGCGCGGCATGAACCAGCGTGCGCCGCACACCATCAACGACTGGATGAGCACCTACGCCATGGCCGTCAACGAAGAGAACGCCGCAGGCGGCCAGGTCGTCACCGCGCCGACCAATGGCGCAGCGGGCGTCATGCCCGCCGTGATCCGCTACTGGCTTGATCATGTCCCCGGCGCGACGGAAAGCAAAGTCGAGGATTTCCTGCTCACCGCCGCCGCCATCGGCGGGCTCGTCAAGTTCAATGCCAGTATATCGGGCGCCGAAGCAGGCTGTCAGGCCGAGGTAGGGTCCGCCGCCGCCATGGCCGCTGCTGGCCTCTGCGCCGTTATGGGTGGCACGCCCGAGCAGGTGGAAAATGCCGCCGAAATCGCGCTGGAGCACCACTTGGGCATGACCTGCGACCCTGTCAAAGGCCTCGTGCAAGTGCCCTGCATCGAGCGCAATGGCCTCGGCGCGATCAAAGCCGTCTCCGCCGCCTCGCTCTCTCTCAGGGGCGATGGCACACACCTCGTCCCGCTGGATGCCTGCATCGAAACCATGCGCCAGACAGGGCAGGACATGAGCGAAAAGTATAAAGAGACCTCACTGGGCGGCCTCGCTGTCAACGTGCCGAACTGCTGAACAGTCCGGCACAACAGATAGCTTCTCGCGCCACAGCACAACTTTAAGTTGCCAGAACCGCTTCCTCGGTCTAGCGTCTGGCTCATGTCATTTGATAAACCCCTCCTCGGAATCGCTTTGATGCTCGGCTTTTGCATCATTGCCCCTCTGGGAGATGCCATCGCAAAACTCATCGGGCAGTCTGTCGCGCTCGGCCCCATGTTGCTTGTGCGCTTCGGGGTTCAGGTTCTTTTGCTCCTGCCGTTTATCGCCCTCTCGCTGCGGCCTTGGCTTCTTTCGCCCCGCGCGCTGCGCCTCTGCTTCTTGCGCACGGTGCTGCACATGGCGGGCATCGGCCTCATGTTTACCGCTCTGCGCCACATGCCTCTGGCCGATGCCATCGCGATTGTCTTTGTGCTCCCTTTCATCAACCTTGTGCTTGGCCGCTTTATCCTGGGCGAAACTGTCGGCCCTGCCCGCCTTGGCGCGTGCGTCGTCGGCTTTGTCGGCACGCTTTTCGTGATTCAGCCCAGTTTCGCCGAGGTTGGCTGGTTTGCCATCCTGCCCCTGATGGTCGCCTTTCTTTTCTCGGGCTTCATGCTCATCACCCGCCACATCGCCCACGAAACCGACCCGATCGGCCTACAATTCGTTTCAGGCATCATGGCAACGGTCATGATCCTGCCGCTCTTCGCTCTTGGCGCTGCGGCAGAGTTCGCCGAGTTCACATGGACGCTGCCCGACATCCGCGAATGGAGCCTGCTGCTCTCTGTCGGAGCGCTTGGGACACTCGCACACCTCCTAATGACATGGTCGTTGCGCTATGCGCCCTCGGCCACCGTCACACCCATCCAATATGTCGAAATTCCCATCGCGGCGCTCATCGGTCTTCTAATCTTCGCCGAATTACCCAACGCCTTGGCCGCCTTCGGCATGAGCCTGACAATCGCCGCGGGCCTCTTTACGATGCTTTTCGAGGAGGCCAACCGCCGCCGCTCGTTGAGAGCGCTTCCAGAGCCAGTCCCAATGCAGAGCGTGGCAGAATAACCAGCATATTCGCAGCCTCAACGCTCAACTCAACGGGCCCCAAAGCCTCGTTTGAGGTTCCGATCTTGCTCGAAGTGTCAAAGCGCACCTCGTTCACCTCCCAGCGCAAACCCTGTGACTTTGCCCTCACTTGCCCCAGCGGAAACAACGAGACCCGCGTGCCACGCGCCAGATCAAGCCGCATTTCAGGCGGTGCAAGAAAGACAATATCGTCCCGCCCGATCAACACACAGCGCTGTGCGGGCAGCGCCGCCAGCACGTGAAGCGCAGCCAGTTCATGATCAACCCTGCCGCCCAGAAACCCCGCGCCCAACACCAAAGGCGCGTCGATCCGCACAAGACACTTCTCGAAATCTGTGCTGTCCTGCTCGTCAACCCTGTGTACCCGCTCAGGGCCCAACCTGGTTAATGCGCTGTCCGAAATTGAATCCAGATCGCCAATCACCATATCGGGTTCATACCCGCGGCTCAAAAGCCAATCCGCCCCGCCGTCTGCCACAACAATCCGCCGAAACCGCCCTTCAGCCGCCTTTAGCCCTGATTTGCGGTATTTTCCCCCGCCAACAAGCAAAACTGGTTCCAATTCGTGAACAATAGCTGAAATCATAGGGTTTTTACTCTTTTTAAGGAAACAGGACACATTCTTGCCACGAAATGATACGGTAAAGTTCTTAGATTCGGTCCGCTTTCGACGCTGTGCGCTGTCATTAACTATGGCAATAATAAAATTACGTGGCGAGCAAGAACATGGTTAACACGAACAAGATCCTCACCGTCTCCTATGGCACGTTCTCGTGCACACTGGAGGGTTTCGACGATTCTTTTGGCACGATGAAAGCCATCGCGGAATATTTCCGCGATCTTGCTGCCGATGACAGATACTTCGGCGCAGAGCCGCCCAGCCCTGACGCCGAGATGCTGGCCCGAATCGCCGAGCGCGAAATCTCGCGCCGTGTCGAAGCGCACCGCGACGAGAACACCTTTGTTCTGCGCGCCGATGCCTCCAGCACATTGCCCATGGCTGCCAAGCCGGCCCAAACACCTGAAGCTCAGCCGGAAGCGCCCGCACCAGACGCCACAGCGCCCGAGGTAAAAGCCGAAGCCCCCGCGCCTGCCCCCGCACCCGTAATCGAACCTGCGAAAGAAGAAGCCTCCATCACCGGCCTCTCCGCTCTGGTGGCCGAAAGCCAGGCTTCCTATATCGCTGATGACACTCTGACAGAACCTGACGCCGAGCCCATGCCATCTGCCCCTAAAACGGCGGTTGATCCTGATAGCGTCGCTGCCAAGCTGCAACGTATCCGCGATGTCGTGTCCAAACATGAAGCTGAAAGCGCCTATTCCGAGGACGAGCACGCCGAGGATGTTCTCACAGATGACGAAGACGCCACCGAAGAGTTCCTGACAGGCGCACAGAGCGATATCGCCGCCGCCCTTGAGGCTGACGATACCGCCGAAGAGACCCGCCGCGCCGCAGAAGCGGAAGAAGCGGCACAGGCTGAAAAACAGGCCGAAGCCGAGGCAACCGCCCGCGCCGCAGCCGAAGAGGAAGCACAGGCGGAAGCCACTGCAAAAGCCGAAGCTGCTGCCATTGCCGCCGCCGAAGCCGAATATGCCCTTGATGATGAGGACGAAGGCGAGGAAGACGACATCGGTGCCATGCTCGACAGGCTCAGCGCCTCCGACAGCGCAGGTCAAACCGACCCGGCCAATGACGCCCCCAAAGCCGAATCCTTCGTTGGCGACGACGAGGCCAACAAGGAAGTCGCGCCCGTTCGCGCCCGCGTCATCAAAATGAAAAAGACCGATTTCGAAGCGGCCATCTCAGACGGCTATATCGAAGAAGAAGATGAAGATGGCGAAAATGAAAGTTCAACCCTGTCGCATGAGGATGAAGAAGACCTCATGCGCGAGCTCGCCGCCGTCGAAGCCGAGCTGGGCGCCGGAAACATTTCTGCCGATACCGCAGCTGGCAACAACTTCGACATTGTTTTTGACGACGATGAAGATGAAGACGAGGTCTATGATGACGAAAACCTTGGTGAAGACACCACAGGCAACCTCTTCTCCGACGAAACCGACAACAACGTAAATTCTGCCGTCCGCGCCGTGCGCAGCGCCCGCCTTGTCGAAACAAAAACCGACGACCAGATGGGCCGCATTCTGGAAGAAACAAACAGCAAGCTCGATGAAGACGAAGGCCGCGGCCGCCGCAACGCCATCGCCCACCTGCGCGCCGCTGTGCAAGCCACGGAAGCCGAACGTGACATGGGCGGAGACCTTGGCGCAGATGGCCGCGACACCGAAGTCTACCGTGATGATCTGGAAACAGCCGTGCGTCCGCGCCGCCCTGTGGCCGCTCACAGCACAGGCACGCGCCCAGAAGTGCGCCGCCCTGCCCCGCTCAAACTGGTGGCCGAGCAGCGCATCGACACGCCCCAGCCCGAAGGCCCCGTGCGCCCGCGCCGTGTGCGCGTAACCCAGACTCTGGTGCACGACAAAGCACCCGAAATTTCCAGTGATTTCGCCGACTATGCTGAAAATGCCGGCGCGCAAAACCTCGGTGAAGTGCTGGAGGCTGCTGCCTCCTACATGGCCTTCGTTGAGGGACAGGATGCTTTCTCGCGCCCACAACTTATGTCCAAACTCGAAGGCACCGATCACGCCGGCACCTCTCGCGAGGATCGTCTGCGCTCCTTCGGCCAACTCTTGCGCGCGGGCAAAATCCGCAAGCTCGGCGGCGGCCGTTTTGAAGCCTCCGAGCAAATTTCCTATCGCCCCGATGCACGCGCATCCGGTTCTTAAACCCGCAAGGGGCACGACATTATCCTGATTGCTCTTAACCTCGGGCGCCCTTCGCGGGCGCCCTTTTTTCTTGTCAGATACGCTCCTGCGTATACTGGCGCAGCTCCACCCGCGCGACCTGCCGGCGGTGCACCGCATCAGGCCCGTCCGCAAGCCGCAGCGTGCGCACGTTTTTCCACATTTTCGCCAAAGCCGTATCTTGCGAAATACCCTCCGCGCCAAACATCTGCACAGCCTCGTCAATCACCTTGAGCGCCATAAGCGGCGCAACCACCTTGATCTGGTGAATCCATGGTGCCGCCGCTTTCATATCGCCTTGGTCCATCATCCACGCGGTCTTCAGGCAAAGAAGCCGCGCCTGTTCGATCTCCATACGGGCATTGGCGATAATATCGTAGTTCGCGCCCAGGTGCGCCAGTTGCTTGCCAAAAGCCGCGCGCTGTAAACTGCGGCGACACATCATCTCAAGCGCGACCTCGGCCTGGCCGATTGCGCGCATACAATGATGAATACGCCCCGGCCCGAGCCGCCCTTGCGACACTTCAAATCCGCGCCCTTCGCCAAGAATCATCGCTTCGGCTGGCACACGCACATCCGTCATGCGGATGTGCATATGCCCGTGCGGCGCGTCATCAGAGCCATAAACCTGCATAGGTCGCAACACCTCGACACCCTTTGTGTCGGCAGGCACAACAATCATCGAATGTCGCTTGTGCTTGGGAGCATCGTCCCCCCCCGTGCGCACCATCACAATATATACCTTGCAGCGCGGGTCACCTGCACCCGAGGCCCACCATTTCTCTCCGTTCAGCACCCAGTCGTCACCATCCCGCACACAAGACATCGAGATGTTGGTGGCGTCCGAGCTGGCCTCGTCAGGCTCCGTCATAAGATAAGCCGAGCGAATCTCGCCCGCCAGCAACGGCTTCAACCACTGCTCCTTCATGGCGTCCGAGCCATAGCGCTCGAACACTTCCATATTTCCGGTGTCGGGCGCTCCGCAGTTAAACACCTCCGCCCCCATCGGGGTTTTGCCCATCTCTTCAGCAAAGTAGGCATATTCAACAGTGCTCAGCCCACGCCCCTTTTCGCTGTCGGTCAGCCAGAAGTTCCACAACCCGCGCTTTTTGGCCTCCGCCTTCAGCCCTTCCAGAATTTCAGCCTGCCGCGCGGTATAACCCCAGCGCTCACCCTTGCCGATTTCTGCGTGGTAGGCCTCTTCCAGCGGCATAATCTCGTCCGCAATCATCGCCTTCACCTTGGCAAGCTGTGCTTCAGCCTCCGGCCGCAATCCCAGATCCATGTCTCATCTCCTCGTGGTTTCCCCCGATAAGAAACCTGCCAAGCCTCAGAGTAAAGGGGCGCTGCGCGTCACGTTACGTCTTGCGTGCGGCGTGCGCCAAGGCTGAGCAAATGCAGAAAATCCACTTTAGAGAGATAAATCACCGCTTCGGTGCTTTCATGGGCGTAAGGCACAGGCGCACGCCAGCTCAACGCATGAGGCGTAACGATAGGAAAGCCGTAAGCCGCTTGCAACGTGCTGTGCGCCTCAGGCGCAAAACTATACATCCAGTCAAATTCAGGCCA
This sequence comes from Lentibacter sp. XHP0401, assembly GCF_025751535.1. Taxonomy (GTDB): domain Bacteria; phylum Pseudomonadota; class Alphaproteobacteria; order Rhodobacterales; family Rhodobacteraceae; genus Lentibacter. The sequence continues at coordinate 8,281 of NZ_JAOWLC010000001.1, read as the reverse complement.
GCTCATCGCCGAAAGCACAACAGCCATGTGCCCGAACGCGCGCATGAGCTCGGGCTTGGCAAGATCCTCCGCGCGCAAATGCAATTCGCCAAGGTGCACAAGCCGCCCCGCAAGGCGCTGGCGTAGCGGCGCGGCCATGGCCGCCAACGGTGCGTCGGCTCCATAGTGTTGCGCCGACGTTCGCTGCATATAGTTAAAAAAATTCTCGTCTTTCAGGTCAACCAAACGCGCGGCCAATCCGCCGGCAGGCTTTCCAGCGCGCATCAAAAACAGCCAAAAGGCCTCGCCCTTGGTAAAATCATTGCGCCGCAGATCGAACATCGGCGTGCGAAACGGGCTGCCAGCGGCCTGCATCAGCTCTTCGATCTGCTCGAAGTCGTCGCTCGCCAACACATCAAAACCCAGCTTGCGCAATTCGGCCAGATGCACGGCTGCGCGCTCTGCAAGATCCATCTGAAACATGTGTTCACTCGAATTAACTACGTTCAATGCAGCAGTCATGCACCACGCGACGCCTCAGTTCAACGGCCCAACGCCGAACAGAATTATTCCGCTTATGCGGAGACAAAGTAAGACTGTTTTGGGAGTTGTATTGGTGCGGTCGGAGGGACTCGAACCCTCACGAGTGTTACCTCACAGCGACCTCAACGCTGCGCGTCTACCAATTCCGCCACGACCGCAATGCTCTAGGCTTGGTGAAGGGTCGTTTAACGAAAGCCTTTAGGGATGTGAAGAGCAAATGAGCGCGCAATTGCGAAATAATCGCGTCACGCCCTCCGCCAGCGCAAGGTCAGCCAGAAAAGCCCCGCTCCGCCGATCACGAGCGAAGCCGAAAACCCCAGTGTTTCAAAGCCCGCAAACAGGCTGTCCGACAATAGCCGCCCCGGTACGAGCGTAAACAGCCCTGCCCCCAAAAGCCCGAGCATTGCTCCGAAAATATAGGCCTTATGCGTCGAAACACGGCGCTTTCGTGCGGCGCGCACCGCCTCAAACAGGCTAAAGAGCGTGATCAGCGACAGAATATGAATCGGACTCCACGGTCCGATAAGCCGAATTTCGGCAATCCAGAACGAGCTTGCTGCCGTGAGTGCCATTGCGGCCACCCATATGCGCCCGCAAGCCTTGTGGCGCGGCGTGCCTTTTGCCACCAAAAGCATCACAGGTGTCAGCGCCAGCGCAGCCAGGGCCGCCAGCAAATGCAATTGCACCGCCACGGGTGCGCTCAGGATCGGGTCAATCGTCATGTCAAAGCTCCTTTTGTCTTGGTTCACAAATCGGCTAAGACAGAGCGAAAGCGGCGTCAGCCGCCCTTGCCCAAAGAACGGACCCGCTACGTGAAAGACAGCCCAACGCATTCCGCGCTTCGTGAGTTGCGGCGCACCTTCACCTCGCCGCGCAATCTTGCGGCACTGTCAGGGGTTGTGGTTTTCCTCGCTGTCTCCGGCCCCTTTGGCACCTACGAAACCCTGCGCTTACCCGCGCGGCTGGCTTACTGGGCTTTCACCGCCCCTCTCACATTTGCGCTCGGCAGCTTCACTGCCTTGCTCTGCGCGCGCCACTTCGAAAACAGAGGGCCAGTCTGGCTCGCTCCCGCCATGGTCGCGATCTGCACAGCCCTCAGCGTCGGTGCGCTGGTGCTCTTACTCAACTGGGCCGCCTTCGGCACAGCCCCCACCGACACGGCCTACCTTGGCAGCTTGCTCGCCTCGGTCTTCATTACCGCCGCAATCATCGCGCTCGCACTCTACTACACGGCTCACCACATGCCCGATGCGCCCAAAGGCCCGCCACATCTCTTGCAAAGGCTCGACTATGCCAAACGCGGGCCGCTCATCTCGCTTTCGGTGCAGGATCACTATGTCGAAGTTGTCACCACAAAAGGCGCGTCGCTCGTCCTTATGCGGCTCTCCGATGCCATCAAGGAAACAGGTTCAGACACGGGCCTGCAAGTTCACCGCTCTCATTGGGTCGCACTTGCACAGATCGAAAAAGTCACCCGCGAGGGCGACAAAGCCCGCATCACCCTAAAAGACGGGCGCGACATTCCCGCCTCGCGCAGCTATATCCCTGCCTTGAAAGAGGCAGGCCTCTTGCCGCGCTGAAGGAACCGAAATGATCGAATGGAAACACTCTGACGGCCTCGTGCCCTACGAAGAAGCGCTGAGCTTCATGGAAACCCGTGTCGCGGACATATCCGCAGGCACAGCGCCCGAATGCATCTGGCTGCTGGAGCACCCGCCGCTTTACACCGCAGGCACCTCGGCCAAGCCGCAAGATCTTGTCGCGCCCGATCGCTTCCCTGTCTACGAGGCGCGACGCGGCGGGCAATACACCTACCACGGCCCCGGCCAGCGGGTTGTCTATGTGATGCTCGATGTCGCAAAACGGGGCCGCGATGTGCGCTGCTTTGTGCATGATCTCGAACGCTGGGTCATAGAAACCCTCGCCGAATTCAACGTCACCGGCGAAATCCGCGAAGGCCGCGTTGGTGTCTGGGTCACGCGTGATGACAAACCTCTCACCGCAACGGGCGCAAAGCCTGAAGACAAAATAGCTGCCATCGGCATCCGCCTGCGCAAATGGGTCAGCTTTCATGGCATTTCAATCAATGTCGAGCCAGATCTGGAACACTTCTCAGGCATCGTCCCCTGCGGGATCTCAGAGCACGGCGTCACCTCGCTGGTCGATCTCGGCTTGCCCGTTACCATGGGTGATCTCGACGTAGCGCTCAAAACCGCCTATAAACGCACCATGGAAACGCCAAACTGCGCCTAGATGCAGCCGCGTCGAATTGTCCGTTGCATCTAAGGCTCCAAAGCCACATATCAGGTCTGCGCAAGACCAAACAAAACCAAAGGACTCTTTAGCAATGAAAACCCTTACACTCCTCACTGCGGGCGCCCTCATGGTCGCCGCTCCCGCTTTCGCCGAAGGTGATATCGATGCCGGCGAAAAAGACTTCAAAAAATGCAAAGCTTGCCACATGGTCGTCTCTGACGATGGCGAAGAAATCGTAAAAGGCGGCAAAACCGGCCCGAACCTTTATGGTGTTGTCGGCCGCGTGGCTGGCGGTGTGGACGGCTTCAAATACGGCGACGGCCTGAAAGATGCAGCCGCCGCCGAGTTCGTCTGGACCCAGGAAGCCATCGCGATCTACACCGAAGATCCCAAAGCATGGCTGAGCGACAATGACTTCGCAGCGAAATCAAAAATGTCATTCAAGCTGAAAGGTGGCGGCGCAGATGTCGCCGCATGGCTCGCCTCCGTTGGCCCGGCCATGGAAGAAGAAGCCGCGGCAGAAGAGCCCGCAGCCTCTACAGACTAAGCTACGAGCTGACACAGACCAAAACGCCCCCGCCAACCGCAGGGGCGTTTTCTTTTTCAACCCTTCGCAAGAGATTGCGCATATTCTTCAAGTTGCGTGGCGACAGTTCCCCACCCGTCGAAGAAGCCCATATCCTCATGGGTCTGCCGACTTTCCGATGAACGATGACGCGCGGTGGCTGTATAAGTTGTGCCGCCGTTGCCGTCGTCTTCAAATTCGACAATAGCCGTCATGAACGGATCCGGAGCGGGTGCCCACCCTTCACTATATGTGTCTGTAAAGACAAGCTTCTTGCCATCTACGATTTCCAGATAAACCCCTTTGTTTTCAATCTTGTTGCCATCAACATTCATAGTTGTGTTGAAGCGGCCACCAACGCGGAGATCAATGTCGCAAGCCTCAATGAAATGTGGCTTTGGCATGAAGAAGTTTTTGATGTGTTCGGGGGTTGTCCAACACTCCCACAAAAGCGCAGGAGGCGCGTTTATCGTGCGGGTAAAGCTGAGGTCGGTTTCGGGGTCGAGTTTCATTTAGCGCGCTCATTCATAAGGTTGGTCACATAATCATCAAGGCGGTCGAGGCGGCCTTCCCAGATTTCGTCCTGTTCGCCCAGCCAGCTTTTCGCAGGCAAAAAGGCATCGGGCGACAGAGTGCAGATGCGCGTTCTACCCTGTTTGGCCGATGTTATCAGCCCTGCCTCTTCCAGCTTTTTGAGGTGCCCCATGAATGACGGAAGCGCCATGTCATGAGGCTCGGCCAATTCGCTCACACTGGCGTCTCCGCGTGCGAGGCGCTGCAAAATCCTTCGCCGAGTTGGGTCTCCAAGTGTAGCAAAACAGAGGTCGAGGGTCAAATCTAACTTAGCCATACGCCTTAGTATCATGCAGCCCAACAGACTGTCAATAAAACTTAGCCAATCAACTAACTATTCCTTTGCCCCCCCGCGAACGCATCACCGCCTCTTTCAGCAGCGCGGCAATGACTCCTTCGTCAATCTCGCTCACAGCCGTAAAGTTCACATGACGGCGGAACTTGCCCGTGCCCTCCAGCACCCGGTCAGGGTCGGCCAGCATTGCTCCTTCGCTGAACGCCAATTGAACATGCGCCTTGTAGGGGAAGATACCGCAAAACTGGCCCCCCTTCTGCTCGGGCCAAAGCGTGTAAAGAGTGCCGCCATATTTCGGCACAAGGCTCACATCTGGCGCGACCGCACGGATGATTGCGTCCAGAGCACCTGTCACCCCGTCCTGCTCCAGAGCGTTCATCACGCCTCGCCGGCAGAGCAATCCAGTAGCGCTTCAAAGCCGCCGAAAATCATGCGCTTGCCGTCAAATGGCATGTCGCCCAAAGCCTCCCATTCAGGGTCTGTCTGCATCGAGCTCATACATGCATCACTTGCCGCCTTGTCGGGCCACTCGATCCAGCTGAAAACAACAGTCTCCCCATCCGTCAGCTTCACAGCCATCGGAAATGAGGTCACCTTTCCGTCCGGCACCTCGTCACCCCAGGTCTCAACCATCCGAAGCGCTCCGTATTTCTTGAAAATCGGCCAGCTCTTCTTGGCGTGCTCAACATACTCTGCCTTGTTTCCCGCTGGAACGGCCGCAACAAATCCACTGATATAAGTCATTTAATATCCCCGAGTTTACGCGGCTGGCAGCAACTTCTGGCCGCTGGCCGCAGTCCTATCGCCCTCACAGGCTACTCGAAAAACACTCTTCTCATCAAACAAAATGAAACCGCTTCCAGCAAGGCCCCCTGAAGAAAGCTCTCCCATTGGAAGTGATTTGATCTCGCACAAGAGGGGTGCGACAATATAATTTGATCTGGATCAACTTCACCCGTTGCCCCAGCGGCCCACACATTCTAAAACGTATAAATGATACACCCCGTATGCGCGCAGGGATTCCCGCTGGATTCCCCCTGACGTATGCCGATTTTTTGCACCAAAGGGAGGCACGCATGGCAGACGCAGCCATTCACAGCCACGACCACGAAGATAACCGCAGCTTCTTTACGCGCTGGTTCCTTTCGACAAATCACAAAGATATTGGTCTGCTTTATCTGATCGTTTCGGCTCTTGCCGGTCTGATCGCCGTTACATTCACCGTGTTCATGCGCCTCGAGCTCATGCACCCGGGCGTTCAGCATATGTGTATGGAGGGCTTTCGCTTCTTCTCATCCACAGATGCCTGCACCCCGAACGGACACCTCTGGAACGTGTTTATCACCTATCACGGCGTCCTGATGATGTTCTTCGTGGTTATTCCGGCGCTCTTCGGCGGCTTTGGCAACTATTTTATGCCGCTGCAAATCGGCGCGCCCGATATGGCCTTCCCGCGGATGAACAACCTTTCCTTCTGGATGTATGTTGCCGGTGTTGCGCTTGGCTTGGCCTCGCTCTTCTCACCCGGCGGCAACGACCAGCTCGGCTCGGGTGTTGGCTGGGTTCTCTACCCGCCCCTCTCGGTGCTTGAAGGCGGTATGTCGATGGATCTCGCGATCTTCGCGGTCCACGTTTCGGGCGCCAGCTCGATCCTCGGCGCGATCAACATGATCACAACCTTCCTCAACATGCGCGCTCCCGGCATGACACTGTTCAAGGTTCCGCTCTTTGCATGGTCAATCTTTGTAACCGCGTGGCTCATCCTCCTCGCCCTGCCCGTTCTGGCCGGCGCGATCACGATGCTCCTCACCGACCGCAACTTCGGCACAACCTTCTTTGACCCTGCCGGTGGCGGTGATCCGATCTTGTATCAGCACATCCTGTGGTTCTTCGGTCACCCCGAAGTTTACATCGTGGTTCTGCCGGGCTTTGGCCTTGTCTCGCACATCTTCGCGACATTCTCGCGCAAGCCTGTGTTCGGCTATCTGCCAATGGTCTGGGCCATCATCGCAATCGGGGCCCTCGGTTTCGTCGTCTGGGCGCACCACATGTATACCGTTGGCCTCTCGCTGACACAGCAAAGCTACTTCATGCTCGCCACCATGACGATCGCGATCCCGACAGGGATCAAGGTCTTCTCGTGGATCGCGACCATGTGGGGCGGCAGCCTCGAGTTCAAAACACCGATGCTCTTCTCCATCGGCTTCCTGATCCTCTTCACCATCGGTGGCGTGACAGGCGTTGTTCTCAGCCAGGCAGGCATCGACCGTGCCTACCATGACACCTACTACGTCGTGGCGCACTTCCACTATACGATGTCAATGGGCGCGGCCTTCACCATCTTTGCCGGTATCTATTACTACATGGGCAAAATGACAGGGCGCCAGTATCCGGAGTTCTGGGGCAAGGTTCACTTCTGGATGTTCTTCATCGGTGTGAACATTACATTCTTCCCGCAGCACTTCCTCGGCCGTCAGGGCATGCCACGTCGTTACATCGACTACCCTGAAGCCTTCGCTTACTGGAACTATGTCTCCTCATGGGGCGCATTCCTGTCGTTCGCTTCGTTCATCCTGTTCTTCGGCATCGTGTTCTACACACTCTTCCGCGGCGCAAAAGTGACCGAAAACAACTACTGGAACGAATATGCCGATACACTTGAGTGGACACTGCCCTCCCCACCGCCCGAGCACACGTTCGAGCAGCTTCCAAAACAGGAAGACTGGGACAAGCAGCACGCTCACTAAGCGGATGCTCTAACAAGACAAAACGGGGCTCCGGAGCAATCTGGGGCCCCATTTTCGTTTCGCTCACCCGAAGGCCCGCACGTCATGTTCTATCCAAGCCTGCCCTTTCTCGCCTGTATTGCCGTGCCGCTCTACGGCCTATGGCTGGCACGGCGGGGCCTGCGGATCTCGCGCCTGTTTTTGACATTGGCAGCCCTTATGGGCGGGGCAGCCCTGCTCGCCTACGCCTTCGAGGCGCTCATAAGCGCGCCAGGGCTTCAGGCATGGCCCTTTTCCAGCGTGCTCACCCTCACAAGCGAAGGCGGAAGCCACAGCACAAGCACCGTGCGCCTCCCCCCGGCATTCGCTCTGCTCAACGCAGCCCTTCTGGCCGCCTCAGCCGCGCTCTACTGGCTCCAGGAGTTGCGCCGCGCCACTTTCTACAGCCGCTTCACCCGCTGGCTCGCCGCGCCCATGGCAAGCCTTGCCGCCGCCACCGAGCCGATGACATTCGCCCTGGCCTATTTTGCAGGCTTTTATGACTGGTCCACAGCCCGCACGCCCGACAAACTGTTCATCATCGCAGCCTCAGTGGGCTTCACCCTCACAGCCGTCGCATTGGCAGGCTTCATCATACAACTCGTGGTCTCGATGCTGCGCGCGCTCAAAGGCCAAAGGAGCGCCTGATATGCCCTATCGCTGGACAAAAACCGACACAGGCCAGGCTCTCACCCTCTGGCCTCATCGCAGCCTGCCGATCCGTGGCTTCGCCGTGGTCTTCGGTTGCATCTTCATTCTGGCCATTATTCCGCTCTTCGGGCTCATCGGAACCTCTCTTCTCTGGGGGATGCTACCCTTTGTTCTCGTCACGCTGACGGGGCTCTATTTTGCCTTCATGCACACCTACCGCACAGGCGATGCCCGCGAAGTGCTCACAATAGGCCCGGAGGAAACCACACTCACCCATATCCCCCACAAAGGCGCGCCGCTCGATTGGTCCTGCAACACTTACTGGACCCGCGCCCATATCTACCCGCGTCAGGGCCCCGTGCCGCATTACATCACCCTCAAAGGCAACGGCCGCGAGGTCGAGCTTGGCAAATTCCTCTCCGAGGACGAGCGCAAAGCGCTGATCGGTGAACTCACCGATGCCCTCAAAAAAGCGCAGGCCTAAACCAGCTCTGCCCTTCTTCTGTTCAAAAATACCTTGAGGGGGTCCGGGGGAGCAAAGCTCCCCCGGCGGGTGGGAGTGAAAACAAATAAAAACGAAAAAAAAAAAAAAAACCCCAGGCAACAAAATCAAGATCACCCCAACGAAACCACCAGCGCCCGACAACACCAAAA